>CAVOXY010000072.1:0-480158 GCA_963700515.1 uncultured Planctomycetota bacterium | reverse complement strand
CCGTTTCTTGTGCTGGCGAATCGAGCGAATACCTTTGAAGCCCGCGTTCCACGCCAGTTTCCAGAGCAGACGCTTATTGGTGTCCAACAGCAGGCGTTTGGCCATTCGGATATACATAGGGCGATCTCTTTCGAAGGGCACGGGCCGCTGGCGACCGCGTGTTTCGTCTACTTGTAGGGCAAATCGTGACGACTCAGATACAAGTCCTAAGCGGATCACAGATCGAGCTGATCGAGTTCGTCGATCAGTTCGTCTAGCTCGTCTTGGGAATCCTGCGTTGGTTTAGTGTCGCGGTGGCGGGCAACCGGAGCCCCGACTGCTTCGCGACCGGCTAACCGAAGATGCTCGTCCCGTTCCCTGGCGGCGGTCTCCGCGTCGTTCGGCTTACCGAACAACTGCGACAGATCGATTTTCATTTCCCCACCGATGCTCGGGTCCCCGGCGATCACGGGCGTCTTGTGCTGGGGAAAGATGATCGCGTTTTCGGGGCAAACTCGACTGCAGGCGGGACACCCTTTGCGGCAGTTGTCCGGCTGCTCCACCAGAATCGTCTCTTGCTGGTCGATTCCGTACACGCCGAACAGGCAGAAATCGATGCACTCCATGCAATTGGTACAGCGACTGAAGTCGATCACCGGGTACCAGCGGCGGGCCCCCGACTGCTCGACCAGCGGCGGCTGAGGCAGCGGGGTGGTCGGCGACGCGGCCGGATGTTGAGTCCCATTGAGACCTCCCAGCAGGCCGACGACGCGGGTCGCCTGCTCGGCCGCCATCCGCTTCACCTCATCCAGGTAGACCTGCGCGTTATCCTCCATCCGCAGGTCCAAGTGGTAAATGGTCCGCTCGGGGAGCGGGCGATCGTCGATCACCCGTGGCGTCCCGGGGTCGGGACGATACTCCTTGGTCTGCGTCTCCCACTTCTTCTTCCGCTCATCCCAGGCCGACTTGAGCGCCGTTTCGCCCAACCGGCCGCGGATGTCGTGCCGATCGAGCGTCCAATGAGCGGCTCGCGGGTAGAGCCAGCTGAGCAGCACGAAATTGCCGCTCAGTCCCTGTAGCGCGAGCATGGCCGAGCTGTCGGGACTGAGGTCATACAGGTGAGGGATCACCAGCATGTCGATGCCGCTGGTCATGATCAGCTCGGCCACAATCGTCTCTTCCAGCTGGCGTTTGACCGGGTTGTTGCTTTGGCCCTGCGAGAGGACGACCGAAATTCGTTGTGCCATCAGTTCAACTGTCCCTTAATGGTGCGCTGCGTGATTTCCCAAACGCTGTCCAGGTGTTGCAGGTAGGCCTGCGGCGAGAGGAAGGCTTCGCCGCCGGTCTCCATTTCGAACAGCCATCCGTCTCCATACTTGTCTACGTTAATGGCGGACGGATCGTCCATCAACGCCGCATTGAATCGTACGAGGCGGCCGCCGGCCGGGGAGTAGAGATCACTCTCGGCCTTCTTGCTCTCGATCGATCCGATTTGCTGCCGCAGGCTCACAGGGGTGTCATCATCGACGCACCATTCGAGGAAATACACGTCCTGCAACAGACGCACGGCATAAGCCGTAAAGCCAAAACGGTATAGACTGCCAATCTGCTGAGCCCACATGTGATTCGTGACAATACTGGCGGTCAGTGGGGACGCGGGCGGCAAACTCCCCCATCATGAATACCAGATCGCTCATGTGTAGCGGACTCCCTGATGCTCCGATTCAAAGAACGCGGGGAGTAACCCGTCCGCTCGCAATAACCCAGCGCGCGTCAACGTAATCTGATCCTTGTCGACCGTACACCAACCCTCCGCCACGTATTTCTGCCAGACCTCATGCCACCGCTGCACGATGTCGATGCCGAACTTCCCTTGGAAATAAGCGAGCTCCAATCGTCCGTGCTTCAGCTGCAAAATCATCTCGCGGACCAGACGCTGGTGCGGCGTCGGGCGCAACGCACGGCCGATCGGAAGTTCGTGCTGCTCCAGCAGCGTCGACACGTACTGATCCCACTGCGGCACATTCTGATAATGGACGCCGGAAACGTGCCCGAAACTGGCGATGCCGGTTGCCAGCATGTCGGATCCACGCCACAGGTTGTCACGATAACTGAAATTCACCTTCGCCGGATCCTTCACCAGCGTGTACGCGCTCGACACATGGTAACCGGCCCCCTGCAGTTGGTCGAATGCGAAATCGACCCAGGCGCGTTTGAGGGGCCAATCGGCCACCGGCGTCTCGATCTTGTGGCCCAAAATATCCTTCGAGTAGACGGTGTTGAAAGGAAGCTCCATCTGGTAAATCGTGACACTGTCGGGCGAGAGTTCCAGGGTGCGGCGAAGGTTGTCCTTCCAGTTGTCCCACGTCTCACCGACCATGCCGGAAATCAAGTCGATATTGACGTTGGGAAACTGAGCCGCCTGGATCCACTCCCAGGCCCGATAGATCTCCGCCGACAAGTGCGCTCGCCCGTTCTCGCTGAGCACTTCGTCACTGAAGTTCTCGACCCCCAGGCTCAGTCGCGTGACTCCCAATTCGCGCAGCGTGTGGATCTTCGGTTCGGCCAGCGTGCCCGGCTCACACTCAAAAGTCACCTCCTCGGCCCGTGACCAATCGATGTTCTCACGCAACCGGTCGACCAGCGAAGTGAGTTGCCGCACGCTCAGGAACGACGGAGTGCCGCCGCCAAAGTAAACGAAGCGAAACGGCCGCTCTCCCATCACCGGCAGGCGGCTGACCAGCTCGATCTCCCGCGCCAAGGCGGACATGTACTGCTCGATGTCCCCCGCACGTTTGTCGGTGAAGACCTTGAAGTAACAGAACTTGCACCGCTTGCGGCAGAAGGGAATGTGCAGGTAGAGACCCAGCGGGACGTCGGCCGGCGCCTGATTCATCGCCTGACGCACTTCGTCGACCGCATCGCTCCTGCCAGCAGGAAAAAGGCGGGTAGTTCGAGATGAAGTAGTTGCCAACTTCGGTCTTGGTGGTTTCCGTAGGCATGGGCTGACTTTGTCGCTATCGGATTCTGGTTCTCACGCCGGGTTCGATTGGAGTATTGATAGGAGTATTGGAGTATTGCAGACCGTGCTCAGCAAGAGTTCGATCTGCCGCGGTCTCTGCGCCGCTGTCGCGAGGGGCGGTTTCCCCACTCCACCACGGCTCAGCTCCCAGCTCCACCGCTCCCGCTGTGGCACCGCACTACTCCGATTTGCTACCAAAACAATAGACGACTCCGTCATCACTGGCAATGACAAGCCGGCTGTCGGAGACGGCTGGCGAGCCCGTAAATCCGCCCCCGGCCTCGTGTTGCCAGATTTCCTTGCCGGTCTTCAGGTCCAGCGCATAGAGGCGTCCGTCGGCCGCTGCGACAAAGACCCGTGGGCCGACGATCACGGGCGACGAGTCGACACGCTGACGGGTGGAAAACTCCCACATCAGCTCACCATCCTTGGCGTTGACGCAGTAGACCTTCTTGGCTCGCCCGCCGAAGACCACTCGTTCGCCCGACACGGCCGGCGAGCTGCGCATGGGTTGTTGCCGCTTGCCGTCCTCGAATGTCCAGACCACGGCCGCTTTCTTCCAGTCGACACAGAAGAACTGGCTCCCCTCGGTCCCAAAAAAGACCTGGTCGCCCACCGCCGCGGGGGTGACGCCGGTCGGCGCCTTGATGTCGACACTGGCCTGCTCCGTGCCGTTGGCCACATCGATGACGTGCAACGCCGCATCACAACCGGCCAGGAACGCCCGCCCGTCGACAATCGTCGGCGTGCAGCGAACCTGGTTCTCGATAGAGTACTTCCACACCAGCTTGCCGCTCTGGGCGTCCAGGCAATAGAGCGAGCCGTCCTGTGAGCCGAACAGCACGTGCGCCTCGTGGAAGTTCGCCCCCGAGCTGATTTCGGCTGCCGCATCAAAGGTCCAGATGCTCGCACCGCTGGCGGCATCCAGGCAATGCATCTGCCCGTCGATGTCTCCGAAAAACAGACGTTGGTCGCGGATCGCGGCCGCCGCTGTGAATCCCGTGTTCAGCTTCTTCTGCCAGCGAGGTTTCCCGGTTTTCAGATCAAGCGCCAGGATGTTGCCGTCCAGATCACCGATGTAGACCACGCCGTCGGCAATGACCGGCGTGGCTTCAAACGCACCGTCTTTGATCTGGTGCTGCCAGACGACGTCCAGTTTCTCCGGCAGCTCGCCCTGGGCGACACCCGTCGAACACGGCGTCACCACGAAAGACCGACCAGTTGACCGGCGCAGCGCTGCTGGTGGTCGAATCGGCCCCGCTCAGGGACGGCATGAAGATCGACAAGGCAGCCAGTAGAGTAAAGAACGTACAATGTCTGGGGCGTGGCATGTTGGTGATTCCCAAAGTTGCTCGACTCTCCCGAACCGATGCATGGACCGATCTATTGTATCAGAACGCTTGTTGGTAAAGCTGCAACAGGGCATTCACATCGGCTGGACGCGGGTTGAACGAGGTGGTCCATTGTCGAGCGGCCTCGCCAGCCAGTTTGGGGAGTACGGACTCTTCGACACCACACTGCGACAGGCGTGTCGACAGACCGGCTTGTGTTGCCAGGCCGGTGAGGAACTCGGCCAGTCCCTCCGCACCATCGTCGGGCGACAGGCCTGTCCCCGAGGATGCGGTCGCTGCGAGCAGCTCGCGGTAGATATCTGCCACGCGTGAGGCGTTAAAGCGAATGACATGTGGCAACATGAGCCCCACCGCCTGGCCATGTACGATTCCATAATGGGTGGTCAGGGGATTGGCCAATCCATGTGCCGCTCCCAGCATGGAATTCTCAATCGCCAAGCCGGCGAAGCAGGCCCCCAATTGCATCGCGCCGCGAACGTCCAGATCGGTCGGGTCCTGCAGCACGCGCTCAAAATTGCCGGACAGCAGTCGCCACGCCTCACGACTCAGGACGCGAGACATCGGTGACCATCTGTTGGTGACCAGCGTTTCCAACGCGTGGGCCAGGGCGTCGATGCCGGTCAGCGCGGTCACACGCGGTGGTTGAGTGAGGGTCAGGCGAGGGTCCAGAATGGCCACGCGAAAGGCCGCTTTCTTGTCCCCGCAGGCCATTTTGACGCGAGTCTGCGCGTCGGAGATCAAGGCGAACGACTGGGTTTCACTCCCCGTTCCGGCCGTCGTGGGCACGGCGATCATGGGCAGCATCGGCTGCTGGGCCTTGCCG
The DNA here is from genome assembly GCA_963700515.1 of uncultured Planctomycetota bacterium. GTDB lineage: Bacteria > Planctomycetota > Planctomycetia > Pirellulales > Pirellulaceae > JAJRVM01. The sequence goes on along the minus strand of CAVOXY010000072.1, from coordinate 474,982 downwards.
ATGCCCCAATAGTCCTTCATCTGGCCGCCGTTGGTGTACAGGAAGTTGATCCCCTTGGCACAGTCCATGGAACTGCCCCCTCCCAGCCCGACCAACAAGTCAGGCTGAAACGCCCGCGCGACCTCCAGTCCCGCGGCAATATCGTCGGTCGACGGGTTCTCGTGGACTTTGTCAAAACAGTGTGTGGCCAGACCGGCTTCCCGCAGCGAAGCGATGCCTCGAGCGGTGTGCCCGGCGTCGATCACTCCACGGTCGCTTGCCACCAGGACTCGCTGGGCTCCCAACTCGCGCGCAAATGGACCCAGCCGATCGATGCTGTCGACACCGAACACGATGCGTGTGGGCATCTGGAAATCGAACGGTACACTGCTCATGAGTCGCTACCGAGAAACTCGTCGGAAATCTGGTACGCTCGCGAGCGGAACAGGAAATCGATGATGTTCCCTTCGTGAGGCTGCAGCCAGTTCAGTTTCGTGGTGGGGATCGGGCCAATATTCAACCGGTCGACGTGCGTGGCGTTGGTCAATTGGCGGATGAGTCCCTGGTTGCGGGTGATCGCGGTGCAAACGAGCGTCGGACCGATTTTGGCCAGCATCTGGTCTTGCGGGCACTGTACGACGGTCGAGAAGGGGAACATGTATTCGCGACCAGCCACTTCGCTATCGCAGGACTCGCAGTGGACGACCATCGGTCGGAGGTACGCACATCGCTCCTGTTCGATCAGCCGCGGACCGTAAGAGGCTGTCATGTCCGTCACGCCCTCCGTCTGCAGATCACGCTGGATCATCTCCCATACCCCTCTGGCCATGCCGGCCACAGTGAACGCCGCCAGGCCCGCGGCGGGATCCTCGGGTGGTAAGGCGTCGATGGGACCCAATCGCTCGGCCAAAGCCTGGGCGATCTCGCGTGTGTGTCGTGAAGCCCAGATCCCGGAGCAGTTAATGCAGCCGCGACCGCTGTTGAGGTAGATGCTCTCGGCCATCACGTCGAGATATTGTTCCCAATGATCGACGACATCGTCCCCCAGCAGGATCTTGGAGAATCCTGGGCCATGTGCCTGGACTCGCGGATTACCCTGGTACTGCTGCACCGTGGGCAGCCCCCCGAAGATCATCGCTCGCGGGGCCGCCGCGAGCAATGCGGCTCCCGCCTCCGGCCCACCGGGGTACAGCCCGAAAACCTCCCGCGGGATGCCTGCCTCGATGAAGGCGGCCACCATGCGATAAGGAGTCCAAGGCTCTTGCGGACCGGGTTTGAGTACCAGCCCCAACTGCAAGGGAATGGCTGGCAGCCAGAGCGTATGAACGCCGGGGGAGTTCGACGGCAACACGGCACCGAGAATCGGGGATTGGGCCTGATAACTGACCACCACGCCGCGATTCTCCGTGCCGTAGCCACGCGTCAAGATGTTCAAGTCCAGATCGCGTGTCAGGCAATCCAGAATCTGGTCCATGTGCGTCAAGACGAACGAGTTCTTCGCCATGTTCGCCTGGCACATATGCAGCGGCAGCCCCGTCGTGGCAGATTGCTGCTGTACGAAATCCTCCGGTGACTGCCCGCCGTCACCGATTTCGAGCGTGGCATGTTCGTACAGTTCGGCCGCCTTCTTTACGCGCTGGATCAATTCACTGCTGGGAATCTCACATAAGAGTTCCCGTGCCCGCTGCGCACTTGCGCATGTCGCGCTGAATTATCCCGCCGTTGGCCTGGCTGACTCGGGCGATCGGCTCCCCGGTGCGAAAATGGATGACTTCGTCCACCTCCAGCGACTCGTATGGTTTCCCCCAACGTAAGATCGGAATGTTGAGCACCGGTTGAATTCTCCTCTGCTGTTGGATGTTCACAGCCCGACAGCTGTCCCTGCCCCGCTGAGCGACTCGTCGATCACGCAATTTTCATCTGTTGCGATGCCAGGAGCGTCTGACCTACAGCCCCTCCTCACTCCTCACTCCTCACTCCTCACTCCTCACTCCTCACTACTCACTACTCACTACTCACTACTCACTACTCACTACTCACTACTCTCAATACACGCCGACGGTTGTCTGGGATGCCACGCCGTGGAAGGGACGCACGCCGCTGATACCGTCCCACGGGAAGGTCTTGTAGGGCATCTCCCGCTCACCTTCATCTCGTTCCAGAAAGCCTGGCACGAAGAATTCTTTGGTCAGCGTTGTGAGCTTGACACGTCCCGTTTCACCGTAGTCCACAAGGCGGTTGGGATCATCAAAGTCAACTACTTCTACTACTGCTCGCGGCTGCGGCGCGTAGTAGGTGATCTTGTATTGGTCCGCTGCCGAGACCGGTTTACTGCAGGCCAGACCCATCAAGGTGTTGCCGTAGGTTGGCGTCATATAGACGCCACCCTCCTGCGGTGGCCCGTTGAGCAGTTCTTCGATGGCGTAACGAGTCCACTGCGGAGTGAATTCGGTGCCACCGGAGAAGATGCCGGTGATCCCCACCTCCGGCAAGCTCGTCCCCCGTTCCTCCAAGGCCATCGCCAACGCGTCGAGCAGTTTGGGAGTCGCAAACATGCAGCGGATATCGTGACCCGCGGTGAGAATGGTGATCGCCTGTTCAATGCAGTGTTTCTTGTATTCTTCCAGGTGCTCCATCCAGCCCTTCTTGATCAGCTTGACGACCCACCGCGGATCCAAGTCAATGCAGAAGCAGATGCCGCCGCGGAACTGAGCCAGGTGTTCGACGGCCAGTCGCAAGCGGCGCGGGCCGGAGGGGCCGAGCATGAGCCAGTTTGCGCCCTGGGGGAAATAGCGGTCAGGCAGCGTCTCGCTGAATAACTCGTAGTCGATGCGGAAGTCATCGATCACGACCCGGCTCTTGGGGATTCCTGTCGTGCCACCTGTCTCGAACACGTAGATCGGCTTGTCGGCCAACGCCCTCGGCACCCACCGCCGCACAGGACCGCCACGCAGCCATTCGTCTTCAAACAGCGGGAACTTCTTCAGGTCGTCAAAGCACCGTACATCCTTCAAGGGATCAAAGTCGAAAGTGGACTTCTTCTCCAGCCAGAAAGGGCAGCCCGTCGACTCGTGAAAATGCCATTGCACGATGTCGACCACATGTGCGTCCAATTGGGCGCGGGCTGCCGCCACCGCAGCCGGTCCCGCTGTATCGCCTTCCGATGAACTCATATCAATTCCTCAGTCACAGATCTTGGCTGGTTCGCAGTTACGCCTCGCCCCGTTACGCTTCCCGCTCACGTCCGGAGCCTATTACGGAGCCACGGCAGGATCTCGCGGGCCAGAACACCGCAGTGGCCGGTGTAGAGGTGGTTGGCATGGGGAATCGTAACACTTTCTAGCGTGTGACGGCAGCATGGCAAGTCTCGCAGGGCAGCCGGGAGTCCCGCGAAGGCGATGCTGCCGCTTTCCAATTCCTCTTGGCCAAAGGTGAATAGGGCAGGGCAGGGGAGCTGGCTGACGAATCGGAGCAGATTGTACCGCTCAGCCGGACCATATTTTTCGACGTAGCCGGCTGCCGTGATCAAGAGGGGAAACGGATACTTCACGCGGATGAGCGTTTCCGGTTTCCCCTGCTGCACGTGTTCCTGAGCGCGGGCCATCGTCTTTTCGAACAGAACTTTCCGCGGGCCGTTGAGCATCGCCGAATAGGAAAGCAGGGGAGGTGAAAGTGCCACCACCACTCGTGTTGCCTCGTGTGCGTGCAGCGCCGTGGCGTACAGTGCTTTCACACCTCCCAGGCTGTGACCCACGATCCCAATGTGCCGAGCACCACGCTGGCAGAGGAAGTGGAGCCAGGCGTGAATGTCATGCCGACACTGGCCGACCGTTTCATACGCAGCGCCCTGACGCTGGGGGCCGGCCGCGGTGTGCGCCAAACTGACAAAATCGTGACCCCGCGTGTTGGCACTCAATGCCGCTACCCCGCTCTGAGTGAAACACTGGGCCAGGTGGGTGATCACGGGCGAGCTGTAAAAATTGCTGCCCACGCCATGCAGCAACAAGATGGCATCCAACGCCAGTGTGTTCTCCGCCTGCTCCAGTCGATGGTAATAGGCACCGTGCAGGGTCAAGGAGTCGGGTGTGGTGGTTTCCACCAATTCGGTCAGCATCAAGGGCACCTCTTGACTGAATCGCCGGGTCTCATCATGTGAGACGGGCACGTCGGAATCCGAAAGCGGAAATCTCAAGGTGGCTAGCGGCCACAACCAAAATGATCACCAGAGCGTCTGGTTTTGCTGACTGGTACGGCTGACCTGGACGACCGGAATGATTACCAGGGAATGCGGAGTGCGGAATGCGGAGTGCGGAGTCATATTTACATCGTTCACGCGGTTTCCCATTCCGCAATCCCCATTCGTTTCTCACCGAGCAGTCGGCGCCATAAACATGCGCCCACCGTGCGCATGTCACGCAGTAACACTCTGGCGCGGCCGCAGGCCACCTTAGGGCGAAGGCACCTGCTGTGCCGGCGACACTTGCGGCTCGACGGTCGTCGACACCGGTGTGAGCGTGGCGGACGATGCGGGAGCGGTAGACTCGCGGGCCAGCGTTGGCAAGCTGGCAAAGCAGTAGAGATTCTCTTCCGTCCGTACGAACAGCGCGCCATGGGCAATAGCGGGCGTAGACAGGCATCGCTGACGCAAGCGGTTGACCGCCAGTACCTGGCAGCGATCGCCCGTGGCCAGCACGTGAATGTCCCCCTGCTCACTCACCACAAACAGCTTGCCCTCTCCCGCCACCAGGCTGGCGCTATAAGTGCGGTGCAGCTGTTTCTCCCACAAGTCATGGCCATCCGACAATGCCAGGCACCGTCAACGTGCCAGCGTCGGAAATCAAGTAAAGAAGCTGACCTTCAATCACGCCCGAAGGAACGTAGGCTCCACCCCAGGGTAGTCGCCACGCAACATGGGACTCCGTGACGTTGCCGCGACCACCGGGCCGCATGGCAAAGATGGGTCCGTTCGGACCGCTTGTGCTGACCACCAGCGAACTGCCCACAATCGCTGAGGGACAGGGGATGTCCGTTGTGCCCCGCACACGCCATAACTCGTTGCCCGTCTCGGGGATCGTAGGCGATGACGAATCCCGCGGCTCCGTTGGTGCTGCCCGTGCCGTTCACCACAACTTCCCACTGCGTGCGGCCCTCCTCCCCCGCACACACGAGCACCGGAGTCGTCCACGATCCCGAACTCTTCCGCTCCGTCGACCAGACGACCTCTCCACTGTAACAACTCAGCGCGAGCAGATAACTGCCGCTTGAGCCGTCTGCCAACTGGATGACCAGATCCCCTGACAAGATCGGACTCGATGCATGACCCCACTCGTGCTCCAGTTGCTCCAACGGCGCATGCCAAAGCCGTTGGCCGTCCATGCTGAAGCAGAATACCCCGTTGGCCCCAAACGTGGCGTAGACGCGCCGGCCATCTGTCGCTATGGTCGCTGTCGCATATCCGTTCTTGCGGTGTGTGCTGCCGGTCGGAGTCCCGACGGATTGCTGCCACACAAGCGATCCTGACATCGCGGTCGAAGCACAGCACGAGCAGATCGGGTGGCTGACTGGAAGTCTCCGCCGTCAGGAACACGCTGTCGCCATAGATGGTCGGAGACGAATTCCCCGTGCCGGGTAACGCAGCCACCCATCGCATGTTCAGGCCTTCGCCAAAATGCGTCGGAAGCCCTTTGTCCACCGCCACACCCTGCAACAGGGCACCACGATAACCCACCCATTCCCCGACGGGTGGCTGCCCGGGTGCCGCGTTGTGGACAACGACCAGGGCGTTTCGAGTGACTCGAAACGGTCGCAACCGAGTCCCGCAGCCACGGCTGCGAGTAACCACGGGAAGGTAAGCGAACAAGGAGCGGATTGGCCAAGCGTCGTGTCGGGGCACCATAAGGTTTTTAGGCTGGATCGAAGGGCTGGTTGGCTCAGCGCCTGCGCGCTCACAGCGACGGAAGACTCAGCGTCGGTAGCTGGAGAAACATGAGTCCGTTTCACCAGCCTCAAGCTCTGTGTCTCAATAAGTCACTGCGCAAACGCAAACGCACAACACGGATGTTGGTGGGATTGCGAATTCTCGCAATATACGTTGGTGGGGAGGTTTGGTTAGCGCGGCGAGTTTGGGGTGTTGCTCAACTGCGAGAGAACTTGGAGCACACCGTTGAGGTGAGCCAAGCGGGGTCCAAATCGGTCGACGAATTCGTTGAGCATGAATTCGCCGTCCATCAGGCAATCCTCGTGCATTTCAATTTCTTCAGTCAGATTCTGCAGGAAATGAGTCTGCACGCGGCTGAGCGTTTCGGCAGCCGAGCGGCAGCAGCGGGCCAGATCCGGATTGGCGTCCTTCCACTGGCACAGCTCCTGCGCACGTTGGCGTTGCGAGGCACTGAGCTGGTTATTGAGGTCTCTCAACAGCTGATTCTGTTGTTCCTGGTTGGAAATGACTTGCCGCAACAATGCAACAAGCAGGTCGCCGGTGTCCATTTTGTCGTCCAAGTGACTGGAGGATGCATCGGCCGATACATCGATACGAAACATAGGCAAGTGTTGCGGATCCGGTGTCATTCGCAGTTCTCCTCGACTGGTGAACCCTCAGTATAGACGATCCTGAGAGGATGTCGAGCGAAAGAAAGTGCCGAACAGTGTCGACCCCGGGGGGCGGCATCCCGCGGTGCCAACGTTTCCATCCGGACGATCGCTAAAGTCCTGGGGGGGCGTGACCCGATGGAAACGGAGGCGACCGGCGCTGGGTGCACGCCCTCCTCTGCGGGGGGCCAACAGTACCGGCCGACATGCTGGCAGACAATGCCGGCACACTTTGCCCGCAACAGGCCTTGACGAGCGACTGCATGATGATATCCAGCGGCCATAAGACATTGCCCGCCATTGGGTTTCTGACCATCACCCGCGACGCGGAGCATGGTCTGTTTGGCGGCTATCTGGTGCTCAACGCGGTGGGACGCCCCCTGGAGTTTCACTGTACCGCCCCGGTACGTTCCAACCGAGCGCAGGAGATCCTGTACGGTCCGACGTTGGAGCCGTACCTGTATGGGGAGCGGATCGGGCCGACTCTGCTGCAAAAATCCAAATCGGCTCCCATCGCCGTGTTTACCGACGTCGAGCCGGCGATGGCGGCCCGGCAATTCGTTTCGACCCCCATGTTGCTGGTGCTGCGTGACCCGGCAACCAGTGGTCCGGCAGCGGATACTCTGGCGGGAGTCCGGAGTACGCTGCTCCGCAGTCCCCGCGGCGAATGGCGCAGCGCGACTGACGGTGCGATTCCTCTCACGCCATGCCCGCTCCGACCGGCAACGGGCTGCACCCGTTCGGGCTCGGCCGATACCACTTGGCGTTTTCATCCGACTACCCGCAAGATTGTGAGGCGGTTCGCAGCAACTGGCCTCATTTCGCCGACCAAATTGATTTGGACGAACCGTTCGGGCGAATTCGTGAAGCCATTGACGAGGCGCGCAGCAGTGCGCGATAGCAGCAGCAGAGGTAGCCGCAGTGCCGTGTTTTTTCGTATCCGTGGGATAGGCTTCCAGCCTGTCATTTGCGTGGCGTGCCGACAGGCTGGAAGCTCGTCCTTCACGACATTTTCACTTGCCAGTTGACCAATGCGGAAAACGGAGTGCGGAATACGGAATGAAGATCGCCGGACACTTGGGTGACGGTGGATGTCGACAACCGACGGCTACGCTCCTCCAGCCTCAGGACTCCAGCCTCCATGACTTCAGCACCGATTCCGCCTGGCGATCGATCATCCGCTGGCCAGCCCCCGTCGCCGCCGGCGATCCCCACGTTTTCGCTCGATCTGTCGTGGGAGGTAAAGTGCTTTGCCACGGGCTGGATGACGGCCCTGCAGCGCGACACCAAAGTCGTCGTCAACAGTCTGGCGGTGGAGACGGAAGCACCCAGGACCGTGTCGATTCGCATTGGTCGCCCGCCGATCCCGGTGCGCAGTTACACGTTTCCCGAGCTGCCGGGCTGGAGCAATCAGGCGGCACGGCCAGGTGGCAAGCCGTCGATGGCAGCGGTCCGGGAGCCGGCGGCGACCCGGGAGTCGGTGGTCCACGGCGCTGGTTGCACGCGATTTCAACCGCCCCGCGACATCATCAAGTTGCAGGATCGGCTGTACTACGTGTTGCAGCCGCCGCTCGAGTCGCTGGTGACTTCCGGCCAGTTGAGTTTCCCGTTTCAGCCGTTTCCCTATCAGTACCAGGGCGTGGCGTTTCTTTATCCCCGCTATGCCGCCATCCTGGCCGACGAAATGGGGCTCGGCAAGACGATGCAGGCCATTACTGCCGCTCGGCTGCTGCTGCGCAGCGGCGAAATCCGTTCGGTCCTGCTGATCTGTCCCAAGCCGTTGGTCAGCAACTGGCAGCGAGAGTTCGCGCTGTGGGCCCCCGAACTGCCGCTGGATGTGATCGAAGGCGACCAGCAGCGTCGGCGCTGGCAATGGGAGCAGACGCACCTGTCGGTGAAGATCGCCAACTACGAATTGCTGCTCCGTGATGCCGACATGTTTCGCGGCAAGCGACTGCAATTCGATCTGGTCATGCTGGACGAGGCACAGCGGATCAAGAACCGCTCCAGCACGACCAGCCAGGTCGTGCGTTCGATCACGCGGTCCCGCTCGTGGGCTCTGACCGGCACGCCCATCGAGAATAGCCCGGAGGATCTGGTCGCCATCTTCGATTTTCTGCTGCCCGGATACCTTCACAGCAACATGCGCGCTCGCCGCATCGGTCGGGCCGCCAGCGACTATGTATTGCGGCGGACCAAAGACGCGGTCCTGACCGATTTGCCTCCCAAGCTCTACCGCGACGCCGAACTGGATCTGACGAGCGAGCAATGGGACGCTTACCGCACGGCCGAGGAACAGGGGGTGGTGCGGTTGTCCGATATGGGCGAGGCCCTGACCATCCAGCATGTGTTCGAGCTGGTGTTGCGGCTGAAGCAGATCTGCAACTTCGATCCGGTATCGGGTGTCAGTAGCAAGCTGGAACGGTTGGAGGCCGATCTGGAAGAGGTGGCGGCCAGTGGCAAGAAGGCCATCGTCTTCAGTCAGTGGGTCAAGACGCTGGAAGTGATTCGGCAGCGACTCAAGCGTTTCCATCCGCTGGAATATCACGGGAAGATACCGTCTCGCAAGCGAGACGGAGTGATCGAACAGTTTCGAAGCGATCGATCCCATCACGTGCTGTTGATGAGCTATGGAGCCGGGAGCGTCGGCTTGAATCTGCAGTTCTGCGGCTACGTGTTCCTGTTCGATCGCTGGTGGAACCCGGCCGTGGAAGATCAGGCCATCAACCGTGCCCATCGGATCGGGGCGTCCGGACCGGTGACCGTCACGCGGATGCTGACCCTCGGCACGATTGAGGAGCGGATTCATCAAGTGCTCGAGGAGAAACGCCAGTTGTTCGACACCGTTTTTTCTGAAACGGAATGTCCCGCCAGCCTCGGCTTGACGCAGGACGATATCTTCGGATTATTCAATCTGCACGGTCCGGCAGCGGCCAAGAAAGCCGCTTAGGGTAAAACAATCGGATGACAAACCAAGAGACCGTGCGGCACGAGATCTGACTGTTGGTCGAATCTGACTTGCCGCCGCGAGCAATCGATTTAGGATAAGGGCAGAGTCGAGTTGGGTTTCTCTGGCCGCCGGGAGACACAAGGGGCGAAAGGTCCTTCCGGCGTTGGGTCCGCGCTCGTTCCCTGCGCGGCGATCGCATCGAACCACTCGTTGGCTCACCGTAATCCACCGAGGTGTGGACTGCAGACGACGTGTGGGGTGGGAAGGGTTGTTCCAGAAGCGTACTGACCGGCAAGTCTGTCCGCCTGGCGCGCCAGAGGGGTCCGTAGGCGGAAATCTCTCACTCGTTCAGGCTTTGTTCTCTTTGCCGCGGTGTCTCCGGAAGGGGCGACAACGGACACGAGTCGTTTGGTCCTCCCGTCTGCCACCACTGTACTTCAGCACGGCGAGGCGGTTATGCCTCACGCTCTCGGTATCGATATCGGATCTGTCGCGGTCAAGCTGCGCTCGTCGACTCAGATGGGCACTTGCTGGGTGCGGACCTGGTCAAGAACGAGATCACGTGCCAGCTGCGCGGCGCGGTCGAGATCGCGCCGGATGTCGACACGATCTTCGAGATCGGCGGCCAGGACTCGAAATACATCCACGTCCGGGACGGGCATATCGATGACTTCGTGATGAACAAAATCTGCGCGGCTGGCACCGGATCGTTCCTGGAGGAGCAGGCAGACCATTTGGGCGTGGCGATCGTGGACGAGTTTTCGCGTCTTGCAGCCGCGTCCACCACGCCCTCCGACCTGGGCTGCCAATGCACGGTGTTCATGCACAGCGAAGTTGTCGCCGGGCAGCTGACGTCTTCCACGGGGTTTCGTCCCCTGCGAGCGGGCAATCATGTGGAACGGAGAAAGCTGGGAGACATTCGCCGCCGAAACCGGCTTTTCAGCCGCTCATTTCGCGCGGATGTCGTAGGCGTACAGATCCTCATCACAGCGGAGATACAGCCTTCCGCCGCAGACGACCGGATGCGCGAGGTAGGAATTGGCGGGCTTCCTTTTCAGGTTGAATTGACTGACCACGTCGAACCCATCGGCCGTGACGGCCAACAGGGACATCGTCCCCTGGTGGTTGAGGCAATAGATCATCTCGTCGGCGCAGGTGATGCCGACCTTGCCGAGCGTCTTATCGAGCTTGATGGTCTTGCCTGTCAGGAAGTCGACGCAGTAGAAGTTCTTTCCGCCCAGCCGGCATCCGCTGCCAAAGAGCTTTCCATCCACGAGGATGGCGCCGCCGTGGCAGTTGTCCAGGTCCTCGCGATGCCACACGGTCGACGCAGTACGCGCATCCGGTTCGATCTTCATGAGCGTGCCGCCGGTCGAGTGGCCGCAGGCCACAAACACATAGCCGTCGTGGAAGACCGGCGTCAGCGCGTTCTGCGGGGACGTGGGGACGAAAGGCGCGGACCAAACGAGTTTCCCCGTCTCGACGTCCACGCCCACCACCGACTTCTGAGTCATGGTGATCAACTGTCGCACACCGGCGTGCGTCACGATGACGGGCGAGCAGTACGCCGCCGAGTGCTCGATCTCCGTATTGGCCCAGAGCGTCTTGCCGGTCCGTTTATCGAGGGCGACGACGCGGCCTTTGGGACCGCCGGGCATGCACAGGACCTTTCCGCCATCCACGATCACATTCTCGGCGAGCGCCCAGACGCCGTATTTCGCGTCGAACTCGGACTTGAGATCGACGGCCCACAGGGATTTGCCCGACTGCGCGTCAAAGGCCGCCAGCCTGCCGGTGGGATTCATCTGATACAGCGTGCCATCGTCGTAGGTCGGCGTCGTGCGCGACCCGGGGCTCGCCATGCCCCAGGCTTCGCCGTTGGGTGATTTCCACAACAACTTGCCGTCCAAGTCGAAGGCCAAGAGCATCTCCACGGCGCCGAAGTCACCGGCCGTGAAGATCATCCCCTGGGCGATCGCCACTCCCGAATACCCTGTTCCGCACTCGAGAACTTCCAGACCAGTGGCGGTCCACCCTCGGGCCATCTCTTGAGGAGGCCTGTTCTCCGGGGAGATGTTCGTCCGGCCGGGGCCGTGAAACTCAGGCCAACTGGGGCCATTGTCGACTTCACTGCCGGGCAACGGGGGAGTCTGGATTAACGCTGCTACGAGGATCGCCACGATCGTACCGGAGGTCCGCTTTGCGTTCACGATTTCTCCCTTGCCTGGGCGTGCCTGGAAAGTAATGAGAGGTTCATCAAACCCGCGCATTATGCTCAGCGGTGCGGGCTTCTTCAATTCCCCCACTTGCGCCACTATGATTTGCTGCGTTGCCGGGAACGTGTGCGTCGCATGGTGTCGGAAGTTGGCAGAGCCGTGGATGAGTGAGATCGAGTACGAGTACGATGTGGTGGTGGTCGGTGCCGGGCACGCGGGGACCGAAGCGGCGTTGGCCGCTGCGCGGATGGGGGCCCAGGTCGGCGCTGCTGACGACCAATCTCGACACGGTCGCCCAGATGAGCTGCAATCCGGCCATCGGCGGAGTGGCCAAGGGGCAGATCGTCCGCGAAATCGACGCGCTGGGCGGCGCGATGGGCCGAGCGATCGACGCCACGGGCATTCAGTTCCGCCTGCTCAACCGCCGCAAAGGGCCGGCGATGCACAGCCCCCGGGCACAGGCCGACAAGCGAGCCTATCAGCAGGAGATCAAACGGCTCGTCGAATTGCAGCCGAACCTTGGCCTTGCGGCAGGAGACGGTCGAAGATCTTGCTCGATCCGAGCATCGCGGCGACGCCAGACGTCGCGCAGTCGTGCGGGGCGTGCGCGTGCGCGGCGGCGCGGTCTATCGTGCGCCGGCCGTGATCCTGACCACCGGCACCTTCCTGCAGGCCCTGATGCACACCGGCGAAGCCAAGACGGCCGGGCGGTCGGGCCGGCGAGGGGACCACGGCGGGATCAGCGCGGCGCTGCAGCGGCTGGGATTCGCAGGTCGAGCGATTCAAGACCGGCACGCCGGCGCGACTCAATGGCCGCACCATCGACTATCGCGCAGACCGAAGAGCAGCCGGGCGACGAAGCAGCCGCAGCCGTTCTCGTTCCTGACCGATCGGCTCGACGTCGAGCAGCTGCCCTGCTGGATCACGCACACCAATCGCGGCCGTCCACGAACTGATTCGCGCGAATCTGCATCGCGCGCCGATGTACAGCGGGCAGATTCAAACGAGCGGACCGCGCTACTGCCCGTCGATCGAAGACAAAGTCGTGCGGTTCGCCGACGAGCAGTCGCATCAGCTGTTTCTGGAACCGGAAGGCCGCCACACGCTGCGAAGTCTACGTCAACGGAATCTCCGACCAGCCTGCCGCGCGACGTGCAGGACGCCATGTTCCGGCTGATTCCCGGGCCTGGAACAGGCCCAGATCATGCGGTACGGCTACGCCGTCGAATACGACTATTGTCCCGCCCGATCAGTTGCTGCCGTCGCTGGAAACGCAAGATCGTGTCCGGCCTCTATTTCGCCGGCCAGATCAACGGCACCACCGGGTACGAAGAAGCCGCCGCGCAAGGCCTGCTGGCCGGTGCCAATGCCGCGCTTGGCCCTGGCCGAGCGCGGAGCCGCTGGTGCTGGGTCGCGACCAGGCGTACATCGGCGTGATGATCGACGATCTGGTCACCCGCGGAGTGGACGAGCCGTATCGGATGTTCACCAGCCGAGCGGAGTATCGCTTGCTGCTGCGGCAAGACAACGCCGATCGGCGTTTGACCCACATCGGGCGTCAGGTCGGTCTCGTCGACGAGCACCGCTGGCACCGTCTGCAGCGCAAAGAAGAAGAAATCCAAGCCACGCCGGCAACTGCTGGACTCGCGTCGTGCAGAGGGCGTGACGTTCACCAAAATCCTGCGTCGCCCCGAAGTGACTTGGGAAGATCTCGTGTCTCGGACGCCCGAACTCGCTTCGGTTCGCCCGGAAGTGGTCGAGCAAATCGTGATCGATGTGAAGTATGCTGGCTACGTCGAACGTCAGTTGCAGCAGGTCGAACGCCAGCAGCGGTTGGCCAAGAAACGCATTCCCGCCGACTTCGACTACCTGCGGCTCGTCCATCTGCGTACCGAAGCACGCCAGAAGCTGGCCAAAATCCGGCCCGTGAGTGTCGATCAGGCCAGTCGCATCAGCGGGATTACTCCGGCTGACATCGCCCTGCTGCTGACCTATCTCGAGCATCGCAGCTGATCGCCATGTGTCGCGCACTGATTCCGAGTGAGTTGACCGAGAGGGCACGTCGACGTATCGCCGTGAGCCAACGCCAGCATGTCCACGCTGCAGCGCAGTCCAGCGCGGAGAGGGAGCGATCCCGCGCCAGAGCGTTGTCGGACCCCCATTTCCTGACAGGCATTTTGGCGTGTTTCCGCATTTTGTGCTGTAAGTCGATTGTTTAGCAATGACTTACGCTGTATGTATCAATCTTGACTGTTCTTCCCAGAGTTGTATAATCTCTCCGGTTGGCAAATTCGGTAATCTTGGAAGAACCGGACGAACTTGCCAAATGAATGCGGTTCAGGGAGGTGTGCTATTTACGTACACCGCGGAACTTAACTAACGAGGGAGCTAGGGGCTCAGCAGCGACGTGGCATACCACGGAAGTACGGGGGTTCTGGTAAGTCCGTGGATTACCAGCTGAAAAGAGCAGACCTTCGAGCACGCTAGTCCGGCCATCGATGAGGAGGGATGGTTCATCGCCATGTCTACGAAAACTGTCTTTACAACCGGTGAAGCGGCGAAGATTTGCAAGGTTAGCCAGCAGACGATTATTCGTTGTTTCGACAACGGGTCGTTGAAGGGATTTCGAGTCCCCGGCAGCCGATTCCGCAGGATTCCTCGTGATCAGCTTTTCGCGTTCATGCGGGACAACGGTATCCCTACGGACGCCTTGGAGAGTGGGAAACGCAAGGTCTTGATCGTCGACGACGACGAAGAGCTGGTGGAACTGCTTGGCGGACGTGTTCGAGCGGGACGGTCGGTTCGACGTCCGCTTAGCCAACAACGGATTCGATGCAGGAATGCTCGTCAAGGAGTTTCGTCCGGACCTGGTGGTGCTGGATGTGATGCTGCCCGACATCAATGGCAAGGAGGTTTGCCAGCGTGTGCGCAGCGACAGCTCGCTCGAGGCGGTCAAGATCATCTGCATTTCCGGGATGGTCGAGCAGGGGAAGGTGGCCGATTTGAAGGCTGCCGGCGCGGACGACTTCATGCACAAGCCGTTCACGGTCGATCGCCTGCTGGATCGAGCCTGCGACCTGCTGGAAATGGAGCGCGCGGTGACCGGCTGAGCGTGTCGGGGCGAACTCCGGGAGACATCGGGTGAGCAAGCCGCCGGCCAGTCAGATACCACGGTTGCCTCGCCTGCGAGCCGGTTCGTCGTCCTGGCGTTTACCGCTCTGCGATTACGCCACGTTTGAACTGGTGCGCGTGCTGTTAATTGGCGACCCGGCGGAGCGTGACACGCTGGTGGCCGAGTTGATGTCGGTCGATCCTTCTTTGACGCTGTGGGCTGCCTGCGCCGCGGGTACCTGGAGCGGCACCGTGGCAGGCAGCTCGGCGGGGACGGTGGCCGCTGCCGTCGATGCAGCGGCGGGGAACGTAACTCCGGGGAATCCAGGTCCGAGCGGTGGTGGACCGCGCTGTGTCATGGATCTGGCACAATGGTTTGCTCGGCATGCATTACAGTTACTGCATTGGTCGCCAGCCGAGCTGGCTGAGCCGCCGGCGGCGCGAGATGTGCCGGTCCGCTGGCGTGAGTTGGCGGCGGATGCGGTAGCGGTGGCCACACTGGCGGCGGACGCCGTGGCGGACGACGCGGTCGCGGCCGAAGCATTTCTGTTTGGCTTGCTCCACAACGCCCCCGAATGGCTGCGCAGTTGTGGGCCCCGTGTTTCGGTGACCAGGCAGCAGCCAGGCTGTCTGCCCGATTGGCTGGTCCAATTGCTCCGCGAACGTGCGCGCCCTGCGCGGCGTGCCACGGTGCAGCAGGTGGCTCGTGCCACGAAGTTGTGGCGGGAGTCGGGCCGCCGAGGCCGGCGGGTGGCGGATATCGACGTGACCGAGGCCCTGCTGGCGCGCCGCCGCTGGCAGACCAGCGGGAAAGTGGTGGACGCCAGTCGACATCTGTTGGTCGGATTGACCGACAGGCTCCGCAGGCTCGGGCAACTGGAGCACGATTTCCAGCGCACGTTGGAGCACGAGCGGCTCGCATCGCTGGGCGAATTGGCCTACGGGGCCAGCCACGAGATCAACAATCCGTTGGCCAATATCTCCACCCGCGCTCAGGCCTTGCTGTCGGAAGAGCCCGATCCGGAGCGACGCCGCATGCTGGCGATCATCAACACGCAAGCGTTTCGCGCGAACGAGATGATCGCCGACATGATGCTCTTTGCGCGACCGCCCGAACTGGTGCGGCATGATCTCGACCTGGTACAGCTGGTCAGCAGTGTGGCTGCCGAACTGGCCGAGGAGGCGCGGTTGCAGGGAACGCAGCTCCGCTGCACCAACCGTATCGACCCGTTGATCGTATCGGCGGACGCCACGCAGTTGGCCATGGCGATTCGCGCCGTGTGTGTCAACGCTCTGCAAGCGCTCGGCGCCGAGGGGGAATTGGAGCTCACGGTGAGACCCTCTGGGCCTGCACCCGACGAGCTGCACGGGTGGGCACGGATCGAAATTCGCGACACCGGTCCCGGGATACCTCCGCGCGTGCGGCGGCATCTGTTCGATCCGTTCTTCTCTGGGCGGGAAGCGGGGCGTGGCTTGGGGCTGGGGCTGTCCAAGTGCTGGCGTGTCGTGACCTTACACGGCGGACGCATCGACGTGATCAGCCAGCCCAGGCAAGGTACCACCTTCGTGCTGCATCTTCCTCTGGGCGTGCCGGACGCGCTGCAGGCGGGCCAGCGGAGCGTTGTGTGAGTGGACTAGAAGCCTGTCCCACGACTGAGTCAACAAGCCGCAAGCGGGCGAGGGATGAGGAAACGTCATGGGTTACGGATGGTGGAGTCTGGTGCCGCCGCTGGTGGCCATTGGGCTGGCAATTGTCACGCGCCGTGTGATCGCATCACTGTTACTCGGGTCGGCGATTGGTGTTCTGATTCTGAAAGACTGGTCCGCCAGCTGGAATCCGCTGACGGCCGTCGCGGATCTGTTGGAGACGCATCTGTGGGCGAGTCTCTGTCAGCCCGATCACATTCGCGTTTTCACGTTTACGGCTCTGATGGGGGCGATGATCGGAGTGATTCATCGCATGGGAGGGATGCATGGTGTCGTGAGGTCACTTACCCCGTGGGCACGCACGCGGCGCAGCGGGCAGATGCTGACTTGGGTGTTGGGGCTCTTGATTTTCATCGATGACTACGCCAACACGTTGTTGCTCGGTAACACCATGCGGCCACTGACCGATCGGCTGCGGATCTCGCGCGAGAAACTGGCCTATCTGGTCGACTCGACCGCCGCTCCCGTGGCGGGACTGGCCGTTATCTCGACCTGGGTAGCCGGCGAGATCTCCTATATTCAGACCGGCTTGAACAGTCTCGACTTGCCAGGGGGTACGGTCGATGGTTTCAGCGTGTTTGTGGCGACGATTCCGTATCGATTCTACGTGTTGTGGGCGCTGATGTTTGTGCCTTTGGTGGCCCTGCTGGGACGCGATTTCGGCCCCATGCTGCAGGCCGAACGACGGGCCTTGCACGACGCGCTGGATTCGTCCGCGATGCCGAGCGGCGATCCGCCCGCCATCGCGGCAGATGTCCCGCATCGCTGGTATAACGCGGTGGTGCCGGTGCTCGTCACGTTGAGCGTGACCGTTTGGCTGTTGTTGTTGACCGGTGCGCTCAAAGCCAGCGGTGCGCACAAAGCCAGCGGTGCGCTGACCGCCGATGTTTCAGGGTCCTCGCTGATCCAGTTCTTCAACAACGGCGATTCCTATCTGGCACTCGTGTACGGCTCGCTGGCCGGTTTGTTGGTTGCCGTGCTCATGGCTGCTCTGCAGGGAATCCTGACTTTTGCGCAGTCGCGCGAAGCGGCTTTCGACGGAGCTCGTTTGGTGCTCCCCGCCTTGACCATCCTGTGGCTGGCCTGGGCCATCTCCGGGATTACGGGCGAGCAGTACTTGGGTACGGGAAAGTATCTGGGGGGGCTGCTGCAGAGTTCGATTGATGTGCGGTGGATGCCGACGATCGTGTTCATCCTCTCGTCCTTCGTGGCATTCTCGACGGGCACCAGCTGGGGGACGATGGCGATTTTGATGCCGATCGTCGTGGGAGCGACGTACCGCATGATGGAAGCTCAAACAGGGACGACCGATCCGTATGCACCGCTGCTGATTGCTTCGATCGGCAGCGTGTTAGCGGGGGCCATCTTTGGCGACCATTGTTCACCGATCTCCGATACGACCGTCCTCTCGTCGCAATCGAGCGGCTGCAACCACGTGGCGCACGTCTGGACGCAGCTCCCTTACGCGCTGGTCGTGGCCGCCATCTCCATTCTTTGCGGCACGTTGCCCGTCGGCTTCGGTCTCCCCGTCTGGCCGCTGCTATGGGTCGGACTGGTCGCCATGATCCTCGTGCTGCGACTATTCGGCCGACGACCGGAAGTTGCGTGAGTGGCACGTGTTGACGGTGTCCATTGCAACGGTCGTACGGACGGTCTGTTTTCACTTCTTGTAAGAATTACACGCCCAAAATAGGTCGTCGCTGTGCGGTTTGGCAGACGCACCGGAGTGACTCGGATGGCAGGAAAATGCACGAAAACGCCTTGAAATCAACAGAAAATGCATCGTACGTCGCGACAAGAACGTGGTCGAATGCCCCTTCCCGCGATTGAATCAACACGTTCGGCACGGGGCTTGCGTTAAGGTCTACCGGTTATCTGAATCGGAGACTTGTTGAGTTGAGGTGCAGCGATGAGGAGTTACCGTGCGATGTGGGTTTCCCTGGTGTTGGCGTTGTGCATGTTATCGGTCCCTGCGGTCGAAGCACAGAACTATGAGCGGGTCCAGCCGATTATCCTGACGGCGTCACCCGTCTGTTGCCAGAGTCCAGCCGATACCGCCAGCCAACCGGTCTGTTTGCCGGCCGGCGATCGCATGTACTTGCCGGCGGCTGATCGCGATCCGATCACCGTGGTGCCCGTAGCGTCTCAGCTGACGCCTCTTCCCACGCCACAGCAATGGCGTGGCTACGATTCGAACGTGACCACCGTGATTGAGTATCCGGCTCCGATCGCGAATCTTCCCGGCTCCGAGCCGGTACGTGTGCTGCGACCCATCCTCACCACTCCACCCGCTCCCGCGGTTCCCGACGGGTATGTGTTGGGGCGGGGGTTGATCGGTCAGCCGAAACTGTACAAGCCCGGGCAGCCGGTTCGCAACTTTCTGCGTTATATCAGCCTTTGAGAGGCTGTCCGGGCAGAAGACAATCGCTAGTCATTGGTTGTTGGTCATTGGTCATTGGTCATTGGTCATTGGTCATTGGTCATTGGTTGTTGGTCATTGGTTGTTGGTTGTTGGTTGTTCGTTCTAGCAACTGCGGTCGCGCAGTTCGGTGACGATCCGTTGCACGATGCGCGCCACCTGCTGGGGGTCGACATCGCGATCGATCGGGCAACCTCCGACGGGCTGGTCCGTAAACCCTTCCGCTGCGAGCAGGCATTGTAGTTGGCGTGCCAGCGCAGAGAGTTCCAATTGCTGGCTGGGCGACTTGGGTTGTCGTCCAGCGCCGGTCTGGATGCCGCGCAACTGCAATGCCGCTCGAAAGCCTTCGGGAAACTCGGCCGAATAGAGCATGGCATCGAAGAGCTGCAGTAAGCGATATTGCAGATCGCGTGCCGCGTCCAACTGCCGCGTCATGGTCAGGTCATACAGTTTCCGAGTGATTTCGGGGACGACGCCGCTGGTCGCATTGGTGCCGCCGTCGCACCCGATCAGCAGCATCGGCATGAGGGCGGCGTCCCAGCCGGTCAGGAAACTGAAATCGGGTCGCCAGGGGCGCACTTCGGCGATCATCCGCATCATGTGCGGGAGGTCGCCCGAAGAATCCTTGATGGCGATCACGCGCGGGCATTCTTCTGCCAGGCGACGGACCGTCGGCACGTCGATGGGAGACGCGAACATGGGGATATTGTAGAGCGTGATATCGATCGGTGAGCGATCGGCGATCTCCTTGAAATAGGCGTAGACGCCGGCGGGAGTCAGTTTGTAGTAGAACGGCGATACAATGGCCACGGCTCGGCAACCCAACGAGTGGTAATGTTCGCAAGCGCGAATCGTCTCACTCACATTGGCCTCGGCGGCGCCGGCCAGGATCGGTACCCGCGACGCGGTCTGGTCGGCAATGATCTCGATGATCCGACGCCGCTCGGGGGCGGTGAATCGTGTGAACTCGCCGGTCGACCCGTTGGGATAGAGTCCATGGACTCCGCGTTGGATCAGCCAATCGACGTAGCGTCGCGTTTCCGATTCGTTGATTTCCCCGTGTTGGTCGAGGGGTACGATATTGGGCGTGAAGATGCCTCGCAGGCGTTGCGTGTCGCTGGTCATCATGGGAAGGTCTTCCGCTGGTTGCTGTGTGACTGCCCGGACGCTCGAGTTCCTTGTTTTGGTGGCAGGTGGCGGCGCGCGGCGATCCCCGCCAGCCGCCTTGCATCCGGCCGTTTATAATCATAGCTTGGTGCAAGTCGCTTGGCAGGTCTCTGGCGACATCCTCTTCCGCGTTCCGGCAAAAAAGGCGAAATCGTGGCCAAGCGTCGCAAAGCAATGTCCTCTGCCGCGGTGTCTGGACCGCTGCCGGGCAGCGGGGCCCGCGAGGCGGACCGGTCTTTCTCCCAGGCTCGGGTCGTCCTGGTGTCCGTTGGTTTCCTGCTCTGCCTGGCCGTCTATTTGATCTTGTTTTACAGCGCGGATTTTGTGCCGGGCGTTCAGCGGTACCGGCCGCTGGCGTTCCTGCTGGTGCCGGACGAACTGGTTGCCGGCTGGCTGGGTCGTCCCGATGGCGTATTCGCCGTGATGGATCGTCTCAAGCCACTGGCCGTGGCTGGAGGGATCGGCGTGTCGGCACTGCTGCTCGGGTGGCTGATTCTGCCCTGCTTGCAGTCTGGGCAAAGGCTCTGTCGTGCGGAGTTCTTTGCGCTGGCGATGGGGTTGGGACTGAGTGGACTATCCTTGGCGACGCTGGCGATTGGGTTATTGGGCGGCTTGCGCCAGCCGCTCATCTTCACGCTGCTCGGTTTGTGCTTGTTGGCCGTGTCGACGTGGCGGGGATGGCGGCGGGGACTATTTCGTGCCGGGACTTCCGCGCCGGCGCCCCAGGAACTCCCGTTGGTCGTACCCGACGGCGAGGCCCTTGCGACCGACACCGCTCGGCACCAAGCGTGGTGGCGGCCTCAATGGTGGTGGGGGGCGATTCCTTTCGTGCTGGTCATCGTGGGTGGAGCGGTCCTGCCACCGCTGGACTTCGATGTGCTGGAGTATCACCTGCAGGTTCCCAAGCAATGGTATCAGCAAGGCAGTGTGACGTTCCTGCCACACAACGTGTACGGCAACATGCCGCTGGGCGCTGAGATGTTGGCCACGCTGGCGATGGCAACAACTTCCGGTGACCTGGCGTGGTGGTGGGGCGCACTCTCCGGCAAAGTCGTGATGGCGAGCTTCACATTGCTGACCGCGGTGCTGGTCTTCACCGCTGGCCGTCGTTACTTCTCGCGCACCGCAGGGATCGTTGCCGCGCTGCTGTATGTCTCCACGGCGTGGATTATTATGGTGTCGGTCAATGGCTTGAACGAAGGCGTGGTAGCCTACTATTTGCTCTCAGGCATCTATGCGGGCCGGCTCTGGTGGGACCAGCGGCGAGCGACAGGCCTGCCCTGCTGGGGACTGTTGATACTGACCGGCTGGCTGGCTGGCTCCGCCGTGTCGTGCAAATACACTTCGCTGCTGCTGGTAGTCTGTCCGCTGCTGCTGGTGACGCTGTTGGGAAGCCGCTTGTATCGAGCGCGCATCCCACTCGTCTTTCTGTTGAGCGTGACTGCGGCGTGCGGATTATGGTTCGGCAAGAATTGGGTACTCACCGGCAACCCGACTTATCCGCTGCTTTCGGGTCTGTTGGGCGGCGCAACGCGCACGCCGGAGAAGGACGCCCGGTGGCGGAAAGCGCATCAGGTACCACGGGACGCGCGAGGGAACCGTTATACTTTGTCGCAGGCTTGGCAGTCGGGGGTCAATGTGTTGGGACGCAGTCCGTGGCACAACCCGCTCATCGTCCCCTTTGCCGCACTGGTGTTCTGGCGGCCTGACAAGTACCGGGATCTGGTTTTCTGGGGAGCGCTGTTGTTCTATATTCTGGCAGCCTGGTGGCTGCTGACACACCGCCTGGACCGCTTCTGGGTTCCCGCCGTGCCGTTGATGGTGCTCCTGGCCGGCGTCGGGGCAGCTTGGTCCGACTCCCTCGTCTGGCGGCGAATTATGTGGGGAGTGTTGGCCTGCGGTCTCGTGGCCAACTTCTTGGTCAGCTCCCCGCCGCTGCTGGGGGACAACCGCTTTCTGGTCGAGTTGCGGCAGTTGCGTGACGATCCTCGCATGGCCCTGGTGCCCAACGGACATCGGTTTGTGGCGCACGCATATTTGCGCCAATGTGTACCGGCCGGGAGTCGGGCACTGCTGGTGGGGGATGCGGCCGCCTTTGATCTGACGATCCCGGTGCTCTACAACACGTGTTTTGACGACTGCATCTTCGAGGAGATTTTTCGAGATCGCGACGCGGCGGCGCGGCGCGCTCGCCTGCACGAATTGCACATTTCGCACATCTACATCGACTGGGCCGAAATCAGACGTTATCGTCAACCCGGCAACTACGGTTTCACCGACTACGTGACCCCACGTTTGGTCCGTCAGGAATTGGAGTTGCAGCAGCAGTTGCTCCAACGGCTCGAGGTGCCGGGGATGGTTCCCGAAGATGGAGAAGTTTTTGCGGTGGTGGAGCGCCCGAGCGACGACTGATCTTGAACCGACCGCGTAAATTCCATAAGTTGAACCGGTGGCTGGGTGTGTGATGGCTGGAGGGGCTCGCCTGGCAGTCTCTGCGTGGCGACGTGTACCGTGTTGCGACGGTACAGCGGCTCTCGACAGGTCCCACTAGGTCAGGTCTCGGTCGACCCATGAGCAGCGCTGGATGGAACGATGTTCGCGCAGGTCGCGCTGTTGGTGCAGGGCGAGGGCAAGAACCGTTTCGGGCAAACGGAGTTGAAAGGAATTCGGTGGAGTCATCGCACAACGATCGAGTGTTTTCGGCTGCTTCGACCTCTTCTTCGGCCGGCGGATCGGCTCGCGGTGCCGATTCGTGCGAGCTGCCCGACTTGGATCTGGCGATCCAGCGCGCTCGGCAGTGCCTACTGACTCAGCAGCAGAAAGAGGGCTATTGGTGCGGTGAGCTGCAGGGTGACACGATTCTGGAGAGCGAGTACATCCTGTTGCTTGCCTGGTTGGGCCAATTGGAGCGCCCGGTCGTCCAGCAGGCGGCGCGGTACCTGCTGCGTGAACAATTGCCGCAGGGAGGTTGGTCGCTCTTTCCGGGTGGCGAGATGGAAATCAGTGGCAGCGTGAAAGCCTATTTCGCGCTCAAGCTGGCAGGGCACGATCCGCGCAGTGAACCGCTGCGGTTGGCCCGCGAATCGATCTTGGCTCACGGCGGTGCCGACGCCGTGAACAGCTTCACCCGCTTCTATTTGGCGCTCTTGGGGCAGATTCCTTTCGAGCTTTGTCCAGCGGTTCTGCCCGAAGCCGTACTGTTACCCAAGTGGAGTCCGATCAATATTTATCGCGTAAGTGCCTGGTCTCGCGCCATCCTGGTACCGCTGTCAATCGTGTGGGCTCATCGGCCGGTGCGTCAGCTACCCGACGGTCTGGGAATCGACGAATTGTATGTCCGGTCGGTGGATCGCTGGCCCGAGTTACAGTGTCCCGGGGTGGTCGCCTCCAAGCGGCTAGTGAGTTGGGAACGGTGTTTTCGTCTTCTCGATCGTTTTCTCAAGACGTGCGAACGACTGCGACTGCGCCCTTTGCGTAAACGAGCGCTGCGCGCGGCCAAGCAGTGGATGACCGATCGGTTCGTCGACAGCGACGGGCTCGGGGCAATTTTCCCGCCGATCGTGTGGAGCGTCATAGCGCTGAAGTGCCTTGGTTATTCCGATCAGAGCGCCGAAGTGCGCTACTGTCACGAACAACTGGAAGACCTGGTTATTAGAGAAGACACAAGAGAAGACACAAGAGAAGACACAGAAGAAGGAGGGACGGGAGAAGCGAGCGCGGGAGAAGCGAGAACGGGAGAAGGAATCACCGTCCGGTTGCAGCCCTGCAAGTCGCCGGTGTGGGACACGGCGCTGACGTTGCGTGCGCTGGCTTGCGTCGGCGAACCGGGGGATGAGCTGGCCGTCGCGCGGGCCACACGTTGGCTGTTGTCCCGCGAAGTGACCCGTCCGGGCGACTGGTCGATGAACGTGAAGGTCGAGCCGAGCGGTTGGTACTTCGAGCACCACAATGCTTTCTATCCCGACGTCGATGATACGGCGATGGTGCTCGCTGCGTTAAACGAGCAATACATGCCCGACCGCGACGTATCGCGCGAGCTACCGGATCATGTGGCGGTGCAGACCGTGGCGCCCAAGTTGGAGGAGGCTCGTGATCGTGCGCTCCTGCTCAGCCGCGCCGTGGATGCTTGCGAGCGCGCTCGCCGTTGGACACTCGCGATGCAGAATTCGGACGGTGGCTGGGGCGCTTTCGATAAAGACAACGACCGGCAGTTTCTCTGCCACGTGCCGTTTGCGGATCACAATGCGATGATCGATCCCAGCACACCGGATCTCACGGGACGTGTGCTCGAAGCCCTGGCCCTCTGGGGAGCGACTCTCGCGGACCCGGCCGTGCAACGCGGCGTGCAGTACCTGCGGCAGACTCAAGAGCCGGATGGGAGTTGGTACGGGCGGTGGGGTGTGAACTATATTTACGGAACCTGGCAGTGCCTGGTGGGGCTGGCGCAAGTGGGAGTGCGCGGAGATGACGCGGCCCTGCAACGGGGCGCCGAGTGGTTGTTGGCCCATCAGCAATCGAATGGTGGTTGGGGTGAGTCCCCGGAGAGCTATGCGCATCCACAGATGCGCGGCCAGGGACGGGCCACGCCATCCCAGACCGCCTGGGGAGTGCTCGGGCTGCTCGCCTGCGGCCTGCACGAACACGCGGCCGTGCGGCGCGGCATCGACTTTCTGGTCGCTGGGCAACGTCCTGACGGAAGCTGGCTGGAGCGGGAATTTACGGGGACCGGTTTCCCACAGGTTTTCTACCTCCGCTATCACATGTATCCGCTCTACTTCCCGCTCCTGGCGCTGGGACGCTTCCAGCAGACGCTCCGACATGCCTGGGACGAGATCGATGTGTGAACCGGTACGTCGCCGGCCTCGGGACTCGCATTGCAGGGTTCGATGAGCTTGCCGGAAATTCGGGCACCCGCGTGGCGAAAAAGCCGAAATATCTTTCGGACAAAGAAATTGGACGACAAACAAATGCACGGTGCGGCACAAGGTCTGTTTGTCATTCGATCTTTCTGTCGTAAGCAGCGCCACTCGGGATAGCAGAACTTTTTCAGGTGAGTCTCATGGCAGTCCCGATTTCTCAAGCAGTGGCGGTCTCGCGACACGTGCTGTGGAACAAGACGCGACGCGTCCGGCGTTATGCGCTGGTGCTGATGCTCGAACCGCTCTTGCGGTGCAATCTGGCATGTCCCGGGTGTGGCAAGATCAAGCATCCGCCAGCTGTGCTGCGTCAACAACTCACGCCCGACCAGTGCTTCTCGGCAGCCGAGCAATGTGGGGCGCCGATCGTCTCGATCGCGGGCGGCGAGCCGCTGTTGCATCCGCAGATCGACGAGATCGTCGCTGGTTTGGTGGCGCGGAAGCGGTTCGTGTACCTCTGTACGAATGCGATGAATCTGGAGCAATCGCTGCTGCGGTTTCCACCGACGAAGCGTCTCGTCTTCTCGGTGCATTTGGACGGCCCACAACAGGTGCACGATCACGCAGTGGGACGTGACGGCGTGTACGACACGGCGGTGCAAGCGATTCGAGCAGCGTTGGCCCGCGGATTTCGCGTCACCACCAACACCACGCTGTTTCATGGAGTCGATCCCGGCCAGGTACGAGAGCATTTCGACGCTTTGATGGCCTTGGGCATCGAGGGCATGACGATTGCCCCCGGTTTCGCGTATGCCGAGGCCGCGGATCAGGAGCATTTTCTGGTTCGCCAGCAGACCGAACACTTGCTGCGGCAGATCCTGCAGCAGCGCCGGCGCAGCTGGCGTTTCAATCAGACGCCCGTCTATTTGGAATTCCTGCAAGGAAATTACCCGCTGGCTTGCACTCCCTGGGGCAATCCGACTTATAACGTCTTCGGTTGGCAGAAGCCCTGCTACCTGGTGGACGAGGGACATTGTGATTCTTTTCAGCAACTACTCGACACGACAGAGTGGGAATCCTACGGGCCAGCGAGCGGCAATCGCCACTGTCGCGACTGCATGATGCATTGTGGCTACGAACCGAGTGCCGTCAGCGCGACGTTGGGTTCCTGCCGCGGTATGTGGGCCACCTTGCGCTGGATGTGCGGCGGTAATTCCGCCGCAGCCCAACGTTGAAAACAGAAGTGCGATGGTCACGAATAGCATTTCGTACTTGCGCCACATGACAACCCTCCGCTTCCAAGGCAAAGCCAGTTGAAAGACCAGCGTATCATTTCAGCCGATTGGGGGATCCTGTAGGGCTGTGACAAGAGAAGAAACACCATTCGGCTAAAGAGATACAGATCCTGACTATCCCGTTTCCATACAGAATATGACCCCGCGACGTGGTTACTTATTCCCGGGGCACACCGTCTTTCGCCGCACACCCAGTGGCGTGCTGAAAACGGACATCGCGATCGGCCTGCCTGCGGGATCCTGGCGGCGTGGCCCGTATCGGCACTGTCACGATTGGAGTATGCTAGCCGCGTGCGGGTCTGGTCGTGTGGATGGCAGTTGTCGCGGCAGCGAAGCAAGTCCAGTGCCTACAGGCGACGTGTGTCGTCTTGTGGCCGCGGGGACGGCTCGCAGCGGATTTCCTGGACGTTTGAGGGTGTAAGGCGATGTGGTTGCGGTGGGTTGTCAGTAATCTGGTTGATCAAGTGGCGGAAGACAAAGTGCGGCAGGCGGTGGATCGCGCCCGGCACGTTGTGGAGCCCGTGCTGCGCGGCCGAAAAGAATCGGAGGCGGATGCGCAGGAGGGTGCAACACCGGTGGTGGAGCCGCCCTGTGACATCGTCATGATGTTCGCGCTCGCTCTGGAATCAGGTGGCCTGGTGGACCTGATGAAGGATGCCGTGACCACGCATTGTGCCACGTTCGTGGAACGATCCGGCATCTTGGGCGACCGGCACGTGGTGGTGTGTGAATCGGGAGTGGGCCCGGAGGCCGCCGCGCGGGCGACGGAGGACGCCATCAAGATATTTCATCCGCGATGGATCGTATCCGCTGGATTTGCCGGAGCTCTGGTACCTCACATGCGACGTGGCCACATCTTGATGGCCAGTTCGATTGTCGATCAGCATAAACAACCGCTGGAAGTTGGCTTCAAGATCGATCCGGAGATTATCGAAGCGACGCCCTCGTTGCATGTCGGGGGTCTACTGACGGTGGACAATTTGATTCGTGATCGGGCGGAGAAAGTGCAGCTCGCTCAGCGACTATCACGCGGTGGCGTGCGACATGGAAACGATGGCCGTGGCACAAACGTGCCACCGCAGGCAGGTTGGATTCCTGTCGGTGCGCGTGATCAGTGACGAACTGGATGACCATTTGCCGCGGGAGGTCGAGCACTTGTTGGACCAGACGACGCTGGCCGCCAAATTGGGAGCCGTCACGCGGGCCGTGTTTCATCGCCCGCGCAGTATCAAAGACATGTGGAACCTGCGTGAAACGGCCATCAAAGCTTCCGATCGACTGGCCAAGTTCCTGATCGGTGTCGTACCGCAGCTGGAGGGACCATCTGCTGACCGTTCGGCTCCTGACGGTCCTCCCGATGACAACGCGACTTGACAACGACTGCGGAGTGCGCATGCGCAATGCGGAATGAGAAACCGCGTGAAAGGTGCAATTATGATTCCCCACTCCCTATTCGTTCCCAATACGTGTTCCAATCGAAATAGGTGAGCGGACGTAGTACATGACCCCTATTGACTGCGGCCAACGGCCGCGTAGGGAACTTCGGTCGAAACATCGAGAGAGAATGGTCGATTGTGACGCGTGCCGCCACAGAACGGGTCCCACCGACGAAGTCATGACTGGGAGGGGACCCGCCGCCTGGATATTTTTGTCAGCCGATCTTTTTGTCCCCCTCACTGCGGCAAAGCGGCCTCGACTTCCTGGCGTTGTCCAAGTCCTCGCCCACAGTATTCGTCGGTAACATCTGCGCGCGAGCGCGGATGTTGTGCAAGGGGATTTTTATTCTACATCGGGAAAAATGGAGAACGGTTGGTGCTGCACAAACGGAATGAATTCCGTTCTACCGCAGGCCGCGTTAAGGTGTTGTGTCCCGTCTGCCGGCCAGCAGCCGAAACAGCCAGCTGCGAGGCAATTCGGCCACACGATCTCCGATCGGCCGGCCCATCGATTCCAACGCGGCCCAGGCGGCTTGATATCCGCTGCGAACCGCACCCTCCATGGTGGCGGGCCAGCCGGTATCGGTCCAATCTCCGGCCAAGAACAGCCCTTCCACGGGCGTTCTTTGCGCCGGCCGCAGTTGCGACATCTCCGGCACGACGGAGAATACCGCGTCGCGTTGCGTGACCAGTTGCGATTTGACCAGTGTGGCCGCGGCAGCTTGTGGCCATAATGCTCTGAGTTCCTCGACTACCCGTTCGACCAGTTCGTTGGAATCGAATTTCGAAATATGTCGTGCGGCGCTGATCACGACTTGATAGTAGTGCGCAGAGGCACCGATCGATGTGGCCATCGCGCCGCGGCGAAAGATCCACTGCGCGAGTCGCTCCAACAACACTGCGTGCGGCAGGTCCATGATGGGGCGATCGAACCAGAGATGTAGCGAGGTGATGGGAGCAGATTCAATGCGCTCAACGTGTGCCAACTGCGGCAGTGCCGCCAAGGTACTGCCGGCTATCAATCGCGTGATGTGACGCCAGGGGACTGCGACGATTACCAGGTCAAAGAACCGTCGCTGGTCGTGTGCCAGTTGGATCTGCAGTTGGCCGCGTGGTGTCCGTTCGACCTGCTGCACGGGCGTGCCGCGATGAATCTGCAGGCCCTGTTGCAGCAGATGTGCGGCCAGTAACTGGTCGTAGAGCTCGGCCAGCGGAATGGACGGCAGGAGCAATTCGCAGGCATCGTGATGTGCCATGAACCCATCACAGAAGACCTGCCGCGCGGCGGTCAACGATGCTCGATCGAGTGATTCACTCAAGGCGCTGACCAGCACCGGCTTCCAGAATCGCTCGATCGCGTCGGGAGATTGCCGTTGCTGTGCGAGCCATTGGCCAACGGTGGGCTCTCCGGCAACGGTGTCGGGCTGCTGCCGCGCCAGTCGACTCAGCGCCGTAGCGACTCGCCAACGTTCCGCCCACGTCAGATAGGGAAGTCTCGCCAGAAAAGGACTCAGGTGCAGGGGTGCCGGGAGCAGGCGGGCGGGGGTGAGCGGTGTGTGCCGGCCCTGCAGATCGAAGAAATGGAGCGTTCGATCGCTTTGCAGGTGCTTTTTCACTCCGTTGCGCTGCAGGAAATCGATGAAATAGGTACAGCAGCCCATGGCCACGTGCTGGCAGTGATCGATCCATCGGCCCGTGGCTGGGTCTTGATACGAACCAGCTCGACCACCCAGGATCCGCCGGGACTCAAACAACTCCACGCGGCAGCCCGCCTCGCACAACAGGGTCGAGGCGGCCAGTCCCGAGAGTCCTCCGCCGATCACTGCTACAGAAGGTTGGTCGTCCATGATTCCATGTTACGTCATGGACGGTGGTTGCTGAAGTCTCGCGGCCCGAGCGATGACAGCTACTGGGGGCCGCGGGGAGGAGAGTTATGTAACTTCGGCATTTGATGCCCGGTCAATGCCCACCCTCTTTCCGCTTCCGCTGGGCTTTCCCAGCGGAGCGACAACTGATCTGCTACCGAATTACCGCATTATCTCTGCGTGCCCACTTTCCTTCCGACTCGCGAAGCGAGTCGGAAGGAAAGTGGGGAAAGGGATTTTCGCCCTGGCCGGTAGCAGGCCAGTTGTGATTCCGACCGGGGCAAGCCCGGCGGAAATCGGAAAACACCGAAGTTGTTTTTCCGTCATCCCTAAGAGCCGCGTCTGAGCTTCCTCAGCCGGCGGTTTCAACGGACTTCCAGCAGACTCACGACGCGTTGGATTCCGGGACAATTGACCAGCGCCGATTGAGCGAGTTGTTTGAGGTAATACGAAGACACGCACGTCGACTTCCACGGTCTGGTTGCCACCAAGTCGCTCGAAACGCTGCTGCTGCAAGACCCGGAGGATTTTGGCCTGGATTCCCGGTGGCATATCGCCAATTTCGTCGAGGAACAGGGAGCCCCCGCTGGCTATCTTTCCGTCACAACGCACCGCGCCGCACCGCTCCCCAGGGGAGCAACGCGGAGTTGACGACAGAGAGACGCGCCGCAAAACTCAACCGAATGGGCTGTCGAAAGACGACGCTGGGTCGCTGGCGGATCTGCCGCAGCAGCTGCCAGTAGGTGGCGGTCATCAGACGCAATATGCGACGGCCGTCGCGATGTAGATATCGAACCAGTTCCCGGGATTGACGGTAATACGATTCCGCACGCTCAATTTCGTATGCCAGCAGCGACAATACGCGCTGGTCCGGCTGCTCCCTATTCAGGTCGGCGGCGTTACAGGCAAAGCGGTGCAGGTCTTCCTGCGGCAAATAGACCCGCTGTTGAGCAAGATCCTCGCGGAGGTCGCGCAAAATATTCGTTAGCTGGAAGGCAACACCTCGATCGATCGCCAATGGGAGCGCCGCATCGTCCGAAAAACCCCAGATGTGCAGGCAAGCCAGCCCGACCGACGAAGCGACGCGCTGACAATACACACGCAGATCCTCAAAGGTCGTGAACTGTGTCGGCTCGAGATCCATCTGCACGCCAGTCAGGATGTCGAGCAAATACGAGTGCGGAATGGCGTATCTCTGCACCGTGTCCATGAGGGCGGGGAAAATCCCGTGGTCGCCGCCATCCTCGAAAGCTTGCAGCAATTGCTGACGCCAGGCGCTGAGCGCCGCCTGCTTCTGCTCCACCGGTTGATGGTTGTCAACCAGATCATCGCTGTGCCGCGCGAACGCATAGAGGGCGCACATGGAACGTCGTTTGGCCGGTGGCAACAGGCGAAAACACCAGTGAAAATTCGAGGCGGAGCGACGAGCCGCCTGGGCGCATTCGAAATAGCTCGCTTCGAGCAGTGGCGTCATCGGCCGTATCCTCGCCAAACGCTTCGCCAACGCCGAATGTGGGCGGCCGCCAGCAGTCCGAACTGTGTCCATCGGCTGACCCGGGGACGACGCCGCAACACATCATATCCGGCTCGGCGAATCGCCTGCAAGGTCGCCAGGCCCCCGCGAACAAACAGCTCGATGTCCATACGTAGCCAGTCTGGAACGTGGTCCACCAGAGCCTCTCCGTCGCGAAAGTAGTGCTGCGTGCGGTCAACTTCCAGCGCCAATACGCGACAAAACGCCGAACTGGCGGTCGGTTGAGCGATATCCAACTCGCGGCACCCGCATGTATCCAAATCCTCCTGAGGGATGTAAACACGTCCCTGAGCGTAATCACGAGCCGCGTCTTGCCAGAAATTGGCGAGTTGCAGCCCGGTGCAGATCTTGTCTGACAGATCCACGTTGCGAGGCTCGTGACAACGGCCGATGAGAAGTATCAGTTCGCCCACGGGATTAGCAGAATTGTGACAGTAACATAGCAGATCTTCCATGGTCTGATAACGCGTAACCTGCTGGTCCTGACGAAATGCTTGGAGCAAACGCCGCGGTAGTTCCAGCGGGATGCTGCACTGGCGAACCGTTTCCGCCAACGCCACAAATACCGGATGTCGACTCTCCCCCTCGTAACAACCTTCCAGTTGCTGCTCCCACCAGTCGAGCAGGCGGAGGCTCTGGGACGCGTCAGGTATTTCGTCGGCCAGGTCGTCGGCCCAGCGGCAGAAGGCATAGACGCTGTAGAAATGCCGGCGCACCGACTTCGGCAGCACTAGACTGGCGACCACAAAGTTCTCGTAGTGCCGCCGCGCCATCCGCCGACAATAGGCCTGCGCCTGCGGCAGCAGGGGAACGGCTTCCGCTCTGCTGTCCGGACCGTATCGCTGTAACTGGGCTGAGAACGATTGGTCATTGGTCATTGGTCATTGGTCATTGGTCATTGGTCATTGGTCATTGGCTTCATTGCGTATTCCCGATTCGTTCCCAATGTGGATGAGGCTCGAAATCCGCAAGCGGTTTTGTCCAGGGCCAATTTGGGTTGCGGTCACCTGCTGCGGAAAGGCCTTTCATCTTACCAGCTCGCCGTGGCGAGGGACTAGACGCACGGTGCCTGCATCGTGATGAATTCGATCGGTCTGCGAGGGAACGACTGCGGAATGCGGAATGCGGAGTGCGGAGTGCGGAGTGGAAGAGGCCGATCGCTCCGGCAGTGGCTCAAGGTGACCAAGGTGCTGCCGATTCCGAAACCCGCACTGCGCATTCCCGATTCGTTCCGGTCGTCCAAGTCAGCAAGACCATACGCTCTGGGGCCCTTTCCGGTTGCCGCTACCGGCCGCTTTGGGAGTAAGAGTAAGATATGAGTCCCTCACACCACCCATGGCACCGGGAGTCTGGGCGATACAGGGGGCACCGTCTATGATGTGGGAGCGGTTTAAGTGTCGCCCGCTCAGGTACATACGGGAGTTTCGTCGATCATGCGAGTCGTACTGGCCAGTCCGCGTGGGTTCTGTGCGGGCGTCAACATGGCCATCGAGAGTCTGGACCTGGCACTGCGGGCATTCGGTGTGCCCGTCTACGTGTATCACGAAATCGTACACAATCGGCACGTGGTGGAGGGGTTCCGGGAGAAGGGAGCGATATTTGTCGACGATCTCGACGAGGTGCCGGCAGGATCGACACTCTTGTATTCGGCCCACGGGGTGTCACCGATGGTGCGCCAGCTTGCTGAACAACGCCATCTGCACGCCATTGACGCGACGTGCCCGTTGGTGATCAAAGTTCACTTGGAGGCGCGTCGGTTCTCGCGCGAGGGCTATACGATTATCCTGATTGGCCACGAGGGTCACGATGAGGTGATTGGGACCATGGGTGAAGCGCCTCAGGCGATTTACCTGGTCGAGACGGAGGAAGATGTCGCAGGACTGGATCTCCCCGCCAACGCGAAAATTGCGTATCTGACTCAGACAACGTTGAGTGTCGACGACGCGAATCGGATCATCGATCGTCTGCGTGAGCGTTTTCCACAATTGACGGGTCCGCCGCGTGACGACATCTGCTATGCCACACAGAATCGTCAACAGGCGGTGCGAGAGTTGGCACGAGACGCCGACATCGTATTGGTGATTGGCAGCCAAAACAGTTCGAACAGTCGCCGATTGCAGGAATTGGCCCAAGAATGCGGTGTCGCCGCTTATCTGATTGACGGTCCCAGCGACATTCAGCGCGAGTGGTTTCGCGGTCACGAATCGGTGCTGGTGACCGCCGGGGCTAGTGCGCCGGAGTCGGTGGTGCAGCAATGTGTTGATCTGTTGTGCCAACTCCATCAGGCGACTGTGGAGATTCGTTCGTTGTACGACGAAGAAGTCCATTTCCCGTTGCCCAAGCCACTCCGCAATATCTGATTTGGCCGAGCGGCTACGCCGGTAGCTGAGCCCGCCAGGGCTCAGACGACGCTGGTAGCTGAGCCCGCCAGGGCTCAGACGAATATCATTTGGATACTCCATTGATCTGAAGCCTGGCGGCTTCAGCTACGCTGGTAGCTGAGCCCGCCAGGGCTCAGACGAATATCATTTGGATACTCCATTGATCTGAAGCCTGGCGGCTTCAGCTACGCTGGTAGCTGAGCCCGCCAGGGCTCAGACGAATATCATTTGGATGCTCCATTGATCTGAAGCCTGGCGGCTTCAGCTACGCTGGTAGCTGAGCCCGCCAGGGCTCAGACGAATATCATTTGGATACTCCATTGATCTGAAGCCTGGCGGCTTCAGCTACGCTGGTAGCTGAGCCCGCCAGGGCTCAGACGAATATCATTTGGATACTCCATTGATCTGAAGCCTGGCGGCTTCAGCTACGCTGGTAGCTGAGCCCGCCAAGGGCTCAGACGACGCTGGTAGCTGAGCCCGCTTCACCGGATGGACCAGCGGTTGGGTGGGGTCTAGCGAGAAGTGCGGACCCGCAAGAGTGGCACGATCGGCAAGGTTTTTCGTGAGAAACAGTCGATTTCCTGCTCGCTGCGCCGCCTCGCCCGCCGACTTTGCCCGATTCCTACGAGAGTCACGAAAGCGGGCAAAACCGGCTAAATCAAGTTTCCCCGGCCGCTAACCGCTTGCATCGCTTTCTGGAAGGAACTAAATTCTGGGCTGCCGGTCCGCTCGTCTACTTGGAGAACAGGGAAATTTCGCTCGACACGGCCACGAGAGGTTGGTAGTGTTGTTGCTGCGCGTTGTGTGGGTCCACTCGTTCTTGATCCGCGGATGACGTTCTCGTCCCAGGAGATGAGGATATCAGGAATATTGACGTTGGCTGGGCCTCAGACGCAGGATGAATCGCCCACATCCTCGGCAGTCATGCGACGCACAAGATACACGGGAGTTTGGAAGAGGTCGGCTATGTTTGGTACGACGATTCTGCCCCTCGTCGGCCAATCGGTCGGCCTCTTCCTTTTTCTTGCTCTCCCCGGCAGATCTCTCTGACTCTCAGGCGTGTGTGCCCCCCGACTCGACACTGGCAGTGCATTGTCGGACAATGGGGCCGGTTGCATCATGCGTCTTCGAGGAAGGAACAAACCGTGAAAAGTCTCATTCGATTCTCGGTTGCTTCTGCGGTAATGTGGCTTTTGGCTGCCGGTTGTCGCCCCGAACCTGCGGTGGACAAAACGAATCCGGTCAGCGGTCAGGCGGGATCGACCACCGTCGATGTGGCGACGGACACTACCGGGACAAGCGAGCAGGAGCATCCCGCTGGGACTCCAGTGCTGTTGAACGAAGAGGAGTTGGCGGAGGGTTGGATAGCGCTCTTTGATGGTGAATCGCTCTTCGGCTGGAAACATGAGAACCAGGCGGATTGGCGCGTCGAGCAGGGTGCCATCGTGGTGGAGAAAGGAGAAAAAGGTCTGCTGGTTACGACCACGCAGTTTGCAGATTATGTGTTGCGGCTGCAATTCCGCTGCGAGCCAGCTACGAACAGCGGTGTTTTCCTGGCCACGCAATTGGATCCCGGCGATGTCACGACCGACTGCTATGAGCTGAACATTGCGGGAATGGATAATCCGTTTCCAACCGGCAGCCTGGTGAATCGTCAGGCGGTTACCGAAGACCTGCATCGGGCCGACTGGCAATCGTACGAAGTGCGCGTCGAAAACGGGCACGTGGTCGTGCAACTCGATGGCCAGCAAGTGCTCGACTATACCGATCCCAACCCGGTACGACGCGGGCATATTGGACTGCAGTTGAACCAGGGAAAGGTCGAGTTTCGCAATATCAAATTGAAACCGCTCGAAATGCAGAGCCTATTCAATGGCGAAGATCTGCAGGGGTGGATCACCTATCCGGAAATGCCGAGCCAGTTCACGGCTGACAAGGAGACCGGATCGCTCAACGTGGTGAACGGGCGGGGCCAATTGGAGACGCGGCAGAGCTACGGTGATTTCGTGATGCAACTGGAGTTCATCACGCATGCCGCCGGACTGAATTCCGGGATCTTCTTTCGTTGTATTCCCGGTGAGCAAATGAATGGCTATGAGTGCCAGATTCACAACGGATTCAAAGATGGCGATCGCAGTCAACCGGTTGATTGTGGTACCGGTGGGTTCTTTCGCCGGCAAGATGCTCGCCGCGTCGTGGCGGACGATCTCAAGTGGTCCCCCATGACGATCATTGCCGACGGTCCCCATATGGCCGCCTGGGTCAACGGCTATCAAGTCAGCGACTGGACCGACACACGCGGGCCCGATCCCAACCCCCGCAAGGGGCTCCGCTTGGAGCCCGGCACCATCATGATCCAGGGGCACGATCCGACGACCAATCTGTCGTTTCGTAACCTGCACATTGAGGAATTGCCGAAGTAGCACGGATTTTAGAGGGAACGCGAAGTTCGTCATTGGTCATTGGTCATTGGTCATTTGTATCTCGCTGAGCTTCGGGATTTATCGGGTATCGGCCGTGGAATCGCGTGCTGATTCAGTCAGTGACCAATGACCAATGACCAATGACTATTCCTCATAAATTTCCAGCCGCACTTTTCCGGCTGCGAGCACCTTGAGCCGGATGGTGTCCAGGTTGCCGGGATCGCACACCTCGACCTCGATGTGCAGTGCGTTTTGCGTCGGTAGATCCGTGGGGACCTCGCACCGCCAGTTCCCCGACGATGACTGTCGGCAGGAAAGCTGCCGCGAATTGAGGGTCACCGCTCGAACGTGTTCCAGCCCTTCGATCACGAGCACCATGCGTGATTGGGCATCCAAGCCGGTCGGGCGATGGAACGATCGCCGCAAGGTCACGCGCACCGACTCTGGGGAATCGACCTGCGTGGCGACTTCCCACGGCTCGCGGAGTCGGATGATATGGGGCCGAGACAGCACGCTGGTGAGGACTGCCGAGTTACTCCGGAATAAAATCGGACACGACGCTGACCTGTCTCACCTGACGCGAATCCGGATCGATGATTCGAATGCGGACCTGGACGCTGCGCAAAGGAGAGGGGTAGGGGGGCGAAGTCTCTCGTTCGCCGATATCATCGACCCCCATCGCATTGTCGTCGTCCGCTCCGTTCGTACCCTGATCGGTGACGGGGACACCGTTGCTCACGGCGATACTATCGATGCCGAGGAGGCCATCCTGGTCGATCCCATCCTGTTCGTAGAACGTGGGCCACGGGTCGTAGACCGCCGGTTGGGTGGCCAGCGCCTGAATTCCCCAGAAGATGGGCGGATTCAGCGGATTCCGCCGCAGTCCCGAACGCAATTGCGGCAAGCCGGCAAAGGTGGACGCAATCGATGCCGGATACGGGAGTACAGCTGTGTCCGCTCCCGGCACATAACGCGCATAGAATAAGTCGACGTAGCCCCCTTGCCCGATGGTCGTGCCGGCGAGTTGGTAGCCTGGGTCGCCCGGCAGCACCGCATCGGCCGTCGGTGGCAGTGTGGCCTGGGGCGGGCTTGCCAGGGCCGGCTGCAGGGTGACCGTCGGATCGTACACTTTGACGTCAAACGCGAGCAGTTGGGACAACACTACGTCGCTGCCAAATGATTCACCCAGCGTGATCGCCCACGGCGTCGAGTAGACCGATTCGATGGGTTGGGCGAGATCGTCGGTGCCGAAGTGCCCAGCCTCGCTCACGTCGTCCGGCACTCCATTGGCATCGTCATCGACGTTCACCGCTCCCCACGCACCATCGAATCCAGGTGTCATGACGGTGCCTTGCGGGACGAGCAATGCGCGGGACAAGGGATACGGGAACGCCTGGTTGACAAGCACACCGGCCGGGGCCACGGGAAAGCCGCCAGCGACCTGGTGTCCGGTGCGGTTCTCGCGCAACGAGAGCGTTTCGAGCGAGTTAGGTAGCTTGCCCCAGTTACCGCTGACCTGCTGGTAGCGCACCGAGACGTCAAATCCATGGTAAAACTGTCCGGGCGTCAGAGCTTGGATATCGGCATCGGAAATGTCGAGATTCGGCAGCACCAGAAAGACTCGGCGGTGCAACGTCAATTCACCCGGATCAGGTTGGCCGTTGTCGTTCCAGTCATTGAAACGGGTAAACCAGGCAATCTCGGCGATATTCGATTCCACGACGGTGCGGACCGGGCTGCCCGGTGTGTAGTCGACGATCAATTTGCCTGCCGGGCCGAAGGCGACGGTGCCGAGAACCTGTCCGAGAAATCGACTCCCCTCCGCCCGCGCGGTGAACATCAACACGTCGTCGAAGTCTCCCACGCCTGTCTGCGAGAACCACGGCCTGGGACGCGGATTTGTCGGGTCGGCCGGTGGATCGGGCGGGGCGGTGGCGGCCAACGGTCCCAACCCCATATCCCAAAACGGACCTTCATAGACTTCAAAGTAGCCCAGTCCCGCCGTGGCGTCGGTCCAGGGACGGACCGGCACAGTGACTCCGTCGAGATCAAGTCGCAGCTGATCGGCCGTGGCCCGCAGCTGTCCCGCCATTTCCGTCACGGCGCGGCTGGCCAGCACATTGTCACCCACCAGGCGAAAGACCTGCGTGACAGCCAGGATGATGATCAGCGACAGGGCCATCGCCACGAGCATTTCCACGAGCGTCATGGCAAGCCGTCGCGCTGGGCGGCGCGCGCGGCGATCAGCTGTTCGCCACAGGAAAGATAACCTTGGAATCATGGAGCCTCTCCTCGCCCGTGCCTCGTGTTGGAAATGTGGTGGACGCGCAGGGCTGAGCCCGACAGCGCCGGCAGATGAGAAGTTACCGACATACGCTCAGCGCGGGCTTCAGGACGAAGCCCACGCCGGCGTGCGCAAGTGAATTTCGGGCAACATCTTAATTCGACCTTCCGGGAGCCAAAATGTCAAGAACATCGTCCATTGGTGGGGGATTCCACCAGCTCGCGTATGATCGCGTCCAGGTCGTATGCCGGCTGGAAGTCGATCGTCGACCGCAGCCGTGACAGGTTTGGCACCCGCCGACGGACGTCCTCAAAGTCTTGATCATAGGCCTGGGTGTAGCTTTGAAACTCGATCGGCGACGAGGAACCGGC
This sequence comes from uncultured Planctomycetota bacterium, assembly GCA_963700515.1. Classification (GTDB taxonomy): domain Bacteria; phylum Planctomycetota; class Planctomycetia; order Pirellulales; family Pirellulaceae; genus JAJRVM01. The sequence continues at coordinate 436,400 of CAVOXY010000072.1, read as the reverse complement.
CATGGCCACCACACGCTCAGCCAGTTCCAGGATGGAAACCGGCTGATCGCTGCCGACGTTGAACACACGCCCTACCGCCGCGGGCTCGGTCATCAGGCTGAGCACGGCCGCCACGACATCTCTCACGTGTGCGAAGCAGCGTACTTGACGCCCGTCGTCATGCACCACCAGCGGCTGACCGGCCTGAGCTGCCTGCACAAAGCGGGGCAGCACCATGCCGTAGGCACCCGACTGGCGAGGTCCCACGACGTTAAAAAAGCGGCCCACGACCACCGGCGCCTGGAATTGTCGCCAGCAGGCCAAGGCCAGGAACTCGTCAATGGCTTTCGACGCACCGTAGGACCAACGAGCCCGCGTGGTGGACCCGAAGACCAGGTCATCGTCCTCATCCCACATCGATTTAGGGTTTTTTCCATATACCTCGCTGGTGCTGGCGAGAAAGATCTTCACCGTCTCCCCACGCCGTACGCGCTGGCACACTTTGTCCAGCAGCAACTGCGTGGGATAGATGTTCCGCTCAATCGTCTCGATGGGTTGTCGAGCGATCAGGGCCACACCGACGGCGGCGGCCAAGTGATAGATCTCATCCACATCCGCCGCCAGCGAATCGACGAGGGATTTGTCGCCGATCGACGCGCGGAGAAAGGAAAACTGGGGATGTTCGTGCACGGCGGCCAGGTTCTGATAACGACCGGTCGATTCGTCGTCGACAACCAGAACTTCATCACCCCGCTGCAACAACATTTCCGTCAGATGCGAGCCAATAAACCCGGCGCCGCCGGTCACCAGAATTCGAGCCACAGTGTGTCACCGTCTGCGAATACTCCAGAAACGGCCGGTCTACGCAGTCCGACAGAAACGTTATGCCTCAAGCCTAATTGCTCAAAGGGGTTCCGGCAACCAGCAGGGAGCTTGCTCACGGTTCTGCGAAGACGTCTGTCGACGCATCGGCAGCTCCGCCGCCACGGCCCAACCGGGGCCCCCAGCAGGCCATTTTATCTGCCAATATCTCTGGCAGTCGGATCGAATCCGTCTATGTCGACGGCGTCCGGCGAGGAAGGGGAGCCGCGGACGAGTGGCTTCCGCCCGGGATGCGTTTTCGCGGCGATCCTGGCACATTGCTTCTCCCATGTCACCTGAGCCGCTAGACTGGATTTGTCGTCGGCACGACGTGGATTCCGCGGGTGATGGGGGAATTGTTGAGGGGAGACTTCGACGCGCGACTCGACCCGTAGTTACCACGTGGCTGACGCTTGTCAGCAGGAATGTTCATGCAGCGGATGGATGAGGAAGTTGAAGATGAGCTGGATCAATCGTTGCACACGAAGACTCCGGGGCCGGTGGCTGCCATTTGCGATCTGGCTGTCGGTCATGTTCTGGCATGCCGCGGCGATGGGGCAGGAGGGCAAAGTAGCTCCTCCGCCTGCCCCGCCGGCGTCCACAGCTCTCGTCCGCCGGCCGCCCAGACGATGTATGCCGATGCCGCGAACTACCAGAATAATCGCGCTTTTGACTTGGCGGCCGAGGAGTGGAAGCGGTTTTTGGAGCGTTTCGCGGACGACCCGTTGGCTGCCAAGGCTCGGCACTATCGGGGTGTCTGCCTGGTCCAGCTCAAGCAGTATGTGGAGGCGGTGGCGGAATTTCAGGCCGTGATTTCGAAGTATCCGCAGTTCGAGCTGTTGGAAGACGTCGTACTTGAATTTGGGCTGGTCTCAATATTCGCTCGCGGTGGCCGGCGACAAGGACCGGTATGCTCAGGCGGTGGAGACGTTTACGAAGATGAAGTCGGCCTTTCCGGAGGGAAAGAACATCGATCAGGCGATCTTTTTTGAAGCGGAGGCCCTCTACGCGCTCGACCGGAAAAAGGATTCCGCGCTGGCATACGGCAATCTGGTCACGGGATTTCCCGGAATCGAAGCTCCGCGCGGATGCCTTGTACGCGTTGGGGGTGACGCTGGAAGAAATGGGGCAATGGGCTCAGGCGACGAAAGCCTACGACATGTTCTTGACCGATTTTGCGAAGAGCGATCTGGCGACGGAAGTGCGGATGCGCAAGGCGGAAGCGATTCTGCAGGGTGGTGACGCGAAAACAGCTGAAGGGCTGTTTGCCGAAGTGGTGGCCGTGGCGGGCTTCGCGGCCGCGGACCACGCGTTGTTACGGCAAGCTTATTGTGCGGCACAGCAGGACAAACTGGCAGAAGCCGCGGCGCTGTACGCTTCGCTTCCCGAGCGATTTCCGGACTCGGCAAACGCGGCCGAAGCGACGCTGTCGGCGGGGCGATGTTTTTATCGGCTTGAGAAATACGATGACGCCGCAACAATGGCTCGACAAGGCGGTGTCGGCGGGCGGTGCCGGCTCTGTCGAGGCGGCCCATTGGCTGTGCCGTATCTACTTGCGCAACCATGAGGTGGACAAAGTCCTCCAACTGGCGGACCGCAAGTTGCCGGAGGCAGGCGACGATGCTTTTGCGCCAAGTCTGCGGTTGGATAAAGCCGATGCGATGTACGATGCGGAGGGGCGCCGGGCCGAGTCGCTGCAGGAGTATCTGGCGATTGCCGAAGCCTACCCCAGCCAAGAAGTCGGGCCGGTGGCGTTATACAATGCGGCCTTCGCCGCGCTGGAACTTAAGCAATACGATCAGGCGTTTGCCCTGTCGGGCAAGTTCCTGGCTGCATATCCCCAACAGGCGTTGGTGCCTGAGGTGCGGTATGTGCTCGCGGAATGCCACGTGCAGAAGAAAGAGTACGGCGAGGCGGAAGCGATCTACCGCGATTTGGTCGGCAAGGTCGAGGGGCACGCCGATAATTCCCTCTGGCACGTGCGGCTGGGACTCGTCATCTATCTGCAGAAGAAATACCAGGAAGCCATCGATCTGCTGACGCCGGCAGTGGCGCAGATGCCCAGTCCGCCCTTGAAGGCCGAAACCTTGTTCCTGATCGGTGCCAGCCAGTACTTTCTCAATCAGTTTGACGCTGCCGCAGCCTCCTTGCAGTGAGTCCTTGCTGACCGACGCGAAGTGGCGGCAGGCGGACGAGACGCTGCTCTACCTGGCCCGCACTCAGCAGAAGCAGGGCCAGTTGCCGGAGGCGCTCGCCACCTTGGGAAATCTGCTGCAGAGTTTTCCCGACAGCGAACTGCTGGACCAGGCGTATTATCACTTGGGGGAGTACCATTATGCCGGGGGCCAGTATGCCGAGGCGATCGCCGCGTACGACCAGGTCCTGCAACGATATTGCTCAATCGCCATACGTGCCGTTTGCCCTCTATGGCAAAGGCTGGTCGCTGTTGAAGGCCAAGGATTTCGACCAGGCCAGCGCCAGTTTCACTGCCCTGATGGACCAGCATGCTGAACACGAACTGGCCGATGATGCCTTGTTCGCGCGGGGCATGTGTTACCGGCAGGCAAATAAGTACGTCGAGGCGATCGCGGATATCGACAAGTACCTCACGACCAATCCGAACGCAGTGCAACGCGCCGATGCACTGTACGAACGCGGGTTATCAGAAGCTGCCGCACAGCAGTATCAGAAAGCGGTGGATACTTATGCGGAACTGCTCAAACAGTTTCCGGACTATCCACACACGAACAAAGTGCTCTACGAATTGGCATGGGCTTACCAGTCGTTGCCGGACGCCGCTGCCGCGGCCAAGACCTTTGCCACGCTGGCGGAGAAGTATCCCGCCGATCCACTGGCGGCAGAAGCCAATTTCCATGTCGGCGAGAGTTGCTATGCCCAAAAGGATTACGCCAACGCCGTGAAGGCTTACCAGCAATCAGCCCAAGCCAACAACGAGGCCTTGCAGGAAAAAGTCATCTATAAGCTGGGGTGGAGCCACTATCAGTTGCAGCAATACCGCGAGGCATTGGGGCAATTCGAGGGACTGATCAAGTCCTATGGCGACGGTGAACTGGCGTCCGATGCCTGGTTCATGAAAGGGGAATGTCTGCTGCGGCTCAACGAATTCGCGCAAGCACTGCCCGCCTACCAGGAGGCCCTGAACCACGAAGCATCGTCGCCGCAAATCGCCGTGCTGCGGCAATTGCACGCGGCTCAAGCCGCCGGGCAGTTGGAGAAATGGGAGGAGAGTGTGAATTTCCTCAACCCGCTGATCGAGAAGTATCCCGACAGTTTTTATGTGGCGGAGGCGCATTTCGAACGGGGCCGAGCTCGCCAGAAAGTGAACCAACTGGACGAAGCCATCAAGGATTTTCAGCAGGCTGCGGAGAAGTCGCGTGATGTTGTCGGCATTCGCGCTCAATTTATGGTGGGGGAGGTGGAGTTTCAGCAGAAACGTTATGACGATGCGATCAAGGATTTTCAGCGGACCATGTTCTTCCGCTACGACAGCGGGAAAGATCCCGCTGAGTTTCGTAATTGGCAGGCCAAAGCCGGCTACGAAGCCGGTCGATGCTCGGAAGTTCAGATCCAGGAAGCCAAGTCACCTTCTCTGCGAGCCAAATATATCGCGGACGCCAAGAAGTTTTATCAGTACGTGGTCGCATCGCACGCCAAGCATGAATTGGCCGCGGAGGCCCAGAAGCGGCTCGATGCGCTGGCGAAGCTGGTGCCCTGAGGCAAGAGGCAGTCACAGTCAGCCGTCATCGCGAGTGTGCGGGCTGTTGAGATTCCTGAACGCGGGCCCTGCCCGCCACCAGTGGCTCGGGATCCTATCCCGAGCATGGTCGGACAATGGTCCCGACCTGCGAATGTTCCTGAACGCGGACCGAGGTCGCAGTCACGGAATTCGAATCACCACGATTTGAGCTGCGACCTGTCCCGCGCAACGAGCTGCCCGGGGGACAAGGCACGATCAAGAGCCTGGAGAACGTTGATGCTCGCCCGCACCGAATTTCGAAACTGGCCCACCTATGTCCTGTTCGCTCTGGCTATGTCTGGGTCTGCTGTGGACGATTTCGCAACGGCCGGCGACTGCCATGGCGCAGGAGTCGGATGCGGCGGCCGATACTCAGATGGGGCCCAACGCCGGTCCGGTGAGGGCATCCACTGCGCGTGAAGCGACTGTGGGAGAGGAAGGCCAGGATCCGGCCGCCAGCACGGTGCGCGTGAGCGAAGAGGAAGGGATCAAGTTCTTTTGGCTGCTCGTCCAGGGCGGTTGGTTCATGGTCCCGATCGGTATGTTGAGTATCGTGGTGGTGACGGTGGCCATCGAACGCGGCATGGCATTGCGGCGAGCACGCGTGCTGCCCGATGCGCTGATCCAGCAGCTTGGCCGCCTGGCGGGAACCCAAGGGTCATTTGACCCACGCGAGGCGTATCGCGTCTGCCAGCGGTACCCTTCGGCAGCGGCCCATGTCGTGCGTGCCATGCTGCTCAAAATCGGACGTCCACACAGTGAGGTCGAACACACGGTCTCTGAGGCGAGCGAGCGGGAGGCGGAGCGGCTGTATGCGAACGTGCGATGGCTGAATCTGGCGGCGGGGGTGGCCCCTTTGCTCGGTCTACTCGGAACGGTGTGGGGGATGATTGGTGCCTTTCACAGCACCAGCATTCTTGCTCCGGGACAGAACAAGGCCGAGGTACTTGCCTCCGGCATCTATATTGCGTTGGTGACCACGTTGGCGGGCTTGATGGTCGCCATACCGGCTGCCGTTTTGTCGCATATGTTCGAAGGGAGAATCCAGAGTCTGTTTCATCAGATCGATGAATTGCTCTTCAACTTGCTGCCGCAGATCGAGCGGTTCGAAGGTCGGATGCGGTTTGGCCAACAGGCGGGAGACGGACAGCAGCCGGCAGGTCCCCCCGAGCCACCGCAAGCGGCTTCCCCAGTCCGACTGCGGAGTCGAGGAGTGTTCAAACATGGTATCTGATTCAGTACGCGGCACGGAATTCCCGACCGGGCGACGCGGCAGATAATAATTTACCCCTCACCCTTTCCCTCTCCCCTGCTATTCCCGCTGCGCGGGGCTGCGGAGAGGGTACGATTGAATCTGCCGCTCGCCTAGGTTAATTCCGACGCACATTCTGCCCTGTGCATTGTGAGTTTCTGCCATCCCAGTTGCTGCCGCTCTCCGTAGGTGACCCTCATGGCCGTCAAGATCAGAAAAGGAAACGCCCTGTCGTCACTCAGTTTGACGCCGCTCATTGACGTCGTCTTCCTGTTGTTGGTGTTCTTCCTGGTGACGACACGCTTTGCCCAGGAAGACTATGAACTGGACGTGGTTCTTCCTTCGGCCAGTGAAGCGCAGCCCTTGGACGCGGAGCCGAAGGAGCTGTTTGTCAATATCGATCAACAGGGGGATTACTACGTCGACGGTCGTGTCGTGACGCGTGATGAAGTGGAAGAGATCTTGCGGCAGTCGTTGACCAATAATCCGGTGAATCAATCGGTGGTGATCCGCGCCGATAAACGAGTTCAATTCGACTTTGTGGTGGCGGTCATGAATCTCTGTAATCGCACAGGAGTTCGTGACTACTCGGTGACGACGCAGCAGGAGTAAGTTGCCACCGGGTGCCAGACGCCCGATTTTGTGGTCGCGGAGCAGGGGACGACTGATAACGACTCATGGCCAAGACACGCCGTATCATCCGAAAGACCCACCCCACGCGATACCGCGGGATCGATGACCAGCTGTGGCCCTTGGTCATCGCCAGCTGCGTGCTGGGCGGTTTCCTCGCTGGGACGGTGCTGGCCTATTTCCGTCTGGACGATCCCCGGTGGTACGCCAATGCCTGGACCTGGTTGATTGCCATTCCCCTGGTGATCTCGTCACTCCTGGTGACCTTGGCTTTGACCGGCAATCGCTGGCTACGGCGGTCGATGCAATTGGCCCTGGTCCTCGGTTTGACGTTTCACCTCATGCTGCTCATTTTCTCGATCGAGACCGACGTATTTCACCGTGTCTGGACGGAGGTCTTGGCATCGGCGCGGCATCCATCCGAAAGGAAGGTGGTCAAGGTTCCTGACTATGCGTCATGGCAACATGATCCTCAGCAACGAGCGCGTCGCGACCTGGCGCAACCGGTGGAGACGAAGCCTCCCGATCCGGTGCTGAAGCCGGCACCACGGGAGAAGGTGCAGGAGGATCCGACGGATGTACAGGTGGAGCCCCCGTCGGCCCCCGAGTCGCAACGCGTGACGCGTCCCGATGTTGTCCGCAGCGACCAACCCCCTGCGGCGGTCCCCCGTCAAAGTGAACAGATGTCCAAGCTGAGCCGCCGCAATACGGTGCTGCCTCCTCTCCCCACACAAGCCGTGCGCGTTGACGATGTGCAGCGGCTGCCAGAGCGACGGCCGGACGTGGCGGAGCCGGGAGCGGCGGGCACGCTGAGCGCGAAGCAGTCCGTGGAACTCGATCGCTCCTCACTACCCATTGCGACGCAGCTGCCACAGTCGGCGCCGACCTCGCAGATGGCGCGCAAGTCGCCACCGACCGATGCACCACGCCAACTTTCAGCCGCCGCCAGCATGCAACGGAGCGAATCGCGATCGGGGATCACGCCCCGCACCGACGTCCAAGTTGCCGACCAGTCCGCCGTCGCGCAACAGAACCAGCCCTCGGCCGTGGCGCCCCACAACACGGCGGCTCGCAAACAGCAGACACGTTCACCCGTGGCGCAGGCGAAAGCGGCCTTGCCCGTGCAGGAGCAGACGGCCGAAGCGATTACGCGCCGCCGCACACCGCAACAGGCGACACCTGAGCAACAATCGCTGGCGCAGACGCCTCGGTCGGTACCCAACCGACAGCCACGTGTTACGCCGCGTCCCGATGTGGCAACCAGTGCCGACTCGCCCGCCGCGGCGATGACGCGTCCGTCCGATACCAGTGCCATCGCACCGAATCCGCTGAGTCGCTTGGACCAACCTGCGGCGGCTCCAGTGAGTGCCGACTCGGTCGCGTCCCTTCGCCAACCCGACTCGACAGCGTCTGGCGTGACTCCAGCCACAGCGCAGCGTGCGACGGCGCCGGTCAATCAACCGGCCACGGATGCCGTCACCGCGAAATTGCCGGGTCGCCAACCCGCTGCGGCGACCGCGCCTGGTGGCATGTCGCAGCGGGTCAGTCCGGTGGCCTCGGAAGCCACCGCGCGGGAGCCGGCCAGTGCGGCGCCGAGCAGTTCAGCGGCCTCCCTGGTCAACGTGCCCAAGACAGCGGCCGGAAATACGACAGTCCAGCCGAGCTTGCCCTCCACCGAGCTGTTAGGCGCGGCCCGGCAGCCGCAGTCTGCCCCGCGGCAACCGACCCGCGTGGCGGATGCCGCGCGCCCTTCACTCGGCTCCCCGGCAGCCGCCGATCAGCCCGCTCGTCGTGCCCCGCGGGAGGCCTTGGAGGCCTCGTCGCCGGCACCAACCGAGAACCTCGGTGCGCAGCGCGTCGGCCGCTGGCTCGCCGGCTCGCGCGGCGGAACCGTCGTCAATGGCACTCAGCAAAGCCCAGTCGGGCACCGCCGGCTATGGCGCTTCGGCGAATCTGGGACTGGCTGATCCAGCGGCCGACAGCCCCGCCAACGTGCCTTCTGGGTCGGCGCAGCGAGCGGAGGCCTCGCAGGCGATTCCCGCAGGACCGGCACTCGCGCCCCAAGCACTGGCTCTGGCACGCAGTGGCCGCGCGGGCGAGATCCGGCCCAGCGCCATACTTCAAGCTACTCCTTTGACCCCGGCAACGTTACCTGGCAGTCGCGATCCGGGGGAAGTGAATGCCAGTGCCAGCGCCGCCCTTACGCAGGCGGCCTCCGACGCCACGCACGGAGCTGTCACCGCATCCAAGGGTGCCTGGGAAGTGGACCTGGGCCCCACCACCACGGTAGCCGAAACGGGAGTCGGGCGCAGCGTCGGGCGGTGGTCAGCCAGATCGCTCAGCCGGAGCCCAGACGCAGACGGTGCCACGCAGTTCGCCTGGCGTCACCCCCTCAGCGTCCCTGTTAGCGGATGCAACGAGTCCCCTTCCTGCGGCACCCCTGAGTGACGGCAGCGGCGCTGAAAGTCCCGTGGATTTGGCGAGCAATCCCAATGCCTCGGTGCCCGCGCGGCAAGGTGCCGATGCTCCAACGCCGGGAGGTCCACCGGCCGACATGGGCGGCATGCTGGCCGCTCCCGCACGGTCACTCGCCGCGTCTGATCGCCGAGCGGGCGTGGCATCGGATGGGCCCGAGATTGCCGCGGATGCGGCTGCTGTCTCCTCCAAGCTACCGAAGGCTTCCCGCGATCGCCAACTCGCAGGCCCTGTCAGCGTGGCGGACGAAAGCGCCGGGAACGCGGCAGATCACAACGATCGCCAACTGCCGGCAGCGACGATTGCCGCCAACTCGGCGGCCAGCGCAATCGACAAACGAGTGACTGGTCAAAGCGGGGCGAAGGTGGTTGATAGCCCGGCGCTGGTCGCGGCGGCGGGGGATCGCAGCAGTGGTGTGATCTCAGGCCGCTCGGAGGCGGTCGAAGCCATGACCGGTACGCCACAGGTGGGTGGTGGCACCGACGCCACGCCGCGCTCGGCTCAAGGACCTGAATTGGTCTCCAACACCCGGGCCGAAATAGCCGTGATAGCCGGCGCACCGTCGTCCAGCGGCCACTTGCAGTCTGAGCCGCAGAGCACCCAGGGAACGTTGATTACCAAGTTGGCCGACGGCGTGGACGCCCCACGCGATGATTCCCGCGTGGGCGTGCTGGCTGCCGCATTGACTTTGGATGCCTCGGAAGGCGACGCTCCGGGTGTCGGTCCGCGCCGTCGTGCTCAGGGAGGTGCCACATCCGACGGCCCCGCCATGCAAGACGACACGACAGCCGACGCCCTCGAGAAACGTACGACCGCGCTGCTTCCCCCTTCGGCCGCTGCCGCCATCCCACTCGACGGCATGACGGTCGGTGCGTCAGCCCCAGCGGAGGAGGATTCCGAGCCGGGTCCCATCGCGCGTGCCCCTCACGCAGGCGCCCAGAGCCGACTGGCTGGCTCCGCCATGCCCGTGTCAGCCGAGGCAGTTGCCGGACCTGGTGGCTTGTCCCGAGATGCGACGGTGGAAGTGGGCGTGCGTGATCGGCATGCCTCGGAGATGAGCCAACAAGTGCAGTTGGAGGTGGCCCGATTCGTCCGGCAGCGGGTTGGTGGGATGCCCGAATTCAATACTGCCGCCGCGGTGCCAACCGAGCCGTTTCGGCGACGCGAGCGGCGTGGCGATGGGATGGGCGATCCGGCTGGAGGGGCCGGGCCACAGACGGAGGAAGCCATCGAATTGGGCCTGCTGTTCCTCAGTCGTGCTCAGACCCCGGATGGCCGATGGGCACTCGAGTCAATTCGCCGATCGAGATGGCTTGCCGCAAATCGGCAGCGATACGGCCGCTACGGGACTGGCGCTGCTGGCGTTCCAAGGGGCTGGCTATCACCACCTCGAGTATCACTATGCCGACGTCGTGCGGCGGGGGATCGATTTCCTCGTGCAGAATCAGCAAGCCAACGGGAACCTGTTTGTGGGGATGGATGAAGAGTCGAATCGTGTTGTGGCGCTGTACAGCCACAGCATCGCAGCCTTGGCACTCTGCGAGGCCTACGGGATGACGCAGGATGCGGCCTTGCGCCAGCCGGCCCAGAAAGCCCTTGATTTCATTGTGCAGACGCAGCATCCGCAACGTGGCGGCTGGCGCTACTCGCCCCGTATCGGCTCAGATACATCCGTCACCGGCTGGATGATGATGGCGCTCAAGAGCGGGGAATTGGCGAATCTCAAGGTGCCGGATGACACGTACGCGAGAATTCGGCAATGGTTGGACCGGGCTCAAGCCTCACCCGGGCAACCATACCTCTACTGCTACAACCCATTTGCACCGGATACTGCGGAACAACGAGGTGGGCGACGGCCGACACGCACCATGACGAGTGTCGGTTTGCTCATGCGACTCTACTCGCGGCTGGCGGCGCGACAACGCCAATATGGTGTTGGGTGCCCAGTATCTGCTCCAATACCCGCCGTCAGTCGGCACGAACTCCAATCCCCAACGCGACACCTACTACTGGTACTATGCCACGCAGGTCATGTTCCACATGGGAGGTCAGTATTGGAATGCCTGGAATCAGCGACTCCACCCCCTGTTGATCGGCTCGCAAATCCGGGAAGGGGATTTGGCCGGTAGCTGGGATCCCTTCAAGCCCGTTCCGGATGAATGGGCGGCGTTTGCCGGGCGGCTCTACGTGACCACCATGAATCTGCTGTCGCTGGAAGTGACGTACCGGCACCTGCCGCTCTACGAAGACACTGCCCGCTGAGACACTGCCCGCAAAGACACTGCCCGCTAACGAAGTTTGATGGTCCGCTTGCGACCCGCTTCTTCAATCTCGATCTTGCCTTCGCGCGCCAGCCAGCCGACTGCTTGCATAACGGTGTCACGTTGGGCGCCGACGGTCTTCGACAACTGGGTCAGTGTCATCGGCCCGCCTTTGTCCAAAGCGTGCCACACATCGCCTGCAACGTCTCCGATCTGCACGGTGCAAGATACACGTTCGGTGGCCATGAACTTCCCTCCATAGGGGGTTAGGGGTATCCGTTAAGACCTACCAAATATACCGAATTTAACGACACTTCGTTAGCCACCCTGTGCGTGATTCCTGAATCGCCACGGCCCGGAACGTGACGAGAACGGGTGCCGGCTAATCACGTTGTTGTGGTTTCGCCCAGCGCCGCCGAAGCCCCGATCGGTTGGACAGAATGCGGTATCATGGCCCCCGCGGCCCGAGCGAAATGGCAACCCACGTTCGGCGTTACGCAGGAGGGCGAGGTCGTGGTGGTCCTGTAGCACCCCTTCAGGGTGGAACCGCTCAAGAAAGAAAAAGGCCCGGTTGGCTGCGGGAATCCAACCGGGCCTTCGAACCGTGAAAAAACGCGTTTCCCACCTCGGGAGATTGGTGTCGCCATACCCCGGCGACTAGTTGCTAAGATTCACGGCGCGTCCATGTTACTGAGCCGCCATTCCATTAGCTCGATCAAGGCTACCTCACAAAACGCGTGGGTGTCGCCTATCACCTGAGGTGGGTTGTTGCCACCATCGGCCGTTCGCCACAGCCGACTGGGTCGTATGAGCTTGCCACCTCGCCAAGACCTTTATGCAGGAATCATGCCACGTTCGGCAGGAAATCGTAATGTCTTGAAGGAAATGCGAAATTTCTGCAGAAAATTCATCTTCTACCATCGTTTGGATTCGCCGCCAGTCAGCTGATGAATTGTAACTTTTTCAAAACGTTACCACGGCACCGTCTCCGGTCTCTTGTGCCAGGGTTTGGGAAGCTGTTTCTCTGGAAGCACTTCATCGACCAGCGGAAGCCCCGGCGCGGGGACGCTCGACGGGCAGCTCTCCGCAGGTGTGCCGGTCGATGGTCCGGCATTTGGCGTCCGTCAATTGGCCGTCCCGCTGCGAGCTTCTTGGATCAAGCTCACGGTGATCGCCTGGAACACCGGTTCGATTCGATCGAATTCGCTATCCTCTGCCTGGAACAGCAACACGTAGACTCGATCGAACAGCAGGAAACTGCGGACGCTTGAGCTGACGACGAAGTCGAGGCAATAGAACTGCATATCATAGCCGACAGATGGAGTTCCTTGGATTTCTTCATCCGCGGGTGCCACTTCGATCTCGTCGTAATCCTCCTTGAAGGACCTCAGGACTTCCGCGGCGAGCCGTTCAGGGGATTCGCCGGTCTGCAAGATCTGCAGCATCCAGAAACCGCTGCCGGGACTCTGTAACGTCACGCAACGCGTCCGGGGCTGCAGGTTCTCTTCCTGCACTTTCCAATTGTCGGGGTACAGGAATCGCACTCCAAGGCGATCGTAGGTTGCGACCATGGTCGGCGTTTCTTCCAGCCAGTGGGGAAGGAATGAGGGTCGTACTGTCCACCGCATAATAACGTGCGGGGCCCCCGTTGCGACACGGGGTTCGCGGTGGTGCCACCGCCAGGGAGGGGTACGCGGGCAATTCGTTATTGCTTGCGGTGCCTTCATTTGGTACCGTTCGCTCCGCTGCCCTGGATATCGCTGCCGGCGATCTGGCGTATTTGTGCACACGGTTTCCGCGGGCAAATGCCGATCAATCTCACGATCAATCTCAGGCGGTCTGCAGCAAGTTCTGCTCCTCTTCTCTATTCTTCTTCGCGTGTGGACATCGTATGGCTGGGAATCGGGTGCCCAAACCGCGATGGCGGTTCGAAGCCGGATCAAGAACCACGATGGATGTGGCGATGTGCGCTGTCGGCAGCGGTGCAACGCAGCTGGGCTGGATCACCCTGTTACTGACATTCGCCTGTGCGTTGTCCGGTTGCAGCGGGTTTGCCCGCCGCTGGCAGCGTGACGACGTTGTCTCGGCGCGTCAGATTGCGCAACAGGGAATGGATGCTTTCCACGCGGGAGACTGGCGGCGTGCCGAAGAGTTTTTTGCGCAGGCGGTCGAGGTATGTCCGGTAGACGAGCGCGTGCGTTCACGATATGCCGAGACGCTGTGGAATCTCGGATCGAAGCAAGAGGCGATCAAGCACATGCAGGAGGCAGTGCGATTGTCGGGCGGCGAGCCGGAGTTGACGGTGCGATTGGGTGAGATGTACCTGGCCGAGGGGGACCTGCATCAAGCCGATCATTTGGCCGACACCGTGATTCATTCGGGCCGAGAACTAGCCAGTGCTCACCGTTTGCGGGGGGATATCCTGCAGCAGCAGCAGCGCTGGCGCGACGCGCTGGCGGCCTACCATCGGGCATTGAATATTCAACCGCAGTATCCCGAAGTACAGTTGGCCATCGCTCAGGTCTACTATCGCAACGGGCGGCCGCAACGAGCTCTGTCAACCCTGCGGGGATTGGCCAGCGCCTATCCGCCGGGCGAGCAACCGGCGGAACTCCTCTACAGGCAGGGGCTGGCCTGTGCCGCACTGGGGCGGCATGAGCTGGCGGCCAGTCAACTGGCGATGGCGGAAGCGCGGGGCATGCACTCGGCTGATCTGCTCTATGAGTTGGCCGAGGCGCGACTGCAGACCGGCGACGGGGCAGGGGCGGTCGCCACGCTCCACCGTGCCCTTGAACTCGCTCCACAGCACCCGCACGCAGCGCGATTATGCGATTTGATCTCGCGAGATCGCCAGCTGGCAAGTGTGCCGAGATGATCAATGGGCGAGGCCGATGGGAGAGACAGTCTGGCGGATGACGTGGCCGGCTCGACGGGATCCCGTCACGATGCTGAATCTGCCGGTCACCGCACACCGGCTTCGGGCGGGTGTCTACTGGCACAACGGCGCCCGACCGAGGCCGAGACAGGCCGCGGCTTGATTCGGTCTCGAAGGCGTTCCGGTGTGATGGCACGTTGGGGACTCGACCGGCGGTGTGTCGGGGCCTGAAGGTAGCGGACCAGTGTGGCTCCGCCGGGATCGACCCGACGGAAGCCTGAAAGGTGGATGGCCTGAAGGTAGCGGACCAGTTGTGGCTCCGCCGGGATCGACCCGACGGAAGCCTGAAAGGTGGATGGCCTGAAGGTAGCGGACCAGTTGGTCCTCCGCCGGCACAAGCCGACGGAGGGAATAGAAGATGGTCGCCGCTGCGCACGGCACAACAGCGTCCAGGAGCCGACGTTTCAATAGCTCACCGGGCCCCCCGAACACTTGTGACAGTGGCGTCAACTGAGACCGTCGGCTACGGATATGCGGTCCGCCTGTTCGCTGATCTGCCGGGTGGTAGAGACGGATGGCAGGGAAACGTAATTTGACTCGACCGCTTTTGCGATCTACGTTTTCTTGGCTCCTGGCGCACACCATTGGGGGCAGTGCGCTCGATAGGACGCCACGCTCGGTCACCCATACCCAAGGTGTATGATGGCTCAACTTTCCCTGCCCACGGCCGAATCGTTTGTAGATCGCCGCAGTACTGACGGGATCGGCCTCCCTCCGGGCGTTGAACGCCGGCAGTTCGCCAACAGCCACGCTGAACTGTCTCCCGATGCACACCAGTTGGCAACCGCCATCGACGATTACAAGCTGCAGCATCGTCGGCGGTTCATTACTTTCGAAGAAATGCTGTACGTCATCCGCTCGCTGGGGTATCACCGAGACTGAGAGCCGGTGAGTGTGAAGCCTGTCGGCCCCCTGTCATACCGGTCCCCTCTCGACCGGGGCGAATGACTTGTTCGCGGCGTGCCCTGCTTGGTATCCACCTGTTCAGGCATCCTGGAACAGGGCGTCGGCCAGTTGGTCGGCGTAGAGCAGACCGATCGCGTGACCATTGCGGTCTTCCACGAGCGCCACGTCTGCTTTTTCTAATTGCATCTGAATCAGCACCGACAAGTGGGGCTCGTTTCGAGGGAACCGCAGCAGCGGGGAGACCTTGTCCACGGTCGCACTACGGGCGAGTTCCAGGTCGATGACCCGCACGTAACCGATCAGTTCCCGTCCCTGTGCCTCGCGGATCGGAATGATTGGCGACTGTTGTCGTGCGCCGCTTGGAGGGCTTCGCTCTTACCAGCCCCCAGGGGAACGGAAATGACGCGCGTGAGCGGCGTACTGAATTTGACGACGTCTTCGGAAGCGTGTGCAAACAATCGCTGAGCCAGATCGCGTTGAGTCGTGTGAAGTATGCCTGCCTCCTGCCCTTCTTGCAGTACCTCCTGCAGCTCCTTGCGGGCCAGTGTCAGCCGGACGCGCAGCGGAGTCTGACCCACGATTTTCTCCAGCAGCCAACCGAGGACCCACAAGACGAAGGCCACCGGCGAGAAGAGGATGGTGAAGCAGAACAGCAGAGGGCCGCTGCGTCGCAGAAGACGATTGGGGGACCGATAGAACAACTGCTTCGGCAGCAGCTCGCAGTAGACGAACACCCAGGGTGAGAGAACCAACGGAGCGACGGTTTCGGCTAGCTGTGAATTGCCGAAGAGTTCGTGGACCGCCAGCACAATGCCCAATGACGTGAGGTAATTGGCAACGTTGTTGCCGATCAGGGTGGTGGCGACGAACAAGGCCGGGTGATTGGTCAGGCGCAACAGCATGCGTGAAACCAGATCGCCTCCCAAGCCGTCCAACAGCAAACGGACTCGCGTCACGCGATAGAAGCCCGTTTCGCTACCACTGAAAAACGCGCTCAGGAAAATGCCAACCGTCAGCAGGAGCAGTATCAGCCAGGTCATAATTCCTGCTCCTTCGCCCGCCGCAGCTGAAGCTCGATCAACAGTTGGCCGCGTTGCGGTGCCTTGAGCACGCGCAAATGAAACGGTCCCCAGTCCAATTCATCTCCCTTTTCGGCCAGTCGCTGGAGCAGGTCCTGCATGACGCCTCCCACGGTGACGCTCGTGGCGGCTGGCAATGCCACCTGAAAATAGTTCGTCAGACGCCGCAGACTGGTCATGCCGGTGACATGCCAGACCCCCTCGGCCATCTGCTGGATCGGTTCGCGGTCCAGCAGGCGATCGGAGCGGCTGGGGTCCTGGTGGAACAACGTAGCCAGGATATCCGCGAAGGTCAGAATCCCGATCGTCTCGCCGTACTCGTTGACCACGACGGCCACTTCGCGCCGTGACCGCTGCAAATGCTGCAGCACGTCGGCGACCGTTGCACTCCACGGCACATAGATGACTGGTTCGGCCAATCGTTCCAGGTTCTCGGCCGGCACCTCGGTCAATTCTTTCAACGTGACGGCTGCGGTAATGTCCTCGCTATTCTGCTCGGTGACCAGCAGGTAGCCGCTGGGAGTCATTCTTCCCATTCAAATCGGCCAGCGAGACCGGCGGTTGAAAGGTGACAAACTGAGTCCGCGGTCGCATCCACTCTTCCGCGCGGATGTCCGACAGCATCACGATGTTGCGCAAGGTCGCCCGTTCCTGTTCGATGACGGGCGTATCGGAACTGGACAGTTCAATGGCTCGTTCCAGATCGCTCACCTCCAGATACGGTTCGGCTGCGAACTTGGGCCAGATCAGGCGGCGGGAGAGCAGACTGATCAGCCGCAGCATGGGCATGACCGGATCGAGCAAGCGAATGGCCACGGCCAGCGGAATGCCAACCAGGCCGGCGAAGCGGCGGGCACTCAGTACCGCGATGCTCTTGGGGAGCATTTCGCTGGCGAAAATGATGACCAGCAGTGCGCGTGCCGGAAAAGAACACGGCGTGCGACCTTCCCAGCTCTCGCTCGACATGCAGCGCGACGATCGACGAAATGCCGAAATAGGTCATGTTGATGGCGAGGTTCCAGAGCAGGACGGCCGACAACAGCCGATCCGGGTTCTTGAGCAGATCGGCAGCCGCACGCTGAGACCGACCTCCCGTGGCAAGAATCCGTCGGTCTTCCCACCGGAGATAGAAGAGCGCGGCCTCGCTGCCAGAAAAGAATGCCGAGCAAGCGATGAGTACCGCCATGGCGATCAGCCACGGCGACATGTCAATCAGTACATGCAACGGACATCCATCCTCGATTTACGGTTGCCAGAATCGTGTAGTCCCGGCGCGGTATCGCCCAGCCGACATTCACGGCCCGCGACTCACTCGTCTCCGGCCGCCTTGGTCCGCCCCATCGCAATATCGAATTCGTAAACCGCCGGCACCAACATGGCGGCCGTGGCAAATCCATAGGCAACGGCCACGACCAGGAACACCGTCAGCTCCTGATTACGCAACAGGAAACTCGTGATGGCGAAAAACGTCGCAAACGGAAGCGATAAAGCGGCCAGCGTGATGGCGGCGGATGGATTGCGAATTCCCAAGGCGACGTACAATCCGACACCCCCTCCCAATATCGAGGCCAGGAACGGTGGCAGCTGATTGTGGAAACTGCTGCTGAACTTGACCATCATGATCATGCACGCCGCGACACCCAGAAACAGGAAAAAGACCGTCCCCAAGACTCACACCGATCGCCGTCCGTGAATTCGCGTACGTCATCCCGCAGTGAACTCCCAGCGACGACACGAACACGTTCATCGTGACCAGCCCACCCAGCACGTAGAGCAGGTTCTCGAGATGGATGGCGCGGCACCACCAAACGTAGATGCACAGTAGCATCGGTAGTATCACCATCTCTTTGGTGACCCACAATACTCCCCCCAACTTTCCCAACACAAATTCCTTCGAGGACAGGTCCGTGACCAGGAGCAAGTCGAGGGCCTGACCATCACGCTCGTTCGTGATCGAGGTCACCGCCAGGGCGTTGACAATCACCAGGCTCACTAACCCGAAGACGGCTATCGGCACGGTCGCCGCCGGCAACAACGTGGTATATTCGTCTCGCGGACCGGCCGCCAACTCAGCTTGAACCGCCCAGTGCACGGCTGCCCAAGCCATGGCGAAGAGCAGCAAGTAAACGATGCGAATGATCAGCACCTTGCGACCATACGCCCACGTGCAGATCTCGCGCCAAAGGATGGGATTGTCCCACACCGCACGGCTGGTGCCTACCCGCAGCTGGGTGCGCGAGTCGACGTGCCGCTGCCGAGCCAATTCGGCAGCGGAACTGGTGTCGTGTTCAAGATCGTGCTCCACACCCCAAATGCTCCCATCCTCGTCCTGCTCCGCTTGACCTGGACGCAGCTCCCGTGACGGATTCCAGACCCGCACCCGCGCGATGGCGATGAGATTCAACAAAAACGTGGCCAGCAGAGCATTCACGAAGTACCACGTGACTTCGTCGGTCAGCAGCTGACCCGCCGGTGCTGCTATCCATCGCCGGGTGTGCCGCCGCCAACACGGCTCGAAAGGGACTGAGCATCGTGGCCCACGCATGACCCGTCATGCCCCACATCGGCAGGTCTCCGACCGCGATGTTCACGCCTTCCCAAATGCCCAGCCACATCACCAGGGCCAACGCCGTCATCGACAACGTCTGAAACGTCTTCTCGCGCCACAAAGCCAGCGTGTTCCCCAGGCTGCCGGCGGCCAACACGCTGGCCAGCGTCACGCCAAACACCCGCATCACCTGCACAAAAGAGACGCCTCCGAAGAGCGTGGTTAACATGAACACGGGCAATGCCGCCGCCAATATGCAGACGATGTTCAGCAGACTGGCCGCCAACTTGCCCAACACCAGTTCCGTGTTGGTCATGCGGGTCAACAACAACAGAATTAACGTCCGTCGATCCTTCTCCTGGCAGACATTGCTGGCCGCCCCCATGGCCGCAAAGAAGATCACCAAGGCCAACTGCAACAGTGCCAGGATCTGGAACAGAATCGTCCCGAATCGCGCCATGTCCCCCACATTCAGGATGATCTGCGTGCCCGTGACGCGGAGCCAAGCCGTGCACATCAACAGCAATAGGCCGCTGACATAGATCGTGCGGTACAGAAAGTGGCGAGGGCGCCGCGGCGTCGTGACCGCTTCACGGGCGAATACTGGTCCCAGCAAAATGAATTCTCCAACCCGGCTTGCCGCCGCCACCGCCACTTGTGGGGGGCCGTCGTTCGTCCGGGGATATTGCCCGCGTCGAGTACCGTTCACACTGATTTCAGGCCCAACCGTGACCGCACACTCGAGCCACCTAGTTATAGTCAGCCGACTGGCAAAGGGTTCATTATAAATCGGGGTATTGGGCCAGCCCAAGTAGGCTCCGTTCCACCGCGACCCGGGCAACTGTGTCATCGCCGGCGCGTAGGTCTGCGCCCACAGGAGGACTTCCCCTGGGAAATCCCCGCCGGCCATCGGTTGCTGTTTGCCAGGAGGGGAGGAAAACGGGGCCGGCTGAGTGCGGTTGCCGGGATTACGAGGCTCCGATTACGATGGATGTCAGCGGCGTGCCATCTTTGAGTGACTGTGAGCTTGTCCACCGGGAATCCCCATGAAGCCAAATCGCACCACAACCGGTCTGCTGCTGGTCGTAATGATGGCCTTTGTGGGGTTCGTCATGCTCTATCTGCCGCCCAAGGTGATGGAGCAGTATCAGCTGGTCAAGGACGCGGGACGGGTGTGGATGATCGTCTATTTCAGCGTGGTGGGGGTCGGTGCCGTGCTATTGTTCGGGGCGACGTGTTGGATTGTGGGTCGCTTGCTGTGGCGTTCGCGCCAGAAAGCGGCGCGGCGCCAGCGTCGCGACAGAAGCCCCAGCGAATTGTCGCTAGACGAGAAGCAGCGGGAGATCGACGAGAACCTGGCATCGGTCGGGGACTATCAGGACGACCTGGCGTGCCGGACGAGGTGCGCCGGGAATTGGAACCGCTGATTCGCGAGTTGGAGGAGAAGCGCGGAGAACAAACGCTCGAGATTGTGGCGTTCGGGACCGTATCGAGCGGCAAATCGTCGCTGCTCAACGCCCTGGCCGGCCGCGACGTCTTTGTGACCGACGCGCGCGGCGGTACGACGTTGCGGCGCAACGAGATCCCCTGGCCGGGCATCGATCGTGTGCTGCTGGTCGATACGCCGGGGCTGGGGGAAGTGGACGGTGAGGAGCATGCGGAAGTGTCGGCCGAGGCCGCCCAGGACGCCGATCTGGTGCTGCTGGTGGTGGACGGTCCGCTGCGCGATTCGGAGTTTCAGTTGCTGCGGCGTCTGGCGAGCCATGGAGAAACGCGTGCTGCTCTGCCTGAACAAAGAAGACTGGTACGAAGCCGGACGAACGAGAGGTGCGCTGCTGGGGCAGCTTGTCCCAGCAAGTCAAAGGGCTGATCGAGCGGGAGGATGTGGTGGCCGTGCGGTCGATGCCGACCAAGCGAAGACGGGTCCGGTTGCTGCCCGACGGCGAGGAGATCGAGGAACTGGTCGACGTCCCGCCCGACATCGCCGCGTTGGCGACGCGGATGCTGGAAGTGGTGCGCCGCGATGGCCGCGATCTGCTGTTGGCGAATCTGTTGTTGCAGTCGCGCGGGTTGGTCGAGTCGGCCCGCAGTCGGGTGGAAGCGGCGCTCGACAAACGTGCCTGGGAACTGGTCGACCGTTACATGTGGGGAGCTGGTGGAGCGGCGGCCCTCAGCCCGTTGCCGCTGCTGGATCTGGCGGCCGGCAGTGCCGTGTCGGTGAAGATGGTGGTCGATCTGGCCAAGGTCTATCACCAGGATGTCGACTTCCAAGTGGCCGTGAACCTGCTGGGGCAGCTGGGCAAGAACCTGTTGGGGATCCTGGGCGTGAGTGCTGCGACGCCCGCCGTGACGGCCGCCGTGGCCTCCCTGCTCAAGACCGTTCCCGGTGCGGGGACGATTGCCGGCGGCGTGCTGCAGGGGCTGGTGCAGGCGGTGATCACGCGCTGGATCGGTGCCGTGTTCATCAGCTACTTCAAGAGCGAAATGAAGCAGCCGGAAGGTGGGCTGGCCAGCCTGGCGCGCCGCGAGTGGCAGAAAGTGACGACCGCCGCGGAACTGAAGAAACTGCTGCAGTCGGCCCGGCAACATTTTCGTGGCCGTCCCGCCCAGCGATGACTGACGTGGTCGGCGGGACTGCGATCTGGTTTCCCGGTCGGCTAGCAGCGGCCTGTCGAGTCCTGTGCTCCGAATCGCAACGCGTCCGATGAAAACCCACGTGGATTCACGCTGTGAATGAATCAAGCGTCCTGAACGACGAACATTATCAGCACGCGATGGCGTCGGTGGAGAAGACGCTGGACAAACTGCGCCGCTGTTCGCCTGAAGAGAAGCGGAAACTGCACGGCGAACTGAACCAGCTGCAGGAGATGCTCACCAAGCTGACCAGCGGCCGCGTGGAGATCGCCGTGTTCGGTGAGATCAGTACGGGCAAGTCGGCGATGATCAACGCCCTGGTCGGCCAGGCGGTGACCGAAGTCGATGTGCAAGGTGGGTGGACCAAAGAGATCTGGCACGTGGCGTGGGAAGGTTCCGGCTACTGTGTGCCCGGCCTGGCCGATTCGCAGGTCGTGCTGGTCGACACGCCCGGGTCTGAATGAAGTGGGGGGCAGGGATCGAACGCTGATGGCCAACCAGGCGGCGCAGCGAGCCGACCTGATCCTGTTCGTCACCGATTCCGATCTGAACGAAACGGAATACTCGGCCCTGACCGCGCTGGCCGCGGTCCACAAGCCGATCATCCTGGTACTCAACAAGATCGATCTCTACTCGCGCGAGCAGCGCGAGCGGTTGCTGCAGGTGCTGCGCGACGAGCGTGTGACGGACTTGGTGTCGCCCGACAACATCGTGACTGCGGCCGCCGATCCGCGCGAGATCGAATACGTCATCGAGATCGTCGGACGGCGAGCAGCGGCGCGAGTGGCGCAAGCCGCCGCCGGATGTGGAGCAGCTGAAAGGCGCGGATCCTGGAAGTGCTGGCCGCCGAAGGGAAGGAGCTGCTGACGCTCAACGCGGCCATGTACGCGGCCGACAAGACCGATCGCATTGCGGCGATTCGCGTGCAGATGCGCGATCGACGTGCGCGGCAGGTGATTGCCAGCTACGCCGGCCTCAAGGCCGTCGCCGTGGCGCTGAACCCGATCGCCGTGGCCGATGTGCTGGGGGGCAGCGCCGTCGACGTGACGATGGTCGTCACGCTGGCCCACATCTACGGGCTGGAATTGTCGACGATGCATGCCCGCGGGCTTGATTACCTCGATTGTCAAGGCGGCCGGTTGGGTGATGCTGGGCGAAGCCACCACGCACGTCTTGTCGTCGGCCTTCAAAGGACTGACGCTCGGGTACGGCACCGTGCTGACCGCCGTGCCGCAAGGTGCGGCGGCCGGCTACGGCTCGTTCATCGTGGGGCAGGCCGCGAAGTACTACTTCGAACACGGCAGTTCCTGGGGTGGTGAAGCGCCCAAGACGGTCGTGCGACGGATTCTGCAGGAGACCGACAAGTCGTCCGTCTTGAATCAGCTGAAGAACGAGATCAAGGCCAAGATGCACCTGAATCCGCACGCCGGCGAGAAAGACTAAGGCGGGACTGCTCACTTCATCAACAGCAGGCTCAATGCCATGATCGCCATACCGGCGAGCAGCCCGAAGAGGCTGTCGTGGCCGCGACCGTACGCACGGCTGGTCGGCAGCAGCTCGTCGAGACTGATGTAGACCATGACTCCCGCTACACCGCCGAAGAGAATCCCCATCACCTGCGACGGGATCGTGCCAGTTTCTCCTCCCAGCGCGAATCGCAAGCCGAAGTAGGCGATAACCGCTCCCACCGGTTCTGCCAGACCGCTGAGCGACGAGTAGATGAAGCTCGCTTTCGTTGTCGCCGTGACAATCGGCCGATAGAGAAGTCCAGGGCAACTTCCGACAAGCACTGATCATCGTCTGACCATTCCTCAATCTTGACGTACTGGTCGCTTGACTCATGACTTGGCGTCCTCTATCGCTGCAGTTTGACTGCCCGCTCCTGGTATGGCTTGGCATCGTCTCCAGGTTTGCCAGCGATCGTCACCGGTTGTGCAATCATTGCGGATGCACATAATTCCGATGGCTCCCTTTTCCACCACGACTGACGAACCCCGCTGCCTCCAAGTCCGCGATCAATTCCCGAATCTTCCGGGGCATTCTTCACTCCGCATTCGATCCGTAGATCCACACCGGAATTTTATCATGCGAGTGTGGCTGGAACATAGCCGAAAATCGTGTTCCTGGCAGAATTCCGCTGCCGACCTTGTGCCCGCGAAACCGCGTCCCGGCAATCCCTGCACCCGGCAGTCTGTTCGCGTCCGTGTGAGAAGGAAAGAGAACCTCGCGAGCGGCCGAAGCACCCGCTCGGAGACAGGCCGGTGGCAGACAGCTGTGATCGTGCCTCAGTCAAGTCCGAGGGCGTCGTTGCCCGCGGCAAACTTGCCCGTCCGTGCACGCTTGACGTCACCGCTGCGCACCGACCGGAAACTACTGGCCGTTTTCAGCGGCATCCTCCGCTGCCGCGTCGTTGCGGCGTGCTCGCCGCTCACTCTTGAGCTTCGCGATCTCCGCCCGCTGCTCATCGTTGAGGACCTGTTCGACCTCCGAGTCCCGCTTCGTAGTGACAGTTCTTCCAACTGCTCTTTCAGCTTGGCGATCTGCTCATTGTACTTCGCCTGGATCTCGTAGATCTCCTCACGCTGCTTGTCCGTGACGACCTTGCTGAAGTACGCGGGTAATCGTCCCCGCGGCTTCTTGCGTTCCTTCGGCGCGCTGTCACGGCGGGCTTGCCGGGTGGCTCAGCACCCGGTTGCTCAGGTGGCTCCTGAGCCGCTCCGGCAGTGACCAGCAGCGTGGTCAGCAACAGGGCTGTGATCGGACCAACAACCAATCTTCGCAATGACTCGTGCTTCATTTCTTGTCTCCTTTCTGTAAGTGAAAAAGAAACAGAGTCAGACAACGTGATTCATTGTGAAGCAGTGCCAGGGACGGCGTGAAGGGAAACAGACCGGTAGGAGAGAGAAAAATGGCAAGAAAGCCGGATTTGTGCGGGGGCGGTGACAGGCGTATGTCACTGACCAGGCCATTTTCGGAAATCGGCGACCGAGGAAACGACGTATCACGTCACGCAGGCGGGGGGACATGAACCGGCAAGAGCGTCCAGCCTGGGTACGGTCGGCGCATAAAAAAAGGTCATGATACGTCGCTCCGTCGCCATACCATGACCTCTATCCTGAAACGAGATCGCCCGTTGGCGATCCCGCCCTCCCGGTCTCTTGTAGTTACTGTATCGGCAAGAGAGGGAGCGTCGCTCAAGCCGATTCTCCGGGATTTTCGTCTTTCAGCGGGTACCGCGACCGGATCCCGGGCAGAGAGCAGGAAGTGGTGGAAAGCGTTGGAGTTACGAGGAGCGACATGGGGCCGTCAGAGGGACGCAGCGCACGAAAACGGGCGAGTTCGCGGGGAACTCGCCCGTCCGAAAACTTACCCGACCGGCAGCGGACAATACTCCCCATATGGTCCGCACCGACAGGAAGTGTGTCTTCCAACGAGGTGGAGGGCTGAGCCCCCCAGGGGTGCCTCGATACTGGTTGTCAAGCATTCGGCCGCTCGACTGGTGCCGCGCCGCAATTCCGCGACATTTCCATCGAGCGGCGTTGGAACGAATCAACGATTGGCCGGCACTCCGATCGCCCGATTCAACCATCCGCGCCGTGCCGAAGTCACCGGTTTGGCCGGCTCGTTGGCCGGGCTGTCGACGTCAGAGGGTGTGGCCCCTTGCGTAGGCTCGTGGGCCTCGGTCGGCTCGGGAGGACTACCGATATTGAGCGGATCGCCACTGGCTCGGACGGATCCTGACGCCCCACCGTCACAGGCCACGGTGGCTGTCCCACAGGGATCGCACTCTTGGCGAGCATGCAGGCCGCGCAGGTGGAGGCTCGGGAGTCGTGATCGAAGGGTGCAGGAATCGCACAGAGCGGCTGGCGCACAGGCCCTCACGCTCGCGCAGGCCGAGGCGCAACAACCGCGCTGTTTGTCGGCACAATACGACTCCCAGAGCGGTCCGAAGCCCCCGAAGTAGTCGGCGCAGCACGCGTGGTCACGCATGCCTTCGCGTATCGCGCGATAGTAGCCACGGTGCGCCATCCGCGGTTGAGGTCCACACGTCGTACAGGGCACATTGAGGGCCCGGGTTTGTTGACAGCCGCAGCCATCGCTCGTCATCGCGGCTTGGTTGGCTGTCGCCGGTGCCGGAGCTAGTACGGTCGTTGAGGGAGCGACACTCCCGTCGCCAAGCTGCAACTCGGTTGACTGGGCCACGACGGGCGTGGCGAAGAGCACGAGCCACAACGCGGCACATGCAAATGGTCTGGACATGGTCGACTCCTTTTCACTGGGGGAGATCCATCGGGAGGAAGGTGCCCGGCGGGCAAAATGGGAGGGGATGGACAACCAGGTTGAAACCCCGGTTTGGTGGAAACCTGATCCACTTCAAGCCACGCGCTACGGTTTCTCGTGGTGGGTACCTGACATCCATCTTGGGAAACATGCCCCACAGAATGCATGCGGGCAAACCGTCCTGTTGATTTTTTTCAACATGAGTTCCCGGTTTTTTGGCGATGCGTCGTTGTATCTCGTTCTCAACCAACGAGTTACTACATGAGAAGAGAATGGTGGTGGGTTGGGAGGCGAGTTCGGCACACGCCGGTTAGGCGGTTTGTAGTGTTGCTTTTGTGCACGTAGCTGAGCCCGCCAGGGCTCAGAGCATCGTCCCGTAGCCCCGTAGCTGAGCCCGCCAGGGCTCAGAGCACTCCCGTAGCCGAGCCCGCCAGGGCTCAGAGCACTCCCGTAGCTGAGCCCGCCAGGGCTCAGCAGATTGACAGATTCCGGCGCCGGCGAGACGAGCGTCGGCAGCGGGATCCCCCCGGGATCCCCCCTGGATCCCACCAGCGGAAGTCAGCATTCACTCCATTGCGTGGATTGCCAGCCTTTCGCATCAGTCGGTACACTGTAGCCTGCTGCTTGTGGGGGCGACCTCCCTCCGCGCTGGCCCACCGCGTTACGGGCTGGGCCAGTTTGAGTGGTCTGTGTCACCGGCGGCGACCGCGAGGCAGAACCGCTATGGTGCGAAAGTCTGCTTTGTGGCTGGCGGTGTTGGACAGGTTCGACCCAGTGGATTTCCCCCCCGAGTATGCACACCCGCGCGAAGGTTTGCTGTTGCCAGAGGCGATCGCCAACTCTGGTGGCCCTTTGCGTGACCTCTGTATTCGACCATCCCGGCTGTTTCTCTCGTAAATCGGAAGTCAAGGTCCATGAATTGCCCGTCCATTTTCTGTCATCTGTTGACCAGCCTCGTGCGCATCGGTGGCGTGCTCGTCTTGCTGACCGCGCTGATCAGCGCCGCACACGCTCAGAAAGAGAGTGTCAAGCCGGGGATTAACAAGCCTTTTGAGGATCCGCAGGTCGATGCTTTCGTCGAACGATTTGAGAAAGAGGGACGCGAGATCTACGATCAGCGCGAAGAAGCCGTAGCAGCTTGCGGCATCAAGGAAGGAATGGCCATCGCCGATGTGGGGGCAGGCACCGGGCTTTACACGCGTTTGTTTGCCACGCAGACCGGCGCCAAGGGACGCGTGTATGCGGTCGACATCGCCTCGAAGTTTGTGGACCACGTGCTGAAGACAAGTCGCCAGCAGGGACTCAACAATGTGGTCGGCATCGTGTGCAAACCGGACTCGGCGGAACTGCCGCCCGACAGTGTCGATCTGGTATTCATCTGTGACACGTACCATCATTTCGAATTCCCGCAGTCGACGATGGAGTCGATCTTCAGGGCCGTGCGGCCGCAGGGGATGATTTGTTTGATTGATTTCCAGCGGATCGAAGGCGTGAGTTCCGACTGGATTCTGGGGCACGTGCGAGCGGGCAAGGAGGTCGTCCGCAAAGAAATCGAAAATGCCGGTTTCGAGTTTGTGGACGAAGTTCAACTGTTTCAGCAGAACTACTTCCTGAAGTTTCGCAAGAAGTAGAGATCGTTTCGACACCGGGGGGACGAAGTGGAAATCCGAAGTCCGAAATCCGAAGTCCGAAGCACCAAATACGAAACAAATCCAAATGACAGAAAAGCAAATGTCTGGGAGTGAGTTGCATGAATTGCTCGATCGTTCGTGTGGGGATCGTCACCGGCTGTCTGGTCGTATTTGCTTCGTGGGTCGGTTGTCGATCTGAGTCAGACAAGAAACCTCCGACTTCGAGCGCGGATAGGGCGGAGAAAACCCAGTCTGACGAGACGGGTGCGCGGGCCGATACGTCCCAGCGCGTTCCGCCCGCGACCCTCGCCGACGATCCCCAGGCCGTGGCGGCCATCGAGAAAGTTGGCAGTGTTCAGCGCGATGACAAAGGCAACGTGGTCACGGTGTTGATGGCCAACTCCGCGGTCAACAATGACGTGCTGAAGTGTCTCCCCGGCTTGCCCTCCATCAAGACGCTGGATTTGAGCGAAAGCGCCATCAGCGATGCCGGACTGGAATACGTGGGAAAGCTGGCCAACCTGCAGACGCTGACTTTGGTCCGCGTGGATGTGACGGACGTTGGTTTGGCCTATCTGAAGGGTCTCCAGAAGCTCCAGCGACTCAGCCTGACACGCTGCCCGCAGATTTCCGATAAGGGTGTCGAGTCTATCAGCGAAATTGCCAGCCTGCGTCAACTCGATCTGCGTAACTGCGCCAAGATTACCGCCGAAGGCGTCCAGCATATCGGCAAGCTGACGAATCTGGTCGACCTCAAACTGTACGGCGAGGGCATTACGGATGCAGCCTTATCGCACGTCAAGACCTTGACGAAGCTGAAAGCGATCGGCCTGGATGACTGCAAGGGTCTCACCGACCAGGGACTGGCCGTGCTGGCCGATCTGCAGAACCTGGAAGAGGTCTATTTGTTCCGCACGAGCATTGCTGATGAAGGCGTGAAGTACCTTGCCGGCTTGACCAAAATGCGGCGACTTCGTCTGCGGGACACTCGAGTTACGAGTGCGGGTCTGGCCTGTTTGGAAAACATGAAGGACCTGGAAATGCTCGACCTGAGCGAATGTGCGTGGGTGGACGACGAGGGGATCAAGCACCTTACGGGCCTGTCGAAATTGGCAGATCTCAATCTCTGGTTTACGCGTGTGGGAGATGACGGACTGGCGGACATCGCCACCCTGACCAACCTCAAGAAGTTGAACCTGGAGAAGACACGGATCTCGGACGACGGATTGGCACATCTCAAGACGTTGACCAACCTGACTTCGCTCGATCTGAGCTCCAACGAAATTACCGATAGTGGCTTGGCCTCCCTGGCACCGCTGACGAGCCTGCAGGAACTGACGCTCACGTTCTGCCCAGCGATCAGCGACGAGGGGGTGGAAGAACTACAGCAGGCTCTGCCCAACCTGAAGAAGGTGGATCGCTAGTGTTCCTCGCCATGGCAGGGGCAATTCATGACCACCGAAATTGAGCCCACCCCCGCGCTTGATCCGCCGCGCGGTCCTGCGCGCCGAGTGGGCCTGCGCGTCTTGCTGGGATTGCTGCTGGTGGGCGGCATGATCTATGGCTGGGGGGCCATGGGCCGCCAGAAAGCGCTGAAGCAGGCCGAAGCGATGCGGGCATTGGAGCAGGCAGGGGCTCGCCTTTACCTGGATTATCAGTGGGCCAACGGCCAAGCGATTCCCGACGGGCAACCACCCCAATTCGCTTGGCTCCGCCGCCTGGTCGGTCCCGAAACCTTGGACCGCGTGGTCGCCGTCGACTTGCGCGGCGTTGAACATCCAGATGATGTTGGGCCCTGGTTGCTGCTGCTCCCTTATCTGACCGAGCTGAATGCCCGCGACACGGCACTCTCCGATCAGTTGCTGATGACCGCCGGGCGATTGCCTGGCCTCACGCATGCCGACCTCTCCGGCACCTTGGTCAGCGATGAGGGAATTGCGCGTCTGGGCAACCTTCTGCAACTCACGTCGCTCTCGCTCGCGAGAACCGCGGTCTCGGACGATTGTGTCGCCGTGTTGAGACGCTTGAAACGCTTGCAGCAACTTGACCTCTCGGCGACCCAACTCAGCGATGCCGCAGTCTCTCAGCTTGCCCAACAGTTGCCCAAGTGTCGCATCGAAAAACCGTAGGTCTGAATCAGTCCTTCCCGAATTCGTGCTGCGGTGAGCGAACCGTCATGACCGGGCAAGGACTGTGGCGTACCACGTGCTCGGCGACGTTTCCCAACAACATGCCGGCCATCGCGGAATGCCCGTGTGATCCCATGATGATCAAGTTCATTTGTGCGTCTTTGGCATAATCGACGATTTCGGTGGCCGCACTACCGCACTTGGATGAAAACTGCACGTCTTCCACACCGCCCAGACTGCCACTCAACATTTCCTCCAACTTTTTGTTGGACTTGCTGATCGCTTCGGAGCGGTACTTGTCCGAAGTTGTGGCGGCGAACAGGACGGGATCGTCCGCCACATGAAACACAATTAATGTGGCGCGGAACGTGTTGGCCATCTCCTTGCCGTAACGCAGTGCCAATTCCGACGCTGCGCTGAAGTCGGTGGGAACAAGGATTTTCTTGATTTCGAGCATCTTGGATTCCTCGGAGCGTAATGCAATCATCGAGACCGAAACGCTCCGGCACTCGGCCCGCCCATAGAGACCACCGTGGCCAACTCCCAGGAGTGGAGCACCGGAGTGGAGCACCGGAGTGGAGCATCGGAGTAGAGCACTGGAGAAGAGCATGGCAAGTTCAGTGCTGCCAGGCAAGTCCCTATGATGCCTTGAGTTCCGTGCGTGCTTTCAGCAAGGGTACGTGCCAGGCGATGGCGAGAGTGCTGCCGCACCACGCACGGCAGCGCGAAAACCCGACTGCCGGCGCCAGGTCGATACGACCCACGTGCCGGGCGCGCGTCCGCTGATAGGTGCCGACGCCATCTCGCTATGCGATGGCTAACCAGCACGATGTGGCAGCTCCCACCGGCGTGACGGAGGAGGCCCGGCTCCGCCCCGCCGCCGGCTCAACGATGGCTGGGAGTCTGCCGGTCCGGGACCTGTGGGAAGCTAGATGCCGTGCAACATCAGCTGCTGAATCGCCAGAATCGGGACGACCAACGCGGTCCACTGAGTCGACCTGGGCAGGTGGATCCAGTTGTAGCAGCTCGGGCAAATGGCCGCAGTCGCCGGATTCTCGACCTCGACGTTCAGGCCACAATGGGGACAGGCAAGCGGCTTCATAGGATGTGCCTTTCGTGAGACGAATAGATAAGCTATGGGAACTGTAGCATATCTTTGGCCGATGAGCGCTGGGCAATCACCGGCTCGATGCGGGGGCAGGGCAGGCTGCGAACGGGAGATGGTCTTTGGCGGTTGGGGGCGACTGGCGACGGCCAGCCAAGATGGGGACATGCCGTTGCCCAAAAATCCGAGACCTGTAATCAATTCTTCTCTTCAGCGGTCAGTTGGACATAGTCGTCATAGGCGGCTTTCAGGTCCGGCCCATCGCTGGGGGTCTGGGTGTGGATCAAGACGCCGTAACGGAGTCGAAACGCTTCGCTGGGAGCCACCATGACTTTGCTGGGAGCGCCTTTGCCAAAGGCCTGTCGACCGAAAGGATTTGCGGCCACAAAACCGTAATCACGAGCGTGCAGCCAGCAGGGACGGAAGTTTTGCGGATGGCAGAACACGGTCATTCCGACATGCTGGCCGTTGACCGTGCCGCTGTAGTCGCACCAGTCGGCGGAATTCCCCCATATCTCACGTTCATTGCGACGGCCGTGGGAATCGAGCATCGTGCCGCCGGTTTGTACACTGATCGGAGTGGTGACACGCAGTCCCAGTCCCATTTCTTCCTGGTCACCAAAATAGAACTCGCGATCCGACGTGAACGTCGAATCCCACAGTAGCAGGTAGCCTTGCGGTCGGACCAGGATAGTCAGTCGGCATAGTTCGCGACAGACGACGGCGTCCGGGGCTTGTTCGTAGCGATTGCGGACCGCAAAGGTGCCACGGCCAGCACCTCCCTTTGGCTCCCCCACAAAGGCTTCGTGCACGACGCGCGCCTTATTGCGCCAGACATCCGCTCCGTTGAGATCTCCAAATGCCAACCAGATACCGGGATGCATCGTGTCGTGATCCATCAGATCGTGCCCCGCTATCGGTGGATGGTTGCGTGTCACCTGGATTCCACTGGGGCCTTTCACCTGTGCGAAATAGGGTCGTGGTATCTTTTCGTCCTGGAAGACGTAGGTCGCCATTGGCGCGGAACTGACCGTGACAATCAATCTGCCGGACTCATGCTGAAATTCGACTTGGGAGTCGTCCGCAGCATGACATGGCACAGGAGAGGGCACGAGGGCGCAGGCGAAAGCGGTCATGGCACACAAGATGTGTGAGGCAGGCGAGATTCCACGTCGATGTCGTTTCATGTGCGGTCTATTCCGATTCATGCTTCGTCCGCGCAGTGCTTGGGAGGCGGTAGGCTTCGATCACGGCACTGTTGTCAGCATCGCCGAAACCAGCTTCTTCGGCACTCGCCAATAAATGGGCATGGGCTGCGGTGAGCGGCAGGTCCAACCCGGACTGGCCGGCTGCGTCCAAGATCAAGCGAATGTCTTTCAAATGCTGCGTCAGCTTGGCCTGCGTCTGAAAATCACGAGCCACCATCTTCCGGCCCTTCGTCTCCATGATCCGCGAATAGGCCATGGTGCCCATCAGCACTTCCAGCGCCGCTGCCAGATCGATCCCCACGGCCTCCGCGAAAGCGAGTCCTTCCGCCAACGCCGCGCGGTTGAGTCCCAGCACCAGATTGCTTACCAACTTCATCTTGGCGCCACTGCCGCAGGGGCCGGCATAGAACGTCGTGTGGGAGAAGCAGTCGAACAGATCTCGACACAATTCGAATGTTTCTCGTAGTCCACCGGCAATAGTCGTGACTTCGCCGCGCCGTGTCTGTTCGCTGGAACCGGAAATGGGGGCATCCAGGTATGCCACGCCGCGCAGCGCCAGCCGCTTTCCCAAGGCCGCGGTCTGCGCCGGGCTCCCCGTAGTCGTATCCACCAAAATGAGACCCGGGCGGAAGCCCGTTTCCATCTGCGTCAAAACTTCCTCCACCGTATCGGTCGTATAGAGGCTGATGATGACGCGGCTGCAGACAAGCAGTGGATTGAGGGCCCAGTCGGCTCCCCGCTCGATCAGCGGTTCCGCTTTCTCGCGGCTGCGATTGTAAACGTGCACGCGGTAGCCGGCCCCCAATAATCGCTCGGTCAACGCGGTGCCCATCAGTCCCAAGCCAATCACGCCAACGCTTCTGGTATCCATGATTGTGCATTCCGATTGGAGTTCACTGGTAGCTGAGCCCGCCGAGGGCTCAGCGGCTACGTAGCTGAGCCCGCCGAGGGCTCAGCGGCCCCTGCCTGGACGCTCCCCTCCTCTGAAGCCTGGGCGGCTTCAGCTACGTAGCTGAGCCCGCCGAGGGCTCAGCGGCCCCTGCCTGGACGCTCTCATCCTCTGAAGCCTGGGCGGCTTCAGCTACGTAGCTGAGCCCGCCGAGGGCTCAGCGGCCCCTGCCTGGACGCTCTCATCCTCTGAAGCCTGGGCGGCTTCAGCTACGTAGCTGAGCCCGCGGAGGGCTCAGCGGCCCCTGCCTGGACGCTCCCCTCCTCTGAAGCCTGGGCGGCTTCAGCTACGTAGCTGAGCCCGCCGAGGGCTCAGCGGCCCCTGCCTGGACGCTCCCCTCCTCTGAAGCCTGGGCGGCTTCAGCTACGTAGCTGAGCCCGCCGAGGGCTCAGCGGCCCCTGCCTGGACGCTCCCATCCTCTGAAGCCTGGGCGGCTTCAGCTACGTAGCTGAGCCCGCCGAGGGCTCAGCCGAGTTCCAGCGCGCGGAGTGAGTCTTCATAATCGGGTCGGCTGAAGTCGGGCATCAGCTGCTGCCACAAATGGCAGTCAAGTGATGTATCACGAGGGCGCGGTTCGCCGGTCGTGACGTCATCCCGGCAGACTGCCTGGCAGAGCCGGTCGTCCTTGCCGAGCAGGCGGGCCAGACGCTGTCCGATTTCCAAACGCGACATCCGTTCTATGCCACCGAGTTGCAGGATGCCGGTGACCTCTGAACCGGCTGCCGCCAGGAGGCCTTGCGCTCCCACGAGCAAGCTCAAAGGAGTGCGCCATTCATCCTCGAACAACTGGCATGGCGTACCACTCAACAGTGACTTGATTTGTTGATCGAAGAAGGACGGCCGCCCATTGAGCGATGGGCCGAACAGCAGACTGAGACGCAGGACGAGATGCTGCGGGTGCCCCAACACAGCCCGCTCAGCGGCGGCTTTGGTCTGGCCATACACGGACAGCGGGGCAGGGCAGTCTGTCTCCTGATACCACTGTTTCTCTCCGTTGAACACCAGGTCCGTGGAAACATACACAAGCCGCGCAGGCTGACGCTGCGCCAGTTCAGCCAACAGTCTCGTGGCGGTGTTGTTGGTCCGGCGGGCCTGCGTCGGATCGCGGAAGCAGTCCCCCACGCCACTCATCGCCGCGGCATGAATCACGACATCCGGCTTGGCAGCACGAAATGCCGCCACCACCTGATCCACTTCGCACAGATCGACACTTTGGCAGCGATAGCCGAACAATTCGACATTGGGCCGCCGGCTCCAAGCCGTCGCCGACAGGTCTCGGCGGCGCAATTCGCGCAGGACATAGCTGCCGAGTTGGCCGGAAGCTCCGGTGACCAGGATTCGACCGAGCGCGTTGGCCATGGTTGTGCACCTCCCCAGGGCGAGTGTACAGCACGAACACCCGGGCCGATCCGTTTCAGGCCGGTGACGCCACGTCACTCCGGTACTGGATAGTCTTACCTGTTTATGACGGTTAAGATTGTACCTGATCCGACGCGTAATCACAGCGAACAATCTCGAGAAGAGCCAGGAAACTCGCGATGACGAAATTTTTCTTACGGTCGGCTGTGGTCCTGTTTGCCTGGTGCCTATTCCACCTGCAGGGGGTTGTGGCGGCTGAACCGATGCCGCTCAACGGACCGCGCGATGCGGCAGTCAAATTCGTGCCCGCGCCGCCGCATTGGGATCGGTTTCTGATCCTGGTCTGGCAATATCAGACGGACGTCCGGCGCGATCTCGACCTCTATCGACAGGCCGGCTTCGCCGGCTTCCATATCGACTACGGCGCCGGGCAAGAGGCGGTGGTGGAGTTCGCCGTACAGAAACGTCTGCCGTACTATGTCGACCACGCCGCCGGCAAGGGGTTACTCCACCTGACCAACCGCACCGGGCTGGATCGATTGCCCAGTGACGGCAGTCTGGCCGAGCGGCCGCAGAGCCTGGTCACATCGGCTACTTGGGATCAGCTGGTCAGTCAGTTGCAGGCGAACCTGACTGTCACGCGTCAAGGACCGGCGTTGGCTGCCGCCTTCGATGACGAAGTCAGCTTGGGCGCGTTCACCTCCCCGTTGGAAGTGGATACCTCGCCCGAATCGATTGCCATGTATCGGCGCTGGTTGCGCGACCAGTATGGCACGATCGACAAACTGAATGCTTCCTGGAAGACCAATCTCCCGTCGTTTGCTCAAGTGCGTCCGATTCCTTTTGAAGGTGTACGGAACCAGAACAACCGAGCGCCGTTTGCCCGCTGGAATCTGGCCCCCTGGATGGATTGGCGCAGCTACATGGATTGGCAATTTGCCGACGTTTGTGCGCGGCTCACTCACGTGGCCAACCAGCTGGCCCCCGACATACCGGCCGGTTTCGTGGGGGGGCAACAACCGGCCCCTTACGGAGGCTATGATTACGATCGGCTGCGCAACAGCTTGCAGTGGATCGAGGCCTATGACATTGGAGGCACCAACGAGATTTTGCGTTCCTTCTGGAGCTACCCTCAGCAGAAGCCTCGAGTGCAGACGTTCTTCAGTTCGGGTGAAGCGCGGCAAGATGCCTGGTTCCTCTGGTATTACCTGCTGCACGGAAATCGCGCCGCGATTGCGTGGCCCGAGCGGGATGGCAAGAGTTGGTTTGCCGACGGCCAGCTGGCCACGTATATCGAGCAGAACAAGGAGACGTTCCGAGAACTGCAGGGGGATGTTTCCCGAACGTTACTGGCCGCTGACGTCCGCTGCGATCCAGACGCCATTGCCGTACTCTACTCGCATCCCTCCATTCAGGCGTCCTGGGCCACCGATGTCGTCACGCACGGGAAAACCTGGCCACGTCGCTCCTCGTCGCTGGACAACACCTGCCAGTCGGCAGGGAAGAATCGCGTGGCCTGGTTCAAACTGCTGGAAGATTGCGGATACCAATATGACGTGGTCTCGGGGCGTGAAGTGGTCGACGGCGTATTGCAGGAGCGTGGTACGCGCGTGTTGATCTTGAATCGAGCCATGGCCTTGTCCGATGCCGAGTGCCTGGCCATCGAAACCTTCGCGCGGGGTGGTGGGACGGTCATCGCCGACCACTGGACCGCGTTGCTGGATGAACATGGCGTGGGGCGACCTGTCGGCGGGCTGGATCATCTGTTCGGCATCCATCGCGATGAGTCGCTCGGCTACTTCGACGGCAGTACGATCACCGAAATCGACGGCGAGAAATTCAACCGTCCCTATCTGGAACGATTCCCCGCCACCAATGTCCTGCGCGATCAGGGGCGCCTGGTGGTGGAACGTGGCACGAAGGCCGATGGAGTGCGAGCGACCGGCACCGTCCAGAGCGCGGACGTGATCCTGCAACGGCGCGTCGGACGCGGGACGACCGTCTACCTGAACCTGTCCCCCACCGAGTATTTTGACAATGCGGTGCGCACGAATCAGCTGGGCGACAAGTGGCGCAGTTTGCTCGGCGAATTGCTTGCCAACGCCGGACTTACCCCGCGCGCCGTGGTCTACTCCGGCGATGCGCGCGTCCCGCTGGTGGAAACGCTCTATTGGCGAGACAAGGACAGGCAGCTACTAGCCGTCGTCAGAAACCCCTCGCGTCAGGCTTCCGTGGACAGCGCCGGCGACGCGAATCCGTTGAGCGGTGATGCTATGGAAATTGAGGTGCGGCTGAGTCAGGCCTGGGCTCAGATTCGAGATCTGCGGACCGGCAAAGTCCTTCCCGCCGGCAACACCATTCACGCGGCGTGGAAACCGTGGGAAGGCTTGCTGTTTGAACTGCGGTAGGGACTCCGTGACAAGTGACCGCTGAGGGGACTTCCGTACAGCTCGCTTCCCGCTTCACCTTCAGTCTGGTTTCCCCTGGGTTTATCCCAGGGGGACCACAACTGGCCAGCTACAACCGACCGGCCCACACCGGTGAGCGGCCGAGCCCAGAAGCAACGATCACGCCGGCGTTGTCCGAGGCCGCAACGCAACCGCGTCTGGCGTTCGTGCCGCCTGGTGGTGCGCGAGGCCAGCCGCCGTCGATTCCGGTCGGCCAGCGATGAGTAAATGGGGAGTAAATGGGGAATGGTACATTTTTCCCGGTGGAGTGTGTAAAGTAGATAAGCGGTTGCGTTGCCGCATTCTTAACCGTGCACCTGCTGACATTGTCATGGCAGTTGCTGACGGTCCGAGGCCAATCCACTTGAGACAGCTCTACCCATTCTTCGACAATTGGGGAAAAACCGTCCGGCTTCTGGTGCGATAGAAACTTGAGTCGCCGTGATTCTGGTGGTTATGCCGTTATTGTTCCGTAAACGAGTGATCCAAAGCGAGCTCGGATGATGAAAAAGCTGCAGGACAATAAAATCGATGACAAAAAATGAAGATAGGCTGGGAACGGAGTATTGTGCTGTCTCCTATCTTTCTGTCCCTTCTGCCTGATCGATTCAGGAGGCGAAAGCCCGTGGGACCGAAACAAAAAAGGCCTTTCATCCAAGGCTGCACGGGCGCAGTTGAATCGAATTGTCAGCCCATACGACCTCCGATTTGTCCACCGCGTTGCCGCTTGCCCTGTGCCAGCGGTCGAAGCCATGTGCGGCATGTTTCGGTCTCGATAATGTGCCGATTTTTTGGCGTGTCTGGGACTCGACCGACGGGTGTTTTCGTTTGTCGCCCCAGGCCTGCATTCGGTCGCCGCTGGCGACCTCACTTCGGCCTGGGCTGGCTTAGCGGCGCCCCCTTCGGGGCTTCAAGATGGCGAGTTACATGACTTGACCAGTCGCGTGCAATTTGGGCGTCAGGGTATGGTGTGCCCAGTGAATTATTCGGAATGGAGTCGGATTTCTGCAGTCACGCCCAGGTCTCTCGGCACCGCGCTCGGGGCAACGGTCTAGAAGTTGTTCGACTGTCGGTTTCTGAGGAACCTCAAGAAGCGGAGATGGGTTGCGGCAGCGTTGGTGGATTGTTGATAGAATCATGCATGTGCTTTGAGTTTCGTCAGGTCCGTTCATGCTCCCAGACTCAATCGGTTTACCATCCGTGGAGTATTGCCATGAAAACCATCCTCTCGATCATCGCCCCGTTGGCGGCCGTGTGCCTTCTTGTCGTCACGGTGTCGGCGCAGACTCCCCCAAGCCGGTCCGACGGACCCGGCTTCGAATACGGAGGGGCCCCCGAATTCGACAGGCCGCCGCTTGCCAAGAACGATGGGGAGAAGCGAGGCGCTGGCGGTGCTCGATGAGATGAGCAAAGGCCAATGGTATCTCAATGTGACCTCGAGAGAAGGGCGAGTGTTGCGACAACTCACCGAGGCGATGGGAGCGAAGTGTGTCGTCGAGATCGGTACCTCCAGCGGCTATTCGACCATCTGGCTGGCGCTGGGAGTGCGATCCACTGGAGGGAAGGTCTTCACCCACGAGATCGATCCTGAAAAGATCAAGATCGCGAGTGAGAATTTCAAGAAGGCGGGGGTCGATGATCTGATCACCATTATCGAAGGTGATGCCCATGAGACGATCAAGCAGCATCAGGCACCGATCGACGTCGTGTTTCTCGACGCGGAGAAGAAAGGCTACATCGACTACCTGGAGAAACTGTTGCCACTGGTTCGCCCGGGCGGACTGATCCTGGGTCACGACATGCACCCTCCGATGCCCGACCCGCGCTACCTGGAAGCCATCACCCAGAACCCCGATTTGGCAACGTCCTTCATCATGATGGAGAGTTTCGGAATCAGCATGACTCTGAAGAAGCGGTAGGCATGCGCCAGAGGATGGACGCCGATGGCCGCTGTTATTTTCCCGACCAGCCTGCGGTTAAGTTTTCGGCGCATGTGCGCGTGCGAGCATGGCGAATCCGAATCCGCACCAATGCGGAATACAGAAACGCGGAAACGTGATTCGTAGGCTGTCGGCCAACGAACAAGACTCCTGCTCGGTTCGGCCGAGACGGACTTGTGGGCCCGCGAGGGCTAAACGTGGTTGCACTCCGGAAGAAGGCTCCTCGTGAAACACGGAGGCTGGGCTTCCCCATCTAGTCGCCGCGCAGCTTGTCGACCAGTCCAGAAAGCGTCGTGCGTACGGACGAAAAAGTGTAGGGGTCATCCGGGGACGGCGGGGAACCCTCTGTTTGCAGGTGGGGTCGCTCACGATACATCCGTCCCCATTCCCGATCGACTTCGGTGACGAAGTCCTGCAGCAGCGTTTCCGAGCTCAGTATGTCCCTGGTCAGAAGAGCCAAGGTGGCCAGAGGCTGCTCATACCCGCGCTGAAGAAATACCTCGCTGTGCTTGAGACGCCTCAGGAGTACGACCTCGAGAGCACCTCCGGAATCGATAAGATTTCGTTCCAAGTACCGCTCGACCTCGAACTCGGCCTGCCGCTTTTTCGGCACCGGCGAATCGCCCTTCAGCAGATCGCCGCCACCGAGACGGCCAATCGCCTCGGCCAGGGAAAACTTGCGGTCCCAGAAGATATCCCGCGCGAGTTCAGAGTCTTCGCGACTACCAGCTGGCTTCTTTTCGTCACTCATACCCTCGGCCTTGTACTCGATCCCTGAGGTTACCTGGTGGCTTCCGGCGTCGAGCCCCGCTACCGCCACCATTCTAGCAGCGCCTCAACCTGAGCATACTGGTGGCTGCCGTTAGGTACCGCTGTGAATGCCGAGCGACAATCTGCCACGGCGTTGCCCGACGCGGCCGGGTGTCCTTCCTTAAGGTCCCTACCATCGCTATTCTCACGGCAATCGCTGCGATTATCCGGGCGTTGCGGGCGAACGGATTCAGGCAAACCTGAATCCCCCGCGAGCCCCCTCGACGGTGGCGTATTCTTTATCAATCGCTTCAGCATGCTGCGTGCCCAACGATGGCTCTGGCTCATATTCGTGGCTGCGGCACACGTGCGCAGCAGCTGCGATGAGACGTCGCAGCCACGTTTTGAGTGTGGCCACCGGCCACGTCAGAAAAACCGCCTCGATTTCCGTAGCGATGAGAGAATCGCGGAAGTATCCATGTTTGCTATTGTTGTGATCGCACTGATCGCTGTCTCCGTGTGGGGGATCGTCTTCTTCCGTCAATTCGGATTGCTGGGGGGCTGTCTGGCGGTCTTGTTTGTGGGGAGTTGTCTGGGGCATGCGTTCCACCACGTCAGTGTCGGCCCGATCCCCGTGACCGCCGACCGAGTACTGCTGGGAATCCTGCTGGTTGCCTTCCTGGTGTATCGGCGTTGGGGGCAGGTCAACGAGCAACCGCTCAATCGACTCGATGGCCTGCTGTTCGCATTCATTGCCCTCTTGGCTTTCAACACATTCACCCACGACTGGCAAGCGCATGGATCCCGCGGTTTGTCATCGTTGCTGTTTTTCTATCTGTTGCCGCTAACCATCTATTTGATCGCTCGCGAGGCTCCGATCAGTTCGCGCGCCATGCTGGGACTGTTTGCTGCACTGGCCCTATTTGGCCTCTACCTGGCGATCACGGCGGTGTTGGAGCAGCAGCAGATGTGGTCGTTGGTATTTCCGCGGTACATCGTATCCGACGCGCAGGCGGAATTTCTGGGACGAGGGCGGGGGCCGTTTCTGAATCCGGTGGGTAACGGCATCTTCCTCTGCGCCGGAATGTTCAGCCTGTTGATGTTCTGGCCGCGTCTGCGATCGCTCCGGCAAAACCGTCATCCTGCTGCTGACCGTGGTCTACCTGGCGGGCATCTTCTGTACGCTGACGCGAGTTGTCTGGCTGGCTGCCGCGGTCTCTTTGCTGGTCATGGTGATGCTGAATCTGCCTCGGCGTTGGAGCCTGGTAGCTGGTAACCGCTGTCGGACTGCTGGCCGGGACCGTCGTGGCGGCGAAGTGGGATAAGCTGAACGCCTTCAAGCGTGATCGGGATGTGAGTGTCGCAGACATGTCGCAATCGGCCAGTTTGCGACCGATTCTCGCCTACCTGGCCTGGCAGGTGTTTCTGGATCATCCGCTCACCGGTTGCGGATACCGCCAGTACGAAGAAGCCTCGGACCACTACTTGTCCGACCATTCGACGCCACTGCAGTTGGAACTGGGGCGCCGTTATGTTCAGCACAATGTGTTTCTGGCGCTGTTGGCCGAGACCGGCATGATCGGACTCGGGCTGTTTATTCTGCTGTGGGTCGCGTTGCTGCAGGCATCCTGGCAGTTATGCCGTGCGCAGGTCGTGCCTCTGGAGATACGCCAGCAGGGGCTGTTAATGCTCGTGATGTCGATCTCCTACGTCGTGATGGCCATGTTTCAGGACCTGACGCTGATCCCCATGGCTCACATGCTGCTCTTCTTCCTGGCCGGCGTGACGCGCAACCTGCAAGGACAGCTGAGCCGTGAAGGGGCGACGCCGGCGCGATCGGCGAGTGAACGTCGTTTAGCCCCGCCGGTTGCGGTACTGGTCGAGCAGCGACTGAAGATCGTCTGCCGCGGGCTGCTAACACCGAACGTAGCTGCGTGCATGGCCATAATGCGGCGCCGCACGCGTGGCCTGGGTGTAAACGTCAGCGTCTTCCCCCCGCCAGCTACCTCCCCTCATGCTCGTCCGCTTCATGGTTTTCGTGTTCATGCACGCCTCGCATCACTGCCGGACTGCCGCTGGTGGGCATGTTCCGGTTCGAACAAACCGATGACCAGCGCGAGTCCGACACCGATCAGCAAGGCGGCGGTGAGCTTGACACGATCATGGCGATGGAATTGGATTTCGGGAAGAATGTCGGCGAGGGAAATGCAGAGGAACACGCCTGCCGAGAATCCCAGGGCGCAGCCGACCGCGACGTGCTGCCCGGAGCCGAGTGCCTGTACGCCAAAATACGTGCAGAGTGCTCCCAACGGACAGATCAACGAGAACAAGCACGTTGATCACGGTCTGTGATCTCTGTCCCCAATGTCCCACGGCCATGACCGAAGTGATCGACAGGGAATCGAGCGGTTTGTGCAACAGTACGGCCAGGAACGTGCTCGCTCCCAACAACCCCCATGCTGCTCCATGCTCGACGCTCGCCACCACACTCGCCCCCACCGCCACTCCATCGAGTAGGCTGTGGATGGCCAGGCCCATAAACAGTCCGATCCAACTCAGGCGACGAGGCCCGGCTTCTGCATGGCTGGCCGGATGCTCGCAGTCGTGATGAGCATGGCTCCCCGCAGCGTGATCTTCATGCAACGCTCCGTTCTCTGGCGGACCATGCTGGTGTACTTGAAACACGCGAATGGTGAGAAACATGGCCAGTAGTCCCAGTGTGCAGGACCAGGCGGCGAAGTCGAGCGAGTTGGTTTCGACCACCGCATGCGGCAGGAGGTGCAGCAGAGCGACTCCCATCATCAAACCGCCGACGAGACTCATCATCAGCTGCATGCGGGTGTGCGTCAGTCGCATTACGGACGGCAGGCAGCCACCGGCGAGCGAAGCGACGATCAGCAGCACACAGTAGATGAAGATCAGGACGGTGGGCCACATGGTAGTTGGTCGCCTCGGGACGGTGTGCGTGCCGGCAATGCAAGTTCACATTGTAGTTGAAACCCGCGCCGATGGAATCGGTCGTGAAGTCCATCCGGACAGGAAACTCGCCGTCCATTCTCTTGCCGTCGGACTACTGGAGGCGATTCCTGCCGGGCCGCAGCCCGGCCGCCTGTTTAGCCACAAGGGCCGACGACTGAGTTGGATCAACCGAGCACCGGCCTGAGCACTTGTTCGTATGCGGCGGCATTTCGCATGAACCCGAGGTCGTTGGGGTGCGAGCCATCGGTCGCTCCGTCACCATCATCTCCCAATAGATCATCGCCTGGCAGATAGTACAGTCCTTTCACGCCATCGGCAGTCAGTGATTCGTAGGACTTCGCGCAGCGCGCGATGATTGTCTCGATGAAATTGCTGTTTGGAAGGAAAGAAACGGGCGTTGGTGAAGACGCGATCTTCCACGAGCAGAATGGGTGTGTCGGGGCGTGCTCCACGCAGTTTCCGTACGAGCGGTATCGTACGCTCGCGGACCTGCTGCGGATTCATGTTGGGCAGGCAATCGATGCAGTAAACAGCCGGATCCAACTCGGTCAGCAAATCCACGAACTCCGGGTCCATGGTCCCGTTGCCGGAAAAACCCAAGTTGATGGTAGGCCGGTCGAATCGCCGACCGAGGATCGCAGGAATGGCCATGCCGGGCCGCGACGCGCAGGCGCCGTGCATGATGGACGTTCCATAGAACACCAGCGGCTTCGTGTCACGCGGGGCCAGTGGCGCAAGACTGCTTCCCGCAGCCGTGCCAATCTTCAGCGCGTCGACGCCGTTGTAGAGTGGCAGGTAGAGCATGTAGAGACGATCGGTTGCCTCCAGCCCTTCCACGATGGGACCGACCACATGTTGTTGAGTGGGAAGAGTCACTTGCAGCCAGCGCATGCCATCATCAGCCTGTGCATACAAATCGAGACCACTGACGCCGGTAGCCGGCATATGCGGCATCGCCAGTGAACCGGAGAGGAGTTGGTAATCGACATGAATGGCCGGGGCATTCGAACGAAACCGCACCGCCATGCCGGCGCTATGGCGACTGAGGTCCCAAACCGGTGGCCGGACCACGCCATCCGCCTTGGCCGGGCAGTCGATCGAAAAAACGTTTTCGCTCCTGGTCTTCCCACCCGCGTCCTTCCACTCCCCACTGAGTGACGTCCTGCCATGCCAGTTCTGGTTCAGCGGCCAGCAGTTGCGGAACGTTCAGCAGCGCTGCCGTAGCGGCCAACGTGCCTTGCAGGAACGTGCGGCGAGTGAGTGTCATAACATGGGTCCTTTCTCGGAGGAATGCACATTGGATCGGTTCGCTCAAACCGCTGAAGATACGCCTCGCGGCGGGGCAATGCAACCGCGGGCGGCTCAGCGTGCCCGGAGCGTTGTCGACGCTGAGAATCCGGGTGGCTGGGGTCGAACGAAGGAGGCCCCCAGCCGCGAAAAGCCGCGGACTCGCCGTGTTCGACCT
Source organism: uncultured Planctomycetota bacterium (assembly GCA_963700515.1). Taxonomy (GTDB): domain Bacteria; phylum Planctomycetota; class Planctomycetia; order Pirellulales; family Pirellulaceae; genus JAJRVM01. The sequence goes on along the minus strand of CAVOXY010000072.1, from coordinate 392,840 downwards.
CAGCCACCCGAGCTGCGCGGACTGTCGGCGTTGTCAGCCGCGACGGACTTCCTCAATTCATGCGCGTAAATCCGCGAACAAGACAGAAAACGGATGACAGAAAGATGATCAGAGTCTACATTCTCCTGTAGACTCTCATGTTGTTCCATTTGTTTCAGCCGGCGACCGGTGACAAGAGAGTGCACGCCGACTGAGCTGCTGGGGAGCATCGCCAGAGATGAAAACTCACAATCTGTTTGTGCCTCCGCGAGGCGTCTGGACCGAGGAGATTACCGAGGAGTTGGTCCGCGGCCAAGGATTCGTGTTGGAACGGATTCTAACTGCCGGCCAGGTGACGCCAGAGGGGCAGTGGTATGACTCACCGCGTGCGGAATGGGTCGTACTGTTGAGCGGTGCGGCGCGGCTGCAGCTGGAAGAAGACTCGCGGCTGATCGAGCTGAGGCCGGGCGATTATCTGTGCATCCCGCCGCATTGTCGGCATCGCGTGCAATGGACCGATCCCGATCTGCCTACCGTCTGGCTTGCCCTGCACTATGATGAATCCTGACGCGGTCCTTCCCAGATGGCCAGCGACGCCTCACCGAGCCAGGACCATGAGGGATCGGCCACCGAGCAATCGTACGGCGAAGTCGGGGCTCAGCTGCAAGAAGCCGCGGCGAAGAAGCGTCAGGATCTTCTGCTTGAACGACTTGCCACGCAGTGGATCGACGTCGTGCGGATAGAACCAGTCGATGATCTCGTAGCCCGTGTCCTGCAACGCTGCCAATGCGGTGTCACAGGTGAAGTAGTGGATATGCCCTACGCTCTCGCGCGCGTGGAGAATGGGACGGCTGGCAAGTACGGTATAGGCTGAGAGATCCAGCGGGATGTGGAAGATCTTGTACTCGGCTCGAGGGCGGACGCCTCGGAGAAACCCGTAGTAGTCGTCCAAATGTTCGATGAGGTCAATGACCAGCAGCAAGTCATAGCAGGTGACCGATTCATCGAGTATGTCGGCATGACGAAAGTGCAGTCGATCATCGGAGCGGCTGGCGGCCAAGGCGTGGGCATCGGGTGATACATCGTAGCCCCAGAACTCACACTCCTCGGGCAAGTGGGCTTTCAGCTGGACGAGGATCTCGCCGGCACCGCAACCCACCTCGCAAATGCTGCGCGGAGCTAACTCGTTGCGGTGAATCACGTCGAGGATATGGTCGGCTTTCCATGGCGAGTCCTCGGCGTGCCAGGTGGGATTGTTGGCCAGATACTGGCCGTCGCTGTAGATACTCGTGTCGGTCGGATCGGCCCAGCGCTCGCTGGCCGGACCCTCCAGCGTCTCCAAGATCGCTTGATCCGTTGATGAAGGTGTCATGGGGCAGGTCTCGATTCCGCGGTTTGAAGAGGCCTCTGTTTCATCGATTTCGACCGATGTTCGTCCTTTTCACAACCATAGCTCACCGCCGTCTGCCTCACGTCGCGCAGCGCAAAGCATTCAGGTGGCCAAGACGATGGGGCAGCGGGAGAAGACGCCGTACGACCCGCTCAGATCGCACAACCGTTGGTCGAGTCCTTCACGTGCGACAAAAGCGGCACGTGTTCGAGACCGAATCAAGCCGCGGCCCTCGTGACGAGCGTCGCAGCGTGGGTCACTTGCCTGAGGGGACGGGCCCGGCGAGAATTTCGTATTCGTCCAGCGCGCTGGTGTCGTGCGCCAGGATCTGTTCGCAATGCATGCGGAGCACGGGCAGACCGGTTTCAATGAACCGGCGGGCGACGCGCTGTTTCCGTTCATTCTTGACCGCTTGGCTGAGCAGCATGTGGCCGACGATCACCGTGATCGCGGCGTCGACCAGTCGTCTCCCGACGAGTTCCAGATAGGATGACGGCTGGATCTTGATGAACTCGACGGCTTTGAGCAGTTCGATCTTGCCCTCAATCAGTTTGGCTTTCAGGTTCTGCAGCATTTCCATCTGGTAGTTGATTTCCTCGAAATCTTCCACGTATTTCTCGAAGGTACCCGAGGTCACACCCCGCTCGGCCGCCACGATCTGCAGTTGGCTGGTCCCTTCATAGATCGTCGTGATGCGTGCATCGCGCATATGACGTTCGGCCGCATAGTCCTGCATATAGCCCGATCCCCCCAGCACCTGGATGGCCGTATCGGAGACTCTGCAGCACATTTCGGACGCGTAGTACTTGCTCATCGGCGTGAGCATGCTGTTGAGTCGCTTGAGGGAGCGCGCCTTCTTTCTTGTATCGTTTCAGTTCGTCCGGATCGAGCGTTTCGGCGCAGGTTTCGGTCAGCCGCAAATAGTTGTTCTCCAAATCGCAGACGCGACTTGTTTCATAGGTCAGTGTGCGTGCCGCTTCGATCGCCATGTGCATATCGGTGACCATTTCGGCCACGGGTGGAATCGCCTCGATCGGCTCGGCCGAACTGCTGGCGCGTGTGGGCGTAGGTGCGCGCCAGCCGAAAAGCGGCTTCGGCGATCCCCAGCGATTGCGCGGCAATGCCGACGCGAGCGCCGTTCATCAGTGCCAGCACGTACGTGATCAAGCCGCGTTGTCGTTCGCCGACCAGTCGGGCGGGAGCGTTGTCGTAGACCAGTTCGCAGGTGGGTGAGCCGTGAATGCCGAGTTTCTTTTCGAGGTGCCGCACTTTGATGTGCTCGGAACGCTCGGAAATGAACAGGCTCAGTCCGCGCCCGTCGCTGATGTGCGGTTCGCTGCGGGCCAGGGTCAGCAGGATCTCACCACAGCCGTTGGTGATGAATCGCTTGACGCCGTTCAGGTACCAGTTGCCGTCTTCGTCCTGATGGCGCGCAAGCGAACGGCCTGCAGATCACTTCCCGCGTCGGGTTCGGTGAGCACCATGGCGCCGGTCACCTCCCCCTCGGCGAAGCGGGGCAGCACTTCGTCCTTGATCTCCTGGCTGGCGAACGCATTGACCGTCTCGGCGATGCCCTGCAGTCCGAACATGTTCATGAACGAGGCGTCGGCTCGCGAGACGATTTCGGTGGCCATCGTGTAGATCAAGTTCGGGCAGTTCAGGCCACCGTACTTGCGGGGCAGCGTGAAGCCCATCAGATCGGCCTGGGACATGCGAAACAGGTTCTCGCGCACCTGGGGGTGGAGCGTGACGGTGCCGTCCTCATTGAGCGTGTTGCCCTCCCGGTCGACCTGCTCGGCATTCGGGGCGATCGTGTCGGCCGACACGGCCCCGACGATCTCCAGCGTGCGACGGTAGTTGTCGACCGCATCCAGACTGTCGACCGGCGCGTAGTCGGCAGTCACCGTTTTCGGCGTGCAGTTCCTGGATGCGTGGCAATCTCATTGAGATCGATGTGCTCGAACAGGAACTGGATATCCTGGTTGTCGAGGAAGAAGTTCCCCACGGTTCACTCCCGGTCTTGTTCTGCGTGGCACAAAGGCGCATGCCCTACGCGGGCCATCCCGGCGGAGGCCTCAGGTTCACTGGTCATCAGGTCGCGTTCGGCGGCCACTCGGCCGCCGGACTTACTGTGTCACTGTCCGCTCCTTGAGGGACTTGATCATCATGGGGATCACCTTATTCAAGTCGCCCACGATGCCGTAGTGGGCGACGGAGAAGATCGGCGCATCGGGATCGGTGTTGATCGCGATGATCTTGGCCGACTCTTCCATGCCGGCCCGGTGCTGCACCGCGCCGCTGATGCCGGCGGCGATGTAGAGTGCCGGCCGCACCGTCGTCCCCGTCTGTCCGATCTGGTGCTCCTTGCCGATGAAGCCGCCATCCACCGCCGCGCGGCTGGCGCCCACGGCGCCGCCGATGGCGCCGGCCAGTTCGTGGATCAGCTGGAAGTTGGCCTTGCTGCCCACCCCGGCACCGCCGGCGACGATCACACGAGCCCCTTTCAGGTTCACCGTGCGTGGCTCGATGTGCTCGTTGGATCAGCTTGATCGCGAACAAGTCGTCGCTCAACGCCACCTTCAGCGGGATGACCTGGCCCGTCCGCGACAGATCGGGCTCACGCAGCGGCATCACGCCTTCGCGGACCGTCGCCATCTGCGGCCACATGTCGTAGTTCACGATCGTGGCAATGATGTTGCCGCCGAACGCCGGGCGGATCTGCAGCAGCAGTTTCTCGTGAACCTCTTTGGTCCGCGGTTCCGTGACGTCCTGGATCTCCAGGTCGGTGCAATCGGCGGTCATGCCGGCACGCATCTCGGAGGCGACGCGCGGTGCCAGATCGCGACCCAGCGGCGTGGCCCCGTAGAGCACGATCTGCGGCTTGTGACGTCTCGATCGCATGGCACGCGATACGCGCATACGGGAGCGTCTGGTAATGCTCGAGCCGGGCGTCTTCCAAGCCATAGACGTGGTCGATGCCGTGGGCGATCAACTGCTCAGGCAGCGTGCCAAGCTGTGAGCCGATCAGTACAGCGCCGGCAGGTACGTTCAGCTCATCGGCCAGTTCCCGAGCCTTGCCGCACAATTCCAGCACGACTTCGCGCAGCACGCCCCCTTGCTGCTCGGCATAGACCCAGACCTCGCCGTCACGGTTCACTTCGATCATTGTCGTGTGGCATCCTCACTACCGCTGGGCAAAACAGCAACTCCCCGCGGGAGTCGTCAGGCCGTTTCACGTGGGCGGCAATATGCTAAAAAAGGGTATCTTCCTGGCAGGAAATCGGAAGCCTTGGTCGCTCCGCCAACCGAGCCGGGGAATTAGCCGAGACTACGGTCCACCACCAGTTCATGGATCATTTTGCGCACCCCGTCCTCGGTGGCCGGCACCTCGGTAAATCCTTCCTTGGTCAGCACAATGGACTGTACGCGAAACACCTTGGTGGGCGAACCCGCCAGGCCGCAACGCGATAGATCCGCACCGATCTTGTCCAGGTCCCACTGTTCGATCAGCAATTTCTGCTGCTGCAATTGAGCCAGCCGCCCGGCTACCTCGGCCTGACGCACTTCGTCCGTCGCGTTGGGTTGAGCTGATTTGACGTCGTTGACCACTTCGGCCTGCACTTTCGCGCGCTTGAAGCGCTGCACGCGCCGAGCGGCTTCGGGACGCGGCTTGTTGGCCGTTTCCACGACCGTGATCAGGATGGGCAGCCGAGCATCGACGATCTCCCATCCGTCCCCGATGCTGCGCCGGACGCGGATTGCGCGGCCATCGGGACCGCCACGACCGCCGTCCCGCAGGTCGATCAGCTCTTCCAGGTAGGTGATCTGTGGGATCCCCAGTTTCTCGGCACATTGGGGGCCCACCTGAGCGGTGTCGCCGTCAATCGCCTGTCGGCCGGCAAAGACCAGATCGAAGTCGCCGATCGTCTTGACCGCCTGAGCCAGAATGTAGCTGGTGGCCAACGTGTCGCTGGCAGCCGCCCGGCGATCGGTCAGCAGGATGGCACGATCCACGCCCCGATACAGGCAGGCACGCAGAATCTCCGCGGCCTTGGGAGGCCCCATGGTCAGGGCGGTCACCGTTCCCCCAAACCGGTCCCGCACTTCCAGTGCCGTTTCCAGCGCATGGAGATCTTCGGGATTGAAAATCGCCGGCAGCGCACCGCGGTTGACTGTGCCATCCGCCTTCATCGCCTCGGCCGTGACGTTGGCCGTATCCGGGACCTGTTTGACCAAAACAATGCAGTTATAAGGCAACGTAGCCGCTCCCCACTTGCGGGATTCGTGTCGGACGGAAAACCGGTCTGATTATCGGGCTTGGTCGGGCGATGGGTCAAGGCCACCGTGGGGGCGAAAATCGCCCGGTTTGCCCGGCCCGTGACCCTGTGGGTGTGCCGTGCGATTCACGCCCTCTGCGGGGGCCTGTATAATGCGCCAGCGAACTTGGGGCTAGGTGCTGCATTCTCCCGCGTATGAAGGGGAGTCCTCTGCAGCGAGCGGTCCTCGTTTCTCCGAAACAGGTCCGACCAACGGGCGGACGGATGGCGGCGAGCAGCCCTCCCTGGGGACCGACTTGGCCGCGGAGTGAATGGCCTCCAGTGAGCCTGACTCTCTTTGTGTGTCGGCTCACCACGTTTGTCAGCGCGTCCTGTTGGTTCGCACGCCGTGGTGGTGCCAGAGATCAAAAAGGAATCGACGATCATGACGACAGCCTCCACAGAGCTGGCAGATAACGCTCCCGCCTTGCCATCCCTGCCGACCGACAATATCCGGCGGATCATGTGGCGATTGGGGGGACGCGACGATCTGCAGCAGCTGATCCGCTCGGCACGGGGGGTGGCCCGGGGAGTGGTCGCCCGCCTGGTGACCGAGGGACAGCGCGAGACGTTCCAGTGGACTCCGGAGAAAGGCCAGTTGCTTGACGCGCTCGATGCCGCCGGCGTCTCGTCGATCTTCGCCGATCCCCAGTATGGTGGCTCGATCGCCGGTCCGAAGAATCTGGCGACCGCGCTGGCTGCCTATGAACTGGCGTGGGTTGATGGTGGAGCGGCCACCTGCCTGGTGGCCCTGGGGCTGGCGTTGCAGCCGATCATTGCCCTGGGAACAGAGTCGCAGAGATCGCACTACCTGACGGCCAGCATGCCGACTTCCGCCGCTCCCGAACCGCTGCGAGGGGCCTTCTGTCTGACCGAGCCACTCCCGTATGCCGGAGTCGACACCGGGATGCTGTCGGGTAAGGTGCGGATCGACCACTGGCAGTCCGGCGAGACGCCGGTGTTACGCGTGCAGAAGCGGGGCCGCTTCACCAATAATATGGACTTCGCCGGATTCGTGGTGGCGGCGGTGGCATCGGACGATCCGCGCATCAAGGGCACCTGCATGATCATCCTGGAAGCAGGGGACGAAGGAACGTTTGATCGGGGGCCGGTCACCCACAAACTGGTCCATCAACTCACCTCCACGCGAGATCCACATTTCGATTTGAAAGTCCCCGCCTCGCGGATCGTCGGCGGGTATTCGATTCAAGATGGCGTCCTTGTGCCGTGCTACAACCACGCCAAGGTCCTGGAGGCGGTCTTCTCTCGCACGCGCGTGCCGGCCGGTGTCATGACAGGTGCTAAGTTGTTGTCATCGATTGAACCGATCATTCGTTACCAGCGGGAGCGGTTTCGCGGCGGTGAAGGGCAGCCGGGGACCCCGCGTCATGACCTAGGGCTCCAGACGAAGGAAGATGCCGTCCAGCGGTTGGTCGACATCTGGGCGGCCGGCGAAGCGGCTTGCTCGCTGGGGTTCGCCGCGGCCCGGCATTTCGATTCCTATGCCGCACTGGAGGAGAGCAAGAACGAGGTCTTTGCCAGCGAGGGATTCGAGTTGGGAAGCGATCCGCATCGGATTCCCAAAGAGGCCGAGGCCCTGGCGCTGGAGTACCTGACGCTGTCGGTCGCTCCGGACGATCAACGCGATGATCGCAGGCTCTTGGAGCTGGAAAAGAGCCGCGTGGTCGATTTCGTCGTCAAGCGCGCGGTGGGGAAGGTTCTTTCCCCGGCCACCAAACTGTGGAACACCGGTCAGGGTGCCACGCTGCTGCGGCAGGCTGTCAGCTTGATGGGTGGCTTTGGGATCACGCAAGACTGCCCCGGTTTTCTGCCGCAAAAATGGATGGATTCACAGTTGGAGGCGACCTACGAAGGGCCCGAATCGGTGCAACGCCGGCAGCTGATCGCGACCATGACCAGCGAACTCTTTTTGGCTCAGTTCCGCAAGTGGATTGCGGACCTCAGTCGAATCGCGTCAGATCGTCCGGGGACCGGGGCCTGCACGATTGCGGCCGCCATGGAACTCTGGCTCTGGTCACTTCATCATCTGCAACACGCTACCGATGCGGATGGTGAGCCGCTGTATCGAGACAAACGCCAAGGCGCGACATTTCCCATGGCCGACGCGGTCTGCTGGCTGCTGGCGTCCCACTGCCAGATTCTGGACGTCGTGCAACTGGCAACCCACGGCCAGGAGGATCCGAGTCTGGCCCGGACATTGCCAGGCCACCTTCAATTCTTCACCGATCTGTGCCATGTCCAAGCGGCCCGCGCGGCCGGTGAAGTCGCCCGGATCTGCTCGGAACTTGTGTTCGGCTATAACCGTCATCCCAGTTGGGAACCCGACTGCGGATCGTGCATGGCAGCCGGGGAACTCGATCTGCTCGAAGGACTCATACCGGGTATTTCAGTCGGCATCCGCCTGGCTGGCGACGTGATGGAGGAAGATGGCTCACACGTGCCCAAGGCCGGCCCCTGCGTGCAATTCGCAGGGCTGCGCAGTTTCACCGACCGGCGCAGTAAACTGGACGGGTGCCTGACAGGTTCGCGACTGGCCAAGGATCGCGCCGGCCAGGCGATCTCGCAAGTACCGATCCCCGAAAAACTGGATTACCCGCAGTAGCACGGACTTCCGTCCGTTCAAACCGTCGCACGAAGAACCACCACGGGCAACACGCACCAAATGACCAATAACCAATGACCCATAACCCATAACCAATGACCAATGACCAATGACCAATGACCAATGACCAATGACTTCCCCCACTATTCCGCCAGCAATTCCTCAATGTGTTTTCGCATGATCTCCTCCCCCTTGGCTCCGTTCCAGTTCAGCTCGCCGTACCACCAATAGCGCACGTAACCCTGCTTGTCGATCAGGTAGACGCTGGGCCACATGCTGTTGCCCCAGGTATTCCAGATCTGTTTGTCGTTGTCGATCACATTCGGAAAGGCGAATTCCGCCTTGAGAACCTGCTGGCGCACGCTGTCGGCGACCGATTCGGCGTCCGTCTCGGGCGTGTGCACGCCGATGATGACCAAGCCGTGATCGTGGAAAGATTGGTACCAACCCCTGTACCAGGGGTAGTTTCGATGGCAATTCACTCACCCGAATGTCCAGAAGTGAAGCGCGATGACCTGGCCGTGGAGATTAACCAGTTGGGTCGGGGCGGCATTGATCCAGTCGTTGGTCGGAGTGAATTCAGGCGCCTTGAAGCGAACACGCCCCAATTTGGAGACATCAAAAGAGCGGCCGATCAGCGCTGCGAATTGACTCTTCTGAGTGTCCGACAGCAGCGACACAATGCGTTTCTGAGCGCGCTCCTGGAGCTGGCTGGCCTGCTGTGTCAGCGGGTCGCTGGGCTCACCGGCCGCTGCCCGGTCCTGCAGTTTCTTGAATTGCTCGTCCAACGTCTCGAATGTCGTTTTGATGCGATTGGCCTGTGCATCGGTCATCTGGATTCGTTGGGCCACCGGCGGGTTTAACAGCGATCGAACGCCGCGCACTCGGATCTTGATTTGCTCGATCCGCTCAATTTGTTGCACGTCGAGGATGTTGCCGATTTTCTCCTGCATCTCGCTGATCCAGCGCGACTTGCTCCCCCTGTTTTTCCGGCGGCTGGTTCCGGGAGGCCAGTAAGGGACCGTCCAGCGCGGCGTTCAGCTCGTCAATGGCCTGGCGTTGCTCGCGTGTGAGCCGCAGTTCATCGAGCACGGCGGGTTCACGCAGCAACAGCAGATACGGATCGGGCATCGAGGCGTAGTTCGTGACGTTCTGTGCCAGCGCGGAGGAAATGGGCAGCAGGCACAACGTCAACAGCCATCCACGAGAGCAACCGCGCACCACGGTGAGTTCTCCTGTGTCTACATGAAGTTGGAAGTAGCTCCGCCGCTTCGGAGCGTGCGAGATAAATTTTCTTGCCATGCTGACATCGTAGGTAATGGACTGCGACTGGGCGAGCTTCTTCGGGCGCGAAGAGCGGAATACACGGGAATAGCCGCCGACCGCACGCGGCAGTCACGGGTTCCCGCCCGGCAGTCAAATGCTGGCAGGGCCAGGAAACGCTCAAGCGATCCATCAACACTGGTCGATACGTCTACTATTGTGCCAGACTTCCGCGTATCCCGGAAAGCCGCGTGGTGAGAAACCGCTACGCGGCTTTCGCGTGCGCGGAGCTGAGCTTCCGGCCCGGCAAACTTGGATCCCTGGCGGGCAAGGCGAACAGTTCACCGGATGAAGATGGAGTGATTTTGCCATTTGTATCGATCGTCGTCGTGTTCCATAATGGGGGTTTGATGATCGCTGAACCTGCCCATTTATCAACAGGCAAGTTGAGCCATGGAGTGACTTGGTTCTTCAGTGGCGAGGCGCTGTGGCCAGATCATCGACCTGGAGTCGCGGCCCCCAGGCCCCAAGTGCCAGGCCGAGACGGAAGTGGACCGCGGATTGCACAACTTCCGCAGCGGGAGTAAGGAACACGATGCGAGCGGTGACCTCCGACCTGATTTGGATTGGTAATGCATGGGATGATTTGCCGAAGTCATAGCAGCTCGGTATCTGCAGCACTGGCAGAGCCCAATGGCACCATGGCTAATCAAGGTCGACCGTGGTGACGGGCAAATCGACGGTGATGTGGCTGCCTTTACCGAGTTGCGTGTGGACGACCACCGTTCCCCCGAGCAACCGAGCGCGTTCCCGTATGCCTGCCAGGCCGAAGCACCGCTCATCCACGTTCTCGGGATCGAAGCCGGTTCCCCAGTCCTGCACGCTGACCCGGACAAGCATTCCCTGTTGCATTAATTCCATCCTCACGCGATCGCTTTGGCTGTGGCGGCAGGCGTTTGTCAGGCTCTCTTGAGCAATGCGATAGATGGCGTTTTCCAGCAGGGGCTCGAGTTGGTCGAAAGCGACCTCGTACCGGAAATCGACTCCCACTTGCCAGTTTTCCTGGCTTTCGGTGGCCAGGTTTTGCAGCGCGGCCACGATCCCGAACTGGTCGAGGATCGGCGGTCGCAGCCCGCTGATCAGACGTCTTGTTTCCGCCAGGCATTGTCTCAGCAGTTCGAGCACGATTTGGCTGGTGTGCGACGCGTCCGCGGATCTGCGTGTTCCTTTACGGACGAATGACTCGAACTGCATGATCGCGGCCGCCAACTGTTGGGCCAGACCGTCGTGGATTTCGTAAGCGATGATCTGTCTTTCACGGTCATGCGAGTTGAGCAGCTGACGGAGCACGCGGTGCTCGCGTCGCAAGACTTCCGCAGCTTTCTTACGTTCGGTGATATCCCGGAAAAAGCCGATATTGCACAGCCGCTCTTGGTAATCGAGATGATTCGTGGTGATGTCGGCATAGAACACCGAGCCGTCTCGACGGAGTACCGGCAGGTTTTCGGCCACTTGGATTTTGCCTTCAACCTGTGCCTGAAAGATAGCCAGCACATTGGCGATGTCCTTGGGCGGATGTATGTCTCTGACGGTCAGCGACAGCAATTCCTCTTCGGTATAGCCGAGCATCTGAGACATCGCCTGATTCGCGCGTACAAACTGTTTCGTTTCGACATCCGCAATCAGCAGGCCGTCGACCATTCCGTCATAAATGGCCTGCAATTCCTCGTGGCTTTGCCGCAGTGATTTTTCCGTCCTCTGTCGCTCGGTAATGTCGCGGCTGATCCCGCGGAACCCACAGCACGTTCCGGTGCCGTCAAAGACGGGCGCCACGTTGACCTCGTGTACGACGCGCCTTCCGTCCCGATGCAGGGAGATCACTTCGAGTTCTTTCGCTCCCTCTCCGGCGGAGAGTTTTTCGGCAAACATCGTGCGCAGGCGAGTAGCCTCTTCGGGCGGCATGAACTCAAAGGGACTTCTTCCGATTAGTTCCGCCGCCTCGTAGCCGAGCCAGTCCTTGACTGGCGGGCTCAAATACGTATAGGCGCCAGTCTGGTCGAGTTCCCAGATCAGATCGCTGGTGGTTTCCACCAAGAGGCGATAACGCTCTTCGCTCTGAGTTCGCGCGTCAATCTCCTCGTTCAGTTGCTGGTTAGCCTGCACCAGTTCGGCAGTTCGCCGTTCGACTTGCTGCTCGAGGGAGTCGCGTGCTTGCTGAAGTGCCGACTCCGCGGTCTTGCGGGGAGTGATGTCGGTCGAGAAGAGAGCGACCGCCACGACCTGGTCACCGCCTTTGACGGGCCCCATGTGGGTCTCGTACCAGGCAGATTCTCCGACGGGTCCGGCCGCCTTCGTTTCGTAAGATGCGGCCTCTCCCGTACGGAAAACGTGTTCCAGACAGGCCCGAGCACGTTCATGAAATTCACGCTCGATGTAGTCGTAAATCCGCCGGCCGTCCACCATTTCCAGTGAGTGGCCCGGCTGTGTGCGATTGAGGAACTGAAACTTCCCTTCCCGGTCGACAATGGCAATGTAGTCCGGTGCGCAGCAGACCAAGGTACGCCACTTCTCTTCCGACGCGCGCAAGTCGGCCAATTCCTGGAGCAGCTGGGCCTTCGTTTTATCGCGATCCGCCATGACATTGTCTCTTCAGTGAGGAGTATCCGACGATCAGCAATCAGTGACGAATACCTGAGATGGCGGTACTGCCCCGGGGGCCCACTGGCTCTGCCAGCGGGAAAACTGGTGTCGATGTTCGTACCCGTTCACAGTTGGTCTTAATCATAATCTTACTCTTAATCTTACTCTTAATCTTAATCATCTTCGCAGCCGGGGCCGCGTCCGTGCTGAACTGAGTTGTCTGCGAGTGAGGCGGAGGGGATTACGATTACGATTAAGATTACGATTAAGATTACGAGTAAGAGTAAGATTAAGAGTAAGAGAAAGAGGGGACAGTTGCCGCGCGTCTGTACGGTCGGAATTCCGTGAACGGTTATCACGGTTCCACTTCCGCGGGTGCCACTTTCCTTCCCGTGGCACTATGCGGCGTAGTAGTGTGCTACCTTCGCAATTGCCTGGGCCACTTTCTGGACATAGTCTTCCGTCATTGCTTCATGGATGGAGATTCGGATGCCGGTTTTCAGAATGGCCTCGGCTTCGGGACACTCTACCTGCGAGTAGTCCATCGTGGTTAGACCGAACTCACGAATGGGCCAGCGTCCGGCAAAGAACCCATGCTGCTGAAAGACCTGTTCGCGATAGAGTGGCAGCGGGATGTAGCCCCCCGATGCGCCGACTCCTTCGTGTACCAGCGCCCTGACAAACTCCGCACGATCACAACGAAACGATTCGGGCGCAAGCGGAACATGTAGAAGTAGTGCACGCAGCGGTCTTCCGGGTGGATCTCATGCGGTTGCAGGCCGGCAATACCGGTGATGCCGTCACTTAGTAGACGGCCCAGTCGCGACCGTGTCGCGGCGATGGCCTCCAAGCGTCCCAGTTGTGCCGCAGCCACGGCCGCCTGCGGCTCGCTCATCCGGTAGTTCGTGGCAAAACACTGCTGACCCGTGCGATTGACTCGGTCATAGCCTTTGTCGCCGTACTTCTGCAACAAGGGCCCGAATTGCTCATGGTTGCTGCCGACCACTCCGCCGTCTCCGCACGTCACTTGCTTGGAGTCCTGCAGCGAGAAACAGGCAATGTGCCCGACGCTGCCGATCGGCTGGCCCCGATAGCGCGCACCCCAGGCTTGCGCACAGTCTTCAATCAAAATCAACTTGTGTTGGTCGGCCAGATTCTTCAGTGCGCCGAGATCGCAAGGATTGCCGGCCAGGTGGACCGGCATGATCGCCTTCGTCTGCGGGGTGATCCGGCGTTCGACATCGGCCGCGTCCAGGTTATACGTGCTGGGGCAGAGGTCCGCAAACACGGGAACCGCTTGCTGATAGAGAATGCCGATGACCGTGCCCATGTCGGTAATGGGCGAAGTGATTACTTCATCGCCCGGGCCAATGCCGCTGGCCCCTACCGCGATGTGCAAAGCGGCGGTGCCGGAAGAACAGGTCTGGACATACTGCATCGGGCAGTACTGTTGGAATCGTTCGATCAAGAGCGACGTCTGCGGACCGTTCCAGTAGAAGAGCGAATTCTGCTGGAGCATCGCATTGAGCTGCTCCCGTTCCGGCTCGCCCCAGCGGACCAGCGGCGGTGGAGACTGATCGACGGTCTTCTCGCCGCCCTTCAAAGCCAGTTCGGAGGCCGGTGTCCGTGTGGTCGTTTCCTGGGCTGAGGCCGAGGCGGCACCGGCCAAGAGCAGACCGGACGTTCCCGCCACAAACGTACGCCTCGACAGGGAATGCTTTGCCTGCATGACCATGATCCTCCCTTGGCTGTGTCTCACTTGGCCGAAACGTCTCGCAAACCGTTCACAGCCAAAGGCCAAGAACGGCGACTCTTACTCTTACTCTTACTCTTACTCTTACTCTTACTCTTACTTTGTTCGTCCGAGCACCAATAAGTTACATCGCTCTTTTCACGGCGCCGACTCAGACAACCCATAACAACTTACACCCGACTGCACCTGTTATGCAAATAGGATCGGGTAGGTTGTGGTAATCTGGGGGTCTTCCTGGCTTGCAGAATCTTCTCCGGCAGTTAAGCTCGCCGGTAGGGAAGATGTGGCGAGCGAGGGTGCGGCTTCGCGGCAACGGCCATCGGTAGCTGCACAGTCGACTTCCCACCGGGATCAACCCGGTGGAGAATCTCGAGATGTGAGTCAGGACGAGGCGGGAAGCCTTTGCCACGGGACATTCCCAGTTGCCAATCGCCCAAGCGCACCGATCGATTCCGCGGGAGCCGAGCAATGAAGTCATCCGAAAGCAGAGTCACACGGCGAGCGGTACTGACCGGGGCCGCTCACGCAACGTTGGCTGGAGCGGTGCTTTCAAGCTGCCAGGCAGTCGGCAGCGCGGACGAGTCGACCGCCGACGTGCCCTCTCCGGGCCGGCCGCAGTACGTCATCTGGGATGCGCACGGTCACTTGGACGCGTCGGGCGAGTACACCTGGCGAGAGAATCACCAACCTGTTGAAGTTTGCCGATCGCATGGGTATCGAGCGTGTGATCGTATTCATGGGCTATCCGTGGACGTATGATCCCGACCCCGCCGACATGCGTCGCCAGAACGATCAAGTGATGCAGGCCGTGGAACATTCCGGTGGGCGGGCGCTCGGGTTTTGTCTATCTCAATCCAAAGCAGACGCGGGACAGCCTTGGCGAACTTGATCGTTGTGTCCGCGATGGTCCACTGGTAGGTGTGAAACTGTGGGTCGCGCTGCGCTGCCATGACCCGCTGCTGGACCCCCTCGTGCAACGTGCCATCGAACTGCAGGCACCCATTCTGCAGCACACATGGTACAAGATCACGGGGAACCTGCCTGGTGAGTCGACGGCTGAAGACCTTGCCACGTTGGCCGCTCGACATCCCACGGCTTCCTTTATTGCCGCGCATGCCGGCGGGGATTGGGAACTTGGCATTCGGGCGCTCCGCGGCGTGTCGAATGTCACGGCCGAGATCAGTGGTGGTGATCCCACGGCAGGAGTGGTGGAGATGGCGGTCCGTGAACTGGGAGCTCAACGCGTGATGTACGGCAGCGACTTTCCCGGTCGCAGCTTCGCCTCTCAGTTGGCCAAGGTTTACGGAGCCGACATTCCGGAGGAGGCGAAGCGGCTGATTTTCGCCGGCAATCTCCAACGCATGCTGGCTCCCATCTGCTCTGCCAAGGGGATCAAGTGATGATCATTGACGTGAATGTCAGCCTGTCACGCTGGCCGTTTCGCCGGCTTCCCGGTGACGAGCTCCTGAAACTGGTCGACAAGTTGCAGGCGTGTGGCGTGACGCGGGCCTGGGCCGGTAGTTTCGACGGCGTGTTGCACAAGGATATGGCCTCTGTTAACGCCCGACTGTTGGACGAGTGCCGCCAGAGTCCGGCCGGCCTGCTGATTCCATTGGGAACCGTCAATCCGATGCTCCCCGATTGGCGGGAAGACCTTCGCCGCTGTCATGAAGTTCATCGGATGCCCGGCATTCGCCTCTATCCCAACTATCACGGCTATCGACTCGAAGATCCGGTATGTGCAGAGCTGTTCACGCTGGCGGCGCGGCGCGGATTGATCGTACAACTGGCGGTACGCATGGAAGACCTGCGGATGCAGCATCCGCTGATGCGCGTGCCCGACGTCGATACCAAACCACTGGCCGACCTGGTCGCCTCTGTTCCCCAGTTGCAATTGGTGCTGCTCAACGCGCTCCAGATACTGCCGGAGCAGACGCTCGCTGCGCTGGCCGCCACGGATCGCGTCTCGTTTGAAATCTCGACGCTGGAAGGAGTCGGCGGAATCGCCCGGCTGCTGACCCGCGTGCCGGTCGACAAGATACTGTTCGGATCTCATTTCCCGTTCTTTATTCTGGAGTCGGCCGTTTTGAAACTACAGGAGTCCGAATTGTCACCAGCGCAGCTCGCAGCGATCACGCACGCCAATGCCCAACGTCTGTTGAAGGCCAGCTGAATAGAGAGGGGATGGCGAATCGGATGTCAGTCCCGACGGGCATCGATGCTCTACTTCGCAACCGGTTCACACCAGCTCATGGATGACTTCGGCGGGCACAGGGCGTTGTGGTCGGCCGGCTTGGTCCATGATGGGAGTGGAATTCGGGTCGATCCCGATACTGCGGTAGAGCGTGGCGATAATCTCCTGAAAGTGGACCGGCCGCTGCTCGGCGAATTCTCCCAGTCGATTCGTAGCGCCGATCACCTGCCCGGTGCGCAGGCCTCCTCCCGCGAGAATCGCGCAGCTCACTTTCGGCCAATGATCGCGCCCTGCATCCTTGTTAATCGTGGGGGTCCGTCCAAATTCACCCCAGGCAATCACCGTCACGTCATCCAGCATGCCGCGCACATCGAGGTCTTCAATCAAGGCGCTCAGCGCCTGATCGAGCTTCGCGCCGTGATCGCGCACCAAATCAAAATTCTTTCCGTGGCTGTCCCACCGCCCGAAGGATAAAGTGACACATCGCACGCCGGCTTCCACCAGCCGTCGGGCCAGCAGCAATTGCGTGTTATCGGTGGGTGCACCATCATATTGGAACTGGTACGGCTTTCCATCACCGTAGCGCTCGCAAATGCGCGGGTCTTCCTTCGACAAATCGAGCGCTTCAAGCAGTTTGCTGCTGGTCAACACATTGAATGCCTGCTGCGTGAAAGTATCGACGCCCTCCATCAATCCACTCGTATCGAGATCTCGGCGTAGTCTGTCGACACTGGAGAGTAGTTGTCGGCGGTCTTCCAGACGCTCCAACGAGATGCCGTTGAGTTTCATGTTGGCCATGCCAGGCCCATCCGGCTGGAAGGCACCATAAGCCGGGCCGAGAAAGCCGGGTTGGCCCGGATCTGACCAAGGGACGTGTTGCGTGCGAGCAGCCAGTCCCACGAACGGCGGAACCGACGGGTCGACTGGCCCCAGCACTTTCGCGGCCACTGCTCCAATACTGGGATGTCCCCCCAGGAAAGCCAGGTCACGTTCGGGCCAGCCAGTCATACACTGCCAGGCATCGTGCGCACCGACGGCTCCGACTACGGAGCGGATTATGGCGCACTTGTCCATCACGGCGGCGATTTTTGGAAAAACTTCACCAATCTGGATTCCGGCGACCTTCGTGGGAATCGGCTTGAACTCGCCGCGGATCTCCAGCGGCGCGTCGGTCTTGATATCCCACATGTCCTGGTGCGGTGGCCCGCCACCGAGAAAGATATTAATGACGGCCTTGTGAGATAGCCTGGTGCCCGCCTGCGCTTCGCTGCGAAAAACGTCGGCCAATGTCAGCGCGCGGCGCCGAACCCGAGTGCGCCGATTTTGAGAAAGCCGCGCCGAGAAATGCCATCGCAAAACCGGGTTTTGGGTTCACCAAGAATCGTCAGCATCGCTGGGGCTCCTTCTGGCAAGCCAGTTGTATTGCTACCACGGTTCTATAGCAGCGGGCGCCGATCTGTCGAGGAAATCGATATCGCCTACCGACTGTTACCGCCCGCTGGCTCCTCCTGCGGTGTGGGGGGATCCAAGGCCTTCAGCAGACTGCCGTCTTTACCATTCCACAGGCGAAGAATTCCGTCTTCGCCGCCAGCCAGGATGATCGCCAGATCGTTGGCCGCTGTGACCGCGTACATGTAGTCGGTCCCGCCGGCGAAGTTGCGGTGGTTCTTGCCGTCCGAGGCGGTATGGAGTCGCACGGATGTGTCGCCACTGCAGCTCACGATGTCGTCGCCCGTTCCCACGCACTGAACCGAAGTGACTTGTTTCGCATAGCCGCCCATCGTCTGGATCTGTTCCCCGGTTTCGATGTTCCAGTACTTGATCACATTGTCGGCTCCCGCCGATACCATCGCGTTGCCATCGGCCTTCCAGCTCACGTCTAACACATGGTGCGTGTGCCCTTCGAACGATCGCAATTCCCGGCCGGAGCCCACCTCGAAGATCTTCACGAGCTTGTCTGCCGCGCAGGACAACAGGTACTTGTCGTCGCCAGAAAACTCGACACCAAAAACCGTGTCGCTATGCGCATCCACCAGTTCACGCACACGCGACCGCGTCTCGACATCCCACAGCATCAACTCTCCGCGGCGAGATGCCTCCCCTCCCCCCGTTGCCAGCAGCTTCCCATCACGGCTGAAATCAAGGGCCAGGACCCGTCCCACAAAAGGCGACTCGCTCGTGTTCAGAGGATCCTCCGCCGGAGGGCCCAGTTGGCCGACCAGTTGCCACGGAGGGTTCCTGTCCCACACCACGACGCGATGGTCGGAGGAGCCCGAGACGAGTGTACCAGCTTGGCTCAGCGAGAGTGCGCCAATCGGTCCTTCGTGACCGGCAAACGTTTCGATCGGTTCTCCGGTGGTCGGGTTCCAGATGTGTACGAGTTGGTCCGTGCCGGCAGTGACCAGCTGCGAGCCGTCGGGGGAGAAGGCTAGGGCGAGCATGGGTGGCGGCGTTTGGGCGGCTTGTGCCAGGGCGCTCTGCAGGTCTTCGTCCGTCGTCTTCTGTTCCTGCTGCCGCTGCGACAGCTGTAAATTGGCGGCTGCCAGGGTTTCTTGGCCTTTGGTGAGAGATCCATCCGCAATCTCGACTGCCTGCTGAGCGGACTGATTCGCGGTGCTGGCGACGTCGAGGGCGGCGGTCCGTTTCGTCGCCTCCGCCTCCGCCTCCGAAGCTTTCTGCTGAAGATTCGCATCACCCGCGTTCTTGCTCAACGCCTCTTTGGCCGCCGCCAGCAGGTCCGCAGCCTGCTCAGACTTGTTCTTAGCCTCCACCAGGGCTGCATCGCTCGTCGATTTAACTTCCTGGGCCTTCGTCAGAGCTGCTTCGATCGCGGCCAACTCCTTCTCGGCCGTGGCGAGTGCGTTGCGGGCGTGCGCGAGTCGTTGACCCGCCACGATCTGGTCCATTTGCAGTCTCGCGACTTGTCGTCGCCCGCGAAGCGTTCCGCGTAATTCCGTTAACTGTTTTCCGGTCAAATCCCAGAGTCTTGCCGTGCCATTGAGACTGGCTGCAGCGACGGCCTGGTTGTCGGGACGCACAGCCAGGGCACTGACCGGCCCTCCAGCATCGAGGCTCAACAGCTGCTGACCGTGATCCATATCCCACAGACGCACCGTTGCGTCTTCACTGCCCGAAATGATGGTCGGCACTTCGCGCATCACCAACGCAACCGCGGTGACGGGCTGGGTGTGACCTGAGATTTCGAGCAGCGGAGTAAGCAGGGTGGCATGACCATTGCCGGATCCATCATCCGGTGCCCCGGCGACACTGGCGTCCCACACGCGAATCCGATTGTCGGCATGGGCCGAGACGAGTCTGGTCGCGTCCTGGTTGAGCACCAGGCCATTGACCGCCGCGTCGGTTTGAAGCAATCCACTGCCATTTCCACTGGGGCATTCCCAGCAGCGGATCGATTGGTCGAGCGAGCAGGAATAGAGCCGCTGGCCATCTCGTGTGAATTGCACGCCCGATACCACGCCCGTATGGCCGGCAAGTGTGGCGACCTGTTTGCCCGTGAGCATGTCCCATAACTCAATCTGGTTGCCTGTCGTGCCGGCCGCCAGCCACTTGCCGTCGTCACTGACGGCCAGTGCCGAGACACCGGACGACAGCGACCAATCCGAGGTGCGCGTGTTGGGCGCCCGTTGCCACAATTTCACGACGCGATAGCCGCCCGAGGCGAGCAAGGTCCCGTCCGGGCTCAGCGCCAGCGAGTGGACGAGATCGCGATGAGCGGCGCCACCGGGATACAGGGCATGCTCGTCAACTTCCATAGCAGTCAGGTGTGGATCGATCAAGCGTTGTGGCTCTTGCCCGGTGAGTAGATCGTAGACGTAGATCTGGTTCGCGCGTCCCCACACCGCGAACCGATTCCAGGGCGACAGGGCGACGGCATGAATCGATTTGATATGAGCCGGAACACTCCGCCAGGCGGGCGACGGTTGCTGCGACTTGCTGCCTGGTTGAGCTCCCTCGACAATCCATTGTCTGATCAGTCCGATTTCCTCGGCACTCAGCGCCCGTGCTCCAACCTGATTGGGGAGGGGTGGCATGCAAGGTTCTTCCGACCGAGTGGCATACAGGTAGAGTAGGCTTTCATCAGGCTTTTCCGCGACAATGGCTGGACCACTGTCGCCGCCAGCGAGCATACTTATGACGTTTTCAGCCACGAATTCGCCTTCCTTGACCGACACGTTGTGGCACGACACGCAGTTCTTCGCGAGTATCGGATAGATATCTCGTGTGAAATCGACCGGGCGACCCAGTTCCACCTTGGCCGGTTCGATCTTGTCGTCTGCACCGACGTCTGATGGCTGGACGCCGCTCATCACGAAACTGGCGAAGAGGAATCCTGTCATCAGTGCCCAGCAATGTACTCGCGGTTTCCACCTGGTCTTGCTCATCGTTCTATGGCACCACCTTGAGAGAAATCGGTTGATCGATCGCTGCTTCGCCCTGGAACTGCATCGCTGCCCGCACGACCATATTGTCCAATACGCCTTCGGTCGCGTCTTGCGCCGCGACGACCTGGAGGATCCCTTCTTTCTGCTCGGCAGCGATAGTGACGGGTTGGGCTGAGAGCCCTGCCACATTGGGTGGAAGTGGCAGCGACAGGGTGACCGGTCCAGCAAAGCCGTTCACTCGGTTCACGGTGACCGGAATATCAATACTGCCGCCACGTTGGATCGCTGCATCGCCGGCCAGGGTGACGGCTAACGTCGCGGGATGTTCCTTGATGTGGAGCACGAGGGGCAGGCTCGGCGCCACGACGTTGAGGTTCTGTGGCTTGGCCGCCTCGGCACCTTCGGCAGACCGGTTTCCCTGCCGTGATGCCGCGCGTGTAGGAGACTTGGGCTTGCCCTTTCAGCAGGAGCGTGTAGCTGCCCAGCGGCGCATTGGGCAGCACGAAAATCCGCTGCAGCCCCTCGCTTGTGCCGGCGTTGATCGGCTTGGTCTCAACTTGTACGTTCGGTGGTTGACCTTCCCACGTCAGAGTGACATTGTTATCGAAGCCATTGCGTTTCGTCAGCTTCGTGGGAATGAGGATCTGTCGGCCCCGATTCACCTCGATTCGTGTTGCCTCGATGGCGACCTGCAGGGGCGCCAATTCATCGATCACACAGAGTCCCAATTCGCGGGAGATGCGGGCCGCTGCCGGTTGCTCAGGAGTCCCTTCCCACACGATCGTTCCGGTACGAGCTGTATGCGTGACCTCTCTCACTTGCGAACCGTCTGTCCCGACACCCTCCGCAGCAGCGATGTTCGCTCGACCGGTGACACGAATGGTGGCACACGCAGCCTCCGCATCCGGGGTGGAAGTAAAGACCAGCGAGGTTTGTGTTTGCCCCGATTCCAGCACCGCTTGTGGGCAGGAAACACCACGGGGGAGACCGTCTGCTTCGACGGCGATCGGCCCGCTGAAGCCATCGCGGCGGAAGGCCAATACCTTGGCCACGAAGTTGTCCCCTCGGCGCAGTCCCACCGGCCAGGGTGAGGCCGTGTTGTTGTTCTGGCCGTTGAAAGGCGCCAGCGGTACCACGACGAGGCGGAAGTCGGGACGCCCTCTGTGAATCACCAGGCGGTAGACGAGGCGGGGATCGCCCCGGGACTCGAAGTACCTGTCGCGCAGCGAAATACGATACCTCCCGGCGGCGGGGACGGTCAGTGCGAAACGTGACGTCGTCGCTCCGCGTACTGAAGTGCTCGGGAAACAGGTCCGTGGCATTGTCATCCTGAGCGACAAGCTGTGTAGCACCCGTCTCGTGACCGTCTTTGTCTTCGATGATCTGTTCCAGGATCACGTAAGGATCTGCACCGCTGCCATCTCGCTGACCGAACACATCAATCCAGAACACTTCCTGCGCTTTCGCTGCAAACTCGAAATAGTCGATGTCGCCAAGCGTCTGGAATTGCCCGGTAATCTCCACCGGCACATCAATCCGCTGTGCAGCGTCGCGTGAGTCATTCGGTTCTGTTTCCAGTACGACAGGGTTTGCAGCAAAGTGAATCGGTACGTCATTTGATCGAGCATCATGCGATTCCAGTACATAATCCACTTGATCACTGTCTGCCTGGTAGGAGGAGACATGCTGGCCTGATTGCAGCAGTGAATCGTCCGCCGGCAAGGTGATCGGTACTGCAAGTTTCTCGAGCGGGAATCCGCCAGCTGCGATACCGGCAGGTGTGCCGAGGGGTAGATTGCGCCCAAACAACGTGTACGTTTCGGAGCTGCCGGCCAAGCCCGCTGCCGGTATCACAAAATCGATGTGAGCGTCGGTGTGTAGTTGCAGACGATAGAAGTACTCATGGCCCCCTCGAAACACGGCATCGAAAACCTTCAGATAATAGTCGCCATCCGCGGGGAGTGTGAGGTCCATCAGCGGATCGGGGCCTGTCGCGCTATGGCCCGTCGCCAGTCGGCGGCCATGGGCATCGTAGGCTTCCATCGTGGCGAGCATGCGCGAATCGATCGCCACCGCCCGACACGCGACGAGCACTCGCTGTCCCTTTCGTCCCTGGAACTTGTAGATGTCCACATCCGCTTGTTGGTTGGACCTGGCGTTGATCACCGTACCGAGTTCGACGGAGGTGGCCTGTGCGAACAAATCGTTCGGCTCAACTTCCTGCGTCTCCTTTCGCGTTCCCACCGCGAAACTGCGCGGATTACTGATTCCGAAACGACCGGCCACACGCAGGTCGCACAAGCCTGGCGACGCCTGACTGGAAATCGTGACTGTGAAAGTGTTCGCTACCGCGGATGGCGTTCCGTTCGACTCGCTGAGCTTGGGGACGGCGACCACGCCGGGATCGCTGCATAGCAATCGGCTGACATCGTCCAGATCCACGCCACTCGTCACGACCACTTCGACGTCCGTACCAACTTGACCTCCAGTCGGAAAGACACTGTGCAAGCGAATCTGGGGTAACTGGGCCCGCACTGCCGCTGGCCAAATCAGCAGTCCACACAGCAGTTGGCCAGCCAGAGGGCTTAGTCCTGATGCTCAGAGTCTATCATGAGTCACAGTGGCACCCCTGATCTGGGCCCTGATTGGGTCTGCGATGACGGCTCTGCTTACGAGTCACTGCGCGTCTAGTTGCTAAACAGAAACTCTCGAGTATTTACCAACGCCCACACGAGATCTTCGTAGGCGATTTGGGGGGAGGATTCGTGGCGGGCAATGTGGGTCTGGGCGATCTGCACTTCGTCCGCATCCGGCTCGCGCGCGTAGACCCACCGATACAACTCGCGAACGCGTTCTTCCTGGGGGCGATCGGTGGCATGGGCCAAGGCGGCTGCGCGTCCCGTGGGACTGGAGACTTTTTCCTGGACTTCCGTGCTGTTGAGGAGATGCAGGCTCTGGGCCAGGTTGGCATTCTGTTGTCGTTCGCACTCGCAGGCGGTGGTTGCCTGGGGCTGTCCGAAGACGGTCAAGAAGTAGGGGGAAACGTCGGTGTCGACCAGTTGCATGGCCCGTGTTCCGGCCGGCCAGCCGGGAAAAGTCGGTACGGTTCCGGTGACCTGATGAAAAGCGTCGTAGAGTACTTCGGCCGTCAGTCGCTTGGGGTAGTGGCGTGAGAAGCTTTGCTTGTCTTGCGCGTTGTAGTCGTTCGGCACGGCGCTGAGCTGATACGTCTGTGACTGGCAGATCGTTCGGACCAGGTCCTTGAGATCGAATCGACTGGCCACGAAATGTGCGGCCAGTTGATCGAGCAGTTCCGGATTGGACGGCGGGTTGGTGGCACGCATGTCGTCTTCCGGCTCGACGATCCCGCGACCGAAAAAATGTTTCCAGTAACGATTGACCAAGGCGCGGGCGAAGAACGGATTAGCCGGCTCGACCAGCCAAGTTGCCAGGAAGACGCGTGGGTCCCGATCGGCGGGGATCTCCCGGGGGTCCGTACCCAAGCCACTCGGCTGGAGCATCGTTCCGCTACGCGGGTTCTGTGCTGTAGCCACGCCGTCATTGTGAAACACTCGGCGATCGCGAGCCGGCCGCGGTGCATCCGCAATATTCTTCTTTCCCACGCGACTGAAGTAGGCAGCCAGTCCATAGTAATCGTTCTGGCTCCATTTCTCGTATGGATGATGGTGGCAACGAGCGCACTGGATGCGCAGCCCGAGAAACAGCTGCGCGACATCTTCCACTTGTTCGTTCGTCTCATCGACTTCGCGATACCATGTCACGGCAGGATTGATGTTTGCATCCCCCGCGGCCGTCAGGATCTCGCGCACAAACTGATCGTACGGCTTGTTCTCGTACAGACTTGTCCAGATCCAGCGGTGGAAGGCCAGACTTCCCTGCAGTTCGCTACTGTTCCGCTTCTTGTTCCGCAGGATCATGTTCCATTTGTTGGCAAAGAAATCGGCATAAGCTGTCCCGTCGATCAGTTGGTCGATCAGGCGATCGCGTTTCGCCGGATCTTGATCCTGCAGGAACGCTGCTACTTCGGCTGCCGTGGGGAGCGTGCCCGTGATATCGATCGTCACTCGGCGCAAGAAGGTGGCATCGTCGCAGATGGACGAAGCCGGAATACCCAACTTGATGCAGCTTGCTGAATACCGCTTCATCGATCAGATTTCGTGCTACCGGCATGCTGCTGGTGTCGGCTCCCAGCGGAATGGTGGCGCGAAAGGTCGAAACTTGACCCTGGTAGCGCGCCATGATCGCCACTTCACCGATCCTGTCGCGCGTCGTCACCAGGCCGTCACTGGTGACCTCCGCCATTTCGGCATCGTTCGCCTCGTACAACGCCATACGCGTTACGTCTTCGGTGCTGCCGTCGCTGTACATCGCCATCGTCGTGATCTGTTGTGCGGCGCCGCGATCCATCACACGGTCTTCCGGCAGGCACTTGATTGCCACCAGGGTTGGGTCCTTCTCGTCCCCGTAGGGCATCGACTGCTCGATCCACTGGCAGATCAGTCGGTACTCGTAGCTACCGAGTTCCATCCGCTGCCCGCCGCCATGCATGTGGCCCAACGCCTTTTGCAGAATCAGGCTCTCACCGGGTGAGGAAGGGAAGAGACGCCGTCCGCGACTTTCCTTCACGAGAAACTCGTAATCGTCGTCGGGATAGAAGCCCAACAGAGAGAGTCGGAAACCGTTTTGGCCGCTGGCTTTCCCGTGACAGCCACCAGCCAGAACAGCCGAGTTTCGTGAAAATCGGCACGATTTGGTTTGGGAAGTTGATCGGCCGGGGCTGGGCGAAGCCCTCCACGTGGACACTTATCTCCGCTGACAGGTTCCCGGTGACCGTCCGGATCCGAGTTTCTCCGTCGCTCAACGGTGTGATGAGCCCGGTTGAATCTACCGACACCACATCGGGCGGCTCCGCGACGTAGGTCACAGAATTTGTCAGATCTCGCACCCGGTCGCTGGAGTAGACACCTGTGACAAACAGTTGCTGCCGGGCATGGCGACCACGGATGATGAGCGGATGAGCGTCGAGACTCGGCCCGATCGTCAGCGACACGAGAGTGCCGGGATCCCCGCTTCCCGCTCTCTGGGCGGGCTCCTGGGAATTGCGCTCGATGGGCGGCCAAAACCAGCACGACCGCGGCCAGGATTGAGTAGGGCGACCGTAGCGCCGGGCGGCTCATATCGCTGCTCCCGTCATTGGGTGGATGGTGTCCCGCTCCTCAGCACCGGAGAAGAAGTCAGCACGGAGACCCACTTATCGGAGCGGAGAGGGACCCCGAGAAGTCAGTGCACCATGACTCCGAGACCAACGCAAACATATCAATGCGTACTGTTTTGTCAACGGTTCGTGGTGGGGCACCTTGTAGCAGGGCAGGGGGGATCTACGAGGCGACACCCCTGCGAATCGTGCAAATCAATTTCGTTCACCTCGATCGTCGAGGAGTTGAGACGCCCCCCATGTCCCTGCCTTGCCGCGAATCATCCACTGTGCAATTCATCCTCTACCGAGCAGGTATTGCAGGTACCCGATGTAGTCGCAGAAATTCGTCCACGAAACACGCCGTGGTCCAACTCGGGAATATATCTTCCGGCTTCCATCAACGGCATCACGCAGTCCACCTCGGCACGCATCACCAGGGCAAAAAAAGGACAAAAACATGGGTGACAAAAATGGGTAACGCTTTAGCCGTGTGCAGTGTACGGTGCCTTTGTTTTCACCAGGCAAGGCGTGCCAGGGGGTAAACAGACCGGAATAGCGAATGGTGAATAGCGAATGGTGAATAGCGAATGGTGAATGGTGAATAATTAACGAGGGGAAGGTGGATGAGAAAGCCAATCATCGGGGCGTTCCACTGCGGTGCAAGAACAGAAAAAGGGCGAATCACGAACCGTCAATTACTCATCATTCACCATTAATTATTGGCTTGGGAGCCATGCATCGTGCATCCGGTACGTCAGCTCAGAAATCTCCCTCGGTTTCTTTGCTGTCCTTACTGCCAACGGCTAAACAAATGCCAAAATGTTTCGTTCCCAGCTCTTTCTCATCTTTTTGTCATCGATTCTTCTGTCCTACAGTCTTCTCAGACTTCTCTTCATCCGAGGCCGCTTCGGACCACTCGTTTACGGAACAATAATGGCATGAACACCAGATTCACGGACACTCAAGTTTCTATCGCGTCAGGAGGCTCCCCGTTTTCGCGGCAAGCTGGGAGGGAATGGGACGCCATGCTGCCTCGGCCCGGTGTGCGCGTTGGACGCGCTGTCCGGGGGGAAGCAAAGGCGATGCCTTCCCAGGGGACTGTCGTTGGGAAGACTCGACGAACGCCACCTCGTGCTCGTGTGAGATGAGATTCACGCCGCCCATTCCAGCCGCTGCAATCCATGTGACACTCCATCACTCCATCACTCCACCGCTCCACCGCTCCGCCGCTGCAGCGATGAATCCGCCGGTTCCTGGCAAAGCTGCTCGTGGTTACATCACCGTTACACATCATTTACACAAGTATGCCACGCGAACACGCATGTTCAACTTGCTCGCTGCCGAAACTACTCCTAGACTTGCAAAAGAGTGACGATTCGGCTTGGCCAACTGGTCGAGTTCATCGTGCCGCGTGACAAGATAAAGGCAGTTTCGTACTGCCGAGAATTGTGTGGCAAGTGAGTTGACTTGGGCGAACAGGCGCCAAGTGTGTGCTCCGATCTTTGTTGTGTGTGCCGCGCGGCACATGGGCCGCTGGAGACAACCTCTCCAGGAAATCATCTTGAGTTGCGGCCGCATCCGTGTCGACCAGCAGTGCCTGAATTCACCATACGGGAACGGGGGACCACGCGGGTAATCCATCATGAATATTCTTCTCGTTTGTCCGCAGACGCCGGACACGTTTTGGAGTTTCAAACATGTGCTGCGTTTCGTGTCGAAGCGTGCGGCATTCCCACCGTTGGGTTTGTTGACAGTGGCCGGGCTGCTGCCGGCCGACTGGCAACTGAAGTTAGTCGATCTGAATGTCGACCGACTGACCGACGATGATCTGGTGTGGGCCGATTACGTGATGCTCAGCGCGATGATCGTGCACAAGGCATCGGT
Organism: uncultured Planctomycetota bacterium; assembly: GCA_963700515.1. Taxonomy (GTDB): domain Bacteria; phylum Planctomycetota; class Planctomycetia; order Pirellulales; family Pirellulaceae; genus JAJRVM01. The sequence continues at coordinate 365,177 of CAVOXY010000072.1, read as the reverse complement.
GGGCGACATCGTGAAACGTTGCCGCGGCTTGGGCAAAACGGTCATTGCCGGGGGACCGCTCTTTACGACTGGCCATGCAGCGTTTCCGGATATTGCCCATTTCGTACTGGGTGAAGCCGAGGAACTCATGCCGCAGGTTGTCGAAGATATGCGCCGCGGGACGCTGTGCCACATGTACTCCGCGTCGACGCGTCCCGATATTACGCGCGTACCGGTGCCCCGCTGGGACCTGATTGACATGCGTCAGTACGTCACGATGTCGGTGCAGTTTTCCCGGGGCTGCCCGTTTGACTGCGAGTTCTGCGACATTGTCGTCATGAACGGCCGTGTCCCGCGTACCAAGACGCCAGCGCAGTTGGTCGGCGAACTCGAGCAACTGCGTCAGCACGGATGGCAGGATATGGTGTTCGTCGTCGACGACAATTTCATTGGCAACAAGCAGCAGGCCAAAGCGCTGCTGCGGGAAATGATTCAATGGCGGGCGCGGACGGGGTCGACAATGGGTTTTCTGACCGAGGCGTCGGCCAACCTGGCCGACGACCCGGAACTGTGCGACCTGATGGTGCAGGCGGGGTTCAAGAAGGTCTTTGTGGGGTTCGAGACGCCCGCCGTCGAGAGCTTGCAGGAATGCGGCAAATTCCAGAACTGCCGTCGGGATCTCACCGATTCGGTCAAGATCTTGCAGCACGCGGGTTTGGAGGTGATGGGCGGATTTATCGTGGGATTCGACAGTGATCCGGTCGATATCTTCAAACGTCAGTTCGACTTCATCCAACGCTCGGGTGTGGTCACGGCGATGGTGGGGCTGCTGACCGCCCTGCCCGAAACGCGACTCTACCGCCGGCTCATGCAGGAGGGACGACTGGAAACGGAGAGTACCGGCAACAACACCGAGGCGGAGCTGAATTTCCGCACGAAGATCAATCGGGCGTTCCTCACCAACGGCTACCGGGAACTCATGAAGAAGCTCTATGAGCCGCGCTACTACTACCGGCGGATTCGCACGTTCCTGGAAAACGACCGGCCGGAAGGCCCGCGGCTCCGGCTGTCACGGTCGGATCTCCAGGCTTTTGTCAAGTCCTTGTGGCTGCTGGGAGTCTGGCATCGCGGGCGCTGGCCTACTGGAGATTCTTCCTCACAACGTTGCTCACTCGGCCGCGCCGCTTCCATCAAGCGATCGAACTGGCCATCATCGGTCATCACTTCCGTCGCCTGGCAAGTCTGCTGTGACCGAGAAAAGGAGGCTCCCCGTTCTTGCGACCGTCGCTGATCGCCGTGCGGAAGGGGAAACGGAGCCGTCTGCCGCGACGCGCGAAGTGGAGCCGGCACACGACAGGATCACGTACGCACGCGCCTCCAAACAAGCTCCGAGTGATGAACCTGGGGCGTGGTGACCGGACCTGGTGCGGGTTGACGCTCAGCGTCTGCGTTTCCGCCACCATCGGTGACCCAAAGCGACCATGCCGAACAACGACCACATGGCCATCGTGGACGGCTCGGGAATCGCAGCGTAAGACAGGTTATCCATGAGGCAGAAGGCAGAACCCTCAACCTGTACCTGTCCGTCAATCCGCATGATGCCGCCGACGGAAAACGCGGGTCGCTCGGATTCCGAGGAACGCGAAGTGGCCACTGTCTCGAGCAGGTTGCCACTCGCATTATAGGCACTGAACGTGACGATTTCCATCAAGTTATAAGTGAGCCACTGTACGTTCATCACGGGCGATGCAAATTCGATCCGTAAGATATCCGTCGCGTAATCCAGGGTGGCCGGAGCATTGAGCCACGCGTTCCCGGTGAATGGTGGGCCACCCGTATTAAACAGGGTCGAATCAACGGTCGAGCCGTTCTCCAGCGCCGAGAATGTGACACCCCAGGCGGCGTATTGATTCGTCAGGACGTCGCCTACGTTCAAAACGTTCCCTAACGGTTCCGTATCGAAATCAATGACGAAGTCGCCCTTGGCGGCACACGGGAGACTCAGCAACGCAGCAACCAACACCACAAACCTGGCAACAGGAAGCGTTTCCATGGACTACTCACCTCCGAGCAAAAAATGATCGTACCACCCACTCGTCGCCTCCGTGGTCCTACTCGCGTCGATCCCCTTATCAACGGTTTACCGACACCGGCAGGAATACGGATCCTCCGCCGCCACGGATACATCGGCGCGAAAGCCCGCGTGGGTAGTGGAACGTGACGACCAGATCGGACGTCCACTTCGATGGGGAAAGTCCCCGCGGTCCGCACCTTCATCGCTTCCAACCCAGTCGCGGGCCAGCGTACTCCGCCGCCACACCAAAAGCAATTACTTCACACCAGGAATTGCACAAATACGAAAGTGTGGGGCGTCGGCGGGTGGCGAGCAAGATCTCCCTCAGCGGCACTGCTGCCAGGGGACTTGAACGCGGGTTGATCACCAGCTCCCGCGGAGGGCGGGCCGGCCCGCCGGCCTCCGCCGGGAACGGCACGGCTAAGTTCGCCCGCCAGAAACGAGGGCCAAGAAACGGGGAGGCTCCTGGCGCGATAAAAACCTGAGTTGCCCTGATTCTGGTGGTTATGCCATTATTGTTCCGTAAACGAGTGGTCCGAAGCGGTCTCGGATGATGAGAAGGCTGAGAAGACTTAGGACAGAAAAATCGATGACAAAAAGATAAGAATGAGCTGGGAACGGCACATTTTTTTGTCACCCATTTTTTTGTCCTTTTTTGCCTGATCGAGTCAGCAGGAGGAAGCCCGCGGGACCGGAACAAAAAGGGTCGTTCATCCAGGACTCAGTGGACTCAATTGACTCAACTTTTTAGCAGCCCAGGAGGCTCCCCGTTTTTGCGGCGAGATGGGGGGAATGGGTAATGTTGCCCTGCCGCGGATGTGTGCGTGTTGGGGGTGCGGAGGCACCGTGTTCTGTGGCGGGTAACCGCGGGGCTCGATCGGCCGATTTCTGTTGCATTTCGGATCTGGAAGGCTTAGTCTCGATGGAGTATTGAGCCCCCCCAATCGCTTCCGCATCGTGCATGGGAGAAGTCCGATGGCCGTCTGGCGAACGTTGTTCACGGTGCTCGTCCTCGTTGCCCTGGTTCCTCAGTCTGCCGTGCCAGCGGAAGAGGACGCGGTGTTTCCGATCCGCGAGGAATCTGTGCTGGATGAGGAGGGGAACCTCCACGCGGAGTACTTGCGGTATGGTGGAGCCGGGGTTTTCGGTGGGCCGTGCGGCAAAATGCCGACTCCCCGTGTCACCTATCCCGCGCTGAAATCCGAATCGCCGCTCTACGGCCAGGTGATCTTCCGTACGTCGCTGGACACGCCAGCGGACCTACAAGCGTATTGTTTTGCGCTGGATGCGACCGGTACGGATGCGAGCAAGTACGATGTGCTGTACTTCGACGCCAATCGTGACCAGGACTTGACAAACGACGCGAAGATTGTCGTCGCAGAGAAGCCTCCGAGTGGTCTGTCGCTTTTCGGAGGCACCGGGGGTGCGGTATGCATCTTCGATTACGTGGAGCTGAAGGATCCGCAGCAGGATACCCGCGCTGAGCGATTCCTGCCTTGGCTGAGCATGCAGAGTCGCAATCAGGCGTACCTGATCTTTATGTCCACCGTTGTCCGTAAGGGGACGATCCGTATCGGCCAGCAAGCGTATGAAGCCTTGCTGGGAAACCGGTGGCAGGGCCGCGCGGCAACGGTGTTGATCAAACCGGAAGGATCGACCGAAACCACCAATTGGAAATCGCTCGCGCTCGAATCCCTACAACAGGAGAAGGACCAGTTCTTCACGATGTCGGTCGATGCGAAGGGGGAGCAATTGACCGTCAGCCCGTATCGCGGGGAGTATGGCGAACTGAGCATCAAGACGGATGATCACGCTCCGCGGAACGTAGGGTTGGCGGGCAGTTTTTACGGAAAGGATCGGTCGAGGTTTAGCCTGGGCGACTTCTATGCGGCGGATTTCTCACGACAGTACCGAATTCCCGCCGGCGATTATCGCGCCAGCTTGTATGTCGACTACGGTGATCTGCGGGTGGCTCTGTCAAGCCAGGGATACGACATGCAGATTCGCGACGGTCAACCGATTGAATTGCAGTTCGCCGACAAGCCGACTGTGTCATTCACCACTCCGGCGGAAGGCAAGGTGTTTCGACCTGGCGACAAGGTGCAGCTCAAGGCGATGTTGAAAGACGCGGGCACGGGCATGCTGCTGCGCGGCCTGTACGATACGACGAAGACGAAACAGCAACGCACGATCCGCAACGCCGACGGCACATCCAGGAGCGTGCCGATCTACGAATCACTCGTCCCGACCGTCACGATTGTCGATGCAGCGGGCAAAGAGGTTGCCAGCGGCCTGATGCCATTTGGGTGAGGCGGCACATGCGGGTACTCGTGGCGAGTGCCAGAAGACATTGAGTTGGGTGAAGACAAGAGCGTCTTCACGGCGACCGTCACCTACGACACACGCGACCTCTACGGCGAAGTCACCGGTTCGTTCGAGATTGTTGTGGCAGCCGAGAAGTCGAAGTAGTAAAAGGGTGTGCCAAGCTCGCCCCATCGAACATGGCATGCTCCGCGAACGAAACAGCGAGCGCCGGCACACCAGAATGTGGCCGGCGTTTTCCGTCGAGTCACGCTGCGAATCCATGGCGGGAAAACGTGCGATTCCCTCAGGCCAGGTTACTTACTGCAGCCACGTTGGGTTGCGGGAACTCTGTTAATTCGCTGGGGGTCGATTCGCTGGGGAGTGGCACGTCCGAGCCGTCCTCGTCGGGAAGGGGGATATCGCTCACATCCTGGGGCGGAGCTGGCCGCGTTGCACGGCGCCGGTGGCGCGAGCATACCGCGAACTTCGTCGCGAACGTACGTCGCAAATGCCGGCTGGTCGCCCACCAGTCCCCACACCGTGTCGAGCCGCTTCCACTGCGCCACTTGCCCATTCTCCATCCGCGCCAGCACGACAACCGCCGCCTGGACGTCGAACCGCTTGGCCAACGCCAAACCTGCTGGCTGTTCATAATTGAGGGTCGTCCAGACCAATTCTCCACGTGCCAATTGGGCTGCGAAATCAGCCTGCAGGGTGTCGTGCGATTGCGCTCGATCGCCCGGCAGGTGGGGCATCGCTGATTGCCGTGGAAGTAATAGACGAGCAGACCGTCGCGCAGCAATGTGTCTGGGGACGCCGTGGCAGAAGTTGCGGCGATCCCACCGGAGGTCCGAATGGCCTCCAGCTCCGAGGCGATGCGAGCCAATTCCGGCTGCAGACGTGACGCTGCCTGCGAGTCCAGCGAACGGGCGAACAGCACCACCAGCGTGGCGGAAAACAGAGATATCAAACAGACGGACAAGGCGTTCTTCAGATCCATGGTATGTCTCTATCATCTTCTCACTATATCGGGCGTCGTACGAGTGGTGCGGTGTCGTTCACGGCGACGTGCGGGCCAGCGCCACTTCCGCCACATGTCGGCCAAGGTTTTTCGTCGTGGTCACGCCAAACTCGTCCTTGCTAATGTCGTCACCGCCATCGTTCCACAGTCGCGCGCCGAAGTGGCCGGTCGGCCGACCGTCTCCCACGACGAGCATCTCGTGGCAGAACAGAGCGGCTTGGACCGATTGAATGACCAGTTCCTGCCCTCCACTGCGCACGCCACCCACAGCCAGGACAGCGCCGATTTTTCCGCCCAGCGCAAAATTGTTCTTGCGGAACATGCCGCAACGGTCGATGAACGCCTTGCAGAGTGCCGACATGTTGGCGAAGTAAACCGGGGTCCCCACGATGATGGCCGCGACCCGAGGGTCGGACAACTTGGCGGCCACCTGAGGGAAGTCGTCGCGCTGGCCAGCTTCCAGCGGAATCCCCGCTGCCAGTTCCGCGGGAATCTTGAGCCCAGCCAGTTCGATCAGTTCCACTTCGATGCGCTGGGGCGCGACAGCTTGGGCCGCAGTCAGGCAGATATTCAGTGCTTGAACGGTTGTCTTTCCCGGGCGCGGACTGCACGCGACGGCGATGATTTTCATCGTCGAGTCGGTGTTGGCCTGCTGGTTGGCCATCGCTGCCGCCGCTGCCAGCGATGCGGTTCCCAGACCCGCAGCCCCCAGACCGACAGTGCCCACAAAACGACGCCGAGATACTCCGCTTGCCATGGCATTTCTCCCTCGTGAAAGTTTCGCCCTACGGAACAACGATGAACCGAGCCCCGGCTACTTCAACATCGCAGCGATTTCATCGGGAGTCGCCACTCGGCCGACCAGTTTGACTTCGCCGTCGATCGCCAGGGCCGGTGTCATCATCACACCGAATCCCGTGATCACATTGATATCGGTGATCTTCTCGACAACCGCTTCCACGCCCGAACGCTGGACGGCCTCCTCGGCGTTGTGCTTGAGCTTCTCACACTTGGCGCAACCGGGCCCCAGAACTTGTACGAGTTTCATGATACACCTCCTGACGCGGCCTTTGACCGCCGCGATAAAACTGTTTCAGCTACACGAAAAACCATCCGAACACGATGGCCATGATCAGCCCGATCACGATCGCAAAGACGATCGACCCGATGACACGGGCGATGCCCAGTTGGTAGCCCAGCACGCGCGCGGTCAGGAAAATCGCCATCACGTTGATCGCGGGACCGGAGTAGAGGAAGGCCGAGGCCGGGCCCAGCCCGGCACCGACGCGGTAGATGCCGGCGAACATGGGGAGCACACTGCAGGAACAGACCGCCAGGACAGAGCCGGCGACGGAGGCCACGCCGTACGCTTCCACCTTATTGGCCTTGGGGCCCAGGTGCCGCAGGACGGCTTCCTTGGAGAAGAAGGTGGCGATGGCGCCGGCGATGAACATGGCCGGCACAACGCACGCCAGCGTGTGGTAGCGGGCGTACCACTGGAGCATGTAGAACGCCTCCAGCACCGCCTTCTGGATGTGGTCGTCGGTGAAGTTCACGAAGTAGGCGAACAGGAACACGCTCACCAAGGCCGCCAGGATGCCGAACTCCTTCTTATTCACGGTCAGATTCCTTCTTCCTTCCGCACATCCAGCTGAATGAGCTGGGTTACTTGGCTAAATGGGCAATTAAAGCGGCAAAAAAACTCCGCCAGCCTCCAGGACTCACTAGGTCAGCAGCTCCTGTTGACTCTGCGCATTGCACGCCAGGACCGATTCGATGCACTCAAAGAACTTCAACAGGCACTTCACGCGGAGCCGGTAAAACACCATCTGACCACGCTTCTCGTCGGCGATGAGTCCGGCGTTTTTCAGGATCGCCAGATGCCGTGAGACGGTCGACATGTCCGAGCCAATCATCTCGGTCAACTCACACACGCAGCGCTCGTCGGTCCGCGACAGTTCGTCGACAATCAGCAGTCGCGCCGGGTGCGCCAAGGCCTTGATGATCCGGGCTCGCGCTTCGTAACGGGCCAGTTCTTTCGCGTCCATGTCGCTTCCTTATGCATGGCAACTCGGTTCATTCTTCCTTCATCGGCGGAATGTACTTGGTAAGTTAGCCAAATATCCAATTGTTGTCAAGTCGAGTCATGGGGGCCGGGGGTTGGTAGGATGGGATCCCGTCCGCGCACGCAAGTTGGAGGACGGAATTCCGTTCTCCGTACGTAGGGGAGGTGGGGAGCGAGCGGGTGCTGCGTAAACGGAATGAATTCCGTTCTACGTAGGGGGAAGTGGGGAGCGACGGGGCTGCGTAAACGGAATGAATTCCGTTCTACGTAGGGGCGGCTGCAGGCTCAGCGTTTTCGGTCAGTGGCAGGGAGATGATGAATTCGGCGCCGACCTTGCTCTTGCCCACCTGCAGATCGCCGCCATGCGCCTCGATAATCCTTTTGCAGATGGGCATTCCCAGGCCGGTGCCGACCGATTTGGTGGTGAAGAACGGTTCAAATAGTCGCTTCTTGGCTTCGGGAGACAATCCCGGACCATTGTCCCGCACGCTGATGCGCAGGTGTTGTCTCCCTTCCCGCAAGAAGGTCGAGCAGCTGACGGTAATACGTGCTGGGGGAGTACAGACCGCCAGGGAGTTGTCAAAGAGGTTACGAAAGACTTGTTCCAGTCGCAGCGGGTCCAGCGACAAGCGGAAATCCTCGCCCCCTGTTTCCTCGACGAATTCAGCCGGACCTGCCGAGGTGCGTGTGGCGGTCTCCCAAGCCCTTTGCCAGACCTCGGCAATCGAGACGGTGGATCGCTCCAACTGAATCGGCGCGGCGAAGCCACGAATGTCCTCAAACAGACGCGTCAGACGCTTCTCAATTCCCTTGACTCGTTCGACCACTTTCAGCGCGTCGCCGCTGGTCACCTGTCTTTCGAGCAGGAGGACGGCCAGTTGAAGAGAATGCAACTCGTTGCGCACCTCATGACTCAGTGACGCCACTGTCTGCCCAATGGCAGCCAAACGCTCGGACTGAACCAGTCTTTGTTGCACTTCCACCAGCGGCGTGATGTCTTGCCCGATCAGCAGGACATGGACCGTCTGCGAATCGCGGCCCTGGATGACATGCGAGTGCCACGAGAACTGCATGGCTTCCTGTTGCGGCGTCATGATCGAGAACAGGGCGTCTTGGCCAGTCTGGCCAGCGGCGCAGGACGTGAATGCCTGCCGCACTGGCCCCCGTTCCGCCTCGGGAACGAAGGTCTCAATCCAGTCTTTTCCCCGCGTCTCGGCCAGCTTCCAGCCGGAAACCGTGGTGGTGAAGGGATTGTAGTAGAGCACCTTTCCGTCACCGTCCACGAGAAGAATGATCGACGCAGCCGTCTCGACCAGGCTCTTGTTGAAGTCGCGCTCTTGACGGATCACCTCGTTTCTGCGGATCAGAAGTATCGAAAAGCCGGCTGTCGTCCAGATGGCGAACAGGGCGATGAGGCGGTTCAAAATGCCAATCCAGATCACGGTCCGATCGGGAAACGGGAAGAAAAACCCGACGATCGTGAGAACGGTCACAGCAGCGGTGGCCAGGAAGACGGCACGTTGCTCTCCAGACCAGCGAGACAGCAGTACGACGGCGATATAAGGCACGCCGGCCGCGACCCCCTGAGCAAACCTGAGATCGAGCAAGAAGATGGCGATGCTCAACAGAACCATCGTGACATAAATCGGCGTTTGGCCATTCTTGTCTGTGTTCATAGCTGCTCCGCTATGCCCGCGGCATCTGTCCGTTTGGTGCAAGGTCCGGCCTCATGGGAGCCCTCAGTTTAACACATCGCCAAGGTCCAACTCGCCACCGAGTTTCTCTCCCCGCACGACCGTGGCATCCAACTCAATGCCAGTCCGCTGTTCGTGCGGGCGCGGAACGAGTCGGATTCGTGCGGGAAGTCCAGGGAGGCATGCACAGCCTTGGCGTCATCGATGGGTGGCTCCAGCCGCACCAATGACGAACGAGATTCGTCTTTCCGCTGGCGTAGCTGGCGGCCACTCGGGGCTTGAGCGGCGACCCTACTTCCAAGCCAGCACCAAAACATACCGACTCTTGTAGGAGGCTGCGAGCCATTCGGAAGGAGGGGGCGCGTGGTCAACTTGAAAGGCGCTCCGGCAATTACCGCAATCACAAGCCGGGCACCAGAGACAGAATGCGATTTCCAGCGTTGGACCTATTTGCTGGAAACTGTTGACTTTAGGCCCAACTATTCGTTAACTTAAGGGTAGTTATGGGGTTGGTTGGTGCGGGTGCGAAAGCAGTGCTCTTATCTTATAGATCTATACACTTGCGCTTTCCAACATGGGCGCGGGAACCGGGGCGTGTTCGAGTTTTTTTCGAGACCCCCGCGGATGACTCCCCAGGCCCTGTCAGACGTGTAATCGCATTTTGTTCTCTTCCTATTCTTCTATTCCCTAGCGGAGGGCCGGACATGAGCAGATTCAGGAAAGGTTTTACCCTCGTCGAGTTGCTGGTGGTGATTGCCATCATCGGTATCTTGGTGTCACTGCTGTTGCCGGCAGTGCAGGCAGCGCGCGAGGCGGCTCGCAGGACGCAGTGTATTAACAACATCAAGCAGCACGGGCTCGCACTGCACAATGCACACGACGCGCTGAAGGAGTTTCCTCCGATCAGTATCAATGGATGGAGTAACGTGAATCCCGGAGCGAACACGCAGATCTACCGGGGCAAGTACATGAAGAAGAATGACCGACGGTCCGAAAATTACCTACTTCTACTGTCTGCTGCCCTACATCGAACAGCAATCGGGATGCACGACGATATCGCTATGGGATAACTGCGTTCTCTCGCCGTCTGCCTCCATGGCCAACGATTGGTGGGACGTGCAAGCGCCTCCCGTGCTGGCGTGTCCCAGCGACGCGTCGCTGGCGAGGACGATCAATGTGGGAGGTTACAGCTGGATTTTCGGCGGTGCTGACAGGCCAGCCAGCCTGACGAGTTATGTGCCCAGCACTCGTGCCTTTGGCAAGAATATGCCCGGCGGGGGCCAAAGCAGTGTTTGGAATCAGGCCTGGGATAACTGCAGCGGCGAAAAGAAGATGGGTGACTTCCCGGACGGGACTTCCAACACGATTTGCGAGATCGAGAAGCCTATGATTACGGGCGATAGCATTGTCACCGCGTCCGGTTGGGGCGTCCAGAATTCGGTTGGCCCATACCAAGACGGCGCCAACCTCTGGGGCAAGACCGATATCGACCCCGCAGTACTCGGCATGTTTGGCTGCAACTGCAACGATCCCAACGTGACCTGGGACGACGAATACGGGCAATGGTGGACGGGAGACTGCAGGTTCAGCTACAACGGAATGGTTCGTGAATACTATCAACCACCGGTGAGGAATCGCCCGCCGGACCAACAGAGTTATTGGGAGATTTATCCGCTTCACGCCGGTGGCATTTCGAACGCGTTGATGGTCGACGGCAGTGTCCAATCACTCTCGAACAACATCGACATTTTTGTGTGGTCTGCCTTGATGACACCGTTAGGCCGAGAGCCAGCGACGGGCCTTTGATGTTAGAGGTTGGGTGCCACTTTACCAGTGCTAACTCACCCAGTTCCTGGGCCGGCACTGGCGGAGCCAGTGGCACTCAGGAGACCGTGGCACCCTGACTTTTTGCGCGGGGAGGCCTGGGAATTGTCCCGGGCCTCGCGCGGTTCTTAGGCCATCAGCAAGTTTTGTCTTACCCGTGGGATAGGCTGCCAACCTGTCGTGTTCGTGGAGCAGCGGCAGGTTGGCAGCCTGTCCCACGGGACGTTTTCACTTGCCAATCGCCTTATCGAGTGATTTGTGAAAGCTCGCCCGGTCAAGCGTCTGTCGCGTGGCCACGGTCGCCAGGATAGGCGGTCGGAGGCGTCTGCTCGCGGTGGCTTGCACTGGGCCATCAAAATTGGAATCCACACGAAACGAAATGGGACGAAAATGAGTCGAATTCTACACGTGACTGCTTGTTTGAGTGTTGCCGTCGGTTGCCTTTCGATGGCGTCCTGCTCCGGCAACAAAGAGGAACGGTTGGTACTCTCGGAGGCCACACTCGAAGGAACAATTACTTTCAACGGGAAGCCGGTCCCGTATGCGTTGGTCATTCTGGCTCACAGTAAGGATCCTGGCGTCCAGGGAACCGCCGATGCCGCCGGTAAGTACATGGTCCAGCACGCTCCGTTAGGGGAGGTGATGATCGGCGTCAATACCGAGGCCGGTAAAGGCATGATGATGGGTAAGGTCATGGCAGCTAAAAAGGGCGAAGGCGAGGCACCCACGTTCGTGGACGTGCCCAAGAAATACTTCGATCCGATGAAATCGGAAATCACCACTACCATCAAAGACGGCGCGAACACTTTCAATATCGAGCTGAAGTAGCGCGCTATGCCATCCGCGGGGTCGTGAGGGGACTGGCAGCGCCAGACCGCATGCCTCAGCCCGCCGCTGGACCAGCGAACTCAGCCAAAACGCAGCAGGGGTTTCGGACACCGTGTCCGGAACCCCTTTTTCTATGGATTCATTCCAATCGGGCGTACCACTGCCTCGGGAATGAGTGGATGGAAATGGTGTGGGATGGAAGGAACGCTGAAGGACAAAAAGTTGTGTGATAGCAACGTAGGTTGGCCAGACAGAGCTTTTTTTCAGTCATTTCTTGTCCTTGTTGCTTGATCGAGTCAGGAGGCGGAATCGCACCCCCCCCCGCATAAAAAGGGCCTTTCATTCAAGGCTGAAGGGACGCCACTGCATCGACTTTTTCACAGCCCATCCGCCACGCCAGGTTATTGACACCGCATGCGGCATGCGAACAATAGGAGGCGTGGCGGTTCTGGGCTGAAGCGGTCGTTTGGATTGTGTGCGGTAAGTGCGCTGCCTGGTTCAAGTTGGCGACGCTTGTCAACGAGATCGAAAAGGGCAGGCTCGGTGCGGCAGGCAGGCTGCCCATCGCGACCCGCGAGAGGGCGGGGCTGTCGGGACTCGCCAAGACGCTACTGCAGCGCTCTCACCATCGCATCATTGCGGAGCGAACGGACTTCGTACTGGGTACCATCGAGATAGCCGCTTTGGCAGCATCGTGGGAAAGCGAGGTAACGGGACGATGGATATGTGCGTGATGGTCCCACTGCTGACCGGTGCCAGCGTCGTCTCCATGCGCAGTTTCAGTCCTCGGCTCGTGTTTCAAGCTCTGACGGAACATCGCGTCTCGATTCTGCCCGTGGTGCCGGCCATGTTGGACGCCCTGCTATTTGGCGGCGGCGATCGGTTGCGAGCCCCGGACCGCGTCGTCCTGGCGGCCGGTGCGCCGCTGCCCGAGAGGACTGCCGCGCGGTTCCAGCACAGGTCAGGTACCGTCGTGAGGCCACTCTACGGCACGACCGAAACAGGAGGCATCGCCGTGGCGGACGGGGCCGGCGGTGCACTGCCCACCGGCGTCGTCGGGCGGCCGATGGAGGGGGTGGAGGTCGAGGTCCGAGTCGACGGGACCGCCGAGCGCACCCTCTGAAGAGCTCGGCAGCGTCATGGTCCGGTCGTCGTCGATGATGGCCGGCTACCTCGACCGAGACGGCCTCGATACGTCGCCGCTGGAAGACGGCTGGTTCAAGACGGGCGACCTGGCAAGTATCGAGTGGTCGGGCGCCATCCATCTGAAGGGTCGAGAGACGGAAGTCATCAACGTTGCGGGAATGAAGGTCATCCCCTGCGATGTGGAAGAGGTGATCGCGGCGATTTCAGGTGTCCGCGAGGTGAAGGTCTACCCGGGCGGCGATCCATCCGGGACACAGTTCGTCAAGGCAGCCGTGGTGATCGATGCGGACGTCACTGTTGATCAGATACAAGATCATTGCGAGAAGCACCTGGTCTATTTCAAACGCCCGACCAGGATAGTCCCGATTGAGGCATTACCCCGTTCGCCGTCAGGCAAGATCATCCGCGATCAGCTGCCTTAAGGTGCTTTGCCTGAAGGCAGTTTGCCTGAACGTACTGGGGTGCAGGGCCGATTCCATGCAGCTTGGCAACTGGCAGCTCGATTCACTCAACGGCGGCATGTTCCGGCTCGACGGCGGAGTGATGTTCGGGGTGGTCCCCAAAACGCTTTGGCAGGCGGTGGCGCAGCCCGACCAACGGAACCGCATTCTGTGCGCCAACCGGTGCGTGCTGGCCCGCGACGGCACGCATACGGTGTTGATCGATACCGGCTACGGCGGCAAATATGGCCCACTCGACCGCAGATTCTATGCGATGGAACCTGGCGAACCGCTCGTGGCCAGTCTGGTTTCTCTGGGTGTCACACCCGACGAGATCGACACCGTGGTCTTCAGTCATCTGCACTTCGATCATGTCGGTGGGGCAACTCGACACGACCAACACGCGCAGCTGGTCCTGACGTTTCCCCAAGCCCGTCACGTTGTCGGGCGATGGGAGTGGCACGACGCGACGCGGGGTGGCGAAGAACTGCAGACAGCCTACGCGCGCGACGGTATCCTGCCACTGGCCGACGCGCATCTGCCAGATCGACGACGGGGACGAAATCGTGCCAGGTCTGCGGGCGCGACTGACCGGCGGGCACACGCGTGGCCACTTGGCGCTACTGTTCGAATCGGCGGGCCAGACCGCCATTTACCTGAGCGACATTTGCCCCTCGACGGCCCATCTGCGCCGCATGTGGCACTTGGCCTATGACACCTACCCGCTCGACACGCGGCGGCGGAAACCTCAGTTGCTGGGCGAAGTCGCGGACCAGAACTGGTGGGTGCTGTGGAACCACGACCCGATCGTCGCCGCCAGTCGTGTGGTGCGGGACGCGCGACGCGAATTCGTGTCTTGTGACGAGCGCGACGTTTTGTAAGCGAATTGAATCATCATGCCGACATGGTCCCCGCCGGCCTTTCGGCCTGTACCCGTTTCGCAGGCGGTTTTCCTTTGAGCGAGGTCGACCCGAGTCCAGATGTTGAACACCTTCTATCGCCGTATCGCCCGACCGACGTGCATCATGGCGGCGCTGCTCTCACCCGTGCTGCTGATCGGCGCCAAGGGGGCTTTTGAGAGCAACCGGAACGACGTCTTGGACTGGCTGCCCAGCAGTTTCGAGGAGACACGGCGTCTGCGGTGGTTTGTCGAGCGGTTTGGCAGCGACGAGATCTTGGTACTCAGTTGGCCGGGCTGCACGCTCGAAGATCCTCGGCTCGACGCACTTTCCCAACACCTCGTCCGCCCGCTGCCGAGTGTCGACCGGACTCGGGACGTCGTCTGGTTCCGGCAAGTGATCACCGGCCGGCAGATACGCGCTGAATTCACGACCGAGCCCCTCTCGTTGACGAGCGCCCAGGCGGTCGATCGGATGAAGGGTTGGCTGCTCGGTCCGGATGGCGAGACGACGTGCGCCGTGGCCTTGGTCTCCGTGGAGGGGAGCCTGGACAGGGAGTCCGCGGTCCAGGCTGCCTGCGACGCGGCGTCAGGGTGTGGTATCGATCCTGACTATCGGTGCCTCGCGGATTCGCGCCTCGACCGACCTGAACGATCTGCTCGCTCCGGCCGATCCCAGCTCCTGCAAGACTATGACTGGCTAGGGGCCGCGCGTTGCGCTCGTGCCATTGGAAATCGTGTTGGAGTTCGACCGAGCGGCGGCGGACGACGCGCAGGTCATGCTCAAACGGGCTGAGATCGTCGAACAGTTGCGGCGCCACATCAGCGCTGCCGGAAACCCAAGGGACCGTCGCCCTGACCACGTTCGCCCCCGACTTGCCCGAACCATCGGCGCTGCGGCGGATCATGCGCCGCAACATCGTCGCCCGCCGACTGCGAAACCACCGGGACCGGTACGAACAACTGCGGCTTCTGGTCGACGATGGCGAGCACGAGCTGTTGCGCATCAGCACACGCGTATTGAGCAGCGCCGAAGTGGAATACGGCCAGTTCCTCCGAAGTCTGGGCGAAAGCGTCGATGCTTTTCTTGAAGCAGCAGACACCGCCAACAGGGACGCACGTCGCGGCCAAAATCTGCGGCGGCGTGCCGCTGATCCACATGGCCCAAGAGCAACTGCTGCGCGACCTCATCGAGAGCTTCGCCTCCGCGTTCCTCCTGATTACCGCCACCATGGTGATCCTGATGCGTAGTCTCGCCGGCGGGTTGCTCTCCATGATCCCGAACGTCTTCCCGGCCCTGCTGGTCTTCGGGTTCATGGGGTGGGCCGGATCGCCCATCGATATCGGGGCAATGATGACTGCCAGCGCGGCGCTCGGTATCGCCGTCGACGATACGCTGCACTTCCTCGTCTGGTACCGCCGAGGCCTGCAGCAGCGGCTGCCGCGGCGCGACGCGATTCACTTTGCATACCGTCATTGCGCCACGGCGATGCTCCAGACGACAATCATCTGCGGACTCGGCCTCGTCGTGTTCGCGGTCAGCCCCTTCATGCCGATCGCTCGATTTGCCGTCATTATGACGACCCTGCTGCTGGCCGCCTTGCTGGGCGATCTGGTGCTGCTTCCAGCCCTGCTCATGAGCCGGCTGGGGGGGCAGTTCGCCCCGCGCACAGGCCCGGCAGACCAGTCTTAGCCACCATCGTACCTCTCAATCGACGAATACACCCTGGGTTTCGCATGCTATTAAGTCTATGCAGTCGCATTATCTTGACTATCTTCTCAGGTATTGCCATAATTCCTGTCGCGCCCATTTGTTTCTTCTTGTGGCGTGGCGGGGACTCGCATTGGTGCGTGAGAAACCTGTGATCTCCCCGGGGGAGAGGTACAATTCGACTTTTTTTCGCAGAGACGGGGCTGTCTGTTCTGCGGGCAACTCGAGCGTCCCTGTTTCAAGAACCGGTGTCAGACCGGTGCTATCCGCCCCGGGCAATTCACTCACAGACCGTTGGGCCTGACGTGACCGGCAATCGGTTCGCGGGACGGAAGTCGCCATCCTCGGAGGATTAGCTCGCGGAGGAACTGTCGGGTATTTGACAGGTTGACAGCTGGCAGCGGGGGACCTGGATCGATGGCGTATTATCTGTTGAGTGGTGCGACGGGCCTGGTGGGAAGGTACCTGTTGGCCAATCTACTCGACGCCGGTGCCAGGGTGGCGGTGATTGTGCGTCCCAACAAGCGCGAATCGGCGGCCGATCGGGTCGAATCGGTCATGAGCCATTGGGAGCGGCAGCGAGGCCGCCTGCTGCCGCGTCCTGTGGTCCTTGCCGGCGATCTCTGCCAGCCGCATCTTGGCCTGTCCGACGCGGAGTTTTCTTGGGTGTCGTGTCACTGTGATGCGATGTTGCATGCTGCGGCGAGCATGATGTTCGTGGAGGACAAGCAGGGCGAACCGTTCCGCAGCAATATTGAAGGGACCCGCCACGTTCTGGGACTTTGCCGCGACGCGTCGATTCTTCAGTTCCATTACGTTTCGACGGCCTTCCTCTGTGGCCTGCGGCAGGGCCGCGTGCTGGAAACCGAAGTGGACCTGGGACAGGAGTTGGGGAACGTCTACGAGAAGAGCAAGCTGGAAGCGGAGAAGCTCGTGCGGGGTGCGGAGTTTCTGGACACGGCCACGTACTACCGGCCCTCCAGCGTTATTGGAGATTCGCGCACCGGCTACGTCACGAACTACCACGGTTTCTATCTCCCCTTGCAGCTGGCATACGCGATGTGTGGGATGGTCCCGCCGCGGGAAATGGGCAGACGGTTCTTCGCCCGCCTCGGGCTCAGCGGTGCGGAGGGAAAGAACCTTGTCCCGGTCGACTGGCTCGCCGCGGCCATTGTTCATCTCGTGCTGAACCGGCGGTACCACGGGCAGACGTATCATCTGGCATCTTCGCGGCCGGTCACGGTCAGCGTGATTCAGGAGGTCGTTCAGGAAGCGATCGAACGATACTCGTCGCGTCCTTTGGCCATGCAGGTGGACGCGGCCCAGCTGGATACGTACGAGGCGCTCTTTCAAGAGTACATGTCCATCTATCGGTCGCACTGGCGGGACGATCCAACGTTCGATGTGACCTATTCCCGTCGCGCATTGAACCACCTGCCGTGTCCGGAGGTAGATCGCGAGATGCTGCTGCGGGAGGCTCGGTATGCGATTGAAAACAACTTCAGCGAGCGACGCTACGATGCGATCGGTGCGGGCTGTGACGCGCGGCGGAATCTGGACGCTCTGTTGCGCACCGGCGAGCGAATGCCGCTGGCCGGGGCCGGGCGCGCCGTAGGACTGCAGATAAACGGTCCCGGCGGCGGCCAATGGCACGTGGCACTGCGCGACGGCCGCGTCGAGGGCGCGGACATGGGACTTGGCTCGTCCCAGTCGCCCGCCTACTACCTCAGTTCCGGGACGTACCGGCGTTTGGTGGATCGGCAGCTCACCGTGGAGCAGGCGATCCGCACGGGCCAGCTTGTGGTTCACGGCAGCAATGGCGCCCTGCCCGATTTGGTGCGGTTTTTTCAGGAGGTGATCGCGCAGGCCTGACGGCGCGTTGGGGGGCAGATTGGTCCTCACCAGATTGCCCGCACTCAACCGGATACACGTTGTTTGCTCAGGAGATACGACACCTGATGGAAGACGTACGTTTTTCTGCAGACATCCCCATTGCGATCATCGGGATGGGTTGCCGGCTCCCCGGCGCGGATAATCTGGAGCAATACTGGGATCTGCTCATTGAAGGCCGCAGCGCCGTGGTGGAACTGCCACCCGATCGGCTTGACGCTGACCTATACTATGACGCGAAGGTGGGGGCACGCGGCAAGACGTATTCGAAGCTAGGCGCGATTGTCTCCAACCGTGAGGTCGAGCGGAGTGTCTGTCCACTTCCCGCGGATCTAGCTGGCTCCGTCGACATCGTTCATCGGGTGATGTGCGACACGGCGGCGGCGGCGTTTCGGCACGCGCAGCTGGACCCGTTCGACCTGCCGTTGCGTAACGCCGGCGTCTACGTCGGGCATGCGCAGGGGAGTGGTCTGGGGGGCGCCTCACGTATGCCACGTGCATCGAGGAGGCGGCCCATTTCTTGCGCGAAGGCGACGGGTTCGCCGCCTTCCGCCGCATCAGCAGGACGAGATTATCGACGAGTTGATCGAGCGGGTTCGCAGCCAGCTTCCGAGCCCGGCTGCCGACAATCCCGACGTGAGCTGCAGCATGGTGGCCGGGGTGATCAGCAAGGCGTTTGGCTTGACGGGCCCGTTCCTGGCGATCAATTCGGCCTGCGCGTCATCTTTGCAGGCCATGTTGCTGGCTGCCCGTGCGCTGCAGCTGGGACGCATCGAGATGGCGGTGGCGGGCGGCGCTTCCGACTGCAAATCAGACACCCTGGTTCTGTTCGCCCATGCCCAGGCGATGAGTGCTACCGGCTCACGACCGTTCGACACTTCGGCGGACGGATTGATTGTCGGCGAAGGGTACGTGGCGCTGGTCATGAAGACACTTCAGCGGGCCCTGGCCGATGGCGACCCGATCCAGGCCGTTGTCCGCGGCCTGGGTGTTTCCTCCGACGGGAAAGGAAAGAGCCTCTGGGCACCACTCAAAGAGGGCCAGCTCAAGGCGATGGAGCGGGCCTACCGCGGAAGCGTCGAACTGGCAGGACTGCAGTACGTCGAGGCGCACGCGACCGCCACTCAGCTGGGCGACGCCACGGAACTGAACACCCTGACCGAGATCCTCTCGGAACATCTGCCGCCTGGCAAGAAGGTGCCGGTGACGAGCGTCAAGGCGAACATCGGGCACACACTCGAGGTGGCGGGCATCGCCGGCGTCATCAAAGCGGTCCTCTGTATGCAGCACGGGATGGTCGCTCCGGCCATCAACGTGACGGAGCGAAACCCGAAGATCGACTGGGACAGGGCCCCGATCTACATCCCGACATCACCAACCCCCTGGCCCGCTCCTTCCGATGGGTCGCCGCGGCGCGCTGGCGTGAATGCGTTCGGCATCGGCGGGCTGAATATGCACGTGGTGCTGGATGATTTCAACGACAGGACACATCGACTGGTCGACGCCGGTCCACAGCACTACGCGTCGACATCGCGCTCGTCGGCGGACGACGATGCGATCGCGGTGATTGGCATGGGATGTGTGTTTCCCGGGGCCGGGAGTGTCCCCGCCTATTGGGACCTGCTCGTCTCGGGCCGCAATCCAAAATGCGATGCCCCGGCCGACCGCTGGCGGTCCGATCTGGCTTTCGATCCTGGATCGCGCAGGCCGTTTCACAGTGGAGCGGTCCGCGGCGGCTTCATCACCGATTTTCAATACGACTGGCGTCAGCATAAGGTACCACCCAAACAGATTGCGCAGGCCGATCCGCTGCAGTTCATGTTGCTCGACGCCGCCGATCAGGCGATGGTTGACGCCGGCTACGATAAGCGGCCGTTCGACCGGTCGGCGGTCAGCGTGTTGGTCGGCACGGAGTTTGGCGGCGACTTCGCTTTCCAGCTCCAGATGGGCCTCCGCCTTCCGCCATTGCAGCGTCTCATCACGGAGCTATTGGGCCGCCGCGGCCTGTCGGCTGAACGTACCGAGTCGATCGCCCAGCAGTTTGCGGAGACGCTCCTGTCGCACTGGCCGTCGTTGATCGACGAAACCGGGAGCTTCAGCACCAGTTCACTTGCCTCGCGCATCTCGAAGACTTGGAACCTTGCTGGCGGAGCGGCAGCCATCGACTGCGGATCCGCGTCGGCGCTCGCGGCCGTGGCGGTCAGCATCGACATGCTGTTGGCTGGCGATTGCGACATGATGATTTGCGCCGCCGGGCAGCGACGCCTGGGGCTCCCGGAGTACGAAGCCCTGTCGATGGCGGGACTGCTTTCCAGCCGAGGATCCACCACGCTCGGTTTTCGACGAGGCCTGCGACGGATTTCTCGCCCGGCGAGGGAGTCGGGGTCATCCTGCTCAAGCGACTGGCGTCGGCACGCCGCGACGGGGACAGAATCCGCGCGATCATCCGAGGCGTCGGTGCCGGCCACGGCACTTCGTCGGGCACGGCACTGCAATTGGCGATGGACCGCTCGTTCCAGCTTGCCGCATCTCGCCCGCGGACGTGGCCGTGATGGAGTTTGGCGGCGGTGGTCCGTCAGACGTCAACGTCGAACAGTTCGCAGCGATAGCCGCCGTCCACGGCCGCTCGTCGCGCCGGGAACCGCTGGCGCTCAGCTCGGTCATGGGCCAGATCGGCCACACCGAAGGCGCTTCGGGGATGGCCTCGCTGATCAAGGCCATCCTGGAAGTCGACCGGGGCGAGGTGCCTGCGACCGCGGGATTCGACAGGCCCGCCCAAGTGCTGGCTGACCATGCGGCCATTTTGAGGCCGGTCGCCCAGCGGTCACCCATCCAAGTCGTCTCAGCCGATGGTCGACGAACCGCTGGTGTCAGCGGCTGCTCGCGGTCGCTCGCGTACCACGTGGTGGTGGAGCGTGGCGAGAAAGTGCGCGGTGGCCGATCAACAGAGTACTGGCACGGAAGCGTTTGTCACCAAGGCGGTCCCTGCTGCTCCGCGACCCGCTAGGGCGGCAACTCTCACACCGTGGCACATTTGCCGTTTCGGTGCCCCGTCGCTGGATCAGCTGCAAGCTGAGTTGGTGACGGTGCTGGAGCACCAGGCGTCCGGTTTCGACGAAGCCAGGCGCACGTCCGTTCGGCTCGGCGGACGCGGTCCGCATGGCCATCGTCGCGGACACGCCCGAGACGTTCGGGCGCAAGTTGTCGATAGCCCGCAAACAGGCTGGAAACGCCGCTTCGCAATCGCTGCTCGACAAGCAGGGGATCTTCTGCCGCCAACTGCGGCAGACTGCGCCTCGCATCGCATTCGTGTTCTCGGGTCAAGGTTCGCAGTACCAAGGCATGCTTCGGCAACTCGTCCGCGAAGACCCGGCCGCCGCAGAGGCGATGCAGGCGGCGGACGAGATCTTGGGTCGTCATGCTTACGGATCGTTTTCGGCGCTGGCCTGGACCGATCCGTCCCCACTGGGGACCGACGTATGGGCCACGCAGGCGGCCATGCTGTTGGCCGACTCGATCGTCTACGCGGCGGTCATGAATCGGCAAATCCGGCCGGCGTTGGTGCTGGGACATAGCTATGGCGAATACGCAGCGCTGTTTGCCGCCGGTGCGTGGGACCTGGAGACCGCGCTAGTCGTGACCCGAGCACGGTGTGACGGGATCCAACGATGCTCGACTGGACGAGGCCGCTTGCTGGCGACGACGGCTGAGCCCGACGTAGTCGCACGGATCGGCGCACGCCTGGTCGGGAAGGTGTTTGTGGCGAATCACAATGCACCGGACCAAACGGTAGTGGGAGGGTCGATCGAAGCTCTGCAACAGCTGGCCGAACTGTTGCGTGCCGAGTCGTACCAGACCCGCCAGCTTGCCGTGCCGTGCCCGTTCCACACGCCGCTGATGCGCGACGCGGCCGCACCGCTCCGGCAAGCCTTGCTGACGGCCGAGATTCGCGCGCCCCAGGTGCCCATGGTCAGTGTTGTCACCAACCGCCCGGTTCACACGCCCGATGAGATTCGAGCCAACCTGATCGCTCACCTGACGACACCCGTCCGCTATGTCGATTTGATCCGTTCGATTGCGGACGAATGCGAGACGGTCTTCGTCGAAATTGGGCCCGGCCAAATACTCACTCGACTGCACGAGCGCATCCTCGATGGCCACGACGCTGTCTGGATCGCCACGGACCATGTGAAACGGCCGGGATGCGAACAGATCGATAGCGTCCAAGCGCTGTTGGAATGCACTGTGCGCTCGATCCGCCCCGCACACCGGCCGCCGCCATCACTCGGATCTCAACCAGGCATACGGAGATTCCCCAGCCCATGTCTCCTGGCAAATATCCCTCTCCCGGCAAACATCCCATTCTCCGGTTCGACGCGACCGCGCGGCGGCGCGAGAAGATGCGGCAGAACGCCACGTCGAGCGTTGTACCCGGACGCCCCGCTCCACCCGCTGCGCCGCCCAACTCGATCGCCACCGCCGACACCCGTGCGGCACAACAAGCGGTCGCCCAGCGATCGTCCTTCGCCTCCGAACAACCACTTCCTTCGGCGCCCGCAAACGCGGAAATCTCGGCCGTACCAGCGACCGCCGAACTGGAGAAGTTCTTGATCCATTTCGTGGTCGAACAGACGGGATATCCGCCCGAGGTGGTTGAATTGGATGCCGATCTGGAAGCGGACTTGGGGATCGACAGCATCAAGAAGGCGCAGCTGTTTGGCGAACTGCAAGAGTATTTCGATGTCACGCCGAGCGACGATCTCACGCTGGACGACTTCCCGACACTGCGCCACGTGCTCAACTTTCTCGCGGGCATCCCCACCCGCACGAATCTGGGCCGCGATGCGACTGCGGAAACGATCGAGCCGCAGCCTGCTGTCTCGGCCCCGGTGCCGGTTCCCTCACGGTCGACAACCCCTGCACAACCGTCGCCGGTTGCAGCGGCGTCGGTCGCGGAGCCAGGCGGCACCGAGTTGGAGACGTTCCTCATCAACTTCGTGGTCGAACAGACGGGATATCCGCCCGAGGTGGTCGAACTGGATGCCGACCTGGAGGCGGACTTGGGGATCGACAGCATCAAGAAGGCGCAGCTGTTCGGCGAACTCCAAGAGTATTTTGACGTCACGCCGAGCGACGATCTCACGCTGGACGATTTCCCAACCCTGCGCCATGTGCTCAATTTCCTGGCCGGTGTTCCCAGTCGCACGGATTTGGGCCGCCGCGTAGACGACGAGACGGTCGAACGCCTGCCTGCCGCTTCGGCACCGGCAGCGGACCCACCACCACCGCTATCCACCGAACAGACAGAGCCCCTCGCGGCGACGTCGGTGGCCCGATCAGGGGACGCTGAGTTAGAAACATTCCTCATCAACTTCGTAGTCGAGCAGACGGGCTATCCGCCTGAAGTGGTTGAACTGGATGCCGACCTGGAAGCGGATCTGGGGATCGACAGTATCAAGAAGGCGCAGCTGTTCGGCGAGCTACAAGAGTATTTCGACGTCACGCCGAGTGACGATCTCACGTTGGACGACTTCCCGACGTTGCGTCATGTCGTCAACTTCCTGGCTGGTGTCGCGCCGAGTTCGCCGGCGCCGGAGCCGGTCGGATCGACGACGGTGGCAGCGGCGCCAGGAGCACCCACTGCCGCGACGGTCTCGACACATCCGCGGACCGGGTTCGCGGCGGCGCCGCGTGAAAGTGACGTCGCTACCTTACCTGACGATATTCGACTCGTACGTCTTCGAGGTACGCCGTACGAGATGGGTTATGCGCACGGCTTGCAGTTGAAGGAGGAGATCCTGCGCGCTCTGCGGGGAATCGCCGACCGGGTCGATATTGCGTGGGATGAGCTGCCGTTGTCGCGCGAAGGGCTGGATGATCCGGGCCGTTGTTTTGACACGGAGCAATTGAGCGAGCTTCAGGGAGTCGCCGATGCCGTCGGCGTGCCGCTGGGCAACATCGTGGCGTACAATCTGGCACTGTTCGCCGACATGGGGTCGGGGAGTACTCGTTTTGCTATCCCAGCTGGGCGGAACCCGGCGCGCTGCACGGTCCACTTTGCCGAGGAAGAACTGCCGCTGGCTTCCAGTCTGAGCGCGAGCCTCGTGCCGACGGTTCAGGTGCGAGAGCCGGCGGCAGGGATCGCGCACGTTGCCTTGTCATTTGCTGGTGTGCTCGGCGTGCTGGGGGGGGTGAATGCGTGCGGACTAGCGATCACTGGCGGCGTGCTTGTCGACCGCCGGAGCAATTGGTCGAAGGGCCCGCTGCATCCCCTGGTGGTCCGCACGGTCCTGCAAGAAAGCCACGACCTGGACCGTGCCGTCGATCGGCTCCGCGCGGTCGCGAGCGGGAGCGCGTGGAATGCCTGTGTGACGTATCATCCGTCTGACCGGGCCTGTTATGTAGAACACGATGGCCAGGCCATCAAGGTGCTGGCGGGCGACGACATTGTGGCTGCCAGCAACCATTGCCTGCTTCATTGCTCGAGCGACGAAGTTCCGGCTGCTTCGCAGCGGCGACTCGACGTCCTGCAGGCGGTCCGCGCTGCAGCCATCACCATGGGATTGACGGTAGAGGGTGCTCGCGAGTTGTTGAGCGCGTCACCGTTTGTCGTCACGCCGTCGATCGAGAAGGCGGGTGCCGCGTTGCACGCGTCGCGAACAGAAGACCGTCTCGGTATTGTCATCGGCTCATCCAACGGCGACACCTGGATTCAATATGGGCATCTGAAGCAGGGGGGATTCACCAGCGGCTCGGCGTTGTCATTGCGGGAACTTCTGCCGGTCGTACCTCAGCCAACCGCGCAGCCTCGGCGAGTCGCAGCCGAGGATTCGGGCGTCAAGTACGATTTGGACGACAGCCGGGAACCGTTCGCTCACCGGTTCGTGATGCGCGTGGTTCCCGCGCCATGGCCCCCCAACACTGCCGAGTCTGTACCGCTCAACGGACCTGCCTTGGTCGTCGGCGACAATCCGGAGGCCGACGCCCTGCGAGCACGGTTGGCAGCCACGGGAGCATCGGTCGTCGCGCTTGCGGTCACGGGCGATCTGCAGCGGGACCTGGAGTCGTTCGAACAGCTTTGGCGGCGGCAGCCGATCCACCATCTGTTCCTGGCGATGGGCCGGGACGAGGAGGCGATGAACGTCCAGGATGATGCGCGATTTCATCGCCGATATCAGGCTGCGGTGCTCTGGCCTTTCTTCCTCTGTCAACGCTGGGTGACGCTCGCAGGGCAGGCCGACCTGCTGAATAAGGCCACGCTAGTCGCATTGACAAATCTCGGAGGTGACGTCGGCTTTTCCGGTAAAGTCGCGGCGCCGGAAGGAGGCGCGCTGACCGGGTTGATGAAGGCGATCTACTTCGAAATTGGGATCATGCGGCGTCAGTCGAACTTCCGCGCTAAGGCCATTGACGCCCCGGTCGAAGAACCGCCCGAACAACTGGCGGACAACGTTCTTCGTGAACTGGCATCGGGAGCCATCGAC
This sequence comes from uncultured Planctomycetota bacterium, assembly GCA_963700515.1. Classification (GTDB taxonomy): domain Bacteria; phylum Planctomycetota; class Planctomycetia; order Pirellulales; family Pirellulaceae; genus JAJRVM01. Next base: position 339,819 of record CAVOXY010000072.1, on the reverse strand, counting down.
TACGAGCTAGCCTTCGTCGAAGGCAAACGCTACCTTCAGCGGGCCGAACCGGCTCGGGCAGACGTGCAGCCGCTGGCCCATATCCGTCACGGGGCGACCTGGGTTGTTACCGGCGGAGCCCGTGGGATTACGGCCGAATGTGCGTTTGAGCTGGGGCGGCGTTTCGGACTGGATCTCCACCTGGTCGGCACGAGCCCACCACCGGAAATCGATCCGGCCTGGCGCGACTTGTCCGAGCCGGAGACGAGATCGCTCCGATCCGAGACGTTCGCCAAAGCGCGTCAGGCAGGCCAGTCGCCCCCCGAGGCTTGGTTACGCGTGCAGAAGGCGATCGAGATTGACCGGTCGCTCCGCCGGTTCGCCGAGGCAGGTCTCCAAGTCACGTACCACGTGTGCGACGTTTCCGAACGCGACGCGGTCGAACAGTTGCTGGATCGGGTTCGGCAGCAGTCCGGCCCAATCGAGGGCGTTCTGCACGGTGCGGGCATCGACTGTTCGTGCCGCCTCGAGAAGAAGGACCGCGCCAACGTGCTGGCCACCGTCGGCTCGAAGGTCGCCGGAGCCTACCACCTGATGACTCTCACCGAAATCGATCCTGTGCGGCACTTTGTTGGGTTCGGGTCGATCAGCGGGCGTTTCGGCAGCAATGGGCAAACCGACTACTGCCTGGCCAGCGACATGCTCTGCAAGTTAGTTTCCTGGTACCGCCATCGGCACCCCGATTGCCATGCGGTCGCATTGCACTACCACGCGTGGGACGAGGTCGGTATGGCCTTTCGTCCAGAGACGAAAGTTGCGCGGCGGATGCGCGGTGCACCAGATAGTATGCCCAAGCGGGAGGGCGTCGAACATCTCCTCCGCGAACTGTACACGGGGTCGTCCAGCACGGAAGTGCTGATCACCAACTGGGATTACTTCCTGCGGTTCTATCCAGACCCGCGTAAGAACACGTCCGTCGGCACCGAGCAGGCGGAGGAGGCCGGCCACCCGGCGGCGACCTCCAGCCAGGATGAGCAGCCCGGGCCGGGGATCGGCCGTGATCGTCTGGCCCAGCGGTTTGTGATGCGCACGTTCGAAGCGCCATTGCCCGCGGCGAGGGAAGCCGTCTTACAGTTGGACGGGCCAGCCTATATTTTGGGGCGGAACTCCACGGCACTGGCCCTTAAACGACGCCTCGAATCGCTCGGGACCACGGTCCACCTGCTCCCAGACTGCGATGACACGCAGACAGCTATCGCTGCCCTCGAAGCAGTCTGGGCGACGGAACCGGCCTGCAACCTGTTCCTGATGACCGCACGCGACGCGGAGGCGTCCCGGCTGCTATCCAAACAAGACTGGCACCGGCGGCGGATGCGAGGCGTCTTGATTCCGTTTCGAATCACCCAGCGTTGGTGCAAATTGCGCTCGGCGACTCCGACGCCAGGCAAGCCGACGCTGGTCGCGGTGACGTCGCTGGGCGGTGACTTCGGTTTTGTGCGCCAGCCCTCCGCACCCGAAGGCGGAGCGATCACCGGGTTGCTCAAATCGCTCCATATCGAAGGTGTGCGGAATGAGATGAATCGGTTGCGTGTGAAGGTTATTGACGCGTCGGCCGATGAACCGCCCGAAGCCGTTGCCGAGGCGGTCTGTCGCGAACTGGCGGCCGGTCAACCGCAGATCGAAGTGAGCTTGATCGGTGGACGTCGCCACATCGTGCGAAGTGTGCGTCAGCCGGTAGAATCACTTCCACGCAGCGATCTGAAACCGGGTGGCACGTGGGTCGTCACGGGCGGGGCACGGGGCGTGACGGCGGCGGTGGCGTTGGAACTGGGACGCCGCTATCGCTTGAAACTGCACCTGATCGGTAAGAGCCCGGTCCCCACGCTCGACGCCCATTGGCGAAATGCCTCGGAACAACAACTGCAAGCGGTCAAGAAGGAGATTGTGCGGCGCGCGGTCGCTGCTGGCCGGTCACCAGAAGAGGACTGGTTGGCAGTGAAGCACGACATGGAGATCTTCCAGTCGCTGCACGCTTTTGAACAGGCCGGGGTCGAGGCAACCTACTACAGTTGTGACATGGCCGACTGGGACGCCGTGGACCGTGTCCTGCAGCAGATCCGCCAGGCGGACGGCCCGATCGATGCGATTGTACATGGCGCCGGCTACGCGCGGTCAAGCCGGTTCGACACCAAGGTTCCGGAGAAGATCGAGCGGACCTTCGCCAAGTTGGACGGAGCTGTCGCCCTGATGGCACTGACACGCCACGATCCGGTTCGGTACTTCATTGGGTTCGGATCGATCAGCGGCCGGTTCGGGGGAAACGGGCTGACCGATTATGCGGCCGCCAACGACATGCTCTGCAAGTTGACCGATTGGTACCGGTTCCAGCGGCCCGAGTGTGCGGCGACGTCGTTCCACTGGATCTCGTGGGACGACGTCGGGATGGCGATGATCCCCGATAACCAGCTCGGCGCCAAGAACGTGCTCAAAATGGACTTCATGCCGCTGGCCGAAGGAATCGAACATTTGCACCAAGAAATGCGCGGTGGGCTTCCGGAAGGTGAAGTATTGATCGACGACGGACACTTTCAGCGGACGTTCTATCCCGACGAGACGCCAGCCGAAGCATCTCCCGCGAGTTCGCAGGGCGAGGCACGACCGGCAGCGACGAATCGACCATTGATCCACGCCGTCAGTCCGCGCGACTCAACCGGCACAATGGTGGCGGATGTGCTGTTTGATCCGGTCGCCGATCCGTTCCTGAAAGAGCATCGGTTGAAGGGCAAGCCGTTTCTGCCCGGCGTGATCGGAATCGAAGCTCTGCTCGAAGCGGCCTCGGTGGCGGCGGGCGGGCGCAGTATCGGGGCGCTACGGGACGTCGTGATCCCGAACGGGCTCCTTTTCCACTCCAACAAACCGATCAAGACAGTCGTGACCCTTGCCCCGATCGACAACGGATGGTCGTGCCGATTGACCAGCGAGTTGCGTGACCGTCGCGGGCGGCTGGTCCAGGCCGATCGGCTACACGTCACTGGTGTCGTCGAGTGGGCGGCAGGTACTGACGTGATCCCCGCCACGCCACCCGGCCAACCGCCTCTCGGCTGGTTCCCGCACCAGTACGCTGACGATGGACCGATCTATCACGGCCAGCCTTTCCGTTGCTTGAAACAGTGCGCTTTCCAGTACGACGGTGGGTGGGGGCAGATCGTTGCCGGCTCGGCGGCGGAACTTGCCGGTGGGCGATCGCACGAAGGTTGGATTCTGCCGTCCGCGGTCCTCGACGCATGCCTGGTCACTTGCGGCGGCTTTGTGTTCCTGCAGTTCGGTGGCCAAGTGGAAGTTCCCCACGGTTTCGATCGTCTCCGCTGGACACGCTTGCCCAGCGCCGGAGAGACGTGTGTCGTTCGGCTGGCATTCCTGGGGCGTGAGCGACCGTACAGCCGTTTCGACTTCACGCTTTTTGGCGCTGACCAGGAGCCGATCCTGCAGGTGGACGGTTACCGCACAATCGAAGTGGTTTCGAGCAATTCATGATCCCGACGTCCGATTACACCTGGCAATACGCAGCGATCGACTTGACCGGTCGGCTGGATCGGCATGCACTCGAACACTGGCTCAGCCCCAGTGAACATGCCATGTTCGACAGATTGCGTCACCCGAACCGTCGTGCCGGTTGGCTCGCCGGGCGCGTGTTGGCCAAGCAAGTGCTCCTGCGCCGACTGGGACCATGCGGCCAGGACGTTTGCCGAGCCGCGCCTGCCCGTATTGCGATCACGACCATCGGCCCGAGCGGCAGCCAGGTGGCTCCGGAGATTCGACTCGACGGACAACCGGTACCCTGGTCGCTATCCATTTCGCACACCGATCGGGGCGTATTGGTCGTGTTGGCCGCGACCAAGGACGACCGGATTGGTGTCGACCTGGTCGCACCCAGCAACTATGGGGCAGGTTTCTGCGAGCTGTGGTTTACCGATGGAGAGCGCCGGTGGATCGGACCGGGGCGTCCACCGCTGCGCGTGGCCACGCTGTGGGCCATCAAGGAAGCGACCTACAAGGCGTGCCATCGTGGCGAGCCGTTTGACCCTCGGCGTATCGAGGTGCTTCCCGGACCGCCCGGCCGGTACAGGTTGCGGTTCGACCGGACGGCAATCGTAAGATTCGTGCGGACCTGGCAGCTCGACCGCCAGGTTGCGGCGGTCATCTGGGGCCACCGCCAGGAGACAACATGTTGGCAACCGGAGACGGCTGCGATGAGACAGGCCTGGCCGCGATATGGCGGAACAGGTTCCACAGTTGCAGCCGAGTGAACAAACGAAAGAGATGAGAAATCATGATCGATCTGACGGGAAGGGTGGCGTTGGTTACGGGCGGCTCGCGCGGGATCGGTCAGGCCTGTGTCTTGCGACTGGCAGAGGCGGGTGCCGACGTCGTGATCAACTACGTCACATCCCAAGCCGCGTCGGAAAGAGTGGCCGAGCAGGTACAGGCACTTGGCGTACGCGTGGCCACAGTCAAAGCGGACGTCGGCGAAAGGGACGATTGCGAATCGATGATGGAGTTCGTCGACCAGCAATTCGGCCGACTGGACATTCTGGTCAGCAACGCCGCGACGGGCGGTTTTCGTCCGTTGCTGGCCCTGACCGCACGCAATTTCGAAGCGACCATGAAGACGAATGTGATGGCCTTGATTCAGCTGGTGCAGTCCGGAGTCCGGCTACTGGAACGGGCGGACGGGCGAGGCAAGGTGATTGCGATATCGAGCCACGGATCGAGTATGGCCATCCCGATGTACGGCGCGGTTGGGAGTTCGAAGGCTGCGATGGAGAGCATCTGCCGCCATCTGGCACTGGAACTGGGCGAACGAGGCATTAACGTCAACGTGGTGAAAGCCGGTCTGGTCGAAACCGATTCGACACGCAAAATTCCCTATGCCGACCAGTTGTTCGCCAGCCGGAAGTTCCGCAGTATGACGGGCGACCGTTTCCTGGAGGTCGGCGATGTGGCCAACGCCATGTTGTTCCTCGCCAGTCCGCTGAGCGACATGGTCCAGGGTGAGACCTTGACCGTTGATGGCGGAGCGCAGGTACACGCATGAAACAAGGTCCGCTTTCGACGCACCGATGGAGCACGACGATGCCGCTGCCTTGCCGAATCCTCACTTGCACCCTCTGGCTGTGGATGGCCGGTGGGCCGGCGTGGGCCGGTCCTCATCGGTCGGAGGTATTCTCGCAGTCGACACGGTTGTACGTTTCGACGCCAAACGTCCAGCGGCTCAGCGAACACCTGCGATCGATTCAGTTTGGTCGACTGGCGGACGATCAACAGATGGGTCCGTTCATAGAAGCCTGGCGGCAACGGACCGGCGATGGCACGGCGCGGCGTGCTGCTATCTTGGGACGATGTTACATCCGTGGCTTCGGGCGGCGCAAGCCTGGCGGTCTGCGAATTAGCGGAGCGCCGGGGAGCTACGGTCGTGCTGATTGATATTGCGGGTAATGAGACCGCGGTCGATGCGCTGCGCAGCCGGCTCGCTTCCAGGTACGGCGCCAGCACCCACGCCGCTCGAGTTGTTGCCGACACCCGCGTCGATCACTTCACCGTGCCGGCGTCCGACGACACCGCTGGCGTGGCAATCGACCGGTTCTATTTCCAGAAGGATGGTCTCTTCTGCGCCGCCGACAATGGAGCACTTATCGACGACTTGTTGGGGAACTGGGGACGGACGTCCCGGTCAAGATTGTGCGATCATGAAGCGTTTCGGTTCGTCGTCGATAACACGGTGAAATGGATCCCCGCGGACCAGGCCGATATCGTCTGGTTCATCGACCCGCTGCGAGCCGCCCAGTTGGTTCAGACCGACACCACCAGCCAGACAGAACCGATCTGGCAGCGGTTGGGGTTCGATGCGGTCCGGGGTTGCGGCGGAGTTGCGGCGTTTTCCCGCGGCGGCCATGACGCCGAGTACCACGTGGCCATTTACGCCCCGGGTCCGTACCGGCGCGCAGCCCGCGCGCTGGTTTTCCCGCCTGACGGCGCGTGCGCCCGTACCCGCCTGGATCCCGGCCGACGTCGACAGCTTCATCTCGATTCGATGGGACTTCCCGGCCCTGCTTCAGGGGCTGGGATCCTGGTTCGATGAGCAATACGGGGAAGGGGAGGAAGGTATTTTTGAGAGTGTCTTGCAGGACGTACACAATGAACCGGGAGGACCGGGCGTCGATGTGCCGAACGATGTCGTCGCTCAGCTTGTCGGGCCGGTGACCGTCATCACCGCATCGGCAGACGTGCTTTTTGCGGCTCGGACGAAGGACGAACCGACGGTCGCTGTGGCGGTCGAGCGAATGCTCCGAGGGGACCCGGATGTCGAACAGATCCAGATCGGCGACCACGTCGTCTGGTTCTTCCGCGACCAGAACGTCGCTCACAAGGTCGGGAGTGACCCGGTCGTTGATCCGCAGGAGATGTTCGGTCCGGACCTGTCGAACTATGTTATCTGCGTGGCCGAGGGCCGACTCTTCATCGCCACCGACCGCGCCCTGCTGGAACGGTTGCTGCAACACGACCCGTCCGCCAAGGGGCTCGCTGGGCAACTCGACTTCCAAGCCGTTCTCACGGGACTCGGGGCGTTCGCCACCGAACGCGCGACGGGATGGCAATTCGCACGAATTGCCGATACGGTTCGGCCCGCGTACGAAGCTCTGCGGGCTGGCAAGCGTGAAGAACTGCGGATCCTGGGCGGTCAGATGCTGGCGTGGCACATCGATGCGCTTTCAGCCGATTCGACCCTCTCCCCAGCGCGGTCATCCGATCTGGTGAGCCGCTTCGAGCTGCTGCCACCATTTGACACCATCCGCCAACATCTGACGTGTTTGGGAACGGTAACCACCGAGTTGCCCGATGGCTGGCGGATATCGGGTATGATCCTCGCTCGTCCGGCGTCAGAGGCGACGGACGAGACGCGATAGGCCATGCCGCCGCCTTGCGCCGCGGAAAGGAACTCGAGTCAAGAATGCCAGCGCCAACTGACACTTCGAATCGATCTGCCGCCGCCAACCGGGATCCGAGACGGTTGCGCGCGCACGCTGCATGCCCGATCGGTTGGAGGCTGCTTGCTCGGCGCTCTGTTGGCTCTCGTGGCCATATCACAGGCTCGGTGGGAAGAAATCGGCACGGCGATTGGCGGACCATCCGTGACTGTCCAGCCGGAGGTGCACAAGGTCCCTCGGGCGGCTTCGTGCTCTGCCGCCAAAACGCTCGAAGAACTTGCTTCCTACGGTCGCGAGGTGCGCAGTACCGCCGTTCCGGCCACGGCTGCGGAGGTCCAGCAGTCTGTCGACGCGGCGCGGGAAGCAGCATCGCGCGTTGACGGCATCGTTTCCGATTTCGGCGCGGCCGAGACGGGTTGGCGAACGTTTCTCTGCTGGGAGCAGTTGCGGCAGCAGCTCTCAGGCGACACACCCGACCCGGATGTCTTTGACCGGGTCAGTCGTCGTTTCGAAGCTGCGGCTCCGATGGTGAAAAAGCCAGCATTTCGCGAAGCAGCTGAGCGGTTGAGCTGTGCGCTGAGTCGTGCCGCCCGGTCGATTCGTTCTGCGGGAACAACGCCGCGAGAAATTGACGATGCATTTGAACGTCTCATTGCACAGCTCGAACTTATGCGAGACGGTCCCGAGACCGTTGCTCGAGAACCGGTGGGCAGAACACTCGGCTGGCTCAACGAGCGGGACCTGGCGTTGCCGCTCGTGGTGGCCGTGCGGCAGCATTTGTGCCGGCCCAACCTGTACATTACGGCGACGCTTGAGTCGCTTGCCGCGGGCATCGATCGGTCGATATCCGACCGCGCTGATGTGTGCGAGACCATACTGGGGACTCGCTACGTCGGGTGCAGCGACATCGACAGTCACGTTCATCTGACGCTGCGAACAGACAGTGAACAGATGGCGATGGTGTTTCATCTCGATACGATTGCCCGAGCTCGCACGACCGGTTACCGAGGTAGTGCGAAGGTGTCGAGCCGCAGCACAACCGAAGTCCAAGGATGGAAAGAAATCCTGATCGCCGCCGATGGTTTCAGACCGTTGCCGGCCGAATCACTCGGGACGACAAGCTCGCGGATCACCGGATTCTCCTGGAGCCGATTATTCGGCCATGCTGTGGCCCGGCAGCAGGCCTGCCGGTCGAAACCGGCCACCGATTGCGAAGTCGTTGCGCGGGCGCAGCGGCGCGTTCGGCTGGAACTCGATCGGCAGGTGGGCGACATGGTCGATTCGCTCCAACGCGATTACCTCTATCAAGTCCGCATGCCACTGGTCATCCACGGCCTTCTGCCCAACTCGGTGCGGTGCGAAAGCCGCACGGACTCGCTCCAGGTGGCGGCGACCCAGGCCAGTTACCGCCAACTGGCCGCTTCATCGGATCCTCCTGGTCGTGGGCTGTCGGACGTGGCGATCCAGGTCCACGCGTCGCTGGTCAACAACACCGCTGAGACGGCGCTGGGAGGCAAGACTTTTCGCGAAGAGCAATGGCGCGAACCGTTTGTCGAGCTGTTTGGGAAGAGCCCCGAGGCACTGCGGTTGGCCCATCCGGACCGCCCCTGGTCGATCTCGTTCGAGGAGCAACAACCGCTGGAGCTACAACTGGACGGCCGGTCGATCGCCATCCGCATTCGCGCACGGCGACTCGAAGTTGGCGACCAGGCATATCCTGCCGTCGAGATCAGTGCGAAATACCAGCTGGTGGTGGACGAGCCCGGCTTCGTTTGCCGGCGCGATGGCCCACTCGAGGTCGTTCTGCCCCAGTCCCGTTCTGAGTCGAATCTCGGATTACGACAGCAGGTACTCCGGAGCATGGTACGGAAGCGGTTCGACCCGATATTCGCGGCCGAATGCCGGCTGGACCGACTGCCGCTGCCACCGCCCTGGCGCGGTGGAGGTGCGATCCGGATCGTGTCCGTGGAGGCCACCGGAAAGTGGCTGCACTTCAACTGCGTCCACGACGACCTTTCCGTACGTACTGCCGCAGAGTGATTATGAGTGACCAGTGGGGGCGGCCTGCGCCGGGCCCGAGCGCCCGTGGCTTCAGCCACCCCGCCGGATCGTCTCCTGGATCTGACCGACGTACGCATCCAATAGCTGCTGCGTCTGGCTCGCATTAAAGTGGTGTGGATCGCAGCGCATGTTGATGAGGGTCGAAGGGCCATAGAGAGTCACGGCGATCGATACGCGCGTGCCCGGTCGGACCGGCGGCACGCCCGTGGCGCTCTCCAACACGACGTTGCCGCAGACGAGTTTTCCATCTTGGCGAGGCAAGCGGGTCCGAGAGAAGATCCGGCCGACGTAGCTCAAGACGGCTGTCGCAAAGCTTCCTTTGCGGCGCAGGGACCATCGCATGAGCCCGGGAATGTGACTGGCGAATCCCAAGCCGCCAATGAAATACAGCCCGAGCCGCCACCGTTTGATGGCCTCGGTTTCGGCGTGGACCGACCGGAGCAGTTCACTTGGATCGCGGCAGTCGGTGCTGCCACGCGTCAAGAACGCAAAGCTGAGGACGTTGGCCGCTGGCATGAACTGGTCCGGACGGTCGCGCAGGTTGGTCGGAACATTGATCCGAAACCGCCAGCTCGTCCGTTTCGCGTGCTGAACGTTCCAAGCTTGCAGAGCCAGAAACAGATCGCGTAGCAGGACGTCGTTCAGCGTCACGCCCCGCGACGTGGCGACGCGGCGCAGTTGGTGGATCTGGTGGCGTTCGATCGAGTGTGAGCAGAAGCCCTGGTAGGGAACCGGCGGACCGTCCGAGTGGTCGTTGGTAGCGGCTACGAGCGCCGGACTGTTCCAGAGCAATTTCGTCCAGCTGCTGAGTGTGATCCATTGATCGCGCAACGTGGGCCGATAGTTGGCGGCGGTCAGGCCAAAATCGCCGCGCATGGCGAGTCGGTCGGGTTCGAGCGGGCGCAGCTCGCTCTTGCCGGGCACTTCCGCGACCAACGCGGCGTACGTCATCAGCACGTCCTCGACAAATTGCAGCGCCCTACCGCATCGCAGCAGGCGTGATGAAACTGGAGCAGTACACGCGACGTCCGTGCGCCGACACGCACGAAAACTCGCAACCCGGTCCGCTGGGTCAAGTCGATCCGCTCACCGCCAGCATGCGCAACGGGCACTCCCTCGTCGGCCCAATCGATCTCCGGCTGTCGCGCGGCGGCGTCAATCCACCGTGGCACGCGACCACTCGCATCGTCGACCAAGGCGCGCAACATCGGGTGACGATCCACTGCCACACGCAGCGCACTCTCCAGCGGTTCGCGGCGCAGGACACCGGTGAATCGCATGTCAAACGGGAACGTCGTCGGGTATTGATCCCGATCGTCGTGCCAGTAGTAGGTTTCCAAGGGAGTGAAAAGGAGCGGCAAAGGCACGGCTGGCTGTCCAATTGAGGATGCATAAGCGTCGCGTGCTGGTTGGCCCCCCCATGGGCCATAACGCGTCGAGATCCGTGTGCTCTTTCGCCTCTCCGCCGACAACGAGACGCACGCACACTGCGACATACCCGTCGTCACCAGTCTAACAGAAAGGCTGCGTCACCGCTCAGCCGCTACGTATTTTGCCAGGAAGACGGCAGGATTCGCATGCCTTTCGTACTGCCGGGCCGTCTGTCAGACTGGCGTACGGAAGGGCACAACCCGTGACACAGTTGGTAGAATGTGGAGTCTCGGATCGTTCTGAAAAGCGGAGGGCAAAGTGAACGTGCCAACAGAAGAGCCCACCGGCGAAGATTCAAAGCTGAGTCAAATGGCGGTTCGCCAGTTGCACGACTATGATCGAAAGGTGCCGGGCACGTTGTTTGAGACCGCAGCGCAGCCTGTGATGACGATCGACGACGCCTATACGTTGCAGACAGCGGTGACCCGACTGCGAGAGAACCGCGGAGAACGCGTCGTCGGCTTCAAAGTCGGTTGCACCTCGCCTGCCATTCAGCAACAGTTTGGCATTGACCAGCCCGTTTTCGGACGACTCTGGAACAGCGAGTGTCACGTTTCAGGTGTTCACCTTCCCGGTTCCCAGTTCGCCCAGCCCGCGATCGAAGGGGAGATGGCCGTGCGTCTGGCGGCGAATATCACGTCGCAGTCGAGCGATTACGAGTTGATGGCGGCCATCGAGTCGGTGTTTCCTGTGATTGAGCTGCACAACTACGTCTTTCGTTCTGCCACGCCCGCGGTGGCCGAACTGATCGCCAATAATGCCATCCATGCCGGATTGGTCTACCCGAGCAAACCGTTGTGCCGAGATCTGCCGCAATCGTCCGATGTGAGATTGACCATTGAGGTCAATGGCACTCTGGTCGATTCGTTTGGTGGACGTGAGCTGGGAGATATCGTGCCGCGGTCCATCCGCTGGCTCTCCGATATGCTGCGGCGACACGACTCGGCGCTCACGGCGGGACAGATCATTCTGACCGGATCCTTAATGCGGTTGATTCCCGTTGCGCCCGAGAGCCAGATTCGGGTCGACGCTGGTCGCTGGGGCGCTGTCGAAGCAGAGATCGGCGATTGAGCAACTCTTGGGCATTGCCGTGCGCCGACGTTGTAGAACAAAATGCAAATGGTTTCCCAGCGGATGGGAAGCCGTTCTACGTAGGGGGAAATGGAGCGTGGCGGATGGTGCGTAAACGGAATGAATTCCGTTCTACGTAGGGGGAAGTGGAGCGTGGTGGATGGTGCGTAAACGGAATGAATTCCGTTCTACGTAGGGGGAAATGGAGCGTGGTGGATGGTGCGCAACCACGTATTACTGGCGGATTACGCCTGTCGAGATCAAGGATGGACAACGTGTCGAGTTAGTCCAGGCAGCGGCAAAAGGGCGATTCACTACGGGCAAGCCGGTCAATCGAGTCGCCGCCGCCGACGCGGAGCGCCACAGGAATCCGCGCCGGGGCGCCCACTGGGTCAATATGCCGGCCGTGCCGTATTCGGCAGAAGAACCGCTTTCACCCTGGCACGAAATCAAGGCTTATCGCAAGAGTCCTCCGCCCACGCAATGCATGGTCCAGGAAGGTCTCCGGCAGACGGGTTATCTGGCTGACCTACAGGAACTTGCGGAGAAGTACCAGCGGGCGTGTGTGGCGGATTATCAGAATCAGAAGACGCTGCGCGAGAACATGGCACCGGACAAGATCCTCGGCTGCGGCCAGCCAGATTTCGTCGGCTGGGCTGGCATTGGGCCGGTGGCCAACCTGATCGAGTATCTCCTCGGTTTTAAGATCGATGCACCGGATAAGATCGTCACTTGGACCATTCGTCAACACGAACGTCATGGCCTGACCAACTTGCGGCTGAACGATTTTATGGTCGACCTGATCGCGCAACCGGCTGCGGGCAACGGATCACGGCACATAACCGTCAAGAGCGGTGGCGAATTCACTCTTCGCCTCAAGTGGGGCGAGCAGGTCGTCGAAGAACGGATCGTCGCTGGAACCCGGCAGCTCGATTTGCAGTCGTTTCCGTGATGATCGCACACGCGAAGAATCAGTATACTCTTGCTGGTCGATGGATGAGATGGTGAGACCGGTCTGGACTACTACCGGCACCGTGTATCACAGCCAGTTAGGGAGGTTTCTCGGAAGAGATCCCGCTGGATATGAGGGGCCGGTTGCGCAAGAGAACAGATCGCCATTAGATCGCTACTTCGCGTCGCCGCGGAATCCTTACGAATAGGTTGTTTCGCAGCCGCTGACGAAGTTGGATCCATTTGGATTGATTCAATGGGGTACTGCGGAGGATACCGGGCGTGATTTTCAATTCAACTGGGGGAGAGGTGTGAGGACATTCGACGTATTCAGATTAAAGACAGATGCAGGTAATTGGATAGCCGTGGCAAAGCCGCACGCTGAAAACGCTGGTATGTACTGGTGCCATGGATACACGTTTGATGGCGCGAGGGCTCGAGGTGGTCCATTTTCCCCGTTCAGTGGACCGAATGTTGACAAGATGTTGCGAGACGACGGTTGGAAACACATATTCTGTGCTTCTGCAAGAAGATTCGACATAGCGGTGTTTGGAAACAACGGTCACAGTGGAAAAGTCTGGACGGTGGCCACGATTCCTGCCGGTCAAGGGATGATAAAGTTCGATGAAACGAACAGTCTGCTGAGGTCGAAATGGGGAGGTGAAAACCCACTGGGGAATGCGACGTTTGCGGTTAATGCAGCAGTACGGTAAATATAAGTGTTACACAAAGGAAAAGACCGTTCCACGGGATTGCCTACTTCCGGGTGATCATGAAGATCCTCCCGGAGGGAAAGACGGTCGGCCGAAGGAGTAGGAGTTCGGGACGATCTTGCGCCCGGGACTACAGGGAAGCATTCGTCTTCGCATCGAAACCGTGCTATTAGAAATCGGCAAGTTAAACTAGAATTGAGTAGCTGATCGATGGCGGGAAACAGTCGCTTAGTGGCACTTGTGATGACACTCGCAGTTTGCGTCGTTCTGACGAGTTGTCGCAGTCGGCAAGATGCTCATGTACCGGCGGAAACCTCAGTGGTTGCAGTAAGCCTACAGCAAGACCTCAAATCTGGCAGGCGGGATTATATTAACCGAGCTGCAATGTATATTGCGCGCGTCGGGGGGCCTGCTGTGCCTGACCGCCTCCCGACCGATATCAAAGAGTGGAACTCGATTGCGAGCGATAGAGTGCGATGGCTGGAGAAACAGAGCGAGGCACATCTGAAGGAGTTGGACAGCGGATATCAGGAGTTTTCGCTGAATCACAGTCCAATCTACGCGCCCGAGGCGGAATACTCACAAGGTCATGATTGAGGTCCCCAACTGCTTTACGACAGCGAAAGTCAGCAGGCGGCACCGTGGCTGCTGGGTCTCGATGACATGGTCTCTGGCGCTGGCAATGGAAAACATGCACCACACTCCCGTGGACCTGCTGTCCATGGAGCAGGTACCGAACCGGCGGTTTAGCACCACCTTCCGGCGGGTATCCGGCGGCCTGCCAAATCAGGGTGAAAGCTCGTGCTGCTGGTGACTTACGTCGATCACCGGCGGTCTCTGAGAAAAACGCACAAGTGACGCTCCAAAAAAGCTGTCGCGCCAGGCCGCCTCGCTGAAGCCGCCGCAACTGAAGCCGCGTAGCTGAAGCCGCGTAGCTGAAGCCGCCAGGCTTCAGATGCCGGAAGCATCCGTCACCGCTGTCATCACGCGGCCCGCAGCCGACACTCCCTCCGGTTTCCGCTGGGTTTATCCCGGCGGGACCACAACTGGTCGGCTACCACCCATGCCGTCAACACTCCTGAGCGGCCGAGTCCAGCAGCAACCATCACGCCGGCTTTGTGCCGAGGCCGCCATAGAGCCGCGTGTGGCATCGGGCCCTGCCTGAGACGCTCGAGGCCAACCGCGATGGATTTCGGTCGGCCAGCGCGGCGGTTTGACGCGCGCTCTGGGACTCGACCGACGGGATCTGTGGGGGTCACGGTAGCTGACCAGTCGTCGCTCCACCGCGACAAGCGCGGTGGCGGCGTGGTCTGCTGCCACGAGATCCCTCGCGCGACGCGGGTGGCTGGGATCGAGCCACGTAGCTGAAGCCGCCAGGCTTCAGACAAATGGAGCATCCATCGCCGCTGCAGCTGAGCCCTCGGCGGTCTCAGCTACGACTCGTCTCTCGATGCTCTCCCACACACACGTTCTGGCGTGCAAACGTCTGTGCCTTTCTCACTTCCAGAGGCCCGTTGTTGGGCCTCGTGACCCCTGAAGGAGTCTTTCGCGATGCGTACGTATCCCTGTCTCCCGATCCCCGGCGATCCGCGTGATCCGCGTGATCCGCAGTCACTCTGTCATCTGCTGCACCGCTATCTGCAGTGGTTGGAAACACACAACTTCGCGGCCAACACGGTCAAAATTCGGCGGCTGCAGCTCTCGCGGTTCATCCGCTGGTGTGACGACCTCAGCGTGACCCGCGCCGCGGAGGTCACCGCCGAGATGATCGAGCGCTTTCAGCGGCAGCTGTTTTACTATCGCCAGAAGAACGGCCAGCCGCTGAGCATCTCCAGTCAATTGCACTGGCTGATCAGCCTGCGCAGTTGGTTCGCCTGGCTCAAGGACCAGCGCGTGCTCGAGCACAATCCGGCGTTGGAAATGCAGTTGCCCCGCGAAGAAAAACGTCTGCCGCGCCACGCGCTGAGCGAAAGCGAAGTGGAAGCCATCATGGCGCGGGCCGACATCAGCAAACCCAGTGGCCTGCGGACCCGCGCCGTGCTCGAGCTGCTGTACTCCAGTGGTCTGCGCCGCCAGGAAGTTCTCTCGCTACACCTGACCGATTTGGATCGCCAGCGGCGCGTGATCCTCGTGCGTCAGGGTAAGGGAAAGAAGGACCGCTATGTGCCCTTGGGCGAGAGGGCGCTCGCTTGGATCGACAAATACCTGGCCGAGGCCCGACCGTTGCTGTTGGGCGCGGAAGAGACCGCTTCGCCGTTGTTGTTCGTCACGCAGCGTGGCCATCAAGTGCACCCCAATCAGCTCTCCAGCCAGGTGCGACAGTTCATGAACCAGGCGGGCATCACCAAGGTGGGCGCGTGCCATTTATTCAGACATACGGCCGCCACAATCATGCTCGACCACGGCGCCGACATCCGTCAAATTCAGGCGATTCTGGATCTCTTAAGAGTTGAGCCCCGATTTCATCGAAAGACTGACCACTGGCGCGAGGATTGCTTTAGGGGACTAAAGGGGCATTTTACTATTACTGCGGACGTTGTTAGCTTTCACAATGGGTAAGGCGAACTAACATCGCTGCGATAGTAGCGCTCCGTGAAGCGTCGAACAGGGCGCTACCCGGCAGCTGAGAGAGCATCAGGGAGCTCCGTTGAGGGCCGTTTTTGCGTGGCGCGCGGACGCTCAGCGCCAGTGAGTGTGGGAAGGCCTCGTTTCGGGTGGCTTGGCGTGTCATAGCCTTTGGGTTCGTCACATGAAGGGCAGCGTCGGTTGCCGTAGTTGGTCGAGTGTCATCTGCATAATCTCGTGAACCGTGGGGCGGGGGAACTCGGCGACGGAGACCATCACGCCTTTTTCGCAGCGCGGACAGATCCGCTCGGGCCGCTCGTCTTTCTCTGGGCTGGGCTCGCCGCCTTTCACCTCCTCAGCGTCCTCCTCTTTCGTATTTAAATCGAAGAGCGTCGCCAGCCTTTGGAGGCTTTCGACCCGTTTACCCGGCGCGAGATAGCCATAGTTGCGCACATGCCGTTTGCCGCGCGGCAGGACGTGCTGCAAAAGGAGTCGATGAACTCGATGGCGGGAAGTCGGGCGATCTTCTTCTTGCCGCCATCCCGCTTGTCGTGGTACCAGAAGAGGACCTCGTCGTTTTCGATGCCCATCAAGCGATCATTGGAGATGGCCACGCGGCTCACGTAGCGTGCCAGGTAGGCCACGACCTCCGGTCCCGAGATCGTTATACTGCCTACTGCAGGGGATGGCCCCCATGATCAGGCCACAGCGCACGGAGAGGAATCGACATGGACTCGGACACAGTGGACGACATATTCCCGCAGGATAGCGACTACGACGGCGCCTGGAAGGAAGCGTTGCGGCTTCATTTGACCGACTTCCTGGCAAGCTTCTTTCCGGCCGTGCACGCCGCGATTGACTGGAGTGGTCCGCTGGAGTGGTGCGATAAGGAGCTGAGTCAGATTCTCGGACAGGCGGGCAGCCGGAACAAGCGGGTGGATTTGCTGGCGAAAGTGTTTCTGCGTTCAGGCCAGCCCCAGTGGATTCTCCTGCACCTCGAAATCCAATCGGCGTCGGAGCCTGAGTTCGCGCGGCGGATCGCCCGTTACAACGGCGGCTTATTCTGGACGTTCGACCAGCGGGTCGTCACGGTGGTGGTGCTGGCCGACTTGACCACCCATTGGCGTCCCCGAGAAGATCGGTTTGAGCTGGCCGACTTTGAAAGCCGCTTGAGATTTCCGATCTGTAAGCTGGTCGACAAATTGGACCGGGAGTGGGTGGAGGATCACTCTCTGCCGGTGGAGGTGGCGCGTGCCCAGATCGCGGCGTTGCGGACGGCCGGTGATCCGGAGGGCCGTTTCCGCGCCAAGTGGCAATTGGTACGCAATCTGTACGGTGCGGGGTATAATGCAGAGCAGGTGCGGGAACTGTTTCGCCTGATCGACTGGATGATGCATCTGCGAGCTGACTGGGAACAGCGGTTTCGCGCGGACTTGGCGCAATTCGAGGAGCAAACACACATGCCATACATCACGTCTGTAGAGCGACTGGCCAAGGCCGAGGGCAAGGCCGAGGGCAAGGCTGAAGGCAAGGCTGAGGGCAAGGCCGAGGGCAAGGCTGAAGGTGGTGTGAGTATTCTGTTGAAAATATTGAGACGTGTTTGCGGCCCGCTGCCGGAAGACGTTGAGCAGCGGGTTCGCCGCCTATCGTATCCGGAGATCGAGGTGTTGAGCGAGGCCTTGCTTGCTTTTCGCACGCTGGACGATCTGCGGACGTGGCTGGACGCCAACCTTACGAAATCAACCGGCCAGTGAACCAATGTCGCTCAGCCAGGCCCCAGTTGCGGGGATTGCAGCAGTAGCGGAAAAGGGTGTGCCAAGCTCGCTGGATACCACGTTGCCTCCGTGATGACTCAGAGAGCGCGCGCCGGCACACCAGAATACGTGATATTCGTGGCAACGGTCGTCGCCGGTCAGCGCGATGCAGCCGCCGTTGGTTGCCGAGGTTGTCGCGCCCCGGGCATACGTGTTTGTGCCCAGCGCATGCGGGTGTGCCGGCGTTCGCCGCAATCGTCGTCGATTGTGGAGAGCGTGACCCGGCGAGCTTGTCACATCCTACATCATCTCCCGCCAACACCCCGCGCGGCCTGACCCATCCGGCTCTCCCGGCGGCCGTTTCTCTTCACAGCTCCCCCGCAATTCGGGTACAATCCGCTGCAGATCTTTGACATGGAAACAGCCTCGCGAGTGGCGCGCGGAAGAGATGAGAAGCGTCGTGTTGCCGCTGCCACGTGCACAACACCGCGAGAAACACAGCCCGGGCACGCCGCGAGTGACCGCTGCTCGTCAGTTACAAGCAAGGTGCAGGGCGAAGTGCCGTGGCGGACCCACAAATGCAGCACTCGGTAACGACGCGACCATGTGCAACGGCCGAGCGAGAAGGTTGCCATCCCGGCGGCGGCATGCCGAGCCCGAATCAAGCCGCCGCCGGTTTCGTGTCTTGCGCCGACGCTCGAGGCACAACGCGGACGTGTTTCGGTCTCGATGACGTGCCGGTGTGATGGCATGTCGGGGACTCGACCGACCGACGTTTTCGTTTGTCTCCCCAGGCCTGCATTCGGTCGCCGCTGGCGACCTCACTTCGGCCTGCACCTGGCCTAGTGCGCCCCCTTCGGGGCTGCGGAACGTACCCATTCTGGCTCGACGGGGATCGATTCACTGACCAGGAGATTCCGAAACGTGAGTCCGCCTAGCGGTTGGTGGAGTAGTGCCCGTACTCGTACGCCGCATCGAACATTGCCAGGATGTTCTCCGGCGGCACGTTCGCCTGGATATTGTGAACCTGGTTGAAGACGTAGCCTCCACCCGGCGAGAAAATCTCCAGACGCTCCTTGACATGCTGCCGGATTTCGTCCGGTTGGCGCAGCCCAGAACACGCTGCGTGTCGCAGCCGCCGCCCCAGAAAACCAAACGGTCGCCAAACTCCCGCTTGAGTCGAGCCGGATCCATGTTGGCCGCCGACGTCTGCACGGGATTCAGGATATCGATCCCCGCCTCGATAAAATGGGGCACCAGGTTGTAGACCGATCCACAGCAGTGCAGGAAGACTTTCCAGGACGTGTGAGCGTGAATCCAGTCGCACAGCTTCTTGTAGTGCGGCTTGATCATCTCGGCCCACAGTTCGGGGCGGATGAACTCGCCGCGCTGCGTGCCACTGTCGTCGGCCGCGATGCCCCAGCCGAAACAGTAGTCGCCCACCGCCTGGTTCACCAGGCTGAGGCATTGAATCGTCGCCTCCACGGACCGATCCATCATCTCGTGACAGGTCTCCTTCTCCGTCAAGAGCATCATCATCCACTGATCCGGCAGCCCTTGGGTGACGTTGCTGGCGCGGTCCGTGATCAGGCTCAGACCCAGAAAGCACACGCCGAATCCCCAACCGAGGATGGCATAGTCGGTATTCTCATAGAGTGACCGGCCGTACTGACTCAGGATCGTCAAGTGCTCATCCGGTATATCGCTCACCGGCCGGAACTTCAGCGGGTCGATGTGATCGCCGCGGTTGAAGGACATGTCGTCGAAATAGTAACCGTTCTTTGGCATCTGGAAGGGGGTGGGGGACCCGTCGGCGCCGAGCAGGATCCAGTTGCCCTCATGGTCTTCAGCGATGTTCGTTCCGGGCGGGAAGAGCGGTTGCGTGCCGTCAAACATGCGCCGCGAAACCCACTCGCTGCGGGGTCGGACCAGATTCAGGATCACGGACAGGTCCAACGGCACCACGTCCACGTGCAGACGTTGCAGCACGGCGTCTTCAACCACCGCGATCATGAATCGTGGGTCCAGGACTTTCGTGGGGCCGGGAATACCCAGCCGCCGTTTCACTTTGTCGTAAGCGCTGACGGCGATTCCCGAGGCTTTCAGGCCCCCCAAGTCAATCGGCACACGGTCCGGAGCCAGATGGTTGATGGCCCGGGAGACTCGTTCACGAGGCTTCATCGGTTTTCCCTTTCGGCGGACCGGAAACTCAGAGAGTGAATCGAGCTCGGTGGCAACTCGCTGCATACCGGTTCGGGCCTGGTCATGATACCAAATCCGCGGAGCGATCAACTTGACTCGTATTTTCGAAGTTACGAGTGTTTTTGCGGGGATTTACGCAAGATGTATCGATTATGCGGCCGATAACGATTCTGATGGCGGAAATATGCCACTCGAGAGGGGAGTGTGCAACGCGAACGCAACTGGAAATGCCACGCGAACTTTCACTGCAAATGGGCTGGAAATGGCCAGGAAACTAGCGGCTGTCGCGACGCACGCATCGAGCCCCTCACTACCCCACGCTCACGGAGCACAATTGCCGTCCCGAGAGGGGGCGGCGGAAGCCGTTGATTCCTGAACACACCGTTTTGGTCCACACGTGACGATCCAGTGCATCCACCAACCTCCACCTGCCGAATTGCATTATTCATCGCGCCGGTGCTCTGCGCGTTGGTGAGCAGCGGCTGCCAGGTGTTTCAGAAACCTCCGGCGCTGCCGTCAGAAGTGGGCTGCGCGGAGCTCGATCCAAAGCCGTGGGTGCCACGTGAACTGGACAAAGCGACGTTGCCCATGTACCGAGTCGAACCACCAGACATCCTGTCGGTGGAGGTGGTGCAGCAGGTTTCCCAGTCTTCTTATTCTCTGCAAGTGGGTGACACCGTCCTGCTCTCCGTGGTCGGTACGTTCCCGGACGAGCCGATCTCCGGAGAGTATTTGATCCGAACTGGCGGGATGATCGAACTGGGGCATTCCTATGACGCGGTGGAAGTGGCTGGCCTGACCGTCAACGATGCGACCACTTTGATTGAAAGCCGTCTTCGCAGTCAGCTTCGTGATCCGCGGGTATCCATGTCGTTGCGCAGCGCAGCAAATGCGCAGCATCTATCTGGGGAATTCATGGTGGTTGCGGATGGAACCATTTCGCTCGGACCGTACGGTTCCGTTCCTGTTGTGGGCAAGACATTGGATGAAATTCGCCTGGCAATCGCCGATCATCTCTCCGAGTTTTTCGCCAATCCACAAGTTTCCGTTTCGGTCTTCGCATTCAACAGCAAGGTCTATTACATCGTTATGCAGGGCGGTGGCATGGGGGACAACCTGGCACGATTTCCGTGTACGGGCAACGAAACCGTCATGGATGCGTTGAGCCAGGTGAATGGTCTGGGTTACGTATCTTCGACTCGGATGTGGATTGCTCGACCGAACCGCGATAGTGGAACCAGTCAGATTCTGCCGATCGATTGGCTGGCTATGACTCAACGCGCCGACGTGGAAACGAATTATCAGATGATGCCTGGAGATCGGCTCTACATCGCCCACGACCGACTGGTGGCCTTGGATGGCGCGATTGCCAAACTCGCCTCGCCGTTTGAACGTATCTTCGGCTTCACGATTCTCGGGACGGGAGCCGCTTCACGACTGTCTGGAAAAGTACTTCAGAACAACAACGATTCGCTCCTGACGCCGATCTATTGAACGCCGCGGCGAGATTTGGAAGCAACCTTGGCACTTTCAAGGATAACAGCGCAGCGACGAGCACTCATGCCGTGGGTGTTGCTCGCTATTTCATTGTTGTCCGGCGGTTGTCATGACGTAGCGAAGCGCAGCTGGCAGTTCCTGGTCCATCAGCCCGTCTGCCCGGTCTGCGGGGCGCTTTCGGTCGACGATTGTCACTGTTATTCGGCCACGGAGCCTGCGGGTTACTGCCAGACCAATTGGACTTCCCTCGACCCCGTCCTGGGTGCCGACCCGTACGAACCGAGTGAGGGACCGCAGATGGACCGACTCGATATGGAAGAAATTCCGACCCCGAAGGCCGTGCTTTCTCCCGGGGCAGGCGGCGTGCGCGGCAGCGTCAACGGATTGCGGCAAGCGTCCGACGCCACGCCAACTGTCGTGCAAACTGGGTTCTCATCGCAACCTCTTGCAGGCAACAGCCACCGCGGGGTCACTTTTCGTTTGGCCGACGAGGATGAACCACTTGCGGACCAGGAATGACCGCCGACCGCTGGACCATTCAGTATGCATGGAAGCAACTTGTTTATATGGCAATCGCTGCAGTTCAAGACAGAGATACCGTACTCAATGTCCGCACGACGCTGGACGACAGGCACGGATGGGGCCTCGCATTACTGCTGACGGTCGTCGCTACGTTATTTCTGCGCCCCGCGGACCTGATTCCGGCGCTCGATAATTGGCCCATCTATCAATTCCTGATTGTCTGCTGTCTGGTCGTTTCTGCCCGGGCGGTGGCGAGGCAGTTGGCTCAGCGGAAGCTTGGCGAGCAAACGGTTACCACTTGCCTGCTCGTGCTCCTGTTGTCGGTCGGTGTCTCGCATCTTTCCCACGGATTCGTTTGGGGGGCCCGCATGTCGATGTATGAAGTCAGCAAGTTGCTGGCGTTCTATCTATTGATTGCCGGGCTCGTTAATACCCCTCAACGGTTGAGTCTCTTTGTGCGATGGTTGACGATCGCGATCACGACCGCTGCCGTGCTGGCGCTGTTGGACCGCGCCGGGCTGATCTCGATCGCCGCCTTGGAATCGATCCAAAGCCATGGTGGCAGCGGGGAAGGCCAGGGGGGGTTGATCGAACGGATCCGCGGGACCGGGATCTTTCAGGACCCCAATGACTTTGGGCTGATTCTGGTCACGGGACTGATCTTCTGCGCGTCGTTCTTCCTCAGGCCGGATAGGGGATGGCCGCGCTACCTGTGGCTGGGTCCAGGCATCGTTTTGTCGGCAACGTTTGCGATGACTCATTCGCGAGGTGCATTGGTATCTCTCGCCTGTGCCCTTCCCGCTCTCCTGGCGTACCGCCGCGGTTGGAAAGCAGGTGTGTTGACATTGCTATGGCTGCCCTTGCTGCCAATCCTCTTCTCCGACCGCATGACGGACTTTTCTGCCATCGACACGGGAACAGGGCAGAGTCGCATTCAAGTCTGGTCTGACAGCCTGACCGTCTTTCGGCAGTACCCGTTGTTTGGCCTGGGAGAAGGCCTGCTGGTCGAGGAAAATGGCGTGGTGGCTCACAACTCCTTCCTGCATTGTTTCGCGGAACTTGGCCTCTTCGGCGGCACCGCCTTTCTATCGTGTTTCCTGGCTGCCGCGCTGGGGCTCTGGTTGCTGCGAGATGAATGCCATAGCCCTGGCCCGCCAGATTGTATACCGCGCGAGTTGCGTGAAATCGCGCATCTGAGAGCGTTTGTCTTCGCGGCACTCGCGGCATATTCGGCAGGAATGCTCACCCTATCTCGTCAATTCGTGGCCCCCACGTACTTAATCCTCGGGTTGGCCGTAGCGGCTCAATCGCTGTCTTCCCCCAATCCGGTGAAGTGGCAAATCGGAAAACTCTTTCTTGCCCATCGTTTTGCTGGCCAGTGCGGTTGCGCTGCTGGCATTCTATCTGACGGTTCGCATTTTCGTTCGCTGGTAGTCACCAACCTCTACGTAGAGCATTGAGAAACTTGGATTCAGCACACTTGGACTCAGCAGACCTGTCGAACACCCCCGCCCCCTCCGATGCTCCCATCGGGTTTCCCGTGGGGGATGCGAGGCGGGGGCCCGTCACGGCACGGCCCGCGTCGCGCGATACCTACGTCAAGTCCACCGAACCGTTCGCGGCGGACACGACTGACGATGACGGTGATGGGTACGCGATAACGAGGATTCGCCCCCGCCCCGGTTGGCAACTGCTCGATTTCCGCGAACTCCACGCCTACCGGGATCTACTTCGTTTTTTGGTGCGACGCGAGATCAAAGTGCGTTATGCACAAAGTGCCATCGGCGTGGGCTGGGCGATTCTCCAACCGCTGTTCACGATGGTGATCTTCACCATTATCTTCGGGCGTTTAGCACGCATTTCCTCCGACGGCGTTCCGTATGCGCTGTTCAGCTTTGCCGGGCTGGTACCGTGGATGTACTTTTCGAACGGCGTTACGGACGGAGTCAATAGCCTGATTGCCAACTCGCAGATGCTGAGCAAAGTCTATTTTCCGCGGATGCTCCTGCCGCTCTCCGCCGTCGCTGCTCGACTGATCGATTTCGTGGTCGCCGCCGCCGTCATGCTCGGCTTGATGGCCTGGTATGGGAGCGATGTGAACTGGGGACTGCTGGCCTTGCCGTGGATGCTGGCGCTGATGGTGATGACAACGATTGGGTTTGCTCTCTGGCTGGCTACTTTTGCCATTCAGTTTCGCGATGTGAAACATGCACTGAGCTTTGTGGTGCAGATTCTGATGTATACCACACCCGTTGTCTATCCGGCGAGTCTCATCCCCGCACGATACCAGTTCTGGTATGCACTCAATCCCATGGTCGGGGTCATCGAGGGGTTCCGTTCGGCGCTGCTTGGTACGCGAGATATGCCGTGGGTGTTCCTAGGACTGGGTACCTGCAGCGCGTTCTTGCTTGCCATCTCCGGCGCGCTCTATTTCACCCGTAAACAGCGTTCGTTTGCCGATGTCGCGTAAGACTGAAAGCTGCCAGAACTGAGAGTCACAACCATGTCACCCCGCAGCGCAATCATCGTCGACAAGATCTGCAAGGCGTATCACATCAACGTCGGCACTACGGCCCCCGATACGCTGGTCGGCGCCATCCAAGCACTGGTGCGATACCCCGTCAATAATTTTCGTTACCTCCGCAGTCTGACTCGCGTCGGCCAGCAAGATACCGACGATATTGTGTGGGCGCTGAGAGACGTATCGTTTGAAGTGGCACAGGGCGAAGTGGTCGGCATCATTGGTCGCAACGGGGCGGGCAAAAGCACTTTGTTAAAGGTCCTTTCACGCATCACCGATCCCACTTCGGGAGAGGCCACGATTCGAGGTCGCGTATCGAGTTTGTTGGAGGTCGGAACGGGTTTTCATCCCGAGCTGACCGGCCGAGAAAATGTCTACATGAATGGCACGATTCTCGGCATGACGAAACGGGAGATCGACCGCAAGTTCGATGAGATCGTCGAGTTTTCCGGCATTGGAAAGTTTCTCGATACTCCCATCAAGCGATACAGTTCGGGCATGCAAGTGCGGTTGGCGTTTTCGGTCGCTGCTCACTTGGATCCAGATATCCTCGTCATTGATGAAGTCTTGGCCGTGGGGGACGTGGAGTTTCAGCATCGTTGCATTGGCAAAATGCAGGAATTCGCCACGCGCGGGCGTACCGTGTTGTTCGTCAGTCATAACATGACGGCGATTGGCCAGTTGTGTACATCCGGCATTCTTCTTTCCCAAGGCCACGTGGCCGCCACCGGCAGTCTTGACCACGTCGTCCAATCGTATATGGACGATCTCTTTCACACCCAGGCCGAAGCCGGCAACGACTCGACGCGAGTCCTGCTCCGGACGGAGATTGACGGCAGCGAAACGCAGCGAGTGTGGAAGCATGGTTCGACACTGACGGTGAAGGTCGAGGTCTGGTCGCGGCAGGCGATTCAGCGCCCGGCGGTCGATCTCTATTTCCACTCCTCCTCGGGACGCATGATCTTTGCGCGGAGCGATCACCTCGTGCGCAGTCCCAGTGAAGCTCATACAAACAGCTGGATATTCGAGTTTCAATTTGAGAACACCGGGTTCATATCCGACTATATGACTCTGGATGTCGGTTTTCGATTCAGCTCGAGCACGCGTTACCTTGGGCTCTGGCGGTCGCTCGCCGCAGTCGCACTCGGCCCCGTGCCGGCCGGTTATGCGTACGGTCGCGATTGCCTGATTGCGGTGCCTTGCTCAGTTCACATACGGGAGGTGGCGGCATGAGTGTTCTGCCCGAACAACCACGCCAGTTGCGATGGCGGGGACCGCGAGATCAATCGTTCCAACGACAGGCACCACGTGTCTCTTCCATGGATGAGTTGTTCCGATCCGGAACAGTTGTCGGCCGCGGGGGCAACTCCATCCCGTTGAACGTCTACATTCCGGCACTGGAGGGCGAATTGCTCTATAGCCTGGTACGCTATCTGCACCCGGTTGTCTCGCTGGAGATTGGACTGGGCAACGGTGTCTCGGCGCTCTACATCGCGCAAGCGCTCCACGACAACGGTACGGGAAGACATCTGGCGATCGACCCGTTTCAACTGACCGACTGGAAGGAGGCCGGCTTGGTGACGCTGGAGCGAGTGGGGCTCGACGCGCTGATGTCGCTCGATGCCCGCCCTTCATACTGCGCTCTGCCCGACCTCGAACAGGAAGGAGTCCGCGTTCAATTCGCGTTTGTCGACGGCAGTCATCTGTTCGACTACGTCATGTCCGACTTCCTGGGGATTGACCGTATCCTGGACGTCGGTGGTCTGATCGCATTTGATGATTCCGACTGGCCAGCCATTACCAGCGTGATTCGATTTGCGCTCACGAACCGCGCTTACGAAGTCTTCCCAACGGGCGCGGTGGTCGAGCCGAGTCGGATCCGGCCGCGATTGGCGAGCCGAGCTTTGCGGGTCGTGGCCCGCAAGGTGCCGTCACTGCGACGCGTCCTGCGTCATGACTTCGCGGTCCCCTCACGTGCGCTGGGGATCGAGGGGCGTCTGGTTGTGCTCAGAAAAGTGGCCGACGATCAGCGCGATGGTCAGAGCCAACATTTCGTCGCCTTTTAGCCTCGTGATCTGCCACCCAGGCCACCATGCCCTGGGGGCAACCGCCTCTTCCAAGTTGACTCCTTCAGAATGCTGGTTTTCGTCCGTGAACGAACAGAACGCCCGACAAATTGAAAAGTCTTTGCCCGCTGATGCGTTGGTCATTGACGTCGGTGGTGGTATGGCTGCTTTCCCGCGAGCGGACTGGATCATCGATGCGTTGCCATTCGACGAACGGGGCAAACTGCTGCAGGGCCGGCAGGCCGAGCACTTGAACCGATTCAGCCGCGAGAGATGGGTTCAGCGTGATCTTTGCAGTCGTCAGCAGTGGCCGTTCGACGACAAACAATTCGACTATGCCATCTGCTCCCATGTCCTCGAGGACGTGCGGGACCCCATCTGGGTCTGTGCGGAAATCTCGCGGATTTCCCACGCGGGTTATGTTGAGGTGCCCAGTCGCGCCGTGGAACAATCGATGGGGATAGAACACCCGCGATTGGCTGGTTACCATCATCACCGATGGTTGGTTTCCAACTGTGATGATGTTCTCGAGTTCCGCTTGAAGCCCCACCTGCTGCATGTCGTCCGCGATGCCATCGTAGCCAAAACAGGCTTCTGGCACACCATCAATCCGCAACACGAAATCACCGTTCATTATTGGGAGAATGAACTACGGTGCCGCGAAGTGTTGGCACTTGACGAGCAGGAGGTCATTCGCGAGTTGTGTGAGTGTTCGCGTCTGGCTGCGCGCTTCCCGAGTTGTTGGTCAAGCCGGATATGACGCTCGCCACGCGTCTGCGACGAGCGATCTACCATCTTCGACTTGCGTGGGGATGGGCATAATGGTAACGCCACGCCCCTTTCCTTCGTATTCCCATCGCTCACAACAATCACTCGCCAGCTATGCAGGAGTGCTATGAGAATCTGCATCGCCTCATCAGGACTCGGACACGTAGCGCGCGGGGTAGAGGCCTGGGCTGGCGATTTGGGGAACGCGCTGGCCGCGAGGGGAGAAGATGTCATTCTCTGTAAAGGTGGCGGCACACCAGCGACCAGTTTCGAACGTGTCGTCCCCTGCTGGACTCGCGAATCACGAAAAACGCGCACTCTGCTCAGATGGATGCCGCACCGACTTGGCTGGCGCATCGGCCTGGGGAGCGGTTATGGTGTCGAGCAGACCACGTTTGCCCGCAATCTGATCAGACTGCTCAGGGCCGAAGAGATCGATGTGCTCCATGTGCAAGATCCTCACATTGCGCTACTTGTCCAGCGAGCAGCGGAAAGGGGACGGATCAAGACGCGGACCGTCCTGGCCCACGGAACGGAAGAAACGTTCGAGTTTCAAAACAAGATCATCTATCTGCAGCACCTGGCTCCCTGGCACCTCGAGCAGGCACGCAACCACGGCTGCTACAGAGAGACGTGGACCGTCCTGCCCCACTTCATCGATACGGATCGTTTTCGACCCGGTACTTGCCATGAACTGCGCAAGGAACTCCACATCCCGCTCGACGCGATTGTGGTGCTGGCGGTCGCGGCGATCAAACGGCGGCACAAACGCATCGATTACCTGGCCCGTGAGTTTCGCACACTGCTCGACCGCTATTCCGACTTGCCCGCCTGGCTGGTGGTGGCGGGCGGTTGGGAATCTCAGACTGATGAAGTGATCGCCGAGGCCCAGCAACTGCTGGGTGAGCGGGTTCGATTTCTGGTGCGGTTTCCCCGTCAGCGCATGGCGGAACTGTACCGTGCGGCCGACGTGTTTACGCTCGGCAGCTTGAAGGAAATGATATCCATCGCGCTGATCGAAGCATCGGCCAGTGGCCTGCCCTGTGTGATCAATCAACATCCCGTGATGCAGTGGGTGATTGGCCCCGGCGGACATGCAGCCGATCTGTCCCGCACAGGTGGTTGGGTCGAAACGCTTTCACCTCTGTTACAGGATCGACAACGGCGAGTCGAGTTGGGACGGCTGCGCGCGAGCAGTGCCTGCAAAACTTCAGTCAAGATCGAGTCGTGGAGCGGATTCGGGACTACTACGACTTCGTGCTCCATCACGACGAAGCAGGCGGGAGAGGGAGTTCGTAGGTGGCGTTTCCCATGATCGGCTGGCCTCAACGGATTGGCTCGTGCCCAAGGTCTGCCCCCGGAATCGCGCCGGCGTGAGCCCTTAAAGTTGCCGTCTCTTGCCCATCTTTATGCATCAGCTTCCCGTTTGTCGCACGGATCGATGTTTTGCGCTCTGGGAGTGCACTGTTCTTGACGATTAAAGAGAAGATACTCCCCTTGTGCGTCCCCTGAGGGATATTTGCCGCATGTACGATCAGGCCGCGCGAACAACTGCGTTTGAGTCGAGCAGCGACGCACCGGCCCGCGCCGCCGCTTGTCGCCCCACGGCACCCGCGCCCCGCAGGTCACCGCAGCTTTCACACAGGCGGCGCGTCGTCCACGTTTCACTCGGAATGAACGTAGGTGGTATGGAGAAGCTGCTCGTCGAATTCGCTCGGTTCGCGGATCGCCAGCGATTCGACTTGGTGTTTGTGTCGTTGCAGGAGCGGGGAGCACTGGCGACCGAAATCGAGAACCTGCGCTGGCCCGTGTATGCACTTGGCAAACCGGCGGGACTCAAGCTGGGGCTTGTCTTGAAACTTGCGCGACGATTAAGACAACTGCGACCGCATGTCGTGCACACGCACAACACGGCCGCTTTTCTATATGGTGCCGTGGCAGCGTATCTGGCTCGTGTGCCGAGAATCCTCCACACACAACACGGCCAGCGCTTCATGGCAACGAAACGCGAGACCGGTGCCTTCCGCGTCCTTTCCGCTCTCGCTCACCGCATGATCTGTGTGTCAGAGGATGCACTCCACCTGACCATTTCCAACGGCATCCGGGCCGATCGCGTCTGTGTGATTCGCAATGGCATCGATTTTTCGCGATTCTCCTATACCGGCCCTAATCCAACGGGCCCTGCCGTGCTGGTTGCCAGGCTAAGTCCTGAGAAGGATGTCGCCACGTTGCTGTATGCAGTGAAGCATGCCCAGCAGGTTCTGGGACCACGGCAGACTGCCTTCACTTTGCAGATCGTCGGCGATGGCGCCACTCGTTCTCAGCTGGAATCGTTGTCGCGATTTCTGAGACTTGGCGACACCGTACGTTTTCTTGGCGAGCGCAGCGATGTTCCCTCGCTGCTGGCCCATGCGTCGATGTTCGTGCTGCCATCGCTGACGGAAGGAATCTCTCTGACCTTGCTCGAGGCGATGGCGCGAGGTCTCCCAGTGGTGGCCACACGGGTTGGTGGAAACCCCGAAGTTGTTCGGGACAACGTGACGGGGTTCCTGGTCCCTGCCCGAGATTCTCGAGCGCTCGGCGCCGCCATGGTACGCCTTCATCAGAGTCCGGCACTCGGAATGGAGATGGGCTTGTGCGGAAGACGGCGAGTCGAGCAAGAATTTTCTGTTCAGGAAATGATCCGACAATATGAGCGGCAATACGTTCATGAGGCTCCGCCGTGATTACGCAGGCCTATCGACATCTCATCATTCCGGGCTTTGAATCCCTGCTGAAACGGCGCAAGACCTTTCAGTATTGGCGGGAACTCGAGGAAAGCCAGTGGTGGAGTCGTGACGAGCTGGAGGCTGTGCAGTTGCATCGACTGCGCAGGTTGATCGAATATTGTTTTTCCCACGCGCCTTATTACCGCGAGTTGTGGAACGCGCACGGATTGACCCCGCGGGCATTGCAGTCCCTGGCAGACTTCCATCAATGGCCGCTGACCCAGAGACATGTGATGCACGATCATGTGGATCGTATCCGATCGGCGGCACCAGGCTTGAGAGTCGTGGCCAAATCTACTGGCGGGTCGAGTGGTGCGCCGTTGCGCTTTGTCATCGATCGGGAAGCCAATGACCGACGGACGAGTGCGGCTTATCGCGGGTACGCTTGGGCGGGAGCAGCCCCCGGCACGCGTCAATCGCACCTCTGGGGTGTCACGCTCGGGAGTCCATCGCGCCTGCGCCGTTGGAAAGAGCACCTGTATGCACGTTATCTCTATCGCCGAGATGTGCTGAACTGCTTTGATTTGAGCGACGACTCGATAGGGCATTTCCTGGCACGCCTTCATCGTTTCCAACCCGACGTGTTGGTTGCCTACACGAATCCCCTTTACCAATTCGCTCGCACCATCGAAGAACGTGGCCTGGCGCCTATCTGCCGCGGACGATCGTGGTCGGCGCGGAACGGCTGCACGACTTCCAGCGAGAATTGATCGAGCGTGTATTTGGAGCGCCGGTTTTCGAGACCTACGGTTGTCGTGAGTTCACTTTGATCGGAGCGGAGTGTGAACGGCACGCGGGGCTGCATCTCACGATGGAGAATCTGCTTGTCGAGATAGTAGATGAGGACGGCCATCCCGTGCCGGCCGGCGAAGAAGGAAATATCGTCATCACCGACTTGTTCAATGTCGCCATGCCTTTCGTGCGTTATGCGGTAGGCGATCGCGCCATCGCGGGATTTCGACCATGCGCCTGTCGTCGTGGTCTGCCGTTACTGAGAAAGGTGGTTGGACGGCAACTCGATATCCTCGTCACGGCTGATGGCCACCGTTTGGCCGGAGAGTTCTTCCCACACCTGCTGAAGGACTATCCCGCGATACGTCAGTTCCAGGTGGTCCAGCTCGAACGTGATCTCGTTGAATTGAGACTGGTTGTCGACCGTCGCTGGGAACACGACGCACGGGACTCTCTCCGGAGAGAGATTCAGAAGGCGGTCGGCGATTCAACACGCTTGATGATTAACGAAGTGAATGAGATTCCGCTTACCGCCAGGGGCAAGCTGCGAGTTGTCGTGGGACGCCCGAGCTGGCCTCCACGCAGGCGTGGTGCGTGCCAAATGGCTGTTCGTGATCCTGGAAACAATTCTTCCTGACCAGAACGATGGCGCGGCCGGGGATGCGCCGCAGCACTGGCAGGAAAGTGGCACCCCTCCTGAATTCCCAACTGTTCCCATGAGCGCGGAGCGTTATTCAGAGGACGAAAGGCATGAAGATCCTGTTAATTACCACGACCTATCCCACGCCGGCACGTCCCCGACAGGGAGCATTCAACCACGCGCTTGTCGAGGCACTCCGCGGGCGGCATGAAATCCACGTCATCTCTCCGATTCCCTGGACACAAACGATACGCCCAGCGGGCGGTCTCCCA
This sequence comes from uncultured Planctomycetota bacterium, assembly GCA_963700515.1. Taxonomy (GTDB): domain Bacteria; phylum Planctomycetota; class Planctomycetia; order Pirellulales; family Pirellulaceae; genus JAJRVM01. The sequence continues at coordinate 308,320 of CAVOXY010000072.1, read as the reverse complement.
GACTCCCCGCAAACAACACACCCTATCTATCTCTACCCGCCGAAAATCCTTCGAGAGCACTACCACCAATTTTATTGGCGGTCCATCTATGCATCCCTGAAGGCGCTGGAACAGGACTTCTCGCCGGACGTCGTGATGGGGTATTGGCTGCATCCAGACGGCGCTGCCGCAGTGCGCGCTGCCAAGCGTTATAACGTGCCGTCCATTGTGATGTCGGGGGGCACGGATCTGAGATTGCTGCCACGTGAGCCCCGTCGGCGGATGGCCATCGCGCAAGTGCTCGAGAACGCCGACCGATTGATTGTCTTCAGCCATGAACTGGCTGCCCAAGCAAAGCGTCTGGGCGTGCGGCCAGACAAGGTGGATGTCGTCTATCGTGGTGTAAGCCGCGAGTGCTTCGACAAGGCGGAACAAGCGGACTCGCGAGCGGCCTGCGGCGTATCGAGCAGCTGCGTCGTGATTGTATGGGCGGGCAGATTCGAGGAAGTCAAGAATCCTGCCATGCTGCTTCACGCGGCGGTGCGCTGGAAACGTCAGTGGGGCGATTCTCTACGAGTGATCATGGCCGGCGATGGACCCTTACGCAGGCAACTTCACAAACTCCGAGAACAACTCGGCCTGCAAGACGCGGTCTCGTTTACCGGTAATCTGACGCAGAGCGAACTGGCACTGCGATTCAACGCGGCGGATCTCACCGTACTGACCAGCCACAGCGAGGGGATCCCCAACGTCTTGTTGGAATCGATCGCCTGCGGGACCCCATTTGTGGCCACCGATGTCGGCGGTATCGCTGAGATCGCTTCGCCAGGAATTGATCGCCTCGTGCCAGCTGGCAATGTGGACATCTTCGCCGAAACGGTCATCCAGAGCATACGTGCCGTGCCAGTCGCCCGCAGGCAGTTTGTCCCAACCGACCCTGCGGGTATGGCAAATCAGTTCGAACTCATCCTTGCGCGCGCCGCCGCTCACGTCTCGGCCGCCGCACCAGGATCTACACTTGCCATCACTGCAACACCACGCGCCACGGCCTTCCAGCCATCCTTCCAGGAGCCGGCTCACTGATGCATACCAACGAAACGTTGTCCAGCGACCCACTGCCCGCAACACTGCCCGCAAGTTTTGTCGTGGTCACGCCACGTCGGAGGACTCCCCGCAAGCGATTGATTCGCGGGGACCGGCACGCCGACCGACGCGTGCTGTTTGTCAGCTACGCATTTCCGCCGACCGGTGGGGGGGGCGTGCAGCGTGCTGCCAAGTTTGCAAAATACTTGCCACAGTACGGATGGCGACCCACGATCGTGACCGTCGACAATCCCTCCGTCCCCCTCCAGGATCACGACCTCACAGGCGACCTGGACCCACGTCTGCAGATCGTCCGCGCCAAAACGTGGGAACCTGGATACGGAGTGAAGAAGCGGTTGGCCAAAGCCGGTTCCGGTGGCCGAGTGACGGCTGGCAGCCTGCTGCGAAGACTGAGCATGCACGTTTTGCAGCCCGATCCGCAAATCCTGTGGAATCCGTTCGCCTTTCGCGCGGCTGCACGAACACTTCAAGCACAGACTCACGATGCCATCCTCGTTACGGGCCCGCCATTTTCTTCCTTCCTGCTTGGCTGCAAGTTGAAGAAGCAATTTGGCATTCCGCTGATCCTCGATTTTCGCGACGAGTGGATGCTTGTTGCCCAGCACCTGGAAAACTATCAACTCAGTGGTTTCGCCTATCGATGGCAGCAGGCCATGATGCGAAAAGTCCTCCGCGCCGCGGATGGAGTGATCGCAACGACACGTGCAAGCGCCGTTGAGTTGGCCGGTTACTGTCGTGAAGCGAAGAGTGCAGCGACCGTCGCCTGTATCTACAACGGGTTCGACCCGGACGACTTGAGTGCTCTGCGATACGAGCCGGTGGCAGATGCCAAGCTGAGAATCGTCTACACCGGCACACTCTGGAACCTGACGAATATTGCCCCACTCGTACGGGCACTGCAGTCTCTTGCACGGCTCGCACCTGGGCGCGCATCGGACCTCGAACTCGTAGTTGCTGGACGGAGAACTCCGCAGCAGGATGCGATCCTTGACCGACTCCGTGACACCCCCGTGTCCGTGGTGCGTCACGATTACCTGCCACACAAACAGTCTCTGAAGCTTGCCGCCAGCGCGGACATGTTGCTCCTGTTGCTGGACGAGCAACCAGGAGCGGAAAGAGTCGTACCGGCCAAATTGTTCGAATACCTGGCACTCGGAAGACCCATCCTGGCCATTGGTCCTGAGGGAGAGACCAGGCAGTTGCTGCGCGACCAGAGCCAGACTGCAGCCTTTCGACCGGCGGAAACTGAGCGACTCGCTCGCTGGCTGACGACTCAACTCGATACCGTGTCCATATCGAAGATGCCTCACAGAGTGCACTCTCGATTGGCGGCTTCACCAACCCTCCTGGATCGATTTTCCCGGCCGAACCTGACGGGCGAACTAGCGCACCTGCTGGAGTGTTGCGTCAAGGCGGATCGGTAGATTGTGACTGTCCGACAACTGTTTTTTCTCATAGCCTGAAGCCTGATGGATACTATTGATTGGAACACGAAGGGCGCCGTGACAGCCAGGGACCGCTCTACGTCCGCACCGACGGTGAGTGTTGTCATTCCAGCCTTCAATGCCGCCGACACCATTGGCGATGCTTTGGATTCTGTGGCGACGCAGGGATTCCGAGCTCTCGAGATCATCGTCGTTGACGATGCGTCGACGGACGGCACGGCCGACGTCGCGGGGAGATGGGCGGCAAGGAACTCCTCCTTCTCCCCAGGGCGCGAGTGCGGCAGACAGGGGTCCAGGGTTCAGGTGGTCCGGCTGGACTGCAACTCCGGTCCTGCGGCGGCCCGCAACAGGGGAGTTGCCGAGGCGAGAGGGGAATGGATCGCGTTTCTCGATGCCGACGATGCATGGCTGCCCTGGCGATTGGGCTGCCAGGTCGACATGACGCACCGTTGCCCGGACGCCGTGGCGTTTTGCGGCGGCCTGGTTCCTTTTGGGCAGGGGGCGGAATGCCAGGCTCCTGGTGGCAGTGATCCCACGGGGCGGCCGGCTACACAGCCCGCAGCGCGGCGAATTCCGCTGGAGATGCTGTCCGTGTACAACCCGATTGCCACCTCGACGGTGCTCATCAAGAAGGACGCGGTGGACGGGGCTGGCGGTTTTGACGAACGGTTCCGAGGTCCGGAGGATTATGACCTGTGGCTGAGGTTGGCGGCCAAACACGCGATCGTGAGCTTGGATGTGCCGTTGGCGAGATACCGGGGCAGCGCAAGTGGGCTGAGCATGGACGACAGGAGTTTCCTCCCCCAAGTGCTCGGGGTCCTCGAGAAGGCGTACGGGGCCGGCGGAGTGCTGTCCGGTCGCCAGGGGAAGAGAAAGGCCCAGGCATACCAATTGTTGAGCTGTTCGTGGATGGCGGCGCAGCGCGGTGCCATTGTGAGAGCGCTCAGTCTGTTTCTCAGGTCATTGCTGGTTTGGCCGGGATCGTTCGGGTTATACCGGCATCTCCCCTGGGGCCGGATCAAGCTGATACGTCACTTTGTCAGGGTTGCGTGGAGGAACATGATCGGTGGCGAGCAAACCGAGAGACAATGCGCTGAGAGTATCGGTTCCGACCCCGCCGGCAGGCAGTGAGCGACGTACCTGGGACTCTACGTTACGGCATGTGAAATCCCGCGCGATCTCCAGGAGCGCCAGTCAATGAATCTTCAGCGGATACTCGGCGATGCGGCGGCTATCTGGCGGATGCCGACGATCTCCATTGATCTGATGCATCGGGCAACCGATGGGAACGATCCTTTTTTCGGACAACTGGTACGGGAGTACTATGGCGCTACGCAGCGACGGCATCGCAAACTACCCTTGGTCAAGGCTGCCGAGTGGGGTATTGCGCTGATGGTCCTGCCGTCAACTTTCGAGCAGTACTTCAGGCGGATTGATGCCTCGGCCCGCCGCAACTTCAAGAAAGCGCACCGCAGCGGGTACCAATTCGCCAGGATCGACTACAATGCCTGTCTGGACGACATCCAGGCGATCCGTGGCTCAGTCGCCGTGCGGCAGGGAGACGTGCCGCCAGAGTATCTCAACGGCGTGCCGACGCCGTGCGCGAATCCGCCCTCCCAAACGAATATCCACGATTATCCTTATTTCGGGGTTTTGCGCGAGGGTCAACTGTGGAGCTATGCCGGATGCATGGTCTGTGGTGAGATTTGCATGATCGAGCATATCTTGGGACATGCCGACAGGCAGCCTGATGGCGTGGTGCCGATGCTCATCGTGGGGATGGCGGAATATATCTTGAAAAACTATCCGAAAGTGAAGTACTACGGTTACGGTTCCCATTTCGGCGCGGGCATGACCATGCGGAGGTTCAAACGCAAATTCGGATTCTTGCCACACCGAGTGAAATGGGCATTGTCCTGTAATCCTGCCTGAACTTCTTGCCAGACTTCGTCTCATTGGCCTGCGGGGAAACCTCACAGGGGATTGGAGATATGCTCGAGGTGAGTCGCATGGGCCCATCGCCCATTCATGAGGCATTTTGCCGCCAGAACGGCCTTGTGCTGTTGAAGCCAGTCGAGGCTGCCACGCTATCCGGCATAGCGCAGTTGACGCATCTGTCGCTGCAGTTTCCCGGCGAGCATTGCACGGAATGCGCTGCACCCGACTGCCACGAGAGTTGCGACTTGTTCCAACGCGGGCCGGCGGGACTCTGCCGTAGATTCGTGGACGGGATCGTCTTCAGGAGGCCGGGGTTCGGGCCTTTTCCGTATTCCATGGAGGTTCTCTTCAAGAACTGGGGCCGCTTGCTGTGCGTCGGTAATACGCTCTGCATCAGCCGGCACTGGTACTACGCCGTATGTCTCGCGTTGCCGCTGTTGGGTCGCCTGGGCGGCCTGGTCCAAGCCGCCTGCCGGTTTCTCCCGCCCCGGATTCACTGGCACGTCAGCGACAAGATCCGCGGTGCGAGTAACCGCCTTCCGCGGCTGATGAACCGCCTGGCCGCGAGACGATGGGGCACACCGGCCAACGCGATCATGTGCGTGGTCGGCAATCCGAGCCAGGAACCTGTGGCGATCGAAGTTGCCGTATCGGGTTTCGGGGATTCACAAAACGGACGCGTGTGGCGGCAGACGGAAATGGTCCCGCATGGATGGCGGGTCATTTCCATCCCGACGAGTGCGGTGGCAGAGGCGATCAATATGCGGACTTTGTTCCGGGTCGCGATTGTCCCACTTATCGAGAAACCGACCCTCCTGCAGATTGCATATGCCGGCTTTGTGTCGTTGTCGGAGATTCCGGCCGTTGAAGCAGATCGGGCAAAGGGAGGACAAGACCGGCAAACGGTTCCGATCCCCGACGTCGCGGGAGCGAAGAAGATCAAGGCGCTGGTCGTTGATCTGGACAATACGCTTTGGGATGGGATTGTGCTGGAGGACCCGGAGGCGACCTACGAGTTGAAACCCGGAATCAGGGATGTCCTGTTGGAACTGGATCGTCGGGGCATCCTGCTGAGCATTGCGAGCAAGAACAATCCCGCAGATGTCAGGCCGATCCTGGAGCGACAGGGCATCTGGGACCTGTTCCTGCACCCGCAGATAGGGTGGCAGGCGAAGAGCGCCAGTATTGAGTCGGCTGTCCGGAAACTGAACATAGGAATGGACACGGTGGCCTTTATTGACGATTCGGAGTTTGAGAGGGCAGAGGTCGGCGAAACCCTCCCCTCGGTCCGCGTGTATGATGCCGCGCTATTTCCCCGGATTGCGCAGCGGGTCGAATTTAATGTGCCTGTCACGGAGGAATCGCAGGGTCGGCGAAAGCTGTATCTGGAAGAGCAAGACCGAAATGCCGAATTTGAGCACTCAACTCGCGACTATGGCGAATTCCTCGTTTCCTGCCGCATCCGGGTTATTCTTGAAACTCCGGGAGGGAAGAGTATGGAGCGTGTGCAGGAACTGGTGCAGCGCACCAACCAACTCAATTTCTCTGGCAACCGCTACACGCGTCAGGACCTGTGCCGAATTCTCGAGGACCAGGACGTGATTTCCGTGGTCATGCGAAGCGTGGACCGGTTTGGCAGCTACGGCATTATCGGGTTTTCAGTCTTGAAGATCGAAGATCGATCGATTGAGATGAAAGACCTGATGCTTTCCTGCCGCATCCAAGGTAAGCAAATCGAACACGCATTCCTCTCCTGTCTTGTTGATGAAGCGGCCCGCAACGGCTTTGAACGGGTGATCTGTAATTACCATCGCACGCCGCGTAATGCGGCGGCCGCAAAGGTCTTCGAGGAGATGGCTTTCAAGCTGGAGAGCATTCACGGAAGCAGGGAAACGTATGTGCTGGAATGCGGCACATCGCCACCTCGGTGTTTCCCAGCGACGGTCGTTGACGAGATGAAACTGCGCGAGCGTCTGGCGGCGGCACGGCGATGAAATGGCCATGTCAGGTAATGTACGATTGGTTCATGTACCCTCATCGCCTGGCCGCGATCCGGCCCTTCCTGGAGGCATCGCACCCACGTGTGTTGGACATAGGATGCGGGAATCACAGCCCCAAGATCACCAGACGCTATTTCCCAAATTGCCTCTATCATGGCGTTGACAACCGACGTTGGAATCGGGACGACGAGGATGATCGGCAGATAGACCGGTTCTTTGATCTTGATCTCGAAACCCCGGGATGCCTGGACCAAGTTCCCGCCGGGTTCTATGACGCCGTGATCTGCAGCCACGTGCTGGAGCATCTCTCCCAGCCCTATGATCTGGTCGGGCCGATGGCGTCAAAATTGGCACCGGGGGGTGTACTGTTTATCGAGGTTCCGTCGCGCAGGAGCCTGAGACTGCCGCGGGCAGTCGATGGGTGGCTCTGCGTGAGAGGATGCCTCAATTTCTGTGACGACGAGACGCACCAGTCCATGGTGGACCTGGAGCAGGTCGCCGGCATATTGCGAGAGAAGGGCTTGGTGACGCGAGGGCCTGTGACGAGCAAACTGTGGCGACGCGTACTCCTGCTCCCCCTTTACCTGTCGGCGGTGTTGATGGCCAAGGGCTTCGTTCCAGCAAGTCTCTTGTGGGATATTACCGGTTTCGCGTGTAGTCTCAAGGGTGTGGCAAGAAAACCATGAGGATTCGAAATTGTTCAGCCGTTGGCGGTAAGGACAGCAAAGAAACCGCGGAAGATTGCTGAGCTGACGGTACCGGATGCACGATGCATGGCTCCCAAGTCAATAATTAATGGTGAATGGTGAATGGTGAATAATTGACGGTTCGTGATTCGCCCTTTTTCTGTTCTGGCACCGCAGTGGAACGCCCCGATGATTGGCTTTCTCATCCACCTTCCCCTCGTTAATTATTCACCATTCACCATTCACCATTCGCTATTCCGGTCTGTTTACCCCCTGGCACGCCTTACCTGGTGAAAACTAAAGGCACCGTGCACTGCACACGGCTAAAGTGTTACGAGAATTCAGAGGCCGCCGAACCGTACCGATCGTTCGGCTGCGTGATTTCCGCAGCCACCCTCAGTCCTAGGGTGGAAGACGAGGACTGTCTCGCCCGGGATGAGGCCGTACACGGCTTCACCATCTTTCCCTGCCAGTACCGTCAGAATCCCACCTCGTCCCGGCAAATCACCGCAGGCTCTGCAAATCTCATTATCGGACCCCTCTCGGTCGGCCGATCCAGATGAAGTGGGCAGCTATCGACAGGCGTTGAGCAGCACCATCCGCGCCAGGCATCTGCATCCACTTCAACCTGCCTGACACGTATAGGCGGCTCAATCGATCGGAGGCATACGATGTATACGCTGACGGTGACCTTGTTCTGGACTTCGCTTGCCGGTCTGTGCTTCAGCTACATCGGCTACCCCATCCTTGTATTTGTCGCGTCTCGCTGCCGACCAGCAACGCGAAAAACGCAGGTGGAGCCTGCCGCGGAGGATTTACCGGACGTGACCGTATTGATTGCGGCACACAACGCCGAACGGCATATTGGCGACAGAATCAACAACATACTCGCCTGCGACTACCCGCGGGATCGGCTCAGGATCGCGGTCGCGTCGGACGGGAGCACAGACGCCACAGTTCAAGAAGTCAAACGATTCGACGCTCCTCACATCCAAGCGATCCCGTTCAGACAACGACGGGGTAAGGCGATGACGCTTGTGGACGCAGTCCGTCAGCTGCGCAGTGAAGTGATCGTGTTCACCGATGCTTCAAGTCGTTTCGATCGGGACTCGCTTCGGCAACTCACCCGACATTTCGTCGATCCGGCAGTCGGTTTGGCGACCGGCAAGGTGGCGATCGTCAATGAACATGGATCTCCATCGGAATCACTCTACTGGCGCAGTGAGATGATGGTACGGCGTTCGGAGGCTCATCTGGGAATCATGCTGGGTGCCAGTGGGGCCATCTATGCCATTCGTCGACGGCTGTTCGTGGAACCTCCAAGTCCCGTGATCAATGATGATCTTGTGCTGCCCATGCTGGCCCACTTGCGACACGGATGCGCATGTGTTTTCGACGAGACAGCGAAGGCATATGCCCTGAGTACCGGGGGATTGATTGGCGAATTTCGGCGTCGTTCCCGCATCGGAGCCGGCGCTTTTCAGTGCTTGTCGGGATTGCGTGAGTTACTGCAGTGGAAGCACGCCAAGCAGGCTCTTGCTTTTGGTGCTCACAAGCTACTGCGGTGGATATGTCCCTTCCTGCTGGTTGCCCTCATCATCACGAACCTATTGTTGGCATCTTCCGGGCATTATTGCTGGTTCCTGTACATGCAGGCTGCGGCCTATCTGCTCGCGCTATTTGGGTTGGTTGCCCCGAAACACTTGCACGTGACACGCCTGGCACGCGTTGCTTCCTCCTTCCTGGTGATGAATCTGGCACTCCTCGCCGGGTTCTGTCAGTGGGTTGTCGATCCTCACAATGTCGTCTGGAATCCCACGCCCCGGCCCGCACTCGAAATCGCTTCGCCACTTCTCAGGGACCTGTGAGCACGTTGGCATCGACGAGTCTGGTTGAGTCGACTTGGACGACCGGAACGATTTGGAGTGCGAAATGCGCCATTCGGAGTGGGGAATTGGAGCTAGTAACTCTTTGGCGGACAGCAGAGAGCCGTGTCGACTCCCCTGGGCTTGTCCCAGGGGTGAACAAGACTTGCCAGCTACTTGCGCTTCGCGAGTGGGAAGGTTAGTTGGGAAGCCGAGGTAATGCGGTAATGCGGTAGCAGATCAGTTGTCGCTCCGCGATCCTAAGAGACCGGCACGCTGCCGAAGGGAGCGTACCGGTCAAGCGGTTCAGAGGAAGGTTCTGGTAGCCTGCCAGTCATGTCCCCGCCGAGGCCAGCCCGGCGGTGGACCAGTAGCAACTACACGGGTTGAAGACACATGTTGCGACTGAAGGGAATGGGATTGAGTACATGTGCACGTGCCATCATGACCGGTTGGCGAAGAGTTCCCAGTCCGACACATGTGTTCATCTGTGTGGCCGATCACTTTGAGCCGAACACGCAATCGGCGTCACTTGCCAGGCAGCGGGAACGCGTTTCTCGCTGGGTGAGCGATTATGGTCCGTCGGTAGAGTCGTTCCGTGACTCGCGCGGCCGCCCTCCGCAGCACACGTTTTTCTTTCCGATGGAATGCTATCGACCTGAATTGCTGGAACACCTCACGCGGATTGTGCGGTCCGGATATGGAGATATTGAAGTCCACCTGCATCATGATGACGACAGTGCAGAGCGTTTGAGGGAGTTTCTGCTCACGGCGGTGGAGCTACTACGGAACCGCCACGGCTTGCTCAGCACCGATTCCGCCGGTCAGATTCGATATGGATTCATCCACGGCAACTGGGCCCTGGATAACTCGCATCCGCACGGTCGTTGGTGTGGCGTCAACAATGAGCTGACGGTTCTGCGTGAAACAGGATGTTATGCGGATTTCACCATGCCGGCCGCTCCGAGTCCAGAGCAGACTCGCACGATCAACAGCATTTACTACGCGTTGGATGACCCCCACCGCCCGAAGTCACACGACACGGGAATTCCGGCGGCCGTTGGGGTGAGACCTGCACCTGGTCGATTGCTGATGATTCAGGGGCCGTTGCTCATCACCCAGCGACGTCCCTGGGCGAAGCCTCGTTTGGAGAACGGCACGCTCGCTGGGTCTCAGCCGCCCACCGCACAGCGTCTCGACGATTGGCTGAGGGCCAGTGTGACGGTGACAGGCCAGGACAAGTGGGTGTTCATCAAGCTGCACACACACGGCGCCCAGGAAGTCAATACCGACGTTCTTTTGGGGCCGGCGATGAGTCGGTTTCACCAGGCATTGCACGATTTCTCGGCGAAGCGCGGCTTCGATTTCTTCTACGTCACGGCCCGCGAGATGGCGCAGTTGGTTCTGCAGGCCGAGAAGGCCTGCTCCGTTCCGGATTTCGATCGCCTCGGTTGGGACTGAACCAGTTGGGACTGATCCGGTGGTTGTGCCGCGTCGGCCCGGCGGTTCTTGACACCCACAGCTCAAACCGCCGTCCGGCTGGTGCGAACGGCGAGTCGCTATTGCACTTGCACGCCAGCTACAGACCATCGTCCGCGGCGGGCGCACGCGCCATCCGTATTGCTCGTGGAAAAGCCCATATAGGTGTCCAGCAAGTAAGGGATGTGGGGCTTGAATTCGTGTGCAAGTGCCGGCTTCGGTCGGCGAACGCGGTGGAGATACCGCTGGCGGAGAACCGACTGTGCCAGGACTGCTGGCGTCATTGCGTCTTTTCGGGTCGGCCTTCTTGCTGTCGGCCTTCCACTTGCGAGCCACCTGCTGGGCAACGTAAGGGATCGTGAACAACAGAATTCCGACATCCAGGAGTAAGTCAGCGGTTCTTATGTACTCCGAATCGAGCAACGCCTTTCGCTTCACGTCCGCAAGCGACTGGTCGTAACCCAAACGCAATTGTGCCAAGCCCGTAATACCTGGCGGCACTCGGAGCCGTTCCGCGTAGAAGGGCAATTCAACGACCAACTCGCGCACAAACTCGGGGCGCTCGGGGCGAGGGCCAATCAGATTCATGTCGCCAGCCAAGACGTTGAAGAACTGAGGCAGTTCATCGAGGTGCGAGCATCGCAACCAGCGTCCCAGTGCGGTGACACGCGGATCGGATGTCACTGCTCCACACGACTCCCGTCGCGCTTTCGGCGTTCCGGCACATCGTGCGGAATTTCCATATTCGAAACACACGCCCGTTTTTCCCGACGCGTGTCTGACGGTAGAATACCGGGCGACCGTCAATCAGGACAATCGCCAAACCGACCAGCAGCATGAGCGGCAACGCGACGACCATCAGCAGGGCGGTGATCACTCGATCAACGACGGACTTCACCGCGAAGTAACGTGCACATTCACTTGCAGGTAACGTCGCGTGGTCGATTGCTTTCCTTCCGCCTTCCTGGTCGCGACGGGTCGCGGGTGCGTGAAGATGGACTTCACTACCCGGTGTTGCGACCGAGTGCAGCACGAATGGACTGGAAGCTTCGCACGAATTGCTCATGAAGTGATTTCCTTGTTGGCAACGGACTTGGTCGGCCGCTCCGTATCGCCCGACGTGCTTTGGTTTAACTCTTGTTGTATCTCAGCAACACCTGCTCGCAGGTTTCTTCAGTGACTTCTTCCTGCTCGGCTGACCGGACGTGACACGCGCTGGACGATCGAATCTCAATTTCAAGGCTTGCCGAGCGTCGTCCGGAGTGCACAGACCGAGCCAAAAACGGCGATTCCGGCCTGATCCGCGAACTCTTCACTGGCGGCGAGTTGATCCCAGCGGCTCGTTCCAACGAATACCGCCAGCAGCATCTGGTCGACGTGCGAAGCCAATAGCAGGCTCTCTGGCAGACGACATGATCGCTGGTCCGTTGATCACGATCGCGTCGTAGTCGCACCGCAAGGAATTCAGCACCAAATCAAGAGTCTGAGGATCGACCCAAGCCGCCGTTCGCCTGACGCTGGCCCAACGGCAGGAAATCGAGACCTTCCTCGGCCGAGGAGACGATGTATCGACGAGGCTCCAGTTGATCCGGCGAGATTTGGAGCAGGCCTGGCAACTGGGTCGGCCCCCAACTGCCGGCTCAGGGAAGTTCCGCTGGGATCGCAGTCAATCAGCAAGGTTCGACGTTGGAAACCGCGTGAACGCTCGGGCGAGATCGAGTGAGACCAGGTGCCGAGGTTCGCTGGCCAAGGCGCTGGAGACCATCACGCTGGGGACCGTCTTACTGCTGCTGTCGGGCAACATCAATCTCGCGGCCGCCTCCCGCGCTCCACTGGCAGAGCATCTGCTCTGCCACGAAACAGACCGACCGAATCGCCGCGCATCTCAAAAACGGACGAGCGAAATGGGATCTCACATCGTCGCTGTTGCGCCACCCGGCACCCTCGCCATTCTAACGAGCCGACACAGAGGATCGCGATCAACCAACCGACTCCGGCCGCACTGGCAGCAGCTTTCAGTTGTCGAGCGTGGTTCGCTTTCCTCGGCAGCTGTGCCCATTCGATCAGCTTCACGCGAGGTTGAATTTGACTCTCGATCTTGAATTCCTCGAGCGATTGCGACAAGAGCATCTGCGAGTCGGGTCTGACGGTCGACTGCGTGGCGCGCCATTTCCAACTGGATGCCGTTCTTGGCGTCGGTTCTGAACGATCGTCGTGTCAATCTCTTCCATTCGGCCATGGAGAAACTCTTGTTCTGCCTGATTGAGTTCGATTTCCTTGCGCAACTGTCGCAAACGGCTTTCCATTTCAATTCGATGCTGTTCGAGTGACTGCTCCCGCAATTGGGGCCTCAAATCGTTCATCACCTTCTCGACAGCTGCGACAAGAGGCTCTCGATCTTCGTACAGTTGTTTGAGCTTCGGTGAATCGTCACGAGCGGCGACTTCCCGCATCTGCTCAATCCGCGAATCGATCGTGGCAAGTTGGTCTCGGGCGGCCACGACATCGGGGTGGTTCCGCAGCCTTTCGTCGATGGCCGCGTCACACGCCTTATCGTCGGCGGCCATCCTCAGCTGCTTTTCCGTCAGCTGACTCTGGAGTTCGTTGCCTCGCAGTTGCCCACGACGCAGCTGCTGTGCGTATTCGCGATACGCCTGAAGTTGAATCTCATCGCGAATAGTCAGTGACTGCGAGTTGTCTGAACCGACCTCGCTCGCCACACGGTTCAACTCGATCCACAATTCGTCGAGTTGGTGATCAGCCTTGCGAGTCGCTCGTTCAAGTTCCTCGCACCGCCGCTGCCGATCCGACGTCGCACGGTTGGTAATCTCATCCAAATACGCGCGAGTGACGGCGTTGCAGAGAGCCTGGGAAGCCTGCGCCGAAGGATGCTGCACGGAAATACTCATGACTTCCGCGCCGGCTTGAATCTCGACGCTCAGCAAGTCCCTCAGCCAGTCGATGGCGTTATGAGTCGGGATCTATTCCAACAGCGCCCTGACTTGCTCGTCGTCGAGTGCCGCGGCAAGCACTTGTGGCGAGCGTACCAGTTGCTCCTGGGCACGGACGAAGGCGACGTCATCCGCCCTCGAAGTTTGTGGCGTGAAGACGACCTCTTGATGCTGTCGCACGCGCACCAGGCTCTCGGCCTCGTACGGCGCGTCGGTTAGTCGCCAGGACAACGCCACCAAGGCAGAGGAGACGACAGCACCTGCAAATACCAAGAGCACGAGACGGTGCCGACAAGCAAGGACCAACTCGCTGAATTCCGGCGTTCCACGACGGGTTCGAGATTGTACAGTTCGACCCTCGTTGCTCGATCGCCGCGCAAGTGAGATGCCACCAAGTCCCTGGGACTCGGCCTGCACGCTTCTTAGGCCGTGTTCTGCGTGTGGGTCTTCCATTACCGGTCGCTTTGTGCGGGTTGTGACGGTATCACAGCCGACATGAATTCTTCCATCCCGTGAAGATTTCGCAGTGACTGCGTTCAGAGTCGTTTTCGTCACAAATCTTCCTGGCTGCTGAGCAAAATGGCCTGATCCACGACATTCGCAACTACCGGCACGACCTATATCAATCATCCGGATGACGGTCGCCATCTGGCCGCACTACAAAACACTCGGGACAGAGCCCTGATACGGAGGAGTCATCGATCGGGGTTGCCTGCCTGGCTGTGCCCAGTTTCGCTGTCTTACCCGCCAGTTTTCTCGATTGTGTCCGATTGTGCCCGAAACTTTTCCGGTGCAATCGTGTTGAATGAAACGAGTGGTTGGGCCGAAAAACGGTGGAACAGTTGGCATCGTTGAGAATCGGACATTGACTCTGAAGCGGAATGGAAGAGGTACCCCAAGTGACGACAGCGGCTGTGATTGCGGTGTTAGCCGTTGTGTGTGCGGTAGTGGCGTGGATTCTCCATCGTTACAGCCGGCACGGTCGAATGCACGTCCCATTGTGGTCTGCTACGTTGCTGATCGGGTTCATGTTGGGGATTGTCATTGGGATGGGGTTTGCGGACGCATTTACCGGCCAGCAAGCGGAGAGAATTTTCTCCTCGCCTCCTCCCGGTCCGCGATCGCTCAGGCTGCGGCATACGCTACTGCCCGGCGACAAAATCAAATTGTTTGAATCACAAGGTTGGCTCAACGCCAGTCCCCCAGAAGTCGGTGGCGCGGTCCAGCAGCTGTATGTGTTGGACATTTGGACTGGTTGGTGTCCCGTTTGTGCTGAGGCGGCACCCGGTGTGGTCCGGACCTATGAAAAGTTCAAGGATCGGGGTGTGCAGTTTGTCAGCATCAGCGTGTTGCCGGAAGAGAAAGTGTGCTCGTTTGTCGATACCTATCACGTTGCCTGGCCAGCCGGCTATGGCGCGACGGTCGAGGCCATGCTTGATTATGGTGCCTTGGACCCAGGCAGTTCACAGGCACTCAACCCCATGGTCAGTGCGCTGGACGACGCGTACGTGGTGCCGACAATCTACGTTTTGCGTGGGGATGGAACCGTGCTGTGGACGGACGAGAACTCACGCTACATGCATAAGCCACTCGACGTGATTGCCACCGATCTTGAGGCCGCTCTCGAATCAGCCCTGGCGGGATTGGGCGACAGCCACCCGGAAAGGGAAACCCCCGGCAGTGAACTCAATGCGGGAGCCGCCCCGACACTTCCGTAATTGACGGAACAGGCCCGGGACCGGGTAGTGCGAGTCGGGTTCTCACGGCAGCGCGGACCGATTACGGAGCGGTTGCATCCCACTTCCCCGCCTAGCCAAGCACCGTCGACGTCCATGACCGGTTGCATGGTCACGTCCACGCATTTGGATTCGGCTGCCGTGAAGGGCTCCATGACGCGGCTCCGCCGATAGTACGTAGATCGCGGCAGCAGGCTGCCTGTTATACGGAACACCGCATGCGACGCCTGATAAACTGTTGCGGCTTTCGAAATGCTTGACAGCAAAGGACTTGGTCATCGCCTCTGGCGTATGGATCGAATGTCCATGCGCACCTTCCGCCTGTCGAAACCGAACGGCCGACTGTTTCAGCTCAGCCTGATGACACGTACTTCGTTTCCTCCGTTTAAGGAGCACACGATGAACTCGAAAGTAAACCGCCGCCGGTTTCTAAGGGCTGCCGGGACAGGCATCGCTGCTGGAGTATCCGCCTCGGTCAGTATCTCGGCGGTTGTTGCCGACGACGATCCGCCCGATATTCCTCTGCCGGACTCCGACACAGCGGAGACCGCCGACACAACCGAACCGCAGCCCGTCTGCTGCACTCCCGCCGCGAAGCTTGTTTTCCCCTGCTCGGGGTCAGCCGACGTGGGCGAGATTGCTGATCATGCTGCCCGCAAACTGAATGCCGACGGTGTGGGGAAAATGTCGTGTCTGGCCGGGATCGGCGGTCGTGTGAGTAACCTCATGGAGATCGCCCGAGCAGCTCAAGTCATTCTGGTCTACCTACTGCGCGTCGCACGTCACGACACTCGGCATGAAGCGCCGCGGCACGCCGACCACACTTGCGCAGCGTGATGCGCATTAACAAACTCCACAGACCGTCCCAGTTTTCCAACTCAAATTGCCCCTCGGCTTGTCGGACAAAGAAGCTGCGGAAAACCGACTGGACAACGCTCTCCGGATCAGCCTTGGGCTGCAAGGTCACGTCCAAACGGCGATTGGCCAAGCCGATGAGGCGGCGGGCAAAACGCTGGTAGATTTCGGTCGCGGCCTGTTCGCTCCCTAGTTCCAGTCGGCCCATCGCGTCGGCACAGGATTCACGGTTGGTCATGTCTGCATCCCCTCCCCCATACCATCGCCGAAAGAACGGCGTCCACGCATCCTATCGAAGCCAGTGCACTGCCGCAAACAGCGGGATCCCGCGGGGAAGCAGGTTCAATTCTTGCTTTTTTTCATGTCACTATTCACACCGGCAACTGCATTTACCTTGTAGAGCAGCAACGTGAAACGAGCCACGCGGTTCGACTAGCTGCCGGCATCGTGGAGCGTGGAGCCAATATGGCTCACCCGATGCGTGTGGAGGTTCTTACAACACAGGAGAACGGTCATGAGAAAAGCAAGTTGTGGAGTCGTAGCGTTATTGGCCCTGTCGATGGCCACGCAGATTGTAGAGGCCGACCCCGTGGGAGGGCCCTCGTGGCGTGTGGATGAGGTCGAGGCCTACACGGCGAACGTCTATCGAGTGTCTTTCTATGGCGGCGAGTTAGCTCGCGTGCGGGTCGTCGGAGACGGTGACACCGATCTGGACGTGTATGTGCTGGACGAACACGGAAACGAAATTGCCTCGCACACGGACTACACCGACAACTGTGAAGCCATCTGGCAACCGCGTGGACCGGTTCTTTCACCATCAAGGTGGTCAACCTCGGTAGTGTTTACAACCGTTTCGTAATCCGTGTCGACTAGGAGTCGCTGAGCCATCAACCGCTTCCCAGTCGTCAGACACGGATGTCGTCCATGAGTCGATCCTCCCCCGGGGCAATTCGGGCTTGGCCCCGGGGTGGGTGTTCTGAAAGCCCGGACACCGAGAGAAAAAGGAGCCTGTACCATGTCACGCTCATCTTCTCGTGGTGCGAAGGCCCAGGATGCCTTACGCCGAAAGATGATCCGCGAGACCGAGGAGTTTCTTTCTCGCCATTTGCGCAAGACGGAGCCGCCGCACATGGCGTTGGGGGATGACTTGATCCCGCCGATCAACTCCCATCCGCTTTCTGGTCAGTGAGCCAGAAGCAGGGCCACAAAATGCTTTCAGCTGCCATATCTCGCACCATCTATTCCCGACGCCGCTCGAGTCGGTTTGATTCGCTCGCGCGGCGTCTTTCTATTCCTACCCGGCGAGTTCAGCGCCGGCGTTGCCTCAGGGCAGGCTTGTCGCGTCCTGCATGACCTGGGATCCCCGGCGCACCGCTCTGGCCGCACCCGCCATACTCGGTCGCACGTGTTTACCCGCAGGTTCTGTTGCAGTCACTCGAGTTCTTGCCCGAGGACATCTCATATTCGTTTCGGGGAAGAACTTGCTGATCTTTGAGTCCCGCAAGGCTGATGCTCAGCTAACATCACATCGGGGCAAGCAGGGACAAGACTCGTCGTTCACTGCCAGAAGGATCTGTCTCGAACTTACGACGGGACAAGTGGAGGTGCATGGCGCGAAATCCCCCACTGCGGCCACGGGCCTGCCGTTGGCAAGAAG
This sequence comes from uncultured Planctomycetota bacterium, assembly GCA_963700515.1. GTDB lineage: Bacteria > Planctomycetota > Planctomycetia > Pirellulales > Pirellulaceae > JAJRVM01. The sequence continues at coordinate 290,625 of CAVOXY010000072.1, read as the reverse complement.
GCAGGGGGCTGGCATTGTCATCCGTCGATGAGATGCTCATCCACTACGTCGAATACAGTTGAGTTACTCCGTTGCCTGCCAAGGTTTGATGCCCAGGCAACCACGGCATTCCTTAGCGACAGGAAGCCAACATCCGGATGATGGCTCAGGCACAGCTGACGCAGTTGTGTGCTGCCTCAGCAGCTTGGCAAATCGTTCAAACCGAATCGGGTGCAATAACCAGGTCGCTGGATAACGGTAGGAACGCTCGCCATCCACCGTCGTCAATGGCCCCCCGCACACGGACATCGCCATGCGGTTTTCCGTCCCATATGACCTGGATCTCGATTTGGTAGGCTGTGCCGGAAGATCCAGTTGCTTCAAGAACTTCGTCGTGGCCGATCCTCGCCACCGCTGCGGCATAGGACAGGTCGCGGTGATTTTCCAGCTTGGCATGCAGCAACTTGAGCACTTCGTCGCGGCCCACGTCTGATTCGCCCTTGGCCGCCGGATGGGCCTAGCTCCCCAGGATTTCTTTCAACACTGGTCCCAGATCGAGCAAAGCCTTCTCGCCGTCTCCCACAAAAGCTGAGCCGTGCATGGCGGCGAGCGTTTTCGGCTTCAAGGAAGCCAGTTCTGCCAGCAGCCGCGCGGTATGCGGTGTGAAGGGCATGTAGTTCTTGAGTGGACCGGCCTGATATTGCGTTAAAGTGTCACGAAACCGCCCGATCAAATCGGATTCTGTGGACGGCTCGACATCGCCGCTCTGATGAAAGAGGTCGGAACAGAACAATGTGCGCTGGGTTTCTTCGAACAACATGCCTGCATCCCACCCATGCGGGAGATGGGGCGTGGCATGAATGCGATAGCGATACTTGCCGGTGCTCAGCACATCGCTGTCTGTCAATGGTCGGGCTGGCCGGGAGGCGAAATCGTTCACGTTGACCATGGCTCCCACAAGAGTACACACAGCCTCGGCCAACGGTGCCGCTACGAGCCATTCGTTCAGCGCACCGCATTCATCCGCTTCGAAATGGCTGAAGCCGATCCAGCGAATCTTGGACGGATCGATGATCTTCCCCACCGTCTCGAACAGCAGTGGGAACATGGATCGCATTCCCGTGTGATACAGCAGGGGTTCGTCGTCTTTCACGAGGAATTGATTGAACTGTAAGTTGAAAGCGGGAACGTAGGTCGAGATGCGATACACGTCCGGTGCAATTTCAGTAATGGTTGACATGTCGGTTCTCCATGAAAAGATCGATGGTGATCATCTCCACAAAATTTCTCCTGACAAAACTCCGAGTAACCAACAAAACACCAGCGTAGGCACACCGTCAGCGTACTGAAAGGGCCGCCTCCACGCCACACCGACGAGAATCCCGCTGGCTTGCCCAGCGGGTCCTTAGGCTCGTGTGAGCAAGACGCCTTGCGCATTTCTGCACGTCGCTCGAGTCGCCGATACACCATCACGCACGCGGCTCGCCACGAACGAAACAAACCGCGGGCGGATTCGGACTCGGCGAATGGCCGGCTTGTTGGATGCCGTGATGCTGAGGACGCTTCGCCGGTAGCTCACTCAGTTGTCGTCCCGCTGGGATGAACCCAGCGGAAACGATGGGTGGCGGCACGCGAAATCAGCCAATGATTGCGATCGAGGCGCCTGCAGGCTAAGATTGCGCGTCGGTAAGTTCAATGTGCCACGACCATGGAGTTTCGCGCGATGAAGTACCCGCTGGCTGGCCTCCTGTGTGTGACTTCCGTATTCTGGGCACATGTTTCACACGCTGCCCAGCGGAACGTGATACTGATCGTCACCGACGACCAGGGCCCCGACGCCGGCTGTTACGGCAACCCGGTGCTGAAGACGCCCAACCTGGACGCGCTGGCCAGCGACGGCACCTGCTTCACACAGGCATTCTGCACCACGGCCAGCTGTTCGGCCAGTCGCTCGGTGATTCTCACGGGGCTGCACAACCATGCCAACGGGCAATACGGACATCAACACGCTTACCACAAGTTCAGCAGCTACACCAATATTGCCAGCCTGCCGGTGTATCTGAGCCAGGCAGGTTACCGCACCGGCCTGTGCGGCAAGTACCACGTGGCGCCCGAATCCGTCTACCGGTTCGATCAGACGATACCCGGCAACTCGCGTAGTCCCGTTGTGATGGCTCACAACTGCGAGCAGTTCATCAAGCAAAACGACGAGCAACCGTTCTTCCTGTATTTCTGTACTTCCGATCCGCATCGAAGCGGGGAAACGGCTGAGGAATTGCCGCACAAGCCAAACCGGTTCGGCAACCCGGCTCCCAACACCAGAGGATATCCGGGGATCAGCGAGTTGGTCTACGATCCCCAAGATGTCATCGTCCCCGGATTCTTGCCGGACACGCCAACGTGTCGCGCGGAGATTGCTCAGTACTACCAGTCGATCTCACGCATCGACCAAGGTCTGGGACGACTGGTCGAGATCCTGAAGGATACGGGGCAATGGGACAAGACACTGATTATCTACATCGCAGATCATGGCATTGCCATGCCGGGTGCCAAGACGACCTTGTACGAAGGCGGCATGCATTCACCTTGCGTTGTGCGCGATCCGTACAATACTAAGCGTGGTGTCATCAACAACGCGATGGTCAGCTGGGTGGATCTCACTCCCACCATTCTCGATTTTGCCGGCGAGTTGGATGCCGCCACGAGCGAGGCCAAGAAGCAAGTCGTCGCAGAGATTCCGGAGCCAGAGTCCGGTACGCAGACGACCAACAGCACGACGCGCGGCCAGTTTCACGGTCGCTCGTTCCTCAGCGTGCTGGGCCAGCAAGACCCGGCGGGCTGGGACCAGGTCTACGCCTCGCACACGTTTCACGAGATTCAAATGTATTATCCGATGCGCGTCGTGCGTGGCCGCCGGTACAAACTGATCTGGAACATCGCCTATGGGCTGCCGTTCCCCTTCGCCTCCGACCTGTGGGCCGCCCCCACCTGGCAGGCCCAGTACCAACAGGGGCTCGACGCGCCCTACGGGGCCAAGACAGTCGGCAGCTACATTCAGCGGCCGGAATTTGAGCTGTATGATATCCAGGCCGACCCGCACGAAGGGAAGAACCTGGCCGGCGACCCGCAACATGCGGAACTGCTGCAGCAGATGCAGCAGCAATTACAGCAGTTCCAGCGGGACACAAATGACCCGTGGATCTTGAAGTGGGAATACGAGTAACTCGTCGGTCGGTTGAAGCATGTCGGACACGGCGACGCTATCATCATAGGCCTCATCTCAAGAAGATGCTGTCAGGTGAACTCAACATGCGGAGTGCTGATGCCGGCGCTGACGTCATCGTACAAGAGTGGTTCCCCCCGGACGCCACGGCTCCGTGTGGAACCATGGTGCCAAGCGTATCGAGATTGTGAATGTGGATTCGTGGAGGGATGTAGTCACCATTTCCAAGGTAGATTCCAGGGGAGACGGTGTTTTTTCTTACTCGCTTGTGAGCACCACACTTCACACCACTGAAACAGGAAGGCCAGGAGTGGACCCTGTTTCGGTGGCATTTTGGGAACCAAACGCCACATGACGCCGTCAGCCCGTATTGGCACTTCGCGGCACATCGTAAACGGTTGGCCTGCTTAGTGAAGTCGCCCGAGCAATGGCGGCGATGCGAGCTGCTGCAACAGTGGCCGAAGCGGGGGTCGAACCCGCACGTCCCTAACGGGACACGGGATTTTAAGTCCCGTGCGTCTGCCAATTCCGCCATTCGGCCTAAGACGAGAAGTATACCCGACTTGCGTCTTTGCCACAATTCTACCGGGCAGCACTCGCCGACCCACTGTATGCCCGAGCGCATGCCCACCCAGCAAGCCCGCACACACCGTGCTCCGCTGCCAACAAGACACACCGCGGAGCCCTCGGTTCGTCCTTCTCTGTCCCGAGCGCAGACACGACAGACGCGTCACGCAAGCCAACGGATAGCCTGAGAAGCCGCAACGGAGAACAGCGGGTCTCCTCTGCCCACCTGTGCCACTAAGCCCAGGCGAAAACGAACAAGAGGCCCCGGCGCGGGTCCTCTTCCGACGCACACAGGCCGCGGCCCCGCAAGAAGGTCAAAGACGCAAGAGAGTTCATTTAGACCGAGCCGCCGCGCGTCGTTTGGGTGTGCGAGGTGTACGCACAGAACGGAGACACCGCCACGCAAAACCGGGTAAACGCAGTGGCACGGAACGATACCGGCGACGCCGGACGAGCGCACCACCGGTCCCAGCTTGCCACCCAAAATGGACTTCTCCCCTTGTTCCAATCTTGGCCAGCTCAGTGTTGTTGCGAATCACTGCAACGGGGGTTGGTCGTGGGACGCAGTTTCAACCAGCACGAGCTCACCGAGCTTGCCTCGGACAACCACTCGAAAATGCAATCGAAGCCCGTTAGACATCTCGCCTACCAGAGTCAGAATCAGCTCCAGCCGTTCAATGTTACTGGAGATTTTTGGCAGCAGCGGCGCAATGCGACGCACCGTCGCTTCCGACTTCGACCCCATCTGCCGAAGGTTTCCCATGCGAACTTGGAGTAACGCATACTCTTCGCGGGAACCTGGCGTGGTCTGGCTGAGTCGATTAAGTTCTTTTTGTACCGCCTCGAGCTGAGCCTTGGCGTTCGCCAGGTCACGAGTGCTTTCGTCAAACTGGGATCTTGCCCGGGCCACATCCTTTTCAATTTCCCGCCCCACCAGCCCTTGTCGTCGATCGTTTAATGTGTATCTCGGCCGCACGACAACGCTAAGCCGCTTCGCATCGGCACAAAGTCGCACGCCCATTTCGCATTCGAGGTCAGGGACTAGTTTCACCGTCAGCTCTTCTTCTAATCCTGCGCGAAGTCCAACGATATGAGGTTAGGGGCTAAATTCACAATCACCTCTTTTCTTCCTGCGCGGAGGGCCAACGATGTGAGGTCAGAGGCCAGATTCACCGACCATTCATCATGTCCTATACGAACGAGCGACGATTTGGAGGCGCGTTTCTCGTCCAGCTCCAACCCTAAAACCTCGAGCGTGACTAGACCTGATGTCAGTAGGCTGTCCGTCGGAATTGCATCCAGCAGAAGCTCGTCCTTGGCACGTTGGAAATCGAGCGCGATGGGTGGACCGACCTGTCGGCGTCGAAATTGAATGCAGTGTCGCTCAGAATCCTTCTCGATGACCAAAACGCAGCAGGAGAGATGTTCAATAAGGTCCGGATCAACTGATGAGGTGATCGTCAACTCAAGTCCACTCGGGCCAATCCCCACGCGGCCAATGGGCGTCTGTTGGCTCAGCATATCGTCTGGCAAAGAGCTGGTGTTGGTTTGCCGCATGCGGATCAGTGGCCACTGGGAACATCCATTGACTTCTTGCACGTCCCCTAGGGCGAAATGCGACCCACGCTCAGGATCGGCGAAATCCTCCCAAGCAATTCGCCAGTTTGACGCCGCGCCAGAAGGCAATTCGCCGAGTAAGATGTTTGTCGAATGTGCAGACGAGAGTGCGGCCGCCACGTCAACATCGGTCGGCAGACTGGCGAACACGCCGGACGAAGCCGCGGACCGGTTCGCCTTCGTTTTCTGACGCAATCTGTATGTGTAACTTTGAGTTGGTGGTTGCTCGGGGGAAGCGGGGGGAGTAGGAGGTTGCGATACTTGGTCGCCGGCTATCGCGCTCGCCGACGGCCCGTACGCTGGTTCATCACGTACGCGTTGCTCCACGGAATCGTCTGTGTTTGGATTCGCGTCCGCATGGGCGTCGCTCTGACGCGGTGCGAGCTCGTCATGTTCAGACACTAGGACGGGCGGCTTTGGCGGTGGGCTGGCAGGCGCACTAGAGACAGATCCTGGTGTACCCGAGTGAACATTGCCGGGTTGTTCTTCCGAGGTACTCGACGAGATACGTTGGTCTGAACTGTCGGAGGCCGGCTGCCAGATGCTGCTAATGATCAGCCACAACAATAGCGAAACCACTACCCCAGCCACGACGCCCACGATCGGTAGGGGGATTGCCTTGCGGTCGATGCCATGACTGGCCCGGCCGGGCACCCGTCTCCCACTCACCGGTGGTAGAGCCGGTGCAACTCCCATGCGAGGTGGAGGCAATTCTGCGGATGTCAACGGCGGGAGGTCTTCCAATGGTGGTAAAAAGGGTTCCGTTAAGGGATCACTTACAAATGCCTGCTCGCTGATTTGCTGCTTCAATTCAAGGTCGTATTGAGCCTTCTTTTTTCTATGGAGCAGGTATATACGCGCCTTGCATACCTCATTCATCATCGGTTGCGTGAGAGGGCCGTGGGGACCATTCTGCAGCGACTTGAGCAGAAGCAGTTGGCGCTCAGCCCCATTGTTGATCACATCGAGATTCGTTTCAAATCGGCGTACGCCAAGCAGGCGATAGTAGTCGGCGGGTTGCTCGTCGGGTGGAATGCCGAGCCACTCGTAATACGGGTCGAAGGACATCGTATCTTACGGTCGAAAACCGTCTCCTCCGCTGGGGTCGTAGTGCGTGCCGTGACGGACACTAATCTACCTTTTCAGGGGGTGCGATGCCAGTTCTTGCGGCCAATCTGCGCCATTCTGATTCCAACATGAGACTGAGAACGCATCGATTCCGTGGTCAATTCCCGATCGTACAGGCGACCCGAAAGCCACAGTCATCGAACGTTTCTTCAGATTTCTGGATACGTCGGAAGGCCGACCGACACTGATTGTCTGGAAAGAACCAGCTACCGCCCCGACTCACATGTTCATTACTGTTGGACCGTCCTATTGGGTCAACGTACTGCTGGGACGGATCGAATAAGACATAGGAATCGTCGCAATGTTCCCAGACGTTGCCGTGCATATCAAATAGCCCCCATGCGTTCGGCGATCTGGTGGCAACAGCATGTGGCCGTCCTCCGTTTCCGACAATCTTCCTCCAGTACTCTTGGAACGGCAGTGTTCCGAAATCGTCGGTCGTGGCGAGCGGCGCGTCGCCGCTGTTATTAGCGCACCATGCAAAGCCACCTAGTTGTCTACGTTCATCGCCGAAACAGTATGCAGCTTGGCTCCCCGCTCGGCAGGCATATTCCCACTCCGACTCCGTTGGCAGTCGATAGAAACGGCCATGGTCTTTCTCATGCGGCAGACTGCACAGTTTGCTGCAAAACTCCATTGCCGCCGGCCATGAGACCCCTTCGACAGGAAGGCAGGTTGTGTCCATCCCCTTCGCATCGTTTGCTCGACGACCACTATGTGAGAACTCGCTGGGGTTCACACCCATGACGATTTCGTATTGTCTTTGTGTGATTTCCGCCGTACCGAGATAGAAAGGCTTCGTGATCTTGACGCGATGTAGCACCTCATCGTCACGACGTCCCGCTTCAGAGGGTGGTGAACCCATCACAAACTCGCCTGGAGGAATCAGTGTGAAAGTCATCCCTATGGAATTGCTTTCCGTGACCGGGATTTCCAGGTGCCTTGCCCAGGTGGCTTGAATCGCCTTCGCCACGATTGGCTCCAGAGGAACGATAGACCGTGGCAAGTCTTGCTGCTCTGGGACTTGTTTTCCGAAACCTGCTGACTCTTGTAGCCGCTTGTTCGCCTTAATCCCGTCCAAGCCAGTCAATTCGGGCGCAGCTTTCTGATACCAGAATTGGGCTCTCGCCACGAAACCGTCGCAGTCATCACCCGAAGTACAAGCCGTGTACCACACATCGGCTATATTCAAACGCTCGATCGGTGACACCGCTCCAACTAGGTCCGCCTTGGCTGCCGCAGCGAGCGTGGAATTACTTCCTTTCGCGACGAGCGGCAGGCCGTTTACCCAATCCTGCTGTTCGCAACACAGATACCTACCCGCAACGAGATTCGCTTCTGCATCATCCGGCACCTCCTGCAACTTGTCCATCGCGACTCGGACCGTATCCCATTCTTGCTGCATGATCTGCGATTCCGCCATCAAGTTGGTGGCACGACGTCGTAACTCGTCTTGCCCAACTTGCGTCGCAAGCTCCTCCGCGGCACTAACCAGAAGGAATGCGTCATCGAACCTTTTGACATCCAGCAGCGTGGGCACGAGGTGGAGGCACTTCGTGGCGATGTCGCATCGGACGTCACTCGCCTTCGCTGACTTGGCGACGCCCGTCCAAAGATGGACCATAACACTGGAGAAATCCACGTCGAACGCAGCGTCTAATTCGCAGGCGAGTGCTTCGGCGAGTGCGCAATCACCAGCGGACAAGGCAAGTTCGTACGCTTCGTGAAGCATGACGAATGTGGCAATCGGGTCACTTTGAATCGTTGACGCCTCCCCTTTCAGTCGGGACGCGAGGCTAGTTTGCAGTTCCGGCGTTCTGGCGGCAGCGTATTCTGCCTTGAATAACTCCCTTACCTGTTCGGCCAGGGGCGATTGCTGTTCCGGACTGGGCACAGCCTGCTTTACGCCAGCCGATGGAGCTCCAGATACCACCTGTGTGTTGGGATCTGCGAAAGGGTCGGCAGCTACCGGCGTTCTCATCTCGGATTCCATCGTTTCGTCGTGGGGGGACGAATTCGTGGACTCGTCTGCTCGAGTGGTTGAATGTGCTTCATCGGCGACTGAATTGCCCGCGTTTGGAGCTACGGGCACCATCTCGGACGGATCAGCAACGGAAGGAATTTGTACTTTACCGGATGCCTTAGCGACTTGACCTTCCGGCGCCTTTTCGCCCGGAGCCTTGGCTGATTGCTGGGTTCCCGCCGGCGGATGCGAGTCGGGGCTCTCAAAAATGTGAACGTCGAAGCCGTATCGCAAGAGGCAATAACCGAGCACGAGTCCCACCACGGCGCCGAGCAGAGCCTTTACCCATTCATTGGTCGAGGGCTTTGTGTTGCGGCCATGGTGTCGAGCCTGTCGCATCGTGCCTTCCCCCCAGCTTCGATTGCTTGCCTCGGACACATACGTAATGCGCAATATGCCAACGAAGATACGGTACCAAATCCAGGGAGCATAGACAAATGTCCAAAGCCTCCAGTGATTTTCCTCGATGATTCCACCGATATCGAAGGGACGGTTTGGCCAGCCATCGACAGGTCCTGGCCTTGATGTCAATCGGTCTCTCGTATCCTCTGTAATCCGTGGGCATCGTAGTGTTGGAGAGGCCCAGCGAGGACACCGGCTGCCGTGCAAAGATGACTCGGAATCAGCAGCTTTCCGTCCAGGCACCCAATGAACAATCGGCCTGCGGCCGAATCAACCCGCACCCGATTTCGCCCGCCGTGATGCCTCGCTTGAACTCCACACCGACAGAGCTCATCGCCACCACCTGTGCCCGTCCGGCTAGGAAATGCCAGCCATGTTTGGCCGGTGCAGAACCTCCTCAACTTAGCCAATCCCCAGGTACAAGCGTCCCTCTCCTCCTTGGATTGGCCCCGGGTCCGAGATGACCTTCCCGGTGTCCATCAATCCGGATGTGCAGGTCATCATCGACGAGGCGATGACCGACCGCCGGGTGCGGGCGGAGTTGACCTCGATATTGACACCCCAGCTGGTGTAACCCAACCTGTCGGTGTCCTCGGTGCACCTGAAGGTCGGCAGCAGTTGCCGCGGGATCGTGAATATCAGTTGAATCGGTTCCGCACCAGCCTGCCGAGACCAGCGACCAGAATCGCGACAGCAAACAGCGTCACTGTCGCCGGCTCCGGCACGGTCACGGTTGCCGCAATGAAGTTCCGGTCGAATATCCCGTGGCGGCGGAACTCCCCAGTGTCGAACCACTGGAAGTCGTCGAGTGACGTTGTGGTAAGGTTCACGACTTCGCCCGCCGACGCGATCAGTAGCGTACCATCCGGCCAGATCTCGATATCGACGCTGGGATCGAATCCTCCCGTTACGGATTCAATCCATTGACCGGCGGCATCAAAACGACTAATGACGCCGTCGAGATCGACCGTGTAGATACTGCTGTCGGCATCCACCGCGACGCCCATGACGGAAGCACCGCGATTCACTGATGGTAATACTTCCAACAGCTCCATAGTGTCCGCGTCGTACCGGTGCAGAGCCCCATCACGATTCAGGGCATAAAGGCGTTCGTCGAGCCCAATCGTCATCGTGTGCCAATCGTTGTAGCCGGGACCTTCGATTTCATGAAACCGGACGGGGCTGCTCAGATCGTCAAGCGAAAACCGGATGATGCCATCGTTTTCACCGCCACCGGTCTGGCCATCGGGGCAGTAAACATATTGGTCATTAATCCCAATACTACCGTAATAGGTCACCGACGGGAGCGACCAGCCTGCGATGGTATTGTGCTGCCAGATACTTGTCCGGGGGTCGTAGGTGCTGAGCCAAGCCTGCTCACTGGCCATGAAGTTGCCGGGCGAGAAGGTCATCACGTGCAAACGGCCGGAGAGATCGACAGCAGCATCGCGAACCAATACGTCGGTTCCGCCATCGGCCGGCTCGACGGGAATGGTCTGGACGATTCCCCCAGCGGTCGTGTACTCGTAAACCGTGCCGCCGTTGGCCACGATCACGTTTCCTGGCGTGAACGTTTCCGCGCCAACCTGCGTATTGACGCTGAGTGCGGCCAGAAGCGAAGGCAATAACAACAGGAAGCCATGCCGCGTGTAACGAATGCTGATGCTCGCCATTTCCTCCCCTCCCTAATGATCGACCGATTGCTCAAGGATCGAGCGATTGCTCAAGGATCGAGTACGTTCCCAATCGAGACAACGAGCTTGCGCAAGCCCGATCGGACGCCCCCAGTATGTGTACAAGGGCTGCGCGAGTCAAGTAACTCGCAGCGTAACGCCCTGGATGGAAGCCGCTACCTCCATGTGCCGGACAGGGGCGGTGGCTCGTGTTGCGGCACCAGATTGCATTCCCGGCTCGCCAGGGCAGTAGCGCAGGTGTGTCACTCGAGAAGCGTCCATGCTAGTGTGCACTTCGAGTGTCGCGTGGACGCCTTGCGGCCGCCGTGCAATTCTCCATTCGTTTGTGGGAAGTTCCTCCACTCGCTGCACTTCCGCCGCAAGTCGCTCGGGAAACAACGCAGAACCCGGCCCGCTGTTCACTTCCTGCGTCGCCAGATTCCGTAGCCGCTTCCCGCCACCAACGCCAGCGTCCAGAGGGTGAGACACCCTGGCTCCGGCACCACGGTGAGTACCTCCGACACGCCGTAGAAATGATATTTGCCCAGCTGCGAAAGCAGAGCAGTGGGACCGGGCGCTTCGTATATCCACGTCACATCGGTCCTGCTCGAGTTGCCGTGGGTCGCGAGCAGACCACCAGAGGGCGGACCTCCAAGTGAAAATTCTCCCGCCGTTGTCCCGTCGGTCAGGGTACCCGTCCAGACGGTCACATCATTGAGAACGTCACCTTTCTCCGTGTAGTTAATCGGGGCCGCAAGAGCTGTCGGGTAAGGTGTGACCGCAAAATTTACCTCGTTCAGGGGCCACCAAACATCGTGGTCGGAGGATGTTACCGGGTCACCGTTTACCAGAAACCAAGGCACGCTGCTGTTGGGCAAGCGTGAGGGGTCGGAAGCGGAAACGGACGGGGTCGAGGCGATAGCCTGCCACGTTACGGCCGCACCGGCATACGTCCCCAGCCCGGCAGCAGGAGCCAACGCCAAATCCGAGACGAATTGGTCATAGTCGGTAATGTCATTCGACGTCCCGGCCATGATGTCGCTGGTGACGAAAACGATGCGGAACAGATCACCCGCTGCGAGGCCCTCGGGAGTGGCGATGTCGGCGAACGCTGTGTTGAACGGGAGCAGTGCCAGAGCGCAAAGCAGGGCCGTGGTTCGTACGGTAGTCATGGAGCAATCCAGTCGGCGCAGAAATCAACGAAGCACACTCATGGACAATGGGCCATGAGTAATCATTGGGGTCTAACAATTTAGCTCTATTGGTAATACGCCGCTGAGGGGTGGTTCCTGACAAACCCGAAGGGGAGTTCTGATCCCCCCCAGCTGTTCACCGCCTCCGGCTGCGCTCCGAGCGCAGGGGACTGGAAGAAAGCGGGGCCCGTGTGGACAATGGGGGGAAGCGACGGCGGTACGAAGCGGTGCGACCGACGCCAGAGTGTGTTTGGCAAGTCCGCCGTGGATTTCTACGAGAGCCCGATCGAACCGTCGTGCTGATGGATGCCAGATGAGATGCAGCGGTCCATGAATTCGCCTTTTGGAGGTTTGTAGCAGTGTCCCAATACGATTTTCTTGCACGCAGATTCGCGATCGCCCTGGCGATTTCCACCCTCTCGCTGTTGCTCGGTTCCCAGCAGGTGCTGCGGGCCGACGACCAATACGATGCCCAAGCGGTAACGCTGTTGGACAAATACGTCGATGCCACCGGCGGTCGGGTCGCTTACGACGCGATCAAGAACCGGGTCATCAAGGCCGAGCTCTCCATGCCCTCACGAGGTGTGACCGGCAAGATGGTTGCCTATTCCGCTCGGCCCGATAAGTTCTATGCCGTGATTGAAACACCGCAAGGCAAGTTGGAGCGCGGTTGGAATGGTAAGACCGCTTGGATGATCGAGCCAGCTTACGGGCCACGGATCCTGGAAGGCCTGGAGCGAGCGGCCGTCATTCGCGACAGCACGCAAGATCGATTCGCCCAGTGGCGTGAGTTGTTTCAGCAGGCGCAGTACGAGGGCGAAGAGGAGATTGGAGGCAAGAAGTGCGCCAAGATCGTGCTGACTTTCCGGCCCCTTGATCCGGAAGTGAAGGAGTCACCGGTTACCGTATACCTGGATCCCTCAACCGGCTTGATCATGCAATATACCACGGAACTGATTGGCCCGCAGAGACTCGTCCAGGTGACGGCCGTGCTCGATGATTACCAGCAGGCGAGCGGTGTTTCGCTCGCCCGCAAGATGACTTTGAAGGTGGCGGATCGCGAGCAGGAGATCAAAGTGATCAACGTGGAGTGCAACACGCAAATCCCGGATTCGATCTTCGTGCTTCCCAAAGAGATCCAGGAGCTACTGGTGAAGTAGCGTCGTCTCCGCGATCTAAATGGGATTGCGTGACGATGGGAATATTTTTTTCTTGCCTCAGGTCCGAAATCCGAAGCACGGAATCCTGACGTGGCCGTCCGCCACAACCAGAAGCAGCTTGGGATCCTGCGGGCATGCTGCACCCCCGGATCGTGAAATCGCATTGAACGCATGGATATGGTCTGCCAGAAGTGAGGTGAGTCCGGCGGCGAAACAAGTTCCACCGCCGGACTCAGAGGAGCTGGCTGCTCACTATCTCTCAAGTCACTGTCCTCTCGAGCGGTTCGCACCAGAACCGCTTAGATCGTTCCGACGAATCACTTCTCCAGCTTCAGTACGACGAAGCGAGTGTGTTCACCCTGCTGCACGAGCAGCAGTACGGAACCCGCTTCCTTGCCGGCCTTGACCGCCTCGGCGAACTCCTTCGCGTTCTTGACCTGGACATGATCTACTTGCTTGATGATCATGCCGCTCTGCAATCCCTGATTGTCGGCCTCCGAGCCGGGTTGCACCTGGGTGATGACCACTCCGCTGTCGGCTTTCACCCCCAGCTTATCAGCAAGTTGCTGGTCGAGCGTCTGCACGGCCAGCCCCAGCGAACTGGTGGAACTGCTGTTTTGGACGCTGGTCACATCCTGGTCAGGGAGTGTACCAACGGTGACCACGATCTCCTTGCTCTCGCCGCCGCGAATGACCGTCAGGGTCGCCTTGGTGTCGGGCTTGATGAGCGCGACCTGGTTGCGGAAGGTCGTCAGATCTTCCACCGGCTGGCCATCAAGCTTGACGACTACGTCACCGCTCTGCAGTCCGGCGGCGGCTCCCGGGCCGTCAGCCGAGACGTCACCGATCAAGACCCCCTGGGAATCCGGAATCTTGAACGACTGAGCCAGTTCCGGAGTGAGCTGCTGGATCATGACACCCAGGTAGCCACGTGTCACGCTGCCCCGTTCGATTAGCTGTGTGACGATCGACTTGGCCATGCTCACGGGGATGGCGAAACCGATACCGTTGTAGCCGCCGCTGCGGCTGAGGATCGCGGTGTTGATACCGATGGCTTCACCTTCCAGGTTCACCAGCGGGCCACCCGAGTTACCCGGGTTGATGGCGGCGTCGGTCTGAATGAAGTTCTCGTAGTCTGTAATTCCCATACTGCTCCGGCCCGTGGCACTGACGATCCCGGAAGTGACGGTTCCCGTCAGTCCAAACGGGCTGCCAATCGCCAACACCCACTCACCCGGTTCGAGCTTGTCCGAATCACCCAGGGGGATGACGGGCAGTTTCTTGGCGTCGACCTTAATCACCGCCACATCGGTGTGAGCGTCGGTCCCGACCAGTTTGGCGACGAGTGCACGGCCGTCGCTGAGCTTCACTTCCAGCTTGTCGGCACCCCCCACTACATGGTTGTTCGTCAGAATGTAGCCATCCTCCGAGATAATGAAGCCAGACCCCTGGCCGACCATGGGCTGGGACTGCGGAGGCTGCTGCGGCATCTGCATGTGCGGCATGTTATCGCCGAAGAATCGTCGCAGAAATTCCTCGGGAATCTGGCCCTGCATGTCGCCAAATCCCCGCATGTTGTTGCTCATCAGTTGTTGCTTCGTGGCCTTAATGAAGACCACGGCCGGTTCCACTCGCTTCGTGACAACCGTAAATCCTTTGCCGATTTCTATGGCACTGGCGACCGCTGGATCTTGAGTGTCGGCCACGACGGATCGTTGGGCGATGAGGCTGGCAGTCGCCACCGTGGCGAGCACCAGCAGCCCGAGGAGCAGTAAATTCCGCTTGGTACAGCACACTTTCGCACCTTTCAGCACTTGGTTCATGGTTCCATCTCCTTTTGCATGTCAGCTTCAAATTCGTCACTCTCGTGTTTCCGTGTCATGCTGGCAGGCCTCGCGATGCCTCTGGCCAGGACAACGGTCCTCTTCGATTCGCAACTACCGTGCCAAATGTCGCAATAAGCTCAACCGCAGTTCGGTCATTGTCGGATGCCGCGGCGGAGGGCGGACCGGTACGCTGAGACATCCGCCTGATGGGGCGGAGCGATCGGGATCAAATCGGGCTGCCTGCCGACGCTCGGCGGGCACGACAGATTGTCCGGTGATGTGCGACAGAATGGGGCATTTTGCCGCGCTGGGGCAGATTTCCCCTGGGCGGGGTGAAGTGGCCGAAAAGCGGGGGGGCGAAGCTCCTGCTGAGCCGAGCTGCTACTGAGCAGGGATCGCTGGCACCGCCGCGTGACTCGGCGGGAGTTTCGCCCTCCCGAGAAATGCCGACGAGAGCGTGTCAACCTGTCGGACCCGCTTACACATCTTGGCTGTCGTGCAGGTCGAGCAGTTCCAAGAGCGGCTCGAGTTCGGGTTGTGCGCGGAGCAGGCGAAAGGCACGTTTTTCGATTTGCCGCACGGTCTCTCGTGACACGTGCAGCAGCCTTCCCACTTCGACCAGCGACCGACTGTGGCCGTCGACCAGTCCGTACCGCAGCTGCAGGACATCCCGTTCACGTTGCTCCAAGTTCGCCAGCATTGCGGGAACTTCCTGTCGCAATGTCTGTCGACTTACGTGCCGCAGCGGATCTTCCGGTTGTGGATCAGGCAACAGTTCGCGCAGGCAAGTGCGTTCCGTGCGTGGGGAGGGCGAATCGAGCGAGTGAGGTGGACAGTTCAAACGCCACAGGCGTTCTGTATCGGCGACCGACAAGTCGGCCTGATGGGCCAGTTCTTCCAGGCTCAATTCCCGGCCGTGGGTCACCAGATGCTTGTGCATGGCGATCTGGATGCGTTTGAACGGGCCGTGCAAATGGAACGGGATGCGGATGGTGCGCCCCTGATCGGCGAGCGCTCGGGTAACGGCTTGCCGAATCCACCAGATGGCGTAGGTGGAGAACTTGTGCCCCCGCCGGTACTCGAATTTGTCGACAGCCCGCAGCAGCCCGACATTACCTTCTTGGATCAGATCCTGGAAACTGACCCCGCAGTGCTGGTAGTGTTTGGCCACCGAGACGACCAGCCGCAGGTTCCTGACCGCCAGAAAATGGCGTGCCGCCAGGAAACCGCGTCGCGCCGTCAGCGTCCGTCGCACGTGGTGAACCAGCGTTCTGGGGCTTTCGCGAGTGAGCCACATCAGGCCGCGCAGCCGACGCCAGGGCTGCTGTTCTTGTGGACCTGCGGTCCGCTTCTCAAACAGGTCGGTTTTGTCTTTCATGGCGAGCATGTCACGGCAGATGTCGACCAGACGCACCAGCAGCGGATCAAAACAGTGTAGTCGCAGTTCGAGTTGTTCGACCAGCGGCACGGCGTTGGCGCGTCGGCCAAGAACGCGGTGCCACGCCGCTTGTCGCTGCGGGAGCGGAAGACGTTTGTCGACCACTTGCCGAAAGTCGGCGCCATTGAGTCGCAACAGTTCCTGCAGCGACTGGAGCCCGGGTGCGACCTTCTTACGTAGCATCTCCTTCTTGGCGTCATCGATCACCGACAAGTTCACCGTGCGATCGAACCGCAATTTGCGCTGTTCGATCAAGGTCAGGATGTGGGCGGTACCGCGGAGCACGAAATCGGACTGCAGCAGAGTCCTGAAATAGCGGGTACGGGCGCGAGCCAACTGGCGCGTGGCGATTTGTTCCTGCCGTGTGTTGAGTAGCGGGAGTCTCCCGATGTCCCACAAGTACAGACGCAGTGGATCTCGACGGAAGGCCTGTTTCCGTGGCGGGTGTTTTTCGGGACGTGGCGGATGGGGACCGGCTGGCAACTCCCCGTGCGGTTCGTGCGCTCGTGGTCAGGAGGTATCTCTGCGCAGCGGCCTCTGCGAGTGTTTCCGGGGATGTGCCTTCCGGATTAACCGACAGTGACTGATCTACCTGGGGCGGATTGTCGGCAGGCCTCTGGCGCCGTGTATCATTCACCCAAGAGTGACCGTCCGTCCGGTATACCGACGGGGGCGCTGTGGACTCGGGAGTTTCGGTATGGTTGTGCACTTCCAGCTCCTGTGTTCGTGGGCCTCGTCGTACTCGTGCGGTGACTCGCGCTTCAGCAGTTTCCATATCCCACCTCCCTCGCTCGACGTCTGCCGCCAGGCCGTGCGAGCGTGGTCTCACTGCGCGTGTGACCGGTGCCCCGCGCGGATTTTCCGGCCCAGTACGTCGCATTCGCTGCGCGGGTGTCTCGGGCTCTCGACGAGAGTGCTCCCTGGGACTCGACAAGCGGGACGGATGCGTCTCGTGCGAGGAAGGGTCCCCGGGAGGTGGACCGTGCACGAGAAGACGTCATGGTGGACGGCTTGAGCGCAGTCCTGTCGCGTCAGGCGACGACTGCGCCGCTGACGTTCAGGACGACGCTGGTGGCGTCGTCGCGTGTGCCGCGTGATACGGCCGCCCGCGTCAGGGCTTCCGCCGCGTCTCGTGCGGTCTGATGTGAATGGAGGATCGTCACCATTTCCCGATTCGTCAGGACTTCCGTCACTCCGTCCGTGACGAGCAGGATGCGATCCCGCGGCTCCAGCCGAATGGCGGCGATATCGGGACCCTCTTTCAGTTCGGGATCCCCGAGGTATTTCCAGAGCATGTGTCGCCATCGATGGGTGCGGGCGTCTTCCCGTGAGATGGCCCCCATGCTCACCAGTGTTTGGGCCATATTGTGGTCCACGGTGTATTGGTGCAGATCACCGTCACGCAGCAGGTAAGCGCGACTGTCGCCGAGGCTGGCGATATACAGCCGGTCTTGTACCAGCAGGGCCAAGACGGCCGTGGTGCCCATGCCATAGAGTTGGGAATCGAGACTGGCGGCGGACGTGATTTCCTGGTTCACATCCAGAAACGCTTCGCGGATCAGTTGCCGCACGGTTTCGCCGTCGGCATGTTCGCAGCCCAGCAGTGTGGGGTGATAGGGGAGCAGTTCGATCGCCATCTGCGCGGCTCGCTCGCCCGCGCGGTTTCCTCCCATGCCGTCAGCGACCATGAACACGTTTTGGGGTTCGTCGGCCAGGCACCGGTCCTGATTGATCAGATGGTGTATGCCGGTGATGGTATAGCCGGCTGCGCGGACAGCCAGGCACCGGGGCATCACGCTGCCCACCGGAGTGTGGGTATACGGGTAACTCATCTCACGGGGCTCCTCGTTCATACAACGTTGACTGGCGACCAGTGGCGGACACGCCGGTTCACCATGGTGATCCGCCGCGCGGGTCGTGCGACCGTCGCCAGTCACGAAAGGCAAATGCGATGCCAAGTATCGGGCAGGACGACGAGGAGCAGCGGGACCGTACGGTTTCGGGGACCTGCTGAAGTGGGCAAAATACCGGTGAAAAAGCCCTCGTCGCCGCGGAAAGCAGCGGCGACAAAAAATGAACGGAATCTGTCCCGTAGGCGGGTTTCCTGGCAGGATGACCACGTGATTGGGGCGATATGCCCCGGGCGGGGAAAAACGCCCCGTAGCCACACTCGCCAAGCACCTGGGGCCGTAGCCACGCTCGCCGAGAGCGTGGGGGTGCGGACGCGGCTGCCCACCATGTGCCGTAGCCACGCTGCCGAGAGCGTGGGGGTGCGGACGCAGCGCGCCCAGCGTGTGGCGATCGTAGCCCCGCAGCTACCCACGGACTAATCCGCAGCCCCGAATTGCTGCAGTTTGCGATAGAGGGTCTTGCGATCGAGTCCCAGCGACGCGCGCCGCGTTGGTCTTGTTGCCGCCGAGCGCTTTGAGCACGTGGAGGATATAGCGTCGCTCGACATCCTCCAACGACGTCAGATCGGTGGGATCACCGCCGTCGATCACCAGATGCGAACTTTGGTAGTCGCGAATCTTGTGAGGCAGATCGTCGACAGCCAGATTTTCGAATCGCGTCAGTGCCACGGCTCGTTCCATGACATTCCGCAGTTCGCGGACATTGCCGGGCCACGCGTAGGCCATCAGCTTTTCGGCCACGGCATCGGAGATCCCGCGGACCTGTTTGCCGGAGCGTCCGGCGAACACGTGCACGAAGTGCTGGGCCAGCAGCAGGATATCGCCGCCGCGCGCACGCAGGGGAGGGACGTCCACTTGAATGACATTGATGCGGAAGTAAAGATCCTCGCGGAAACGCTCCTCTTCCACGGCGGATTCCAGGTCGCGGTTGGTGGCGCTGAGAATGCGCACGTCAAACGACTTGCTCGCGATCACCACCGACCGGGCGGAGCATTTGTTCTTCGAGGGCGCGGAGCAGTTTGGCCTGGGTGGGGAGCGGGAAATCACCGATTTCGTCCAGGAACAAGGTTCCCGATTCGGCCTGCAGGAAACAGGCCTTTCCGTGCGGCGTGCGCGTCGGTGAAGGCCCCCTTGGCGTGTCCAAACAGCTCACTCTCCAGCAGCGTGTCGGGGAGCGCGGCGCAGTTGACGGCCACGAAGGGATGTTCGCTGCGCCGGCCTTGCCGGTGAATCGCGCGGGCCACCAGTTCTTTACCTGTCCCGCTTTCACCGGTGATCAGGACGGAAGCTTCGGAAGCGGCGATCCGCGATAACTGGTCGAACAGCTCCTGCATCGGTGGGCTCGTCCCCAGGATGTCGTCGAAACGTTTCAGGCACGCGACTTCCTCGCTCAGCACCTGCACTTTTTCCTGCAAGCGATGATGGCGTACCGCGCGCTCCAGGGCGATCGCCAGGATATCGAGTTCGATCGGTTTCGTGACGAAGTCATACGCACCCGCTCGAATGGCGGCCACGGCCGTTTCCAGGCTGCCGAAGGCGGTCATCACGACGACCGGCACGTCGGGGCGGTTGGCGACGATCCGCTCGCACAGTTGCGTGCCGCTCATTCCCGGCATCTGCAGATCGGTCAAAACGACCTGGTAACTCTCGGTTTTGACCAGCTGAAAGGCCTCCTGGGGGGATGTGGTCCAGCGGCACGC
Organism: uncultured Planctomycetota bacterium; assembly: GCA_963700515.1. GTDB lineage: Bacteria > Planctomycetota > Planctomycetia > Pirellulales > Pirellulaceae > JAJRVM01. The sequence continues at coordinate 270,786 of CAVOXY010000072.1, read as the reverse complement.
ATAGTCCCGCAGTTGCAGGTCGGCCTCGAGCATCTCACACATGCTGCGATCATCGTCCACGATCAGGACTCGTCCTTGCATGCGGCAATCTCCCGTGGCAAATAGAGCGAGAAACAGCTTCCCTGGCCCTCTGGCTGGAAACGTCGATCCATCCTCCGTGTTCCTGCACGATGCCGTAAGCGATCGACAGGCCCAGGCCAGTTCCTTCTCCGACACCTTTGGTCGTGAAGAAGGGCTCGAAAATCTGTTCCATGATTTCGGGTGACATCCCTTCGCCATGGTCGCGAACTTCGATCCGAGCGTAAGCTCCCTCGACCGCGTCGCTTCCCTGCGGCGGTCGGGCTGTCACCTGGGCGATCGAAACCTCCACCGTTCCTCCCTGTGGCATCGATTCGACGCCGTTCATGATCAAATTGGTCAACACCTGCTGGATTTGTCCCGCATCGACGTGCAGCTTGAGTGACTCCGGGACCTCGGCAATCTCCACTTGTGCTGTTCCGTTTCTCCGCAATGGGGGCGAGCAACTGCGCTGTCTGCCGGGCGAGTATAGGCAGATCGACACACTTGCGTTGCGGCGAATTGCGGCGGGCGAAGTCGAGCAGCTGACGAATGATGGTGGCAATCCGATCGGCCTCGCTCTTGATGATCGTGGCACTCTTGCGAGTATCTTCCTCGGACAAGCGCCCCGAGGCAATCAGACCGGCTCGGCCGCTGACCACATTCAAGGGCGTGCCCAGTTCATGCGCCAGCCCGGCCGCCAGGCGGCCGACGGTCCGCAGGCGATCGGCATGCCGCAATTGGTCCAAGGCCGCCATCCGCGCGGTGGCCTCCGCGTCGATCTTCTCCTGGGCCGCCCGCAGCTGATCGCACATCGAGTTGATGGAATCGGCCAACTCACCGAACTCGTCGCTTCGTTTGAGCCGCAGAGGACCCGACAGGTCCCCTGCGCCAATTCGTCGTGTCTTCTCGATCAAGCTGCGCAGTGGGCGGCCAATCCAGGCTCCGCCAATCGCCACCACAATCACGGCCCCCAACAACGTTGTGGCTCCCATCAAGATCATCGCATGCAAGGCGAAATAGGTCGATTTGTTGTCGGGAATCGTCCATGGGCTCCGACAGTTCGATGGCCGCCGGACGTCCCACAAACGCCAGGCGAGAGTAGGTATACAGGTGTTCCCGCCCCTCGGGGTCACGGCAGCGGGCGGAGTACACGTCCCGCAAAGCGGCCAACGAAACGTCGGGACTGGCGGGAGCGAACGTGTCCTGAGGGTCGACGTCGAAATAGACCACGCGGACTTTCCGCGTGCTTTTCAAGTCATTGATTTCCTCGAGACTGCGAAACGCGACCCGCTGTCCTCCCAGCTCCCAGAGATCATCCACGATGTGGGAAATCGTTTTCCCCAGATGGGTTGCGTCGACCTGCATATCCTGCTCCAGCGCCTCGTTCTCGTGCTGAAACATGGCGTATTGGGCGATCACCATCAACACGAGCACACCTAACAGCAGGATGGCGGTCATACGGGCGGCAAGTCTCATCGATTGCCTCGCAACTAGGATGAATTTGGACTGAGGAGGTTGAGCAAATCGGTTCGCCACGCGATGCTGATACGCACTGCCGCACCTCGGATGCGGTGCGCCGCGACCTGAGCTTTGAGTGTAACGTCGGATCTAGCAATTGTCGTGCCACGAAATGTTCACCACGTCACGCATTGGGTAGCGGTGTATTTTCCAGGCCTATGGGAGCCCCACGCCGTGCCAACGCATTTCAAGGAGAGTTTTCTGGGGACGCGCGCGTCCTTTATGCTCGACTTCGTCTGTCTGGCGATGGTGACCATTCTGGTGCTCCTGGCGGTCAGCGTCTGGCTGGTCAAGTTCCGCCGCAAGTTCTCGGCACATAAGTGGCTTCAACTTGGGCTCGGCGCCACCCTGGCCGTGACGATCGTCCTGTTCGAGCTAGATGTCCGTTTCGTGACGGACTGGCAGGCACGGGCCACGCCATCGCCCTATTTCGAGCCTGGCACCTGGAATATCGTCTGGTATTGTCTGGTTGTGCACCTCCTGTGCGCCGTCCCGACCGCCTGGCTGTGGGCCGGGATGATCGTGCAGGCGTGGCGGAAGTTCCCCCGGCCACCCGGCCCTGGCGCATACAGCCACCGTCACGCTGTTCTGGGATGGCTGGCGTCGCTAGGCATGCTACTGACCGTCCTCACCGGATGGCTCTTCTACGCCCTCGCCTTCGTGGCCCCATGACGCGTTGCACACCGATTTGCCAACCACGATTCGGTTGACGGCGTTCAGCAGCGCCTTGATCGTGGCCTCGATGGTGTCGGTCGAGACGCCCAGCCCACGATAGGAACGTCCGTCATGTTCGATTTCCAACGCTGCCTCACCTTGCGCGTCGCGCCCGATCGTCGCGCTCCGCACCTGGTAGTCTTTACAGACCAGTTGCAGGCCGGTGATCTGCTCCACCGCTCGGAACGCCGCATCGACAGGTCCGTCCCCCGCTGTGATTTCCTTGGTGACCGCCTCACCGCCATTCTGCAGCGTCAGCTTCACGTGCGGCACGTCGCCGGCGCGGGAAGTGATTTCAAAGGAGATGAGCCTCCAGTGCTCCTGCACCACGCCATGCAACTGTTGGTCAATCAGTGCCACGATATCGCCATCGTAGATTTCCTTTTTCTTGTCCGCCAGCTTCTTGAATTCCCCAAAGATCTGCTGAAGCTGCTCGCCACTAAGGCGGAATCCGAGGGCTTTGGCACGATCCGCCAGGGCCGCCCGCCCGCTATGCTTGCCGAGCACCAAATCGGTTTTGGCGAATCCCACGTCCTCGGGGCGCATGATCTCGTAGGTGGTCCGTTCTTTGAGCATCCCGTCCTGGTGAATACCCGCCTCGTGGGCGAACGCATTGCGCCCGACGATGGCCTTATTGCGTTGTACTTGCAGCCCCGTGATACCCGAGACCAGGCGACTGGCGGGAACCAGTCGCCGCGTTTGAATCCCCGTGTCGAACGGATAGTAGTCGTGACGCGTGCGCATCGCCATCACCACTTCTTCCAGCGAGCAGTTGCCGGCCCTTTCCCCGATCCCATTGATCGTGCATTCGATCTGACCGGCTCCGTTTTCCACTGCCGCCAGACTGTTGGCCACCGCCAGCCCCAAGTCGTTGTGGCAATGGACACTGATGACCGCTTTGTCGATGTTGGGAACGCGGTTCCTCAGCATGGCGATCGTAGCGCCCATTTGTGTGGGTGTGGCGTAGCCGACCGTGTCCGGAATGTTGATCGTCGTCGCTCCCGCGGCGATGGCCGCTTCGACCACGCGGCACAGAAAGTCGTGTTCGGTACGCACGGCATCTTCAGGTGAAAACTCGATATCGTCACAATACCCTGCCGCCCGCTGCACGCCCTCCGCCGCCTTCGCCACGATCTCGTCGCAGGTCATCTTGAGTTTGTACTCGCGATGAATCGAACTCGTGGCCAGGAACACGTGGATTCGTGGCCGCTCGGCAACCTTCAGCGCTTCCCAGGCTCGGTCAATATCCACCGTATGGCAGCGAGCCAATCCGCACACCGTGGTGTTGCGAATCGTTCCCGAGATCTCACGCACCGCTTCGAAGTCACCCGGCGAAGCGATGGGGAACCCAGCCTCCAGTACGTCCACCCCAAGGTCCTGCAGCGACTGCGCAATCTCGAGCTTCTCGGCCAGGTTCATGCTGGCACCAGGAGATTGCTCGCCATCGCGCAGCGTGGTGTCAAAGATAATGATGCGGCGTCGTTCGGACATGGGATTCGTCCCTCGTTGCGAAGTGACGGTCGGTCGATGCGACCGTCCGTGGATGTTACTGCCCAGCAGCCACTAAAAAAAAGCCCCGAGGCACTTGGCAGGCCTCGGGGCTTTGGGTTTTGAGCGTCCGGCGATGACGAGAAACCTCCCCTACGGCCTGCGCACGGCAAGCAACAGCAGTAGCGGTAGGAGGTGAAGGCTTGTCATGGCGTCTGTTTCAATTCGCGAAATTGTCTTCCCATACGACTCATGGAATGACGGCGGCATGCTCCCGCAGACCACTCTACGACTCTAGCCCAGGGATTACGGGAGGTCAAGGCGTCCGGGGCGGCCAGTGTGGGCCGGGAACCCTCACCCGAGAGAAGTCGTGGCTGGGAGGCGGGGGAGGGGAGCCGGCCGGGATTCTTGTCACTAACGCGGCCTGCGGACACAGCCACCGCGGGCCGCGGGCTACCTGCGCTCGCTGAGTTTGCTTCTCACGCGTCATGGAAACGAATTGGGATTGCGGAATGCGGAATCAATGGTACCGTGGTTGCCTTGAGCTACCTCTGGAGTGATGGGCCTCTTCCATTACGTATTCCTTTCCAGGGCTTCCACTCGTTTTCGACACTCAGGCTGGGAACGAATCGGGAATGGGGAATACGCAATACGGAATTCAGGGGAGAGAAGCCGGCAGCCACATGCTCGGCGATCTCTATTCCCCCCCCCGGGGCGACACGGCTACTTGGCTCCTTCTATGCAATACAGATGCTGGTAGGTACGAGCGAAGATCTGGCCCTGTGAGAATGCCAAGGATGCCCGCATCCGTTCCCCCAAAACGTTTTTGGCCAATACCGTGCACTCGGCGTCGGCCGGTTCCAGCACGTAGGTGGTACCGTTCATGTCGTTGATATAGATATGTCCATCCGCATAGCACATCGAACTCCAAGAGGACGTGTCGCTCAAACGGTGTTTCCACAAGATTTCGCCGGTCTGCAGCTCGAGGCACCAGGCGATTCCCGGTTCATTCAGGACGTAGATGTAGTCGTCCACGATAATCCCCGATCCTACACGTTGCGGTGGCTTCTGGTCCTGAATCCATAAACGATGCGTCGCGGTTACGTCCCCTTTGCCCCCAGGTTTCACGGCGATTGCCGGACCCTGGTAGCCGGACATGGCCACGATGGCCTGGGGCGAGACGAGCGGGCTGGTATAAACGAGTTTGCCCAGGCCATCACAGCTCCATACCTCATGGCCGTTGAGGGGATCGAGTGCGTAGAGGCGGGAAGGGAGACTCATCATCAACAGATCCTGGTCGCCGTGCGACGCGATCACCCCGCTGCTCCAGGAGCCGACATAATCGTCGATCTTCTGTGAGGCCATGCCGGGCAGTTCGTGTTGCCATCGCTCCTGGCCGGTCTTCTTGTCAACCGCCAGCAAAAAACTGCGTAGACCCGGCCCGCAATTCAGTATCACCAGATCCTGGTAGACGAGGGGAGTGGAAGCGTTGCCCCAGATATGATCGAAGCGGCCGAGATCCTTGTGCCACAGCGGCACTCCCTCGAAATTGTAGGCGTACAGCCCAGCCGACCCATGCCATACGATGACAAGCTGCCCATCGGTGACCGGCGACGACGAGCAGTAGGGATTCATCTCATGAGTCGGTTCGTCCAGTTCATACTCGACATGCTGTTCCCAAAACACATCGCCCGTGACGCGGTTGAGGCAGAGCAAGCTGCGGCGATGACCGTCGCGGGCGGCACAACTGACAAAGACGCGCTGTCCTGCGACGACGGGTGTCGAATTGCCCGGGCCAGGAAGCTTGACCTTCCATTTCACGTTTTCCGTGGCGGACCAGGTGAGAGGAAAGCCGTGGTCACCACTATAGCCAGTGCCTTGAATTCCGCGCCACGACGGCCAGTCTTCGGCCTGCAGCGAGGTCGCCGCGAGCAGCAACAGACTGGCCCAAAACAGCAATCGATGCATGGCGCGTCACTCGTGTGAGGGGGAGAGAGCCGGGTTATGGATCACGATGCCCTGGCACGACGCAGTTTCACATAGTTCGCCAGGTTCCGCGTTCACAGTGATGCGTGTTCACGCAGGCCTGCTTCCGCGAGGCCTGCGACTCCGCCCACCCCGCGTCAGGAACCACTGAGGTACGCGAACTTGAGCCCACCGCGGTGGTTCCGCGAATGCGGGCGGTAGCTAAGGACGCGAAAACATCTAGCCAAATTGGCATTTCCATTGTACACAGAGGCAGTGGGCCTCCCAAGTTTTCGGCCGGGCACGAGGACTCTCATTGTCGGTAGCACGGATCATGGTGGGCGAACAGTTTGACTGGAGCAGCGACGAGCACCCTGCAGAGGGTGGTAAAGCGGGGGGACGGGCTTCCTTTCTGGGCATTCATTTCGCCTGTTGTAGTGTCTATGCAAGGGTTTACGTCAATCGCGCCCGGACCCATTACATAGGTTTTTGCCCGCGCTGTGCCCGCCGAGTATCGATCCGCATCGGTCCCGGCGGGAGTGACGAGCGGTTTTTCACTGCGTATTGAGTTAATTTGGCATTTCGCGTACTATTCGCCGCGAAGTCTGCCCGGAGGGGGGAGGCTGGGCCGGAGAAACGCGAGTGGCGAACCCATCCCATGCTCGACTTTGATGTGCAACGAATCACGCGTCGCTGTTGCGTGACGGACAAGCCATTCGAGCCCGGGGATGTCGTCTATTCAGCGTTGCTTGCGCAAGGGAGCCAGGTGGTTCGCCGGGACTACGGTGCTGGAGCCTGGCAGGGTCCTCCGGACGGGACGATTGGGTGGTGGAAGTCCCAGGTCCCGGATATCCATGCCACGCGGATGCATTGGGCTCCCAACGATGTCATTTTGCACTACTTCGAGCAACTCGAGGAGAACGACGAGAAAGCGGACATGCGATACGTGTTGGCGTTGCTGATGATTCGGCGGCGTATCGTGCGGCTCGAAGATACGGAAGTCGACGAGGCTCAACGGGACGTGTTTGTGATGTACTGTCCGCGCAACGAGCGCGAGTATCGAGCCGTCGTCGTGGCACCTTCGGAGCCAAGGATTGGCGAGATTCAAAACGAGTTGGCCGAGTTGTTATTTGCTGACAAGAATTAGTCACTGCACGACTCATCACAGCAAGGATGCTACATTGAGCCGCCGCTCAGGCAGTCTTCCTGTTCTGTCTTCTCTTGCCGCTGGTAGTGGCTGGTTGCCACGTCCGTCCGTTTTGGCTGCGCACCGATCCAGTCGACCTGCCCCCCGAAGCCTTTGCCGGGCAGCCGGCGCTGGAGGACGTGATCTACGTCGTGAATGCGAACACTGACCGAGTGCGTCAGTTGCAGACCGAGAATGCGACGCTGCGGGGCGATGGGACTCCCGCTCTGCGCGCGAACCTGGCCTACGAAAGACCACTCAATTTTCGCTTGCAGGCACAATTGTCACAGTTCACCGGCCAGGAGCTGGATATGGGGAGCAACCGCGACCTGTTCTGGTTCTGGCTGCAACGGGACGAGCAGCCGAGCGTGTACTTTGCTCGCCACGGCGAGTTCGCCACCAGTCCGACACGTAACCTGATCCCGGTCGAACCGAATCGCCTGATTGACACGTTGGGATTGGTCTACCTCGACCCGCAAGGGCGGCACCAGGGCCCGACGCCGCGTGAGCCAAATCTGCTCGAAATCCGTTCCCAGATCCCTTCGCCACGCGGCGATATGACGCGTGTGTTGTCACTTGATGCCAAGTACGGCTGGATCGTGGATCAGCAGTTTTACGATGCCAATGGTCAGTTGCTGCTGTCGGCTCGCGCCAGCCGCCATCGGTACTACCCGGAAGATGCGGTGACGATGCCGCATCACGTGCAGGTGAGCCTGATGCCTGGCCAGCCGGGCCAGATGAAGTTCGAGGTTGACGTGAGCCGCTACGTGTTCAACCGGCTGACGGGCCAGTCGGGGGAGCTCTTTGCGATGCCGGAAATCAAGGGCAGTCCGCCGGTCAATGTGGCCGATCCCCAGTTTCATCCCCCCGTGGCGGCGATCCCCCGCGATCCCTATGGAACGGCGATGCCCTACGGGCCAAAGGTGCCGCGTGACCCGAGGGACGTCTACGGAATGACAACTCCTGGTGGCGATAGAGTGAGTGTTTACGAGCGACCTCGTACGGCCCACCTGCCGGCCTACCGCGGTTATGACAGCACGCGCCGCTAGTCGGGCATGCCGGCTTGACGCATCTTGGCCCGAGCACGACTCAACGTCGGTCCCACGCTATTCTCGGGCATGCCGACCTGGGAGCTGATCTCGCGATACGATTTGCCCTCCAGGTGATAGAGCCGCACGACATCTGCCTCGGGAGAATCGAGACTCGAGAGCAGCCGTTCCACTTCTTCGCGATTGCTGATGCGCTCTTCCAGCGACGGCCGGTCGTCGGGGGGATGATGACCCTGCCGTTCCGCCACGCTCCACAAGCTGCTGGCAGATCGCCGCTTGAGCACTTCCCGCACGACGACACGCCGGGCGACGACGGTCAGGTAGGTGGCCAGGCTGCTTTCGCCGCGAAAATGCCGCAGCGTGGCAAAATCATCCTGGATAACTGCCAGGAAGACTTCGCTCGCCAGATCGTCGATATCCGCCGGCGTGGGAATGATCGAGCGTGACTGCGCCGTGTGATGAATGACGTGCACCACCAAGCCGAGGAAGCGGTCTACGAAATCTTCCCAGGCACCTGGCTTGCGCTCGAGACAACGCTGCAGGAGTTTGCGGTCGATGTCAGAAAGTCCCACAGACGACTACCCTTACGGTCAGTGACGACACCGCGCCTGGCTCGCAGCAACGTGGCTCTCGGCAACGTGGCTCGCAGCAACGGCAAAACTAGAGGCCAGTCCCAAACCAGAAACCCATATCCGCCTTCATTTTATGGAGCCGTCGTATTCGAAGCAAGCTTGATTACCGGCGTCCGGGCCACCCTGCCGGCGCCGGGGTGGCTTAGCCTCTTCCATGCTCCAGCCATTGCCGGTAGAATCTCGAAAAGTCGTTCTCTGGCAAGTACTTGGCGCTGAGATCAGGGTGTTCGTCCATACCATGCGCGACGCTGCACGGATGCTGTAGGACGGAATTTCGTTCCGCGTCGGGGAAGTGGGGAGCGATGGGAGCTGCACAAACGCAGTGAATTCCGTTCTACGTCTTGGCGCTCCGCGAAACGACTGTTCGCATCGTGGAGTGCGAGTAAAGTTCATACGACTCGACAAGGAGAGCTTCTTCCATGACTCATGTCGTTGCAAAGCCTTGCTTTGCCTGCAAGTACACAGATTGTGTCGTCGTCTGCCCGGTGGAGTGCTTCTACGAAGGGGAGCAGATGCTCTACATCCACCCGGACGAGTGTATTGACTGTGAGGCTTGTGTTCCCGAGTGCCCGGTCGATGCGATTTTCCACGAAGATAACGTGCCGGAAGAATGGACGCGAGTTCACCGCCCTGAACGCGGAAATGGCTCCTCAGTGTCCGGTGATTACCGAGAAGAAAGAGCCGTTGGCCGACTGAATTGCGACGGTCGGTGCTCGACGCGGCCCGCTCGCGACCAACGGGCGCGAGTTATCCGAGTCGAGCGGTCGCGTGTGATTGGCTGGAGGTCCTGCCTCGTTCGACTTTGGCTGGATGCCGTCGTCGCATCCAGCACTCCTCGCCGGTTTTCGTGCTCACTTTCCCCACGCCGCCACATCTGCCATGGTCAGTCGGTTCGCAGCTCTACCCGGGCGGTGTCATCGCCAAGGGGTCAGGGACGAGTCAACGGTGCATGAGAGCGAACCGTGAAGCATTGACGACTTAATATTCGCTACTCGTTCTTCTCCTCTGCTGCCGCGCTCACAACTGCTCCTGGCCCGCCCACCATCGTTCTATCCCCCGTGTCGCGGGGTCGATTTTTGGGGAAATGGCGTTGACGCTGTCGCGACGTGCACCTATCATCCGCCCGCCTCGTGCCAGGGGGTCCTATTGGGAAAGATTGGCAAACTTTCCGGATTATATGGATTGAAGGGGCGTGTCTGGTCGACAAAACGAGGTAAGGCGTGGGCCTCGCGTGTACGTTGCTCGCGGAGCGCCAGCCATGGACTGCAGACTTGTCGTATCCACGATTCTCCCGAAGAGGAGCGCGGGCCGGATTCCCAGGCAGTTCTGCCGCGCGGGCTCAGTCGCCTCCTCGACACAACGTAAGGTCTCGAAAGCCATGCGCAATTCAAACTGGTGTTGCACGCTCGTCGTGATGGCCACACTCAGTGTGGCGTTGTTCAGCACAGGATGCCGAAGTGGCGGATGGGGAATGCCCGGCTCAAGCTGGGTGAGCTGGGGCAAGAAGAAGCCTCCCACGTCGTCCATTGCCGGCACGCGTGAAGTGCCGAAGCCGCCGTCGGTCAGCGTGCCGCCTTATCCTGCCAGCGACGCATCTTCCACGTCATCCATTGCCGGTATGAACAACGGGAATCCGTCCTCCACGGCGGGACGTGGCATCGCCAATCCGTATGCCACGGAGAATACGGCCACCGGCGGATATGGTGTCCAGCAGACGACGGGAACAGAAGGTTATGCAACTGGTCCCTACGCCACCGGAAGAGGAACGGCAGCGACGGCTTCGACGCAACAGGGATTCTATTCGCCGACGTACGGTGCCACCGGTGGTCCCGCCGCGTCGACGGCTGATGCGCGTGCCGGTGCCTCCTATCCGAGTGCGGGTGCCGGCTATGGCACCAATCCAAGTCCAGCGACTTACGGTGGCCCAACCTATGGCGGCACTCCGTCCTACGGTTCCACTCCCGCCGCCGAATACGGTACACCGAATACTGCCAATAGCGGCTATGACGCCACCGGCTATGGCGCCACCGGCTATGGCGCCACCGGCTATGGCGCCGGACAAGGCTATCCGGCGATGCCGCCGGCGGGCGACTATCCGTCCTTGCCGACGAATCCTTATCCGACAACACCTGAGAGCGGAGCCGCTTACCCGACAACAGGGGCCGACCCTTACGCGGCTCCGGTCAGCGCTGCCGGCGGTTATCCGAATCCCTACAACGCCACTCCAGCCACCGGCTATGACACAGGCTCTGCCGGCTACACGGCCCCGAATGGTTACGCCGCGCCGACAGGCTACGCTGCCCCTGGCAGCTACGCCGCTCCCACTGGATATCCAGCGGGCACGAGCGGATACGGGACGGCCCCGACCAGCGGGGCGGCGAGTGGTTACGGAACATCCACGTCCTCGGGCAGCAGCTACTCCACAGGCGATCAGGGCTATCGGCCCGGCAGCACTGGACGCAGCAGCGACGCTTTTGGCTCGGGCAGTGGTTACACGACACCCGCGAGCAGTTCGCCCTATCAGGGCTACACTCGATAGCTCATCCGGCCGAGTGCCGCAGGTGCTTTTGGCGACAAGCTCGCCGTCCTGTTTGATTCGCGTGCGAATGGAACAGGACGGCTTCGTTTCTTGTAGCGGAAGCCGCCGAGGCTTCCGACGCCGCGTCTGAACTGCGATGGTAGCGGAAGCCGCCGAGGCTTCCGACACCGTGCTGAACCCTGGCGGGTCCAGCTACGGTGGCTTCCGACGCCGTGCTGAACCCTGGCGGGTCCAGCTACGATGGCTTCCGACGCCGTGCTGAACCCTGGCGGGTCCAGCTACGATGGCTTCCGACGCCGCGCTCGAACCCTGGCGGGTCCAGCTACGATGGCTTCCGACGCCGTGCTGAACCCTGGCGGGTCCAGCTACGATGGCTTCCGACGCCGTGCTGAACCCTGGCGGGTCCAGCTACGATGGCTTCCGACGCCGCGCTGAACCCTGGCGGGTCCAGCTACGATGGCTTCCGACGCCGCACTGAACCCTGGCGGGTCCAGCTACGATGGCTTCCGACACCGCGCTGAACCCTGGCGGGTCCAGCTACGATGGCTTCCGACGCCGCGCTGAACCCTGGCGGGTCCAGCTACGATGGCTTCCGACACCGCGCTGAACCCTGGCGGGTCCAGCTACGATGGCTTCCGACGCCGCGCTGAACCCTGGCGGGTCCAGCTACGATGGCTTCCGACGCCGCGGTGAACCCTGGCGGGTCCAGCTACGATGGCTTCCGGCGCCGCGGTGAACCCTGGCGGGTCCAGCTACGATGGCAGCCAGTCTACCAGCCCATTACCATATTCGACTCAATCACTTTGCGCGAGTTCTCCAAATCAGAGCCCGTTTCGTGCATGTAGAGCCGAATCGCGTGCACCTTGTCGCCGGCCGCTTTGGCCAGGCAATCTCGTGCCACGTTGCAGGGATCGGAACTCTGACCAGTCAGGCCGAGGGCACCTTTCGAAATCACCCAGGTGTCGCGAGGCCGCTTGGTCATACGGATGACTTTGTCGCGCGGATAAGCGTCCGCCAAGACGACGCCGGCTGCTTGCTCGTCGTTTGCCCACGTGATAATTATGTGTGCGTCAGTTTCGACCTCGAACAGCGGCATGGCGGTCTCCTCCTGTTTTGAGAACGGGTCGGATGAAAGGGGGGTGCACCGGGAACGGGCACCAGACGTGAAGCGGCGAGCCCACTTCACAGGGCAAGCCTGCCCATTGCGCTAAGCATGCCCCACGGTGCCGATCTTTGCAAGTGCACCCCCTCGCGGTATCAGGCCTCGTGGGGGGAGGCCCGTTGCGCTGCCTGGGACATCGGACAAGGGCTTCTTCTGTGGGGATTCTACCGAGTGGGACTGCAGACTTGGCCACAGTCGCCAGTGGCGGGGCGAACCGGCCGACTCGGCGGGGTTGGCGAGGCGTTTCGAGGGGCGGAAATCGGGCCGGCTTGAGTCGCGGGCAGCCGCCGGTGGCCCGCGACGTGAACGCGTCCGCCCCGCTCGACGTATGATATCTCACTGCTATGATTTGCTGGGAGTGCGGTGAACTTCGTCCGCCAGTTGGAGCATCGATCCAGGTCGGCTTTGGCCCACGCTGTGATGACCCACTCCTCTGGCGATGGGACCCCCAGGGCACGAGGTGCCATCGCTGGGCGTGGGGGCCGATTCCCTCCCACGTAGGAATCGAGCATCGATCGCATCCGTGGCCTCGACAGCAGTCGCCGGCATCGCCGAATCCCACACGGCCGCCGCGAATCGACCCGAGTTCCCGCGAGTTCGGGGGGATGTCTCCCAGCGAGCTGCGACCGGCTGGGGAGGATTGTATTGTGGGGAGGTGGTTATTCGATGACTTGCGTTCGATCGTGTATTGTCCGGCACGCAATCCCCCGCCCGAAAACGCCTGCCCGGAGGGGGGCGACGTCCGCGCGCCGAGGTCGCTCCGTGACGACGCTGCTGGTGGTGCTGTCCGCTATCGCGTTCGTGGCGGTGCCGGTTTCGCTGGGCGAGTTGCCGCGCGAAATCGCTCGCTGGTACATGGCGGCGTCGGCCGAGTCGTCCTTGAACGAAGATTATGCGGCGGCGGTGGCCCACATGGATCAGGCGATCGCTTGGAATGGTGACGATCCGGAACTCTATCTGCAGCGAGCCAGGTACAAGTTGGAGACGCAGCAGTGGGAGAGTGGTCTGGAGGATTGCGATCACGCACGGAGACTGGCCCCTGATTCACCCGCGATCAATCTGACACGCAGCCAATGCCTACAACACCTGGGGCGTCATGAGGCGGCCATCGAAGAATGCAAGGAGTTGTTGCGCAGGGGGGCGGGAGCCTCACCAGGTGAACGGGCTGAGTTGCTGAATGGCCTGGCGTACGTTCGGGCTGTCGGTAAGCGGGAACTTCGGCAAGCTCTGGAGGCATCCGACGAGTCGTTGCAGATAGTGATGATTCAATCCGCGGTGCTCGATCCGGGTGGCTATCTCTGCTACGCACGTGGCTATACGGCCATGCGGCAGAGCGATACCGAACTGGCGCTGGAGAGCTTGAACGAGGCGGTGCAATATGCTGATTCTGCCTACCGGCAGAGTGTCGCCCGATGGGAATCGCTTAGTCAACTGCCGCGCGGCAGTGAAGAGTACCAAGAGCGGGTAGCGGCATTGCGGCCGCATCTACTCGGAATCCTGACATTGCGCGCTCAACTCTTGGACGAGCTGGAACGGCCCGATGAAGCGGCTAAGGATCGGATCGCGATCGAGTCCCTGACGCCTCATGGCAATCGCACGATTGAGGAGCCGATTAAATTGCCAGCGGCGATGCAGCGTGTTCGTGATATCGGTAATTGCCTGGATACACGCGGTTTTATCTACTATCAACTGGGTGATTTGCAGGCCGCACGACGCGACATGCAGCGTGCTGTCGATATCTGCCAGTGGAGTTGCACGGCGCAGACCGTGGATCATCGACGCTGAGAAGCATCAGATCATGGATATCCGAGAAATTACGAGGCGTGAGCACAGAGATAAGAGGAGCTTGGCGGTGGTGTACTATCACCGGATGCTGGTACACGAAGCGCTGGGCAGGCAGGAAGAAGCCGCTCAGGATCGTGCTCGGGTGGTGGAACTGGGCTGCGAACCGGGCGAGCATCTGTTCTGAGTTGGCACCCGACCCCAAATGTCTATTCCGGACAAAGCACCAGCAGTCCAAACGTGATGGTGCTGCACTCGCTCAGCCGGTGCGTAAACGTTCCAGTGCTTGCGTCTGCTGACGCAGCTCGTCATATGCTTGAGCGATGTCGTCCGACAGCCGCTGGGTCGGAGCGAGCACGTCCTGTAAATGCATGTGGTGCGCCGGATCCGTGTCGTGAGAGTGCATCTCACTGAGCACCTGGAATTGATCGTGGAACCGTGCCACGGTGCAGTGATGGGCGGCCATGCTACGGCGCAGCTGATCCGAGATGGATTCGACCTTGATGATCAAGTCGTTCGTTCCTTCCAGCCGGCGACGGATGGTCTCCCAGTCCTCGGCCGGCCGTTGCCAACGGCGGCCCACCAGGTACCCGATCAGTGCCACCGTGGCCAATGCCACGGGGGTTGCCAATCCAAAGGTCAGCAGTCCCATCGTCGCTCTCCCATCTCACGTCCCCTCGTCACGCCTGCCGGCGTTGTGCCCCGTTAGTAATTGGCTCGCGAGCCAAAGCCTCGCATGCACAAATATCCGACGAATAGGGCTACGGCGAAGACGGCGATCCACTCATGCCGATCCAGGTTCTGGCAAGACCGGAAGATTGGGCCCAATGCACGTTCGACCTGATGCCACATACGAAACCCCCTGATTGCGGGCCACGCCGACTGGCGAGGCGCTCGGCTATTCTCTTCCTAAATGTAGGTTACGGGGATGCAAGTGAGGGGTTTTTCCGGCCCCAGGCCGTTCGTTTCTGGCCGTTTATGCGAGTTTTTCCGGCCTTCAGGTGGGCTTGCGGACCGATCGTGCCGATGTATAATTTTCAGCTCGCGCAAGGTTTTCCGCGTTTTTCAGCCTCTTTCTCGAAATTTGGGGCCGTAGCTCAATTGGTTAGAGTACTGGACTGTCGATCCAGTGGTTGCGGGTTCGAGTCCCGTCGGCCTCGCTTGTGACGCTCGCTGCCAGGAACGGACAGCGAGCGTTTTCTGTTGGCAGGGAAACAACTTGCGTCAAGCACAGTCTGTTCGCATTTGCGTGGTGTTTTTGGCGTGGTCGGTGTGCGTGAGCACACATCACGGCGGAGGGAATGGCAACGTCAATCGGAACTGGGGCTCAGCCGCCATCATCGCCCGTCTGAGCCGTGGTCCTCTCGTTTCCGAAACACTCTCGACGAGTTGATGAGTCAATCCTCGGCGCGGCAGCAACCGATCTCTCAGGGCTTGTTCTCGCACTTCCCCTCTTGCTCTGCTTGTGGCCCAATTCCCTGTTCCTGATCGAGTCCCGGCCATCGCGCCAAGCCGCCGCGCTGGCCAACCGAAATCGACTGCGGCTGGCCTCGCTCGCCATCAGGCGGCACGAACGCCAGGCGCGGTTGCGTTGCGGCCTCGGCACAGCGCCGGCGTGATGGTTGCCGCTGGGCTCGACCGCTGACCCGCGTGGAGCCGGTCGGTAGCTGGCCAGTTGTGGTCCCCCTGGGATATACCCAGGGGAAACCAGAGTCACAGTGAAGCGGGAAGTGAGATGAACGGAAGTCGTAGCTGAGACCGCCGTAGCTGAGACCGCCAAGGGCTCAGCGGCAGCGGCAACAGATGTTCCATCGCCACTGGTTTGAAGGACAAGAAGACTGCGTGACAACAAGACAAGTCGGTAGCTGGCCAGTTGTGGTCCCCCTGGGATATACCCAGGGGAAACCAGAGGGAGTGTCGGCGGGTAGGTAGCTGGCCAGTTGTGGTCCCCCTGGGATATACCCAGGGGAAACCAGATTCACAGTGAAGCGGGAAGTGAGTTGAACGGAAGTCGTAGCTGAGACCGCCGTAGCTGAGACCGCCGTAGCTGAGACCGCCAAGGGCTCAGCGGCAGCGGCAACAGATGTTCCATCGCCACTGGTTTGAAGGACAAGAAGACTGCGTGACAACAAGACAAGTCGGCACAGGAGAACTTCTTGTCATCCGATTTTTTTGTCCTTATCTGCCCCGTCCAAGGTCTCTGGCTCGCGAAGTCATGGCAGCACAATTGGGGCATCTTCAGGCAATTCGATATATTTGATGTTACCACTCATGTCTTGCACTCGGAGTCTGAGCGTCTTTTCCTGACCGGGAGCGGGATCGCCGAATAGGTCCGCATACTTCCCCAAGTCGGTCCTGAACTTGCCCTGAAACACCGACTGCACCTTCTTGGTAACATCCACACCCGGCGTTTCGTACCGCTCGTCGCCCGCGTATATGCGGAGCCTCAACGCCGTCGCATCGCAGATATAACTCCCGTTGTTACCGATAGCAATATCGACGAGCTGGCCCAGATCGCCGGGATTGATGTGAACGATAAACTCGGATTCGATGGCGCTGGTTCCCTTTCGTCCTTGTGCCAGATACAGAACATCAAGAGCTACCGGTGTCTTCTCATCTTTCCAGTTGACGAGCTTGAGTGAAACACCGTTGCCGCCGGGGTTGGTGAACAGCTTTCCCGAAATGCCAATACTCTGGCCGGCCAGCTGCGAGCCGGGAGTCCAGCGGATCAGGTTATAGTTGTCGACATCGGCTATCGGATGTGTAATGAGGAATTGCCTTCGCTGGTCTGCCGGAATAATCCGGTCGAACATGTCTCTCGAAAAATGCCGTCCCCAGTTTTCCTCCATGTTCTGCGCAGGCAGGTAATCGGCGAAGAAGCCCAGGTTCGCGCCTCCTTCCAGACCGTAAGCATATCCCAGCGGGCAGCCGTCAACCTTAAACGTCGAGTTCAGCTGCTTCCTGTCGGACTCATTCGCGGTGGACAGCAGAGCCGTCCTTCGTGCAGTTGAAGAGCGACCACGAGCCGGTTGTCGATTTGTCGGGAAACGACAGCGGGCACATCCTGTTTGCCCTGCGGGTTCTGGTAATCGGCAGCCAAGTCGGCAACCAATTCGCCGTTAACGGCGAGACAGATCCTTCCAGTCGCCACCGCTCCTTCGGACCGTACCACGCCAAGGTAATCTCCCCATTGGCTGACCGGCGCGGTTCCGAGAGCAATTCGTCGTCGACGAGACGAATCGATTGTGTTTCAGTGAGATTCGGAATCTTGAAATACACGTCGATACCGTTCGGATCGATGAACTCTGTCAAGACGACATCGACCGGGTCGCCCGTGCGCTCGCGGATTCGTCCATGCCTTGACGACGACCTTCTGTCCGTCAGGACGGACGGAATCGTCCAGGATCGGGTCGCCGATACTGGTAGGATCGAGAACCAGATCACGGGGTTCGGGGCACTTCTTGAGCACTTCCGCGTTCGATTTCTCGCTGAACGTAAACAGAACCGGCCCCCGCATCAGGGCCACGCGGCCTTCCTGCATCATCCGACCACGAACGAAACGCCAGTTCATCGGCATGGAGAGGGTTAGCGTGTCGCCGGATTTCCAGAGCCGTTTGATTTCGGCGTAGCCGAGTTGCGACTTGTCCGGGACGCATGGCACATCGCACACGGCACACTCGATCTCTTCTGCCCAGCGCGGAGTGCGGAACTGGAACGCGAACTCGCACCGGCTCGGAGCACGTAAACGACAGTTTGACCTCGCCGGAATTCGGGTACGCGGTTTCCTGCTTGATCTCAACGGTCTTGCCGTTGACATCGAATGTCTTGTCGGAACTGGTGAACAGGTTCAGCGCGATGCCGCCGTCCGGAGTGCGGTAGTACACCTTCTGCGGCAGTTCGGCAACCGCACGTCGGAAGTTCCCGTTGCAGCAGAAGGTATCGCGCTTTGGAAACTCCTTTCCCCGTAAACGGCGTGAAGTAGCAGATATGGCGACCGTCCGGGGACTGCGCCCCGAACAGGGCGTTGTAGATCGTCCGTTCCATAATATCCCCATACCGCATATCGCCTTCCAGTCGCATGAGGCTGTCGATCCAGCGGAGAAAATAGGCCGTAACGCAGGATTCTTCGATGCTCCCGAACCTTCTTGATTGTACGTGAAATGCTCTCCCTCGGACGTTGAACCGGTGACCAGCAGGCCGCCGCGTCCCTGTTCGAGCAATTCCTGTTTCATCCACAGGCTCTTCTTGAGGTAATCCTCGCCGCCGATCAACCGATACAGTTCCGTGTCGGGGTACATGTGCGACAGCATCACGTAGACGTGGTAGTGTGCTTTGCGAGATGTTCTTCTCCCAGGCGTCGTACGGTTTCAGGTAATACCAGTGCGGCTCGTATTGCAGGTTCCTGGCGAAGTCGAGGTACTTCTTCTCGCCAGCTCACACGATACAGTTCGACGAATCCTTCCGTGATTCCCGCGATGGACGTTCCGGCGGGAATAATATGTTCCCCATCATCGTTCGCGGGGAACATCCGCATGATGTAGTCGGCCATGACTCTTGCGTCCGCCAGGGATTGGGGATTCCCCGTCGTGCGATAGTTCCGCACCAACGCCAGATTGATGTACTCCTGCTCGTGGAGAATCCAGTTGACAACGTTCTGATAGTTGTTCGGTTCGACGTTCCAGAAGCCCAGGTATCCGTCCGGATCGCGGGAAGCCCGCAACTGATCCATGATGTACTGCGTTCGTTGGGCAACTTCCGGGTCGCCGGTATACTGGGCAAACAGGCTGCCCGCGTCCAGGACCTTGCCGATGCCGTAGTACACGTTGCGTGTATCGCCGCGGTCCGTGCGGTTCCTGAACTTGTCCAGCCAGTCCCGGTCCAGGTCGAGAACCATGTAGTTCTTGTAAATCAAGTCCATGATGCGTCGGTCGATTTCGCCGCCCGTCATCTCCTGCGTGAGTGAGCCTTACCGAAATCAACTTGTCCCCGATGAGCGGTTTGACGACATCCCGTTCGCCCGCCGCCAGTGCGTCTGTCCAGGCAACGAGCATGGCGATGATGAGCAATTGTTTCATGATTGTCGATTCCTAAATGACCGGCGCGATGATGCGCGAGTTGATATTTGCGAAACAAGGCGAAGAAACAGAAGGGAACTCCTGGTCAATATGGTCGCGCGAATTGGAGGTTCGCAAGGAGGAGTTCCCATGGAAGAGATTTTGGCCTGTTTGGGATGGAACCGCAATGGCGCTATCAAGCGGAAAGCACAGACGGCCGCGGATGGAAAGCTGGCGAAGCGGTATTTGATCATCGTGCAGTGTTCGCTCATTCTGCTCGGAATTTCGCCTCCACAACTCATGAATCATGACGGCATCGGGAGGAACCTTGTCGGGTACCCCCGCATCTCGAAAAGCGAGATGTGGACTTATCTTGACCTTGCGCGATCGAAATCGACTGAGGTTGGCCTCGCCCGCCATCAGGCGGCACGGACGCTAGACGCGGTTGCGTTGCGGCTTCGGCACAACTCCGGCGTGATGGTTGCTGCTCGGCTCGGCCGCTACACGCGGCGTGCAGCCGGTCGGTTGTAGCTGGTCAGGGAGATTCTTCCGCATTGGTCGGTCGCATCTGTCCGCCGCACGCGCAGGCTCCAAATCCGAAACCAGTACAAATGCAGAATACAGCTGACAGAAACCGGCAAATCGTAGGCTGTGGGCAACCAGCGAGGTTTCCTCGCTGCGGCGTGTTGTTCATTGAGGCATTCGGATTTAGGATTTGTTTCGGGCTTCGATATTCGGATTTACTGTTTGGCGCGGCCTGCGGCCTCAACCAGAGTAGCGAGGAATCCAACGTGCGAGCACGGACACCCATAGGATCCCGTCCTACGAGCATCCGCGGACGTCGTCGAACAAAGTCTCCCTGGAGGTGCACTCTGCCTTGACCTCATTCGAACACGCCATGTTGGGCATCGACGGTGTCCTCGCCTTGGGATTGCATCGCAAATACGGTTGGCAACTGGTCGCCCTGGCAGGCGTGGCGGCCACGTTGCCGGACTGGGACGGGTTATCGATCCTGGTCAACGCACAGTGGTTCAACGAGAGTCACCGGGTGTGGGGCCATAATCTCCTTTCCTGTCTCGTCCTGGGTTTGTTGATCGGCGGCTGCGACTATCGTTGGGATTTGGTGACACGGGTAGCGCGCGGGTTGTCTCGACTTGGCCGATGGGAGATCGCGCCCTCGCAACTGGATGTACGTCACCATTGCAACTGGAGCGGTCTGCGGATCTGGCTGCTTACCGCGACGCTGGCCGCGCTGAGCCACTTGAGCGCGGATCTGGTTGTGTCCGGCACCGCGACGCTGGGCGATTGGAGCCTGCCGCTCTTGTGGCCTTGGTCCAATTGGGGCTTCGTATTCCCGTTGGTTCGCTGGGGCGATGCCGCGATCAGCGTCGTATTTGTGGTCGGAATGTTCGCGATGGTGCGTTGGCGATCACGAACCCAACACATCGCTCGATACACGTTGGCCGGAGTGTTCGCCTATCTCGTCGTACGCGGTCTGGTGGGGTATTGAGCGAGGGTAACCGTTCACGGCGTCGGGCCGTGAACGGTTACGTCATTTGTCATTTGTGTCGTACTCGGCACGGAGTTCGTCTATTTTTCGATTCAACTGGCGGCAGACGTACTCGGCCATCGTGGCGACGGCGCCCGCGTCGGCTCGGTTCTTGGCCACCGTGGCGTACGTATCGATGGCCTGGAAAGCGGTGGCGTGGGCGACCTTGGCGTCCTGCAAGGCGTCGGCCAACTTCGCTCGGTAGACGCGATCGTCGCCCTTCTGCTTGGCGTCTTGGGCGGCCTTCTCCGCGGTGGCGGCCTTCTTGACCGCCTCGATAGCATCGAAATACTGCACGGCAAACTCCAGTCGAGCCGTCCAGTACCGCAAGAAAACCTTCCCTTCCGCCCGTGATGGCGTCGGCACCTTGCGGACCGCATCGAGCGCCCGTTGGTAGATCGCTCGGTCTTCGACAAGCGGCTCCGGCAGCGATTCGGGAGCCCATTGCCGCATCATCATGCCAGCATGCGGAAACGTCAGCCCCATACCGTGGAGTTCCAGGCGGCTCGTGACGGTCTCGATTTCGCGAAATACCTCCAACATCGGCTCCACTGCCGCCTCGCCGCATACGGCGCGGACCTGCTCGCAGTAGACTGCCTGCGGCGTGGTGTGGGGATCCCACGCGGCCTTGCCCAAGTACGCGGTGCTCGCATCGTGATCACTGATCAACCACTGACGCGTGCCGAATCCGCTGATACCGTACTTGCGCATATCGCCTGTCAGTTCATGCAGCGCGTGGGTCGTCAGCTGCGGAAGTGTACCGACACTGTCGTCGTGCAGAGTCAGAATCATGGTGGTCGGGAATTCCTTCGCGGGAACGGTCGCCAGGACGCCACGGCGTCGCAGTACCCGGGTCGGGTTGTAGTCCATCACAATGACCAATTCCGAATTCTTCGGCATGATGCGTGGCAGGATCGGCCACAACTCTTCGGCCACTTCGTAGACGACCAGTCGGGCATCGGGCTTGCGACTCTGGGGGAGTACGTCAGGGCTGTTCCACAAGCGCAGCAAGAAGTACAACCCGGTGATATTCCCTTTGACTTCCATCACCGATCGTTCGGCTCCGCCATCCCAATGGTCGGAGCGCTGGCTCGCTCGCTGCAAGACTTCCTGCAGTGAAAGGACGTTTTCGATACCGTATTGCCGGTCGAGTTCTTGCCACGCCCACTGATACATCTCGACCCAGCTGGGACACTCGGTGCCGACCGGAAATCCGTACGAGTGCGCCTCGGGGTACTCGTTGACGATCGTCCGAATCACTGTGCCGCCAATCTCGATAAGGTCAGGGTTATCCGGCCGGATGGCCGGGCCGGGGGCGACGGTGAGTTGTCCCAATTGATTTACCGTCTGCGCGTCGGGGATGACGCCGCGAAAATCCTTCGAAAAATCGGTGACCGACCAGACCGACGACGCGTCAATCCCACGGCTGCGGGCGTAGGCGATCAACTCGTGCACGTGCCGTTGACCGGCCGCGATGAGCTGGTCGCACGGCGCCTGCGGTGTCAATAGATCCGGGTTCCAAAACTCAGCCTCGTTGCCAAAAAGCTGGCGGCCAGGCATGTCGGGCGTGATCGGATAGTGATCACCGTACCAGAGGACGGCCGACTGCCGCTTCACACCCTTGAGCTGGAGATCCAAAAAGGGAGCCGACGCACAGCCACCGATACGAATGCGGTTGTACTTCAATTTGGCGAGCTGGTCGAGGAAAGGTCGGTAGTCGGCCATGGCCCAACCTTCCATCCCCATGGCGAAGTCGCCCATGGTTTTGAACCAGCGTGCTTTGAAGGCAGGTTCAAACACCTGATTGATCTCGGGCAAGTAGAAATCCTGCCGCTGCTCCGGGAAGATATCGCCGTTGAGCAAATAGGTGACGCCGTAGCGTTCAACCAGTTCATACACGCCCCACATCATTGCCGCCGGACTGCCGCCGACAATCGCCATGGCCGGCTTGTGCCTGCACGTCGTCTTCCGCAGTAAGAATCCCTGTTCGCTCAGTGGCGGCAGGGGGGGGTCACCCAAGCCGGGACCGGGCAGATGGTCGGACGTGCCTAGCACAAATACGCTGTCGGCCGTATCGCTGGGTGATGACGCGATACTTACCGAGGCCCCGAATAGTTGCTGCACATAGCGCTGCAACTCCGCGGCCGCGAACTGCTCCAGTCCGCTGGCTTCGGCCGAGATCACCACGGTAATCGACTTCGGCGCCGCCGCGTCAATCGCCTGCGGTTCTTCGGCAGCCACCGGGTCGATGCCACTGCAGGCGAGAATTTTGCACGCGAGAACACTGTATGCGAGAATGCTGCGCGTCAGAATAACGGTGGGAGCGATATGAAGCATTTTCACCGTGGCCTCCCTGGGCGAGCAGGTTGTGCGTTAAGGATGTGATGTCAAACAACGTTAAAAACATCACGCCATCTCACCTAGGGATCGTGGGAAGAATAATTTCGGTATTTGATGCTCGGATAATTTCTTCCCGGCTCCCGCTTCCGCTGGGCTTGTCCCAGCGGAGCGACAACCGATCTGCTACCGCATGACCGCATGACCTCTGCTCCCCAGCTATCCTTCCCACTCGCGAAGCGAGTGGGAAGGATAGCTGGGGAAGGGATTTTCGCCCTCGCCGGTAGCCGGCCAGATGTGATTCCGACCGGGGCAAGCCCGGCGGAAATCGGAAAACGCCGAAGTTGTTTTTCCCTCATACCTAAGCTGGCCTCCCGCCACAGTCAAACGGGTATCATAGATTCCAAATCCGTGACAATTCAGCCGTATGCAGTAGACGACCGCGCCCAGTGGCGGGGATCCTTCTCGTTACTGTTTATCACCATGCTCCTTCCCGAGTACGCGGAACTCCTTGATCGCGCACGTCCCGGCCGGTCCGAGTGTGCTGAAGTCCTCGTTCTTCGAACCTGGACTCATCTTACCAAGACGCACGGCCACCGGATCGCCGGCGAATTCGTGGCGTGGGAACCGGGCCAGTTCCTGCCAGGCCTGTAGCTGCTGCGCGGCCTGGACAACCAATTCCTTCTCGTCCAGTGTAACCGCCACCTGTGTCCACGTGTTGGGCAAGTTGACACCGTCGAGGATTTGTCGCGTGCCGTCATCCACGCCGAAACGACCTTCAGCACGCAGGTTCACCCGGAGCACTTTGCCGTCGGGCCAGATCAGCGTCAGACCCGGCCCCCAGGATGCTCCACCGTCGGTCCGCTGATCGATGCCGCAGACGACCAGTCTGGCACCGGCCGGGATGGTGCGCTCGACATATGCCGCCACATTTGCCGATCCTTCGATCCGCAATTCGCCACCTCCGACGTGGATCGCGGTACCCGATTGCGTGGACAACGTCGCGGTCCATCGCTGGTCCAGTTGGTCACCGGTGAACGGATCCTCCAAGAGCACCTCTCGTCCAGCGCACAGATCGACGGCCGGGGCCACTTGGCGGGACTGCTCGTCAAGTAGCAGGAGCCAGCCGCGTCCGGGTGTGATCGGAATGGCAGCGTCGGGTTCGAACACCATCTCGCCCTGTAACCCAGCGATGCGCGGTGCGTAGAGGTGCGTCTTAGACGGATCAAGTCCCAGTCGCTGAAAGTCGATGGCCAGTGGCACGCTCGCTGGTGCGGTGGCCCAACTGGCCAGCGCAACCAACGTCTGTCCCTCGCGTTGGTAAACGGTCGCGAGCACGTCGTCGCGCGGTGTCTTCACCGGACACGAGGCATCCCAGTAGCCGATCATGCGGGCCTCGGCGATGCCAAACTCGTCCCACAATTTCCACAATCCGCGTGGATCCCCGCTCCAGCCGAGGCGACTGGTCATGCCGTAAACCATGCCGCGCCACGGATTGCCTCCGCCATGCAGCATCTCGCCGAACAGGCCATATGGAATGCCGGCGATTTCCACCATCCAGTAGTCGGGCGGTTCGTTGTAGTCGAATCCCTCGCCGAACCACAGGCTATCGATACAGGGAAACAGTTCGATGTACAAATTGGCGCAGTTGTTGAGTCCGTACTGCGGGTGAAAATGATTGCCCGAATGGAAATCGATCAGGCAGCCTGGGCGGGCGCGCTGCAGGACTTTGCGCACGCGCTTCATGATCTCACGGTCGTACCCAATGCCGTCCAGGTACAGCCCGTCGATCCCCACATTGCGAACCAGCCAGTTGAGTCCCTCCAGGTAATAGTTGTGCCAGCGCGACAGACCGGTCGTGGCGATGGCCGCGTCGCAATGGCCGTTACCCAATGGCTGGTGCCACGCGGGCACGTAGCCGGTCCGGGCGTGTTCGCACAGCCATGCGCTGCCGGTCGGGGCGCGTTCGGCAGTCGGCTGCTCGGCGAATTGATCGGCCAGTCGGAAACCGGGTCCGGTCGCATAAATCTCGCTACCGAGGCTCCGCAGTGCCCAGAACTCGGCCGCGTAGTTGCTCAGCTCGCGGATCGTGTAGTAGATCTTGACCTTCATCTGCCGGGCGTGGGCGTCGGCCGCATAAGAGGCGAGTTGGTCGGTGGTCAGGAACGGGTAGTTGATGTTGGGGTTCAGGCTGTCGCCCTGGTGCAAGTTGATGATCGTAGCACCTGATTCGGCCACTTCGGCGACCGGCGCGGCGGAACTGCGATGGAAGTAACGCCATTGCCAGTGGTTTTTGTCGAGCGTTTTCACGGGCGTGATGAGCAGCCCGAAGTTGAAGTGCAACTCCTGGCCAGCCGCCACTTCGCGCGGACCGGTGAAAGCGCGGACCACCACTTGATCGTTCCCCACCTCTTCCACGACGCACCCACCCTGGCCGTCGTTGCCCCAGTCCCGATAGAGACCCGATTCCTGGAGATTGAACAGGTCCCATCGGTCCTCGGTATGTTTGAGCTTGCAGCTCAGGCCGGCGTTGATATCGCCAATCCAGAACTGGTTGTTGGATCGCGAAACATCCCATTTCCACTCCCAGCGTTCCGGACGGTAGCCGCCTTTGCGCCCCAGGCCCATCAGGTACGTGGCCATCTCGCGCCGCAGCGGAATCTCCAGCCGGACGTCGCCCAACCGCGCGGCTTGATCGGATGTGAGCGTGAGTCGAAAATTGATGTAGCCATCGCACTCCAACTTGCCGCGGCACGCGAGTTCCAGCGACCCCGCCTTGCTGGTCGCCTCCCAGCTTGCGGCGCCCGTTGAGCGGCTCACAATCTTCGATCCGCCTCCTTGCCATGTCACCGGTGGTCCGCCCGCCGGCTCCACGACCAGTCGTATCGGCTCGGCCAATAACTCCCGCGGCGCGTTATCAATGCCGTCCACGTTGCGAGTGAAGCTGCTGGTAATGCTCGACAACAGACCGGTATCCGCCAGCTCCACCGCGCGACCGAGTACTGCGAGATCACGATCCGCTACATGGACTGGTGTGTAAGGCGGAAACACTTCGTCGTCCAAGCCGATGGTCGAATCGAGCCAGCGTAGTCGGGCCAGTCGCCACAGTTCTCCGTCGCCGGCGTCCTCCAAAACCTTGTCCGCGATATTGAACGTCAATGAGAATGGCGTGGACGGAGCGTTCTTGGTTCCAAGTGTCAGCGTGCCCCGATAGGTTCCTGGCGTCGCATCAGGCGGGATCGCGACACCGAACCAGAGAGCTTGCACTTTGCCCTGCGGCACACTGACGAGTTTGTGCAGCGGTCGACCCAGCCAATCGGTACCGCCGAGATTGAAGCAACGCAGCGCCCCGGCGGGAATGGTCCCTTCCACGCCTTCGGCTGATACCAGATCGCTGAACGCCACCGTGATTTCTTCTAAATCCTGGCCGCTGGCATACAATCCAATCTGCCAGGCGAAGAATTCGCCGCGGCAAGCCTCGCCCTCAAACGCCTCACTCGGTCCATTGCGTATCCAGCGCAGCGGTAGCTCATCCGTCAGGCGGATGGGAAACTTGCGATCCTCGGGAAAGAGCAGATAAGACTGGTCGGTATGAGCCGCCAGCAACGCCTTCAACTCGTCGGCCGAAGCCACTACCTCCATCGGATCGAAGCGATGAAACTCGTTGATGGCTTGGAACTCGAGCACGCGCGCGGCGGGCAGATCCGCTGTGTCTCCCGCACGCAGTCGATCCACCAGCGGTTTGCAGGCGTCCGCCCACTTCGGCTCAGCAGTATCGCTCGGCGGCAAGTAAACCGTGGTTGGAAAATACCATGGGCCTTCGGTCTTGTAGGGCATGTAATAGACGAAATACTCACCGGGGACCGTGACCGGTTGAAACAGCAAGTCGCCGAATTGTCGCTGAATATTCACCCGCAGGACGTTCTCGACACGCTTGTTCGTGGCGGCATCGATCACGAGGATGTCGATCCGTTCTGGTGCCGCATCGTGACGGCGCCAGGGGAGGTGAATCCACACGGCGTCGGCCGATTGTTCGACACGGACCCGTGCGCGATGGTTGCCCAGTGCCTCCGGCCAGTCTCCGACACCGTACGGTATGTCGTCGGTCGAGGAGCCGATCGCGGCACCAATCAGTAGCAGAGCCGTGTAAATCACCATTCCAAACGCCCTTTGCAAAACGTAGCCACGCTCGCCGAGAGCGTGGGGGATGAAGGACAACGTCTTCCCACTACGCCCACCGTCCGGCGACGGTAGCCACGCCGGGTCAAGTCATCTCGTGCCACCCGTGTGTCACGACAAGAGTGCGATGTTGCGATCTGTCGTCTACACCGTTACCTCATTCTCCTGTTACAATTGGCAGGAAGCAATCGCCCTTCCTATCTTGAGCGCAGCTGCCGAAAACTGCGATCGACGGAACTGACGACGTCGGTCCTTCATGCGCTGAATCCTGTTTCTTCTCTTGTAGGTGTGCCAAGCTCGCCGGATGACACGCTCCAACATCGACGACGATTTCGGCGAGCGCCGGCACACCAGAATGCGTTCGGCACAAACTCGCAGACCCTGGGCGCGAAAACCCCGAGAACCAGCGGCGGTTGCCGTAATCATCACGTATTCTCCACTCTCTGGGTGCGTTCCCACACGATTCATTTGAGGGACAAAAAAATGGGATGACAAGAAGATATCTCGGCTCAGAAGATCTTCTTGCCATCCGATGTTTTTGTCCTTGTCTGCCCCGTCCAAGTGGATGTAGGGTGAGACTATCAGAACAGGTCCGCTCGACGTCGCATGTGGCGCGACCTCGTGGTTAAAGGTGGTGATTGTCCAAAACATCGCTATTCACAGGAGAATCACCATGCATCACGTCGGCGCTGACCTGTTCTTAAAGTTTCACCCTGCTGGATCCCCCAATCCGCTAAGGTATTACGAACATTCAACTGAACGTCCTCTGTCAATAAGGAGTCAACATCCATGCGCACGTCACCACGAATCTTCCTGGCTGCCTGGTTGCTCGCCGCATGTTCGGCACTGGCGGCCGATCAGCCGCAGGTGGTGCAGCTCTGGCCCGGCAAGGTGCCGGACGAGACGGGTGATATCGGCCCCGAAACGACCCGCATGTCACCCCAGTTGGATCGCAAGCAAGTGGAGGTCACCGAGTCGACCCGGCTTGTCTCCAACGTGAGCAAGCCGACGCTGACAATTTTCCGGCCGGCGCCGGACAAGGACACGGGTACCGCAGTGATCATCTGTCCGGGTGGCGGCTATTGGAACCTCTACTGGCAGTTGGAGGGCGAGGAAGTCGCGGCCTGGCTGAACTCGTTGGGCGTGACCGGTATCATCCTCAAGTACCGGGTTCCGCGGCGGCCGGGTGAGCCCGAAAAGGAACCGGCCCGCCGCCCGCTGCAGGATGCACAGCGGGCAGTGAGCGTGGTGCGCGGTAACGCCAGACAGTGGGGCATCGCTCCAGAGCGAATCGGCATCATCGGTTTTTCGGCCGGCGGCCATCTGGCGATCGCTGCGGCCACGAGTTTCGAAACGCGGTCTTATGAGCCGGTGGATGACATGGAGAAAATCAGCTGTCGGCCAGACTTTGCCATTCTGGTCTACCCGGGCTACCTGAAGGCGAAAGACCAGGACGAACTCTCACCAGGTCTGCACATTCCCAGCGGCACACCTCCGGTCTTTCTGGCACACGGTGGGGATGACATCATCAGTCCCCCGCAGCACAGCGTGGTCATGTATCTGGCATTGAAAAAAGCGGGGATCCCAGCCGAGTTGCACATCTACGCCACAACAGCTCACGATTTCGGTGTCCGTGCCAGTGACCATCCCTGCTCGACGTGGACGCAGGCCTGTGCGACATGGATGGGACACCAAGGATGGCTCACACCTGCCGCGTCGCGGTAGCGGACCAGTTGTGGCGTGCGCCGGGATGAACCCGGCGGAAACCGGAATTGGTCGATCGTTGTGGTAGCGGACCAGTTGTGGTCGTCGCGGGGACTCGGCAGATTTCCGGCGCTCAACCGGGAGGAAACAGGACGCTCCACGATTTCTTGGGGGCCCGGGCCCATGCACTTGGCCGGTTTCCGTGTAAACTTGACGCGAGTGTCCGCAGCAGGGCATCTCTCCGGTGGAGATGGCCGCGCGATAGCCCTTTCCCCTCTCGAATTGCTCACCATGGACTTAAAGAAGTTTCGCGACGATATCAACGAGATTGATGATCAGATCTTGGATCTGCTGGCACGCCGCCGGCAGCTGGTGCGAGGTGTGATCCAGTACAAGGACCTGAAGGATCTGCAGCTGCGCAATGCGCATCGCGAAGAGCAGTTATTGGCTCGGTTGATTGCCAAGGGACGCAAGATCGGATTGGATGCGCACGCCGTGACCAAGATCTTTCACGAGATCATCGACGACTCGGTGAAGTCGCAGCAGCTTTACCTGCAGCGCAGCCGAAATCCGGATGCCATGGCAGAGTCGCTGCACATCGCGTACCAGGGGGTGGAGGGGAACTTCAGTCACCTGGCGGCCCAGAAATGTTTTGCGGACCGCGAGGATGTCAGCACGTTCCTGGGCCATCCGACCTTTGCGGAAGTCGTCCAGGCGGTCGAAGAGGGAGTGGCGGACTACGGCCTGTTGCCGGTCGAAAATACCACGGCGGGTGTGATCAATGACGTCTACGATCTGCTACTGCGTACAAAGCTGAGCATTGTCGGCGAGGAGATTGTTCAGATCCGGCATTGCCTGCTGGCGATCGAAGTAGTTCCGCTCTCGAAGATTCGTCGTGTGCTTTCCCAATGGCAGGCATTGGCGCAGTGCAGTCATTTTCTGGCTCAGCTGGAAAACTGTCAGAAGGAGCCGATGGTTGACACGGCCATGGCAGTCCGCAAGGTCAAGGAGGACCAAGATCTGTCTCAAGCGGCGATCGCCAGCGAAGAGGCGGCTCGACTCTACGACTTGAAAGTCCTGGAGCGGGATATTACCGATCATCCGGACAACTTGACGCGCTTTATCGTGGTGGCTCGCAAGCCGATCAAAGTCGACCTGCGCATACCGGCCAAGACATCCTTGATTGTGGCCACGGCGCACGAGGCCGGCGCGCTGATGCAAGCGTTGGTCGTGCTGCAACGGCACGGCATCAACATGACCAAGCTGGAATCGCGGCCGCGGCGTGGCGCGATGTTTGAGTACGTGTTCTATATCGATTTTGAAGGAAATGTGGCCGAGCCGCGTGTGGAAGAGGCGTTGGTGGAATTGCGGGGAACGACCAGTTTCTTGAAGGTGCTGGGGAGCTATCCGATCGAAAGCCGCGAAAAAACCGCTCCCACGATCAAGACGCTGGCGGGTGAACGCAGCGGCCTGGTGACCGTGACGCCCGCCGGGAGGGGAGGGGAGCCCCAGTCGACCAACCAGGTGGAGGCGGGCAAGAAGAAATACCGCCTGACCAGTCGTGACACCAAGAGTCACGACACGCTGATCCGCGTGGGCGATGCTCAGATTGGCGGGGCTGAACTAGTCGTCATGGCCGGCCCGAGTGCCGTGGAATCGGAAGAGCAGATCCTGGCCTGCGCGCGACATGTGAAAGAATGCGGCGGCAAGATCCTGTGCGGCGGGTGCTTCAAGCCGCACATCGCTCCCGATGGCTTTCAAGGGCTCGGTTGGGAAGGCTTGGAATTGCTGTCCCAGGCAGGGCGACAATGCGATCTGCCGGTGGCGACCGAGGTGATGTCGTCCACGGATGTCGAGCGCGTGGCGGAACTGGCCGACATCCTGATCATCGGGCATCAGAACATGCAGAATTACCCGCTGCTGAATGAAGTGGGTGGCCTGCATCGGGCCGTGATTCTCCGACGCGGAATGTCGGCGTCGCTCGAGCAACTGCTGGACGCCGCCGAGTTCATCATGGCCCGCGGCAACCAGCAGGTCGTGCTCTGCGAGCACGGTATCAGCACTTTTGAAACGACCACACGCAATACGCTCGACCTGGGCGGCATCTCCATTCTCAAGAAACGGACACACCTGCCCATTCTCGTCGATCCCTCGCACGCCGCCGGGCAACGGGACCTGGTTCTCCCACTGGCCCTGGCCGCGCGCGCTGTCGGCGCGCACGCGCTGATGGTCGATATCCACCCCGATCCGGAGCGGGCGCTGAGCGAAGGTCCCCAGGCCTTGCGATTCCCCGAGTTTCGCGACCTCGTTGCCGCTCTATTCGGATAGTCGCAGCCACGTTCGGTTCTACATGGCCACGGCAACGCGTACCGCAGCGAGTGTCAAACCTGGTCCTGGGTGGGGCAGACGAAGCCCTCGCGATACTCGCGCGTGACCATGGCAGTGGCCTCCGGCGACTCAGGGAAGACCTCCTGCTGGGGATCGAATTTAAGCAGTGGGCCGAGCGAGAGGGGATACTTGTCCAGGTCGACGTGATTGTCGACCAGATGCTGGACCGTGCGATCGACCGTTGCTTCGTTGTCGTCCAGCGACTTGACGCCGGCCACGGCCGCCTTGAGCTCAGCTGGCGACACATGGTTTTTTTCACCGAGGTAATACGAAATATTCCCCAAGTGCGCCATGGACGCCGAGAGATGTCCTTCGACCACGTCGGCATGTAACGTCTCGCGCTTGCGGCTCAAGCAGGCTTCGATGAAATTCTTGAAGTGTTGTTCTCCGCCGCGAAACTCCTTGGTGACG
The DNA here is from genome assembly GCA_963700515.1 of uncultured Planctomycetota bacterium. GTDB lineage: Bacteria > Planctomycetota > Planctomycetia > Pirellulales > Pirellulaceae > JAJRVM01. Next base: position 239,069 of record CAVOXY010000072.1, on the reverse strand, counting down.
TTCATATCCTTGTCATACGCGATGCAATAGCCGTACTCCCGCTGGACGAGGTAACCATCCGAGCCGTAGAAGACGACGCCCACCTTATTCCCCTCGGTCGACTGAAACAACTTGTTGAGCTGCTCGTCGGCTGAATTGTTGACCGACAAGCCACGCGTTTCGAACACGATACACTTGTCGACGTAGTCGAAGATCGTAACTTCCGTGTTGGGAGTGTTACCGGCATCGACGTAAGTTGGATCGTCGCGTTCTGCCTGGTAACCGAGTCGGCCACCGTACGTGACGACACTGATCGGGTGCGAAGTGATACCCAGTCCCCAACGCGCGATGTCGGTCTGATGGGGACCCTGGTTCCCCGAATCGCCGTTGCCGTAGAGCCGCTGCCAGTGCCAGTCGTAATGGAACTGCGGACGAGTGACGCGTGGTTCTGTGTAAGACGCCGGGCCGGACCAGAGATTGAAATCAACGGCGTCCGGAATGGGGTAGTCGCCCAGCGAGCCAATCGATCCACGACGCTTGTAGCAGAGTCCGCGCGCGAGGCGGACCTCGCCAATTCCTTTTTCTTCCTGCATGAATTGCACGGCGTCCCGCACCGCCTGGCTCGAGCGACACTGGGTGCCTACCTGGCACATGCGCTGGTATTTCTCGGCGGCCGCGATCAAGGCCCGTCCCTCGGCGATCTCATGGCAAATCGGCTTCTCGATATAGACATCTTTTCCGGCTTGCATCGCCCAAATGCCACACAAGGCGTGCCAATGATTGGGCGTGGCCGTGCTGACAATGTGCACGTTCGGATCGGCAAACGCCTCCCGCATGTCGCGGACATACTTCGGCTTGATCTCCTGCTTTTCCGCCACCTTCTCACAGCGGTTCTGTCCCACCTTTTCGTCGATGTCCACCACGTAAAGCACCGTCGTGCGCGGATCATCCACGTAGGCGGCCAGGTGACCACCGCCCCGTCCTCCGACGCCCACCACCGCGACCCCCAATGTGTCGTTGGGATTCTGGGCTTTGGCAATGTACGGAGCGCCGGTGACCGCCGCGGCGGCAGCCAGCGAATTGCCCAGGAAACGACGGCGTGAGAATCTGGTCATGAATTCCTCCTTCATGGCTCGGGATGACAAATTGGCAGAACTGTCTGGGCAGTGTCGACAGGATGGCGAGTGTCGGCCTACGAGCCTTGATTGTACATCGGCCGTGATCCCGAAGCCACTTGGTCCTCAAGCCGCTCCGGCACGGAGTGTCGCGGGATCGCTCAAGTTGCAGCCATTTGTTCCCCCACAGGCAGTCGTGTCACAACTGGCGAGCAATATCGCGGCGATATTTCACGGGCCCTCGGTCGTCACCGCTCCGGACCTCCGCGGCGGGCAGTCGGTTCTGTGGCGACCCGAAGGGGCGATATGCCGCGCCAAGTGCGCACTGTCGCCGGACGAGGCATGTGGTAGAATAAGACGCGCTGACACAGTCGATCGAGTGTGAACGGCGACCGTCCCGCTGCCGATCGCCCCCTTGCCGATCCACTGATCGTGATGTCCGGGAGTAAGACCGTGAGCGAACACCCCCATCAACCCGCAGGATTGAACTCGCGCCAACTGGCTCGGCTGGAAGAGCATGTTCGTCGCGGCCAGGTGTTGGCCCCCGAGCGGTTGCTCCAGGCGGCCTATGCGCATCTGGAGGATGTGCAAGGTGTCCATGTCCAACATCGTGAAGTGGACGCGGCTCTGGCGGCGGCCATCTGCCACGTGTTGGATCGCGTCGTCTCTGAGTGGGATGCCTTCTCGCCGGTGCAGCAATCTTGGCTGCGCGGGGCAATGCAGTATTTTACGAAGAGCAATGACGAGCAGCCCGACTTCGCTTCGGAAGGATTCCGGGACGACGCTGAAGTGCTCAATGCCTGTCTTCGTTTCGCGGGACGCGGCGAGTGGGTCGTGCCCGAAATGGGGCATTCTTGATCGCGAGCCTGTTGCGAAGGTCTCGGTCTGAAAGTTATCATCCCCCCCCCCGGCGTCTCCTCATAATCGCTACGACCGCCAGGACCGCGCGGGTTGGACACTGGCTGGCCAGGTTGGCTGGCGGCGGAATGCAAGCGAGATACGAGCGACTGGGAATTGCCTCACGTTGCGCAGTGGCAACCTATATTTTCCTATTCGCTGTCGCGAGGGGGTGTGGAGGGCGACCATCCTGACACTTGCCAGTGGAAATGATTTTGTCCCTGAGGAGACTCCATCAACTGGAGTGAGAGTGCCATGAGAAAGCTTCTTGTCGAGGTGATGGTTGTGGGCAGCCTGCTGATTACCGCCGCCGCAGTGGCGGGCGAACCGGGCTGGGAAGGACGCGTGATCAGGTTCGGCGCGGAGCGCGAAAAAGTCGAACAGACCGATATCTTGAACCGATCGTATCGCCCGTTGCACTTCTACGGCAACACGATTCGCCGCAGCTACTACCGCGGAAGTCCCCTGCCGACGTTGCGTGACTTCGCGCGTGGCAGCGTGGCGCTGGCCGTCCGCCGCTAGAGTCACACGGATGCCTGAACGGCTGCCGCACTGCACCATCATCTTGTGACCAGTGACGAAACTGGCGGGAGACTAGCTCCCCCAGAACGGGCAGCCGCATTGCCCTGCTCACAGTACGAGCAATGCACGAGGCATCTGAGCTGCATTGTGAAGTGTCTTCACCGCCAGGCGGTGGCCCAGCTCAGACATCTGAGTTGTTTGGTCAAGGGGTCGCCGCGCTTCACGGCGCACCCCGGGTAGGCGGGGAACATCCAGCAGGCACTCTGAAGGAGTGCCACAGGATCAACGTTAACCCGCCCTCGCAGGTGACGCCACGCGGATGTGTCGTGCCACCTAGCTATCGACGCGTACGCGTTGGGATACCGCGCTGTCAAACCCCGTTGTGGTTTCGGGGCGCGTCTTATGGTTGCCCCAGGGTACGGTTCCACGGTTTGGGCCGTGGAACCGTCTGGGCTTTGGAGTGCCAAACCCCGTGGGGGTAAAGAAACGCCGCTTGATCAGGCAACCCGGATTCGAGAGGGCGTGAGTGTTTCTCTTGGCGAGCGGCAGACGGGAGCCATGAGGCGGACTATGTCCACGTTGACCATGGGGATACTGGGATGTTGCGGTCTCGCCACGATCGTGTCGCCCTCTCCCCGCCCGCGTCAGGTCGCGACTCACGCTTATCCAGACGCGTTTCGTTACCCGCTCGACAGCCTTGTCGTTCAAGTGAGGTTCACACAGACTGCTAGCGTCGTTAACTCGAAAGAGGGGATGCCTGCGCCGAATATTGCGATTGGTGTTGTGAATCAGGGATTCAACCGGATATCTTATGGTTGGGCGAAGTGGAGGCGAATAGGAGGCGAGGCGGAGTCGAAGCGAATATAGGGGAATCCCGAGCGAGGAAAGGGAGCGCGATGGAAAGCATGATGGACAATCGCATTCGATTCGACGAGGCGGCTGAATTGACTGGCGAAGTGTTGGGACGCGTCAAATCAACGTTGTCACGCAGTTGCCACTTCACACGTCATTGGCGTGAAATTGCGTGCGACTATCGGCAGGGTATCTTGACGCTCCGCGGAAACGTACCGAGCTTTTACCTCAAGCAGGTGCTGCAGTCGATACTGAAAGATGTTCCCGGTGTCGAGCGGATTGACAATCGCGTGGACGTTGTTTCAGCGGCGGGGTTGAGCAGTGTACGTCGTTTTGCCGCGGAACGCTAGAACGTCAGAATCGATGTTGCGTGGTGTCGAATGCGATGCGGTGAGGAATTGGCCGTCGTTAGGTCGAGGCGCAGCGGCGCCGGGTCGTGCGGCAGAGCTACAATTATTCCTTAGCGGCGGGTGCTCGTTGTCGTGTTGGCGGGCACTTGGGAGTGTTGGTGTGTTGCGGCTGTCGGACTTGGGCACACCTAGCTGGAGTCCGTGGACGGAGCAGAGCCATGGCACACGACGTGGCATCTCATGCCGGACACCAAACGGATCTGAGATATCGTTTGGTGCCCGTGTCCTGCCCAGCGGACGTTGAAGCTGGCTAATCTCGCCCTGGGTGTTCTTGCTCTACCAGGCGAGTTTTCCCGTTGTGACCGGACTGTGTCGAGCGTTCGTGCGAAGCAGTATCTTGCCGGCGGTCGTGGGGACCTTGCAGGGAAGAGGGGCCGTGGTGTCAGCCGTCTGGGTGGCGCGGTAGAAGATCATCACGCGATCGCTCGTCCTTTGTACATTCACGGCGTCGCTGGGAATACCGGCCTTGTCGAGCAGTCGCCGACTCTCCTCCGCGGTTCGTTGCAGGAACCCGGTCCAATCGACGAGCCAATGATAATCTTCCGTATCATACTGATCGCAATCTTTGAACACGGCGATCAGCACGCCGCCGGGATGCAGCGTCGCGTAGAGCGAGCGGATCATACGGACGAGGATTTCGTCGGAGAGATAATCGAGCAGGCCGATGGTATAGATGATATCGAAATGGCCGAACTCGCTCACATTCTTTCGCGCGTTGACCATCCGAATGGCATTGTATTGACGAAAGTCAACCTGAGCACTCAGTCCGGCCTCCTGCAGTCTCTGAGCGGAGAACAGCAGGGCATCGGTGTCGAAGTCGACGTTGGTGAAGTGTGCGTTGGACTGTTTGATCACGGGGGCCAGTTCGAGGACTTCGCGGCACGGCCCGCAGCCGATATTGAGTACCCGCGCTCCGGGGCGACGTTGCAGTTCTTCTGTCAGCATGTCACGCATTTTCGCGCGACGTTGCTGAATTCCTTGTGCGAGTGTGGAGGCGAGGAAGTAGCGGTCGAGCAGCTGGCCGATGCCCGGTGACACAGCCTGGTTGTTATAGGCCGTCTCGATGATCTCATAATCCCCCGGATATCCTCGCGGCCAGGTCCGTGCGCGATTCATCAGATAGCTGCGGGAAAAAACGTCATCGGTCTGTTGCCGAAATTCGGACTGCTTCCTGCGAATGGATTCCTTGTCATCTCCCAGTGACTGTTCCAGGGTCCGGCAGACCGACTCGACGCGATGAATTTGGCCGGTCAATTCTTGGAGCAGTTCATTCATATCCGCTCCCGGCATTTCACATCGTTGAGCAACGTCCTCCAGAGAACGGTTCAGCCACTGAGTTACCTCGTCCAGTTGCTGCTCGACCGCGCCGCATTGGCACTCGGCCGCCTGTTGCGTATGGTGCCCTGACATCAGATCGTGAGAGTGAATCGTTGTCTTTCGCATGGTCTGCCCCAATCCTTCGAAAAAGTCATCGAATCATGACCGAAACTCGGAGAAGTCCGCCGGAACGCAGAAACGAATGAGTTGCCCGTGGCACGCCGTCGCCTGATGCTCGCGTGAGTCTTCGCTCCCTCGCCTCGGCGTTGGATATCGACCGGCTGTCGCGGGAAGACTCCCGCATCGATGCTGACAATGTGCAGTGAACTCTCTGTCGAGGACGTTTGGCTGCGCTGCGTGACTTCTGATAGGATTCAATGTAGCAAAGCGTCGACGATCGCCAAGCGTCGCTCGATCAGTGAAGTGCAGCAAGGGCGCTGTTGTGCCGCGCGATGGTAAGCCGTAACGAACGTTTTGATTGCGACGGTTCGAAACCGTTACGTGCCACCGAATCGTCGTGCGTCGCGGAGTCCATAAAGTCCGTCCAAGCCGGGCAGGAATAGTCACGCCATTTTGCGCCGATTCGCACGAAAAGAACTCTTGCAGGGGAGGCTGTTCTCCACGAACGAGCGTCAGCGGCGTGCCAGACGGGATCGAAGTCGGGTTGTAATGGCAGGATCGATGTTTTTTGGACTTTTTTTCGGCACGTGTGTCGTGACGGTGGATCGGCCAGGGGGAGGCGGAGGGTGCCTGACGCCGGCAGAGTCGGCGTCACGGATCAGTCCCTCGGCAGCGGCGATAGCGTCCCTGGTTCACATGCTCCCTGCGTCAATATGTTGTCACCGGCAGGATCCGCTCAGCGATTCGACGACACGATAAAGAGTGTTGGGATCGACTGGCTTGCTGATAAACCCGTCCATGCCTGCGGCGCGGCAGGCTTCCTGAAAACTGCTTTCCGGATGCGCCGTCATGGCGATGATCGGCGTGCGCCGGTCCTGGGTGTTTTCCTGGGCACGAATCAAACGCGTCGCGTCCAGTCCGTCCATCTGGGGCATTTCGACATCCATCAGCACAAGATCGAAGGATCGTTGCCGAATCGCCTCGACGGCCTCCTGCCCTGTTTCCGCCACGTGAATCTGGTGACCGCGCAGGTGCAGGAGTCCGATGGCGACTTCGCGGTTCACGGGACAGTCTTCCGCCAGCAGGATTTGCAGCGGGCGACGGGGCGACTGTTCCCGAGGGGATGTCGGCAAGGCGGCAGGGGGGTGGTCGCCCGCAATCGCTTCGAACACGCACGTGCGCAGTCCGCGGGCGTGCAGGGGACTGGTGGCTTGATACACGCGGGCCCAAGCATCGGTGTTTGTCAGTGATTCCAGGCTCCCGGTTGCCGCGAGCAACAGTAGTGGGAGCGAACGGGTGTCGCAGGCAGCGCTGATCCACTGTGCGATCCGGGCAGCCGAAAGATCCGGGTTGGCTCGCCCTACGATGACAACAAGCTGGAAAGGTCGTTGCTGTGCGACTCCCTGCCGCAAGTGTTGCGTGGCGACGTGGATACTGGCCGCCGACGTCGTCTGCATATGCAGGGACGCGAAGAGTTCTTCATACGTGTCACGACTTGTGGCGTGGTAATCGATCAGCAGCAGACGTATTGTGTCGCCGTTGCTACTGGCCAGGGGTGCCTCGGGTGACAAGGATGTCGCGTCCTCACGTGCCAGGGCAAAGCGGGCCGTGAAGTGGAATGTGCTCCCCTCTCCGGCTTCACTTTCCAGCCACACGCGCCCTTCCATGAGTTCCGCCAGCTGAGTGGAGATGGCCAGCCCCAACCCCGTTCCTCCAAACCGGCGAGTTGTCGAGGCATCGGCCTGCGCGAACGACTCGAAGATCCGCTGTTGCTTCTCCCGCGGGATACCGATGCCGGTGTCGCGAATCATGAAGTGGATTTCCATCCAGTCGCTCGTTCGACGCTCGACCGACACCTGGACAAAGATTTCGCCTTCTTCCGTGAACTTCAGGGCGTTGCCGATCAGGTTGATAATGATCTGACGCACGCGGCCGGCATCGCCGATCGCGCCGTGCGGGACATCGGGGGCGATGCGGCAGACCAATTCGATACGCTTGCGCGTCGCCGCTGCCCCCAGCATTCGGACGGTGTCGATGACGACCTCGTGCAGATCGAACGGGCGAAGTTCCAGTTCCATCTTGCCAGCTTCGATCTTCGACACGTCGAGGATGTCGTTCAGCAGGCGCATCAGCGCTTCCGCCGATTGGTTGACCGTATTGAGGTAAGTCTGTTGTTGCTGGTTGAGGGGAGTCTTGAGTGTCAGGTCACACATGCCCATAATGCCATTCATTGGCGTGCGGATCTCGTGGCTCATCGTGGCCAGGAACTGACTCTTGGCTTGGTTGGCCGCTTCGGCCGCGTCCTTGGCTTGGCGCAGGCTCTCTTCGGTCTGAATCAGTTCTTGCGCGAGCCGCTCCAGTTCATTGTTCGATATCGCCAGTTCGTGTGCTCGCGCCTCCGCCGCCGCCGTGCGTTCGGCCACGCGCTGCTCCAACGTCTCATTGAGGCTGTGTAATTGCTGGAAGCCTTCGGCATTCTCCAGAGCGGCCCCGGCCAGCACGGCGATGAAATTGGCGAGTCGTTCTTCATCGGGGCCGAACAGTTGACGAACATGTCGATGGATCACGTAGACACAGGCCACGGCACGGCCACGGACGAAGATCGGCACACTGAGGGCGGAACCGCCGTGGGAGCTGGCATCGTGCGCATGGCGGTCATCGGGGGCGCTGTCGGCAAAGGCCATCGCTCGCCCTTCCCGCGCACAACGCTCGACCATCTCCTGCTGGAAGTCACCGTCCGGTTCTCCTTCAAACGGGACGATCTGCAGGATTTCACCCAGTTGGTGGATCTGCAGCAGCAGGCATCGCTCGCCTCGCAGTAGCTGGAGAGCCGCCTGGCGGACCTCGGCGAACAGATCCTTGGGAGAGAGGGCGGAGGCGATTTTGCGGCCTGAGTCGAGTACCGTGCCGAAGCGGTCGACCAGCGATAGCGTGGTCGATTCCGACACATCGGTTTCGTCCACATTGACTTGGGAGCGTTTGATGGCCAGTTCACCGAGCAATTCGTTGGCTTCCACCAGCTGTGTCGCGGAATCGGGCCAGCCGGCTTCCAAGCCAATTTCGCTGCGTGCCTTGAGGGACAGGGCATATTCGTGCTTGGCCCCCAAGCTGCGGGCTAGTGCGAGGCTTTTGCCAAACATGCGCTGCGACTTGCGCAGCCTCCCCGCCATCGCGAGGATCAACCCATACTCGCGCAATACCTGGGGAATATCGTTGCGGCACACGCATCTCGCTCGCAGCGCCTGGCGGACGGATTGTCCGGCGCGGCGCAACAGCCAGCGACGTCGCTTCGGGGTCAGCAGACTGCAGGACTCGGCCAGCCGGCGGTGGCAAGTGACCAGCCACGCCAACAACGGGACGGTGTAGACCGTTTTGACGTGCGTATCGCGAATCAGCTGGACCGCCCGCTCAATCAACTTGGTGGCTTCTTCCACCTCGTCGTCACCGAGCCGGCGAACTCCCTCGGCCAACAGAACTTGAGCGATGCTTTGTGTGTCCTTGCGATCGCGGGCCAGTTCGGCGGCGACGATCTCCTTGGGTATCGCCCCCCCCGCGGCACGGGACCAGACGTCGAGGATAATGCCGGACGCCTGTTCATCGCCTAGTTCCAAACCCGAACGGTAATTGCGTTTCGCTTCCTCAATCGCCCCCCGCATATCGCCGAGGTGGTACAGCGATGCGGCCACCTGGTAGCGGGCCGTGTGGACTTCCCAATAATCGCCGGTGCGTTCCAGCAGCCGCAGTGCTTCGCGACACGCTTCGACGCATTGGGCGAACCGTGATTCCGTGTAGAGCAGGATGCCGGAATAGTGGAGCGCCTGACCTTGTCCCCACAGATCGCCGAACGACTTGCGGATGTCCAGCGACTTGCGGGCATAGATCATCCCTCGTTTCAGGCCGGAGATCAGTCCGCGGCTGAACCCCGAGATGACTCCCATGGCTACGGCGTGGGACGAGTAGGCATGCGCCAGTTCGAGGGTGGGGGGATATCGTTCCGCCAGGTTCATGTTGCGCAGATGAGCCCAGAGCGAAATGTAGGTGCTGCGGCCATACCAATAGGCCAGTGCCAGTCCGTTGAACAGACGGGCTGTCAGTTGCTCGGATTCGCTCGGCTGACGCTGGCGGCGGTGGACGAAAACGTTGGGCAGAAGCGTGTGGAGCAGTTGGACCCACATCTCCCGGAACAACAGCGGGAACGACATCAAGTCCGAGCGGGGAATGGTCTGCCCCAGGCTGCGCAACGCTTCTTCAATGCACTCGATGGCACGTTGGATCGCCCCTCGTTTCTGGGACAGCTCTCCCAGCTTGCCACAGATTTGCGCATGAGCCTCTCTCCCTTCGGCCAGCACTGCGGCCTGTTCGAACAGCAGTTCGGCCGCGTCGTAGCGACCACGCAGCATCAATACGTCGCCCAATCCTTCCGCAATCTGGAAACGAATGTGATTCGGGGCGGTGGCGGCACCTCGCCGCGCGATCCGGTATTGCTGTTCGGCAATCTCCAAGGCATGACGAGCGCGGGCTTGGTTGGCTGCCTCCAGCGCGTAACCGAGAGCTTGCCGGCTGTCTCCCGCCGCATCGAAATGGTAGGCCAGCTCAGAAACTCGCTGTGGCGCATGATGCTGCAAATAGACCGCAGCGCGACGATGCAATTCGGATCGCTCTTCTGGTGGCAGACGCGCTAGCAACGCTTCCCGGATCTTGTCGTGGACGAAGACGCATTGGAACCCGTTGGCACGTACCCAGATCATATGCCGGCCCCGGGCCTCGTTCAACGCTGATATCGATTGGGAGGGGGTCTGGCAGGCCAGCCGCGCGGCAAACGACAGGTCAAATTCTTTCCCCAGTACCGCGCCGCTACTGAGTAGCTGGACGGTGGACCGCGGCAACAGTTCAATACGCTGTGTGAGAAACGAACCGGCCTGACTGGATGATTGCAGGTTGGCAATCGCCAGCGGCTCCACACGCCAGCCGTCGCGATCGGGCACCAAGGCCCGTGATTCGACGAGCCCATGGAGTACAGCGGAAGCCATGAAGGGGCTTCCTCCCGACAACTCCCGGACCACGTCGATGGCTTGATCGGGGAGCGGGCCCGCCATCGACTCCGCCAACTGGCGAATCTCTCCGGGGGAGAAGGCGCCCAGACGCAGATGGGCTTGCCCGCTCAGCCGTCGCAGAATGTGATCGGCCGGCATTTCCTCCGACCGAAAAGCGAGCACCAGCAGCACATGCGAGTTCTCGCCCGCCACTTCCGCCCGCATGGTGTCCCACCGTTCAATCAGCTTCGTCGTCAGTTCGTCACTCCATTGACAGTCGTCCAGAATGATCAGCGCGGGACGAGTGGGCGTGCCGAGTGCGTGCAGGAAATGGGCCAGCGCCTGCACGCTGCGGTTCTCGCCGAACTGCTCCGGCAGGTTCTCGTTGCTGCTGCTCCAACCCAGCTCTTCCGCGACATGTGGCAGGGCGTCCACCACGCCATCCCGAAAGATTCCCAGTTGTCCCAGGACCGCTTCCTCTACCTTCGGATTCGATTTCGCCTCCAACAGGAACTCTTCCACGATACCGTCAAGCAATTGGAAAGGGCGCTGCCCCACGTCACTCGACGCTATGCCCCGCAGCACCCACAAATCGTGACGCACGCCGCGGCGGGCCATTTCGACCAGCAGGCGAGTCTTGCCACTTCCCGACTCGCCCTCCACCAGCATCAGAGTTGATGTCCCGCCCCGTACCCGATCGATGCAGTGCTCGACGTGTTCCAGCTCCCGATTGCGGCCCACCAGCGCCGGTTCGGTGAGGCTCGAGCGAAGGTCCGCCGATCCGACCGTCATGTGCAGATCACGCTCGCCCCGATCGATGCCGGCGAGGATCGCCTGCAGATCCACCAAAACCCCGCCGGCCGATTGGTAGCGGTCGCGCGGGTCCTTGCGCAACAGGCGCTGCACCACCTCCTCCAGCACGCGCGGCACGTCAACGCCGTGGATATCCAGCGGCGCGACGGGGGCCGTCATGTGTTCAAACAGCAGTTTCCCCACCGTGTCGCCTGCAAAGGGCGTGTGCCCCGACAAACACTCGTAGAGCAGGATGCCGGCGGAATACAGGTCCGACGGCTCGGCCACATCAACGTCCATCGCCCCCGCCTGCTCCGGGGATGTGTACAGCATGGCTGTCGCAGCCAGCTTGTCGGACAACATGCTGGCCAGGACCGTGTGCGCCAAGCCAATGTCGATCAGCGTGGCACCTAGGGACGAGTAACGACTGTCGATAATGACGTTGCTTGGCTTGATGTTCCGGTGCAGGATGCGGCGGGTGTGCAATTCGCGAAGGGCATGCAGCAGGCAGATCCCTAAACACAAGGTGTCACGCACGCTCAACGGCCCTTCCTTCAGCCGCGATTCAAGCGAGATACCGTGCACAAAGGGCATCACCAGGTAAAGCTGGTCTCCATCCGTTCCAATGTCCAGCAGGGGACGCTGTTCCAGATGATGGAGTTCGCACAACTGGCGACACTCCTGCTCCAGCCGCATCTGCATCCCCTCGGGAATGATCGACCGACGCATCACCTTGATGACGACCGGTTCGCCTCCCTGCAGATCCTGCGCCATGAGCGTCCGGGTCGCCGCTTCCTCCTTCAGCAAACGAATCGCACGGTAACGTCTGCCGAAAACGAGTTCCTGCTGTACTGCCACACCAAGTGACGACAAATAGTCACCGTCATCGGCGTTGCCTCGGTGATACACTGGCGCCGGTTCGCGGGTCATGATGATTTGATCGTAATGGCTGATGACACGGGTGGCAGCGGCCGGTGCCGGCTGCCTGCGGGGCTCGGGCACGCGGTACTCCCGTCGCGCAGGGACCCCGTCAGGAAGCACCGAAGACGTCGACGATTCCCACATGGTGGGGGCGAAACAGCTGCTGACTCCGTTGCTGCAGGCTGCCCTCAAAGTGTAGCTCGCCCACGGGGCGGCGAACGCCGAAAACAGACGCTGTGCAAGCGGTTGTGAGGGACGTGACGATTGCCGGGGACGAATTCAAGCAGTACCGTGGTCGACGTTGTGTGTCATCTCCGCTCGATGAATCGTAACCGTTCACAGCCTCCGGCGGCAAATCGTTTCCTCTTGGTCTCAATCCTCTTCATACTCTTACTCATACTCTTACTCTTACTCTTACTCATACTCTTACTCTTCTTCCGCGGACGTGGCCCAAACCACGCGTCCATTCCTCCGCCAAAGGGGTGCAGTTCCTGCTGAGTTGAGTGACATTGTCTCCGCATACAGTGGAGGGGAGTAAGAGTAGTAGTAAGAGTAAGAGTAGTAGAGTAAGAGTAAGAGTAAGAGTGCACAGGTAACGTGCCGTGCACCGTCGGTCATGACCGGCGCGCATGATCCTGTCATGGCGGCTTGCTGGGCGGGAGAGGCAGGAATGCGGAGTGTGAGAAGGGGGAAAGACGGTTGTGGAGGCGCGATCGTGTGCCGCGGTGGCTGGCAGCGTTCATCGCTTCGAGTGGCACCGTCGGCGATTGTTGCCGGGACCCGCGCCAGCAGGCAGCTGGTTTACCGAAAATTCCCAGGACAGCGTGCCGTGAGTGTCAACGGCCTCAAGCCTCAAGAGGGACGCCGCAGTTCGCCACGGCCGGGACGGTTCCGTCCAGCTCCAGGGGTTCGGCCAGTGCTTCCTTGAGCCGCTGGAAATCCTCTTGCCGTCGGACAAAGGCGTCCACGATCTCGGGATCAAAATGAGTCCCTCGGCCGTCACAGATGATCGACAGGGCGGTCTCGTGGCTATAGGCATCCTTGTAGACCCGCCTGGACGTCAGGGCATCGTAGACGTCCGCCACGGCGACGATGCGTCCGCAGAGCGGGATATCGCTACCAGCGAGCCCGCGCGGGTAGCCACTACCGTCATAGCGTTCGTGATGCGACCACGCGATGTCGCGCGCCAACAGCAGGAAACGGGCCTCCGAATGCGTCTTGGCGAGGACATCGAGCGTCTCGCCGCCGATCACCGTGTGCTGCTTCATGATCTCGAATTCCTGCGCGTTCAGCGGGCCCGGTTTGAGCAGGATGCTGTCGGGAATGCCCACCTTCCCGATGTCGTGCAGCGGGCTGGTCAGGTAGATCATCTGCACGAAATCACCGTCGATCTCCGGCGGCGGGTTGTCGAAATGCGACAACTCTTCCGCCATGATGCGGCAGTATTCGCGAATCCGCTCCAAATGTGCGCCGGTGTCGGGATCGCGGGATTCAGCCAGTTTGGCCAGCGCGAAAATGGTCAGATCACGGCTTTCCAGCGACAGGATGCGCTCTCCAACCCGCAGTCGCACCTGCAGTTCCTCGGGCTGGAACGGCTTGGTGATATAGTCGTCCGCACCGGCATTCAGCCCTTCCACCACGTCCTGTGTGCGATTGTTGGAGGTCAGCAGGATCACGTAGACATATGCGCCGCTGCGCCGCTGCCGGATCTGACGGCATAACTCCACTCCGCTCATCTCCGGCATGCACCAATCGGAGACGACCATTCGGATCTCGCCCTTGCGGATGATGTTGAACGCCTCGCGACCGTTGCGGGCAACGGTCACCGCGTAACCGAATTGGGTCAACGAGTGTTCCAGAATAGTCGCGGTAACGTCATCGTCATCCACAACCAACACGTGCATGCGATTTATTGTTTGGTTCAATCGTCTGACTCCGAGTTAGCTGCTGCCACGTCGCCGTGCATCTTCACTGGGTCATTCCACCGGGCCATTTCACTGCGTTCATTGACTTTTCATTGGGCAATACGCAATACACTGGGAGAGTTCCAGGGTGGAAACGCCGTGCACGAAGCGTACCCACTCGTTACGCAGTTGCTCGATTCCGGGTGGAATTTCCGAGATCCGTTCCGCGCGACCCAACTGCTCAATTTCCGACGCCAGTTCGTAGAGCAGCGGAGCCGAAACGTTGGCTGAAGCACCTTTGATGCGATGTGCAACCTGGGCAATGGCTCCTGCGTTCTGCTGGTTGACTCCCCGTTCCAGTTCCTCCAGATCCAATCCAATGCGATCTTGAAACTTGGTCAGGATGCGTTCCGCAATGTCTACATTTCCCAGGCAGCGAGCCAGTAAATCGTCGACGTTGATAATCCCTTGTATCGACTCCGGAGAGATCGAACTCATCTGCTGCCCCCATTTTCACTGAACGGTTATCTGTCAGAAGCAGCCGCGTGCCCACCTGCCGATGTGCGACGCGCCTACTTCAGTCTTCAGGAGTCTACCTCGCAGTTGGTGGTTAAGCAAAATTTGCGCCGGTTATACCGGATGTGAGGGGATTCCTGTCTGTTTTCGACCCTGACGTGCCTCGCTGGCCCCCGGCATCAATAGTAGCGCATCGTCCCGGCCCACCAGCAGGCCAACGTCAGCAGCAGGTTGGCCGCGCATACAATCGCGTCGGTGCATATCATCCTGCGCACAGCTGGCCAGCGACACCTGCCTGTCGCCTTCCCGCAATTTTCCCTCGGCGGGCCGTCGGCTGCTCACTGAACGTCGACCACTGCGCGGTAAACAGGCAGTCAACCGGCATCGTGCACTCCATTGGATCCGGTGTGAGCGCCGTTGCGCGTTCGTAAGTATCTACAAGAGAGTTAGTTGCGTTGCGGTTGCGCTCCCTGCAAGGGACGTGTTCTGGGGGCGGCACGGGATTTGCGACAGTGCCGGTGATTCGAGGCAAGCCCGTGTGACGGTGCGCCGTCACGGTATCTTCTCCATGGAACACGCTCGGGAAAGCAGGACGTATGATTCCGCAGGAACTGGTCACTTCCTCCGATACCACGGATCACCTGCAACGCCACGAGTTGGAGCTGGACGTGCTGGCGACAGTCAGCTCGCTCCTGGCCAGGCAGACCGGACAGCGTCGGATGCTGTTGGAAGTCCTCGATCAGTTGGAGCGGCGTCTGGCCATGGTCCGCTGTACCGTCATGCTCGTCTCCCCGGATGGAGCGGAGCTGGTGGTCGAGGCTACACGTAGTGCCCATCAGGAGGATTACCGCGAGGCGCGTTACCGATTGGGTGAAGGGATTATTGGCACCGTGGTGCAGACCGGGCAGCCGGCCATCATTCCGGAGATCGGACGCGAGCCCCGTTTTCAGAATCGGATCTACCAGCGCGAGTTGAGTGAGTCGCGGGAGACAGGTTTTCTCTGCGTCCCGATCATGTTGGATAGTGAAGTCGTGGGGACGCTCTCCGCGGACATTCCGAAACGCAATTCGTGGCCGCTCAATGAACATGCACGCGTGTTGGGGATTGTCGCGAGTCTGATTGCATTCGACGTCAAGTTGCGTCGCTTGGCTGAATTGGAGCGGCACACGCAATTCATATCGCTCACGTCGCGAGTCGATGTGCTCGAAAAGGACATGATTGTCGACGCGCTCAAATTGACTCGCGGAAATGTCGCGGCCGCGGCACGCTTGCTGAAGATCACTCCCCGCATTATTCGGTACAAAATGAAGAAGCTGGAAATTGACAGCCGTCACATTTGTGAAAAACGATGATGCTGTGCCGGCGGTCGTGGCGCCGAGTGATCGACCCCAGCCTCCACAATCTTGACCCCTGCCAGCCCAATTGTTGGCGTTGACAAGATACCAGGCTGCTGACGTTCGCTCGGCGATCAAGGGTGGTGGAATCGACCATCCAATGGCTCTAACGTTGGCAGCAGGTCCGTACCCGAGAATGCCCCCTGAGTGGTCTGCACAGGGCTTGAGGCGACGGTCGAACCGTCTGTCGATGTCGGCTCTCTGTGGCAGTCAGTCTGGTGGCCGCCAGCTGTCAGGGAATTGGGAGTGCATTGGGCCATCATCTCCCCCTCGCCAGAGAGTACCGTTCAGAGGGGCACTTTGAAATCCCGGGGTGGACCGCTAAAGTGCGATGCGGTATAGAACCGAATATCTGGTGAAGGTCTGCACGCCGGCGGCGTTCTGTGCCGGCAACCAAGGGAGATGCGTGGTGCAGAAGAACGGTCTCCCGTATCTGTACCAGCAGAGTGGCAAGCACGATGGGCCGCTGCCGATCGACGATAAGCCCTCTGCCAATTCTTTTCGATCTGGGCATCTAGTCCGTCCACGTTGTAATTAGATCACTTATTCGGCGACGCTGTTGGGTGACGCCCAGGGGGCAGTCACCGCCACGTTCTGGATAGGAGAGGAGAAACAGAGATGATTATTGCTTCCTGTAACAGGCTCTACGGCAAAGTGACCTCGGTGGCTCATAGCCCACAGAGTTGTAGAGTCACGATCGAACTGTCAGGAACTCCTGAATTGACGGCCGCGATCATGAAAGAATCGATTGTCGAGCTGGGAATTGAGCAAGGGCAGGAGGTCTGTGCCGAAATCCGCAAGGCAAGAATGTATGTGGGAGTCGGTCCTGATCAGCACTGAGTGACAGACGACGACGGATGGGATCGCTGCCACGCGAGCACGATGAAGAGTCATCAAGATCGCGTGGTGGCGTTGGCGACGTGACGAGATTGTCACGTTCGGCTCAAGTCTTCATTCGGTAATGCCTTAGCGCATCACCGCATCCAATAAAACGCTGCCCGCACCAAATCATCTGACCTTTTTGGCGCATTCTTGCCGGGCAACCGGCTGCCGCTCGCGATTGGCTCGCATCGGTGGTCCGCTCTCGATGATGCAGTGTGCGCTGACGGTGGCATGTGACGCCACCACGCGCGCGTCGGTCGATGCGCCGCTCCTTTGGCCACAAGGCCTGCTTGCCCCGCCGTGCAGCGCGAACCCGTTAACGTGCAGCGAGAGAGATCTCCAGGGATCCTGCGCAAGTCAAAGACGACATGTTCAAGGTGTACACCGCGAAAGTTCCGATGAGCGCGATCGGTCGATCGACTGGATGATCGACGCCCACCAGTACGTTCGCGGCAAACGGGACGCGTTGTGGGGCGACCGGTCGCTTCTTCACCGGCACTTTGCGGACCGACGCGCCAATTTCGAGGAGCACGCCGCGTGGGCCGACGGGTCTGCGAGAAAACCGCCATTTTGCCTCCCGCCAACTAAGGTTGATGACGGTGCCTGGCCGTGGGTGCCGCTTTCCTGGGCAGGCCTTCCTGGCTCCTGGTTGTTTAGCGCAACTATCTACGCGAAAAACACTTGTGGCATCTGAGCCACCTCTCAATTGGACCAGCCTCTTGGCCGGGCGGGATAACCAACGCGGTCGTTGGTCAGAAACCGCACCTTTTCGCTTGCTATTCGTGGGGGGCTGTGTCACCATTGATCGCACGCCTCGAAGCGACGCGATTGATCTTGTGCGGGGCGGTTTCAGCCGTCATGTTAGGGGGACTTTCCCGCCTTTTTTTGGTTCAGAAGCAGCACCTTCCCAGTACACAGAGTCGTCGACCCTCTGGTAGCCAACAACACTCGGTTGCCGCCGCGCTCAGCGAATGATCGCATATCGAGCCGGCGTGTGACGAGTGTTTTTCCATATATCACGCTGTTCCGACAGTCGGTTTTACCGTGACTCCGCGATCGCTCCTCGGGTGTTGCCCTTGCTGGGCGTTGCCCTTTCCGGGAGTTGCTGAGCAGCGTAACGCGGTAATTGGTAGCCGGCAGCGGGCTGCAAGCTGACGCGCACTTTCTCCGTGGCCTCGACTCTTCAGTGACCCGTCTTGTGGACGGGGAGCTTGGCGCGTGAACGAGCTTGCCAGCCCAGTTTGCCTCGGTGACAAGTTCGAGAGGATGGGAATGAAGCTGGCCTGGACGTCCGATCTGCATTTGGTCTTTCTGAGACCCTCTCCCGTCACGGCAGACGATCGTTTGCCGTTGTGGCTTGAGCAGTTGGCCCGCCAGTCGTTTGATGCGTTGGCGATCTCCGGTGACATTTCCGAAGCACCGCATCTGCATGAGCACCTGGAGATGTTGGAGTCTTACGTCCAGCGTCCGATTTACTTTGTGTTGGGGAACCACGATTATTATCGGAGTTCGTTTGGCGAGGTGCTGCCGGCTCTGCGCATTTTCACGTCCGGGTCCACGCACTTGCACTGTCTTGACTTGATGGAATACATCGAGCTGACTCCAACGACGGCACTGGTAGGCCATGGTTGTTGGGGGGATGGTGGCTATGGAGATTTCTTTGGCAGTCGCATTATGCTCAACGATTGGAAAGTGATTGAGGAGTTGCGGCAGTGGCAGAAGGGCCCCTGGCGGCTGTCGTGCCTGAAGGAGTGCGGAGCGTGTGAAGAAGAGATGATGAAGTTGAAGGTCGAGCCCGAAGATGTGGACCGCGAATTAATGGCCCAACAGCTGCGCATGCTGGGGGAGCGCGCGGCTGAGCACATTCGTCGCGTGTTGCCTTTGGCATTGGAGGCTAATCCCAACGTGGTGCTGCTGACGCACACTCCGCCTTTTGCACCGCGCTGCGTGCGCACAAAGACAAATTGGGAATGGTGGGCGCCGCATGCCGGCTGCAAAGCGGCCGCCGATGTAATCGAGGAAATCATGGACGATTACTCGCACCGCCAGCTGCTGATCCTCTCTGGGCACGTGCACACCGCATCGTGCATTCAGGTGACTAAGAATATCGAGCAACGGACTGCCGCGGCCCAGTACGGCGAGCCCAAGATTGAGGAGATGATTGAAATGCGATAACACTCTAGCCGTGTGCAGTGCCCGGTGCCTTTGTTTGAGCCAGGTAAGGCGTGCCAGGGGGTAAACAGACCGGAATAGGCGGAAAGCGAATGGTGAATGGTGAATGGTGAATGGGGGGAAGGTGGGTGAGAAAGCCAATCCTGGCGTTCCACTGCGGTGCAAGCACAGAAAGAGGGCGAATCACGAACCGTTAATGATTCACCATTCACCATTAATTATTGACTTGGAAGCCATGCATCGGGCATCCGGTACCGTCAGCTCAGAAATCTTCCTCGGTTTCTTTGCTGTCCTTACTGCCAGTTGGCTCGCTAATTACGACATGCGCAATTGCAACACGCTCAGGCGGGCGTCGCCACGACCGGAATGTGGGGGTACTCGCTCGAAGGTCAGGCACGGAGCAGACCATGAATTCCATGACTGGAGATGTGGCATTGCGCCAGGGCGGGGTAACGTTCCTGCCACGGGACTTTGTCGAGACGCCGGAGGGACTGTTATTCGCCGTGGTCGCGCACGGCGTGGAAACTGACCGGGCGTTGTGCTTCCTGCGTTATGTGCGGGAGGGATGCACGCTGCGCAAGGTGCGGACAGAAGAAGCCAATGAGCTGTTGCGTCAACAGCATGGTGAGTACTTGTTTCATTCTACTCGGCGCGACGTGGCGGTGCATGGCGTGCCGCTTGACCGAATTGTGCGGCACTTCAGCCCGGCTCAGCGGTTGGCCGAAATCGTCTCCGGTGGCGGTAGCGAAGCGTTGGAGGCCAAAGCGGTCCGGGTGGCTCGCATTCTCGCCGCCACGCCGTCCAGTTTGCGCTGCCTGGGAGTCACTGGGTCCTTGTTGGTGAATGCTCACCACGCCAGTTCCGATATCGACCTGGTGGCCTACGGGAAGTCTTCGTTTGAGTTGGCGCGTGGGAAGTTGCGACAGGCTCTGGCGCAAAAGACGCTCGCACCGCTTGATGTGGCCATGTGGCGCGATGCTTACGAGCGGCGTGGCTGTAGCCTGACATTTGACGAATATGTGTGGCATGAACAGCGAAAGCTCAATAAGTTCTCTTATGGCGGCACCAAGGTAGACATCAGTTGTGTGGCCGCGCCGCCACGGTGGTCGACTGAACGAGGCAGAAAACTCGACCGACGCGTGATTCAGGCGACCGTGACGGATGATCACGATGCGTTTGACTATCCGGCTCGGTTTCCGCTTTCACATCCGGAGATCCGAGAAATACTCTGCTACAATCCAACCTACGCGGGGCAGGCCAGGGCGGGCGAGCGAGTGGAGGCGTCTGGCTGGATCGAAGAGATTGACGATGGTCAGCTGCGGCTGGTGGTCGGCACGTCGCGCGAGGCGACGGGCGAGTATATTAACGTCTTGCCGAACTCACGAGGAGAAAGATGCAGAGATACGTGACAAAGCCAGCTGCGCTCATCCGCTGTGTGATCGCCTGTGTCGGGTTCCTGCTGACCTGCACGGAGTGCGCGTACTCTCTGGCACCTGCTGGGGGAGACCAGTGGATCGGATACACCGAGTTGCGGACGGACCTTACGGGCGGGAGGCACGCCAATGTCTGCACCATGCGCGCCTTAGTGGTCAAAACGGATGGCACGCTCCGGCGAGCTATCGCGAACCAACTGGCGGATGAACCGGGTTCGTGGACGCAGTTTGCGGGGTGGTCACCCGATGGCCAGACGGCGATCATCGGGCGAGGATGGCAGAGTGCGGAAAACGCTCAGTGGGAAGAGGAGCACAAGGAGTTCCGCTTCACCCCCGAGGGTTGGGCGTACGACTGCTACCTGGTCGAAACCGTCAGTGGCAAGGCGACAAACGTGACGGCCGTTGACCGTGTGAGCTTTTATAACAGTGGGTTGTTCTTCTGGCCGGAAGATCCGTCGAGGCTCGGCTTCACCGCTTTGATTGAGGGGAAGTCCCATCCTTTTCGCATGGATCGCGCTGGTCACAACAAAACCGATCTGACGGAGGGAACGAAGGCGTTCACCTATGGTTTCTCCAGTGCCCGCGATGGCCAACGCATCGCGTATCACAAGGACTATCAGGTCTTCCTCGCCGATCGTGACGGCTCACATGCTCGCCAGGTGGAGACCGGGAGGCCATTCAACTTCGCTCCGACGTGGTCACCTGATGGGCAATGGCTGCTGTTTCTCTGCGGAGAACACTACGACTGCCATCCCCATATCGTCCGCGCCGATGGGACAGGACTCCGCAAGATCGCCGATCGTGGCGGCTATCGAGGTATGATTGAGTTCCTTGATGTACCAGATTTCCACGGTGGGAGCAGTGACACGCCGGTCTGGTCGGCCGACGGTTGCGGGGTCTTCTATACCGCACAGGTTGACCAGGCGGTCGAATTGTTCCAGGTGACGCTTGACGGCGGCATCACGCAGCTGACGGCGTCGCCGGCTGGCACATTGCATTATCATCCTCAACCATCCCCGGACGGGAAGTGGCTGCTGTATGGATCGAAACGCGAGGGTGTGCGGCAGTTGTTCGTAATGCGTGTGGCCGACCGCGTCGAGCGACGAATCACCGACTTGACAAGCGGTCACGCCGCGATGTGGCCGCATTGGCAGCCGGCGATGACCGCTGCTGAGGGGCAATAGCGGGAGGTCGGAACGAGATGCTCGGATTCTGGCCTCATCTGGTCAGCGGGAAGTGGCGTGGCGGTGTGATGCCCGAAGTTCTGCCTGCAGGAAGCTGCAGCGTTCGCTGCGACGCGTCTTGTTCACCGATTCGCGGCCGGCAGTTGTCGGTCGGCGAAGGCCAGGAATTCTTCGAAGGTGGCTCGATATTCTTCCGATCGAGGATCGTTGTGCCGGCCACCTGGTTCGCGGAAGAATTGCTTGGGACCTGGCGCCGCTTCATACAGCTTTTGACCCTGTTCGAAGGGAATCACTTCATCGGCATCGCCGTGACTGATCAACACTGGGCCCGGATACTGCCGGATCTTGGCCAGTGAGTCCATGCGCATCGTCATGTTCCAGCGCGGCAATAGCCAGGGCACGTGGCTGGTGGCTGCATCGGGCAACGACGTGAAAGTGCTGGCTAACACCAACGCCCGAGCGCCATCTTGGGAGGCCAAATCGACGGCCACAGCACCTCCCAACGACTGTCCCATGATGATAATGTCACGTTCCGGAGTGCCCGTCCTCTCGGCAAGCCACCGCCGGGCGGCGCGGGCGTCTTGCAGAATGCCCTGTTCGCTCGGCTTCCCATCGCTACGGCCATAGCCGCGATAATCAAAGGTCATCACAGTCAGCCGGTGACGCTCATTCAGGACACGAAGCGTGTCGGACAGAACGGTCACATTTCCGGCGTTGCCGTGGCAGAACAGCGCGACTCCGCGCGGACTCGGGTGAGCGACGTACCAGCCGTGCAGCTTCGTTCCATCGTCGGCCTGAAACGAGGCATCTTCAAACGGCAGATCGGAGGGAAGCCAGTTGCCGGCCGGATAGGGCGCCGGCTGAAACACCACTGCTCGTTCGACAGGCAGCAGCGGCGACAGAGGACCCATCGACGCGCAACCGCCGGTCGCTGCCAGCAAAATCAACGGTACCCATCGCAGGAAAGTCTGCTGCAGCTGAAACATCTGTGCCGACCGAAGAAATGGGGAGTGATTGGACTGAGAATATCGGGCATGGGCCGGACAGTAGCAGGATTGTATCGAGAGGTAAATAGAAGAATATGCAATGATTCACCACTGACCACTGGTTGCCGTGTGGCACGACGGCAGCATGCGAGGATCGGTACGAGCTGCGTCCTCGCCTGCGGCTGCGGGTTAAACGACGCGGTCGCGGGACTGACTGGTGGATCGTTAAGTCTGTTTCGGATTACCGACCGCTGCTGAATACGATCGCGTTCGATCCGCTACTCGTCCAGGTTCATCGACCAGGCTGTCACGTTCTCAAATACACCCTGTCCGTTTTCCGCGATCAACCCTAGTCGCTGAGGAGTGAGGCCGATACCGCCGGGGTCGTGGCTTGTGTTGAAGGTCTGTACCAGCAGGTCGTCCAAATAGAACTCGAACATGTTCTTGCGGATCAGGAGTCGGAACGAATGGTTGGTGTGGGGTAGGATTCCGGCCGGGGCGGCGCAGCCGGGTCCGATGGTGTCTTCCGGCTGGAAATCAACGTGGTCGGTAAGAGTCATCTTGCCGATCTCCGTCCGGCCGTAGCTATGCAGCATGATCGCGGTACCTTCGCCGGGCTTCTCCTCCAAGTAGAATCCGACCGACGACGCCACCAACCTGCGATCTCGGCAGGTCGCCTGAATCGTGCCCTCGATGACCACGCCCTTTTCAAAGTCAAGCGTGTCGCTGAGGATAGCAACCGTCGTCGGGATGTTCGTTCGAAGAATGGAGTTGCGCTCGGGCTGCGCTTGGATATCGAGGCGGGCGGCCGTCGCGGTGCAGGAGCAATCGCCATTGGCGGCATCCGGATACACTTTCTTGCACGCAGTCAGATCGAGGTTGGCGGGCGAGCCTTTGATGGCTTCATTGCCTTTCCAGTATCCCAAATGCAAATGCCCACCGGGGTCGACGACCGCTCGCTTGAGCGGCGGCAGCCAGGTTTCGCCGGTTTCATACGTGTAGCCGCTGTACATGTAGCCGTTGATGAGCAGATCATCCTCGGTGGGGCAGAAGCGGGCCCAGAGAGCCACCCACCGCGTCGAGTTGCCGCACAGTCGATAGGCGGCTGCGTCGGCGCGAAAGGGACCCACGGGCGTATCGGCGATCAGCGTATAGACGCCATATCCGGTGGAGCCCATGTAGTTGAACCAGCCTCCGACCAGATAGTACCGGCCGTCGATCGCGTGGCAGCCACCCACCTCGAACCCACCCTCGTCGGGCGGCGTGGGAGGAGGTGGTACGACGCCCCAGTCGACTTGCGGTTGGGGCATGCCAGACCAGTGGATGCCGTCAGCGGATTCGAGAAAGCCACCGGGGCCGGTCGCGTAGCCGTAGTACTTGGTACGGCCCTCCTCCGCGACCGGCACGACGCTCATGCAGTCGAGTCGGCTATCGGGATGGTACCAGCGTGCATCGGGATACAGGTCGGCCTCATTTCCCATGAACGTCCAGTGAACCAGGTCCGTCGACTCCCAGAATCGTATGACATTCTGCACGCCCCCACGGCTGAAGCTGCCGTGGTTCAAAATGAACTTGTCGCCGACCTGATGCACGGACATGGCCCAAATGTTGAACGGAGCGTCCTTGATTACCGGGCCGACATGTTTCCAGTGGACGCCATCGCGCGAGGTTGCCAGCCACACGTTGCGAAAATTCGCCTCGTCGCCGGTCGTGTACATGCTGAACAGGTAGAACTGGCCCTCATGGCGCATGATGAATCCGTCCTTGAATCGGCCGACGGACGGCCGATAGACCATGGCGGCACAGTCCGCAGCCAACATGCCAATCAGCAGACAACTCAGTAGGATGACAGATAGAACTCTACGGATTGCCAGGTGATTACCAGGGGCTGACATGTGGAGACGCTCCTTTGACAATAATCCACTTCTCAACTCTCGAGTCCCACACCGCTGGGTGAGGCCACCACATGGTGATCCTATCTTTGGCGGCTGCAGCGAATCGCAAGAGGTCGCAGACGGGAACAGACGAGTCAGTAGGGTTTCTGGGGCGAAGTGAGCCGCTGCGCAGTGCCACCGTTCTGGACCGCGTGCCCGTTTCTACCGGTCTTGCCTCCGACTGACGCCAACTGGTCCGTTACCCCAGCGCGACATCGCAATTGATTTCCGCCGTGCTTGTCTCGGCGGGATCACAACTGGTCCGCTACACCCGAGTGCTGACGATACCCGATTGCGACAGCGACGACACTTGTTGCCTTGCCATCGTTCTAATTGAATAGGGTGCGGCCGTAGCGGCCAGGCCCGCCGGGGTGACCCCGCCGGGGTCGAACCCGCGTGAACCCGGCGGAAGCCGGTGGAAGAGTGAGTTGTCTTGATGAAGAATAGCGGGCTTTCTCTCACCGTCGTGCAATTAGCATGTATATCGGACACAGCGACGAGAAACCACGTGGGGAACGGCGACGCCTGCGTTTCCGGCTGCGCACTCTCTTCACCTGGATCACGGCATTGGCCATCGTGGCCGCATGCGTGGCAGGTGCGTTCGGATTGGTATTGCAGGTCGCTAGTCTAACAGTGGTGATCCTGGTGATCGGCTGGGTGTTCTGCTCGTTGGCGATCGGCGGACCCTGGATCGGCTTGATCTGGTTGTGCAAGCATGTGACCGGAGTTGTGCGACAGCTACGATCGAAGCACCGCTGATCCAGGTCGGTACGCGCCGGGTTCCCGACGGTTCCGGGAAGCTTGGAGGTAGTTGATAGAACAGAGTCGATTCAATAAATTGCCGACCGAAAATGGTCAGCAAATTTCAGTGGAGAGGGATGAGCCATGGACCGATTGCGTTTGGGTGTTGCTGCCGTGCTGCTTGCTGTTCTCTGTCCTTCACGCGTCAGCGTCGGTGAACCGCTCGAGAAGTTCGGAAAGGTCGAGGTTCGCGGGAAGCCGAAAGCTCCGGCCACGGATTCGCAGCGAAAAAAGACGCGCTGAGCACCGCGTTACACTCAACGAGGACATCAACAGACGGGGCGCTAGGTTTCGTCGCGACTTGTCCATTTCGGCGAGCAGTATTGTGAGAAGTCGGACCACCCATTTCCGCCTGTCGTCACTTTTTCTCATCACCGTGATCGTAACGGGAGCTTTTGGATTTGGGCATTTCGTTCGGAACCACGGTGGCCCGTTTGCCATTGCGGTGCTGTTCGCATTGTCGTTCATCTTCGGGACAGCCTTGACCAGCTACTTGATATCGTTTTGTATTAGGGATGTTCTTGGCCACAGAATCATCGCGCCACGCACTCGTCCTTGCACGAGTTATCCCGATGAGATAGTCGACGCGGAGAAGCTGGAATCGACGGCCCGCGCTGAAGAAGAGAATGCGGCAGGCCGGTTGTCCCAGCATCGGCAGGAGCACGCTTGATCCACAGATACCGATGGCAACCGCGGTTCCACGACGCAGCCCAGACATCGGAGTTGTTGTATCAAGCACGCGTTTCTTCACCGCAACGCGGTGGCACAACGAAGCCCGGGGTCGCCGCGTTAGCGGCGCACCCCGGGTAGGCGTCCGACCATGAGAGCGGGTACCCTGCAGGGGTACCACAGGTCCATCGTGAACCCGCCCTTCCACGTGGCACCACGAACATGGCAATTTCTCTTGCTGCACAAGGCCAACGAGCTTCACGTTGATTACCCGATAGAAGACATCATGGAAAATACCCGTTATTGGAGCCTCCCCATGAAGAACACAATCGGCAGATGCTTTACAGCCATCCTCTTGGTCAGCGCGGTTCAGGTGGCAGACGCGAGTGAGGTTGCACTTGAATTGAAGAACCGTGCCATGTCATTGACGATTGATCGCGAAGCGAAGGGGAGCATTGCATCGGTCAGAGATATCGCCAGCAGCGCGGAATTCATCGCCGCGCAAGCTGCGCCACGTCTGTTCAGCCTCACGTTTTCGAGGAAGGACCAGGCTGATGGCGAGCGGTTCTACCTGTCCAGTCGCGCTGCGAAGAGTTTTTCCGCGAACCTGGCAGACGGCGTCGTGACGCTCCAGTACGACGGCTTGGGCCCGTGGCCGATCCAGGTGACATGCACCGCTCAACTATCTGAACTAGATGGGCTGGTGCATTGGCGGTTGTCCGCGAAAATTCCCGAGCCGCTGGTGTTGGAGGAGGTGCAGTTCCCGTTGGTCGTATTGCGTGCACCGTTGGGTGACAGCGGAGAAGACGACGCGGCCGTCTTTGGACATACGAAGGGGGGAGTGATCCGCAAGCCGGTCGACATGAAGATCGGCTCTCACGCTGAAGGCCGCCAGCCAGGCAGTCTGGCTGCTCAGTTTGGCTGCTACTACGATTCTCAGGCCGGGTTCTACCTGGCAGCGTACGACAACCAAGGGGTTCCAAAAGAGTTTGCAGTGCGTCGTACTGCCGAGGGTGTTGAAATGGGCTGGAAGCTGTATTGTTTCGCCCCCGACGCCTACGCAATGGACTTTGACGTCGTGATGACCTCTTTCGCTGGCGGGGACCAAGCGACAGCGACAGACTGGCGTGACGGGGCCGACATCTACAAGCAGTGGGCGCTGCAACAGCCGTGGTGCAGCACGCTGTTTGCAGAACGTACGGACATCCCCACGTGGATGAAGGAAGGACCGGCGATGGTGCGTTTCAACCGTCAGTGGCTCGCAGATCCGTCGCGTATCGAGCGGTGGGTGACAGATTACTGGCAGAAGCACTTTCCCGAGTCGCCTCTGATCACGGCCTATTGGGGCTGGGAGAAAGTGGGTTATTGGGTGACACCCGACTATTTTCCCGTGTTTCCGTCCGATGAGCAGTTTACGGATCTCACAACGCATTTGCGTCAGTTGGGTTGCCACGCTTTCCCGTGGCCTTCGGGCTATCACTGGACGCTGACGTATCGCAAACAGGACGACGGGAACTTCTTCTGGGACGATCGGCAACGCTTCGATGAAGTGGCTCGCGCGCACGCGGTGCTAAATCGCGACGGACAACTCTACATTCGCACGCCGAGCTGGTTGGCAGGTGGCGATACGGCGTGCTTGTGTCCCGGCGACCCCTGGACGACTGGTTGGTGGAACCAAGACATTTGCGCGCCACTGGCTCGCCGTGGCTGCGAGATGATTCAGGTGGATCAGGTCGTGGGTGGCGCGTTCCCCTTTTGCTATAGCCGGAATCACTCCCATCCCCTGGGTCCCGGAAGGTGGATGACCGAAGTGTTTGAGAACCAGCTCACCACGATGCGCACAACGATGAAGGAAATCCAACCGGACAGTGTCGTCTGTGTGGAGGAGCCGAACGAGCGGTTCAACCACCTTG
Organism: uncultured Planctomycetota bacterium; assembly: GCA_963700515.1. GTDB lineage: Bacteria > Planctomycetota > Planctomycetia > Pirellulales > Pirellulaceae > JAJRVM01. The sequence continues at coordinate 211,323 of CAVOXY010000072.1, read as the reverse complement.
TCGGCATTCAGGATTATCGCGACTGCGAGAGTCCCCACCAGTGGGCGTCCGTGTTCAACTACCTCTACCACGAGTTCCTGCCGACGTTTCAAAGTAATCCCCGACCGGGCGATATGGTGATGGCGGCCTACTGCCTGGTCAACGGCCAGATGCCACATCTCAGTCCTTCACCACGAGACTTGGAAGAGATGGTGCTCGGCAACGGCGGCTTCGAGCCGAGTGGGGCGGGCGACGACACGATGGCCCCTTGGGAACAGGTTCGCGGCTACCAGGGACGTGACTGGAACGGCCGGGCCGCGCGTGACGTGGACGTGAAGCACGGCGGCGTTTCGAGCCTGCGGCTGGAAAATAGTACGGACGCCGATATCGTGCAGGTATCACAGAATGTGCAGGTAACGGACGGTGGCGGGCTGACGTTCGGGAGAAAGTACCGGCTCAGCGCCTGGATGCAGACCGGCTCGATGGCACGCACGAATGCCATTAACTTTGCCTTCTTCGCACCGGGCATGAAAGTCGTGGGGCAGGGGGGGAGGCTCATCTTTCCGGCCGCCGGTACCGGTTGGTCGCGCTTGACGGCCGAGTTCACCGTGCCGGCAGGTGCGGACTTGCTGCGCATCATGATTCATGTCGAGGGGCAAGCCCGTGTGTGGGTGGACGACATGCAGCTCGAAGAATTGCTGCCGGACGCGACAACGAGGGAAGCTCGATATGCGGGCACCACAGCCGAATCCAGGTTCATGCGCCGCTGGGCCGAGTTGTATCACGGAGAAGGGCGGCCGTGGTTGCAGTTTGGCCGGATGTTGCATCCGCCGAAACTGGCGTGCGGGACCATTACCTATGGCGACCGGCAGATGCCCGCAGTGTTTTACAACGCCTTTCAATCGCCCGACGGCGCCGAGGCCGCGATACTGGCCAACGCTTCTGCTGAGCGACAATCAACAACATTATCGTGGAAAGGCAGGGAGTCGCCTCTCATGCTGGAACCCAGCGAAGTGGTCCTCGTCAAGTGATTTCCTACGTCCGTAGCTGAGCCCGCCGAGGGCTCAGCAGGCGAAACGGATGGAAACTTCATCCGTCTGAAGCCTGGCGGCATCAGCTACGTCCGTAGCTGAGCCCGCCGAGGGCTCAGGCGAAACGGATGGAAACTTCATCCGTCTGAAGTCTGGCGGCTTCAGCTACGTCCGTAGCTGAGCCCGCCGAGGGCTCCGCAGGCGACGCGGGCGACTATATCCACCGCGAGGCACGATTGCCCGTGCACATCATGCCGTGCTCCTGATAGAATGTGTCGTTGTCAGATCTCGTGGTGAGGGACCGCGATGGGTATCGACGCTCTTGATATTAATTTCCGTCTGGAGAAGACGTTTGACGTCACGTTGTCGAAGGAGGATTTTACGGGACTGTTGCGCGATGGCGACGTAACGGTGGGGGATCTATACGACCTGCTCCTCAAGAAATTGCAGCTGAGCGACCTTGCTCGAAACAATATTCACCTGAACTTCTTTCTGTGGACTGACATCCAACACAATCTTGAGTCGGTCTGCAAGATACCCTCTGAGCAAATCGAGCTGAAAACGCCGCTCAAGGTCCTGTTTCCAAAAAAGACTCGCCGCGCGACCTGGAACGCGCTGCGCGGCGTCTGTCCCTACCGCATCCAAGAGCTGGACTATTCGATCGTCGTGCGGGGTGTCGGTTTCGCGCTGGCTGCCGGCATGGCACTGGTCGACACTCTGCAATTGTGGCAGATACCCGGTGTCCGATGGCTGTGGCCGGTCATGGGGCTCTTGGGGATCTGGATGCTCATCGAAACGTACTTCAAGTTGATGTCGATTTTCGCTCCTCTACGTCGCCGTTTTCCCAACGGGATGTCGACTGTCAAGGATCTCTGCCGAGCGGTCCTGGCTGCAAATTACGAGAAGATTTGCGGCGATTTTAACGTGTGCAGTGAAGCGAAAATCTACTTTGACGAGCGGTCGCTCATCGTATGGCAGCGTCTGAAGGAGATTCTCGTCAATGTGTTGGGCGTTGATGAAGACGAAATCACGTTCCGCAGTCGGTTGGTCAAAGACCTGGGGATGGCCTAACGATAGAGGCTTCGGTCGAATCATCGACCAGGAATTGTCGATGCCGGCCCGAGCCGCGGCGGAGTGGGTGCAACGCAGAAAGCCACTACTGCAAGGCGACTCGCCGCCCGCATTTTCTTGTCATCCGATCTTTTTGTCCTTATCACTGCCGCAGAGTGGTCTCGACCACTTGGCGTCGTCCAATTTGCGACGCCGACTACTTGACAGCGCACGAGTCGGGAATGCGCAGTGCGCAATGCGGAATTCTGAATAGAATAACGCGTTCTCCGCCCAAGGCGGTGCTATGGCTGCTGGCGTTGGATCTCCAACGTCGTGATTAAAGCGTCTTTCTCGAATCGCAAGGCGAGCACGACCTCGTCCAGACTGTCGATGAAGCGAGCGAACGAGGATTGCGGATTCAGCGCCGGGTTCTGCCGCGAATGTTCGCGATTCCCGTGCACGCTGCAGACGATCTCGTTGCGATCAGGGTCATAGGAGTAGGTGCCGTTGTCGGGACAGAGGTAGCGGATGCCGTACTTGGCTTCCGACAGCTCGGCGATCTGCTCCATCGGGGCGTCGTAGAGCCGGTGGAGGTTGTGGATCGAGACGATATTGCGGTGGCAGGCGGCGCGCGACTTTTCGGCCCAATAGAGCTGCACGTCATCGCGCAGGCGATTCAACGCGCGTTGATTGAGCCGTACCAGCAGGTGGGCATCGGTGCTCACCGGGGCTGCCGGTGCCGAACTGGCGTCAATCACCTCGCGCAACGTCTCCGGCTGGGTGGCCAGCACCAACTGATCTTCGACCAGCGCGACATGCAATCGCACCACGGCGGCATGGAGCTGGACTTTGAGCACGTACATGGTGTGCTGCTTGTAATCAGGCAACTGGTAGGCGTCCAATTTTGTCGACAATCCGACCAGTTGGCCCTGCTTGAGAAAGATGCGTTGCGAGAACTGGTCGAGCAGCCGCTGGGCTTTTTCGCGGTTCTCCACGTCAATGGTGGCATAGACCGGCATGTTGGTGGCCATCAGCACCGTGCCCAGCAGAGCCTGCCAGGTTATTGATGCTTCGCCCAGCATCGGTACTTGCAGCGTGCGTAGTTGGGTTGGATCGATCTCAAAAATGACCTCGCCGTCGCAGAAATGCAGCGACAGCTTGTCCCCGATCCAACTCAAGTCGGTCAGGGTGGGATCCTCTTGGACAACCTCGGGAACGCCGGGGATCAACCGCAGGTAGTCGGCCATCTTTTCGCGGCCCGGCACCAGCACCAGCGAGGCGACGGCCGAGGGGGCTATCCGGCTCATATCAATCGGCCGGGGCGACTGGTTGACGACTTGACGCAGCTCGTCGTACAGGCTGCTGTTGGTGAAGGGAAGCACGCAGGCTTCCAGCTTCACACGCGGCTGAACCGTAATCCGCACGGCGATTGGATCGTAGGCCTTCTGCCAGAACCCGGCATAGCGACCCTTGTACCGGTCGTATTCAGCCGCTTCCGCCTTGGAGACCTGCAGCACGGAGAGTTCCGCGTTGGGTGTCAGATAGCGCAGTCGGTTGTGCAGCGAGCAGGTGCAGGTATCGCGGGCGGCGTCGAAGGCGTACGATCCGCCGTGCGGGCAGATGGTCTTCTGCGGGTCAATAAATCTCTTTTCAATCATCTCGCTCAACGATTGCGGTGAGCGTCCGTATTCCAGGCGGAAGAACAGCGATGCATTGTTCTGCATGACAAGATTATTGAAGCACTGGACGCGACGTTTCTGCGATATCTTGGCGGCCGGACTGATCAGTCGCCGAAGGGCCGCTTCCGAGGCAAAGAAATATCCTGAGTTGTCGGCGTCGGAAGGAGGCAGGATGGTTGTGACGTATTGGTAGTCCAATGCCTCGTGCAGACTGCTCTGGTTATCCAATGCCACATCGACGATCCGCCGAATGGCGCGGTGTGAGTTGGAATAGACGACGAAATCATCCTGTTGGGTGATGAATGAGCTGACGATGCGATCGTTGGTATACTGTACGGAAACTTTGTGTCCGCGATAGTTGAATTCCCGCTCCACCAGTTCCGGGTGGCCTTGCCGGGCAGCGAGAGTCCACGACTCCGCCTCCTTTTGATACAGTGCCTGGTCAGCCACGCGCAGGATCACGGTGATGTCGGTCCCTTCCAGCTGATACGGGTCGGAACCGGTAATCGCCACTTCGGTGACGATCTTCTCGGCGAACAGCCGCTCCAATGCGTCAATGCGCAGGCATAGCTGCTCCTCCAACTTCTCGCGCAATCGATTGTCCTGCGCCTGCAGGGTGTAGAGCCGCAGTAGATTGTCGCCCCACTCAGACGTCAGATCGATCGCCTCGCTGAGCGACTGCATCGTGTTGAAGTGGAGGAAATACTGGTCGGCCGGCACCAGCTTTGTGATCTCATGGATCTTTGGTTCCACCTTCTCTTCGTCGCGTTTCTTCTTCAGCAGTGATTCGTAATCACGTGAGCGCACCTGCGGTGGCGACAGAGTGCTGATGTGGGTGTCGTAATCGCCAAGCTCGGTGTCACCGCTAAGCGTTTGACGTTGCAGCGATTCCTGGATGGCCAACGAGCCGGTGAACAGCTCATAGAGTTCCGATTCCAGCGTCGCTGCCGCTTAACGCCTGCTTGGGAATGGGGGGCGGGTCCACGCCATATCGCGCTTTGGATTGCAGCAGACAGTACTGGAAAAAAGTCTCGTCAGGGTAGTATTCCAACATCCGTGCGAAGTATTCGTTCTGCTTGCGGGCCCAATCGAGAAACAGATTTCGTGAGCCGACTTCGCGGCGCGGTTCGGTGGCCTGGGGGATTTCGATCTTGACCGTTCCCGTCTTCACCTGCACGTGGCGGGATCCGTCCAGGTTTTCGGAAACCGTTTCGTACGCCAGCTGCACCTCGACGGTCCCTTCACCTCGCAACCGGCCAAAGAACTCAGCATGCTTCTGATGAAACTTCGTCTCCTTCGGGTAAATCAGGTAAGCACGCTGGTCGGGCGAGCGGAGTCGCAGATAGTTGCTCTTTTCAAACTCCTCGGCCAGAAACGGCTGCTCCAGACGCAGTGTGAAGGCCATTTCGTCTCCGTCGGCACTGCGATAGACCTCCACCGTCTGCTGGAATGGAAGTTCATCAGCACGGACGTAGGTCGCCAGGCAACTGCCCAAACCAACTATCAAACATGCGGCCAATGCGGATTTCATGAGATTGGTCCCCCCCTGTAATTGCGTTGCTGGTCGTTGACGAATTCTCTGCAAGCACGTGGGGAATGACGAAATGTCATTTGCATCCCTGACCACCCCCTTCCGCAATCGTGCCCGGAAGAGTTATACCCACGCGGGTACGGACTTGTTTCGGCAACCGGACTGCCGTGGTCTGGTCCCAGGTACGTCGCAGAGGCAACGCAGAAGAGATCCGCAGGCCGACAGAGAAAATCGGAATTCCCTCAAAATAGTTGGCCTTGGCTCGGAATCGGACCAGTCCGGGAGGGCGATACTCCTGCTAAGCTGGATTGTTCGGCATCGTGCCACGCGTGATGGTAGGACGGGATCCCATCCCGTCCAAGCTCACTTGTCAGCCTGCTGGATTTCCACTCCTTTCCCATGCGCATCAAGGAAACGCCCGAAAAGCCGTATGAAGCGGTGCTGGAAGTGAACCACCTCGACAGCATCTACAAGAAGAGCAAGGGCTGTGTGTCACCCAGTGGTTGGCGCTGTGAAAACCTGCCGTATCTGGTGGAATTCGACGACTTCGGCCGCAGCAGAATTCCGCACGTCGCCGACATGACGTCGATCTTCGTCTGGGGATGGGACGAAATATCGTGGTTCTCGTTGCAGGACGAGGACTACCGGAACAAATGGCTCGAATACGCCTATCACTGGATCCACGAGACAGACCCCAACGGCCACCTGCAGATGCCTGTGAGCCGGATGATTTCCTGTCCCAACGAGTCGCTGGGCAGTTACCGAGCGAACACGAAGAGTCCGAGCTGCCCGATCGGGTACTCGCAAGAAGAGACGATCAAAGCCGAACAAAGCGACAGCGACGAAGAATGCGATCACCGCGGAAAACACGGCGGTTGAGACGGCGCCGCCGCGCGGAGGGATGTCCATTCTTGCGATTACGTTATCTGACACCATGATACACCCGACCTGGGACCGGCCCCGCGGAGGAAAAACGAAAGCGATGCCGCCCATTTAGAGTAGCTCATCACATTGGCCATCGGCTACCGGCACACCCTCCACCCATCGTCGGTGCGAGCACCGGACTGTCTCTGGCACCTGTTCGAACCACCTGCTTCTGGCGGAAAGTATTTCAAATAATCTAGAGATGGTGCCAGAGATCTTGGACGGGGCAGATGAAGGACAAAGAAATCGGTTGACAAAAAGATCTCCTGTGCCGACTTATATTTTTGTCGCCCCATCTTTTTGTCCTTCACACCAGTGGCGATGGAACATCTGTCGCCGCTGCCGCTGAGCCCTTGGCGGTCTCAGCTACGACTTCCGTACATCTCACTTGCTGCTTCTCTCTGAGGCTGGTTTCCCCTGGGTTTATCCCAGGGGGACCACAACTGGCCAGCTACCTACACCAGTGGCGATGGAACATCTGTCGCCGCTGCCGCTGAGCCCTTGGCGGTCTCAGCTACGACTTCCGTACATCTCACTTCCTGCTTCTCTCTGAGGCTGGTTTCCCCTGGGTTTATCCCAGGGGGACCACAACTGGCCAGCTACAACCGACGGAACCTTCTATTGCGATCGGCTGGGCACTGCCTGTAATCGCAGCCATCTATTTTGTTGCGATGACGGCCATAGGAAAGCTCGCCCACACCGGAGGATTCCTCGAACACCGTTTCAATTTTCGTGCCGGTAGTCATGGCGCGGCCGGTTTCTGCATCGCGGGCATTTTTTGCGTGTGCAGGTGTTCTCACGCTTAGCAACCTAGGGAACAATTCAACTGCTTTGGGGCTGGCTTTGCTGACCGATGCTTTTTTGCTAGAGTTGGACATTCGGTTGTGCCCTCCATTCCTTGGGCACAGCTGATGGCGATGCCACCAGCTGGTTCGCCCAGGGTGAATGTTGGACGTTTGATATCCGATGGCTCTTGGAGCCGATCAGGTGTCAACCAGCGACTGGCAACAGCCGCATGTGCAGGAAATGCCGTAAGCTGCTTATTGAAAACAGTTTAGCCCCTGTAGCTCAGTTGGACAGAGCATCGGATTTCTAATCCGAAAGTCGCTGGTTCGAGTCCAGCCAGGGGTACTCTGGCCTCCCTACCTTGTTGTCCATCGGCGAAACTGTCGGCAGCGGACGGATTCAAGTTGGTACTTGGCGACCACCGTGCTAGTCGGTCGGGGTCAAGAACCAACGGGCATCGTGGGTGATGAGCGGTGGAATCTGCGGGTATCTTCTTCGCCAGTCATCTGGCTGATGGCCCAGGCACAGGCGTATGCCAGTTCACTCTGCAGGCTTTGCCCGTTGTTGAATTCCTGCAGGTCGGCCAACGTGTTCGTGGCTTTCATACGCCCCAGTGAAACAGCACACATGGCGCCGACATGTTGATCCTCCGGGAACATCGATCTCGTATCCTTGACACGATCCATCAGCTGGTTTGCCAACGCCTCATCCGGTTTGTCCACGTGCAAGCGACCGAGCGCCCAGATGGCAGCGCCGCGGGTGTTGGGGTCGAACGGGGCATTTTTGGGTATGAATATCCGCAACGCCTCGTCGGCGGCGAAGTAGTTCATCTGCCCCATTGCTTGCGCGAGGTGGCTGAGCTGGACCATCGTTTGCGCAGCCTGAGGTTCTTTGGCGATCCGCAGCTCGCTCTTCTTCCGAAAAACCTCCAGTATCGGCTCGAGGGTCGCCGGCACCTCCAAGCGGCTGAGTCCCCAAGCGGCGGTCGTATGGACTTCGGGACGTGGGGAATCGAGCAGCGCCAACAGTCGGTCGACGATCGACTTGTCATCCAACGTGACGAGCAGCAATGTCGCTTGCTCCTGTCCGCGCCAGCTGTCGGCGGCCAGCATCTGTCGCCCCTGCTCGATGATCGCGTCACGCAGTGTTTCCACCTCCGCCAACTGCACGCAGCAGTCGCAGACGTGTCGCCGGAGTGCGGGATCGAGGTCGTCGAGCAGGGAGCCCAGTCGAGTAATCCTTTCCGGCGTCGGTTTGGCCACGAGGGCGTCGGCGGCCCAGCGTCGGACGTTCACGTCGCGGGAGGTAATCGTGGCGTCCAAGATCGACAGGATCTTTTCGGGGTCGATGCGAAACAGTTGTCCCAGTGCAATGGCCTGCACGGAGGGCTGCGGATCGGTTGCCAATTCGGTCAGCAGCAGCTCAATGTCTTGCCCCTGATGGCTCGCCAGCATTCTGGCGGCGACCAATCGATCGACGAGCGATGCCGCCGTTTTATCCGCGATCAATGCGCGTACCGCCTGTTCCAGCCCGGTCTGCTGCATTTGCCCCAACGCCAGGCCGGCTTCCAGACGAATCGTGGCTGCCACGTCACGGTCCTGAGCCAGTTCCAGGAGTCGCGGCAGGGCCTTCGGTTCCTGCATGAGGGCCAAGCCGCGAATCGCCAGGATGTGCAGACGCCTCGCGGTGATCGGACCCTCCAGTCGCTTGAGCCAGAGGTCGCGCATCGGCGGATGTCCCCACCGGGCCAATGCTGGTTCGAACAGGTTCGCCGCGTCGAGATCACCATCACGGAGGTGCTGGTACAGAAGTTCCGCAGCTTGTCGCGCATCGAGCTCGATGAGTGCCTGTGCGGCGGTGAGCCGAATCGCCGGTTCCTGGTCCGACTGTTCCAGCAGTTTCATCAGCGGAACCACGGCGACTTCCAGGCCGGTCAGTCCTTTCTTGTGAGCCGTGGTGATGGCAGCCGCGGCGCGCCGCTGCATGTCGAGTTGGGGCATCTCCAGCGCCTGACACCACAAGGCTGGCAGGCCCGGCGGGAAGAGCATTTCGTTGGCAGGCCGAGGGAGAACGGGATCTCGATACATGATCCACTCGGCTTCGACGGCCACGGCACAAGGGACCTGCGCCGCCAGCAGCAGCAGCGCGATTCCGGTCAGGAGGCAAGATGAAATTCGGAGCGGTCGTATGTCGCGTTGGAGCGGGCAGCACATGGGTCGCATTACCATTGAACGTTTTTTCGAAGGACAGCACGGGCGGAGCCGGTGGCACTGCCACAAGTGATTTGTCAACAATCAACAAGGCGAATCACAGGGGACGAGTGAGCCGCCAGGTGCGTAGGAGAACAATTACGGCGCACGCCAGGCACGAGTATCCCATCCACCACCAGTTGGCCGGAACAAGGTTGTAGGAGGTGAATCCGGGAGCATCGATGATCGTCAAGGCCGCTGCCATGGGGTTGATCTTCAGCACCGATTCGACCGTGGCGTGTCCGAAGGTCGTGTCTCGGCCCAGCCAGAACAACATGGTCCCGAAGCAGACAAGTCCCAGCAGCGCGTACGAGATCGTTGTCGCCGGCGCCGCACGTCGGCAAAGGCTGCTGACGGCAGCTGACAGGAGCATTGCAAACAGAGACATCCATCCCAAGCAGATCAAGACCTGCCACACCTGCCAGCGCAGGGGGGGGTGGATCAAAATCATCACAATATAGCCAGGCAGCGTCGCGAACAGGATCAGCACCAGTGTCAGCGTGACGCTCAATAGCTTTCCCGTCAGGATGCGGGCGGCCGACAACGGCGTCATCATCAGCAGATCCCATCCGCCGCTTTCCCGTTCGGCACTGATCAGATTGGCCGCCAGGCTGGGCGTAATCACCGCAATCAGCGCGACTTGGAGCACGACCATGATGCCGCCAATCGTCTCGACACCCCGTTCGATCGTGCCGGTCGTCGCCGCGTACGTGAGCAGCAGCGAGACCACTGCCGCCACGGCCACCAGTCGTAGCAGCCAATGGGTCCGGCCGAATCGGCGCGTACGAAACTCCTTCACCATGACCGGATTCATCAAGAAGGAAATTCCCTTCTTGCGACGATGTGGATCGACCAGGAACACCATGCGGCGCAACGATCGCTGGACTATCGAACGCTCGTCGGTGACGACTCCCTGTGGCCGCGGACGATCCAACAAGAAGGAATTGAGCCGGACGATCGTCAAGGTCACGAAGATCGCCGAGGAGCCGATGGCAATCAGTACAAACCGCGCCAAAGTGGGAGTCGCGGCGGACATCGTCGTCGCCACGATATCGCCGTGACCCGCCAATTCCATCAGGGCCGGGATGGGAGAAATACACTGTAAGGTGTCGGCCAGTTGCGGCAGGAGTCCCGGCTTTCCCTGCAGGAAATAATGGGGCCCCAAGGTGCCTACCGCCAGGAGCAGGACCAGGGTATAGGTGACCCGCAAGGCCGCATCGATCGAGTTGGTATAGCCGCTGACCATCAAAGCGAGGGTCGTGTATTGCACGAGCACCAGGAACAACACGCCGTACAACGGGAGGACTTGCGACACAAACGAGATCCCCCCCATGGCGTAAGCCGCCGCCGCGGCGGGGATACTCAACCCCAGAATCAGCGACACGAACAGGAGCATCCCCGCCGCCTTGGCGAAGAAGATCGATGAGGACGACATGGGGGAACTGAGCAGCAGCGTCAGGGTGCCGCGCATCTTCTCGCGCACGATCGAAGTGGCGGGGAAGGCCGGCACCAACAGCAACAGGACGGTCAGCAATCCGTAGGCGAACAGCCGGAAAACTTCCTGCGCCTGGGCCCCCGAGAGTTCCACGGTCGCATTGCTGGGCCAGCGGCTGATCACCAGTAGGGCAAACACGACGGTTGCCCCCGCCAGCAAGAGTAACGCCCGCGCGGTCCGGAGCGTGCTGAGGAGTTCCCGCTGGATAATCGGATGGCCCATGCGATCAGTGCCTTGGAGAGTCGGAGGATTGGAGGATTGGAGTAATGGAGTAATGGAGTGGAGTTGGTTGGATTATTTCACGATGCTTTCAGGAGCAACTTTTGACGGTACCGTTCTTCACGCTTTCATCCTTTGGTCTCAGTTGCGATGGCTGCGCCGCGTCAGGATTCGTCGTTTTCCGCACGGCGGGTCACCGAGAGGAAAGCATCTTCGAGATCCGACTGGATTTCCCGGAATTGGGTGACATCGATCTGTTCGGTGACCAGCCGAGCCAGCAGTTGTCCCAATTCTGTTTCGGTGCTGGTGGTACGAAATCTCAGGGCGGCCTCGGAGGGGGACGGTGAGATTTCGGCATCCGATTCGACGTGCTCGCGGACGATCGCCGTGGCACGCTCGAGCAGCTCGCTGCCGCTCAGTTGCACTTCCACGGTCCGTTGCTGGCTGATGCTCCGCATGATTTCGGCGAGTGTGCCAAAGGCCCGGAGCCGCCCCCGGTTAAGAATCGCCACTCGGTTACAGATCCGCGACAGTTCCGGGAGTATGTGGCTGGAAACAATCAGCGTCTTGCCGAGTTCGGCGAGTCGCAGCAGGATCTGCCGCATCTCGTAGCGGGCGACCGGATCGAGACCGTTGGCCGGTTCGTCCAGGATCAGTACAGCGGGGTCGTGCAGCAACGTGCGCGCGATTCCGACCCGCTGTTTCATGCCGTGACTGAGGCTTTCCACATACCGGTCGCGCATGTAGGTGGAGCCGGTCATTTCCATGACCTCATCGATACGCTGGATCCGTTTCGACCCGCGGATGCCAAACGCCGCTCCAAAGAAGTCCAGATACTCCCACACGCGCATGTTGTCGTACGACCCAAATACGTCAGGCATGTAGCCGACCAGACGTTTGATCTTCTTGGGCTGATGAGCGCAATCGCAACCGGCGATGCGGGCCGAACCGCTGGTGGGCCGAGCTAATCCGACCAGAATCTTGATCGCCGTGGTCTTGCCGGCTCCATTCGGACCGATCAGACCCAGGATCTGGCCAGGTTCGAGCCTCAGGGTCAGCTTGTTCAGCGCCGTCAGGTCCCCGTAGACTTTCGTCAAATCGTTGACAACTACGGCGGACGAGTCATTATTCATGTCATTCTCCCCATTACTCCAATACCGTCCCGGTGACTTCCAACCGCAGCCATTCGATTTCCCAGGACGCCTGGCCCATCAGATCGTTAGGTTGGGCCGCTTCATCATTACTGACTTGTACCGCCAACGCCAACCGACCCTCTCCATCCAACTGGAGCAATTCTTCGCGATCCAACTCAACCGAGAACGCGCCGATCGGATGGGACAGCGTCTTGATCGCTACCGGTTCGCCTTGATTGAAAGCGAGTATTTTCAGGGATCGCGACGGAGCACGCACACTGAAGGAGAGCGTGGCCCGAGCAATTTTCAGGGGGAGAACCGTGGGAGGCATTTGGAAGCGGAGTCGATCCGTGACTGCCAACCTGGTTTCCACCCAACAGTGCATCGAGTTCGCGTAAGCCGTGGGGGGCTTGCCATCCGGGCCCGGCACGGCCCCGTAGGGGATAAACGTGGCGGGAATCGCCACTTGCGTTCCCGGCGGTGTCTTCTCGATCCGCACCGGAATCGACAGTAGGCTCGAGCCAATCCGACGGGTTTGAGGAAAGATGAAACCCATATCGGTCGCCTCGGTCCACGCATAGAGCATGGGCGACGCCGGTCCATCATTCTCTGGCGGCGCTGTCAAAAGCTGTTCATAGATTCCCTGTCGTCGGCGGTGAGCGCCATCCAACCAGGCCCCGGCCACGAACACGCCCGGCGGAAGAACATCACCCAGATCGGCGGAAAACGTTCCCACGTCGTGCATCTGCAATGCCACGGCGCCACTATGCGGCTGGAAGATGATCGCGTCTTCCAGGTCTGTAAACGGTAGCGGGCCGAGCGAGCCCTGCAGACCACGCGGGCCAAATTGAGCCTGGCAGTCGACGATTCTGTCGAGCGGCATGCGATAGTCAAACGGGGCGGTGCGAACACCGGACGGTAGTTCCAGGTCCAGCCAGTGCCAGGCACCTTCGTCTGTCCAGACCATGCGGCGACGACGTCCGGTCATGGATGTCATGTCGGGAAAGAAGATACCGCCGCGCGTGGCCCCCATCTGCTCGCTGCACGCATCCTGGTTATACATGGCTGCCAATCCAGAGGCGTGAGCAGCATTGACGCCCGGCTGGAAGACGACCCGCGCGATCGTGGCAGCCGTCGAATCAACCGATTTCTTCGTGGCGATGCCTATTCCCACAAACACGAGGCTGGTCAGGACCGCCACCGCGGGAACGACCCACAGCAGTCGCTCGGTTCGGTCAACCTGAAACAACCACCAGCCGACCGCCAGCAGCACGAGGCCGAAGAGTGCCAGAATCGCGGCGACTACCTCGCGGCTGAGAATCCGATAGCCGATTTGTTCGGCGAGGACCGGCTGCAGGGCCGCGGTATTGAGCCGGGCCGGTTCGCGCGCCACGAAGCAATCCAGAATGAAATACTTCATCGGTTCCCGGGGGTAGAAGGAAGTATCCTCCCCTCGGAAACGGGGTGGCGGATCTTGCCGCGCTACCGGCCGGATCCAGGCCTCGGGACCGACGGTCGTGAAGAATACCCGTCCCGCTCCAAACGGCTGCCAAAAAGCGGCTGGCCATCCGTCGATCGTGTCGGTCACCGTCACATTCCTGGCGATGACGCGGACAAAATCCACCGGTTCCTCAAACGTCAAAACTTCTTTGTTTTCGTAAGCCTGATTCGCCCGCGCAACGTGCATCTCCAATTGAGTCAAACCGACGCGATCCACCATCTCTGTGGCGAAAGATTCCCCCATGATCGCAGAGACCGTGTCGGGTTGCACTTCGTCCAGCAAAATCCACAGATGCCCCCCGCCCAGGACCCAGTCGCGGACAACCTCAATGCCACGGGGATCGTATGCCAGTCGATCGGTGCTCAGTACCAACACGTCCAAGTACATCCAGGCAACCCGGATCAGGGGGCAGGTCCTTGGGTTCGAACGTGCTGATGCGACGCGACAAGTCCCGGTATCGCTTGGCAGCCACGGCCAATTCGTAGGGTCCGCATTCGGGCGGCGGGGCTGGCGGTTGGCCGGTGTAGTAAGGGAATTCGTTGACAAGAGGCTGCAATTCCGTCGCATCGCCGATGATTCCCACGGCAGGTGTCTCGTGATCCAACGGCAATAACTGCGAACTGCGCTTCACCTCCACGGCCGTACGATACTTCACGTTGTCGCCCAATGACGGCCCCACCTGCTGCGTGAAGAACTCGGCCGATTTTGTGGTGGGGGAAATGAAGTCCGGGACCAGGACCGGGCAGGTTAAACGCAAGATCGAATGAGCCGGTACGAGGACATTTCGCCCGTACTGCAAGGTCGGATCTTCCGCGAAGCAAAGTACCGACGCGGTCTCCGCCGCCTGATCGGTCCGGTTGATGGCGAAGACTTCCACGAGCCCCCAGACGCCGGGGCGGTAGCGGCGAGCACCCACCTTGGGACCCATTTCGCAGGTGACACCATTGGCTGTGGTGGCTGAGTCGGTGGTGGCTGAGTCTGGGGCGGATTGAGCTGGATCGGATTGAGCTGGATCGGATTGAGCTGTGGCCGGCACGGCTGAACTCAAAAGTAACCAGCCGCAAGCCACACACAGCAGCCCCTGCTGCAGTAACCGCTGATGCAGTCGTCCCATCGAATCTACGCTCCGAAAAGGCTCGCCATTACGCCCAGGAACTCGAGCACATCAGGCCCGCAGCCAATTCTCCAACCACGATTATACGCACCGGGTGGTTGGCGAGTTTTCCAGCCTACCCGCTCCCCAACATACCGATTGATGCAACCAGTCTCAAGTCCCCCACACGGCGAGGTGCTGGGGGAGCGGTATCGGTGGTACGAAACTCGCCCTCGCGCCGCGGTGCTTTGCCGACCAACGTGATGGCGAACGCCGTCACACCCTGTGCGGCTCCCACAGCCTCCTCGCATCAGCCACATCCATTCAGCTGAGGATCAGCTTCAGATCTTCGGCGGTCAATTTGCGGATCAGGCTATCGTTGGCCGTGATAATGGCGTTGGCCAGATCCCGCTTGCTCTCTTGCAGGGCGAGCACTTTCTCTTCCACCGTATCACGAGCGATGATCCGGTAGGCGAACACGTGCTGGGTTTGTCCGATCCGATGAGCCCGATCGATGGCCTGCATTTCGACAGCCGGATTCCACCACGGATCGAGAATGAAGACGTAGTCGGCGGCAGTCAGATTCAAGCCCTGGCCACCTGCTTTCAAACTGATGAGAAACACCTTGCAGTTTTCATCGTTCTGGAACTGAGCAACGACCGTTCGGCGATCGCGCGTGCTGCCATCCAGGTAGGCGTAGCACATCGATCGTTTGTCGAGCTTTTCGCGCACGATCGCCAGCAGGCTCGTGAACTGCGAGAAGACCAATGCCTTGTGCCCCTCGCCGATGGTCTCTTCGAGTTGCTCCAATAGCGTCTCCAGCTTGGCACTCGAGCCTGACCTCTTGCTGGCATCGATCAGGCCCTGGTGGCAAGCCGCCTGACGGAGACGCAACAGGGCTTCCAATACGTGGATCTTCGATTGCTGCAGACCACGTTCATCAATCACCTTGGACAACTTCGCTCGATAGTAATCCCGCAGTTCATCGTAGGCCTTGCGCTCTTTGGGCGCCAGTTCGCAAAAGATGGTCTGTTCGGTCTTGTCGGGTAGTTCTTCCAGCACTTCCTGTTTCGTTCGCCGCAGCACGAACGGTGCAATGGCTCGAGCCAGGTTGCCCAACGCGTTCTGGTCGTTGCCGCGGATCGACTTGCAGAGAGCGGCAAAGGCGCTGGAACGCCCCAACATCCCCGGATTGAGGAACTCAAACAGCGACCAGAGTTCTCCCAGGTGATTTTCAATGGGTGTGCCGGTCAGTGCCAGCCGGTGATTGGACTGGAGCAGCAGGCAGGCTTTGGCGGCCTGGCTGCTGGGATTCTTGATGGCCTGCGCTTCATCGAGAATGACATAATCGAATCGCTGGTCTTTCAACGTGACAATGTCCCGGCGGAGCGTGCCGTAGGTCGTCAGGATGACATGGGTATCATCGAACTGAGGGAGCCGTTGCAGGCGATCCGGGCCGGTGAAGTTGAGCAGGCGCAACCGCGGTGTGAAACGAGCGGCTTCATCCATCCAGTTGAAGATCAGGCTCTTGGGAACCACCACCAGCGACGCGGCGCGTGTCTCGTCCTTCTTCAATCGCCGAGTCCGTTGGGCTTCGAGCAGGGCCAGCACCTGGATGGTCTTGCCCAACCCCATGTCGTCGGCCAGGCAACCGCCAACTTGCAGGTCCGTCAAGAACTGAAACCAGCCCAGGCCTTCCTGTTGGTAGTTGCGCAGCGTTCCCTGGAAGGAGCGCGGTGCGTTTTCGGGCGCGATGCCGTCGACGTTGCGCAATCGCTGGCGATACTCCGCAAAGTTCGGGTCCACACGCAGATGCTGTTGCTCCGCCAGCAGGGCATCCAACAGCAGCGCCTGCGAGCGGGCGAAACGTACTTTGCCATCCGACGTCTGGCCCATGTCGGCCACTTCGGTATAACGCCTCAGCCACTCGGTGGGCAGAATCCCGCGCGAACCGTCGCCCAGTTCAACATAGCGATCGCCACGCCGGGCGGCGGCCAGCAGATCGGGGAGCTTCGCCTGGATACCGTCGAAATCGATGGTGGCCTGCAGGTCGAACCAATCGATTCCCGACTGGACTTCAATCCGGAATTCTCCCGCGCTGCGGAACAACTTTCCTTCCGCTTCGATTCGCCAACCGGTTTCCAGCAGTCGATCGACGATGGCGGGGAGCATCTTCGTTTTCAGCTTCAGGATCCCGGCATGATGGTTGTAGTTGTCCTTCACGACGGTTGGGAGCTGGTTGAGCTCCTCGATGCGTTGGCGTTCAGCATCCAAGTCGCGCATGCGCACGTGCGTGAGGGGGCCGTCTTTGCTTGCGCGCTCGGAGAATCCCGCCGCAAGGAATTGGGCTGGACCACTGCCTCGCCATAGAGAAACGAGACATCGGCGCACAGGTGAGTCTCGTGTGCGGAGTACGTTTATCTTCCCGTACTCGCAGTCGCGGCTGGGGCGGCTCGCAGATGGGCTGCAGTGCCAGGTTCTCGGGCCAGGCTACTCCGGGCAAACCCGGTGCGTTCCATAACTGCCGCAAGAACTCATCCCGGTCAGCGTAAGGGACGGTCGGCGGCGTCTGCTGCTGAAAGAGCCAGCCAATCCACGCCGCGGGAAAGTTGGTTTCAAAGAATGAGAGTTTCGTCGTGGAGAGCAGCAAGCCCGACGGATCTGCCGCCACAATACTGCTGAGCGGCAGGATCTCGTCGCCACGAGCAAACTGTCCCGTCACCGTCCATTGCTGCTGGCCGTCATCGGCCGTGATCGACCAACTCCAATCGCCACGCCGTGTCGCCGTCCCAGGTGATAACGCGTGCATCTTCGACCGGTTGCGAACTGCTGAGCCTCCAGACGAATCGGCCCGTCTCCGCGATCTTGGGCAGCAGCAGACGGTGCAGGGAAGCTGCCAGTTGAGCATCCGAAATCTGGGAAGGCGGCGCGTCGCTGTGGAAGCTGTAGTATCGGTACCGGTTCTGGTAAGAATCGTCGGCGTTCCGCGAACAGGCCAGTAGCTGCAGCAACAAATCACGGTCCGCGGGTTCATCGAACTCGTCAACCATGCTGCGGGAGAATACCAACGGCTTGATCTTCCCATACTCGCCGTCCTTCTTTCGCTCTTGTTGAAAGAGGCTGATGACCAGTTTCTTGCTTGGTCCTGCTCCGGCCGATATCGAAAACGTACCAGGCCAGACGTGAAGTGCGGCCGAACCGATCCCACGGGTTGGGGTAATCTTCGGCGAAGGAGTGTCGATGCAGTTCGCCCAGCGGTCTCATCCATTCGGGCTGACTCCGAGTGGGCTGGGCGAGATCAACATCCGCCGCCGTGGATGACTGCGGCTGACGGGTCAGGGCACGCTCGCGCGCTAGTTGTTCGAGTCGCTTGAGTGCCAAGAGTGCCTGTTCGTTCTCTTCTTCACTTTCGTCATCAAACTCATCCAAGAAGAAGTCATAATCATTGTCCTCGTCATACGGCTCACTATCTTCCTCTTCTGTTCTTGGTCGGCGAGTTTGGAAGCTTCCGCACGTTGGACGTTCAGCTGTCGCGGTCCGGGGACCTCTTTGCCCGGCAACTGCTGATCGATCGTCAACAACGTGGCCCAGATGTGTTTGCACAGAAAGCCATCGGCGAAGCGGGGGCAGGAGCAAGACGCGCGCAACACGCCGCGGTGCGCGTCGCTCCAGTCGACATCCACGCCATAGGGCAAGTAACTCGACCCGTCGACTTCGGCCCACACGCCGTGCCTGCGGTGATCCATCAAGGAGACAGCATCTTGTTGCGCGTAAGCCTGGCCGCGCATGCGTGTCGTGCCATCAAATTCGGCCTGACAACGCCGTGTGAGAGACATTGGATACCTCCGTGTAATGGAGCAGGGCTATGGAGTCGGCCCGGGACGCGTCGGGGGACGGCGCGAGCCGGTTGTCACCCCTGTTGAGGGCCTGTTTCCTGTCGTGCTGGACCTCTTACTTTAACCGATGCGGACGGATCCTGGCAATCGAAGAGAGGAGGCTCCGTGGCGCACGGTCCGCGATTTCAGCGAGCGTGGCTGCAAAAGACCTGGCCGCGGGATCTTGCGCCGCACGTGCAGAGGTCTGAGCAGGCGGCGTCTGTTGACCGGCAGTCGGGTGGCGAGTACCGTACACGAACCAGCTTGGGCGTCCGACAACGAAGGAAAGCGGTACCCTGCCGGAGCGTGCCGTTGGCTCTGCCGGTGCGAAGAAGAAGACACTCAGACGAAGGAGAACACCATGACTCGAACCGATCGAAGAACGTTTCTGGGGGCGACGGCCGTCGCCGCGGGTGCGGCGTTGCTGCAGGTCGACACGCGCCGCGCAAAGGGGAGCCAGCAGGAGAAGAAGAAGCTACAGCTGGGCGTGATTGGTGTGGGCTGGTACGGCATGGTCGATGCCCAAGCGGCACTCAAGGTCGGCGATGTGGAGATAGCGGCTATTTGTGATGTGGACAGTGACCATTTGGAGCGGGCCGCCGCCGATCTGGAGAAAGCTCAGGGGACCAGGCCCCGGACATTCAAGAACTATCAAGATCTGCTCGACCTCCCAACGCTCGACGCCGTCATTATCGGCACGCCTCCCCAATGGCATGCCCTGCAATTGATCGCGTCGCTGGCGGCCGGCAAGGACGTTTATTGCGAGAAGCCGCTCGCCTACGACGTGCGCGAAGGAGAGGCCATGGTCGCGGCCGTGGAGAAAAACGATCGCATCGTCCAAGTCGGCTTTCAACGCCGCCAGAGCCTGGCACTGCGTGAAGCGACCGACTTCATCAAGTCGGGAGCGATTGGCGATCTGGTCCAAGTTGACGCCCAGATTCACTATCGCGCGGGATTGGAAGACTGCACGCCGCAGGCTCCACCCGCGTCCCTCGATTGGCCACTCTGGTGTGGACCCGGCCCGCTGATCCCGTACAGTCCACAAGTCGGCCACAAGAGTTGGCGGCTGGAGCAGACGAGTGGCCATGGACACCTGGTCGATTGGGGGATTCATTTGATCGATGCCACACGCACTTTCCTGGACTTGGACATGCCCCAGCGCATCACTGCCGCCGGCGGTCTATTCGCTCTGCAAGGTCGCATCACGACTCCCGACACGCTGTCCGTGCAGTTTGAGTTCGGCCAGCTGCCGGTCCATTGGCGACATCGCATCTGGGGTGCCACCGAATACCCAGGGGAAGTGGAAAACGGTATCTTCTTCTTCTGCCGTGACGGGACCGTCTTCGCCACCGATCAAAGCTGGGTGGTGTTGCGCAGTGGGAAGGAAAAAGAGGAGCATCGTGCCAACGCGGATCTCGGCACGCTGCACATGGCCGACTTCCTGGATGCCGTGCGCGCGCGGCGCCAACCGCTCTGCGAGATGCGTGACGCGTTCAAATCGACCGCTACGGTCCAGCTGGCCATGATCTCTTACGAAACCGGCACGACCGTGCGATGGGACGCGGAGCAGCGGGAGATCGTCGACAATCCCGCAGCGGCGGCGCTCCTGCAACGTGACTACCGGCAGCCCTGGCAGCATCCGTTTGGGAAAGTATAAACGGTGGTGGTTGCGGACGCGGACTTTCCTGTTGTTTGCGGTAAGGTTGTTTGCTGTGAGGCGGCATCCACGACGCAAAGAAAAAACCCCTCGTAACCACGGCCCAGTGGACGAGGGGTTCAGGGAATGGATTGGAAATATTAGCACCGGCGAATGTGCATCTCGTCCGAGGCTTCGTCCAACCTTATTTGCCCCGCTGGGCATGACGCGCTGGCCGCACCCTGCAGAGCACGGCGTGCTGCCGTCAAACACATGCGTGAACTTACCGCGGATGCTGATGCCGATCTTGGCTGGCTCGATGGCCACCAAACCGGTACTTCAACAATCGTGGATAGTACCTTTTAATCATGTAGTTCTTCGTAGAAGACTGGCACTGTCGAACAAACAATTTGGCTGGAGCATCATTCAGCTTTGCCCGCAGTGGGCTCGGCGGCTGCGAACGTGTGGCGGGAAAACCGCGAGTCGCGTAATGCCGTCCTTTAGTCAGGTGAACTAGCCGCAGTTGTCTCTGTCGACGTTGGCAGCGAAACCGCCGCCAAAACTGGGTGCCCCACGCAAAACCAAGCAACGATAAAAAGAATGCCAAGAAGAGGGAGAAAATACCACACCAACGGAGGAAGCGGGGCTTGAACACCGCTTCTCATACTGCCATGCCCGGTGGATCTTGCATGGTCGCCCCTCCTGTTACGTGACCGATGAAATCGGGCGTTTGTTTCCTGCTGAACAGCAGTCAGATCTAACGTTATTCTAGTCTAACGCGCAATGCGGTCAATGCCATTCGAATGCCCGTTTTCTCCTTAAAGAAATCCGGATTCTTGCCCGCATGTACCAGTCAGCCAAACCTTGACACGCTCCCCTGTGGGATTGCCGCCAAGAGAGATGTCGGCGGCACGTTACGAGTCGCCCAATCGGAACCTGGAAACCCCTTCCGGCACCGTGAGTGCCAATCTCTCTGACGCCGGGTATGCGCCGCCGCGAAACTTGCAAACAATGAAGGCCCCGTGGAGGCCGCCACGCCACGGGCCGTCACCCGGATAGGAGAAACGAGCTGCCGCGCCCCAACGGACTCGCCCGAGATATGTAGCGGGATCCGCCGTAGCTGAGCCCGCCAAGGGCTCAGTGAAGTGGTTGAACGTAATGCGCCTCGGCTGAAGCCTGGGCGGCTTCAGCTACCGCCGTAGCTGAGCCCGCCAAGGGCTCAGTGAAGCGGTTGAACGTAATGCGCCTCGGCTGAAGCCTGGGCGGCTTCAGCTACCGCCGTAGCTGAGCCCGCCAAGGGCTCAGTGAAGCGGTTGAACGTAATGCCCTCGGCTGAAGCCTGGGCGGCTTCAGCTACCGCCGTAGCTGAGCCCGCCAAGGGCTCAGTGAAGTGTACGTAATGCGCCTCTGAAGCCTGGGCGGCTTCAGCTACCGTAGCTGAGCCCGCCAAGGGCTCAGTGAAGCGGTTTAACGTAATGCCTCTGAAGCCTGGGCGGCTTCAGCTACCCCGTAGCTGAGCCCGCCAAGGGCTCAGTGAAGTGGTTAACGTATCGCTGAAGCCTGGGCGGCTTCAGCTACGGATACTTCGAACGCACCACATTTTTTCCAGAGTCAGTTTTGCATGTCAAACCCGGACAAAGAAACCAAACCGTCGTCATCCGATCCGGCGATGCCCCTTGCGCCCACGTTGGGTCTCTGGGATGCCGTCAGTATTATTGTTGGGATTGTGGTGGGAACAGCGATCTTCAAATTGCCCGACATGATCTTCAAGAATGTAGCAGGTCCTTGGCAGGCGCTGGGCGTCTGGCTGCTGGGAGGCATTCTGTCGCTGATCGGAGCGCTTTGCTACGCCGAACTGGCGACCACTTATCCGCGGTCGGGCGGCGACTATCACTATCTCACCAAGGCCTTTGGGCGCTGGATGGGTTTCTTGTTTGGCTGGGCCCAGTTGGCGGTGATTCTCACGGGCAGTATCGCTGTCATGGCCTATGCCTTTGCCGATTACGGAGTGCAATTGGTCGGTGCCAAACCCGAAGAATCGCCGGCCACGTTGTGGTTGGCCATCGGATCGATTGTCGTTCTGTCGATCATGAATCTGTTGGGCATCGTCTTCGGCAAGTTCGTCCAGAATCTATTGAGCGTGATCAAGATCGTGGGGTTGGTGGGAATCGTACTGGTGGGTGTCTACTATGCGGCGGTTTTGTCGGAGTCCGGCGTATCATTTGCTTCCTCCGGTACCCCCGACGGATCGAGTTTGGGTATGGCGCTTGTTTTTGTCCTCTTCGCGTTCGGAGGTTGGAACGACTCGGCGTTTGTGGCAGCGGAAGTGCGGGGACAGAAACGCAATCTCCCGCTGGCGCTCTTCCTCGGGATCAGCATCATCACCGTCATTTACTTGCTGGTGATCCTGGCGTATTTACTGGTGCTCGGTTTCGAAGGAGCTCGCCACTCATCCACGCCCGCCGCCGATCTCATGGAACGTGCGGTTGGGAGCTGGGGAAGATCGGCCATCAGCGCGCTTGGTCATGATCTCCGCGCTGGGCGCGATTAACGGATTGATCCTGACGGGCTCTCGCATCTACGCGTCACTGGGTGCGGATCATCGTGTGTTTGCGCTGCTGGCAAAGTGGAACCAGCGTCGCGGTGCTCCGATCATGGCACTGGCTGCGCAAGGGGCAATTGCCGTGCTGCTGGTACTAGCCGTGGGAACCGAGCGGGGTCGCGACGGGATCGATCACACAGTCCAGGCCATCGGGCTCAGCGGCCTGCCCTGGGAGAAGTACTTCGGGGGCTTCGATACGCTGGTGGCCGGCACCGCCCCGGTCTTCTGGTTCTTCTTCCTGCTGACCGGCATCTCCCTGTTCGTGCTCCGCTGGATCGATCCTCAGCGGCCCCGACCCTTCCGCACACCGCTGTTTCCCCTCCCCCCGCTTATCTTCTGCGGCATGTGCCTCTACATGCTCTACAGCAGTTTGGACTACGCTCGTGGACTCTCGATCATCGGCCTGCTGCCGCTGGCCATCGGCGTGCCGCTGTACCTGATCAGTAATCGAAAACCCTAGCGGGTTGGTGGTTGGTCATTGGTCATTGGTCATTGGTCATTGGTCATTGGTCTTCTTACTCACTCTTACTCTTACTCTTACTCTTACTCTTACTCTCAAAACGGCCGCTGGCCACAGCCAAGCCGCACGCCAATCACCACCGTCACTTGGATTGACGATCAGGGATGCTGAATCCCCCGATTACACTAATCACTAGTGGCAGGCTTTCGGAAGGGACGGTTGAGTAAGGTAAGAGTATGAGTAAGAGTATGAGTAAGAGTAAGAGTAAGAGTAAGAGTATGAGTAAGAAAGCCTGGCACGCTATTTCGCCAGGATGTACTCGACGCTCTGCCAGCCCGCCTGAGCGATATGGCGGACCATCGCGGGTTCGGTGTGATAGCCGGACGTCTTGCTCGTCTGCTGCCGAATCACGATCACGTCCACATCCTTCTCGGTACTCGACTCAACGGTCAACGCACCTTTCTTCAGGCTCTGCAGCGCAGCGAAAATCCTTCTTTACGCTGCTTCTTGGTCTGCAACTGCTGGCGGATCGCCGGCAGATAGTCCGCTAACAGACTAAAGCCTTTCTCCGCCACGATCACGGCGTACAAGTAGGGGTAACTGGTTCCCTGGACGTTATTCAATGCGACCTGTAATTGCATCCCCAACAAGCCGCTCGGTCCGTCGGGAAAGCGAATGAACGCGCGGGCATTAATCGGTACCTGCTGGTCCCCCTTACCTGCCATTTCGAACATCGGCTGAATCTGGCAGGAGGGGGAAGTGTATTTCTCGATCGCCGACAGGGCGATTTCTAATGCATCGAGCTGCTGCCGCAGAGCCACGGGACGCCAGCCGCGACGTGTGCCGGTAATCCAATGCGGCAGCAGCAGGACCGCCGCATCTGCCACAAGCACCGGTGCCAAGGTGCGTGTTGAGGACGATCGATCGAGCAACATCCAGAGGACAAGAATGCCAATCGACAACAACACCAGTGCCACAGTTCCGCTGACGCAAGTGAGATCCGTAAACGACTCGTCCCAGCTCTTCACTTCCTTCTCCAACTGTCGCAACCTGGCAAACCGGTCGCGCGTCGTTTTCTCCCAAGTTCCCCGGCGCAGAGAATGTTGCGGCCGGAGATTGTAGCCGCGAACTAACAAGAACAGAGTACCGGCCAACAACAGCGGCAGGCTACCGATAAGAGTCACCAGCGCCGACGCGACAGGACTCAAGAGCAGTTGGAGCCCGAAGCCGGCCATTATGAGCAGCCCGGCCCAGAAGAGTCGCATGGCGTAGTCCATCCGTGGCGCCAGGTAGAACTGCAGCAGGTGCCGCCGATCACGATCAGGTAAAGGACTGGCAATCATCGACTTGCTTCTCCTTAGTGACAGGCTGAGCAAGGGGGAACTGGAGGAGGAGAGGACTGGAGTAACGTACTCGTGTGTAACCTGAAAACCCGATGCCCGCATCCGCGTGATGCCGACTACGCGATGGGGAACGAATCGGGAATGCGGAGTGCGCAATGCGGAATAGAGAATCGCGTTGAGAGCGGCGGGAGCCGAACATTTCGGCAGTCCCCGCAGTGACCACGGTACGACTGATTCCGCATTCCGCACTCCGCATTCCGCAATCCCTAATCATTCCGGTCACTCAAGTCAGTACCACCAGACGCTTGATTCCCTTCTGGGGCATGGTCGCCGGCCACGTTGAGGGAGTACGTTAGTGTCGAGGTGATCCGCGGCCCACTTCGTCTGGTCTTTCCGCAAGTACTCCACGCCGCAAGTACTCCACCCCTCCATCACTCCCCGCCGCCACCTCACCGCCCGCGTCGGGCTTCCCGTAGTTCCTCGTATCCCATACCGCTCCAATACAACGTACAGGCCCCTTGGCACAAGGCGAAATGTTCGCAGCGCCGGCAGATCGGATGTGCCGCGCGTTTCTGCTTGTAATACTGGGCGTCCTTGCCGAACCAGACCTTCTCGAAACCTTGTTCCAACAGGTTGCCGACTCCACGAGCGAAACTGGAACAGGGGAGCACGTCACCGGATGGTGAAACGTGCACGAGTCCGTCACAGGCAGCACAACCTTTGTTGCCCAGTCCGTGGGCGATGGGATTGAAGATGCAGAAGGGGGTGGGCGAATACCAATGAAATTCGATTCCCACGCGCTCCGCATGTTCCTGGGCTTGCAGCACGTAGTGGCCGATGCGACTGTAGGACACTTTCAACTTCTCGTGACGCGGCAGGTTGGGGGTGCCGGTCGGGATGATCTGGTTCATCGACACGTGTGGCAGATCGAGGGACTGCGCCAGATCGATGATCTCACACAAGTATTGTGCGTTTTCTTCGCAAATGGTCGTATTGGTATGCACGTGCAGGCCGGCATCGCGCAGATGGCAGATGCCTTGGACGGTCTTGCGAAAGCGCCCGCCCTTTGTGCCAAATGGTCGTGGATATCGGGGGAGGGGCCGGACAGGCTGACTTGAGCCGACGTGAGACCGGCCGCCACCAGTTTGTCGACGTAGGCGCGCGAACTGCAGACCACGCCATTGGTAATGATGTTGACACGCATGCCCATCTGGCGTGCATGGGCGATGAACTGCGGCAATTCCGGCCGCAGCGTACATTCGCCGCCCGTAAAGCTGACGCTCGGCACTTTCCCGACCTCTGCCAGCTGATCGATGACGGTCAGCACTTCCTTCGGCGGTCATTTCCTGCCGGAGCGGATCACGTGGCGGAAAACGTCGCTGCCACCACGGCCAGTTGCGCCAGAACTTCCACTCGTGGCGATGTCGTTCCCGCCGCGCGTTGCCGGGACTGGCATCCGCCGTACCGCAGCCGGCGTAGCAGAACGAACAGGCGAGGTTACAGCGATAGGTAACGGCAATCTCGCTCAGGACCGGATACCTGGTGAAACTCCCCGCAAAAGGTGCCACACGCGTCGTCGGGCGTCCTCGCCCGTCGCCCAGCCGTTGCTGCAGAAGATCACGCAAGTCGCAGAAAAACGTGTGGATCTGGTAGATCCGCTGCCCATGTGCGGCGGCTCCGATCGCCGCGGCCACTTCTGCTATCGTCTCGCCCTGCAACGCCCGGTGCAGCAGCTGCAGTCCCGTGCGACTGAGCTGGAACACTTCCATCGGCATCTTGATCAGGACGCCATCCTCCAGACGCACTCGCACATACGGGCGGATCTGAGCCACAAACGGGTCGATCCAACGCAAGTCGTCCAGCCGAGTGCCAAACCGAGGGGCCGTCGTGGTGTGCGGGGTCTCCAGTCGAGAGCCGGCGAGCGGATGTTCATCTCCATCCAAGCAGGACGCTTGCGAGGCGTCTTCGAATCTGGGAACGAAGTTGGTTTGAACGAGCTTGTCCAACGCCACGTCGTCACCGGTCAACACAGGCAGGCAGTGCTCGCGGAGCATTAGTGAGCCCCTCCGCTTACGCAGGCACTGTGGCAAGCACTGTGACAGGCACTGTGACAGGCGCTATGGCAAGCGCTGTGACAGGCACTATGGCAAGCACTGTGACACGCACTGTGGCAGGCCGACGCCGCGTATTGGCTCCCCAATTCCGCCCCTCCCGACAGGAAGTATGAGTAGCCGTGTTGAGCAAGACCCTCCGGGTCGGGAATGGCGGTTGCCAACTGCTCCACACGCTGGCCTTGGCCACCGGCGGGCTGTTGAGCGTAATGGTGGAAATAGGGGTAGTAGATGATCGAACGGTCCCGCACCACGTCGTCCGTCGCGTCGCCACCGTTCCAGAAAGCGTCCGATTGGCTCTTGGCGCGGCGAAACTGCTTGGCAAACTCCTTTTCATAAAACTTCTTGGTGGCTTCCAAATCGCAGTCCCAGGCTTTTTCCTGTATTCCTTTCGTGATCGCCCGCACCAACTCGGCCGGTACGTCCGGAGACATGTGGCCGTCGGGTCGGATGTGGTCCAACAACACCTGATGGTAGGGGGTGAAGTGGTCGGGCAGCGGCGTCACGATTTCCAGCTGCAGCGGTTGCTGATCCTTCACACGCACCACGCCAAATCGTTCCAGCTCCAGAATCATCAACCCGGCCAGCGTCTTGAGCGGCACGTCGCACAAGTATCCCGCCTCCAGGGCGTTCAGCTTCGCAACTTTTCCGTTGCGACGAAAGCTCTTCAATTCGATGCTCGGCACGGTCCAGTCGTCCCGGTCCCACTGCACCTTCTCCAACTGCTCACCGGCAAAGATCAGCGAGCGGTGCTTGACCACGACCACGAGGAAACTGGTGATCAACAGGCCGCCGATCAGCAAGAGCGTGGCGGTCGCGTCCGGCACGCACCCAGGGCACGCCGCCGCCGATCGGTCTGAATACCAGGGGCGTAGTCTGGCTCCCCACAGGCTGCTCGAACGCACGCCGCGGCAGGTTGCCGAGGGGAACTTGTCGGCCGGAACATAGTAGGTCAGCAAAAACTTCTCTTGGGTGGCGATCTTCTCGCGATAGGCGCGCACGGCGAGATAGAGATCGTCGGCTATGGGTTTCTCGGGGACCGTGACCGAGGTGCCCGGCAAGCCTAGGTAGCTCAGTAGATATCGCTGATTAACGAACGGTTCCGTGCGAAATCCCAACGCGGTGGCGTCCTCGAGCGTCAGGGAGTCACGCGGCACCTTGATCGGGAATTTCACCACTACGGACTCGTGTTCCAGTGGTTCGTCCCATTCGACCGGCGCCCAGTTGAACACGACCAGTTCACCAAGTTCGGGCGACGTGGTTTTCGCCACATGCCCGCTCCCAGCCAGATCGCTGAAGTAGGTCAGCACGAAGGTCAGTTCTCCGGGGCCGAAGCGCTGGCCGCCGGCCAGTAAGACATCCCATTTGTCACCGGCCTGCCGTAGATCAAGTTGGTATTGGGGGCCCTGGGAAGCCAAGGCTCCGCAGCCTGGACGATGCCAGTCGATGTGCCCCTGTTCCCCCTTGAAGTAGAAGCCTCCCATCGTGCCGCGGCTTACCTGCCAGTGAATCTTGTACTGAATCATCGCCTGGTTGTTGGGCGCGAGAGCCACTTCGATTTCGACCCACCTCACATCCGTCTGCAACTGCCCATACGCGACTGGTGGGAACGCCAGCGCGGCCAGCATGCCCAGACATCTGAGTTGGTTGGTCAGATTTCCCCAACGACTCATCGCCTGCTCCTGTCTGTTTCGCATGCCAGATGCGCTCCCACACGAAAGTCCTCTGAGGGTCTCCGAACGCGGCCGATGGCCGCAACCCACGTAGTGGACCTGTCCCCGCTGCGCAATCCGAAATCCGGCCAACATGCTCACGAGCCGGTCGCCACAAACTGCTTCAGGATGTTGTTACCCGCTGCAGGAAACGAAGCAGCGCAGTATGAAACTCCTGAGTCTTGTCCATGTAGGCCGCGTGGCCGGCGCCCTCGAGTACCAACTTCTCGCCCTGAGCGACCGCTGTCACCAACTGATCGGCTTGCTCCAAAGGAATGAGCTGGTCGTTCTGACCCCAGACGACCAGCACCGGACACTCCACAACATTCAGATTCTCCAAGTATTTGGGAATGCCGACCGGAGCGATGAACACCAGGCCGGCAATCATTTTGGGGTACTCCGTGGCCAGCGGCAACGAGAATCGCCCGCTCATCGAAGGAGAGACAACGACCGGAGACTGGATTCCCGACGACGGTCATGAAATGGAGCAGCCATTTTGTGGAAGACATTTCCGTGGCTACCGACTGACCGAATCCTGGCAGATCAATGCCGTAGACACGAAAGCCCGCCTCTGCCAAGCAGTCGATCGTCCCGATCTGCTCCCACGTGGCCGACGAGAAACTGGCTCCATGCATCATTACGACTGGTGGCCCCGCCGCGGGACCTGCCACGATATAGTGGACACTGGCGCGCTCGATCATGACCGAACAGGTCTTGACGCTCATGGTAGGCTTTCCCCCTCCCGGAAACTCCCTGGCGACCTTCGTTATAGCCGGTCTCTGGCGGCCTGAACATCTACGGACCAGCGAATTGGCGGCAGATGGTATCGAATCGCGAGTAGCTGGCACACTGGCCGGCTTCATGCGCCCTGGCCGGCAGTCGGCCGCCTAGGCTTCAGCCATCGGGGTAGCGGGTCGGCGACTGCTGAGCCCTGGCGGGCTCAGCTACGGATCGCGGAAGCCGCCAGGCTTCAGCGGGAGTAGCTCGCCTGCGAGCCCTGGCGGGCTCAGCTCGGATCGCGTAGCTGAAGCCGCCTAGGCGTTGCATGGCTGAGCCCTGGCGGGCTCAGCTACGGGCGAGCGCGGATCCCGTCTGCTGAGCCCTGGCGGGCTCAGCTACGAATAGCGGGGCTGCCGCCCAGGGAAAGGCGAATCCCTGCCAGGCGGCGACGATGTCGAGCGTGTCGAACGTGCAGGCATCTCGCTGTCCAAAGCCTCGTTCGCTGACCTGTATCGTCTCTTCCAATTGCCACCCCAGTTGCTCGGCCAATTGCACGTGTTCCAGGGGCGAATCAACGTGCAGCGTGGCTTGCCGATCACAGGACCACTGAAAGGCCTTGATGGCGGCTTCGCGAGCGTTTTTCGCCTGCAAAACCAACTCGACGCGTCCGGATTCCACATAGTATTTGGGCATCGCTCACCTCTTCGTAAGTTCTGGTTCCTGGGGCTTGCGGCCGGTGTGGCTAGGCAAGCGGCGAGGTGAGTGGCGTGTTTTGTTCCGATCACGCTCAGCCTCGCTATAAGTCCTATCGCGAGGCCTGTGACACGTTTGGTCACATCAGGCGAGAAACTTCCGAAAAACTTCCCCAGGAGGGTATTTCGGCGAGTGGAGCCAGAGGGTGACGATGGCATGTGGGGGAAGAGCGGACCGATCCCCAAGCCCGCTTATCGGTGCACGGAGCGATGTCGGCCGCGTGCCGACGACCGGATGCGGACCGGCGGTGCAGGAGACGACGTAGAGCCGTCCCCGCGCTCCGGGCGTGCGTGTGAAGGTCGCGGATTCTCCCAACTCTTCCTGTAACAGCTCCGCGCCTTCCGCATTCGCCACAAACAGGCACTCCGAATGCTCCCGCACATACTCGGCCAGCTGATCCAGGTCGTCTTCGGTGAACTGGTGGATGCTGTCGCGCGACAAGTAGAACGGATAGCCGTCGCATTGCCAGTCCAGGTAGACCAGCGGTAGGGTCTTTCCGTCGGACGCGATCTGCAGCCGCGCTGCGTTGGCATGGATCGATCGATAGCCGGCAAACTCGGGCACGAACTTCTGGAAGGCGAAGGCCATGACCAGCATCGAGGCACCGGCAGCGACCAGCCAATTGGCGGTTCGCCTCGACCAGGGTTGCCGATCCAACAGGCGATACGCCAGGAACAGAGATGCGGCCACGATCACCGAATAGTTGGCGACTTTTCCCCACCCGTGGTCCGGCCGCAGGATCAGATCGGCAATCGAGATCGAGGCTCCGACCAGTAACGCGGCCGCAGTGGCGTACAGCGGGAGTTGGTGGGTCAGATTGTCCAGAGCCAGTCAACGGTCGAGTGGCCTTGAACAGTTCGTTTAGCATGTATCCCATGATCAGGCACAACAGGGGGACTGCGGGGAGGATGTATGTGGGGAGCTTACAGCTCGAGGCTGAGAAGAACGCCAGGATCCAGACGGCTCCCAGCACCACGGCCCCCAGTTCCTCGGTCCGGACACGACGGAGTGTTTCGGTCCGCCCTGCCAGGAAGGCCAGGATCGGTGCCGCCAACAACGAACAGGGGAACATGCCGATCAACAATACCGGCACGTAGTACCAGAACGGAGCCTGATGATTGAACGCGGTCACGAATCGCAGCACATGATGTTTCCAGAGAAAATATCCCAAGAACTCCGGCTGCATGGATCCCACCGCCACGAACCACGGGACCGTCAGGACACCTGCCACACCGGCAAAGACCAGCCAGTGACGCCAGCCGATCCGCGCCGTGTAGCGGCTCAGCCACTGCAAGGCCACCAGCGGTGGCACGGTTAACACGAGCGATATGGGGCCTTTCGTCAGGATTCCCAATGCGCACGCGGCAGCGGCCAACAGCCACCAACCCAGGTGCAGCTGCCGCCCGTGCAGGGCGAGATAGCTGGCCAGCAAACAGGTGGTGGTGAACAGAGCGAGCAAGCCGTCCATGATCACGAAGCGGCCCGAGAGGACAAATCCCAGGCAGAGGAACAACATGATCGCAGCCAGGTAGGCCACGCGATGGCCCAGCAGTCGCCTGCCCAACAGGTACGTGAGCAGGACGGTCAGAGTGGCCGCGATGGCCGACGGCAGACGAGCCGGCCAGTTCGTTCGTGCCAAATATGCCAAAGCTGGCAGCCGTGGCCCAATACAACAAAGGAGGTTTGTCGAGGTACGGCTGGCCGTTGAGCCGAGGAACAATATAGTCACCGCTCTGGAGCATCTCCAAGGCGATCTGCGCGTAGCGGCTTTCGTCTGGTTCGATAAAGGGATAGGCAAGATTTCCAAAGAAGATGCCGGCCGACAAGAGGCAGAGCGAGGCTGCGGCCGCCCAGGTTTTCGAGGGGCTCCACGTCTCCGCCGACTTTGAGCGTCGCAGGACACGCGATGGAAAGAGGATGCTCGACCACCAGAAGCGTATCAACGCGGCAAACACCGGAATCGTGTGCCACACATTCACCGTGCTCTGACCACGCGGTCTCGGACGATGGCTCACCCCAACTTCAATTACTTTCTTGCCACGCAAGTTGGCTTTGCTCAGCAACTCCGCATTGACCAGAAACCCATTGGTGTGGATCGAGAGTTCTTCCAGTGTTTCGCGACGGAATAACTTCAGGGCGCAGTCGCAATCGCGCACCCGCGTTCCCAACAACAGCCGTACGAGGAAGTTGTAGACTTTGGAGTAGAGATTGCGCAGCCAGCCATCCTGGCGGTCGAGCCGATAGCCGCAAGCAATATCGCAACTCGATAGCAGCAATACGAGCCGGCTCAGTTCGGTCAGATTGAACTGGCAGTCGGCATCCGTGAACCCCACATAGTCCTTGGTGGCGGCTTGGAAGCCGCTGCGCAGCGCCGCCCCGTACCCGCGATTCTGCTTGTGGACAATGACGCGCACCGCCGGACGTCGCAAAGCCTCACACTGGGCGACCTCGCGCGTGCTATCCGTGCTCCCGTCGTCGACCACCAAGATCTCGTAGTCGGCGGTGATGCCCGCCAACGCCTCGTCGGCTTCACAAATGGCCTGGGCGATTACTTCCTGCTCGTTGAGAGCCGGTAACACCAGAGAAATGCTCGGTGCGCGACGCGACTTGCTCGTAGCGCCGCCGAGAGCTGGATTGCGGTAGAGAAGGAATGAGTTGCGCGGCGTCCATGCTGCTGATTCCAGAGTCTTCGGTTTGTCTGATCGACCGATCGGTCGCGGGCAGAGAGGGAAGGAATGGTCGACGATGCTCGCCGGACTGTCCAAAAACGGCAAGTTGGCTGCCGTCCATGCCTGTACGCACAGTACCAAGCAAGCCCCCTTGCGGTGCGGAACTCCTCCGGAGCGTCCGTCGTGACTGGCTTCACCCTCCGTCACACTCCCCTTGCCGCCGCCACCGACGGACCCAACAGGATCGTGCGATTGCCGGCCTTACGTTACCTCCATGACCTGTGCTCGATTTCGCCGCTTGCCAAGCCTCGTATCGTGAACCGCCTTTCCGCCGGCCAGCCTAGCCGGCCACAGGTCCCGCAAGGCTCAGTTGCACGGTCGTTTCGGCCGTCCCTGGGGCATCGCCCCAGGCGGCCCGAGTGGGCAGAACACCTCAACGGTGCCTGCCCGAAGCTGCACGAAATGATCAAGATGCAATAATCGCAGGATTTGTCTTTTCAGGCTACACCGGTTTTGGGAATCAAACGAATACCGTCAGACTGGGAGGGCTGGGTCGGATGCGGTAATTCGCTCGAAACGTCTACCAGCCAAATCCAAGCTAATCCGCCGGCTCTGCTGTTTCCTGCGTGATTCTGCCGTAGTGACGTGTGACAGTCATGGAGAAGTGAGTAACAGGTTGGCTGGCCTATCCTCCCTGTAGTAGTGGCAGTTCAAAATGAAAGGTGGCTCCTGCCACCGGATTGCGCGTGGCCCACAGACGTCCGCCATGTGAATCGATGATGGAGCGGCTGATCGCCAGGCCCATACCCATGCCGCGTTCCTTAGTGGTGAAGAACGGCTCGAACAACATGGCATGTTCGTCGGCCGTGAGTCCTTTGCCACCATCTTCGACGTGCGCCAAGACCCGTCCGTCGCGGGTTTCAATGACGATAGCGACACGTCGTTTGGGTGGATCCGCAAACTCCAGTGCATCGAAGGCATTGCGAATTAGGTTCACGATGACTTGTTGAATCTGCACACGGTCGGCCAGCACGAGTGGGGCAGGGGAGGCGAGTTCAATTCCCATGCGGACCTGGTGCCGGCGCGCTTCGAAGCGAAGCAGATCGAGCGAGTCGATAACCAGATTGTTGATATTGAGTGTCGAACGATGAGGAGGAGCTTTTCGCACGAAGTCCCCCAACCCGGTGATGATCGCGCCGGCGCGGCGTGCCTGGTTGGCGATTTCCTTGGTCCAACGGGTAACGCGCTCGAGAGATGTCCTCGGAAGGGCCGGCCAGCGCGTTTTGGCACGCGCCGGCGTAGTTCGCAATCGCATATAGTGGTTGATTGATCTCGTGGGCGATGCTCGCCACCAGTTCGCCCATCGTACTCAACCGCCCGGCATGCGCTAGTTCCTCCTGATGACGCCGCAGCTGTTCGTCGTTTTCCTGCAGCAGCACATGAATGAGAACGCGGCCGCCGATGTCGAGAGCCGTGTCGCGTCATCTGAACCGTAGCGGGCGAACCGTCACGCCGCTTCAGCCGCACGTCGCTCGTGGTGGCCGCTACCGGCAGCTCCAGGGCTGTCCCGTCTCCCGGTTGGCTGTCAGGTGGCGGTGGTGGAGAGACCGACAGTGTGGGGGTCGGCAAGATATCATCGATCGGCTGGCCAATCAACATCGCCGCTTCGGCGACCCCCAGCAGTTCCGCCGCCGCTCGATTGGCATGGCATACCGTCTGGCCGTCGTGCAGCAGTGTGGCCAGC
Source organism: uncultured Planctomycetota bacterium (assembly GCA_963700515.1). Taxonomy (GTDB): domain Bacteria; phylum Planctomycetota; class Planctomycetia; order Pirellulales; family Pirellulaceae; genus JAJRVM01. The sequence goes on along the minus strand of CAVOXY010000072.1, from coordinate 177,028 downwards.
GGGATGCCTTCGAAGATCGTGACCAGCGGGATGGCGACACGCAACGGCAAAGCCAGCGCTGCGGCCAGCGCATCAGCTGGCAGCGAGGCACTCGAGAGGGCCAGCGGTAGCCGGGCGGGGGTCCGCGAGATGGGGTCTTGGGAAACGTCATCCGAATTGGGTTCGTTCATACGCAGTGTCACCTACGGCCATTTTCGCCAAACTCCGCTGCGCCCACCAGTCGGCGGTCCGTTTTTCCCAGCCCGGGGCGGCTCGGCCGCCGAACGGATCCATCAGCGTCTTTGGATGATTCAGGCCTCCGGTCTTCCGCGCCGCCCTCACTCCTCGCGGACTGCGGCGCGGGATGCCGCTTCGGTTCAGAAATGAGGTAGACTTTTGGCAGGGTGCAGGTCCGGTTTCCTTAGTATTCTGGAGGTCTAGAGTCATGGTGTCACGCCGTATACGCCGCCGCCGCAGGGGAATGGGGGTTGTTGAGTGGGTGGTCGTGGCCGCCGCCGTCTTGCTCGTGATTGTCGGATTCGTGGCGGTGATGGGCCCGCAGGTCGATACGCAACTCGATACCGCCGCTGAAAATGTGGCTAATCCGGCGACGCTGGCGCAGCGATACGGCAATTAGTTGCGAATTTCTCCGCAGCGGGAATCGGGAGGGCGAAGCTCCTGCTGAGCCGGCGGCTCCGGCAGAGCACCCCTAAATCGAGCCGGTTGAATTCTGCCTGCGGACCGCTAGGATTCCCAGCAGCGTACCATGCCGATGTGGCACGCGGATTGCTTTGAGGAAAGGTCAATCAGGGACCGAGTGGTCCGCCGAATAAGACTCAGCGAATTGGAGGGTGGAGTGATGAAGAAATTGTTTTTGGCGCTCGTAGCAGTGGCGGTTGTTGGCCTGTGCACCACGTCCGCCGAGGCGGGGTGGCGATATGGTCGTCGTGCCGTGCGGTATGCGCCGGTTGTGCGCGTAGCGCCGCGTTATGTGGCTCCCGTGATTGGCCCGGTGGTCGGTCCCGTGGTCGTGCGTCGTCCCGCGTACATCTATGATTACCCCTATTATCGTGCTCCGGTGAGCGTGATTGTGGGCGGCGGCGGCTATTACTACGGCGGTGGCGTCCGTGTCCGCGTGCCCGGTTTCGGACTCGATGTTCGCTACTGATCGCTGCTGACATTCCCGGTAGGCGCTGTCCTACCAACATGACCAACCAGCATTTGCTACAGGCTTCGTTGCGGGCCAAAAAAGTATCCCGCGACGGAGCCTGTTTGTCATTTCTGGCCGTAGCTGAGCCCGCCAGGGCTCAGCCGGTCCCCGCTTCTCGTAGCTGAGCCCGCCAGGGCTCAGCCGGTACCCGCTTCTGCTGAGCCCTGGGCGGGCTCAGCTACGCTGGCACGTCACGTTCACCCGCTTCCGCTGAGCCCTGGGCGGGCTCAGCTACGCTGGCACGTCACGTTCACCCGCTTCTGCTGAGCCCTGGGCGGGCTCAGCTACGCTGGCACGTCACGTTCACCCGCTTCCGCTGAGCCCTGGGCGGGCTCAGCTACGCTGGCACCGCTTCGCTGAGCCCTGGCGGGCTCAGCTACGCCATGTCGCCCGGCGCCATCGATGGGAACTCAGGTGCCGTCAAAACGACTGCGGTTTTGGTTTTCCCTGCTCTAGCAGCCCGCCAGGGGGCAATCTGTGATTCACGTATTTGCGTTGTTTTTAGCCGGGAGGTGCCGATTCGGTTTCGCCTTCTGCGGTTTTGGCACGGGGTCTGCAATGTATGTGGGTCAGCCCGGACAAACGTGTTCCGCGAGCATCCATGACCCAGTCAACAAGAGGAGCAGACCGATGAAGAAATGCACCACGCTGGCTTTGGCCGTTGTCGCCGTCCTCGCTTTTACCGCCGCCCCCGCCCTGGCCGATCCCCATCACCCGGGTCGCCATTATCGTCCTGGTCCTCGCCATGGACGAGCGATGGGCTTCACGCAGGTATACACGCAAACCTGGCCGCAGCAGGTCTACTATCCTCCGGTTTATCAGCCGCAGATTTACGTTCCCGTCACTCCACAGCCGTATCTTGTACATCCGCACCACCGACCGGCCACGCGCGTGTTGTATGGACCGGGCGCAAGCTACCGCGGTGGCATCGGAGTCGACACCGGTGGGTTCGGCCTGCGCATTCGCTTCTAAGCGGCTTCCCAAGATCTTCACCGCAGTCGTCAGCCCCGCCCTGAGCCGTCCCGCTTCGATGCGTGATCGAAGTGGGCGGCTTTGTTTGTGGGCAGTTCAGTTCAATTCGGACGCTTCTTCCCAGTGTTCGAGCAGTTGTTCCAGACGCACGGCCAGTTCGTCGAGTTCGGCTTTGGTTTGTTTGACGCGCTGGCCGTCGCGCATGAGGGTGGGTGAGGCGAGTGCCTGATGCAACTGTTCGATGCGTGCTTCGCAGGTGTGGATGTCGGCCTCCAGATCCTTCACTTTCCGATAAGGAAACTTCCGCTTACGACGTGCCGGCTTATCCCGCTCGCTTCGCTTCAAGTCGGTCTGCTTGGCGTCATTCTCCGCTGCTGCGGAGCTTGCGGAGGACGCCAACCCCTGGCTGACCAAATGCAGGTACGTATCGTAGTTGCCTTCGATCACCTGTGCGGGTCCGTGGCCGATGACGATCACATGGTCGGCGACCTGGTTGAGGAAATAACGGTCATGGCTGACCAGGAGCACCGTCCCATCGAATTGGCGGAGCGCTTTCTCGAGCGATTCGCGTGCCCACAAGTCGAGATGGTTCGTCGGTTCGTCCAGTACCAGCAGATTGGCGTCGAGTGCCGCCAGGTAGGCCAACGCCGCTCGATTTCGCTCGCCCCCGCTAAGATTTTCGACTTTCTGAAAAACCATATCCCCGGTGATGCCGAAGCGCGCGAGCAGATCGCGCCGCGGTCCCTCGAAAAACTCCTTGTGGCTGGGGCGAATGGCATCGACAACGGGGGCTTGGGAATCGACGCACTGCAGGAGCTGATCGAAGTAAGCCACTTTGACGCCCGTGCCCGGCACGACTCTTCCCGCATCGGGCGCCAGGTGCCCGAGCAAGCAGCGCACCAGGGTGGTCTTGCCTGAGCCATTGGGACCCAATACCGCCCATTTCTCGCCCCGCAAGATGTCGAAGGTCAGGTCGGCAAACAGGGAGCGACCAAACGACTTGGCCAGCTGCTCAACTCGCCACACGATGTCTCCGGACCGCGGGGCCGCCGGAAACGACATGGGCGCGGCGGTGATTTCACGCGGCGGATCGACGCGCTGAATCCGTTCCAGCTTCTTCCGTCGGTCTTCTGCCTGAGTGTGTTTCTGCCCATAGTGATGCCGCCTGACAAAATCCTCCATCTTGGCGATCTCGGTCTGTTGCTTTGCATACGTACGACGCTGCACCTCCAATCGCTCGCTCTTCTGACGCAAGTAGGCGGTAAAATTCCCACTGTACGCGTCGACCGTGCCGTGAAACAGCTCGAACGTGCGATTGGTTACCTTGTCGAGGAAGTAGCGATCGTGGCTGACCACCAACAGTGATTGGCTGGTGCCGATCAGAAAATCCTCCAGCCAGCGCGTCGCTTCGAGATCGAGATGGTTGGAGGGCTCATCGAGCAACAGGAGTTCGGTATCTTCCAACAGCAGTTTGGCCAGCAGCAGCCGATTCTGCTGGCCGCCACTTAACTGCGCGACGTCCTGCTGATACGTATCGGCTGTGAACCCCAGCCCGACCAGCACTTGCTCGATTTTGTGATCCAAGTGGTATCCGTCGCGGCGATGCAGCTCTTGTTGCAGGTGATCGAAGCGGCGTCCGAGTCGCTGGCGCTCCGCCGGTTCCTCGCTCTGCGCCATCGCTTGCCCCAGCTCCTCCGCCTCCCGGGCCATCGCCACGAGTTCCCGCAGGGCATCGCGCGCTTCGTCCCATACTGTGTGTCCCGCAGTAAACTCGGGTTGCTGTTCCAGATATCCCAGTCGCGTCGCGCCAGTGAACTGGATCGTGCCGGCATCGGCTTCCTCGCGGCCCGCCAGAATTCTCAGAAGCGTGGTTTTGCCCGTTCCGTTCGGGCCCACGATCGCGATCCGATCGCCCTGGCGGACATCGAACGTCACGGCGTCCAGGACCGGCTCCGGGCCATAGTGCTTGGCAATATCTTGGATGGACAACAGCATCGTGGATCTGGTGAGGAGCGAGAATCTGGTGCCGAGTAGGTGGATAACGCCGGAGGTCCGCTGCGGGAACCGCTCGCGTAACGCTGATCATATATCAGATGGCTCGTTGATGGCAGGTCGCCCACGGCCCACTTGGGGTTACGGCCGCAGGCGGAGTCAGGTAACGCGTCCATTGCGAAACGTCGGACCGAGAGCGTATCATGGGGCCATGCTAAGCTTGAAATCGACCACTTCCGATCGTTGGTTGCGCCACGTGGACGAGCACTTGGACGAGATTCTGATCGACCATGCGCATTGCGAGAAAAAGGCCGCCGGTACGGCCATGAACTTGATGTTCGCCTACGTCGAGGACGAGGAGCTGTGCCGGGAGATGACGCGCATCGTCAACGAAGAACTTGAGCATTTCCACTTGGTCTTGCAGCAATTGCACCGCCGCGGCATACGCTTTTGCCGCCTTCGGCCGAGCAACTACGGGAGCCAGCTGCATGCCTTGATTCGCAAGCAGGAGCCGGGCCGTGCGGTCGACCGGCTGCTGGTTGCCGCCCTGATCGAAGCCCGCTCGTGCGAGCGGTTTGATCTGCTCCGCAAACACATACAGGACAAGGAATTGGCAGCTTTTTTCGGCAGTCTATTCGAGTCCGAAGCGGGGCATCACAGCGCGTACGTCCGGCTGGCTGGACATTTTGCCGACCGAGATGCGGTGCGGTTGCGTCTGGAGGAGCTCAGCAGTCGCCGAAGCCGAGATAATTGCACGCGGCGACGAATTGCCGCGCGTGCACAGTTGACTGTTCAGTCGCCCGCGCTAAGATACTTCTGCGGTGGTCGTCAGGAAGTCTTTCAGCGACCGCATCGGTCGTGAATCACTTTTGCTGTGAATCACTTTTGGTGAACAAGCGAATTCACGCCTCACCGCGATCCTGATCCCCTTCTTGTGATTATTGCTCCCGCGGAATCTGGGAGCGAACGTGTTGGTGAACCGCTGGCAGTCATGATGTCCCGGCGGGTTTTGCAGCGCCAAGAGGGTTGCTGTACTCAGATGTCCACAAGATATCTGAAACTTCTTCGCTGCCATCGACGGCGGCCCCTATCGTTTGTTTCGGCATCGTTCGCGTGGCTTTGCGCGGGCCGCCCGCCGGGTTTATGCAATCCGCCGCCGGCCAAGCCAAAGTCAACTCAGACGCATGCTTTCAGGACCGCGGAGGCGGCATGTGTGCCTGTCGCATTCGCGTTGGGTAACGTCAGCAAACTGACCTACCATGCTAGAAAGGAGTCGTTCCGTGAATCAGCTCGTCATACCTTCCCCACACACTCGACACCATCTTGTCTCGGTACGTAAGACAACGCAAAGCCGGCCCGCTGGCGGCGGTGTCCCGCCGCGGCACCGCGAGGCGACGTCGCCGCCACGTTTGACAGTGGCCACGCGCCGTGTGAGGCAAGCATCCATTGGTCTCGCTCTGCTGGCTCGACCGTCAGAGGGTGTTTGCTTGAGTGTCTTGTTCCTGTTGTGCGCCGCAACGCCACTGCAGGCCGCTTCGCCGGACATCCGTTTCGACACGGCCGACCTGGTCAGTTGCCGCGACGTGACAACGCCGGAGTTCAAGGCAGCCAACACTCAGGAGCGATTGGTGGAAGGCCACTTTCGCATCACGGCGATGGTCGAAGAGGGTGAAATGCGGGAGGGGATGCAATACGCTTATCAGATTCTCAATCCCACGGGCCGCGTCCGCATTGTCGACTATCAACCGCAAACGCAACAAGCAACTGCCGTGGCCGGGAACGTGAGTATCGAGCGGAAGAAGGAAAGCAACAAGTCCCTGGGACTGTCGGTTAACGGGAGTTTCGAAAGTATCGCCCATGGCACGGCCGGGTCCGATATCGGCACCAAGGACACTTCGCAGATTCGTTACGAACTAAAGCCTCCCATGGAAGTGGTCCTGGTGGCGGGGACGATGGACCGGGGAACGGGCGTCTATTTCAAACTGCGACCGTCGCCCGACGAGGCCCTGGAGGGGTCCCGCGAGTTCAGCGTGGTGATGCGCGTCCCCGATTCGTGGCGCGGTGAAGTGATGTATGTCCGTTGCGAAGCGCAGGAAAACCGGCGTGGCAGTTACACGTCGCTGGGCGTCACGCGATTCGTCGTGGGACTGTATGTCGAAGGCGATGAAGAAGCGCTCCGGGCGGCCGAAAACCTGGTGCTGGCCGAAGCCACGCTCCGTCGCACCGTGGCCAAGCGTCAACGGGATATTCAAAAGCGATCGCTGCCGACCCTGGTTCACAAAGTCGGTGCTCTGCTCGATATGTACGATCCGCGAATCCCGGACTCCTGGCTGGAGCGATTGATCTACGGTCCCACGAATATCGAACAATACGACTTCTACGGCTATCTGCCACCCGACGTGCGGAACGTCGCAGATCGCTATCGTCAAGCGAAGCGTCGCATGTACCAATTGGGGCGTGAGGCTTGAGTCGTCGTAGCTGAGCCCGCCAAGGGCTCAGCAGCAGCTTCATCCGTATGCCACTTGAGCCGTCGTAGCTGAGCCCGCCAAGGGCTCAGCAGCAGCTTCATCCGTAGGCCACTTCCTCTGAAGCCTCGGCGGCTTCAGCTACGGCTTCATCCGCATGCCACTTGAGCCGTCGTAGCTGAGCCCGCCAAGGGCTCAGCAGCAGCTTCATCCGTAGGCCACTTCCTCTGAAGCCTCGGCGGCTTCAGCTACGGCTTCATCCGCATGCCACTTGAGCCGTCGTAGCTGAGCCCGCCAAGGGCTCAGCAGCAGCTTCATCCGCATGCCACTTCCTCTGAAGCCTCGGCGGCTTCAGCTACGGCTTCATCCGTATGCCACTTGAGCCGTCGTAGCTGAGCCCGCCAAGGGCTCAGCAGCAGCTTCATCCGTAGGCCACTTCCTCTGAAGCCTCGGCGGCTTCAGCTACGGCTTCATCCGCATGCCACTTGAGCCGTCGTAGCTGAGCCCGCCAAGGGCTCAGCAGCAGCTTCATCCGTATGCCACTTCCTCTGAAGCCTCGGCGGCTTCAGCTACGGCTTCATCCGCATGCCACTTGAGCCGTCGTAGCTGAGCCCGCCAAGGGCTCAGCAGCAGCTTCATCCGTATGCCACTTCCTCTGAAGCCTCGGCGGCTTCAGCTACGGCTTCATCCGCATGCCACTTGAGCCGTCGTAGCTGAGCCCGCCAAGGGCTCAGCAGCAGCTTCATCCGCATGCCACTTCCTCTGAAGCCTCGGCGGCTTCAGCTACGGCTTCATCCGCATGCCACTTGAGCCGTCGTAGCTGAGCCCGCCAAGGGCTCAGCAGCAGCTTCATCCGTAGGCCACTTCCTCTGAAGCCTCGGCGGCTTCAGCTACGGCTTGATCCGCATGCCACTTGAGTCGTCGTAGCTGAGCCCGCCAAGGGCTCAGCAGCAGCTTCATCCGTAGGCCACTTCCTCTGAAGCCTCGGCGGCTTCAGCTACGGCTTCATCCGCATGCCACTTGAGCCGTCGTAGCTGAGCCCGCCAAGGGCTCAGCAGCAGCTTCATCCGTATGCCACTTCCTCTGAAGCCTCGGCGGCTTCAGCTACGGCTTGATCCGCATGCCACTTGAGCCGTCGTAGCTGAGCCCGCCAAGGGCTCAGCAGCAGCTTCATCCGTAGGCCACTTCCTCTGAAGCCTCGGCGGCTTCAGCTACGGCTTCATCCGTATGCCACTTGAGCCGTCGTAGCTGAGCCCGCCAAGGGCTCAGCAGCAGCTTCATCCGTATGCCACTTCCTCTGAAGCCTCGGCGGCTTCAGCTACGGCTTGATCCGCATGCCACTTGAGTCGTCGTAGCTGAGCCCGCCAAGGGCTCAGCAGCAGCTTCATCCGTAGGCCACTTCCTCTGAAGCCTCGGCGGCTTCAGCTACGGCGGCTTCAGCTACGGCGGCTTCAGCTACGGCCTCAATCGAAGGTGCGGCAGAGCATACCGCCGTCGGCCAGAATGGCCGTGCCGGTGATGAACGCTCCGGCGTCGCTGGACAGGAGCAGCGTGGGACCGACCATGTCGGCCACCTGTCCCCACCGCTTGACGGCGGTCCGCTCGGCGAACAGTTCGCTTCTGCTCGTCATTCAACAGGCTCATCGGCAAATCGGTCATCACCGGTCCCGGAGCCAGGCAGTTGACGGTGATGCCGTACGGGCCGAGTTCCAGGGCATGGGCGCGGGACATGGCGATCAAGGCGGCTTTGGTCGCGGAGTAGAGTCCGCGACCGGGGTTCGAGGCGAAGGCCATGACGGACGACGTGTGGATGATGCGTCCCCACTGACGTTGGATCATCCCGGGCGCCAGGCGCGGGCCAGCAGCATGCAGCTGGTGAAGTTCAGTTCGAGAATCCGTTCCCAGACTTCGTCGGTGGTTTCCAGCAGTGTCTGCGGTTGATTGCTTCCGGCGTTGTTGAACAGGATGTCGACCTTGCCCATGCGGCGGATCGTTTCGTCGGCGAGTTGTTGGACCTGGGCCGATCGGTCATGTCGGCGACGAAATACTCGACGCGCACCGGCAGCTGGTCGGAGATTTCGGCGACGGCAGCCTGCAGCTCATCTTCGTGCCGCGAGCAGATCATCACGTCGGCGCCCGCCTCGGCGTAGCCGCGCGCCACCGCCTTGCCGATCCCTTTGCTGCCACCGGTGACCAGTGCCGTGCGACCGGTGAGGTCGAAGAGTGATTCGTACATCGGGAGCAACTCCTTCCTGATGCGCAGCCCTGCGCTAGCATCAAGCACGCGGAGTCGATCATGGCGACGAGTCAGCAGGTCGTCAGGGCATCGACGACCAGATCGCCGACTTCCGTCGTGCTGTAACCCATCTTGCCGGCGCTCTGGCTCTTCATCTTCGTGCCGGTCACGATCTGGATCGCATCCAGCACGCGGGTGCCTGCTTTGGCGAAGCCGGTCTGTTCCAGCAGCATGGCCAGGGCGCTGATGGCGGCGATCGGGTTGATCACGTTCTGGCCGGTGTACTTCGGCGCACTGCCGCCCATCGGTTCGAACATGCTGCAGCCGCCCGGATCGGGATTGATGTTGCCGCCGGCGGCCACGCCCATGCCACCCTGCAGGATCGCGCCCAGATCGGTGATGATGTCGCCGAACATGTTGGTGGTGACGATCACGTCGTAGTATTCCGGATTCTTCACCATCCACATGCAGCAGGCATCGACGTGGTTGTAGTCGGCCTCCACGTCGGGATATTCCTTCGCCACGTCCTGGAACGTGCGATCCCACAGATCGTGGCCGTAGGTCAGCACGTTGGTCTTGGCGACCAGCGTCAGCGTCTTTCCCTTGGGATTGTTCCGTTGGCGCGTGAATTCGAAGGCCCAGCGGATACAACGTTCGCACCCTTTGCGGGTGTAGACGGCCGACTGCGTGGCGACTTCGTCGGGCGTGCCCTTCTTCAGAAAGCCACCGACGCCGCAGTAGAGGTCTTCGGTGTTCTCGCGGACGACGACGAAGTCGATATCCTCGGGCCCTTGCCGGCCAGCGGCGTCTCCACGCCCGGATACAGCTTGACCGGCCGCAGGTTGATGTACTGGTCCAGCTGGAAGCGCAGTTCCAGCAGCAGGCCTTTTTCCAGGATGCCGGGCGCCACGTCCGGGTGTCCGACGGCACCCAGCAGGATGGCGTCGAAGGTGCGCAGCTGCTCGACCGCGCCGTCGGGCAGGACTTCGCCGGTCCGCAGATAGCGCTCGCCGCCGTAGTCGAACTCCTCGAGTTCGTATCGAAAGCCTTCCAGCGAGGCGACGGCCTTGAGCACCTTCAACGCCTCGGCCGTGACTTCCGGGCCGGTGCCGTCACCGGGAATCACGGCGATCTTGATGGAATCTTTCTCGTTCACCATAGTCTCACGTACCAATCTTGTTGAATCGCCTGCACTTCGTGCCGCATGGGACAGGACAGGTCCAGGCCGCACTCGCCGCTGACGATCTCCCGCCGACGTTTGCGTTGCGGGTCGAGCCTGGGAGGGAGGACTGCTGTCGAGGCGAGTCTCTCGACCAACCTGCAAACTGCCGATTCTAGCAGTCGTACCGAGTGTGCTCAAGGAGCGATGACGGAGCGTCCGGAGGTGAGGACGCCGTGGCAGAGACCGCCACGCGGGCCAGTTCCCCTGCCGCCGAATGCCGCGAAGAACGACGCGGCGGGCCCGCAGTCGACCGGCAAGCGACGAAAGACCGCTCCTGACGTGCAGGAACTGCGAGCGAATGCCGACCGATCACGGTGATCGTGCACCGAGCAGCAGCGTCTCGCAGCGAGGGCCTGACGTATCGGGGAAAAGTGAGCTGCACGGACGCTGATCAGTTCTGGCTGAACCCGAAATGGGCACGTCCTTCGTGCCCGACCGGATTCTTGATGAACTCGCGATAGCAATCCGAGCAAAGATCGAAGCGACAACGCTGGTACAGCTCGTCGCTGATCGCTTCACTGTCGGCGTCCTCCAGCCGCTCCAGGATCTCCTGGACTTCCAGCAGATGATCGCGATCATCTTCGAATTCGTCGACCTCCAACGGTTCCATGGCGGCCTGCACTTCCAGCTTCACCACGTACCGAAGATCTTCTTCGGGATTGATAATCCGCTTGCAGCGATCGCACGAGTAATGGATCATCACTCGGAGTCCTTACATGAAGCATGTGAAGAGCGAACGTATTCCCTTTTCCGTTCGCAAGACTTGAATCAGTTGTCATCCTAATGCCTATGTGCGCGGCGAAGCAAGCCGTTTCTGTTGATTTTTGCGAGTTGCCGCAAATGTTTTTTTGGTCACGGGTCGTCGTGCGTTCTGGGGCGAGTTGGTGAAACGCGGTCACTCACTCGGACAAATCGGGTGATGCATCTCGTCGCGACTGTAGAGGATTCCGCAGCACGACACGAGTCGTGCCTGGTTGCTGTCCGACATGCAGCAACATCGAAGTGATCAGCAGCGAAACCGAGATTTGCACCGAGATTTGTCCAGGCGACAATCAGGTGCGCAGCACGAAGGTGCAACAAGGTGCAGACCGAGCGACGTGTGCGACAGCGAGCGCACGCCGAGCGTGAGGATCAAGGAGAGATTTCCGGACGCGAACGACTATCGATCCTACCCGACCGGCGCAGCGGTCACAATCAACGAAAATGTCACGATCGTTTGCTCGACCTTGTCGCTGACATGCCGGGCCGCTGATGCGGCCCCCTTCCGGCGGCGCGCAAGAGGTTGCTGAGCTGGCACAGAGTGTGGCGACGAAGGCCCGCAGTGCGGCCGGGTAAGTGACTCAGGGGCGCATAATACGCCTCTACCGAGTACCTACCAGGCATCTATGTGCCGTTGGCCATGGCAAGCATCGCTGCTGCGCTGCGGCACAAACGAAACGACCGTCATGGTTTCCCGACGCGAGGCCGAGGAAGTCTGACGGTCGGGTATCGTGTGCGGTTCGCGGAACGCGGTTCAGCGGCCTTGGGCTTCGGCGTAGCGGCGAGCAACCTCATCCCAATGGACGACGTTCCAGAAGGCGGAGACGTAGTCGGGGCGCCGGTTCTGATACTTCAAATAGTAAGCGTGTTCCCACACGTCGAGTCCGAGGATGGGGGTGCGGCCGGCGGAGAGCGGGCTGTCCTGATTCGCGGTGCTCTCGACCACCAGCTTGCCCTGCTCCACGCTCAACCAGGCCCAGCCGCTGCCGAAACGAGTGGCTGCGGCATTATTGAATTGCTGCTGGAATTTCTCGAAGTTGCCGAAGGCGGCATCGATGGCCTTGGCCAATGCGCCGCTCGGGCTGCCGCCGGCCTGGGGCGCCATCACGGTCCAGAACAGCGAGTGATTGGCGTGTCCGCCTCCATTGTTGCGAACGGCCGTGCGAATGTTTTCGGGCACACTCGCCAGATCAGTGATTAACGCTTCGATACTTTTGGCTTCGAATGCCGTGCCGGCGATGGCGTCATTCACCTTGGTGATGTAGGCCTGATGGTGCTTGGTGTGGTGGATCTCCATCGTCCGCGCGTCGATGTGCGGTTCCAGCGCGTCGTAGGCGTAGGGCAAAGTGGGAAGTGAGAAAGCCATGATCAGGATCCTTTCAGTGAAACGTGAAATCGAAAGAGGCAGAGCCTCGGACGGTGCGAACTACCGCTCGGCAACAGTGACCGGCTGAGCGTTCATTGGGAGAACCTAACGCAAAACCCTCAAGTTCTGGCCCCATCGTAAACGAGTCCCGTCAAGAGTTTTCCATTTCGCTGGCAGACTGTCGTCCGGGTCGGCAGCCAGTGGATCACGGGCAGACGGTTCGAGGCGGTGGCAAGTCCCCGGCGGCACGATCGGCAGTCAGGCTAATCCCACTCGTGTGGACTGCGAGCCGGTGCGGCCCGCGTCAGACGCCAGCGAACAAAAACAGGCGTCCGGCAGCATGGCCCCATCCAAAATAGGGGGCCATTGACTGGGATGCCGACCCGCGTCCGAGGCCGCACTCCCGCGAGGCGCTTCTCCAGCTATCTATAGTGCACTGTCAAGGCGCCGGTCGGTCGCCAGCCAGGCCCGAGTGGGTGGGGCCGCAGCGTGAAGAGGCGGCTGAGCCGGGCCGTTACTGCTCGGGATCGTGGGTCCTGGGATGCAGCAGCGAGAGGAGCCGTCGGAAGAGCGTGGGGTTGGCTCGCGATTCGTCGGAACTAAAAGGGCCGTCGAACGTTTGGGCCATGAAATACGATTTGAGGCTGGCGAACAGTTGACGGGCTCGCTCGTAAGCATTGCCCAGCCGCCGGTCTCGGTTGTTTGCCAGCTGGATCGAGACGTGGATCATGGTGCGGTTCCTGCCGGGCAGTGCCTGAACGCGGTCCTTGGCCCGCTTCTCGACGAACTGCAGCGAAACGATAAAACAGACCGGTCGGTCCGCATCGCGGCGTGTGGCTGGCGACTGTTTCGTGATCTGTAGCCGCAATTTGCCGTCCTCGGTCGACATGATCTCGGCGTGATGATCGGAGATGAAACCACGCAGCTTCTCCATCGTGACGGGGAGCGGCACCGCGGTGACCAGCGTCTCGGCGAGCAGATGACTCGACGGCGTCGGTTGGAACCAGCGGCGACAGCGGCTGCCGCCGTCCGCGTTTCATTTCGCCTGGAATACCAGTGCCCAATTGCACGACCCGATTGCGTCCGCTTTCCTTGGCCCGCAGCAAGGCTCGGTCGGCACGCCGCAACATCGTCTCCGGAGTATCCCCCGCTTGGATTTCGGTCACGCCGAAGCTGGCGGTAATCGGGCGGCTGTCGAGGCAGCCCTGAGGCGTGTCCTGCAAGTCGCGGCGAATCTTCTCCGCCCGCTGAGTGATCGTGGCGTTGTCGCAGTCGGCGCACAGCATGACGAATTCTTCGCCGCCGTAGCGCGCCACCAGATCGCCGGGGCGCGCCGATCGTTGCAGCAACGCAGCGAAACTGACCAACACTTCATCGCCAGCCTGATGTCCGTACGTGTCATTGACGTTTTTGAAGTGGTCGATGTCGCAGATGATCAAGGCACACGGGAGTCCGCTATCGAGGTGCGTATCGACGAACTCGGTGTGCAGACGATCGAATTCCGCTCGGTTCGCGACCCTGGTCAGAGGATCGCGCGTCGCCTTGATGTGCAGCGTCTGAACGCGCTCTTCCAGCGTGATTTGAGACGAGGCGTCGTGCAACAGCAATGTGGCACCCAGCATGATCCCGTCGCGTCCCATGACCGGTACCAGCTGCGCGTCGACACTCATACGTTCACCGCCACGACCCTCCATTGTCAGTCGCCGCAAGGTCTGGGCCTTGCAGTTCAACGTGTGGGCGATCGGGCAATTGTTCCGTTCGAGCGGACTTCCGTTCTCGTCGCGCAAACCAATGATCTGCGGCGCCCAGAGTCGGTGCAGAACGCTGGCGGCCGAGATCGCCGTCAGTCGTTCCGCGGCGCGATTCCAGAGCAGAATCTGCAAGTTCGTGTCGATGAACACCACGCCATCATGCATACTGTCCAACAGCTTCTGATGGAATAACGCATCGACCGTGGCCTGTTGTTGCCACGCCAGCCCCGACGCGGAATGGCAGTTCCACAGCGCATTGGACTGGTCCGCGCTCAGTTCGTTGAGCCAGCGGTGTGATAAATCCGTAGTCAGCTTCGCTTGATCGGTCGTCAAGAGGGCACAGAAACGCTCGACCAGTTCCGGATCGAACTGCGTGCCGGCACAGGCGAACAACTCGGCAATCGCGCGCTCACGCGACATCGCGCGCCGATAAACCTGGTCGGTCGTCATCGCATCGAAAGCGTCCAGGATCGAAATGGCTCGAGCACCTAAGGGAAGTTCGAGGCCGCAACGATCGAAACCGGTACGGCTCCCGTCGTACCAGGCGGGCGTAGCGGACGACCACGAGCACTTCCTGCGATACACAACAGCTCGCCAGAATCTGCTCCCCCAGGACTCGGTGGCGATTCATCGTGGCCATCTCTTCACGATCTAATCGCTGGGGCTTCGAGAGGATCCGATCCGGCACACCGATCTTGCCAATGTCGTGCAGCAACGCGGCCACTTCCCACTCGTCGCGCGTGGGTTCCTGCAGGTCCAGCTGAAGGGCCCAGGAGGAACAGCCAAATGCCACACGCAGGGAGTGGAACGCGGTCGGTGCATGCTTGGCGCAACGCCACATAGAGACTGCTGGCCATCCCCAGCCGGGCTCGCACCAGCTGATCCTGGTATTCCAGCGACACCTTGCTGGAGGCCTCAAGCGGGTTCGTTCGCCGAGGATCGCCGTCGTCTGCCGGTGGTTGATCGAGACGATCAAGAAGTGACGAAATCGTCGTCAACCCAAGGGTTGCGTCTGTGTTGTTTGGCGACGCACTCGCGGAATCTGTCGGCGAGGGTGCCGTCGGGTTGGGCGTGCTTTCCATGGACTTGCCTGTGCCGTGCCCGGAGGCACGAACGCTCACCGCGTGGCGGAAGTGTCTTGTTGCTGCATCAATAGGGGGAGCAAGTGGCGGCAAACGACGCCTGCTGCTGTTGAAAACTTAGGTTTTGTCGAAACGAGGGTCAAAGCCAGAGCCACCACTCTCAGACACCGGTGGCAGCGGTTGTCCGGGATACTCCCTCACCGATCGTCGCACCGCACCCGCTCGGTTGGAGGTCCAGCAGAGCCCTTGGCTCACGTCGGCGGCCGCTTGGGGCAGTTGATACCACTTCTGCGCACTGGGCGGCGAAACAATTGCGTTTTTGCGAGCGAATTTCGCTTGCCTCTGTCAGGAATTGCATGTAGCCCTGCCGTCAGAACTGCCTGCAGCCAATGAGCGGCAATTTTTGGAAATTCTCTCCCCCCACTCCCGTTATGCCGGTTGTGCCGACCTCGACGGCACCGTCGGCACTTCGCCAGCACCCGCGCGGCACCTCGGCCGGGGCCCGCCGCAGGGGCCTCGCAAGCGCCGCAGGTGAGGCTCGGACGCGGCCTGTCCATGAACGGTGGGGCTTGCGTGCCGATCGTGTCCAGCTTGTTGGCTGCTGCCCCATTTCCCCGCCATTTACTGGGCCTCCCGTTTTCTAGTTGCTTCGTATGTTTCTTATCTTGTCAAGATTGCGCACCGCCAGTTCCAATGGGGTAGGGAGCCACCGTGGGTGTCGGCTGGAGTGACAATTCGGTCCGCAACGGTTCAGGTTTGGAGGCGGCTCGTGCCGAAGTCCCAACAAGGGGCTGTCTGGAGTCACGAAATCACCTTCGACACTGGAGTCTGGCGGAACAGGACATGGATTTTCGACGAAGTGGTCAACGAGACGAGCGTCGCCGGCGCGTGCTGCTGGAAGAGACGGGTGGGGATGCCTCCACGCAAGAGGCTCAGGGTGAGTCTGGCGAAGCGGCGGTGCCACGGCCGGCGACCGAGCGGGTGCGTCATTACACGGATGCGGCCCTTTCGCCCCGCCAACCACGGGTGATCGATCTGATTCCAAAACGTCGCTGGACGAATCTGGTGCTCTTCCTGCTCGTCATGTCCTGCGCCACGGCCGCGGAAGCCGTTTATGGCTATGTGGCTTTGCAGTTGGCGCCGCACGCGATCAGCCGCTACGCGGCCATTGATCTGGCGGTGCGAGGGAGTGTGGCGACGTGGCTGACGGCGGCCTTTCTGGGCGTTTCTGCCGTGTTGGGAGCGCTGACCTATCAGCTTCGGCGTTACCGCGTGGACGATTACCGAGGACGCTACCGAATGTGGTACTGGATGGTACCGGTACTGATGTTGGCCAGCGTTGATTGCGTGGCGGGGATTCAACAAACGGTGCGTACGGCGTTGCTCGACTATGCGGGCATTCCGGAGTACGCGGATGCGTGCTTGATCTGGACTGCGTCGATGGCGGTGATTCTCGGTGCGATTGGCTTGCGACTGGCGATCGAGATGCGGGCCTGTCGCCTGGCGGTCTGCTGTCTGCTGCTGGCGTTATCCTGTTTTGCAGCAGTCGGTGCGGCTCAGCTGAATTGGATCCTGCCGGGCCAGGGGGTCTTTCAGACGATGGCCAGCTCGAGCTTGGTCCTGGGAGGCCACATTGCGCTGCTCATGGCCCTGTGCCTGAACGCGCGCCATGTTTATCGAGATGCATGCGGAGAGATTGTCACCAAGCCGGCGCGTGTGCGAACCAAGGTCCGGCGGTCGGGCAAGTCGCCGCGCGGGGCCGCGGGTCCGGCGGCGGGCAGCAGCACGTCGTCCGTCACTCGGCGGCACAAAGACAAGGTCCTCCGCAAAGACCCGCCCCATACTTCCCGCGGGGAGCCGACACCGGCCGTAACCCGGGAGAACGCGGCTACCACCCAGCCGCCGGCGCGGAAAGAGAAGCGGCGCGTGGCGGCCGAAGTGACGGTCGACCAGCGCTGCGGCGGGGCTCCCTGCACTCCCGACGACGATCACCTGGAGGACTCTGCCAGGCTCTCCAAAGCCGAACGGCGACGGTTGCGAAAGCTGCAGCGCGGGACCGTCCGTAGCGGAGCGGGAGAGAGCGGCTCAGCACAGGCCCCTTTGACCGATGCCACGCCCAGGCTCTAATCTGAGCGTTTGCAGGCGTGGTATCTTCTGAGGCTTGAACATGGTTCGCACGCGGTTTGCCCCCAGTCCGACAGGATACTTGCACATTGGTGGCGTCCGCACGGCGCTGTTCAACTGGCTCTTTGCGCGGCGTCAGGGTGGACAATTCATCTTGCGGATCGACGATACGGACCAGCAACGCAACGTGGAGGAGGCCCTGCAGCCGATCCTCGACGGCTTTCGCTGG
Source organism: uncultured Planctomycetota bacterium (assembly GCA_963700515.1). GTDB lineage: Bacteria > Planctomycetota > Planctomycetia > Pirellulales > Pirellulaceae > JAJRVM01. The sequence continues at coordinate 159,641 of CAVOXY010000072.1, read as the reverse complement.
CTCGGTCTGGACTGGGATGAGGGACCCGAAGTGGGGGGGCCGCACACGCCGTATTTTCAGTCCCAGCGTGCACAGCGCCATCAGGCAGCCGTCGCGCAGTTGCTCGAGAGCGGCCATGCTTATCGCGATTATGCACGCCCCGAAGAACTGCAGTCCCAGCGCGAGGCGGCGGAAGCCGAGAAGCGGCCCTACACGTACAGTCGTCAGTGGATGGCGGAGACGGACGAGGAGGCAGCGCGGTACGCTGCCGAGGGCCGGTCGGCCGTGGTGCGATTGAAGATGCCACGCGACGGTGTCTGTTCGTTGCATGACCTGATTCGCGGCGATGTCGAATTCCAGTGGGCCCAGGAACAGGATCACGTCATCCAAAGAACTGACGGATCGTGCCTCTACCACCTGGCCAGCGTGGTAGATGACCACGATCTTGAGATCACCCACGTGATCCGGGCCGTAGAACACCTGTCGAACACGCCTCGCCAGATCTTCATTGCCCAGAGTCTGGGCTATGCCTTGCCCGAGTACGCGCACCTGCCGTATGTGGCCGAGCCGGGCAGCTCGAACAAGCTGAGCAAACGCAAGCTGGACAAGTACTTGAAGAATCCCGACTTCAGGAAACTGTACGATCATGGAGTGCGGATCGCGCAGTTGATTGGACATCCGTCGAGCGCCGAGACGTTTAATCCCGTGATTGTCGATTTCTATCGCGTGGTGGGCTATCTCCCCGCAGCGCTGATCAACTACCTGCTGCTGTTGGGCTGGTCCCTCGACGGCGAGACGGAGCAGTTCACGCGGCAAGAGATGATCGAGTGTTTCTCGCTTGCGCGGGTGAATAAGTCGCCGGCCAGTTTCGACCCGCAGAAACTGTGGGCCTTCCAGCAGCGGGACATGCTGGCGCTGCCAGTGGCCGAGAAAGTCGCGTTGATGCGACCATTTGTCGAACATGCTCAGTGGGTACCCGCGCCTGCGGGGCCGGAAGTGGAGCGGCTGTTGAGCGACATTGCCGTGGCGGCCGGTGACCGGATCAAGACGGCCGGCGACGTGCTCGACTACCCGGAGTTCTTCTGTTCGGCCGAGCAGTTGCAGTACGACCAGAAGGCGTTTGACAAGCGGTTGCGCAAAGGGGCGGCGGGGGACCTGTTGCGAAAGTTTCGATACCGACTGGCCGAGTTGGAGCGACTTAATGCCGAGCTGGCCGAAACATGTTTGAGGCAGTTCCTGGAGGCGGAAGGAGTGCAAATCGGGGAGGTCATCCATGCGTTGCGTGTGGCCGTGACCGGCAAGGCGGTCGGCCTGGGAATGTTCGATTGCCTGGCAATCCTGGGCCGTGAACAGACGCTCCAACGCATCGACCGCGCTCTGGAAATGCTCTAAGATACGCTCGCCAGCGGCGCGACTCATATGACCAATGACCAACGCCGATGCGAATGACGAATGACCAATGACCAATGACCAATGACCAATGACCAATGACCCATACCGACAGGCCCCACCGCGCGGGCAGCCCTCGGTGGGGATGACTGGGTTGTGGATTATCGCGAGCCAACGTTGACGGAGGAAACCGAAGATGGCCACCCCGACAGATCATGCCGGTTCCCACGGAAAATCAGACAAGGGGCAGTCCGGACCACAACCCGCGAAGGCCCTGTCCACGGAATCACAGGCCGGGGACGGTTCTGCTGCCCGATCGCTGCACTTCATTGAGCAGATCATGGAAGACGATTTCAAGTCGGGCAAATGGGAGGGACGTGTACACACGCGATTTCCTCCCGAGCCGAATGGGTACCTCCACATCGGGCATGCCAAGAGTATCTGCCTGAATTTTGGTTTGGCCGCCAAGTATAACGGGCTCTGCAATCTCCGCTTTGACGACACCAATCCGACGAAGGAGGAGGATGAATACGTCGAATCGATCAAAGAGGATGTCCGCTGGTTGGGATTCGATTGGGGTGACCGGTTGTACTTTGCCTCCGACTATTTTGAACCGCTGTACCAGTGGGCGATTCAACTGATCAAGGACCAGCAGGCCTACGTGTGCGACTTGAGCGCCGAGGAAACCCGCGAGTATCGTGGTACCCTCACGCAACCGGGCCGCAACAGCCCTTATCGGGATCGTAGCGTGGAGGAGAACCTCGATCTGTTTCAGCGGATGCGGGCCGGCGAGTTTCGCGATGGCCAGCGGACGTTGCGCGCCAAGATCGACATGGCTTCACCGAATTTGAACATGCGCGATCCGGTCATGTACCGCATCCTCCATGCCACGCATCATCGTAGCGGAGATACCTGGTGTATCTACCCGATGTACGATTTCACGCATGGCCAGTCCGATTCCATCGAACGCATTACGCATTCCATTTGCACACTGGAGTTCGAGAACCATCGGCCCCTGTACGATTGGTACTGCGAGGCACTTGGTATCTACAAGCCGCAACAGATCGAATTCGCTCGGCTGAATCTGACCTACACGGTGATGAGCAAACGGAAGCTGCTGACGCTCGTCAAGGAAGGTCGTGTCGCTGGCTGGGACGACCCGCGCATGCCGACCATCTGCGGACTGCGACGACGCGGATACACGCCCGCATCCATCCGCTTGTTCTGCGACAGGATCGGGGTTGCCAAGTTCAACAGTACCATCGACATGGCGGTGCTGGAAAACAGTCTGCGGGAGGATCTCAACAAACGGGCACCCCGCGCGCTGGCCGTCCTGCGGCCGTTGAAAGTAGTGATCGAGAACTACCCGGCGGATCAAGTCGAGGAGATGGAGGCGGTCAATAATCCGGAAGATCCCCACTCAGGGATACGTAACCTGCCGTTTTCACGCGAGATTTACATCGAACAGGATGATTTCCGCGAAGATCCTCCCAATAAGTTCTTTCGGCTGGCACCCGGGCGCGAAGTCCGCTTGCGCTCCGCCTACATCATCAAGTGCGTTGATGTGGTCAAAGATGCTGACGGGACCGTCGCCGAAGTGCGCTGTACCTACGATCCGGAGTCGAAGAGCGGCACCGCCAACGCGAACCGCAAAGTGAAAGGGACGCTCCACTGGGTGTCCGTGCCACACGCCCTCCGCGCCGAAGTGCGATTGTTCGAGCCGCTGTTCAAGGTGATTGATCCCGAAGATGTTCCCGCTGGCGAGAACTGGCTCGTCAACTTGAACCCCCATTCGCTGGAAGTGTTACAGGACTGCTATCTCGAACCGAGCCTGGCCGATGCCGAGCCTGGCCAGCCATTTCAGTTCGAACGATTGGGGTATTTCGTCGTCGACACGAAGGATTCGCAGCCGGGTCGACCCGTGTTCAATCGCTCCGTGCCCTTGCGCGACACCTGGGCCAAGATCGAAAAGGCACAAGGCGGCAAAGCGTGAAGGGCGTTGGCTATTTCAATATCGCTTGAAACGCTGCCAGCAGGCGATCGACGTTGGTGCTGCGGGCGGTGTGGCCCATCAGACCGATCCGCTAGATTTTGCCGGCCAGGGGGCCCAGTCCGGCGCCGATCTCGATATCGTGATCCTGCAGGAGGGTAAGACGGACACGGGCTTCGTCCACGCCGGCCGGGACGGCAAACTCCAGGCCGAGTTGTGCCAGACCGTCAGCCAACTGGGGGTGGGCGGCACGAGGAGATGGGGCCCTTCGCGGTAACCTCGGTCCGCCGTCTGCGGATACTGCCAATTTCCACTCCGAAGCACGCTGGTCGAAAACCAATTCTAACAGGATTCTCGTGGTTCTAAACGCCCGCCGGAGTAATTCCCAGACTGCTCCTCGCGAGACTCCCCGCCTCTCTTACTCTTACTCTTACTCTTACTCTTACTCTTACTCTTACTCTCCCGGACCCTTCCCTATGTGCTGATTCTGGGTGGTGGGCTTGGGCTTGGTGAACTGCGAAGAGGAGTAAGAGTAAGAGTAAGAGTAAGAGTACTGCCTGCGGTTTTCTGAGGGGGGAGCGGGACGGTTTGGGGAGGCAGGATGAACTTGCCGCAAAACGGGGGCCATGCACGTGCCTGGGGAATCGGGCTATAATGACGCAATCGTCCCCGCCAAAGGACGTGAGCGTTGTGTCTTCTTGTGGATTCTGCCTCTCACGACTGACGGGATGCGAGAAACGCCGGTCCGGAGCCGCAATACGACGACTATGCAAGACCCTCCGCAGCAGTACGAAGTCATCCTGGATTCGATCGCAGACGGTGTGTTTACGGTCGATGGCGACTGGATCATCACGTCTTTCAACCGAGCGGCGGAGGAAATCACCGGCGTGCCGCGCGAGGAGGCCATCGGCAAGAAGTGCTTTGATGTGTTTCACGCCAACATCTGCCAAAGCAACTGCGCTTCCGCGATACCATGCTTACCGGCCGACGATGGGTGGACCGCAAGATCGATATTCTGAACCGGGACGCGGCGCAGGTTCCGGTCAGTATCAGCACCTCCATCTTGCGGGACAAAGAGGGACACGCCGTGGGAGGTGTCGAGACGTTTCGGGACCTGTCGGCGATGGAACTACTGCGCCGTGAAATCGATCAGCAGTACACGTTTCAGGATATCGTCAGCAAGAACCACCTGATGCGGCGGATCCTCGATATCCTCCCCGATATTGCGGCGAGCGACAGTACGGTGCTGATTCAGGGACCGACGGGAACCGGCAAGGAACTCGTGGCCCGCGCCATTCACAATCTGAGCCGGCGGGCAGCGCACAAGTTTGTGGCCGTCAACTGTGGCGCGCTTCCCGATACCCTGCTGGAATCGGAACTGTTCGGCTATCGCAAAGGGGCTTTCACCGGCGCTGACCGCGACAAGCCCGGCCGATTCGCCTTGGCTCAGCATGGTACCTTGTTTCTGGACGAGATTGCCGATATCTCTGCCGCACTGCAGGTCAAACTGCTGCGCGTCTTGCAGCAACGCGAATACGAACCGCTGGGCGGCACACAATCGGTCCAGGCCGACGTGCGGATCGTCGCTGCCACCAATAAGGCACTCAGTCAACAGATGGCACGCGGTTTGTTTCGCGAAGATCTGTTCTACCGGTTGAACGTGGTGAAACTCGACCTGCCTCCGCTGGTCCGTCGCCGAGAAGATATTCCGCTGCTCGTTCAGCACTTCATGCAGCGGTTCAACGCCCAACGCGGAACCCAGATCCGCGGTCTGTCCGAACAGGCCATGCAACGCCTCATGCAGTACACCTTCCCCGGTAATATTCGCGAACTGCAAAATGTCGTCGAACACGCATTCGTCCTCTGCCGAGGCGATGTGATCCAAGTGGATGGCTTGCCAAGCGAGTTGCTGCAGACTCCCGTGGACGCGAACCAGCCAGCGTCCCCCTACGACCCGTTGGCGCTGGCCGAAATCGATGCCATTCGCCAGGCCTTGCACCAGCACCGGGGGCATCGCGGCCACACCGCCGCAGCGCTGGAAATCGACAAAAGCACCCTCTGGCGAAAAATGAAAAAGTACGCCATCGACTATCCGTAGCCATCTCCGTCCGCAGTCCGCCGGGAGGAACCTGGCGGGGCTGCAGCAACGAGCCGAACGGAAATGGGACATTGTCTGGATGCCGCGAAGGGCGAGTTCTTGTCGCGTCACTGCTGGCCCCTTTTCAGGGGCTTCCTCATGCCGCCGGGTAAGGCCCCTGGTTGTTAATTGCAGTACCGCAATATGTTGTGCAATCAATTGCTGTTATGCAATTAATTAGGCCTCCGTGTCGGATGGGGTCTATTTTTATATCTTCTTTTATAGCGGCAGTTTACAGCAATCACTCCAGTATTCGTGGGTTGTGGCACACGCTGTGCGTTGGGAATTCGGCCAGAGGCTTCATGATGAAAGTGGCCGTACCGACTTTCGGAGATCGTGTGTCACCCCGCTTTGACTGTGCGGCGTCTTTTTTAGTGCTGACGGTGGACTGCGGCGAAATTGTCCAGCGCGAAGAGGTATCGGCCGCGCAGTGGCCGCCGCACGAGCGGGTCAATTACTTGGTGAGGCGGGGTGTGGACGTGGTGATCTGCGGCGGTATTGACCGCTGGTCGGCCGCCTCGCTGGGGTCGGTGGGGATCACGCTCTACGGATGGGTGGCAGGATCGATTGAAGAGAGTCTTGAAGCGCTGCGGCGTGGCGAGTTACAGGCCTTGGTGATGCCCCGTGATGGAGCCTGCTGTGGGCGGTCCCGTCCGGGACACGACGCGGCGGCATGGCAGGAGGGTCCCGGTCAGACAGAGCAGCCGCGCGGCGTGCGGCGGGGGCGGCACCGGGGCAATCGAGATTCGCTCGACGGCTAGGAAAAGAATGCAAAACCTCGAGGGCGAGCCAAACCGGACATCAATCGCCGTCCGCTCAGGCACGTGTTGGGGACAGGGAAATTTCCGTCAGTTGGATGTGTTTTGAATGGGGAGCATGTGCGTCGCGCATGCGCATCGTACAGACTACGACGCCGATTTGCACAGGGAGAGCGTATTGATGACATCACAGGATACGGAGAAGACGATCGTGGCCGTGCCCGTAGCGGACGGCAGGCTGTGTTCTCATTTTGGCCACTGCCAACAGTTTGCCTTGTTTGAAGTCGACTTGCAGAAGCGTCAGATTCAAGGGTCCCGGCATCTCGCGCCCCCGCCACATGAGCCGGGATTGTTGCCGCGTTGGCTGCACGAACTTCAGACCAATGTGGTGATTGCGGGAGGAATGGGGCAGCGCGCGCGTGATCTGTTTCGGGAACAAGGAATCGAGGTGATGGTGGGGGCGCCGGCGGAAGAGCCGCAGAGCGTTGTCCAGGCGTATCTGGACGGCAACTTGACGGTCGCGGAAAACCCGTGCGACCACTGACGGGCCTTGCCTGAGGCGGGCCCACAACAGCCTGTCGAATGACGGCCAGTCGAGCACCACTGGACGTGCGGATGGATCGTCTACCGTCAAGCAACACCAGAGAGAAAGGGACAAGCAAATGCCGGGTGGAAACAACATGGGTCCGCGAGGCGAAGGCCCTGGGACGGGACATGGATGGGGATTTTGTACAGACGCACCAAGGCCCAGTTCAGCGACTATCGGCAGCCGGGGAGTCGGTAGTCGCGAACCGGGCCGTGGCGATGCAGGGCGTCGTGGCGGGAGGCACGCCGGTGGTGGGCCAGGTCGGCGCGGCCACCGGTACAGGCATCTGTTCCATTCCACCGGGCTGACCCTCTGGGAGCGGAGAGCTGCTGAGGCGGACGCTGCTCAGGAAACGCCAACCTCGTCGGCCGCACCGCGCGCGGCGACGGCAGCAAACGAGACGCAATCGACGCCCGCGGCCGCTGTGGCGGCATGGCAGACGCTTTCGCGCCATCTGGCCCGGTCTCTGCAGCAGCTGCAGGGACGTTTGGACGCCTTGGAGGTGAAGATTGTAGCGGATTGCCACCGGCCAAACGGCGACGGGTGAGACAGTAGAGTTGTGCCGCAGTATTGCCAACCGGTAAGGAGCGAACCGATGGGGCTCAACGCCGAACGCGCCGGGGCGATTGCGGGCGGCGACCCGCCAGATTCCGGAGGACGCAACAGTGTGGTGTCCTGGTGGCGAACCTGGGCCCACATCGTGGCGCGGGAATCTGCGCATGCACGCCCCTTATACCTTACTGGGCACGCTGGGCGGACTCGTGTTGCTCGCGGTGTTGAGCGTCAGTGACGCTCCTCGCACGTTGTCACAGATGGCCTGGCCCACTTTGATCATGATTCCCGTGTTTTTGTTCCTGGCTGTCTGGATCCCCTGTTGCACGAGCGACATTGTGTTTCCCTTGCTGTTCGCGTCGTCTTCGGAAATCCAACATTCCCATACCCCCATACCCCAACACTCCAACACTCCAACACCCCCATACCCCAACACTCCCGCGTGCACTCCACGTGCCGAGGAGGTCAGGAAATGAATCAACACGCGCAGTTATCACCAGTAGCACGAGACCGAGCTCACCAGCCACGTAACTATGGGCCACTTTTTCCTTGTGACGGCCATGCGAAGATCACGGGACCTTGCGGCGACACGATGGAGTTGTGGGTGCGGGCTTATGAGGGACGGATCGTGGCGATCGGCTTTAGCACGACCGGTTGCGGGACATCGCGCACCGCCGGCAGCATGGCGACCGAATTGGCGTTGGGCCAGTCGCTCGCACAGGCATCGCGGATTGAGCAAGCAGATATTCTGCATGCGTTGGCCGGGCTGCCTGCCGAGTCGGAGCATTGTGCGCTGCTGGCTTCGAACACGCTGAAAGCCGCCGTCCAGGAGGCCGCCATCATGGAGATGCCGAATCCGAACGAACGTGACGTGACGCACGGTCTGTTATCGAGCGATCAATAGGCAGCCGCGGGACGGGCACTAAATCCGAGATAAATCACCAGCTCTGCTGGTGAGAATTGACAAGGTTCTACCGTTGTCTGCATGATTTTGGAGTGGTGGTTGATAGGCACGAAGATATATTTGGTCGATCTGCGTCAGGTCTCGTGCGTTGGGAGTTTTCCTAACACTCCAATACTCCACCCTTCCAATACTCCAGTCTCTGGCCCCTTTCAGGGGCCTTCCTCATACCACCGGCTATGGCGGTGGTCGCTGATTCCAGGCCGTGATTGGGTGACAGTGGAGCAAGACTAAATGGCAGGCGTGCGACGCGATGGGCAGGGATACGAGCGGATGCGGCGACACCATCATCCCCACTGCGTGGTGTGTGGCAAGGCGGCGGAAAACGGCTGGGGGCTCACCTTTCATTCGGTCGCAGAGGGGGTTGTGGAAGCCGATTTTCTTTGTGAGCGCGTGTTGGAAGGGTACCCTTTTGTGCTGCATGGTGGGGTGATCTGTACCTTATTGGACGGTGCTATGACCAATTGCCTGTTTGCGGCCGGGCGTGCGGCAGTGACCGGTGACATGCATGTCCGGTTTCACCGGCCGGTGGCCGCCGCGGGATGGGCGCGGGTGCGGGCCTGGATCGACGAGTCGGCTCCCCCGCTCTACAAGCTGGCGGCTCGCCTGGAGCAGGAGGGAGAGATCAAGGCCACGGCTCGCGCCCGGTTTGTCGAGCGCGAGGCGGCGGCACGTTTGGTGGGAGAATCCGTTCGATGACGAGTGTGTGCATGACGGTACTGGTGGAGAACACGGCTGCGGGAGCCGGCCTGTTGGCCGAGCACGGTCTGGCCTGCTGGATCGACGTGGCCGGTCAACACGTCCTGTTCGACAGTGGACAAGGTCTGGCGTTGCGCCACAACGCGCAGCGGATGCACATCCCCCTGGAGACCGTGGGAGCCGTGGTGGTGAGTCACGGCCACTACGACCACACCGGCGGTCTGGCCGACATCCTGGACGCCGGAGGGCGTGCCACCGTGTTTGCGCACCCGGCCTGCCTGGAACCGAAGTATATGTGCACGCAACACGGTCCTGTGCGTGACGTGGGCATGCCCGTTTCTGCCAGCCAAGCGATCAGGCAGCGGTCGGCAGTCTGGTGCCAGACAGTAGAACCGACCTGTGTGGTGTCCGGGCTGACTGTCACCGGTCCCATTCCGCGCGTCACCGATTTTGAGGATACAGGCGGACCGTTCTTCCGGGATTGCGCGTGTCAACTGGAGGACCCGCTGACCGATGACCAGGCGTTGTTCTTCGAGGCAGAGCAGGGGACGGTCGTACTGTTGGGGTGTGCTCATGCCGGCGTGATCAATACGCTGCGGTACGTGCAGCAATTGACCCGCGGGCAACCGATTCACAGCGTCATGGGGGGCATGCATCTGGTGCAGGCATCCGAGGAGCGGCTTTCACGCACGATCGAAGAACTGCGCGGGTTGGGCATCCAACGGTTGGGTCCCGCCCATTGCACCGGAAGCAGAGCGGTCGCAGCACTTTGGACGGCGTTCCCAGGGCAGTGCTTCGACTACCGTGTCGGGACTCGCCTGGAGTTTACCTTAAAGGCGTAAGAAGATCTTACGTTGGTAGAGGAAACGTGCCACGCCAAACATGATCAATAGACCCACGATGGCGACCAGCAGTTGGCCGTAGTCACCAAAATAGGTATTCAGCTCGCCACCGACAAACCGCTGGGCGATTTGGTCGACGTCGATCAGGTTGTTGACCATGTAGATGGTGATTGGATTCATACCGATCCAGACAAACGGCCGCGCCCACGCCTGAAATCCCCAGACTTCGATCACCAGGTGAAAGGCGGCCAGCAGCAGGCAGCTGTAGCCGCCGGCCACCAGCACAAACGACGAGGTCCAGATTTTCTTGATGACCGGAAATTGGAAGTCCCAGAGCCAGCCCAACGACGCCAACACGACACCGGCGACGACCAGATAACCGATTTTCTTCCAGTCGCCGCGGCGCGGATCGCGCAGGAGCATGCCCGCCAGTACTCCCATCAAGCAACTGGCGATGGCAGGCAGGGTGCTCAGAAGTCCCTCCGGATCGTGGTCACCGTCCCATTTGCGCAGTGGCAGGCACTGTTGGTCGACCCAATTCGCCAGGTTCTGCCCCTCGGCGAAATTGCCGGCCGTGCCACCTGGGACCGGCACGAAGGTCATCACCAGCCAATACCCGACCAGCAGGCTCACACACCAGATCACTCGCCCCCGGGGTCCGCAATAGCAGAAGATCAGCCCCGCACATAAGTAGCAGAGGGCAATACGTTGGAGTACGCCCAACAGGCGAATCTGATCAAACGATGTGCTGAATCCTCCGTAGTAAAATACGCCCAGCAGGTACATTAGCACGGCGCACCGGATGATGCGTACGACTGCGCCGCGGCGCCCATGCTGCTCGATCGTTCGACTGAGCGAAAACACCAACGACACGCCAACGATAAAGACGAACATGGGAAAAATCAGGTCTTCGAAATGAAAACCAGCCCAGCTGACGTGCTCCAGTTGATCGGAAAGTCCTTGCAGCACGCGATTGTCGCTCAGCTTGCGTAAACCTCCGACCAGTGCGTCGGCACCGATAATCCAGAACATGTCGAAGCCCCGCAGCGCGTCGAGTGACACGAGGCGGGCCGTTTTCCCGGCGGTTGTTTCCCGAGTGGCGGAAGCAGTAGCGGTTGGTTCTTGACTCATATGTTCACCACGCGACCTGATAAAGTGATCTGCAATTGAAATGCCAGGGCTGCGGCTGCCGAGCCTCCCGAGGTGCGTGCCGACCGGCTCAACGTTTTCGCCGGGGATTCCTTGAGCGCCGCTTGGGACGTGCTGCAATATCGACTCGAATTGCAGTCGGGTCAAGTCGGAAGACGCCGTGCGAGGCCATCGTACTCAGCTCTGCCCCAGTCAATCGCTTGAGTTGCTCTTCAAGACCGAACCATGAGGAGCGCAGCAAAATGGTCCGCAGCCAGTTCCTGCTGCCCCACATGCCGTGTTCGCTTCACCTGAGCCCTACTCAAAGCGAGCCAGTTCTCAGAGCCACCTGGAACAGGTCTGCTTGAGCTCTTTGGCTTCGTCAGGAGGTGGCCACGGTGAACTCGATCGCATGCCACTGGACGGGTGCATCCAGCGAGCCGGGGTACTGGCGGATTTCGAAATCGATAGTCTGACCCGCTGTCGGGTCGATACCGTGGAGTGAGATGATCTGTGGCACAAGCTCCAGCTGGTCTCGATCCAGCAGCGGCACCTCGAAGGCCGCCAGTTGCTGGCCCGCCGCCAACACTTCGATGCGCACGGGCGGATTCGTTCGCAGCGGAACGCTGACGGTCAGCACCAATCGCTGACGGGAAATGTCCCACGGATGTCGCTGGGAGAGACTCAGCGGCTGAGCCCCTTCGACTGCGACGCCCAGTCCGAAATGGCTCTCAGATCCCGAGAGTTCGTCCCACACACTGCGGAAATGCAGGCGTGTCGCGGCGGGCGTGTGCCATTGCCAATCGCGGCAGGCGTACATGTGGGAAGTGGTCTCGGCGGCAATTTTGTCGGCCAGCACGGTGGGATCGAGATAGAGCAGGGGGTCCAGCCAATCGGCCGAGTCACGAATGTCCAACGGGTCGGCACCGACAGGACGTGGCTGGTGAGCATAGTCGACTCCCAGTACGAGCGTACGGGGCGTCAAGGCGGTGGCGAACGGGCGGAGTCCCGTGGCATAAACGTGTTGCGAGCCCACGATCAGCGGCGTTTCAAATAGCCGCTCCGTGTGAGCGGAACGCAGCAGCACGCCGGCCCGTGCGCAGCCAGCCGATCCAGCCAGCGCGTCGAGTCCCACGAACGCGCTGAAGGAGCTGGCGTAGTCGGGCAAGAGGAAGTGCAGTTCATTGCGGGCATGCACGCCGAATCCCCAGCCGAATATTCCCGGTCCACTTTCCAACCACCCCCCTTCGACATTGCGGTCGCGCTGCCAGGGCCGGCCTTGTTGCGCCAAGGGAGAACGCTGCACCACTTGGGTCGGCGGGATACGGCTCAGCGGCACTTCGCTCGGCTGAAAGAACCGTCTGATCGGCGATGCATTGCCGGGGAGCCACAGCACATCCAAGCTCCACGCCGGTTGCACACCATGCAGCCACTGATCGGAATGCGCTTCGGCAGGCGGGCTGACCACTCGTTGACGCTGCCACGAGGTGGTGGCGACGACACCCTGTGCCGTTTCGATTTGCAGCAATTGGCCGGTCCCGTCCGGCGCGAGCAAAGCCAGTTCTTCGATCCAGGCGGCCCAGGGTGATTGCGCGGGCAGATTCAGTTCCGCTAGTTCTTCCCAGGCGAGTGACCGATGTCCCTCGTCGGTCAAGAGCGTGACGGAATCGGCCCTCCAACGTACGGCACGAAAATCTGACTTGGCGCCCGTCGCGCAGGATCGCGGTTCCCGGTTCATAGTGGCGACCCGTGTCCTGCCAGACAATTCGTCGCACGCACCGCAAGCGAACCCGCACCCGAGCCTGGGATTCTTGTTGCGGAGGGAACGTGGATGTGACAGACCGCACGAGCAGATGTGCCGGCACGTCGGTGGAGCCGGGGCGTTGTTCGTCGCAGTACGCTAATACGCGGCCCGGCAAACGATCTCCGGTCCACGTTTCGACCCAGGCGGCAGCCGCCTCCGGCACGTCGGCCGCGCGGTCCCGGATCCACCGCAACGGCGGATTGGTTTGCCACACGTCGCGATCGTCCAGTTTCAGGCTGGGGAGTTCGGGGGACCACGCCGTAATCCGTTGGGCGACCGAGCGTGATCCGTCGGCAAAGCCGATTTCATAGCGCGGGAGATCGGAAGACTGAGCACCTGCCCAGGTAGTGAACGATAGCCATAGAGTGATCAGCACGAGGCACGCCACGCGGGGCGTACCGGCCACCGGCGGGGCGGATCTGCTGGCGTCCCGGCGGATCTGCCGACGCGGAGTCGCTGCTGCCAGGTGGCGAGAGTGCCTCCTCCAAAACCGGTTTCTGGCAAGAGGGGCTACCGGGCTACGTGGACCGTGCCCAAGGTCCTGCACTTGGGCCTGGTTGCCAGGTACTCCGATCGTGTTACTGGGGAGATGCGTCATGGCACTATTATAGCGGCCCGTTTCCGGTCTCTGTGGCCCCTCTTGGCGATTTGACGCACAGGCCCCAGCAAAGCTGAGCTCGGGGGCATGCCACAGCGGAGCTCGACTCGCATCGGAGCTTGCCGGAGCTCGGCAAACGATCTGTCGCGGGGCGTCCCACGCCTTGCAGTTTCAACACGATGGTCAATAATTCAGTGTCGTGGGCGGCCGTCTCTGGGGCGATGGGGCCGCCCGTGGTGGCCTCCCCATTCATTCTGAAGGCGACCTCATCTACTGTGCCCGCCGGTGCGAACGGCTCTCTAAACAGGATGCGAGATTATGCCGCTGCTAGTCGTCGGAACGATTGCTCTGGATGATATTGAGACGCCGGACCAGTCGCGGCAATCGTTGCTCGGTGGATCCGCTGTCTACTTCTCCTACGCAGCGAGTTATTTCGCTCCCGTGCACCTGGTCGGTGTCGTTGGAGAGGACTGGCCGAGCGAACATACAGAGTTGCTCCAGTCACGTCGGATCGACACGTCGGGACTGCAGGTCGTACCGGGAACCAAGACGTTCCGCTGGCACGCAGAATATTCGCCGGGATTGAGCGAGCGGAAGACCTTGGACGTGCAGTTGAACGTGTATGGTTCGCACAACCCCGTATTGTCCGAGGAGCTGCGGCGTTGCGAGATCTTGTTCCTGGCCAACGGTTCACCGGCTCTGCAGCGGGAGATCCTCAGTCAGATGACCGGCCCGCGGATGGTTATCGCGGACACCATCGAGATGTGGATTCGTGAGGCGCGAGACGAGCTGCAGGCGTTACTCCAACGCGTCGACGGTTTCATGCTCAGCGAAAGCGAGGCGCGTTTGCTGACCGGGGAGGACAACCTGGTCCGAGCGGGATCGGCGATTCGCGAAATGGGGCCCAATTTTGTGGTCGTCAAGAAGGGGGAACATGGGGCGATGTTCTTCTCCAAGCACGAGACGTACGTCCTGCCGGCCTATCCCACGCAAGATGTCGTGGATCCCACGGGAGCTGGGGATAGCTTTGCCGGCGGGATGATGGGGTATTTGGCGGAACAGGGAAATTTTGAGCCCGAGACGCTCAAGCAGGCCATGGCCTACGGCATCCTCGTGGCCAGCTTCGCGGTGGAGGACTTCAGCCTGGATCGGCTGCGGAGTATCGAGCGGGCCGATATCGTGTTGCGTATGGAACGATATCGGCGGATGCTGAGTTTCTGAATCAGCGCCCGGGTGCCGGGGAACCCGTTTGGGGAACGGTCGGAAGCTCGTTCGACGCGGCGCTGCCATCTCGGAGAGACAGTGGGAAAAAGCCATCATGTCCAAGACACGCATGTTTGTGGCCGTGGAAATCTCCCCGCAAGTGCGAGGGCGAGCGGCCGACCTGATGCAGCGACTGCAAGAGAGTGATGCGAAGGTCAGTTGGGTAGCGTCACAGAACCTGCATATCACGATGAAGTTCTTGGGAGATCAGACGGACGACGAGTTGGCGATCATCTGCCGAGCGGTCCAGCAAGCGGCGGCAGCTGTGCCGGCGTTCGAGTTCACCTGTCAGGGAGCTGGGGCCTTTCCGAATCTGCAACGTCCACGCACCCTCTGGATAGGGGTCCGTGAGGGAGCCGAGCAATTGAAGGAGCTCCAACAGTGTCTGGACTCGAAGTTGGCTGCACACGGTTTTCCGCCCGAACGTCGCGGGTTCCAGCCACACCTGACGCTCGGACGCGTCCGCTCGGGAGGTGCGGCGCTGCCGGTCCTGGGGCAGTTGGTGGCGGAGGCCGAGGATTTTGCCGCGGGTTCGACGAGTGTGGACGAAGTGATCGTCTTTGGCAGCTACCTGCAACGTGGCGGACCGCTCTACGAAGTGCTGGCGCGAGCTCCGTTGGAGTGTTGACGCTATGGAGTGTACGATGCGCGGATGTTCCCAATCCGAAGTCCGAAGGACTGAGTAGGAAACGAATTCGAATGACAGAAACCTGTGATTCGCATGTTATCGGCAACGACCAACAAGTTCTCGGATCGAGTTCTGGTCATGGAGGGATTTGGAGTTCAAATTCGTCCCCGATTTCGGAAATCACTCTAATCGGAGAATCGCACAGGAGCCTCTCCACCCATCGAAAGACTTCGAAACATCTCGCAGTGGTGCAAGAGACCTTGGACGGGGCAGATCAGGACAAAAATATGGGATGACAAGAAGATCTCCTGTGCCGACTTGTCTTTTTGTCCTTCCAACGAATCGCACTGGATTGAGAACGGGGTATGGCGGACTAGAGAACAGGGTACTAAGTCGCAAGCAGAGCGAGAAACGCCGCGCAACTACGATCCCGGAGTGACTGGTTGGCAGCGAAGAATGCCCCTGAAAGGGGCGCGACTATGCCAGCCCAGGGCGAAGTGCAGTCGCGTAGCGACAAACGCAGTCCTGGGTAGCGATGCGACCATGTGGGACGGCCGAGCGAGGCGGTCGCCATCCCGGCGGCGGCATGTCGAGGCCGCATCAAGCCGCCGTCGGTTTCGTGTATCGCGCCGATGCTCGAGGCTCAACGCGGATCTGTTTCGGTCACGATAACGCGCCGGTGTGATGGCCTGCTTGGGACTCGACCGACGAGGCACGTGGGGAGTGATGTTAGCTGACCAGTCGTTCCCACACTCCGATCTCGGGCCCCCATTTCCCAAAAAAATTCGAAAAAAGTAGGTGAATGTGACCAAACGTGTCCAGCCGTTCGCGATCCTGTTAATAGAGCCAAGAGGTTTGGCTTGACGGTTGACCGGCAATATGGTATTCATTTGTACACCATGCCGGTTTCCGGTCTGGACCCTCGCTTGCCGAACTGCCGCGAGTAGCTGATAAAGGAGTCAAACGATGGTTGCGACAACTGAAACGATGAGCAATTCCATGGCCAAGAAGGACAAAGTGAGCAAGCCGGCGAAGGCTGCTCGAGGCGCAGCTGCCAAGAGCACGAGTTCCTCCACCGACAAGGTGTCCGACGGGAATCCACACCTGAAAACGGCCTTGCAGCAGATCGAAAAGCAGTTTGGCGAAGGGGCGATCATGGCCCTGGGAGCCGGCACCAGTATGACGATCGAAGGGATTCCGACGGGCAGCTTGTCGCTCGATATGGCGTTGGGTGGGCAGGGGATTCCGCGGGGGCGGATCATTGAGGTGTTTGGTCCGGAATCGAGTGGCAAGACGACGCTGGCTCTGCACGTGGCGGCGGAAGCACAGAAGCTGGGTGGGATCGCGGCGATGATTGATGCCGAGCACGCATTCGATCCCAGTTGGGGCAAGAAGCTGGGGGTCGAGTTGGAGACGCTGCTGGTCAGTCAGCCGACCTCGGGCGAGGAGGCGATGCAGATTACGGAGATGCTGATCAAGTCGAATGCGGTGGACGTGATCATCATCGATTCGGTCGCCGCCCTGGTTCCGAGGCAGGAGTTGGAGGGGGAGATCGGTGATTCGCATGTCGGTCTGCAGGCTCGTCTGATGAGCCAGTCGATGCGGAAGCTGACGGGTGCCATTGCCAAGAGCAAGACGGCCGTGATCTTCATCAACCAGATCCGCGAGAAGATCGGCGTGATGTTCGGCAGTCCGGAAACGACGCCGGGTGGGCGGGCGTTGAAGTTCTATAGTTCCTGCCGGATCGACGTGCGACGTATCGGTCAGCTCAAGGATGGCGAAGAGGTGGTGGGCCAGCGTGTGCGGTGCAAGGTGGTCAAGAACAAGGTGGCGCCTCCGTTCCGCATCGCGGAATTCGACATGATGCACACCAACGGCATCAGTTACGAAGGAGACGTGTTGGATCTGGCCGTGGCGCAAAAGGTCGTGGCCCGGAGCGGTTCCTGGTTCAAGTATGGTGAGACACATTTGGGACAGGGCAAAGAAAAGGCACGCTCGTACTTGATCGAGAATCCGACGGTCACGGAAGAGATCAAGCAGAAAGTGATGGCCGCTGGCGGCTATGGAATTGAGGCTGCGTCGTTAAGTGGTGACGCGGATGGAGACGCAGATGGTGACGCCGGTGGTAACGGGGACGAGAGTTGACGCGGTAGATCCGACACGTTGTGCGAAACCGGCAGGAGCCTCACCCTCCCGGTTGCTGAAACGGTTCTAGTCGATTCACCTGGGATAGTGTCTGGTGGTTAGGAGGGGAGCATATCTGATGGGGTTCCAGCCTACTTGTCCATGTCCCAGGGGGAAGTCGTGTCATGCTGTGAGTGTCGTGATCGTGGCCTGCGTCGCGAGCGTTTTTGTGACGTCGCTCGAAAGTCGGGACGAGTTGGGGGCAGGAGCCCGCGAGCTATCAGGCTGCGGTGGTGGTACAGGACGCGATTGTCGACGCGATTGCACGGGCGGAGCGTTCGGTGGTTGCCATTGCGCGGGTCCGCAAGCAGGGGCCGGGGGCTCGGATCCCCGATCTGACTCGCGAGGGTGTACCGCTCAATCGTGCCCCGCTGGGCTTCGTCGACGCGAATCCGACGAGTCCCGATTTCGTCCCCCACGAATTTGGGACCGGTGTCGTGATTGATCGGGAGGGCCACATCGTGACGAATTTTCACGTGCTGGGCAATCCCGAGGAGAACGACTACTACGTCTGGGTACAGCGTCGGCCCTTTCGGGTCACGCGCGTGGAGGTGCCGCAAGAGGTGCGAGCGGGTGATCCCTGGACCGATCTGGCCGTTCTGCAGGTGTCGGCCGAAAATCTGGAGCCGATCCAGTTGGGTGATGCCTCGGCGCTCCGCAAGGGGATGCTCGTGATTGCCTTGGGGAATCCTTACGCCATCGCGCGGGATGGCGAGGCGAGCGCGAGTTGGGGGATTGTGTCGAACTTGCGCCGCGCGGCGCCGGGCGGCGATCAAGGTGCCCGGTTGGGCTCGGAAGTGGAATCGCTGCATCAGTATGGGACCTTGATCGAGACCGATGCGCGATTGAATTTCGGCACGAGCGGCGGAGCGCTGGTGAATTTGAAGGGTGAGATGATTGGCTTGACCACGTCACTCACGGCGCTGTCGGGATACGAGCAACCGGCTGGTTTCGCCATTCCGGTCGATGAGGCATTTCGCAAGGCGGTCGAAACGCTGAAGCAGGGCCGTCTTCCCTCGTTTGGGTTTCTGGGTGTGCAGCCCGAGCACTTGTCGCTGGCGGAGCGACAGCAGGGGAAGTTCGGAGCGCAGGTGCTGCGTGTCGTGCCGGGAACTCCCGCCGATCGGGCTGGCATACGTGAAGAGGACATCATTACGCACGTCAATGGCGAGAGAGTCTACGACAAGAGCACGCTGTTTCGCGAACTGAGCAGATTGCCGGCGGAGTCGCACGTACTGCTGGCCGTCGAGCGGCGGGACCCGTTGTTGTCGCGGCGGCGTACGATGACGGCAGATGTCGTGTTGTCCAAGAAGTACGTGGAGACAGCGCAGAAGCCGTTTGCTCAGGTCCCTGATCCGGTTTGGCGTGGTTTGCATGTGGAGTATCCGTCGGCCTTGCCGCCTCAGTGGGGCAGCGAGGGGATGATGGCGGTGGATCGCGAGGGATGTGTTGCGGTCCTCGAGGTCGAGCGTGATTCGCCAGCCTGGAAAGCCGGACTCAGGCCGGGCGAGTACATCAGTCACGTGGGCACACGCCGCGTCGCTTCACCCCAAGCGTTTTATGCCGCCGTGGCGCACGAGACGGGAGTCGTGCGACTGCAACTGACCACGGGCAGCGGCGACGATGCGGTGCGCCTTGTGCCGCCGCTCCCCTAGACGTGGGTGGCCGCCGTTCGTGGCGGCGGGGTATCTGGTGAGAAATCGGCTCGTCCGATATCATGAGCACCTTTCCGGCACGGCACGGACTTTCTGGGGTATGAAGCGGAAGCAGCGATGAAAACGGACGAACTGCGCGAGAAGTATCTGGCTTATTTCCAGTCCCAGGGGCACACGATTTGCGCGAGCGATGTGTTGGTCCCGACGTGGGATCCTTCGGTGCTCTTCACGCCGGCCGGCATGAATCAGTTCAAAGATCATTTTCTGGGCAAGGTGAAACTCGATTTTACGCGTGCCACGACCTGCCAGAAATGTCTGCGTACGGGTGACATTGAGAACGTCGGGCGGACGGCCTATCACCACACCTTTTTCGAGATGCTGGGGAATTTCAGCTTCGGGGACTACTTCAAACGCGAGGCGATTCGCTGGGCGTGGGAGTTCTGCACGGACAAGAAATGGCTGGGGATCGATCCCGCTCGCTTGTCGGTCACCGTCTATCAGGACGACGACGAGGCCGCCAGCATCTGGGCCGACGAGATTGGCTTGCCCAATAGCCGGATTGAGCGGATGGGGGAAAGCGACAATTTCTGGCCCGCCAGTGCGCCGAGCGAAGGGCCGGATGGAGTGTGCGGACCGTGTAGCGAGATTTTCTTCCAGGACAACTTCGGCGAAACCGTCGAAATCTGGAACCTGGTGTTTACGCAGTTCAACCGTGTCGGGGATCCGCCCGACAATCTCCGCCCGCTGCCCAGTCGTAACATCGACACCGGAATGGGACTCGAACGTACTGCGGCGGCTCTGCAGGGAGTGGCGACCAATTTTCACATCGACATTCTGCGCCCTCTCGTCGACGCGGCTGCCGAAATCTGCGGTCAGTCCTACAGTCCCGCGGAGGAAAGTGGACGGCGATTCCGGCGGATCGCAGATCACCTGCGAGCCTGTGCGTTTGCCGTACACGAGAACGTCTATCCCGGCGCGAAAGCCGAGAAGTACGTGGTCCGCCGTCTGCTGCGGCGAGCCGTGTTGGATGGACGCCAGTTGGGTGTGGATCAACCTTTCCTCTTTCAACTGGTGCCGGTTGTTGTCGACATGATGAAGAAGCCGTATCCAGAACTGGCAGACACCGTCGATCGCGTCGCGCAAGTCATCCAGCAGGAAGAGCAGGCGTTCTTCTCCACGATCGATGCCGGCTTGGCACGTGTCGAAGGCATCTTCTCAGCGATGGAAAAACAAGGGCGCGTGGTGGTCGACGGGAACGACGCCGCCGAACTCTATTCGACCTACGGCATTCCCCCCGAGTTGGTCGAGTCGTTGGCGGCCGAGCGGAACTTCACGTTTGACACCGAAGGATTCAGCAAAGCGATGGTCCAGCATGGGCTCGATTCAGGCAAACAGCAGATCGAGCTGTTCAAGTCCGGGCCCATCGAAGCGCTCAAGAAGGTGATGCACCACAGCCAATTCGTGGGTTATGACACCGAGCAGGCCGAGGCGGAGATCAAGGGGATCATTGCCCAGAACAAGCTGTGCGACCGGCTGGCTGAAGTGGGACACGATGCGCTGGTCAAAGTCGTCCTCGACCAATCACCTTTCTACGCGGAATCCGGGGGCCAGGTCGGGGACACCGGAGATCTTGTCGGAGACGGATTCGCGTTTCGCGTTTCCGATACCCAGCGTGATGGTGACTTGATTGTGCATCTGGGGCACCTGGTCTCCGGTGAAATGCGCGCCGGTGCGACAGTCAGAACGCGGGTCGACACCAATCGGCGCCGAGCGATTCGGCGCGCCCATTCCGCCACGCATATCCTGCACTATGCCCTGCAAAAAAACCTGGGACGGCATGCTCAACAGCAGGGTTCCAAAGTCGATAGCGATTGGCTGCGATTTGACTTCACCAACCTTTCGGCCGTGACGGATGACGAACTGGTCCATATCGAACAGGACGTGCAAGCACGGATTGCGGACGATGAATCCGTGACGTGGGACTACGTGCCCCTGGCCGAAGCGCGGGAAAAAGGGGCCATGATGCTGTTTGGCGAAAAGTATCCCGATCCGGTACGGTTGGTGACCATGGGCGGTTTCAGTCGTGAATTATGCGGCGGGACGCACGTGCAGAGTACAGGCGAGGTGAGGGCGTTTGAGATTGTGTCGGAAGAGAGTGTTTCGACCGGTACGCGGCGCGTGATGGCGTTGACGGGCGACAAGGCCACACAGCACGCCGAGCAGACACGTGCTACGCTCCAGCAGACAGCCGATCTGCTCGAGGTCTTGCCAGGGGAGGTTGGGCATGCCGTGCGCTCCCTGACCCGCACGTTGAGAGATCTGCGAAAACAACTCACATCCGGTGCCGCACCAGCTGCCGAACCCGACTCGCTGGCCAAGGCGGACGCGTCGGCCGGAGGTCGCAGCGAGGGGTCTTTGGCGTACGCGGCTTTACGAGCGGTCCTGCGGGAAGCGGCACGTATCCTCAATGTGGCACCGTTTGATGTTCCTCAACGCGTGGCAGCGCTGCTGGAAGAAGTTGAACAGCTCAAGCAGCGCGTTTCCGCACTGACCTCGGCGGGCGTCTTGTCCGCTGACACGCTCATCCAACGGGGAGAAATGGTTGGCGATGTGTGCGTCGTCGTCTGCGAGACGCCCGGTGCCAACACGAACCTGATGCGGCAACTGATCGACCAGGTGCGCAAGAAGAATGCCAAAGCTGCGGTGTTGCTGGCAACGTCAGAGGGGTCTGACAAAGTCACTTTGGTGGCCGGGTTGAGTCGTGCTCTGGTGGACGCCGGCGCCAGCGCTGGCACCTGGGTCAAACAAACAGCTGCTGTCGTGGGCGGCAGTGGAGGCGGTCGCCCCGATATGGCTCAAGCCGGCGGCAAAACTCCCGCACAGCTCCCCGCTGCGCTGCAAGAAGCTCGTCGCTTGATTGTCGACATGTTGCGGGGCAAGTAGCATCCGATGAGGGACACGCCGAACTTGTTTTGGCACCGTTCCTTCGGTTCTCGCGATCGCCGGTCCGCATAAGCCACAATTCAAGTGCGAAATCCACGAGCGTTGATTTGCCACTTTCTCAGCGGTCTGCACTTGTCGCAGCACGCCCATGTCCTATGATGACAACTGCGAAGCTGGAGCACGCACGTGGACCGGTATGGAGTGCCAGACAATGTTGGAAGTCGCCCCCGGATGGACGATCGATGTGCAGCGCGGCCCTGATTGGCTCTATGTGCGTTTGCGGGTCGCGGCGTCACACTGGTCCGACGTGACGGGACTTGCTGAGTCAATCTGGAATCTCCTCCGGCAGCAATTCACGCATCGGCTAGTGTTGGAACTGGACGAACTGACTTGCTTCCCCAGTTCCTTGATGGGCGAGTTGGTCCGGTTGTACAAACGCATTCAGGCCAATGACGGACTGATGCGTTTGTGTGGTCTCAGCCAGGCCAACTTGGATGCCTTGCATCTCACGCGTCTGGAACGTTGTTTTCCCCACTACGAGTCGCGGGAGGACGCGGTGATGGGAATTCGCCGCAGTAGACCGCGATAGAGCGACTGCCGAGCGGACGGTGCTGCTCGGTGCAGTGCTCCATCTACGGAAGGTGGGCCTCAAGCCCAGTCCACTTCCAGGCGGTTGTCGATCAGCTCGACACCGTCCACGCGGCGGATGGCCTCTTGTGCCATCTGTTTCTGAAAGTAGCTGTTGACCTTACCGGTCAGGACCACGACGCCCGAGTCTGCTTCGCAGTCCAGTTTGCGGCCGAACAAATGAGGGCTGGAGGTGAGTGCCTGGCCGAGTCGGTCCAACAAGCAGGTCCCGGTTTCATGCATGGATGGTGCCCCAGTCATTAGTGGATCCAAGATCGAAAAGTGGTGCGATGGAGAGTGCGCGCCCGCTGCACGCACAACTCGTGGTAAATCTGCGGGAGCCGCGCCAAGTTCGAACCGGGAGCCGAATTCTTCACTCATCGCAATCGGCAAGGTCGACAACGGCGTGGTCACGATCGGCAGCGGTCTCGCGCTGCCAGTAGAATCGTCATCCCCATTGTGGGAATTGGAAGATAACTGCTGAGAAACCTCGCGAAGTCAGGGGCAATGGTCCGATTGCGCTGACTTTGACGCTGGGGTGGGAGCGCGCGCCGCAGGTTGCCACTGGCCCCGATCAGGCGTCTTCCTTTCAGCAGGCGGCCAGCACGATGGGAGTCAGGATCCAGGTCGCGGCAAGCGCGAAGTTGAAGCGGTCAACGCGACGGCGAAAGCGGGTCGCCACGGTCGGATCGAGCAGGGCACGCTGCAGAAGGTGGACGCGGGAGACGGTGCTCGGGTGTAACCAGGTCCGCCGTTGTCGTCGATCGTGAGACAGATAGGAGAGTCGGTCGATGGTCGCGCAGAAGGTCTCGCCTTGTCCGTCCTCATAGACGGACAGGTCCGCGTCATGTTCCAGCATGCGGGAGTAGTGGCCCAGGGCGAGCACGGCATACCCCACGGTCAGGGCGGGGATGATGAGTGAGTTGAGCAGGAACTCACTGCCGCCGAGTTGCGCGAACCAGTCGGCGATGTGGCCACTCACGGTCGGTACAAGAGCCTGTAAATTGCCCATGATCCAGATTGGCAGAGCCAACAGCAATATGCGGTGCCAAAGATGATGCCGGCGGATGTGACCCAGTTCGTGCGATACGACGGATTCGACTTCATCGTCCCGCAGAATCGCGAGTAACGCGTCGGTAATGAACACGTACCGCAGAGACGGGATCAGGCCGGTTACGGCTGCATTGAGCACTTGCCCCTTGGTTAGCCAGATCTTGAAATCGCGAGTTCCGACACTTTTCCGCCGGGCCAGTTGTTCAAGTCGGCTGCGAAGACCGCCCGACGGGAGAGAGGTCGTCTGCCAGATGCGACTCAACAGTTGTGGAAATAGCAGCGTGATGGCGACGAGCGGAATCAGGTAGAGGAGCCAGCCGAATTGGCTCGCGTGCCAGCCGGGTGCTGCTAGTGTGGCCAGGTCCTGAAAAGCCAACAGTGCCAGAATCGGCAACAGGCAGAGGCCCAAGTAATGGCGTGCCGCAGCCAGACGAATTGTCCTCGACGCGCCAGGTGGGAGAGTTCTTCCGGGGCGAAGGCGAGAGCGCCTCCTGACGAACGGTAAGCGGCACGTTCTACCTCGTAGAAGGCTGCCCAGGAGAGGAGCAGTGGAATCCAAATGGGGCCAAGGATCAGTACATCCCGCAAGACAAAGACCTTGTCGAGTCCCCAGTTGTAGCGTATCACTTGAGGCCAGTGCAGCCAGTAAATCGCCATGCCGATGGCTGCGAGCCAGATGGCCATATGCCATTGCTGCAGACGCGTGAACCATTGCAGCCAAGTCTGACGACCCTGCACATCCTGGCGGATGGCGCGCGAAATGGCGACCGACCCGCACGTGGCAAACAGCACGACGGAGAGGCTGGACGCCAACGTTAGCAGCATGCGTAACAGCCCGGCGTCGACCGGTTGGGCCGGCGCGTGTTCCGAAATCATAATGGTGGCCACGATAGCCAAGAGTATTCCCAGTTGCATATCGAGTCCGGAGAATTTCTCCGCCACTCAAACGATCAGGGCCTGGCTGAGCAGCGGCTGCGATTCCGTTTCCGAGCGCTGTCGCGGGATCCGAAAACAACTGCCCACAGCGTTTCGGAATGGGGTTCGCTTGCGACAGACGTTGACCGTCGTTGCGATTCAGACTAATTGCACGCGGTGGTCGCTTCAAGACATGCGATGACTATCGCTGGCCGAAGTTGGTAACGCCTGGTGCGATTGCATCAATTGCAGCAGTTGCGATTGAGCCGGTTCTATCTTTTGTCGAATCCGGTGGCGGCCAGAGAGGGGGCAAAGAGATTCTGTGACGCACCATCTATCTTCTTGTCATCTGATTTCGTTTGTCCTCAAGAACAGTTGCCTGAGCCGACCAATCGCTATTTCGGCTTCGAGGCTGGTTCGGTTGGCGCTTCGGCGGGGCCTTTGAGATACATCTGTTCGACGAATTTCAAGTATTCGGCGAGCGGTGGGAAGCCGACCTGTTTGCGCAGTTCATCGACGCGATCGGGTTCAGTCAAGGGAACGACCTCGCATCGGCCGTTGACGATTTTCACTTGCGTTCCGTAGAGTTGTTTGCCGGTCTGTTTGACCATGACCCGATCGGTCAGCATGGCGACATCCTTCGCGTCGACTTCGCCCGCGGGTGCCTGCTTCATCAATTCGAGACAATGGGCCTGGAATGGCCGATCATCGTCCGCATGTTGCAGTAGTAGCCAAGCGGCATTGGCACCATCCTTGCCCACCTGACTCGTCATCGGCCAGCCCGAGTCCTCCACCACTTTCTTCAACCAAGTGTGATTCGCAGTGTCGATTTCCCGCATCTCCTTGATCACCGACAGATCGGATTCTTTCAAGTGTTGCGAATCGACCTGACCTTGTTTGCGCATCCACTCAATCAAGCGTCCGCGCACTTCCTGGTCTTTTTTCACGCGGCTCAGCAGTTCCTGACGCAACGCCTCACGCGGCACCTCGGCGCAGGATCACCGGTCGCCTGAGCGGTGTCACCGGTCCGCACATCTCCTGCCGTCGTGATCGCGCCGTAAGCGGAGCAGACTGCCGCCATTACCGTAAGTGCCACGCGTCTCTGAGTGGAAGTCATAACGTGTATCACTTTCGTGCAAACCATGCGGCCACCACTCGTCCTCGACAACGAGCACCCATGCCCAGTGACCAGTGACCAATGACCAATGACCAGTGACCCATGACCCATGACGACCGGGACTACACCAATCCCTGCAGCCAACTGGGCAGTTCGCCGGCTGGCGGTAGCTGGATCAGGTGGACGGACTGGATGGCGTCAATTTTCAGGACGTCATCCAAGGCTTGTGGGGGCGGGATCGTGTCGAGATTGAGCACTCCGATCGAGGTACCGCCCGGGGCATCGCCAGCTCGACCCACGGACATTTGGGCGATATTGACGCGATGCGCGCCGAAGGCGGATCCGACTTTACCGATGATCCCGGGTACGTCCTTATGGGTGAAGACACAGACGATGCCGTCCAGGTAAGCTTCGAGCCGATAATCGCCCAGTCGGATCAGTCGCGGCATCTTCTTGCCAAACAGAGTTCCGGCTGCACACCACGGTCCGCCCTCGGCAATCAGCTCCGCCGACATCGACGAGCTGAAGTCACCCATCTCCGTATCGCGACTCTCGGATAATTGAATTCCACGTTCTTTCATCAGCATCTCGGAATTGACGATGTTGACTTCTTCATCGAGCGTATTTTCGAGCAAGCCGGCGCAAAACGAGGCGGTGAGCAGCTTCGTGTCCTGGGACGCGAGTTCACCACGATAGTTGAGCTGGCAGCCGCTGGCGGCGCCGCGGTGCCATTGAGCCAGCAGGCGTCCGAGCCGATAAGCGACGTCGATGGCTCCCAGCATGGTTCGGAGTGTCTTGGGATCGACGGCCGCCATGTTGACGGCGTGCCGGACTTCGCCGGTAGTCAGGAAGCGGACGAGTAGTTGTACGGCTTCGACGGCGACCTGTGTTTGTGCTTCCTCGGTGCTGGCGCCCAGATGCGGTGTACAGAGCACGCCCGGCAGTTGGAAGAGCGGGCTGGTGGTGCATGGTTCCTCTTCAAACACGTCGAGTGCCACTCCGGCCAGTTTTCCGCTCTGCAGTCCTTCGGCCAGTGCCCCTTCATCGTAGATGCCGCCGCGAGCCGCGTTGATGAGTCGGACCCCGGGTTTGAGCATGTCGATTTCCTGCTTGCCGATCACGTGCCGCGTTTCGGGGGTCAAGGGCGTATGGACCGTCAGGTAATCGACGTGCGGGAGCATGTCATGCACGGACTCCATCTTGTCCACTCCCAACTTGCCGGCCTGTTCGGCCGAAAGATAGGGATCATAGCCGAGCACGCGCATGCCGAAGGCCAAGGCCCGCCGGGCGACTTCCTGGCCGATGCGGCCGAGTCCGATCACACCCAGCGTCTTGTCGGCCAGTTGCGTGCCCATGTAGGACTTGCGGTCCCACCGTCCTTCCTGCAGGCTGCGATGGGCGGCGGCCACATTACGTGAGAGTCCCAGCATCAGGGCGAAAGTGTGTTCGGCGGTGCTGAGCGTGTTGCCCGTGGGCGTGTTCATCACCACGATACCCTGGCGGGTCGCCGCTGCCTTATCGATGTTGTCCGTGCCGACGCCGGCCCGCACGATCGCCTTGAGACGGCGATTCCCCTCAAGCGATTCCGCCGTGATTTTCACACCGCTGCGGCAAACCGCTCCATCAAACTCCGCCAGTGCCTCGCGCAACGGATCTCCCTTGAGTCCCGTCCGTATTTCATACTGGATTTCAGGGGCCGCATCGAGCAAATCCAAACCCTCTTGCGCTACGCTATCGAGCACGATGACGCGATACATGATTTCTTCCTTAACTTTCCTACTAGTCTCTAACGAGGTGGGATAAACGGCGGCCTACCGGGAATTCTGTTGAGCGAACTGGCACATGAAGTCTCGCAACTTCTCGACACCTTCGATCGGCATGGCGTTATAAATCGAGGCCCGAATTCCTCCGACACTGCGATGTCCCTTCAGCGTCGCTCAGCCCTTCCTTGGCAGCTTGGGTGACAAACGCGGCCTCCAACTCCTCCGTCGGCAGACGGAAAGTCACATTCATGAGCGAACGGTGGTCACGCTGAGCATGTCCGCGATAGAACGCACTCGTCTCGTCAATCACCCGATAAAGGATCTGCGCCTTTTTCTGGTTCAGCGCGGCCATCGCCTCGAGGCCACCAATGTCCTTCAGCAACCACTTGGCGACCAATCCGACCAGGTAGACCGCGAATGTCGGCGGCGTGTTCCACATCGAGTTGTTCTTGGCATGAATGGCGTAGTTCAAGTAACCAGGTAGCGAATCCTGACTCCGTTCCAAGAGATCCTCGCGAATGACGACCACCGTGACGCCGGCTGGACCGAGGTTCTTCTGAGCGCAAGCGTAGATGATGCCATAACGTTCCAACTGCAAGGGACGCGAGAGGAAGTCCGAGGAAGCATCGCAGACCAGCGGCGCCTCGCCGACTGCGGGCTCGGTGGCGAACTGCACACCCTCAATGGTCTCGTTGGACGTCATGTGCACCATGGCCGGATCATCGCTCAAACGCAGCTCGGAGTTATCCGGGATGCGATTGTAGTTCGAATCCTGGCCGTCCCACGCGATATGCACTTCGCCTTCGCGCTGCGCCTCATCGCGAGCGCTCTTGCCCCACGATCCGGTCAGGATGAAATCGGCCGGCTTCCCCGTCCCACGCACGAGGTTCATCGGGACCATCGAGAACTGCAGGCGGGCACCTCCCTGCAGAAACAGAATTCGATAGTTCGACGGGAGGTTCAAGAGCTGAGACAGGTTGCTCTTGGCCTCTTCCAAGATCGCTTCAAACGGCTTGCTGCGATGGCTGATCTCCATCACGGAAGCGCCGCACCCGGGCAAGGCCAATAGCTCGCGCTGAGCTTGCTCTAATACGGGTAACGGCAGAACGGCTGGTCCCGCGGAGAAATTGTAAACGCGTTTCACAGCGACGGTTTCGGACATGGCAGGAGTCCTCGTGATGGTGTGTCCGTACAAGAACAGTTTGGCGTGGCAGTCGGGCCGCCAGGAAATTGTGAGCTACACCGCCCCAGACGCCCGCCACCCTTTACCGCAATCGCCAAGCCGGTTCAACCGGGTCTGGCTCTCGGGGCAAGCGACAGCGGATCGAATCCAGGAGCTGCGAGAATTGAATTCCCAAGCCTTCTCATTGCGGGCCGGGCCCCACAAACAGTGCTTCGGAGCGTCCCAGCGGGTAGTCAAACCAGGATTCTAAGCTCTGCATGCAACCCTGAGAAGGACGTGCATCCCGAGTCGCCCGACGCGGCACGCATGGGAAAGGGGAATTGCTCGCCGAGAGTGGCGGTGGCGACGAACATGAACTCGCTGTCGAGCGGCGGCGGGGAGCATGATCCGCTCGCCGTCCACAGGGCCACAATGATCACGGTGCCAGCATGATCAGCCTGCCAGTTGGATGCTCGGGGCTAGGAATCTGGCCGTACCCGATCTCAATAGCGGGCGGCGGGCGCCGACGCGTCCACCACGCGGGTTCCGGTGCTCGTCGCGGGGTAAGTTCCCGGAGTTCCCGCAGTGGCTCGATTGAGCACCGCAATCCGGCTGGCAAGGGCCGGGTTATATCCGTTCAGTGTGTAGGCCCGCTGGTAGTTGGCCAACGCCTGTTGGTAGTCGCCTTTCTGCTCGTGCAAAGCGGCACTCGCCGTCCAGACACGCTTGTTGGTCTGATCCAATTGCATCGCCTGTTGCAGCTGTAATTCGGCCGTCTTCGTATCCCCGTACTCCTGGTACAGCCTCGCCAACTCGACCCGTGCATCCGCATTCTGGGGACTGCGGATCGCCCAGTTCTTCAATAACACGAACGCCCGATCCGAGCGATCGGTTTGAGCCAACAGGACCGCCAACCCTCGGTAACACTCCGTGTGGTTGGGATTGCGGTTCAGGCATTCGTTGTAGAGCGCCTCGGCCTGCTGCAGGGACTGGGGATCCTTGCTGTCCGTATCCATCCGGTGCAGCGTGGCCGCCAGATTGTAGTAGGCGTCCGCGTCGTTGGGATCGTTGGCCATCGCCTTGCGGAAGTCCTCCATGGCTCCGTAGTACTGACCCTTTTCGTAGAGCCGCACGCCGTTCATGTTCTGTCCCGTGGCCACCATGCCGCAGCCACTGTTGACCATCAGCCAGGCAGCGACGATGAAACTACCTGCCACGTGACCCCAATCCGGCCGTCGTTGTTGACTGAGTTTTTCCACCACCTTGACACCTCAACTAAGTCAAAGCTCGTCCACCGCCTCGTGCCCTTGGCGTAAAGCGGATGTTGCACGTGTGATGCACAAGCAGGATAACGACCGGACGAGAGCCTCAAAACGCGGACATGAACCGCATCTTGCCCCATCAGATCCGACGGACGCACGCAACACGCCGATCCGCGGCAGATCGAGCGGCAAGTGGCGGGAGGGTAACGGGATTCGTCAGATTTAACAAGGTCGGAATTGACCCGCCGCAAGGGAGAGGAGAATTTCGGGCCAACTGTCGCCGGTCGCGGGCTGGGCCTGCCGCAACTCGGCTCGCTCCGAGCCGAGTGCGGTTAGCTGAAAACGCGCTGAAAACGCCGGAAACGCCAAAGTTCAGTGGCTCGGGGTGGCGAAGCAGCGATATTGGGGAAGCCAGGCGGCGGGGCTCGCCATCAGGCTTCGAGGCTGGAGGTCGCTTCGGCGATCGCCCCATCGTCTTGTGCCGAAGCCTCTTGGGGCTCGGGAGTCAGCGTGTTTCCTGGCGGTAACCGAACGTAACCCATGTCTCGGATCACTTCCAGGATCTCGCTGCAGGTGGGGAACATCCGGCCGCTCACGCGTTTGTAGGCATCGAGTGCCTGCATGAATTCGATTTCATCGTCCGTGTAATCACGCTCGCACGTGGTAGGGTCGATCTGACGGCGTCGCGGCACCTTGCGTCGTTCGCTCTCTGCGTTGCTCGACCGCCACCGGCTCATTCTTCTTTCGCCGCTCGCTGTTGGCTCGGCGATCTTTCGCTGCCCGTCGATCAACTAGAATCTCGCGTTTCTTCGTAGTGGCCACGTAGTGGTTCTCCCATGAGCAATCCGCGAACTGGCCCGTCTGGTGGTGGGCCGCCATGATCATGTGAGAACCATCGGATGGCGAGCAGGGAGAACCTGAACGGTTAGTGAAAACTGGCTGGTTCTGGCAAAAGATGCGGGTCTGGCAATGTTTGCGGTTTTTCAGCCAGAGCCGGTTATTCCGTGCCGGCGAGCGTGTCGGGCGGGAAAAATGCAGGCAGCAATGCTGCCAGCCACTCTCCAGAAGTACGCGGTAGCGCCGACGGAATCTGGCCACGGCATCGGGGAAAGGGCACGCGCTCAATGTGGTTTACTGGCAGATCAAGAGAGATGCTGGGCAGAACGCGCGTGTTGCAGGGACGTCCGCGGGGCACCTTTGGTGGGCGCCTGCCGCATCGGCATCGAGCGGCGAATGGCCGTCATGGCCGCGTTGAAAGGCGTGGCAATCGGTCGCAAATCGTCCGCAATCTGATTCACCTGTTCTCGATGGCGCTGACGTACTTCTGCTGGATAGAGTTCCAAAATCGAGGCCCCTGGAACCAGCCACCCTTCTTCTGCCTCAGCCGTTTGATCGAGAGTCTGGGGAGTGGGAACGGCTTGAGCCAGCTCGTCATGCGGTGCGGCAGCCGATGGCGGCGATTGTGCCCAGGGCTGAGAGCGGCGCAAGAGGTACCAGGCCGTTGGCACGACGGCCATCACCAGGGTCGCCGCCAGAGCCACCGCCACGAGTGTCCCCAGGGATGGGGTACTACGAGGCCGCGGGCCGTTCACCTGCTGTATCACGTGCTGGGCAAAGTCATCCGGCAGCGCGGGAATATCCAACAGGTCCAACCCGTCCAGCAGGCGGGAGAGCGAAGTCAATTGAGCCTGGCAACAGGGGCACTGTTGCGCGTGTCGTTGGAGCGGGAGATCTTGCTCGGGCGACGTGCGGGCATCGAGCAGGTTCTGCAGTCGAGCATCAAATTGATCACATCGCATAACGCGACTCCACCACTTCACGAGCCTGGAGATACTGAATCAACTCGCGACGCGCTCGATGTATCCAAGTCCGCACCGTGCCGATAGGACAGCCCATCACTTCGGCAATCTGTGCGTAGCTCAGCTCTTGTTGGTGAAACAAGACGAACGCTTCGCGGTACTGATTGCGTAGCGATCCCAGGGCAAGGTCCACCTCTTCGGCCAGTTGTTTGGCTGCCTGCATATCCGGGCAGCGCGACGGTACCGGCTCACTAAGCGTTCGCGGCGCTGGCCGCCGCATCCGCCGAGAGAGCGCTGTCCGGCAGCGGTTTCCGGCGATCGCCAGCAGCCAGGGTTCAAAGTCTCGTTCGCAGTCCCAACTGTGGAGGTTACGCAGCGCCCGAGTAAATGCCTCTTGGGCGGCGTCCTCGGCATCTTCACGATGGCGGAGCATTCGATAGCAAAGCCCGAACACCTGGCCTTTGAATCGATCGACCAGGTCCAACATGGCCTGCTGATCACCGGCCAGGCAGCAACGAATCAACTGGCGGAGATTGTCAGTCAACGGTGCATCCTCGATCCTAGGCCCGCACAAATAAACATACTCGCCGATAACTGTTTTGGTTTCAGCCCGTGAACACGCGATACGCCCGTCAGGCAGATTGTAGTTATTCCCCACCCACCGGCGAATCTTGAGCTCTGCGCCATAATTAGAAGAAAATGGTCAGTCGCTTCGGCACCACTGACCGTGGGACTTGACCTTGGTCTGCAAACCAAAGCCTCCCCGGCGCGAGCAAGCGGGCGGAAAGACCACCTGTCGGCTACCGCTCAGGCGAGAAAATAGAATACCCCCCAAATTCGGGCAGCCCCGTTGAGGCCGCCCACTTCAGGCAGTTCGACCCTCCACCGCCATTCCGCTGACGATGAATCAGCGTCGATCATCACCCGCGGTTGAAGAACCGTTTCAACATATCCGCAGCGGCTTCCCGAGAATCCTTGGAAGAAGTCGATGGTCGAGGTGGCAATTTGCCAGGTTCGCTCTTCTTCCAGCGATCGCTGAGTTTCTTTTTCTTTTTTTCGTCCTCCTCCACTTCATCCTCGGCCGCCGCATCGCTTGCCGCGAGATCCTCCTCGTCGCCCGCCGCATCGGCGACCGTCTCGTCACTTCGAGGCTGACCGCTGACGTTGGTTTCGAGCGCCAAGTTACTCGTATCATCGATACGAAATTGGCGCGTTTCCGGCGTCGCGACCGCGCGCGAAGTGTCCGTATCATCGCCTTCTTCGAGCCAGTCGCGATATCCAAGTCTTCGTTTGACGATGCGGCCGTACGCGCCGCCACCTCCTTCACATCACGTGCCGCCGGGCGTTTGGCACCGCCCAGCGCGTGCTCAATCACGAACTCGAATTCCAGCGGACCGACAAGAAACTGATCGCCGGACTGAACAACGCACTTGCCCTCGACGCGTTGTCCGTTGACATACGATCCGTTCTTGCTCCCCAGATCGTGCACCACCACCTGCTTCTCGCTCACGATAATGGCGCAATGACGCCGACTGATCGCATCGCTACGTGGGCGGAGATGGCACTCTTCACCCCGGCCAATCAGAAACTCCGAGACAGGAATGATGACTTCTCGGCCAGCCTGAGCCCCCTGCGTCACTCTCAGTTTGACTCGCATTACCTGTAATTCCTTTGAAGCGTCGTTTCAGCGATCGACAAAATGAAAATCAGTTTGTCGGACAGACCAATAAGGACGTTACCGCGAGAATAAAATCAATGATCGCGTGAACGAAACGACAACTCGCACCTGACAGCAGGCAGCCGAAAGACGTGATCACAAAAGCAAGGGAATAAAAGACTATTAGATAAGTTTAACTGCTTCTGCAATTCCCGTCGCGTGGCCATCTGATCAAAGGAGGAGTGTCAGCGAATTAACCTGACTCACCCCACTTACTATTATGGCCAGTAAACGACCCGCTCTGCAAGGCTTCAGCCCCAGGAGATTACCAGAACTCGGCGGAGCCGTCAAAGGAAGAAATGTGGTGTGGGTGGCATCTTCT
This sequence comes from uncultured Planctomycetota bacterium, assembly GCA_963700515.1. Lineage (GTDB taxonomy): Bacteria > Planctomycetota > Planctomycetia > Pirellulales > Pirellulaceae > JAJRVM01. The sequence goes on along the minus strand of CAVOXY010000072.1, from coordinate 125,808 downwards.
ACCTCCGAAGGGTCCATTTCGCGTGGCTGAATTTCTCCAGCTCCAGCTCCTCCGCCATCCCTCGCTCCCGATCGGTCAGACAGCCGACTTCCCAAGTCACCCCCAGCCGCTGTTCGAGCTGCGTCAGCCACGCCGCTTGCCACTCGGTTGCGGTCAGGTTAACACCTGAAAGCTGGGTGATTCCCGGTAATTCAGGTGCCGCCGGGGACTGTTCCAGTAGTAGACTGCCATGCTGCAGCGCCGCGTGGCGATGGCGTCGTTGGGCGCTGCCACCGATCTTCGAGATTCCCAGGAGTAAGTCGCCGGCGGTGCGGCGGTGGAAGCACAGGAAGGACTGCTCGCTCTCGGGATCTGTGCGAGGGCAGAGCTGGGTGGCCACTCCCAGATCGGCCAGCGTGGCTATCCACGCTCCATGGATCAGGTTGTACCATTGCAGCAACAGTCGGTTCATGCGGTCCCGTACCGGCGCGGTCAGGCTGTAGGTGATCTCGCGATCGTGGACGATGGCCCCACCACCGGTGGCGCGCCGCACGACTGGGCATTGCTGGCTGGCGGTATGTTCGCGGCGTGCCGCAAAGTCCTGAAAATAGCCCAACGACAAGGTGGGCTGTTCCCACTGGTACAAACGCAGCGTCAGCCGCTGCGTACGGTCGGCCGATCGCAGCAGGGCCTCATCGACCGCCATATTCCAACTGCCGGCGGCAGGTGGATCCATCAGTAGTCGCGCTGTGGTCATGGTGTTTCCAGCGGTATCACGGCACCCTGGTTCCCAGCGGTGACGCGGGACTAGCTCTTTGGCGACCATTTCAGGACCGGTTTACGGGCCGCGGCCACTTCATCGGGGCGGCTGATAACGGTCGAGTGAGGCGCTTCGTGCAGCAGTTCCGTCGATTCGCCGCTCGCATGAAATAGCGCCTGTGCAAAGGCGTCGAGCGTTTCTTTGCTCTCGGTTTCCGTCGGTTCGATCATCATGGCGTCATGTACGGTCAGCGGGAAATAGACGGTGGGTGCATGGAACCCGTAGTCGAGCAGCCGCTTACCGAGGTCCATAGCCGGCTGTTTCAGCCCCTTCTCGTGCTTGAGATTTTCGGCGGAGGCGACAAATTCGTGCATGCATCGATCGCCTTGCGGCACGGGCAGGAAGTGTTTCACTCGACTCAGCAAATAATTGGCGTTGAGGACGGCATTCTCCGACACCTGCCGCAATCCGTCCGGGCCGTGGGTACGGATGTAGCAGTAGGCGCGGATCAATACCCCGACATTGCCGAAGAACGAGCGAACCCGACCGATGGATTGCGGACGGTCATTGTCCAGGTAGTACCGTTCTCGGTCTTTGCCGACCGTGGGAGCGGGCAGATAGGGGCCCAGCGCGTCGGTCACGCAGATCGGGCCGGCACCGGGTCCGCCGCCACCATGTGGCCCGGAGAATGTCTTGTGCGGATTGTAGTGCATCATGTCGGCTCCAAAGTCGCCCGGCCGCGTGATGCCGAGGATGGCATTCATGTTCGCCCCATCGAGATAGATCAAACCGCCTTGTGCATGCACCATGTCGGCGATCTGAGCCACCTGCGCATCGAACAAGCCGAGTGTGTTGGGGTTGGTGATCATGAATACGGCCACGTCGCCGACGAGGTGTTCGCGGAGCACCTCCAGATCGACTCGACCGCGAACCGTACTCTGGATCGTCACGGTCTCGAAACCGGCCATGCGGGCGCTGGCCGGATTGGTGCCGTGAGCGCTGTCGGGGGTCAGCACTTTCGTGCGCCGCTCACCCAACGCGCGAAAATGAGCAGCGGCCACCATCAAGGCGGTGAGTTCACCGTGAGCGCCGGCAGCCGGTTGCAGGGAGACGGCCGGCAGTCCGCTGATTTCGCCCAGGTACTGTTGCACCTCATACAGCAGTTGCAGCAATCCCTGCAGCGTCGATTCAGGTTGATAGGGGTGCACATCCAGCCAGCCGGGCAAGGCCGCCAACCGTTCGTTCCGTTTGGGATTGTACTTCATCGTACAGGAGCCGAGCGGATAGAAGTGGGCATCGACCGACATGTTCATCGTCGACAGGTTGGTAAAGTGACGCACCACATCCGGTTCCGCCAGTTCCGGTAAGCGGTGGGGGCGCGTCGGACATGACCTCGGCGGGGAGCAACTCGTGCAGGGTCGGTGCCGGAACATCACAGGCGGGCAGTTGCGAGCTGCGTCGTCCCGGCTTGGAAAGTTCAAAGATCAGTTGGGTGGCTTGACTGTTACGCATGGATCGATGCCGTGTTCTCGTGCGCACCGGCCAGGCCATCGGCCAGCGCTCGAATGTCCGCTCCCGTCCGCTTCTCGGTGACCGTCACCAGGAAGCAATCATCCAGTTCGGGGTACCAGCGGCCGAGGTGAATTCCGGCCAAAATGCCCGCTTCCAGGGCTTCGGTCAGCAGTTGCTGGACCTGGCCCTGCGCGTCGCGAATCACGAATTCCTTGAAGGTCGGCTGGGCGAATCTCCGTGCGAACCGGCCGCTGCCCGTCAGCAATTCGGCAGCGTAATGCGCCTTCCGCACGCACAGTTCACCGACCTCGCGCAGACCGTGTGGTCCCATCACGCTCAGGTAGATGGCCGCCCGGAGCGCGAACAGCCCCTGATTGGTGCAGATGTTACTGGTGGCTTTCTCTCGTCGGATGTGCTGTTCGCGGGTCTGGAGCGTGAGGACCCAGCAGCGGCGTCCGCGTCGGTCGACCGTCTGGCCGACGATCCGGCCAGGCAGACGTCGCACGAACTGATCGCGGCAAGCCATGATGCCCAGGTAGGGTCCGCCGAACTGCATCGGACTGCCCAAGGACTGCCCTTCCGCGACCACCACGTCGACCCCCACATCGCCAGGTCGCTTCAGCACCCCCAGGCTCAACGGGTCGACCGAGCAGACCAGCAGGGCGCCGGCGTCGTGAGTGGCCTGGGCAATCGCCTGGATGTCTTCCACACAGCCAAAGAAATTGGGGTGCTGCAGCAGCACGCAGGCCACCTCCTGGTCCAGGGCCGCGACCAACGTAGCGGGCTCCAGATATCCGTGCGGAGTCTCCAGCGTGACCAGTTCGCAGTCGAGGTTCACCAGGTAGGTCTGCAGGATCTGGCGATATTCGGGATGAACGCTGCTGGTGGTGACGACTTTGCGATAGCGTCGTGTGGCGCTCATACTGAGCAACACGGCTTCGATCGCCGCGCTGCCGCCGTCGTACAGACTGGCATTCGAAACGTCCATGCCGGTCAACTGGCAGATCAATGTCTGATACTCAAACATGGCCTGCAAATTCCCCTGACTCACTTCGGGCTGATAAGGGGTATACGACGTGTAGAACTCGCCCCGGGACGCCAACGCATCGACGACTGCCGGAATGAAGTGATCGTAGCTGCCGCCCCCGAGAAAGCAAATCTCCCTGCCCGCATGCGCATTGCGGGCCGACAACGCCTGCATGTGTTGTGTCAGTTCGAGTTCTCCCAGCGCAGCGGGGAGGTCCAACGGTCGCCGCAGCCGCAATGACTCGGGGATACTGGCAAACAATTCTTCGATGGATGCGGCGCCGATCGCCTCGAGCATCGACTGCTGATCCTGGGGATTATTCAACAAGTAGGACATGGCTACCTTCAACTCTCATCGTGTGAGTGACCGCTGGAACAGGCCGTGGTCCACGCCCGCCGCTCACCCGTGGCGGCCACGAAAAATGATCACGGCGACAGGGACGGTCGTGAGAATGCGAACGGTGGAAGACCGGCGGTATGGTTCGGGGAAGTCCCCAGGCAAAGAGGTTCACTCGCCTTCTTCCGCGCACTGCTTCTGGTAGTCGTCGTAGTCGAGCAGGTTCGACAGACAACTGTCGTTGGTCAGACGAATCTTCGCAATCCAGCCATCACCGTAGGGATCATCGCCGAGCGTTTCCAGGCGATTGGGGAGTTCCGTATTGACGGCGGCCACCGTCCCCGTCACGGGGCTGAACAAGGAGCTGACCGCTTTGACCGACTCCACCTCACCGACCTCATCGCCCGCCGCGACGGTGGCACCTACCTGCGGCAATTCCAAGTACACCAGGTCGGTGAGCTGTTGCAGCGCAAAAGAGGAAATGCCGACCGTGGCCATCTTGACGCCGTTTTCCTCGGTGACATGCGCCCATTCGTGTGTTTCGGCAAACAGGAGATCCTCGGGTTTCACGTTCGGTTCCTTGCTAAGTGGTACGAGAATAGAAAGGTAGCTTGACGACTTTCGCCGGCTCCAAACGGCCGCGGATGTCGATCTCCACGGTAGTGCCGACCTGGCTCGCTGTAGGGGCGACGTAGGCCATGGCAATCGGTCGCTGCAGTGTCGGTGAGAAGGTGCCGCTGGTGACTTCGCCGACGACCGCGTGATCGCAGAGCACATTGTAGTGTTCGCGGGGCACGCGCCGGCCTTCCAATTGCAGTCCGACACGCACTGGAGAGGACGTGTCGAGGCTGGCTCGCTCCAGCGCACCCCGGCCAATGAACTCGTGCTGATCGAGCTGTACGGCGAACTGCAGTCCCGCTTGGAGGGGACTAATCTGCTCGGACAACTCATGACCGTACAGCGGCATGGCAGCTTCCAGACGCAGTGTGTCGCGAGCCCCCAAGCCGATCGGAACAGCTCCCGAGGGGCGTCCATCGTCGAGCAGTTTCTGCCAGACATCGAGAGCTGCCGGCGGCCGGCACCCACAATTCGCAGCCATCCTCGCCAGTGTAGCCGGTGCGGCTGACGACGACCTCCACATGGCCCCCATGTCCGATGGGGCCCAATTGCCCCAGGGCGCCGGTGTAGTACTTCATGGCCGGCAGGTCGACGTCCAGTAGCGGCGTCACGAGCTCCACGGCGGCAGGTCCCTGCACGGCGATCATGGCCGTGTCCCGCGTCAAATCGATCAGGACGGCATCGTCGGTCCGGCGGTGGCAGTTGATCCAGTTGACGATCTTCTGGCGGTTCGACGCGTTGACGACCATTAAGACACGCGGGGAACCGTCGGCCCGCTGCAGGTGGTAAACCAGGACATCATCCAGAATCCCACCTTGTTCGTTGGTGACCAGTGCGTAGCGGATACCACCCGGTTTGACCTTCGCGACGCGCCGCGTGACGAGGCGATCGAGCAGTGATAGCGCCCCCTCACCGTTAAATTCCAGCCGTCCCATGTGGGAGATATCGAACAGACCGATGGCGGTGCGGGTCGCCACGTGTTCTTCCACAATCGACGTGTATTGCACCGGCATCGACCAGCCGGCGAAATCAACCAGGCGGCCACCGTGTGCACCGTGCCACGAATAGAGAGGGGTTTTCAGCGAAGCTTGTGCCATGCGTTGTCCGCCGCGGTTTCGGCGCAGCCTCCCGGAGAGTGATGAAGCGGTGGCGCTTCATCGCGTCGTCGAATGTACCAAGATGTCAACGAGCCAAGCTGGCCAAAGCCAGATGTTCCGACGCATTGTAGCCAATCAGTCCCGCGTTTCCAGGGTCCTTCGGTGGCAAAAGGGGGCAGCAGGCTGATGCCAAGCGGCGGCTGTCGGCCACGCACGAGCGGTCCGCCACACGCATGGCACCGTTGCCGCGGAGGGCCAGGACCGTGACGGCCCGATCTACAGCTTGCCACGTCGTCGGCCCTGACCGCGTCCCTTGGTCGGCTTTCGCCCGGCGGCGGAGCGGGCCCGCACCTTGGCCGCACTGGGAGCCCGGGCGGGTTGGTCTGTCGGCGTGGAGACAATGCGGAAATCGAGTTCTCGCCGATCGACATCGACGTGGAAGACCTCCACTTTCACCAAGTCACCCAACCGGAAGCGATGGCCTTCGCGACGTCCGACCAGCGAATGTGTTGTCGCATCGAAATGGTAGTAGTCGTCGTGCAAGGCACTGATATGGATCAATCCGTCGGCAGGCAATTCCACTCCCTGCACGAACAACCCAAAGTCCTCCACGCCGGTGATCACGCCGTCCATCGTCATGCCGATGTGTTGGCTCAAGTAATCCAGCAACTTGACCTTGATCAGCTCGCGCTCGGCGCTGGCCGCCCGCTGCTCACGCTGGGAACACTGTTCGCCCAACACCATCTGCTCGGCCATGTTATTGCGCGGTCGTTTGCCGGTGGCGAGTACGTCGAACAGCCGATGGACCGCCAGGTCGGGGTAGCGGCGGATGGGGGAGGTGAAATGGCAGTAGTGCGTCTTGTTGAGCGCATAATGCTGCTCCGGTTCGGGGCCGTACACGGCCTTCTGCATGCTGCGCAGGACGGCATAGTTCACCGCCTGCTGCTCCGGTCGCCCGGCCACCTGCTCCAGGACTCGCTTGATTTCAAAGCGACTGACCAGGTCGTCGCACGGAGATGCCGAGTTCGCGCACAAAGGTCGTCAGGTCACGCAGCTTGATGGGAGAAGGAGCGGCGTGAATGCGGCGGAGGAACAAGATGTCTTGCTGCGTCAACTGCTCGGCCACGGCCTCGTTGGCGGCCAGCATGAACTCCTCGATGATCTGGTGGCTCTCGTTGTGTTCGACCACCTTGGCCCCTTGCACTTTGCCTTCGTCGTTGAGTTCCAGCTTGACTTCGGGGAGCACGAGTTCCAGGGACCCATTGGCCAGGCGACGGTGGCGGAGAATCATGGCCAGTTCATGCATGCCCCCCAGCAATTGGAACACGGCGGGGGTCAGTTTCTGCTGCCAGCGAGGCGGGTGCTGCAGGTAATCCTGGACTTCCTCGTAACTGAAACGATAGTCGCTCTTGATGGCGCTGCGCACGACTTCGCGTGTCGACCCGCACGCCGTCAGGTGTGAATTCCTGAAACACCGTCTTGGCAAATCGCACGCGATCCGGTTGCAGGCTGGCCAAGTGGTTGGAGATGATTTCGGGGAGCATGGGGATGACGCGGTCGGGCAGATAGACGCTGGTGCCTCGTTCCCGGGCCTCACGATCCAACGGCGATTTCGTCGGGACGAAGAACGCGACGTCGGCAATATGGACTCCCAGACGCCAATGTCCATTGTCAAGTTGTTCCAGGGAAATGGCATCGTCGAAATCGCGCGCGTCGGCCGGGTCGATCGTGACCACCGTCAGGCCCGTGAGGTCTGCCCGCTCCTCCAATTGAGTCGGATCGAAGCGGTCGGCCTGCTGGCGAGCTGCCTCCAGCACGTCTTCGGGGAACGCGTCGGGCAAACCGAATTCGCGGATGACCGACAACGTATCGACACCCGGTGTCCCGCGTGCCCCGAGTACCTCCACGATGACCGCTTCTCCGTCATGGGTGTGCGAGGGGAAGCGGACCATTTCAATCACGACTTTGTCTTGCGGCCGCGCGTTCTTGGCTCCCGGATCACCCACCGGAATCGGCTGCGCGAAGACTTTTCCATCCACTTGGACCAACGGCACATCGCCACGCGGCTTGTAGGTACCCACAAACTGATGCGTGTCACGCTCCACGACTTCGACAATCTCGCCTCGCTGCTTCTCGTCTCCCGCCGCCCGCGCGAGCTTTTCCCAATCGCACTCGCACCAGGTCGCCGGAGGCCGCGTCAGAGGTGCCACTGGCGGGAATGTAGATATCGGGCATCTTCGGAGCACCCGGGACCGTGGCACGCAGTTTCACGAACCCAAAGCCCCCGGCCGTACGTTGGAAAACGCCCAGGATCTCTTTCGAAGATTTCGGCGGTGCCGCCTGCGGTAGGACCAGGTGGTTGGATCCATAGGTGAGGAGACCCCGTTTTGCCAGACGCTTGATGGCTTTCCGCACCTCCCCACGCCGCGTTTCCGGGAAACCCAGTTGCTTGGTGATCACGCGCGGCTTGACAGGTTGATAGTTGTCGGCTTGGATGTGCTTGAGCAGCAACAGTTCCAGATCCGTGTAGTTCATCGTTACGGACTCCGTCGGCGCAAGGTGAGACGATCGGGGCTGACTGCCCGCAGGGCTCTCCATACTCCATTGCCGCGCCGGTGCTGCAACCCGCCGGGGGCCAGCGTATCAGGAGTCATCAGAAGGACCGGGGGAAGTCGTGGCCTTGAACAGTTTGCGACCTATGTTGGGCTGAAAGGGGGTCCAGTTGCTGTCGGTGTTGGCGTCGTTCTGGATGAGCGAGCTGAACATCTGCAGTTTGGCGTCGAGATTGTCCAAGTAGTGCAGCGTCACCGCTTCCGGTATCATCGGCAGCTTCGGACTGCCGAACTCGTATTCACCGTGGTGGCTCAAGATCAAATGCTTCAGTAGCAGCTGCAGCTCGGCCGGAAACGGCTCGCTGCACAGCGTCTGTGACTCCTGGATTTTCTGTCGAAGCAGCTCGACGCCCATCACCAGATGTCCGACCAATTGCCCTTCGTCGCTGTAACCGAGCTCGCGTTCGTAGGTCAATTCGTCCACCTTCCCGATGTCGTGCAGAAACGCTCCCAGCAACAACAGCTCAGCATCCAAGTCAGGGTACCGCGCGGCCACGACAGCGGTTAGCTCCATCAAGCTGACAACGTGCTCCAAGCAGACCTCCGTGGTAAGCATGGTGGTTCTTCACCCCCGCCGGAGCACGCGTGAACTTCTCCATGAACGACTCGTCCATCAAAAAGCACTCGGCCAGGCATCGCAAGTGAAAATTGTCCACGCCGCGGAGCATTTCGGCAAGCCGCGCCGAGAGACGGTCGATGTCGACCGACCCGAGCGTCTGGAAGTCCGGTTCCTCGACCGTCGCGGGATCCGCGCGGTCAATCCGCTGCACGATCATCTGTAACGCGCCGTTGTAAAACTGCGTCGTCCCCTGAACCCGTACGTAATCTCCGTTGTCAAAACCGGCATAGACCTGATCGCTGGCGTTCCAGAGCATCGCCGTGACCGTGCCGCTGCGATCGGCCAGCCGCAGCTGCAGATAGAGGTTGCCGTTGCGATTGGTCCGCAATTGCTTGTCCGAAACGAGAAAAACCTGGTCCACACTCTCGTGTTCGCCAAACTGATTGATGAAGCGACGTGCCATGATAAATCCGTTCGTCCGCCATGAGTGAGTGTTGCTGCTGAATATCCCTGCCTGCAAGGCAGTCGTGGTCCCGGGCGCATCGCGCCTGCGGCGAGGTGCTTCGCTCCCAGCATGCCCACTCAACCTGCAACCTTGAAAACACTGCCGAAATCATCAGTGGTGTACAGTTGGCCGCTCGCGGTTGACTATTCATCGTGAAACATGGGCGTCAGTTTCGTCGTCACGGCAAACCCGTTCCGGTGGCCGCCCCCGCGCAGCAAAGCTGCTCGAGCGGTCCGGAAACCTCGTCGGCCGATGCTGACAAAACGTGATATTACAGGGGAGAAGACTCAGTGAAGAGTGCCATCCGCGGGGTTCCTCCCCCGCACCGAACGTACCTCACGCCCCGACGTCGGCCTGCCCTGCTCCGCCGCGGGGCAAGGCAGGGAGCCACCCGCGGGAAAATTCAGAATAAACACCGATTCTAGTGCTGCCAGGCGGCAATGCCTACCCCTTGATGCCGGTGCTGGTGACGGACGGTGGCGACCGGCCGCCACGGCCGTGGTGGCGGACCGTATTGCCCGCCCGCCGGGGCTTGTCCTACAATGCCGCCCAGTCCCCCCGCTTTTTCCCCGCATCGCCATCCGAGGAGCTTTCATGGCCGGAAAATCTCGCACTGCCATCAGTCCGACACGGGAAGAAGACTACTCGCAATGGTATCAGGAGGTGATCGACGCGGCGGACCTCGCCCAGCCTTCCGATGTGCGCGGCTGCATGGTGATCAAGCCGTGGGGTTACGCGATCTGGGAAAATATCCAGCAAGCACTCGACCGGATGTTCAAAGAGACGGGGCACCAGAACGCCTATTTTCCGCTGTTTATCCCGATGAGCTTCCTGGAGAAGGAGGCGGAGCACGTGGAGGGGTTTGCCAAAGAGTGCGCGGTGGTCACCCATCACCGGCTGGAACGCGGGCCCAGACGGTGGCTTGGTTCCGGCGGCGCCGTTGGACGAGCCCTACATCGTGCGGCCGACCAGCGAGACGATTGTCGGCGCGATGTACGCCCGCTGGGTGCAGTCCTATCGGGACCTGCCGATTCTGATCAATCAGTGGGCCAATGTCGTGCGGTGGGAAATGCGCACGCGAATGTTCCTACGGACAGCTGAGTTCCTGTGGCAGGAGGGCCACACGGCTCATGCCACACAGGAGGAAGCGTTGCAGGAGACCCGCTTGATACTCGACCTCTACGCCAACTTCGCCCAGCAGTACATGGCGATGCCCGTGATCAAAGGCGAGAAGTCGGCCGGCGAGCGATTTCCGGGGGCGGTGACCACGCTCAGCATCGAGGCCATGATGCAGGACCGCAAAGCCCTGCAGGCAGGCACCTCGCACTTCCTGGGACAGAACTTCGCGCGGGCGCAAGAGATCAAATTTCAGGACCAGAACGGCCAGGAAGTGTATGCCTGGACGACGTCCTGGGGCGTCTCCACGCGGCTGATCGGGGCGCTGCTGATGACCCACAGCGACGATGATGGGCTCGTGCTGCCGCCCCGCCTGGCACCGACCCATGCCGTGATCCTCCCCATCTACCGCGATGACGAACAACGCACGGCCGTGTTGGATTACTGCCGAACGCTGGAACAGGAAATCAAGGCGATCGAGTTTGCCGATGCGAAAGTCCGCGTCTCGATCGATGATCGGGATATGCGCGGGGGAGAGAAGAACTGGCACCATATCAAACGGGGCGTCCCGCTGCGACTCGAAGTCGGTCCCAAAGATATCGCCAAGAACGCCGTCTTCGTGGGCCGCCGCGATACCGGGCAGAAACAGAGTCTGGACCGCGCGGAGTTCCTGGCCACCCTGCCGCACACGCTCAACGATATACAGCAGGCACTCTACCAGCGGGCTCTGCAAATGCGGCAGCAGTACACGTGCCCGATCGACAGCTTGGATGACTTCAAGGCCTTTTTCACACCCGTCAATGCGGAGAAGCCGGAGATTCACGGCGGTTTTGCCATGTGCCATTGGGTGGAAGATCCCGCCGTGGATGAGATTCTGAAGGAGCTGAAAGTCACCGTCCGCTGCCTACCTCTGGAAGGTGAACAGGAGCCTGGGACCTGTATCTTTACCGGTCGGCCCAGTCGCCAACGCGTAGTCTTCGCCAAGGCGTACTGAATGGCACCGGAGCGTGAGGCGGGGGCACGGCGAAGAGGCGAAGCGTGACGGGGAGTAGGTTCATCGATTTCTGGCCGCAGAACACGTTGGCGGAGGGGCTGGCACGCGGAATCACCTCGGCCTGGCGAGCACGCCCCACGCCTCCATCACCGCTGGCGAGTAGAGAAAGAGACGCATGGGCGACGTGCAAGAGTCACAATCTGTAGTCCTGTTCCTGGCCGTTTTCAGCCGTTATGACGCGGCACTTGATTGGGCCAGGCAATGCACGATGGCGGCATGGGGGCCCATTGCCCTCGAGAGCGAACCCTTCGCCTTCCAGGAGACCCGGTTCTATGAGAAGACGATGGGAACCGACCTGAAGAAAGTACTCATCGCCTACGAAACGCTCGTCGATCCGGCTTGCCTGCCGCAGCTCAAACTGCAGACGAATCAGTGGGAACAGCAATACGCTCAGCAGCACTACGTCGCCGGAGCCGCGTCCGGTGAATCTGGATCCCGGCTACTTGACGGAAGCAAAGCTGATTCTGGCTTCCACCAAGGATCGGGATCATCGGATCTACTTGGGGAGTGGCATCTTCGCGGAAAATACCCTATTTTATCACGCCGGTGCCTGGCAGCAGCGACCGTGGACCTATCCCGATTACCAGCGGGCGGATTATCATCAATTCTTGACGCGCTGCCGTGACCACTACCGGCGGCGATTGGGTGCGCCACAACTGACGAATGACCAATGACCAATGACCAATGACCAATGACCAATAACCAATGACGCTCGAGAATCTGACGTGGCTGTTGTGCGGTACTTTGCTCCCCAGTTTCTTCCTTTGTTGGTCAGCCGTATGGCTGGTGCGGCGGTGGGCCATTCGCTGGCAGCTGGTGGATCGTCCCGGCGCGAGGAAAGTGCACACCACGCCGACTCCCCTGGGGGGCGGTGTGGCGATTTGGATTGGCGTGGTGGCTTGTTTTGCGGCGGGGCAAGTCGTTTTGTGGCTCGATGCCATGGGCGGCAGCATGGCGGAGGTGGCCAACCTGGTCATTCCGGCCTTGGCCCGTCCGCATCTCGCCGGCTTGCTGCACCAGTCCCTGGCGCTGTGGGTGCTCTTGGGTGGCGGCACCGTGCTGATGGTCGTCGGTTTGCTGGACGACCGCCGCGGTCTAGGATGGCAGGTGCGGTCTGGGGATTCAGTTTGCCGTGGCGGCGATCTGCGTGGCATGGCAGGGTTGGCGCCTGACCGCGTTCATTGATCTGCCCTGGATTACCGGATTGCTATCGGTGCTATGGATCGTGGGGCTGATCAATTCATTTAACATGCTGGACAACATGGACGGCTTGTCGTCTGGCGTGGCGGCGATTGCGGCGGGGATGTTGGCGGCGGTGTTACTGTTGACGCTGGATCCACAAACACGTCAGCCGCAGATTTTTGTGGCAGGTTTTCTGCTTGTGCTGGTCGGCTCGCTCGTGGGTTTTCTGTTTCACAATCGGCCCCCGGCGCGGATCTTCATGGGGGATGCGGGGAGCTATTTTGTTGGATTCTGCATTGCGGTGGCCACGTTGTTGGCCACCTTCACCGGTTATCAAGGGACCCATCAGCACGCGGTACTGGCACCACTGTGTGTGATGGCCGTGCCACTCTATGACATGACGACGGTCATCTGGATTCGGCTGCGTGAAGGGCGCAGCCCGTTCGAAGCTGATAAGAATCACTTTTCGCACCGACTGGTCGACCTGGGCCTTACGAAGGGGCAGGCGGTATTGACGATTTATTTGACGACTGCCACGTGCGGATTGGGGGCTCTGCTGTTGAACCGTGTTGACTTGTTTGGCGCGCTGGTGATTGTGCTGATGATTGTGTCCATTCTGTGCCTGATCGCGATCCTGGAATCGACGGCTCGGCGAAAGTTGAATTCGTGAAGAGAACAGCGCGAAAAGCGACGCGACCTGCCGCCGCGGCGGCAAGCGACCCGGCGCGACGGATATCGGAGCCGTGGTTTGAGCGATCACAGGGTATTCTGATCGCCATTGCCGTGGCGCTGATTGTCGCCACCCCACTGGTTGCCTGCGAGGGGGCGGTCTCGGAGAGCACGCACGTGGTGCTGATCATGGGGTGGCTGCTGCTTGCTCCGGCGTGGCTGGCGCGGTGCTTGTGGGCGACGCGACCGATCTGTCACATCGGGCCGGCCGGGGGTGTGCTGTTGTTGTTTTTGCTCCTGCACAGCGTCAGCGCGATCGTGATGTTGCGGGCCGGCCACGCGCGATGGACGCTCAATGCACTCTGGCTCTGGGTGTCGTTTGGGGGGCTGTTTTTCGCCGTCCGGCAACTGGCTCGCAGTGGCGTTCAGCAGCGGGCCGTCTGCAGCGTTGTGTTGGCATTGGCCGCAGGACTCGCAGCGCTCGGATTCTATCAAGTCGGTTACAGCAATCCGAAATTGCGGGCTGATTTTGCCAAGAACCCAGATCAGATGCTGCGTCGGGAGGGGGAGTATTTGCCGCCGGGGTCCCCCCAGCGGGCTCATTTGGAGAATCGTGTGGCGAGCGTCGAGCCGATTGGCCCCTTTGCCCTCACCAACTCGCTGGCAGGCTTCCTCGCGCCGTGCCTCGTCTTGCTGGCCGGTCTCGCCGTCCCGCTGCAACGTGTTTTTGCCCAGCGGTGGTTTGCGGCGGCGGGTATCGCACTGTTGGTGCTGATGATTGCCGGTTGCCTGCTATTGACCAAGAGTCGAGCGGCGTACCTGGCGGTTGCGGCTGGGTTGTGTCTGCTGGCACTGACCAAGGTCACGGTCCTGTCGTGGCGTCATGGGCGCCGGATCGCCGCGGCTGGAGCGGGGCTCGTGCTGATCGCGGGATCATTCGTCGCCCTCGGCGGCCTCGATCGCCAGATCCTCACGGAAGCTTCCAAGTCCTTGCTCTACCGGACCCAGTACTGGCGAGCGAGCGTATCGATGATGGCCGATCACCCGTGGCTGGGCTGTGGGCCGGGGAATTTCAAGGAGTACTACACACAGTACAAACTGCCGGAAGCCAGTGAGGAGGTGGCCGATCCGCATAATTTCCTGCTCGAAGTGGGGGCCACGGCTGGCCTGCCCGCACTCGTGGTCTTCATCTTGACCGGCGTGGTCGTCCTCGGGCAGCTCCGACGAGGTCTCACGAACAAGCCCGACCAGCTTCACGTTGGACCTCACAATAAAGGGCCTTCCCTCGCGGACCGGGAGCAGCGCCAGTTCCTGCCGGTCTACGCCGGGGTCGGTATCGGAGTCCTGCTCGCCTTTCCAGCAGGTTGGGCGGGGGGCATGGGACCCAGTCTGGCAGTGTTGTGGGTCACGCTTCCTGTGGCCGCCGCAACGCTCTGGTTTGTCCATCCGTGGGTGACGGGCGGGACGCTCTCTTGCGGACCGCTGTTGATCGCGGCGGCCACGCTGCTCATCAACTTGTTGGCAGCCGGCGGAATCGGGTTTCCGGGCGTGGCGGAGGTACTGTGGGTTCTATTGGCTCTGGCCCTCAACGTGGCGGAAACGGGCGAAAAGGAGCTGCCGCGGACGAAGTTCGGACCGTTTGTCGCCAGAGGGGTGATCGCCGCTGCCATGGCGGGAGCGTTGTTGCTGGTATTGCTCTGCTACCTGACCATGTATCAACCGGTACTGGCGGCTCGTGCACTTTACGCCCAGGCACGTGAGACCAGGAGCCTGGAGGCGTCATCGGAAAAATGCTTGGCGGCGGCAGCCGCCGATCGCTGGTGGGCTGACCCGTACGAAATGATGGCGGAACTGCTCTGCCGGCAGTGGATTGCCGACCCGTCCGAATCGCGTCTGTTGGAATTCGAACAGGTGATCGACGCTCTGTTAAAGCGGGATTGCCATTCGAGTCGGCTCTATCGCGTCTGTGGTAACTGGTGGGTGAACATGGCCGTGTCGTCCGGTCGGCAAGATCTGCTGCCACGCGCTATCGAAGCGCATACCGAGTCTGTCAGGCTATATCCCAATAGCAACATCCTGCATGCGCAGCTGGCGTGGGACTTTTTCCTGGCGGGCGACATTGCCAACGCCCAGCGTGAGGCGGACGAGGCCACTGGGCTGGATGAGCGGTTGCCGCACGAGGAACTCAAGCTCAAGCACCAGCAGTTGGCGGGCGGCGATGCGTTAGTTATTCAGGGGGGGGGTAAGGCGGCGGGCGCAGGTGCCTCAGCCGAACAAAGAATGCAGGATATTCGTAGAGCCAGACAACACTAATATTTCTATGTCTCGGTAGTGGTTTTGCACGGTTGGCAGTACCGGGGTAGGGCCACCCCGGGGTCGCACGCTGTGGGCCGGCGAGCCCGGCGGGTTCCAGCAATTGCTCGGCGGCGGAGTATATCATCGCTCGACAGGCACCGCCTGCCGTGTACGGCTGCGACCCAGGCCCGCTTCTGATTCCTCGGCCGAGGAGGCAGAGCAGGGGGGGACGCGATCGTGCCTGGGCGTTGGGACGTGATTTTCCTGCCGTGGGGCGATGGCTGGCAGTCTGACCCATTTTCCCCGCCGCTGAGCGATACCTCAGAGCACAATTTCAAGGCACGATTTCACGTTCGGGTTGGCGAGCAACGATTATCCAAGCGGATTTCAATTTTGGCCGGAGTGTCCCCAAGACGCGTGGGCATGCCGACATGAGAGGGACCTTTGATGAAGACGTGGCAGGTCTTGGTGGGGGCGACCGCAATCGGTCTGGTGGTCGGATTCGGTGTCACGGCCGTCGAGATGTATGGGAAGTACGAACTATTTTTTCCCGCACAGTATGACGCCCTGGCCAGACAGCAGGAGCAGGCCGATAGGCACGAAAAAGGACACGACCAACCCGGGCCCAATGACACCGGAACGAATGTCTCCGGGCCAGCTATCGAAGTGCTCGACGGTGCGGACTACGACTTTGGCACGATGGAAAGATCCTCGAAGAGGAAACACGTTTTCCGCATCAAGAACGTTGGCGACCAGAAGCTGACCATCAGGGCGGGGCACACGACCTGCAAATGTACGGTCAGTGCCGTGAATAGCGATGGATTCGCGCCGGGCGAGATCGCCGAAATCACGGTCGAGTGGAAGGGGCAAACACTGGCGTCGAGTACGGATTTTCGCCAGACCGTCGATCTCATTACCAACGCCCCTGGGCACGAGTTGATGCAATTGAGCCTGCATGGGCTGGTCACCGAGACGATCCGCGTGCTACCCGAGGAAATCGTGGCAGGACAGGTGTCATCCAATACCGGAACAGAAACCGAGTTTCGACTCTATGGATTCCGCGGTGAGAAGATCGACATTGAGGAGGCCGAATTCGAGGACGCCGAAGTGGCTGACAAATTCGCGGTCGAGTTTGAACCGCTCCCCAAGGAAGAGGTAGAGAAGGAGAAAGGGGCAAGTTGTGGCCTGTTGGGGAAGTTGACGCTGAAACCTGGGTTGCCCCTGGGGCCGATAAACCAGACAATTCGGATCAGAGCCCAGATCGACAAAGAGGCGACGGTCCATGTGCCGATCCTGGGCCAGGTTGAGAGTGACATTATTATTGCGTCCTCACCGCAATTTGAGCCGCGAAAGAACCTGATCCGATTTGGCGCCTTGAAGAAGGGCCAGTCGGGCAAAGCGGTCTTGCAGATGTATGTCAAAGGGGCGCACCGGCGTGACACGAATTTCTCCGTAGGTAAGATCGAACCGGAAGGGTATTTCCGTGTCGACATCGGTCCACCCCACGAGCTGAATGGCGGTAAGACCCTGAGATATGAGTTAACGATTGAGATTCCCGCCGGTCTGCCGCCGATTAACCGTTTCGGCTCAAGCCTGGTGAAATACGGTCGCATTGTCCTGGAGACCACACATCCACAGACCAAACAAGTGCCGTTCGATGTGAAATTCTTGGTCGAGTGAGCTTTCGTTCGGTGGCCCTGGCCGGTAATTATGGGAACGGCCTAGCCGAGCCCACCGCTGAGCGGTGGGGCGACTGCCGATCGGTTACTCGGCTGTGTTCGGTGTTCGAGCGAATGCGAGGCCGTCGCACCCTCAGACCCACCCCTACCTCGGAAGATCAAGCACGGAGTCCATTGTATGAAATGGTACGGAGCAGCTTTGCAGGATGCATCTCGGGTGATCATGGCCATCCTCTTTCTTGCCGTTGTACTCAGCGGTTGTTCACAACCCGACGGATCGTCGGCGCAACAGGCGACCGGCAGTTCGGCAGCGGTTTCGGAGGCCGAGGCTTCCTCACACGGGGGGGGCGACCCGGCAACGATCGTGGACGATGTTTCGGCGAGCCGGACGTCCGCGTCAAATGGGGTCGTGGATCGAGGAGCCGACGAGATCCATTCGGCCAGCGGTGCGGCCGCTGACCCGTCTGGTCGGGCGACTCTGACGAGCGCCGAAAGTGTCGTGGACAACCTGGCGGATCCCGACGGGGGCAGCGAGACGGGCAGCGACGACACGTCGCTCACACCCCTCGGTGCGCCAGCCTCGATCGATGTCCCCCCCGACATGGCTCCGGTCGCGGGACCGACTCGTGAGCAGACTGCGCCACAGGGATCGGCGACCAATCGTGCACCGACCAATGACACAAACCAACCAAGTGGAACAACTCAGCCTGTTCGCGAGCCCCTGTTTGTGGGCTGGCCCAAGCCTCGCGTGGCCCTGGTGATTACCGGGCGTCAGTTCGGATATATGGAACCTTGCGGCTGTTCCGGTCTGGAAAACCAAAATGGAGGCTTGGTGCGACGCAGCACGCTGCTCAAACAGCTCACGGAAAAAGGATGGCCGGTGATTCCGATTGATGCGGGTAACCAGGTGCGACGCTTTGGACGCCAGGCCGAAATCAAGTTTCAGTTTACGATTAATGGTCTGCGGGACATGGGTTACCGGGCCATTGCCCTGGGGCCTGATGACCTGCGGCTGCCGGCAATTGAGCTGGTAGGCATGATCTTGAATTCCGGAATCGATCCCAACCCGTTCGTGGCTGCCAATGTGTGTGTCATGGATGATCCGTCGTTTACTTCTACTTCCCCGTATCTCGTGCTGGAGCAGGGAGGCAAAAAAATCGGTATCACTGCCATTCTTGGCGAGCGCAATCAGAAGCTGGTGCAAAATAGCGAGATCAAGCTGCGGCCCGCGGAAGAGGGGATCAGGGAAGTCTGGCCGAAGCTACAGATGGCACGCTGCGATCTTTATGTGTTGATTGCCCATGCCACGACGGAGGAATCTATAGCGTTGGGGCAGAAGTTCCCGCAGTTTAAAGTGGTCATCACCACCGGTGGTGCGGGTGAACCGATGCGGCAACCTGACACCATCGAAGGTACGGACTGCCAGCTCGTGGACACGGGAACGAAAGGCATGTATGCCGGGGTCGTGGCGCTCTTTGACGATCCCACCACTCCGTTGCGCTATCAACGCATCCCGCTCGACGCGCGATTCCCCGATTCGGAACCGATGTTGCAGGTGCTGCGACAATACCAGGATCAGCTCAAGGAAGCCGGCTTCGAAGGACTGGGCGTCCGGCCACAGCCGCTCCCCGGAGGCGGCAAGTTTATTGGCTCCAAGGCCTGCGAAGACTGCCATGAAGACGAATACAAGATCTGGAAGGAAGGAGCCCAGGAACACGGAGAGCGGCACGCGCATGCCTACGCCACGCTACAAGATCCCCCCAAGCGCAGCAAGATTCCACGCAACTATGACCCGGAGTGTATCAGCTGCCATGTGGTCGGTTGGAATCCGCAAAAATACTACCCTTACGTGTCGGGATTTTGGAGTCTCGAGAAAACGCCCGAGCTGATCAACGTCGGTTGCGAGAACTGCCACGGACCGGGAGCCGAGCACACGGCGGCGGAGAACGGCGACATTGAAATGGAAGAAGACGAGATGCAGGCGTTGCGCCAACAACAGGTCCTCGAATTGAAAGACGCCGAAAAGAAGTGCCTCGAGTGCCACGATCTCGACAACAGTCCCGCTTTTCAGGAAAAAGGCGCCTTCGACCGCTACTGGGAAAAGATCAATCACGGCGGCGAGAAGAAGGATAAGAAGGCCAGCAAGAAGTGACGGAGAAGAGCTGATCGACGCGCCGCGTGAGGGTCGGGGTGCCAAGCTCGCCACGTGTCACTTTGTGGCGTCCACCACCGTCGCGGTGAGCGCCGGCACACCGGTATGCGGCTGGCAGCGCGCGTCGCTTCTTGCCCTGTATCAACGCTCGAAGCGATTCGCGGGCGTGTTTCGGTCTCGATGACGTGCCGGCTTGATGGCACGTCTGGGGCTCGACCGACGGGTGTTGTCGTTCGTTTCCCCAGGCCGGCGTTCGGTCGCCTGCGGCGACCTCACTTCGGCCTGGGCTGGCATAGCGCGCCCCGTTGGGGCTGCAGAGCGTTGCACCGAGGAAGCGGTGACTCGGTTGGGGCTGCAGAGCGTTGCACGGAGGAAGCGGTGACTCGGTTGGGGCTGCAGAGCGTTGCACGGAGGAAGCGGTGACTCGGTTGGGGCTGCAGAGCGTTGCACGGAGGAAGCGGTGACTCGGTTGCCGCCGCGCACTGCTCAAGGGCACGCGAAAGCGTTGGCCCGCCGGCATCGCGGCTGGACTCTCGTAGGGATTGACCACCGCTCAGTGGCCGGCCTCGATTTCGGCCAGGATTTCATCCGTCACATCGAAATTGGCGGCGACACTCTGAACATCGTCGTGGTCGTCAAGTGACTCGAGCAGCTTCAGCACTTTCCGCGCGTCTTCCACACCGAGTGCCACCGTGTTTTGGGGGATCCGTGTAATCTCCTTGGCTTGCACGGGAATGCTGGCTTGGGCCAGCGCCTCGGACACGCTGGAGTACTTTTCGGGATCACAGGTCACTTCGTAGTTGTCGCCACTTCTCTTCACGTCGTCCGCACCCGCTTCCAACACCACCTCCATCAGCCTGTCTTCTTCGAGACCTTGCGCGGGAATGACGAACAGGCCTTTCCGGTCGAACATCCAGGCCACGCAGTTTGTGCTCCCCAGCTTTCCACCACAGACTTCGAAGAGCTTGCGGATCTCGGGTGCCGTGCGGTTGCGGTTGTCGGTCATAATGTCACATAGCACAGCCACGCCGGCCACCGCATAACCTTCGTACAACACCTCCTCGAAATTGCCTCCCTCCAGCTCCCCGGTCCCTTTCTTGATCGCACGCTCGATGTTCTCCTTCGGCATGCTGACCGCCTTCGCGTCCAGGATCGCCGTGCGCAGACGGATATTCAAATCCGGATCTCCGCCACCGATTTTCGCGGCGACGATAATGCCCTTCGAGAGTTTGCTCCATAACTTCCCGCGTTTGTTATCGATCAGCGCTTTCTTGTGTTTGATCCCCGCCCAATGTGAATGGCCAGCCATCGCTATTTCACCTTTTGTCTGGTTACTGAGTCCGTATCATGTGCCCGTTGTCGCGTCGTAAGGCTTGAGGCTTGAGAAGCTCGGTCAGGAACCATCATTCATCAGCTCGCGCCGCACGGTTGTGAAATCGATTCAATGGGGTGTGTTGTCCTTGATCTTCGCTTCCATTGCCTGGTAACGCTCGTTATCTCCTTGATTCTGAAAGGCCTGGGCGGCTTTTTGCCACGCCTCCAGCGCTTTGGTCGGCTGATCCAGTTTGGCGTACGCATCGCCCAGGTGCTCCATGATGACGCCATCCACTTTATCGCCCTGGGCGGCTTTTTCCAGCTCCCCTACCGCTGCCTGGAATTGTCCCAAGCGGAACATTGCCCAGCCGAGACTATCGCGGTAGGCAATGTTGTCCGGTTCGGCTTCCACGGCCCGTCGCGTCATCTGCAGAGAGCGCTGGAGATGCTTGCCCTGGTCGCACCAGAGGTACCCCAGGTCGTTGAATGCACTAATATCTTCTGGGAATTCATCGAGTACCTGCTGCAACCAACCTTCGGCCGCATTCAGGTCTCGTAACTCGACATTGATGGCGGACAGGACCAGCCGGATGTCTCGCAGCACTTCGCGGTTTTCAGGTGATGCGTAATCCGAGTCGAAGCGGTCGAGGATCTCCACGTACTTGGTCTTGGCCTCGTCCAAGCGTTTGGCTTGATATAGCACCCAAGGTTCACGCGACAGCATCCGGGGTGAGCTGGGTTCCAGTCGGCACGCCTGGCGGGCGGCTTCGAGGGCCTTCTCCATGTCTTTGGCCAGAGTCCAAGCCCCGGCGAGGTAGAAACTCACTTCCGCCATTTTATCAGGGAGCAACTTCTCATCCAGAATCCGCTGGAATAACTCTGCCGCCTGCTGCGGCCGGTCCGCTCGAAGCATCTGAAAGGCCAGACTTACGACACATTGGCCGGCGGCAGGTCCCGGTTGCCTCAGTCCGGCCTGCAAGAATTCCATGGCAAGTTCCGCGTGCTCAGCTTGCCCCTGTAACAGCGCGATTGCCATCAGGATACCATGCGGAGGCGGCTGACCGGGGTCTGCGGTTAGCTGGCGTGCGAGCTGGGTGAGTTCCTCGAGTACGGCTTGATCCGCCAGAATAGCCTCGACGCTGGAGTCGAGTGGATCGAGCGATCCGGTCTTCCAGACGACTTCCCCTAACTGATACAGGAGCGGTTCGAGTTGTTTCTGGCTCCGATAGATCTCGACCAGCCCGCGATATCCTTCCGCGGCGGGCTTCTGCTCCAGCAACTTCTTGTAGAGGGATACGGCTGCCTCCCACTGCTCGGTACGCTGCAAGGCATCGGCCAGGAAATAGCCCAGCAACGGGTTGTTGGGATCCGCTTGGGCCAGCTGCGTCAGCTTCTCGACCAGGGCGCTACTGGGCGGCGGGTCTGAGCCGCCATTCTCGCCATCCTGCTCGGCGCTTCGCGATGGGTTTGACGGGGACAGTTGCTGTTGCGGAGCGGCCTGCGTTCCATCGATGAGTTCCTGCAGCAATACGTAGGGAGCCAGGCCAGCAGCGGTGGTCTTGGCCGCGAAATACTGGTCCAGGTGTTGTAGGGCTGTCTCCCGGTGGCCACGCTCATGTTCAACCAGTGCCAGCCGGTACCCCAGCGTGGCCGCATTGGGTTTCGCCTTATCGGCTGTTCGAAAGGCTGCTTCCGCCGCATCCAGTCTCTTGGTTCGCACATAGCACTCGCCCAGCAGCGCATAAGTAACCTCGGGGTGCTGGAGTAACTGGTCACGCCCGGCTGCGGAGATACTCGGATGTCCGGGATCTTCCAGCACTTGCTGGACCGCAGCAAACGCCTCGGCCGCCGGCTCGAGTTCGCCCACGGCCAACGACAACCGGCCGATCTCAAATTGCGTGATCAAGTCCACCGAATCGCCTTGCAGCAGTCTCACTTTCTGATACAGCTGGAGGGCCGACTGCGCCTGCTCCAGGTCGAATTCATTCAAGTCCGCCAGCTGTGCGGCGACCTGTTCCAACAGCTCAACCGGAAGCTCCTGCTGTTGGGCCGCAATGATTAAGTAACGCGTTGCCTCCAACTTGCGATCCAGTTGGAATGCCAACGGCACGATGTCCTCGAGGATGGAGACCAGGTCGTGTTCAAACCACCAGGCGCGTTGGAACTGCTGCAGAGCGGCTCCGAATTGTTGCCGCTGCTGAGCACCGTCCAACTGCAACCCGCGTTGCAGCAGCACGCGCCGTGCGCGAACCGCGTCACGGCCTCGACATGGTCGTTCTGCTGCTCCGTGAGCGTTTCGTCCGCCCGGAGGATGCGAGGTGGATCTTCCGGTAATTGTGCCCGCAGGCGCGTGCACCTGGAGCAGCCAGAGACTGCCGCATAGGAGCGACGCGAAAGCCGCGTGGACCAGGTTTCGGCGCACGCTTCGTGCTGCCCCGAGACTGCTTCCGCGGCGACGGCCAGCGCCACCTGGCCTTCTCTCCGCGCGACATGGCTGGTCGAGTTGTTTCGTCGAGTGATCACCCATGACATCTCTCCCTGCTACCGTAGTATGACAACACTGCCCCAACTTGCTCGCCCCCTCTTCGCCGGGACCGCCCCCCGGCCGTCACCGTGCGGCAGCTCGGATTCTCTGACGGTTGTGCCGTTCTCGCTCGCTTCGGCTGCCCGGCATCTTGATTTCAACTCACCGCGTCCGACGCACCACTCGAGTGGCCGTCGGGCGGTGGCGACTCCTGTCCGCGCCACGCTGACCCCTCCATGCTGCTCTCAAGGTCCGCGGGCGCACCTCGCATCATGCTACGTTACAGGCTCTGGTTGGGCCAGTAACGATGAGACGGCGGAGCCCATGCGGGGACAACTCTCGCCAGATCCGTAGCAACCAAGAGGGCCTTGACGATTGTATTCTCGCGTGGTTCACCGGGGCCGTAGCGAGGGGGTACATAGCAGCATTCGGTCGCCGGCGAGTGGCGGAGGACCACGCCAATTAGCACCCGGGAGGGCAATCAGTGCCGGGCCGAACGATGGTCCAGCGGAGGGCGTCACCCGGTCCCGGTGCGGAGAGAATCAGTCGTCTTGGCGGCGATTCACCCTTGGCAGCGTGAGGAGTACGGCTGTTTATCCATCGGGGGGGCGTGTCGGTGCGCCTTCACCGCGGTTTCTTCTTGGTGAGTCGCTTGGAACCGGTCTTTCGCTTGGGTTCCCCTGTCGGCTTCCTGCTGGCGGTCTTCTTCTTGAGCGTCTTCTTGGTCGGGGGGGACCCCTTGGAGCCGGATCCCCCCCCGGGGCTTTCACTTCTCATCCGCGGCAGGGGTCTCCGTCGCGCCCCCATCATCGCCATCCTTCCGGCTGCCACGTTTGGGAAACCGTTCCTTGGCATCGGGAGCGATCTCGAGCATGACAGATCGCACGCGGGGTGAGAACGGTGCGGCGCCGTAGTCGACACCGAGTTGATGCAGGAGCGATCCGAATTCCACGCCCTTGTTCTTGGCGATGGCCCGTTCCAACCCGGGGACCCGTTTTTCTTTCGCCTCCTCGTCGCTGACAACTCCCAGGATTCTCAGCGTTTCCAGGGCATCATCGCTGACTGCAATCGCGTGGCCGCCGAGGCCATTTTGAGTGACAATCGCGATGGCGAAAGGAGAGATCCCGTCGAGCTTCTCCAACTGCTTGACCGCTTTGCCGATGTTTTCCTTTTTCAGATGTTCCAGATCGAAGGAGTAGAAGCATTCAAAGACCGACTGCAGGCAGCGTTTGAGTCGGGAGGCGGCTTCCGACGATTTGGGCAATCCGACCATGACTTCGCCCAGTTCCGAGACGGTCGTTACGCGAACTTCGTTCCAGTCGTAGTAAGCCTGCTGCAAATTGGCGAAGGCTTCATCCGCCACTTCGTGCGGTGCAAATTCCAGGCAGCACGCATAGAGCAGATGTTCGAGCACGGGCCGATCTGCCACCGTGTGCGGCTTATAGTGCTTCTTCAGCACCTTGTGGGCTTTCGTCAGTTTCGATGCGCGGTTAGAGGCACTCATACGGCGATTCGAACCTCTCTCTTGTCTGGGGACATAACGTTATGTTGGGGGCGTAGGAGCCGCCGCCTTGCTGCGCCGGCCAGGACCACGTTTCCGGAGCAGGTGGGGAATGCTCTCTGGTGAATGTGGGCGGCTGCCACGCTGTGAGGTCTCGGTGTGACAGCCTGGGGTGCGATGTTGTCTCCGCGGTTGAGGGCTGGTTTCAAGATGCGTGCGAGCTTTCAGCTTGCCTCGGGAGGCTTCTCCCAATCGTCCGTGGCCACGTCCTCCTCCGGAGCGTCTTCGGCGTCGAGCTGATCCGCTTCGATTTCTTCCTCCGGCTCGTCGCTCGCCAGCGTCGTCGCGCGGCAGCACTTCGCTGAGAATGCGGCTGACTTCCATCGCGTGCTTGACGCCTGGGTCGAGCACGAAACGGAGCCGGGGCGTGTACCGGGTATCGATGCGTCGCGCGATCTTCTGTTGCAGGAAACCGGCGGCGTTCTGCAATCCCCGCACGGCCAGCTGCTGTTTTGCCTCGTCGCCCATGATCGACACGTGGACCTTGGCATGCCGCATGTCGGGCGAGACTTCGACGAACGTCACCGTGACATCGCTGATCCGCGGATCGCGCAATTCGGTCAAGATGGCCATGCTGACCACTTCTCGAATTGCCTCGGCTGCTTTCAGTACTCGTCGGGATGTCATCGATTGGCTTTAGCTGATGATGGACTGGCGAGGCGTCACGCGCCGAGTTGAGCATCAGTTGCCGGGCATGCCTGGCAGATTCTACAGCGTTCGGGCCACTTCCTCGATCTTGTAGGCTTCCAGGACGTCGTCCTGCTTCACGTCGTTGAAGCCGGACAGCTTGATACCGCACTCCATGCCGCGCGTCACTTCCTTGACGTCGTCCTTCTCGCGTCGCAGCGAATCCAGGGCATAGTCGCCGATCGTCCGACCGTCGCGATTGACGCGGATGCGACAACCACGTTCGATCGTGCCGCGCACCACGTAACAACCGGCGATCGCTCCCACGCGGCTGATGCTGAAGACCTGTTTGACCAGTGCCTGGCCGAGTTCGATGATCCGTTCTTCCGGCTTGAGTTTGCCTTCCAGCATCGCCCGGATATCGTCGGTCACCTTGTAGATGATGTCGTAACGGCGGATCTCGACGTGCCGCTCGTCGGCCAGCGATCGGGCCGCTTCGTCGGGAATCACGTTGAAGCCGATGATCACGGCCTCGGAGGCGTAAGCCAGGGTCACGTCGGCCACGGTGATGCCGCCGACCGACGCCTGCAGGATCTTGATCTGCACTTCCGGATGTTCGAGCTTGCCCAGTTCCTTCTGGATCGCTTCGATCGAACCGCGCACGTCGGCTCGAATGATCAGGTTGAGGGTCACCACTTGCGTTCGCGCTGCCCGAAGCCGGCCTTCCGCCAGACGCCGTTGGAATTCCTCGAACGAGATCTTGATGGTGGTGGTCGAGAGCGATTTCTGACGCGACTGGCTCTCGCGTTGGGCGGCGATCTCGCGGGCCTGGGCGATATCCTGCAGCACGTAGAACGAATCGCCCGCGGCGGGTGCGATATCGAGGCCGGTGATGTTGACCGGCGTGGACGGGCCAGCCGTTTTCACGCGTACGTTGGGCCGGAGCGTGTCGTACATGGCCTTGACGCGGCCGTGGGTGGCACCGCACAGAACGACGTCGCCGACGTGCAGCGTGCCGTTCTTGACGATCAGCTTGGCGATCACGCCGCGTCCACCTTCCTGCTCGGCTTCCAGGCAGGTGCCGACGGCGTCGCGGTGCGGGTTGGCTCGATACTCGTTCAGATCGGCGATCGTCAGGATCGTCTCCAGCAGCTCGTCCATTCCCTCGACCGGTGATCGCACTGGTCGGCACCACTTCGACGTCGCCACCCCATTGGCTCGGCATCAGGTTGTGTTCGGTCATCTGCGTCATCACGCGATTCGCATCGGCACCGGGCAGATCGATCTTGTTCAACGCCACGACGATCGGCACTCCGGCGGCCTTGGCGTGGCTGATCGCTTCCTCGGTCTGCGGCATGATGCCGTCGTCGGCGGCGATGACCAGCACGGCGATATCGGTCACGTTCGCACCGCGGGCACGCATTTCGGTGAACGCTTCGTGGCCGGGCGTATCGACGAAGGCGATCGGCCGGCCGTCCTTCTTGATCCGGTAGGCCCGAATGTGCTGCGTGATTCCGCCCGCTTCGCCGGACACCACATTGATGCCGATGAGGTAGTCGAGCAACGACGTCTTGCCGTGGTCGACATGGCCCAGGAAGGTGACGACCGGGGCCCGCGGCTCGAGCTGATCCGGATCGTCCTCGATGCGCCTGAATGGAACTGATCAGAGCGTTTTCGAGCGTCTCGTGCTGCTTGAACTCCAGATCGACTCCCAACTCGGTGGCGAGCATTTCCACATACTCGGCGTCGATCGATGGAATTGATGGTCAACATGACGCCCATGCCCATGAGCGTCTTTTGGACCTGCATGGCACTGACGCCAGCCGCTTCGGAGAAACTACGGACGGTGCAGGGGAGTTCCAGGGCTACTTTTCCTTTTCGAGGTGCCGCGGTGTTGGTCCCTCGATGGACCAGCGTCCGGCGTTTACGGGGGGCGGGAGCGTCTTGCTCGCTGCGGTCCGCCGTGAAGCCGTCTTTCGCTTTCCGCGTGGCCCGGCGAGCCTTGCGATCAGCTCGCGCGCTGGCCATGCCGGCCAAGCCGGCCTCCTGACCGCGCCGGTTTCACGACCTTCCGCCCGCGTTTCGATACCTCGACCGACTCTTCTTCGTCGACCGGCGGCTGCCTCGCCGACGCGGCGCTTGGTGTCCTTCTTGGCTTTCTTGTCGGTCAGATGTTCCAGCGGAGGACGTCGCTGACCTTTGCGGACCGTCATCGCATCTTTGGGTAAACGAATCTCCGGCTTCTGCGTCTTGGGCTCGTCCGCCTTGGCGGTCTGAGCCGGCTGCCGGACCTCCGGCATCGGAGCAGGGGACACGTTGATGACCGGGGCACGCCGCTTCGGCTTCCGCTCGCGATCCGGCTTCTTGCGTGCCTTCGGAGCGCCAATCACCTTGATGGATCCCGGCTCGCGGGATTCCAGCGGACGCAGCATGTCGCTCTCGGGACGCACCATCGTCGGCCAACGGTGGCGGAGAGACCGGGGGCGCGGGAGTCGGTCGCGACCGGCTCGCTCGACCGCCGACTCGGCCGGAGCGCGCCGGTG
The DNA here is from genome assembly GCA_963700515.1 of uncultured Planctomycetota bacterium. Classification (GTDB taxonomy): domain Bacteria; phylum Planctomycetota; class Planctomycetia; order Pirellulales; family Pirellulaceae; genus JAJRVM01. Next base: position 98,087 of record CAVOXY010000072.1, on the reverse strand, counting down.
CCGTTTCCTCCTCCAGCTGCTCCAACTCCTGCGGCTCCTCCGGCTCGGCAGCGGCGTTTCCTGCGGACGCGGCTTTCTCGATCGCGCATCGATGACTCTGATCTTGCCGCCGTACCCGGTCGGGCCAATGTAGTCTTCGCGCGTGATGGGACCGTCGGATGCCGTGCCCGGACTGCCCGGCGAGGACGCGCTACGCCCGCGCAACCCGCTGCGCCCTACCTTGATTGCGGAACTTGCCCGACCGACCTGCGCGGCTGCTGCCGTGGTCCCGCCGGCAGGCGGCGTCGGGCCGCGGAGAAATGCCTGTCACCTTGGTCACTTCGTCGTCGTTGAGGCTGGCCAGCGCAGAACCTTTCCCGGGAATGCCCGCTCTCGTGCAGACATCCACCAGCTCCTTGCTGTCCATCTCCAGCTCTTTGGCTAACGCGTAAATACGAATGGGCACGTGCGCCCTCCTGTAATAGTCGAGCGATACTGCCAGTTGATTATATCGCTCGAACGTCCGGTTGCGACCAAGTCAAATCATTTCCGCGTTCTCCTATGTTATGCGGCGTTCCCGGCAACCTTTGGGAACGATTGTTCGGGCCGCCAAGCGGCCCGCGATCTCCACGTCAAAGGCACCTACCGCATCGGCGCGATGGTGCCCCAGGCACGACCGTCCACCGCGGTGGCACGCGAGCGGAGCGATCGCCATGCCGCCACGCGCCGTCATCCGCCATTCCCCGCGCGGGTACACCGTCGCATGCCGCCCGCCCGCTCGTACTGCTGCGAGGCCCACGACACATGCCAGTTGCCAGTCGGAACCGGTGGGGTCGCCGCGGTCAGGAGGTCGCCCGCTCGTCCGAGTCGCCTTCCGCTGCCGGCTCGCTCGGCGAGTCATCCGCCTCCATCGACTCCACGCTCGTCTGCCTGCTCGACGTTCTCGTTCGCCTCGGCCTCCGGCGACCAGTCCGCCTCGACCGCCTCGACATCGGCTGGTGACGCGACTTGCTCAGACGCGGTGTTCTCGTCGGTGTTCTCGTCGGTGTTCGTCGTCGGTGCTCTCGTCGGTGCTCGTCGCCCGTGCCAGCCGATTCCGCCGGCGGTCCCGGGTCGCTGACCTGTTCCTGTTGCTGCGTTCGCTGGCGACGCCGTTCGGCCGCTGCCGCCTGCTCGGCCTCTTCCGCCCGCTGCTCGGCCTGCTCCACGATCCGGTCGACCTGTTCGGCCGTCAGCCCGCCCATTTCCATCAGCGCGTCCGGTTCGATCACCGACAGATCATCGTAAGACAAATAGCCCTGTTCCACCAGGGCTTGCGCCAGCTCTTCGTTCACGCCCTCCAGCGCACTGAACCCGCCCACCGCCCGTTCGATCTGCTCCTCCAGCTCATCGGCGGTCATGATCTCGATGTCCCAGCCGCACAGCTTGCTGGCCAGCCGCACGTTCTGGCCGCGGCGGCCGATGGCCAGCGACAGCTGGTCCTCGCGGACCAGCACGATGGCCCGGCCGATCATGTCGCACAGCAGCACCTGATCGACTTCGGCCGGCTGCAGGGCGTTGGGGATCAGGACTTCCGGATCGTCATTCCAGCGGACGATATCGATCCGTTCGCCCGCCAGTTCGTCGACGATGTTCTTGATGCGATTGCCGCGCACGCCGACGCAGGCTCCCACGCAATCGACTCGCTGGTCGCTGCTGCTGACCGCCACCTTGCTGCGATAACCGGGTTCGCGGGCCATGGCATTGACCGAGATGACGCCCTCCGCGATTTCCGGAATCTCCTGTTCGAACAAGCCGTTGTACCAACTGCGGGCGCGTGCGGCTGAGCACGACTTTGACGCGGCTCCCTTGCGGCTTGACCTCGAAAATGACCGCTCGAATCCGTTCGTTGGGGTGATGCGACTCGCCCGGGATCTGTTCGCTGCGCGGCAGAATCGCCTCGAGACTTCCCAGCGAGACGGTGGCTGCGCCTCCTTCGCAGCGTTGAATCACGCCGGAGACCATCTGGCCGATCTGTTCCACATACTCGTCGATCAGCGAATCGCGTTCGGCTTCGCGAATCTTCTGGATGATGACCTGTTTGGCGGTCTGAGCCCCGATGCGGCCGATCATCTCTTCCGGATCGAGTGCTTCGCCGTTACAGCTGGCATCGATGGCACCGTTTTCGCGCGTGATGCGGACGACGATATCCGACTCCTCGCCGTACTGGCGCTTGGCCGCGGTCACCAGCGCCGCTTCGATGGCCTGGAAAACGATCTCCGGGTCAATGTTCTTGTCGCGGTGAAGCGAGTCGACGATTCGCAGCAACTCGTTTGGATTCATGTTTGGTCTTGATTTCCGTCTTTATGGTTCGCGGTCCAGCCCTGGAAGATCCGTGGATTCTCCGGACGACTTTCTCACCCGCAGCAAGCTCTGGCTCGTGCAGGCGTCAAACATATGGGTTTGAGTTGTGTCCATGTATACGGCAACTTGTGCACCAACTTCCACTGTTCGGGATCCCGAGAGCGATACTGCCCATACCGGTGGGCTCGCTGGCCCATGCGTTGAGCGGCGCTCTCCCGATGCCTCGTTCATACGACTGCACGTGTCGACACCACTGCTCGCGTCGACATCACCTCCGTCGGCTCGCCTGGTCATAGCCACCATGGCCACTAACGTTGCTCCGAACCATTCCATTTCCACGACACGACCCTGGCCGCACCAGCTCGTTGCCACCGGTGAGTCCCACCGGCAGCCGCGGGAGGCCTCTGCGCGGATCCCGTCTTGCGGCCCCGTGTCGACTGCCGCCACGGACACATGTTCGGGGCGAATACCCAATACCACCGCCCGGCTCCCCACATTGGCCAAGCTGTTTCCATCCCATCTCTCTCTCGCAGCTGTCGGCAATGGTACCGATAGACCGCTTCCCAAAAAACAAAGCCCATGACTATCGCTTCGAAGGTGGCCCTGCACGATATTCATCGTCGGTTCCCCCACGAACCGCGCTACGCACAAGTTCGCAGGCCTCTCGTACACCTCGCGGGGCGTGCCAACCTGTTGTAGCCGCCCCTGATGCATCACCGCGATTCGATCACCCAACGCCAACGCTTCCGCCTGGTCGTGCGTGACGTACACCATCGTCGCGCCCAGTCGGCGATGTAATCGCTTCAGGTCTCGTCGCATCTCCGTGCGCAACTGAGGGTCTATGCTCGATAACGGTTCATCCAACAAAAACGCCGCCGGTCGGCGGACGATGGCTCTTCCCAAAGCTACCCGTTGTCGCTCACCACCCGACAGTTCGCGTGGCATGCGGTCGAGTAGGTGATCGATGCCCAGGATCCGAGCAGCACGAAGGACTTCCTCGGCTATCGCCTGCCTCGACAGCGAGGTCGGCTCCCGCATCGGATGTCTTATCCGCGTCCACCACTTCCGAATCCAGTTTCCACCATGCCGCATCCGCAGACCAAACGCGATGTTGTTGTATGCCGACAAGTGCGGATACAACACGCTGTGTTGAAACACCATCGCGACGTTTCGGTTCCGGGGCAGGACAGGGTTGACCAACCGGCCATCGAAACGAATCACACCGTTGCTGAGATCGTCCAGGCCAGCAATCAGCCGTAGGGTTGTTGTCTTGCCACAACCACTCGGCCCTACCAGCACGACCAGCTCTTGATCTCGAATCGTGAGATTCAGGTCCTGGACAGCGGCCACGTGGTTCGAGTAGATCTTGGACACGCCTTGCAACGCCAACTCGGCCATGCCCATCGGTCCCACGCGCGGCGCGACAAAAAAACAACCCACTCCCGCTGGAGCGGATGCAGCGACTGAAAATCGCTCGAACACCTTCTAAAATCACAACTTAGTGTGATTTTAATCCCGCTAGAATACAGCCATTACCCAGAGGTGTCAAGCGAGCCGAATGGGGACGTACGTGCGGACTCGTGGACCGGATTCCGCCCCGGCGGCGAGCCTGCGCCGGGATCGCCAAAGCACACCTAATCTGTTTTCTCACAGCTACTTCCGTGCGTGAGGGGCGGTGACAAGCGGGTCTGATTTGCCCGCCGCTGGCCGCCCAACGGCGGACCGTTCGCCGCACGGGTGGGAGCGGATTTCTTCCGGCAAACTCCTCAGGAAGGGGAGAAAACACCCGGGCCCTCACGCGTGAGCCGCGACACGTCCGCCGGTAGCCATGTGCCGAACCGGGCCCTCCTCACCGCGGCAGACTGCCACGTAAATCCGAGCTAATCCACCAGCTCTGCCGGTGGTCGCTGATTGGCCTCGTAGCGTCCCACTGCCAAGGCGCTGGCCTGGCCCAAAGGTGTCACGTTGACGCTCACGAACGTGTTACCCGGCGAGACATCCCAAGAGGAGACTACCGCGATCGGGCATGCCGGGTCGGGCGTTTCGTAGTTGAGGACGGGAAACAGTTTGTCATGTTGCATTGCCAGGACACTCGCAATCAACTCGATCACGCCGCATGCCGCACCCGCGTTGCCGAGATAGCTCTTGACCGCTGTTACCGGAACCGGCGTGCGGCGTGCCCCAAACAGCTCGTCGATGGCCAGGGCTTCTTCGGCGTCCGATCGACTCGTCGAGATGCCGTGAGCATGCACGTGCCCCACTGCACCTGGATCGAGTCGAGCACTGCGCAGCGTCTGTTTCAAGGCGATCTGGGTCGCCGCGCGCAGATTTCCCACACCATCTTTAGTCATGACCGCCGAGGAGCCTGAGCCGATGACTTCCGCCAGGATGCGTGCGCCGCGTGCCACCGCTGAATCGAGCGACTCCAGAATCACGGCGCCGGCTCCCTCACCCAAAACCATGCCGGCTCGATGCTTGTCGAACGGTCGGCAGACCTTGCTCGGATCGTCCCCGCCGGTGGCAATCTCTTCCTGCAAGACCACGTGCAGCGTCCGCAATGGATGTACGCGCGTGCCCGTAGCGCCGGCGATGATCGTGTCGGCGCTGCCCCGCGCAATGAGCTGGCTGGCTTCCCCGATGGCGGAGTTGGCCGAAGCTTCACGCATCGTCAGCGAGTTGCTGGGACCTCGCAAATCATTGTAAATCGCAATATGACTGGCGGGCATGTTCGGCAGATATTTCAGCAGCCACAGCGGCGTGATCCGGGGAATTCCCTGTTCCGCCCAGCGGTCGTAGTCGAACCGCTTGTTGGCGTCGCGACAATTGACCATCGCATCCACAAACTCATCCGGGCCGGAAAGAATGTAGTCGCTGCCGAACACCACTCCCGTTCGATCCACATCGTAGCCGCCCGGTTTGAGACCGGCATCCATCAGCGCCCGCTGAGCCGCTGCGACACCCATCTGGATTTCGCGGCACATCACCTTGATGCCCTTGCGAATGGACCGTGTCTGCTCCTTTTCCAGCGGTCCGAAATCCGCGATATCGCCCGTAAAGTCGCGTGCTTCAGCGGCCCAGGGCATGGCGAGCAGTTGGCCCGGTAGCTGCTCCAGGGCGCGAATTCCAGACTGGCCAGCGGTCAGCGCACTCCAGAACGCATCGGGCGTGTTGCCCAACGGACTGATCAAACCAAGACCAGTAATGACGACGCGGCGCTGCGTGAATGTGGACATGCGGAGGTTACGTTCGATACGGTGTCGGCGGCTGCCCGAAGGAACACGACCCTACGCGAGAGCGTGCCTCTAAGAGCCGCATATTGTAGAGATCGGTGCAGCGAAAGTCGAGGTGACCGACAGCGGGCTGTCAGCAGCCTGCTTGCCAACCATTCTGACCGGTTTCGCCACGGATCTGCCGCCGCCCGGGCTAGTAGCGGGCTCCGGGGTTGATGACCTGACCACCCACCGTCGTGGTTTGGCCCGTCAACAACGCCTGGCTCGCCTTCCCCAGGCTCTCCAGGAACAGTAGAGCATCCGCACGTCCGGCGCCGGCAAATAAATTCGGAATGGGAAGGCCCATCATGTTGGGACGATCGGGCCCCGCGGATGCGACGACGCCGCAGCTCAGTAGCAGGATCTGGTTGGCGGGCCAACGAAATCGCTCATGCAACCGCCAACTCGCCATCTGTGGGACTTGAATTTCAGCTCGCTGCATCTGCCCATTGAACCCGGGTAGATCGATCCCGACCGACACCAGTTTCTCGACCTGATCGATGTTGCACTTGAGCACCGCGTCGATGGTCCGTTCGTCCTGTGACAGTAACGGGGAGATCTGCAGTGAATACCCTTCCTGCAACTGAGCACGCTCCACATCGTATCCCATCCAGGCAGTCTCCTGGGTGCGCGTACGATACGAGCGGATATAGTTGCGAGGACGTAACTGAGCGACGGTCTGCGATTGGCCGTTATAGAAGACCAGGTTGGCGATGGTCCGCTCCTGATAATCGCTGCGTCGCCGCAGCTCGGCCAGCATCAGAGCCGCGTCCTCGCGCGCGACAAGCCACGCGTCGATACCTGGCGATTGCACCGCGATGGGACGCAGGCGGTGTAGGAAGTTGGTCCGCCAGTTGGGGCTATTGACCGCCACCAGCCGCACACCCAACACGTGCGGATCTTGCGTGCCATGAATGAATCGACCCACCACGTCGGCCACAATCCGCTGCATCTCGGGAGTGTGGTAAACACTCAGCGTATTGTGGTCGGCACTCAATAAGCCTAACGGTTGCGTAAACCAGACTTCCGTCCCCGTCTCGCGCAAAATCCAATCGATAATGGCCTGCTCCGGATTGGCCACGCCTTGGATCTTGGACGTGTACACGCTGATGTCGTACTGCTGCCACACCTGCCCCTGGTCGTTGGGAAGCATGTCCTTGCCACCGCTGCGGACCGGCACCGCCGCCGTGGCAGGTTTCACTTGATGAGCATCCAACGACGGAGCGTCGGAAGAGAGACTCGCTACCGCCCGCTGGCGTCCCACGTCCGGCGCTCGCCAGCTGCTGTCCTCGGCACCGGAGGTTTCCGCCGGCTGTGCCGCCGGCGGCGCCACCTGAGTCGGTGATGTCTGCGCCGGTAACTGCTGGACACATAGCAGCACGGCCACCAAACCTGTCAGTCTCTTCGCCATCACGATCTGCCTCCCTGCCTATCGGTGGGTACTGTGTGGGTCTCCTCCCTTGCCGACGCGGCGCCCGTGGTGTCAGTGCGGGTCGAACCGGCTCCAGGCTGCCTCGATCCCGGCCGAGCGATCCCCGAAAGTGTGGGGGGTAGCGCAGCAAGACGTGGGAGTATAGAAGAACTCCGCGCCGCGTCACAAGAGCAGAAACGGGGAGGCTCCCCGTTTCTGCGGCAAGATGGGGGAAATGGGTGGCTGCCTTGCTGTTTCACGCTCCCGTCTCCGCACGCCAGGATCGGTCCACGAGGTGGATCCTGAGGCAACAGCTTGATCCAATTCTTGCCCCTGGAAATGGGGCGGGGGGTATCGCGGCAAATCGCGGCGGACGGAGGTGCTAGTCTTCCGTTGGTCGCTTGAGTGGCCGATAGTAGCGGCGCGCAAAGCAGGCTCGCGCAGCAGCACGGCCTGGAGGAAGCGAAAGCTGTCGGCCAGGTAGCCTTCGTAGCCGGTCGCGTTGCCGTTCCAATCGGTCCAGTCGATGCCTCGTCCGGCAGCGTCCTGCACGCCGTTTTGAAATTTCCCTTCAGCTTGTCGTGCGAGCATCGCGTCGAGCACTCGATCGGCTCGCTCGGGACGGCCCACCACGTAATGGGCGGCCAGAAAATGCAACGTTTGCCCGGCCGTGATGCCGCCATTCATATAGTGCCCCACGGTGTCCGTTCCGTCTTCCCGTTGCGGGATGCCGATAGCATCCGGCTGCAAGTAGTCGCTGCGACGCACGGGAACGAGCATCGGAGGAATGCCCAGGTCGAACCGTTGGAAGCCCACTTCCTCGATCTTGGCCCACAGCCGGTCGAGTATGGCTCGACCCTGCTCGGGTGTCACGAGTCCGTATTCGATGGCCAACCCATTCACGACTGGTGTGGCGTAGTCGTGCAGTTCTCCGTCTTCGCTTCGCCACCAGGCGAGCCAGCCCGTGGCTGGATTGAAGAGCGTCTGGGCATAGGCGTTTTTCAGGCGGTCTGCCAGATCGTGATAGTGAGCCGCCTGATCGTGGCGGCCCAACCGCGTTTCCAGGTCCGCCAAGCAGCGCCAAGCGCGATAGATCAGGGCATTCGTGTAGCCATCCTTGTGACCGCAGTTGAGCGCGTCCCACCAGGCGCAGGATCGGCCGGGCTGCTGCAGCGTTCCTTGATTGCCACTCTGCACCGCCTCCACCAGGCCATCGCCATCCGTGTCGCGGCGTGCCAGAAATTCGGCGATGAATTCCAGCCGCTCAATACGCCGCTGCAGCCATGCCAGGTCTTCGCTCGCCTCGACATAATCCCAGGCCGCGATCAGCGGCCCGGCATTGGCGTCCAGGAAGTTGCCGAAGTCCCAGTAGCAGACAACTTCTCCCGTTTCCCGCACACGTTGGGTCAGCCACCAATCGATGCTCCGCCGCACCAGCATGGCTGTGGAGATATCCGGTGTAATTTGCGGCGTCCACCACGCCTGGTCGGCGTAGAACCACAGGGAGCAACTGGCCGGATCGCTGATCACGTTGTTTCCCAGGATCCCCGCCGGAGCGCTGAACGGCCGGTTTTGCTCACCCCACTGAGCGCTCGGCTGAATGGCCCCGAACCAACCGCGCCGCGCCTTTTCCCACCGCGCGAGATCGTGCAGCCCGGGCGGGGGTGGTAGACGCAAAGGCGTCAGAGTCAACTGGCAGACGATTCCCGACTCGTTTTCCCCGGCCCGGCATTCCCTGGCCCGGCAAAGGGCAGTTCCACGATCAAGTCCACGGACTTGTTGCTCCGGCTACCTTCCAGGCGAGCGCTCAGGCGGCGCCCCTGCGAATCGGCCAGCAACAGCTGGCCGAAATCGGCGCGCTGATCACAGCCGGCAGACGCAACACGCCATCATCACTCCAATCGCTGGGAAGAACCGTCGTGGGCGTGACTTGGGGATCGAAAGGCACGAGGATCTGCACACCTTCCACCCGCTCTTTCCGCGGCCCCGAGCACGACAACGTCATCGCCATCCGGTCGGTGGTGGCGGAAATCGTCCACACAAGCTCCGTGTCCGCGGCGACCGCCAGTCGATAGGTTCGAGTTTTTGCTGGTCCCGCGACCAGCTCGGTCGGCAGTTCGGTAGCTGCCGTCCAGATTCCGTCGCGGCAGACTTTGAGCGTCGCAGCCTGGCCGGTGCGCAGCAGATTCGTCTCAATGCGCTGTCCGGTTTCCGTATCCCAGCTCAGGAAGGTGATTCCCGCTTTCTCACCACTTGTCTCGACCCGTAATCGCCCATCTTCGGCAGCGATCAACCTGATCGGGATCGCCGCAGCACAGGTGGCTAAGATGCCCGCGAGGAAGGATAAAAAAAACCAGCGTGGACGCCCCGCCACGGACTTCTGAGAATACATCGTCATGTCCTCCGGCGCGAGATCTCCGGCGACGGTACCACTAGATTTTCGATTTGTTGTCGATCTGCGCGTTGTTTCTGGTGGCGATTCGAGCCGCGTACCGTTGACCGGCGGGCTTTCCAGGGGAACGCTCCCTCCCGGCGCGCGGCCCTGCGGGCACCGAGCAAACGGGCACCGGGCTGGCCACCTCATTTCCATCGCCAGGCAATTACATATAGCGGTTGATCAGGTTCTCGAGCATCTCCTGGCGACCGCTCTTGTTGGGCGCGATGTCCCCCTTGGCCAGCAGGTATTGTTCGAGCGTCTTGAAGTTGGCGGCGCCGCGTTCGATTTCCGCTCCAATACCACTATCCCAGCTGGCGTAGCGTTCTTTGAGCAGTCCGCCGAGCTGGCCGTCAGCGCGGATCGCGGCAGCGATCTTGAGGCCTTTCGCGAACGCATCCATACCGCCGACGTGCGCGTGAAACAGGTCGATCGGTTCGAAGCTCTCGCGCCGCACCTTGGCATCGAAGTTCACACCGCCGGGAGCCAGTCCGGCGTATTTCAAGATGACGAGCATGCACTGAGTGGTCAGGTAGTAATCGGTGGGAAACTGGTCGGTGTCCCAGCCCAGCAGCAGGTCCCCGGTGTTCGCATCAATGGAGCCCAGAGCACCTTGCATGCCGGCATACTCCAGTTCGTGCATCATGGTGTGCCCGGCCAGGGTCGCGTGGTTTGTTTCGATATTCAGCTTGAAGGAGTCCAGCAGATCGTAGGCCCGCAGGTAGTTGATGCAGGCGGCCGCATCCGAGTCGTACTGGTGCTTGGTTGGCTCTTTCGGCTTCGGTTCGATGAGGAACTGTCCGGTAAAGCCGATTTCCTTGGCATAATCGACCGCCATGTGCATGAAAGTCGCCATGTGGTCCATTTCCCGCCGCATGTCGGTGTTGTACAGGTTCTGGTAACCTTCACGGCCGCCCCAGAAAACGTAATTAGTCGCCCCCCAGTTCCTTGGTGACTTCGAGGCACTTCTTGACCTGCGCAGCGGCGTAGGCAAAGGCATCGGCGTTGCAGCTGGTCGAAGCGCCGTGCATGAAGCGGGGGTTACTGAACAGATTCGCGGTCCCCCACAGCAGTTGGATCCCGGTTCGTTCCTGCTCTTCCTTGAGCACCTCAACCACCGCGTCCAGATTCTTGTTCGTTTCCGAGAGCGACGTTCCCTCGGGGGCTACGTCCCGATCATGAAACGCATAGAACGGCGCACCGAGCTTCTCGATGAACTCGAAAGCCACCCGCGCTCGGTTGATCGCGTTCTTCACCGTTTCCGTTCCGTCATCCCACGGACGCAGCATGGTTCCGGGGCCGAACGGGTCGGAGCCGGTACCGCGGAACGTATGCCAGTAGACGACGCTGAACCGCATGTGGTCCTTCATCGTCTTGCCCTCCACCAATTCCTCTTCGTTGTACCAGCGAAAGGCGAGCGGATTCTTGGAATCGGGACCCTCGTAGCGGATCTTGGCAACTTCTGGGAACGCGGACATGGGACGCACTCTCTCTTAATTAGCGAAGAATGATCTTAGTATCACAAAGGTCTGCCCCGGGGGCGTCATTGGTCATTGGTCATTGGTCATTGGTTACTTGTTACTTGTTACTTGTTAGATTTTGGGGTCCGTCGGAGCTGGGACGCCGCACGATGTGCAGTCAGCTACGCATCAATAACAAATAACAAGTAACAAGTAACCAATGACCAATATTTCGCTTCTATCGTGCCACATTTCAGCCGCTCTGGCAACGGGCAGGCAGCTGGCTGAAGGGGCCCGGTTGCCGCTAGAGTTCCAGTTGCGAGGGGGCTGGCTCCAGATGGCGGCGATGGGTGGCCACATCCTCGAGGATCTGCTGGATGATATCCGGATGCTGCTGGGCCACGTCATACTTTTCCGAGGGGTCGTGCTCCAGTTGGAACAGCAGGGGTGGATCGTGCTTCTTGGGCTGTTCGCCGTAGCCCGCCTGGGTGATGAAGTGGAGCTTCCAGGGGCCACGGCGCACCGCCATCAATCGGTATCCGCGGTAGAAGAACAGTAGCTGCCGGTTGCGCGGGCCTCTGTTGCTCCGGCTTTGACCCAGCAGGATCGGCGTGAGATCGTAGCTGTCCAGCACGCGATCGCCGGGTAAATCCAGCTTCAGCAAGCTATGTACAGTGGCGAAGATATCCATCGTACTGGCCAGGGCCGCGCTGACGCTGTGGGGCGCGATGTGACCGGGCCACCAGGCGAGAGTTGGTTCCCGCATGCCCCCTTCCCAAGTGCTCCCTTTGCCGCCCCGCAAAAGACCTGCCGATCCGCCTTGTTCGCCAAAGGTCAACCATGGCCCGTTGTCGCTGGTGAAGAACACCAGCGTGCTGCCGTCCAAGCTGAGCGAGCGGAGTGTGTCGAGTACCTGTCCGACGCTCCAGTCGATCTCCTCCACGACGTCCCCAAACAAACCGCGCAGGCTCTTGTTCGAGAAATCCGCGGAGCGAAACAGGGGGACATGCGGCATGGTGTAAGGCAGGTACAGGAAGAACGGCCGCTCCTTGTTCTGGGTAATGAACTCGACGGCCTCTTGCGTGTACCGTTTCGTAATCGTTGTCTGGTCGGCTGGCCGCTGAAGGATCGTTTCGTTGCGCATCAGTGGAACGTTCCAATAATCGCTCTTTGGCTCTTGAAACGCCAACATCCCTGTGGGCGATTCCGCCACGCGATCCATGTCGTTGGAATACGGAATCCCCAGGTAACTATCGAATCCGTTGCTGGTCGGCAGGTACTGAGGGAGGTGACCTAAGTGCCATTTGCCAATGCAAGCTGTGGTGTACCCCTGTTGCTGGAGCACTTCGGCTATGGTGATTTCCTGATCGGGAAGCCCGCCTTGGGAATCGGGGAAGAGGACCCGGCGCGTGTCACTGCACATCCCGCTCCGCTGAGGCAGTCGTCCGGTCATCAAGGCGGCTCGACTCGGTGTGCAGACCGGTGCGGCTGAATAGAACTGAGTCAGCTTGATTCCTTCGGCCGCCATACGATCCAGGTTTGGTGTACAGATCGTCGGATGGCCGAAACAGCCCAGATCGCCATATCCCAAGTCATCGGCAAAAAGCACGACGAAATTGGGCTTCGCCGGACCTTCGCGGTCGGGCGACTGTGCAGCCGCAATCCGCGGGACCAGGCTCAGAGCGAGCAGCGTCAAGCTAAGCCGGACCAGGCAAAGAGGTACTTGCTCGCCCTGCGCGAGTGGCTTGGCTGCCATGCGACGGCGATGCGGTGGAAAGGTCATCATTTCCCCCCAGTTGGTTCTGGTATAAATGCGGATGAGCGGCCCGATTCGCTACGCCCAACGTACCTGTGCGGCAAGGCGATTTCCAGAGGATGGGGGAGAGCCAGGCTCGCCAAGACCGTGGGGAAGGGTGGGAAACGTTGGCCAGCTGCGCCCACCGTTTGGCGACGGTAGCCAAAGCGTGGGGGACTCCCGAGAGATTTGTGCGAGAATCTACGCAGCAGGGACTCAGAGCATCCACCGTTGGCCAGAAATTCCTTTTTTTGTGCATGGAATCGGGTGAGTTTGCCTCTTAGTAATAGCAAGGCCGATTCAGCCGACTATTGCATGACGCCGTCCCGGAAGAACCGAATGTGAACCAAACTGACGCCCAGCTTGTTCGAGCCTCAATGCGGGGAGACTCCCAAGCGTTTGGGATACTGGTCCAACGGCTGCGCGGACCGCTCTGCGGATATGTGGGAGGGCTGCTGCGGCGCCATGGCGACGATGTGGAAGAAATCGCGCAGGAGACGCTCCTGATCGCCTGGCAGAAGATCCCCACACTCAAAGATCCCGAGCGATTTTCGGGTTGGCTGTTTCGCATTGCTCGTAACTTGGCCAGCAAGTCGGCCGGTGTCCCGCGTCCGGGGCCTTTGGTCGTCGATCCGCCACAAGATGGCGGGCTGGATCCGGCGGCTGAACGCCTCGCGGCACTGGCGGTGGCAGTGGCCGAATTGAGCGAGCCGCATCGTGAAGTGATTTTGCGCAAGCACTTCCGCGGTGCCAGTGGTCAACAGATTGCCGACGAACTAGGCATCGCCGCCGGTACGGTGTGGAGTCGATTGTCGCGAGCGTATGCCGAACTGCGTGAGAAACTGTCCGCTGTGGAAATGGATGGCGGCTGAATCACTCATCAGTGGCCGGCCTGTGGATAACGGTTCGCCTGTGGACCGGGAACGAATGCGGACGTGAGAGTAAGAGTATGAGTAAGAGTGATACGGGGCGGCGGGCACGCGGAGGCAGATTGCCGGCCCAGTTCGATGACAGGCATGAGCGACCACTCACCAATAACCAATGACCAATGACCAATGACCAATGACCAATGACCAATGACCAATAACCAATGACCAATGACCAATGACCAATGACCAATGACCACCCTGACCACCGCGACCTCCAGCAGCAGCTGGATGAGGCTGGCCGCCTCTGGCGACCGCGGCATCCGGGCTGGGATACGCTGCTGGACCGGCTGCCCGCACAAGAACGTCCGGAGCAGGAGCAGCCGGTGCCATTGGAGCGGGCAGCCAAACTGGCTGGCCAATGGCGGCAGATTTCGTGGCGATGGGTCATCGTGGCAGCCAGCTTGCTGGTGGCCGCGACAGTCGGGCTCCTGTTGTTAGTCGGACCAGATCGCCGCCTGCAGGCTCAGATGCTGCCGATTGAGGTGCTGCGACGTGGTATTCAGGTGACCATTTTCAACGCGTCGCAGAACACCGAACCGACGCTCTATTCACCGCTGCAGTCCGCTGCCGGGCCCGTGACGAGGCCGAGCCAGGAGCCAGCGGGAGGTGCCGGATCGGGGTTGATGCTGGTCAAGGACCGGCGTCAGGTGCTGCATCTGCGGCGGGGAGATAACGTGGTCCGGTTCACCGATGTGGCCGCCTCGATCGATCCCACGAGCGTGCGGCTGGTGAGCGACACGGATCCATGGGGGACCAAGGTCGTGGAGCAGAACTTTGAGTTCGACCTGGCCAACGCCGACGGGATTTTGAGACGATCAGTAAACCAGCGAGTGTGCTGTATCGGCAAGTCACGACAAGAGTTGATCGAAGGATATCTTCTCAGCTTTGACCAGGACCAGTTGGTGCTTGCGGACACTCTGCCGACGGACGATGCTGACCAGCCGCGGCCCCAAGCACAGACGATCCGGCGCCAACAGTTGCAGGCGATTCGAGTGGCGGAAGTCCCGCGAGATCTTCACACACGACCGACGCTGGTGTGGGTCTTGCGCACCGACAAGCCGGGCGATCACGACACCACACTCACTTACCTGTGCGGCAATGCCGTGTGGCGGGCCGACTACGTGGCCGTGCTCTCGGACGCCGACGCACCCGAGCCCCGACTGGACCTGAAGGGCTGGGTGACCATCGATAACCGCTCGGGAGCAACCTACGAAGACGCCGGCTTGAAGCTGATCGCCGGTGACGTCAATCGCGTGCGGGATCCCTGGGCACCGCGGTCGCGGGCAAGCAGAGGGCACGACCTTCTATGCAGGAGCGCGATTCTCGGTTGTCATCTTTGATGAAGCTTTCGAATACCTGCATTTCATGCAAAAGGACTTTTTTGAGTACAAACTCTACACGCTGAGTCAGCCCAGCACGATCAAGGACCGGCAGATCAAGCAGTTGCAGCTGCTCAAAGCGGCTGACGTAGTCGCTCGCCGACGGTATCTCTGCCGCGCCACGCCGGGCAATGGCTGGCACCCCGAAGTCCGGCTGCAGATCGAGAACCGAGAAAACAACCACCTGGGAATGCCGCTTCCCAAAGGGACGATCAGCGTGATGGCCGCCGATGCCGACGGAGAATCCCAGTTCGTCAATCGATACG
The DNA here is from genome assembly GCA_963700515.1 of uncultured Planctomycetota bacterium. Lineage (GTDB taxonomy): Bacteria > Planctomycetota > Planctomycetia > Pirellulales > Pirellulaceae > JAJRVM01. The sequence continues at coordinate 82,822 of CAVOXY010000072.1, read as the reverse complement.
AGATCGATCACACGGCCAAGGACGAGAAGGTCAATATCAGCATGGGGACCGCGGTGGACGTGGTCTACGACTATCGAGTCGTCGAGACGCGGCGGCCAGCCGATCGCCACCTGATCGAAACGTATGAGTTCGTGGTGCGCAATCACAAACAACAGCCAGCCGATGTGCGACTGGTCGGACGCCTGGCCGATCACGCGCAGGCGACCGTTTTGCAGTCCAGTGACACGTTCACACAGCACGATCTGCGCACTCTTCATTGTGATTTTGTGTTGGAACCGAACAGTGAGCGGCGTGCGTCTTACACGGTGAGTTATATCTGGTGACAGACTCAAGTTGAACGAATGCGGTTTGCAGAGTGGGGAATAGAGGATACGTGGGATGGTAGTCGGCGAGGGAAAGCAGAGTGGAGATGTGGGGTGCAACATGCGCGCACGGTGCCCGCATGTTTGTACGTGAAGGATGCGACCCGGTCCCATCATGTCGCATCCCGTCCCACTGCGTCCCCTGCCATACTCGCACGCACGATCCCGAGCTACTTTGGTGGCGGCCACGGGGCACGTTGAGAGTAAGAGTAAGAGGGAATGGTGACAAACACGGGATACACGGAGCCATGAGACACATATCTGCCATCTTCCTGCTACTGTCGTGCATGCTGCCTGCGACAGCGCTGCGCGGTGAGGAGCCGACGGGGCCCGGCACGGAGCTGACTGTCTACAACCAGGATTTTGCGGTTGTGAAAGAGCGGCGAGCGATGCAACTGGCACAAGGAGTGGGGGACGTCCGCTTTGCCAATGTGGCGGCGACGATCATTCCTGAGTCGGTGCAGTTCGAAGCACTGCAACCTACCGGCGCGACGGTGCTGGAGCAGAACTATGAATTTGATCTGGTCAGCGCCAGTAAGTTGCTGCAAAAGTACGTCGACCAGCGGATCAGTATCGTCGGGCGTGACGGCAGTCTTATTGAAGGGACACTGTTATCGAGCGATGATGCACAAATCGTTCTGAGCAATGACCAGGGTATCCAGCTGATCCCGCGGGCACACAACGTCAAGGACATTCGGTTTGCCAGCCTACCTACGGGATTGCTGACTCGGCCGACCTTGGTCTGGAAGGTGCGAGCAGAGCAGGGGGGCCAGCACCTGGTGAAAGTGGCTTATCAAGCACAAGGAATGACCTGGCGGGTGGACTATCGAGCAGTCGCGTCGCCCGACCAGACGGAGCTCAATCTCTTCGGCTGGGTGACCGTCACGAATCAGAGCGGGACGACCTATGAAGATGCTCGGCTCAAACTCATGGCCGGCGACGTGAACGTTCAGCGAGGTTATATCGTTGGCAAGCAGGTTTTCGAAACTGGACAGGCCCCCTCGCGTCGCGGCAAGAAAGGCGTCGAAGAAAAATCTTTCTCGGAATATCACCTCTACACTTTGCAGCAACCCACTACGCTTCGGCAGGCACAGACCAAGCAACTTGAGCTGATGGCGATCGAGCGGATTCCGGTCGCGAAGAGCTATCTTTTCCGCAGCAGCTTCGGCGACCAGGTCGGGGTCATGCTGGAATTCAAGAACACTGCCGAGACCTGTCCGGGTCTGGGGATCCCGCTGCCCCAAGGGCCGATGCGTGTCTATTCGGCCGACGCGGCGGGTGAGGTGGAGTTTCTCGGAGTGGATCAACTCAACCATACCCCCAAGGACGAACCGGTCAAGGTCCGTATCGGTTATGCGTTCGACGTGAAGGCTGCCCGCGTGATGACGGCGAACCGGCGCCGCGGCAACGAGAAATGGAACCAGCAGGATTGGCAAATCACGCTGCACAATCACAAAGATCAGCCGGTCCGCGTGCGCATCGAAGAATCGCTGACGCCCAACCGCAACGTGACGCTCACCAACGTGAGCCACCAATACAAGATGCTGGACGTCAGTACGATCGGGTTCGATGTGGAGCTACCGGCCAACGGGGAGTCGAAAATCACCTATACCGTGGAGTACACGTGGTAGCCCGAGATGTTGGAATATTCTTCCATGAAATGCGCGGTGCCCGTGTGATCCAAATCCGAAATCCGAAGCACCAAATACGAAACAAATTCGCATGACAGAAATACAAATGACGGAAACTGGTGATTCGTAGGCTGTCGGCAACGAACCAGGCTTCCTCGCTGCGGCGTGTTGGTCATTGAGACATTCGGATGTTGTATTTGTTTCGGATTTCGCTATTCGGATTTCGACTTTCCTGTGTGGTGGTGGTCAACGGCCACGAGAGGTGAAGTAAGTGAACAGCATCACAAACAACGCGCAGTCGTTCAGCACTAGCGAGGGTAATAGCCATGACTTCTCAAAAGCGTCACTGCCACCGCTTCTTACTTGTCCCTCGAGCGGCAACGGTTGGCTGCTGTCAACTGCTGGTGGCCACATTGCTTTGTAGCCAATGGCCGGTAACCGTCTCGTGCGCCGACGAGCCAAAGCCGGGAGTTCAGTTGTCGATCTACAACAACAACTTTGCCCTGGTCAAGGAGCGGCGCGAGCTCGAGCAAGAGCTTCGAAAAGGATTCAACACGGTCCGGTTCCTGGACGTGGCTGCCACGATCGACGCGACGAGTGTCCATTTTCGTTCGCTGACCGATCCGGCGGCCACGGTGGTCGAGCAGAATTATGAGTTCGACCTGGTGGATGCCAACAAATTACTGCAGAAGTACATCGACAAACCGATTTCCGTGTTCACCTCGGACGGCCGCATGTACGAAGGGACGCTGATGAGCTACGACGAGCGTCAGTTGGTGCTGGCGGAAGATCCCGCAAAGGGGCCGATCTTCATGGTCGAGCGGGGTGAGAATATCAAACGCATCCAGTTCAGCGAACTGCCCGGAGGTCTTCTCACGCGACCTACGCTGGTCTGGGAGATAGCGGCCGAGAAAGCGGGCAAACATCTGGTGGAAGTCTCCTACATTGCCAACGCCATTCGCTGGCGAGCGGACTACAACGTGGTGCTCAACGAAACGGAAGACCAGATCGGTCTGAGTGGCTGGGTGACACTCGAGAATAATACCGGCACACAGTTCGCCGACGCGACAGTTAAACTGCTGGCCGGTGCCACGCGGCAAGATCCCGGCAAGGTCAATTGGGGATACGGGCAGGCGTACTACAAGCAGATGACGGAGTTGGCGCCGAGCGACGAGCGAGGGCCGGATCCGAGCGAGGCGTTCGGTGAGTATCGGCTGTATAGGTTGCCCCAGCCGACCAAGGTCAACAACAGTCAGATCAAGCAAGTCGAATTGATTACGGCCCAGCAGGTACCGGTCAAGAAGACGTATCTGTACGACGGCGCCAAGGTGTCCTTCAAGAGATCGCAGCGGCTGTGGGATGCAAAATGGGGCCGCGAGGAAAACAAGAAGGTGAACGTGCTGGTGGAATTCGAGAACCGGGCAGCGCAACACCTGGGGATCGCCCTGCCCGCCGGCAAATGCCGTGTCTACAAAGGGGACAGCGACCAGTCGCTGGAATTCATCGGCGAAGACACCATCGATCACACTCCGCGCGATGAGAAAGTCACGCTCTACATCGGCGATGCATTCGATATCGTGGGCCAGCGCAAACAGGCCGGTTTTCAGCAGATCTCAGACCGCGTGATTGAAGAGTCGTTTGAAATCAAGCTCCGCAACCACAAGGAAGAAGACGTCACGGTTCTGGTGCTGGAGAAACTCTACCGCTGGGCCGGCTGGAAAGTGCTGGACCAGAGTCAAGATTACCAGCAGCGTGACAGCCGCACCATCGTGTTTCCCGTAACCGTGAAAAAGGACGGTGAAGCGGTGGTGACGTACCGGGTGCGGTACGAGTATTAGTTCAAGTTATTCACCGTGTGCGGGCCGTGATGATCCGGTCACCCCAGGACGGCCAGAGTTGCAAAATGGCGGCCAACAGGCGGGCTTTGCGGGGCAGCACCAATTCCGGTTTCCGCCGCTCGCAGGCGCGCAGGATCTGGGACGCGAGGTATTCGGGATCGAGGCCCTTGATGCGGACGCCGCCCGGTCTGCTGGCTGAAGCCGGCAGGTTGGCGGCCTGCTGACCATAACGACGGCCGGCATCTGCGCGAGCGATCGGACCCGGGCAGACCAGCAGCACGTGAAGCCCTTGCGGGCCCAGTTCCAGTCGCAGCTGGTGCGTGAAAGCCGCCACGGCAAACTTGCTGACCGGATAGGCCCCCAGGTAGCTCGCTGCCATCTTGGCGGCCAAAGACCCGATATTCACGAGATGACCGTGCGTTTTGAGTAGCCGCGGCACGGCCGCCCGAGTGCACCGAACGGTGCCGAAAAAATTCAGGTCCAAGAAAGCCTGAAACGTTTCGGGAGTGGTGTCCAGCACCGTACCCCTGCCGGATCGGCCCGCACAGTTGACCAGTGTGTGGAGCTGCCCGCAGCGCTCGTCCACGCAATCGAACAACCGGTCGACGCTGTCCTGATGGGTGATGTCGGTCACCACGTCCTGGACCGGTATCGAGTATTGTTGGAGCGCAGCCTTGGCATGGTCCAACGCTTGCTGGTTCACGTCGGCCAGTACGAGTTGTGCCCCGGCGCGGGCAAAATGGGTGGCCAGCCGCAGGCCAAGCCCCGCGCCACCTCCCGTGATCAACACGACTTTGTCTTGCCAGTACGACATTTGTCCCCTCGGAACTAACTTACGCGGGCGGTATCCGCAAAAAAGACATTGGTTGCTGGTTATTTGTTATTTGTTACTTGTTATTTGTTATTTGGTAACACTTTAGCGGATTGCAGTAACGAGTGGGGACTCCCCTGGGCTTGTCCCCGGGGTGAACATGACTGACCAGCTACACCCGAGACACGAGCCCCGGTAACTTGTCGCTCACGCCGCCTTCGGCGGCGTGAGCGACAAGTGGTTCCTGGGAAGTTCTTTGGTAGCTTGCCAGTCATGCCTCCGCCGGGGCATGCCCGGCGGTGGACGAGCAGTAACCAGACGCCTTGGAAACCGGACTCATCCGCTAACGTTCCGCCATTTGGCTAAACAATTACGTTATTTGTTACGTGCCAGCTTCACATCTCGGGTTATTTCGAATCTCACACGTTGCACTATAGACTCAGTCAGCCAGTAACCAGTAACAAATAACCAGTAACCAGTAACAAGCAGCGCCGTCAGGCTTCCTGCCTTTCGCGGCCCACACGTTCCCTCGAGTTCAAGCATCGTCAGGTTCGCCAACATCCACCTGCGACCAGTCTACGTCTGTTCGCCACTTCTTGATATCGGCGAGAACTTGCTTCGCACGATCCAAATCTCGGTGTCTGACGATCACGTTGACGTTGCCTGGCGCTTCGGCGCGGAAGCCGGCTATGTAGCCGCCGGTCGTAGATGCCTCAACGCCGTGTGCATTGAGCGCGGCCACGACGTTGGCAGCTTCAAGATCGTTTGGAAATGACTCAAGGACTGTCGGGTTATCAGGATCTGTGGTCATGGTCACTCTCCAAGGGAGTCGAGGTTACAGTTCTCGTGGCGGACGGGAACTCCGGCCCGTGTTTCCCAGTTCGTGGTCATTTGCCGTTGGATGGGTTACGCCACAACTTCAGTTCTTCGGAAAATCCGCCCGTGTCTAACGCGATGGAGGCATGCTGCTCTGCAAGTGAGCGACCTCGGTACGTGATATGGTTCTTGTATCTGCTGGCGTAAATGTCATCAATCAACCGGGCCAGGGGCCCAGACCAAAAAACACTACTGTAATTCGTGCCGTCATAGTTGAGATGGAACCCGACATAACTGATGGCGATGAAGAACCTACCGTCGGTCGTCTCAATTTCCAAACGGCCGAAGCAAAAGGTTCCCCACCCCCCACCGCTGCGGCCGTCATCAGCGGTCGCCATGCGCAGAGGCGGCCCGAAAAAAACCGCTTCGATCTTCCTGAGAATCTTTGGATCTACAATCTCAATGTTTTCACCATTCGGTCGAAATCCGTCAGAACCGAAAAGATCTCTCTGTTTAATCATGACGATTGTCGCCCTGCGGATTCTTCGATCATCGGAGAACCGCAGCAGCGCCCAATCTGTCGGCGCCTGCTTCTGGACACTCTTGGCTTGTGTAAAGGTCTTTGATTCGTCGGCATGCGCGGGAATCAACGCAAGAGGTAAGACCATGGTCACAATGACGGAAACGCAGAAGGCTAGCCGCATGGACTTTCTCCTGAGATGAAGCCGCACAACCAGTGGCTCACTTGGCAGCGCTAGGCGGCTTTGGGGATGTGCTACCATCACGTGGCGATAGCAGGATATCATCTGTCTTCCATCACCGATAATGTGCCGCGCGGAACTACATCTAGCGCTGGAGGCATACCGGTGTGGCGTTACACTGTGTACATTCCGTACTAGCTCGTCTCGTATGTCTCGCGACGTAGCGTTGAACACGTCAACCCTGGGGCTGCAGTAATGACTGACACCGCGCGGCTGGTCTACAATCTACCCGGATGCGACACCCATGGACCGTCAACCGCTAGTGCAGCGCCAAGCGTCGAATGCCATCCCGGGTATCCGACGAATGAGATGCTCGCATTTCTGCCCCGCCACCGCCCATTCACGAACGTGTGCGTTCCATATGCGGTCGCTCCGACTCGCAAAACGCGCTCTGCAAACGCCCTGGCAAAAGCACTTGTGCTGCAACCGAGCGCCCACACTTGAGCGTCGCGTGTGAACCAACAACGCGATGGACCGTGACGTTCAACTGCGTTGTCATACGTGTTGAAATTGTCTGCGTCGGGAATATCGAATGGTGAAAACGGCATCCCACTCTGCTCGTTGCCGAGAACAGCTTCGCCACCTGAATGACCACCGATGACTGCCCAACTTATTGGTGTATTCCCCTGATCCGCGGCAGATTTGATGAGGCTCCCTGCACCACGTCCAGTTGTCCATTCCCGCACTCTCCCGACTTTCGAATCTCCTGCAATAAGCAGGCGAATGGCATGCAAATAATCATCCCTCGGCGTCGTTTTGGGCATCATCGCAAATGAAACTGAGTTCTTGCCGAGAAGATTGCTGATATCGGCTCGCTCACACTTGCTTGCCCACGGATAGTTTTCCCAAACTGGCTTTTTCGTCGGCCAAATACACGTCCAGTCAGCATTGTTGCCGGTTATCTCCCAGGCCAATCCCATCAGCGAGTCTTCTGCTCCTTCTGCCTCATAAATGGTCTCGTTTATCTGCTTCCATAAGCCAAGTGGATCTGCCGCCGCGGCTGGTGAATTCAGCACGTAGCTGTAGTTATTCCATCCATTTCCTTCATACGCGATCGGATCCCTACTACAGAACCTGCCCAGCTGAGCGTGGTAGATGCGGTGCCATTGCTACTAACTGACGTACTGTTGTCACCCACATCGCTCACGCCCTGGGTGTCTCGCGGTTTTCCGCACGGCCACTTGCCCGTAGGGTCAGCATCGTTTCTTTCGCCACCCGCGCGAAGCTGTTGTCATGTCAAAGATCTACGAGTGATTGTACCCGCCCGGTGGGCTGCTTGTGAAGAGAAAGACGGCCGCCTGAGCCGAATTTGTCAGGCGGCGCGGGGCTCAATGGCGGGAGATGAAGCACGGAGAGGATCTAGGCTTCGGTGGCGGGGCTGGTGCGACGTTTTACGCAGACCAATCTTCAATTGCGAGTGAGGGTACGTCTCGAAAATCTCGCAAGTTGCGTGTGACCAGAGTGCCGCCATGCTCCAAAGTGTTGGCGGCGATGCGCAGGTCCATGTGCCTGACATTCAGTTTCAAGTTCTTCAGCTGTTCGCAGCGAGCAATCGCCCGTATGGTCAAAATATTCAAACGGTCTTTTCGGACTACGAAACAGGAGCTATCGGCAACAAAAGGCGACGGGATTTGGGTCGGCACGCAGCGATTGGGCGCCCTGAATTCCGTGAAGATACCCGTAAGTGACAAGAAAGGTGTGGCCGGCGCGCACTCTGGCCGTGCATCATTGAGTAAGAGCGACGAAGTCACGCTCACGCAGCGTCACGGTAGTAGTAATGAAGTAGGCCGCCGAGTCGCTCTCGGCAATTGACCGCGCCTTCGACACCGCCCACTTCGCCAGTTGGCTCGATGATCTTGTTGTCGGGCCCGTTATGATTTCGCTCGGTGTGATAGTGCCGCAAGAATTGGCGGACGGCGTGCTCCAGACTGCCCTCTCCGAAGAAGATCATCCTGTGCAGGGCTTCGTCTTTGAGACTTCTGAAAAATCTTTCAAGATGGGAGTTCAAATTGGGGCTGCGTGGCGGCAGTCGCACAGCTTTGACACCCTCGCGATCGAGGATCCCGCGGAAGCCGGCGCAGAACTTGGCGTCGCGGTCCATCAGCAGGTAGCGTTTCCCGTTGAGGAAGCCGTCGATACAGTCAGTCAGATTCCTGGCCATCTGCTTCATCCAGGATTCATGGGGACTGGGCGTGCAGCCGGCGAAGTGCACGCGCCGGGTGGCCACTCCCGACGGCAGTGAAAACGGTCTGCTAGGGGTGCTGTTGTGAGGCCGGATTTTGCGTGGCGCGCGGACCCTCACCGCGAGTCGGTGTGGGGAGCCATCGTGGCGGGTGGTTTTGTGTGTCATCGCGCTGTTCGGTCACATGAAGGGCGGCGTTGGTTGCCGTAGCTGGTCGAGCGACATCTGCATGATCTGGTGGACCGAGGGGCGGGGAAATTTCTGGACCGAAACCATCACCCCTACTTCGCAGCAGGGACAGAGCCGCTCGGGCCGCTCGTCTTTCTCTGGGCTGCGCTCGCCGCCTTTCACCTCCTCAGCGTCCTCCTCTGTCGCATTTAAGTCGAAGAGCTTCGCCAGCAGCTGAAGGTTTTCGACGCGATTGCCCCGCGCGAGATAGCCATAGTCGCGCACATGCCGCTTGCCGCGCGGCAGGACGTGCTGCAAGAAGGAGTCGATAAACTCCAGGGCCGGCAGCCGGGCGATCTTCTTCTTGCCGCCGTCCCGCTTGTCGTGGTACCAGAAGAGGACCTCGTCGTTTTCGATGGCCATCAAGCGATCATTGGAGATGGCCACGCGGCTCACGTAGCGTGCCAGGTAGGCCACGACCTCCGGTTCCGAGATCGTTATACTGCCTACTGCAGGGGATGGCCCCCATAATCAGGCCACAGCGCACGGAGAGGAATCGACATGGACTCGGACACAGTGGACGACATATTCCCGCAGGATAGCGATTACGCCGGCGCCCTGGAAAGAAGCGTTGCGGCTTCATTTGACCGACTTCCTGGCAAGCTTCTTCCCGGCCGTGCACGCCGCGATTGACTGGAGTGGTCCGCTGGAGTGGTGCGACAAGGAGCTGAGTCAGATTCTCGGACAGGCGGGCAGCCGGAACAAGCGGGTGGATTTGCTGGCGAAAGTGATTCTGCGTTCAGGCCAGCCCCAGTGGATTCTCCTGCACCTCGAAATCCAATCGGCGTCGGAGCCTGAGTTTGCGCGGCGGATCGCCCGTTACAACGGCGGCTTGTTCTGGACGTTCGACCAGCGGGTCGTCACGGTGGTGGTGCTGGCCGACTTGACCGTCAATTGGCGTCCCCGAGAAGATCGGTTTGAGCTGGCCGATTTTGAAAGCCGCTTGAGATTTCCGATCTGTAAGCTGGTCGACAAATTGGACCGGGAGTGGGTGGAGGATCACTCTCTGCCGGTGGAGGTGCGCGTGCCCAGATCGCGGCGTTGCGGACGGCCGGTGATCCGGAGGGCCGTTTCCGCGCCAAGTGGCAATTGGTGCGCAATCTGTACGGTGCGGGGTATAATGCAGAGCAGGTGCGGGAACTGTTTCGCCTGATCGACTGGATGATGCATCTGCGAGCTGACTGGGAACAGCGGTTTCGCGCGGACTGGCGCAATTCGAGGAGCAAACACACATGCCATATATCACGTCTGTAGAGCGACTGGCCAAGGCTGAAGGCAAGGCTGAAGGCAAGGCTGAAGGTGGTGTGAGTATTCTGTTGAAAATACTGAGACGTGTTTGCGGCCCGCTGCCGGAAGACGTTGAGGCGCGGGTTCGCCGCCTATCGTATCCGGAGATCGAGGTGTTGAGCGAGGCCTTGCTTGCTTTTCACACGCTGGACGATCTGCGGACGTGGCTGGACGCCAACCTGGCGAAATCAACCGGCCAGTGAACCAATGTCGCTCAGCGTGACCCGACGAGCTTGTCACACCTACATCTACTCTGCCATCCACCCCACGCCGCCTGACAAATTCGGCGCGGGCGGCGGTCTTTCTCTTCACCAGGAGGCCGCAGAACGGGTACAATCATTCGTAGATTCTTGACATGATCCTGAAAGTGGCATGGTGAAAGGACCGTGTTTTGTTTGGCAGAACCGTTCCGGGCGGTCCCTGAAATTCCCAAAAACGCCGGGGTTTTCGCATGAGGAACAGAACCGAAAAACGGTCGTGGCACCGTCCTTTCACCATGCCATCCTGAAAGTCTGGTTCGAGATAGATTTCGTGGCGAATGTGAGACGCGTAAACCTTAGGAGTCCCGCCGTCACGGACTTGGAGCTGATGTGTCTCAAGGCTTTCGGACACCTGGAACAGCTAGACCTCGTCGTCAGCCACTCGTGGTAAACTCGGCCCCCGCTGCTGCACGTGCTTCAGACCACGGCGACCCTTACGCAGTTGATGGGTGGGAGCGAATCGAACAGGCAGTCCCACTGCTCTCCGCCGTCTCGCCCGATCCAAAGCTGTCCGGTCGTAGTGCCGAAGAAGATCGCGGGCGAACGAAAGTCGTCAATATCCATCGCGTCGCGGAGAACCGTGAAGTAGGACTCTTTCCTTGGCAGCCCGTTGGCGAGGCGTTTCCACTTTCCACCCCCGTTCTCGCTGCGCCACACTGCGGGCTTGCCGCCAGGGCAGGTGCGAGTCATGGGCTCGAGCGGCACGACATAAACCGTATCAGGGTCGTGCGGGTGCACGACAATCGGAAAGCCAAAGTCGGACGGAAGCCCGTCGGCGATCGATCGCCACGAGTGACCATAATCGTCGCTGCGCAACACGCCGATGCCCGGCCGGTCTTCCCACCCGCCGTGATTCTGCATATACAAGCGGCCGGGAGCGTTCGGGTGACGTGCCATCTTGTGTACACACTGGCCGAACTCGGGATAGGGATTGGGCACGAAGCCGGCACCGACTCCCTGGTTGGACGCTGTGAAGGTCTGGCCACCATCCTCGCTTAGATAGTGACCGCCGGTCGAAATACCCAGGTGCACGCGGCTTTCGTCCCGGAGAATCGTGTGCATGCAGAGTCCGCCGTTGCCGGGCTGCCATTGGCGAGCGTGGTCGTGGTTGCTGATACTCCGAATTAGGTCCCAGGAGTCGCCGCCGTCACTGCTGCGGAACAACGCCGCAGGCTCTACGCCGCACCAGAGATCTTGTTTGTCGCTCCCCGCTTCCAGTGACCAGATGTTGGCCAAGGCACGCCCGTCCTGTTTGGGGAAGGCTGGTGCCGATTTGGTCTCCTTGAACGTCTTTCCCAAATTGGTCGATCTCAAAACCTTCATGCCAAAGAAGGCGTTGCAGCTCGAAGCATAGAGACGCGACGTGCGACCCACGTCGATCAGCGCCGCACAGACGGACACGCCCGGTCCAAAGGGGCCGCGCAGGTCGAAACGGCGCCGAGCCTTCGCTCCCTCCGCGACAAACAAGCCCTTCTTGGTCCCAATACAAAGAATGACGCGTTCTGGCATGTTCAACCTCCGGAAACTGCGGGCATGATCGTCAGCACATCCCCCGGCGCCAATACGGTATCGAGGCCTTCCGGACCGCAGAGGAGCGAAGATTCCACGAACAAATGCACGTGACGGCGCACTGCGCCGGTCTCGTCGCAGACGCTACGGTAAAGCGATGGGTGGCTCCGCTCAAGTTCATCCAGAGCTTCGCGCACGGTCGACGCTGATAGGGAAAGCTCTGTCACGCCACCGCATTCGTGGCGCAACATAGACGGAATCTGAATTGCAATGGACATTTGTCGTCGGTGGAAATTGAGGAGCCCTGGCAAAACGTGATTGTGGATCCCGGCCAAAGCGGCGAAATTAGCTAGCACCGTGTCGCGCAAGCGGTTTTGTCAGGGCTCCTAAGGCAATTAGGGGGGAGTTTGCGGAATCGTCCGATATCCAAACAGTACCTCGTGCCCATCCGTTTCATAGTCTCGAGGCCAATTCTCGCCAGCCCTGCTCTTTGGGTTGGACGAATGTCGACCCAAAACACGCGGCAGACGGGATCCGTCGGCGCCAAGCAGGATCCAGTTGCCCTCGTTGTCTTCAGCCATGTTCGACCCCAGCGCCACCGTGCGACAGGCTTCGACCTCGCGCAGCGCGCGATCCCGCGGCTGGTGACGCTTGAGAATCGGCGCGCGGACCTGGCGGTAGAGCCCGGCGTACAGGCGAAAGACCGTGGCGACGTCGAGTTTCCAGCGCCTCGCGCGCCGCTTCTCCCGTCCCTTATAGGAACGTCACGCGAACTTGAATCGCTGAACTTGCGCGGCACCGGTCTTACCGATGCAGGTGTGCGGCAGTTACAGCAGCTTGAACATCTGCGGTGGCGGTCACTTTCCCACACCGGAGTGACCGACACTGGAGTTGGTTACATGAGGCAGATGACGGGTCTTATCACCCTCAACCTTGCAGGCACCAAGATCTCCGACGCGGGATTGAAACATCTGTGTATGCTGAATCGGCTTGAGTTTCTTTATCTGAAGGATACGGGAGTCACAAGGAAAGGAGTAGAGTAGTTAAAGCAGGCTCTGCCGCAATGTCACGTTTCCTGCGAATCGGACGATGGCTCTTGAGAGTCATTGAGCACAACTTGGGGTTGGGAGGATGACCTATGCAAGATTCCGGACCGAGACTGTTCATAAGGCACAAAGAACTAAGCCGTAAGCAAAGCAACCAATCCAGCGCAACGACGAACCCTGAGAGAGCGGTTGGGAGCGGGATGCCGAGCCTACTCAATATAATATTATGGAGAAAGTAAAGGGTCGGCGCGAGGGTGTCAGAAGCGTGGCAGCGGCAAGTGATGCGGGAAGTGCGGCGGATCGGAGGTCGGAGCAGGCCAAAAGATAGAGATCCGCACGTTTTCGGGCCGATGCTGTGACAGATGCGTGTCGCTCGGAGGCATTTTCGCCGCGGCCCGCGCGCGGCGGTAGTGCGGTAGGTGATCTGTCCACTGAAAAATCCGTCGCCGCATGCGGTGGATCTCTCTATTCTGCTGCCTCGCGTCACAAGAAGGCGGAGAGGGGCAGGTGCAGTTGCAACGGCCCGGTCTCCACCACCACCTCCATACTGGGCGGCATCCGCATCAACTCGGCCACCGTGGGGCGCGGCGTCTGATAGGTTTCGACCATCTTGCCGCCGCAATCGCGGCACTTGCGGGGCGTGCCCTGCTCGGCCTCCAATCGCAGTGGTTCCAGATCCAGCGGTTCCTCCGACTTTTCCTCACGCTGCGTCGGCGGCGTCTCGTCCACCGGCTCGGGTGGCCGGACTCCCACGAGCCTGCGGAGCAGTGTCAGCTTTTCGGTCCGCACGCGATTGCCCCAAAACCCGGAACGGCGGATATGTCGAAAACCCTTGGGGAGCAGGTGCCGCAGAAATCGCTCGATGAACGCCACGCCGGGCAGCGAAGTCGTCTTCCACTCTCCACTAGTGCGATGGTTCTTGATAACTGAAAGGATGCCAACAGTTCCGAATGAGACTCCGGACGATCAGCCGCGCCGGCTCATGGGCTCAATCGGATCTTGATATTGTAAGAAAAACTGGCTATTATTTCTTACATGAAGTCATCTCGAAAAAAGCCACAAAGCATTGATTCACAAATACTTGCCGCGATCCATCGCCGTGGACGTGGCTCCGTGTTTGTTCCGAGGGATTTCCTGGACCTGGGCAGCCGCGAAGCAATCGATATCGTCCTGCACCGCCTCGCCCGGAAGAGAACGATACGCCGCCTCGCCCGAGGGGTGTACGACTTTCCGAAAGAGCATCCGGTGCTCGGGCCGCTCCAGCCATCCGCCGAAGCCGTGGCCAAAGCCCTGGCTGGCCGCGACCACACCCGCCTTCAACCGGCAGGCGCTTTTGCGGCCAACGCCCTGGGGCTCTCGGAGCAGGTGCCAGCCAAGGTGGTGTTTCTGACGGATGGCCCAAGCCGGACGGTGAAAATCGGCCCGATGACCATTCAGCTTCGGCGGACAACCGCACGGAACATGGCGGCGGCAGGACGTCTCAGCGGACTTTTGATCCAGGCCCTTCGCGAGCTGGGCAAGGAACACCTAACCCCAGAGCGGCGGGCACACCTGAAGCGCAGCCTCCCTGCCGAGAAGCGGCGGGAACTCATCAAGGACATCCGGCTCGCCCCGACATGGATGCACCCCATCTTCCGCGAACTCGCTGAGGAGACAGGATGAAGCTCGGCTTTCTCGAACTGCCTCCCGGCGAACGCCGCCTGTACATGGAGCAGGCCGCGCTCCGGCGTAACGTATCCCCCCGTGATCATGGAGAAGGACTTCTGGGTGTGCTGGTTGCTCGGCATTCTGTACGAGTCAGAGTTCGCGGACAGCCTGGTATTCAAGGGGGGCACGTCGCTGTCGAAGGTTTTCGGGGTGATCGAGCGGTTCTCAGAAGACATCGACTTGTCGCTGTCGCAGGCATCCGGCCGGACTTTTTAGTTCCCAAGAATAGGGTGTCTGCGTCTGAGCAGGATGACGAATGAGAAACGCGGCGTAGAAAGGCACCCTGTGTGACCCTTTGGCGGCAAAGTGAGGCCCCGTCAGGGGCTACCGATAATAGCCCAGCACAAACGCCGTGGCGAAGCCACGAGCGCAGTGCTGGGTATCTCGGCGAACACGTCCGGCGGCCGAGCATGCCGGTTGCCATCGAAGCGGCGGTATGCCGAGGCCGAATCAATCCGCAGGCTATGTCCGAGTGCGTGGAACCGCTGGAGACAGGCGACCGGTGTGTGTCGGCCTCGGCGGCGCGCCGGTGGATGGCATGTCAGGGGCTCGACCAACGGGTGTTGTCGTTAGTTTCCCCAGGCCGGCGTTCGGTCGCGGGGGCGGGAGACCTCAACTCGGCCTGGGCCGGCTTAAGGCGTCCCTTTGGGAAATCAGAATTCACTTTACGGCGGAATCGCGATAGAATTGTGGGATGGCGAAACAAGAGAAGATCCTGGATACCGTGCTCCGTGGGACATCGGACGCGAATATCGCGTTTCTCGACCTTTGTGGCTTGCTCAAGCATATGGGGTTTGTGGAGCGTATCCGAGGTGATCATCATGTTTTCACGCGCGATGACATCGCGGAGATTCTGAACCTTCAGCCAAAGCAATCCAAGGCAAAAGCGTATCAGGTGAAACAGGTTCGGGCAGTCATTCACCGTTATCACCTGGCAGGAGAACATGGCAATGAGCAATAATGCCAACTATGAGATCATTCTTTATTGGAGCGACCAGGACCAGGCTTTCATCGCAGAGGTTCCAGAGTTGCCCGGTTGTATGGCGGACGGCGCAACGTATGAAGAATCTCTCGCCAACGTGAAAACAGTCATGGATGAGTGGATTGAAACCGCACGTGATTTGGGTCGTGAAATCCCGCAGCCGAAGGGCCGGTTACTGTTCGCATAGGTCTCGACCATTCAGGGATAAACGCTGAATCGGCATCCGACCAGGCAGGGAAGCAGTGAGCGGCGTCGGGGCGGAGCGGGCCTGAGGCGGCGGGCACTCATCTATATAGGCCCAGTGGTAGCGAACGTGTCATGAGCCGCCATCTGCGGCCTCCTAACCGCCTGTCAGGGAGGGATTATTGAACCGGCAGTGGGGTTTCCAACTACAAACGGAGACAGAAAACCAGGCTGTCGGCTGGTTTTGAATCCTTCCAAGACTCTCGGAATGTGTCTGTGGCCAGCTTGGGCAGTCTTGCCAGTCGACTTTCCTGATTGTCGGGAAAGCCCGCACGCCAAATGGCGGCTGGTAGCAGCTTCGCTACCACTGGGCCAAAAAGAGCGGTCTCAAGTGATCACCACGAGTGCCATCACGGCACGGCTCTCCCCTGCGTGGCCGCAAATTGCATCTGCCTGGCCTGCGACGTCACCGCGCAGCGCGGTACGCCTACCGTTGGGAGGGGGACTGCGATAGGATAGAAATCACGGCGCAACGCAGGCAGGCGAGTGCTATGTCCTGATGGAAGTTGTCCTGACTTGAGCAGGGCGGGGGGCGTTGCGTGTCCGATTCTATTGATTCTGGTCGGGATACTGCGGAATCCTTGTCGCGTCCGCCGGGCGAGCACCCGTTGTTGTGGTTGTTGCTCGCGGCTGGCGGAGGCATTTGCCTGGACCGTTTTTGCGCGGTGGCGGTGTTCTGGTGGTGCGTGATCATCGCCGTGGCGGTGCCCGCTTTCATCGTGCTCTACGCGCGGCGCCGAACGCTCTGGTCTGCGGCCGTGTTACTGAGTTGTCTGGCGGCGTTGGCAGGCTTGTGGCATCACGATCGCTGGCGGCTGTTTCCGCGCGACGAGATTGCCCGGTTCGCCCAGGATGCTCCGCTCCCGGTGTGTGGTACGGGTGCAGGTGCTGGATGCGCCCCGCTGGAGTCCGGCGGCGCGCGAGGGTCCGATGAGCACCATGACGCGTGGCGAGACGACGCGGATTGAAGTGCGCGTGCTCTCCCTGCGGCAGGTCGCATCTTGGCGGCGCGCTTCTGGCTACCTGACGATGGTGGTGGAGGGGCGGTACACGGACGCTTATCGCGGGGACACGTTGGAGGTTGCTGCTCTGCTGGCTCGAGTTCGGCCGCCGCTCAATCCCGGCGAGCCCGATTTCGCGGCGTTGTGTCGTGGCCGTCGGCAGTTGGCGGTTCTGTTGTGCGAGCACACCGGGTGTGTACGGCGTTTGGCAGAGGGGGCGGCATTCCGACCGCTGCGACAGTTGGGCCGCTTGCGGCTCTGGTCAGAAAGTACTCTGGATCGGTTTGTCGGCCTCCGCCGTTCGCCGCTCGCTGCAGCGCTCCTGTTGGGAACGCGAGAGCGGTTGGAGCAGGAGACGCTGGAGACCTTCTTTCTCAGCGGGACCCTCCATTTGCTCGCAATTTCCGGTTTCCACGTGGGAATCCTGGCCACGGCATTCTGGCTGCTGATCCGGCTGGACTGGTTGCCTCGCAGCCCAGTGCTGGTGGCGACCTGCTTGTTGGCGATCGGGTATGCCCTGCTGACCGGGGCGACGGCCGCCGGTCGTGCGTGCAACCGTGCTCATCGTGGTCTCGTGTCTGGCGCGTGGGACGGGGCGGTCGGCAGTGGCCTGGAATTCCTGGGCGGCCGCCGGTTTGATCACGCTGCTCTGGAGCCCGGCGGGGCTGTTCGATACGGGCACCCAGCTGTCTTTCCTGGCGGTGGCCGCGGTCATTGCCGCCTGGCCGCTCGTGTCGAGCCAGCGTTCTCGCGACGCGTTGGAGCAGTTGATCGCGGAGAGTCGCCCGCTGTGGCTGCGGGGATGCTACGGGGCCGTCGCGTGGGCCGGACGGTTGTTGCTGCTATCGGGAGTCGTGTGGCTGGTGAGCCTGCCGCTGGTGGCATATCGTTTTCATCTAGTAGCCCTGGTTGGATTGGTGCTGAACGTGCTGTTGTGGATCCCGGTGGCGATTGCTCTGTTCGCGGCTCTCCTGGTCCTGGTCACCGCAGGGCTGCCGTTACTTCCTCGTCTGTCTGGCTTTGTATGTGACACTATGTTGTCATTTGTTGAATGGTCGACCGCGACGGCCTCACAGCTTCCCGGAGGGCATTGCTGGGTCGTCGGTCCACCCTGGTGGTGGGTAGCCATTATCTACCTGGCGTTACTCGTACAGCAGTTGGCTCCCAGGAAGCTTCCCCGACGCTGGAGTTGTGCGCTGCTGGCCGGCTGGTTGATCGTGGGAGTCTGTTGTGGCAGCAGCGTGACGCGCGTGTGGCGACAACAGACGAGCCAGCCGCTGCGTCTGTCGTTCATCGCCGTGGGACACGGGGCCTGCGTGCTGGTGGAGCTGCCCAGCGGGCAGGTGCTGTTGTACGACGCGGGGCGGATGGGGAGCCCTCGCGCTGCGGCCTTGCCGATTTCGTCGGTTCTTTGGTCACGCGGCATTCGTCACCTGGACGCGATCGTTCTGTCGCATGCGGATGCCGATCACTTCAATGCCGTTCCCGTGCTCCTGGATCGATTCTCGGTCGGCATCATCTATGTTTCACCGGTCATGTTTCGCACGCCGGCGCCCGCGCTGGCAGCTCTTCGCGACGCGATGGACACCTGCGGCGTACCTGTCGGGACCCTGCAAGAAGGTGACCGGCTGCGGGTCGGTAAGGATATTGCGGCGGAGGTGCTGCATCCGCCCGCCGCCGCCAGCTGTCCTGGCGACGAAGGGGACAATGCCCAGAGCGTGGTGATCCAACTGGCCTGCGGGCCGTACCGAGTCCTGCTCACCGGCGATCTCGAGGGGACTGGACTGGACGAGTTGCTGGCGGAAATGCCTCCACGATGTGACCTGTTACTGGCACCTCACCACGGCAGTCGGCACAGTCGTCCTGCGGAATGGGTGCGGTGGGCCCATCCGTCCCGGGTGGTCATCAGCGCCGGGGCCGGGCTGGCATTCGATCAGGCCTCCGCCGATTACGCCAGCGAGGGAGCCATCGTGTACTGGACCCACCGGGATGGGTTGGTGGAAGTGGTAATCGATGGCCGACAGCTGGTCGTGACGAGCTACTTCCAGGATGGTCCGGCTGACGAACGCAGGCGGCGACTGCCAAGCGTGGGGATAGACAATGGAGAAGGCAAAGTGAAAAGTGAAAAGTGAGGGAAGTGGCAAGTGAAAAGTGACAAAGTGGGGAACGATGGAATCCGGTGGGTGAGACTTTCCCAGAACCGCTGTTCATGGTCGCAGCTAGGACCGGTCGAGTCGGCGATTGCGCGCGAGAGTCCGCGTTGACGGCCAATACGATTGTCTATTGTCGAACTCTCCACTGCCATTCCCCTCACTTTTCACTTTGCACTCGTTCCCACCGTCGAGTCGAGAGTCATTGCGCGGCCGCAGGCGGCACTACGAGAGCGTTGTACCATGGTGCATGCGCCGCAATTGTTCACGCATCAGCGAGCGAGCTCGATGCAAGCGGCTGCGGACGGTACCGACCGAGATATTCATGATGCGGGCGATTGTCTCGTAGTCGAATCCTTCCACTTCGCGGAGCACCAGAACGGTGCGAAATTCGTCGCTCAACCGGCCCAGCGCTGTCTGGATTTGCTGAGCGCGTTCGGCGCGGAGCAAGTGTTCCGCGGGTGGATCGCCGGGATCGGCGGGGTCATTTTTCCGGTCGCTGGAGGTCGGGTCCAACGCGATTTCGGGACGCGTCTGCCGCTGGCGATTCATGGCCGTGTTGATGGCGATCCGATAGAGCCAGGTGTAGAAGGAACTGTGGCCGCGAAAGGAACTGAGTTTCAGCAGGGCCTGGACAAACGCGTCCTGCACAATATCTTCGGCTTCTTCACGTTGGCCCATGACATGTACGATGCTCGTGAAGAGGCGATCTTGATAGAGACGCACGAGGTGACCGAAGGCGGCGGTGTCGCCCTGAAGAGTCTGTTCGATCAGCTGTGCTTCACTCGTCACGTTGTGAGGGTGTCCATCGATTGAGAAGTGCATGCGCACGGTGGCCCGTTAGGGGGGGTGCGGCGCGGTCCGGCAGGGATTTGGCGCGCATGGCGGCACACGCGGCTTTTTTCCCGCTGCTGTAATATTCATGCCGATCACTGGCCTTGTCAAATATGTCAGGCCTCTCGATAGGGTGTTTGGCCGGTGAACGCAAGTTGTGGCTAGTCTTCAGGTTGAGCTGTGGGTGCTGAACTGGCGGTCCACCGGACTGCGCGGACAGAGTGGAGGCTAATAGGGGGGACTTACTCGGCGGTGACAGCTTGCCCCGCACGGCGTCGTGGCGGCGGGATTCGTGGAATTCGTCATGGGTGGGTGCCATTTGCGGTTGCAAATCGCCACGTTATCGCTAAATTTATCGGTTTAAGTTGTTGGTAATGTTGTATGTAGGGACAGTCCTGACGGACACGGGGGTCGAGGAGTTTTGGTGTCGGCGGGTACAAGTTAGAGAAGGCCAGCCGTAAGTACAGGGACCACGGTAGCACATGACGATCACGAAAGAGCGGAAGCAAGAGTTAATCCAGGATTATCGGCACGACGATCAGGATACGGGTTCGCCGGAAGTGCAGATTGCAATTCTCACGACGCGAATCAATAACTTGACGGAGCATATGCGCTCCCATTCGAAGGACTACGCAAGTCGGCGTGGACTCCTGGCACTGGTTAGCCGCCGCCGCTGCTTGCTGGACTACTTGCGGCGCGTTGATCCGCAGCGTTACTTGGGTATCATCGAGCGGTTGGGAATCCGCAAATAGTCACGCTTGGCCGCCCAGCAGGCCGTGGCTTCTTTTCGGCCACGGCTCATACCTGACTCTCGATTCTGTGGCAGGGAAGGTTCTGCACGTCGCGTGTGGATCTTTTCTTGTCCTAGCTTGCGCGGCAGCATGCTGCGACATCCCCCCTGCTTCCACTCCAGGGCGCAATCTATGTTAGGAAGTACGGACGTGAAGGTACGTGTAGAAAAGCAGATTGGCAAGCACATTCTCTCGATGGAAACAGGGCTTCTGGCCCGGCAAGCAAGTGGGGCAGTATTAGTACAGTACGGCGGCACGGTCGTGTTGAGTGCCGTCACCACAGGTCCGGCTCGGCTGGGCATTGATTTCTTTCCGCTGATGTGCGATTACCGCGAGCGATTAGCGGCCGCCGGCAAATTTCCGGGTGGATTCCTCAAGCGTGAGGGACGTCCGAACATGAAGGAGACGTTGACGTCGCGGCTGATCGACCGGCCGATTCGACCGCTCTTTCCTCCAGGGTTACAATGACGAAGTCCAGTGCCAGAGCTTTGTCCTCTCGAGCGATCGCCAGAACGACGGCGATGTGCTGGCCATGAACGGGACCGCTGCGGCGCTGTTGATTTCGCCTCTGCCCTTTCTGGGCCCCATCGCCAGCGTCCGTATCGGGCGTATTGAGGGCGAGTTTGTCCCGCTGCCGACCCACGAGGAGCTGGAAGACAGCGAGCTCGATCTGATCGTCTCCGGCTCGGATGACGCGGTGGCCATGGTCGAGGGGTTTGCCCGCGAGCTACCGGAGGAAGTGATGGCGGAGGCCATCACGTATGCACACGGCGTGATTCGCGAAATTCTGGCGCTGCAGCGCGAGTTGGCCGAGAAAGTCGGGGTGGAGAAGACCGCGTTTGTGTCGCCGGAAGACGACGGGCTGTTCGATCGAGTGAAAGAGCGATACTACGAGGAACTGAAAGCTGCCAAGCAGACCGAAGGCAAGCTGGCTCGTGCCGAGGCGGTCAAGACGCTGCAGCAGCGTGTGCAAGTCGGAGCTCATTCCCGAACCGCAGGCGGAGGGAGCGATTTCTCCGGCGGCGCTGGGAGAAGCCTGGCATCGGTTGGAGGCGCAGGTCGTGCGTGACCTGATTCTGGCCGGCACGCGGTCCGATGGACGAGGTCACAAGGACTTGCGCGGCATCCAGTGCATGGTGGATGTGCTGCCGCGCACGCACGGTTCGGCCGTTTTTCAACGCGGCGAGACGCAGGCCCTGGTCACCGTCACGCTCGGTACGTCCCGGGACGAGCAGCGCGTGGATGGGCTGGTGGACGAGTACTCCAAGAAGTTCATGCTCGACTACAACTTCCCTCCGTTTTCGGTCGGTGAGTGCCGTCCGATTCGCGGGCCAGGCCGGCGGGAGATCGGACATGGCGCGTTGGCCGAGCGGAGCGTGAATCCGGTGCTGCCCGGTCCCGACGAGTTTCCCTACACGATCCGGATTATCTCCGACATCCTGGAATCGAACGGCTCGTCGTCCATGGCTTCCGTCTGTGGTGCCACGCTCGGCCTGATGTCGGCGGGGGTCCCGATCAGCAATCCGGTGGCGGGTATTTCGGTGGGACTGGTCTATGAATCGGCTGATCGCTGGGTCTTGCTGACCGATATCATCGGCGACGAAGATCATTTTGGTGATATGGACTTCAAGATCGCGGGAACGCAGAACGGAATCACGGGCATTCAATTGGATCTGAAGATCAGCGGGATTTCCGATGAGATCATTGCGGCCACCATGGTCCAGTCTCGGGACGCTCGGATCGAGATTCTGCGTGCCATGTTGACGACGATTTCCCGACCCAAGGATGATATCTCGCCCTGGGCTCCGCGATTGATCCGCACGAAAATCGATTCGGACAAGATCGGGGCTCTCATTGGTCCCGGCGGTAAGAACATCCGGATGATCCAGGAAACCACCGGTACCATCATCGAAGTGGATGACGACGGGATCGTCACGGTGGCGGGGAGCAGTAAGGAGTTTGTCGAGAAGGCGCTGGCCCAGGTGGAAGCCTGTACGGCGACGGTTCAGGTCGGCAAGATTTACACGGGTCGCGTGACCAGCGTCAAGGATTTCGGCGCGTTTGTGGAGATTCTGCCGGGCCGCGACGGGCTGTGCCATATCAGCGAACTCTCTGGCGGATACGTCAGTAGTGTGGCCGATGTCTGCCGCGAGGGCGATGAGATGAAGGTGATGGTGATCGACGTCGATGAACATGACCGCGTGAAGCTCAGTCGCCGACGGGCCCTGGAAGAACTCGGCCTGGAAGACGACATGGTTTCGAGCGGCGACGGGGAGCGGCCGGAGCGGCCGGAGCGATCGGAGCGATCGGAGCGGGGTGGTGATCGGGATCGGTCCCGTCGACCTCGCGGTGGGGACCGCGGACGTCGACGCGACTAGGATTGCGCACGCCACCTGGTGTCCCATCGGCAAAGACCGAAGATGGAATGATCCTCTGAACCGGGGTAACGTTGTGAGCGTTACTCCGGTTTGAAGTTTCTGCCAACACGGTCCGTCACCCTCGTGGCTCCGGGGCGGTCCGCTGGGCCTCCCGCGGTTGTCCGGCCCCCTGTCGTTTTGTTGTCGGCCAGCGAGTCACGTGCCGAGTGCTTATCCGTTGCGGGGCTGCTCGACGCGCTGCAGGCGGGCCAGCAGAACCGCCGCTCAACGTGTGAGCGTGAAACGGCGAGAGGACCGGAGAGGAGGGGCCGTGAGGGACGGCGCGGACAAACTGGATACGGGCCAGGAAGCGAGTCTGCAGCAACTCGTTTCACGCTACAACGAACTGGCCGAATTGGCTGGGTCGCTGGCCCACGAAATCAAGAACCCGCTGGCTGTGATCCGCATGAATATGGATCTGCTGGCCGAGGATCTGGCGGAAGCCGAAACGCCTCGGGAACGCCGCGCTCGCAACAAGATCGATGTCGTGCACGACCAGTGTACGCGATTGGAAGGCCTGCTCAACGATTTCCTGAAATTTGCCCGAGTCCGTTCGCTCGATCTGGTCCCCGGGAGCCTGAATGAGCAGGTGGAATCGGTGCTGAGATTCTTTGCCGTGCCGGCGCGATTCGGCGGTCCGCATGCTACCGCACCTCGATGGAGGGCTTCCCAGCATCCTGCTGGACGAAGAAACGTTGCGGGCAGCACTCTTGAATCTGGTCAAAAATGCCATCGAAGCGATGCCGGGCGGCGGCGCGCTGACAGTCATCACGCGGATTACATCCAACGGTGTGGCACTCGACCTGATCGACACGGGGAGCGGCATGGATGAGAACACCGCGCTGCATATGTTCGACGCTTTCTACTCCACAAAAGAGGGTGGGTCAGGGCTGGGGTTACCCACCGCCCGCAAAATCATCGAGGGGCATGGGGGGCGTATCAGCGTGCAGAGCGATGTGGGGCGAGGCACCAAGTTCACACTGGAGTTTCCCACGCCTCGGCGGATCTGAAGCATTGGTCATTGGTTACTGGTCATTGGTTATTTGTTATTGGTTATTTGTTATTGGTGAGTAGTCGCTCGCGCCTGTCAGCGAATTCGCCCGGCACTCTCTCGCCGCGCGCCCGTAGGCACTCCGCTCCGCATCCTTCTTACTCTTACTCTCTCCCCTCCCCCCATTTCCGCACGTCCCTCGCCTTGTGAAATTCCCGTGTTTTGGCGCGGAGAGGGGCGACCATCTGGGCTGCTTCAAAGTCGAGTCAATTGCGTCAGTTCAGCAAGGGATCACGGGCCCATTTTGTGCCGGTCCCACGGGCTTCCTCCTGCTGACTCGATCAGGCAAAAAAGGACAAGAAATGGGGGGCAAAAAAATGTTCCGTGCCCAGCTCATTCTTATCTTTTTGTCATCAGTTTTTCTGTCCTACAGTCTTCTCAACATTCGAGATCGCCGTGGACCGGTCGTTTACGGAACAATCACGGCATAACAACCAGAATCACGGCAACTCAAGTCTTTGTCGCCCCAGCGACGATCACCCGGGAAATACGTGCCGGTTGCCGTTTCTGATCGTCTCGGCCACTGCCCGCGGTGGGACTGAGGTGATTCTCAGGGATGGGCAAGCCCAAAAATCCTCCCATGCTTGCTCGTCGGCCCGCGTCTCGACGATGGCCACGGTGCGGCAGGGGTGATGGTCCCCTGACTTGCCGAGCGGCCGGCTACTGTTCCGCAGGGCCCGGTATCTTGTATCATCAGGGGCATGTCTGAATCGTCATCAGCGTCTCCGCTGCCCATTCGTGTTTTGATTGTGGACAACGATCCCGCGTTGGCTCAGGCGATGGCCGAGAGCCTGGAGCGTGTGGGTTATCCCTGCGCGGTGGCCACGTCGGGTCCCGCGGGGGTCAAGCAGATTGAGCAGGACTCGTACGATGTGATCATCACCGACCTGGTGATGAACGACGTGGACGGCATGCAGTTGCTGGGCCGTGCTCGAGAGTGTCTTCCCGACGCCGAAGTGATCATGGTCACCGGGCACGCTTCGGTTCCCAAGGCGGTGGAGGCCATGCAGCAGGGGGCCTTCAGTTTTCTGGAGAAGCCGATTACCCCCAACCGGTTGCGGGCGGTGGCGGAGCGCGCGGCGGATGCGGTGCGGCTGCGCCGCGACAACGTCGAGTTGAACAAGCGGTTGGACGAGCGATTTGGCTATGAGGGGATCATTTTCGCCAGCGACAGCATGAAGCAGGTGTTGGATCGGGTACGGCGGATTGCTCCGACCGATGCCACCGTGCTGATTACCGGCGACAGCGGGACGGGCAAGGAGCTGATTGCTCAGGCGATTCACCAGAACAGTCCGCGGAAAGGGAAGCGGCTGTTTCCGATCAACTGTGCCGCGGTGGCGGAGAACCTTGTCGAGAGCGAGCTGTTTGGCCACGTGAAAGGTTCGTTTACCGACGCCCGGACCGATCGCATGGGCGCCTTTGAGTATGCCAACGGAGGAACGCTCTTCCTGGACGAGGTGGGGGATATGCCGCGGGCCACGCAGACGAAGCTGTTGCGTGTCCTGGAAGAGAACCGTATCACGCGTGTGGGGGACAACAAGCCCATCGATGTGAATGTGCGAGTGCTGTCGGCGACCAACCGCAGTCTGGAGGATGCGATTGCCCAGGGGGATTTTCGGGAGGATCTCTATTATCGGTTGAAGGTTGTCACGGTGGAGTTGCCCCCCTTGGCACAGCGTCAGGAAGACATTGTGCCGCTGATGGAGCATTTTCGCCGTCAGTTTGCCAAGCATCATCGCCAGAACGTCGATCGGTTCTCGGCGGCCGTGCGTGCGCGGTTCTTTGCTTTTCGCTGGCCAGGCAATGTGCGCCAGCTGCGCAATGCCGTGGAGACCATGGTGGTGTTGGATGTCGACGGGGTGCTGGACGTCGACGATCTTCCGCCCGAGTTGGCTGACGCGCGGTCCCATGTCGTACCGGCTGGCAACGGGTTGGAGCCGCTGATCGGACAGCCGCTCGATGCGTACGAGAAACACGCGATTGCCGAGACGCTCAAGCTGACCAACGGCAATCGCGAGGAAGCCGCGCGGATCCTCTGCATTGGCGCTCGGACGCTTTACCGCAAACTGGAAAAGTACGGAATCAGTTGAGTCCCAGAGCGAGTTGTTTTGCATGACCAATGACAAGCGGGAAATCCGCCGACTGCCGGCGAGCGTGATCAACAAGATTGCCGCGGGGGAGGTGATCGAACGGCCAGCGAGTGTCGTCAAGGAACTGCTGGAAAACTCCATCGATGCCGGTGCGACCCGAGTGGACGTCTCCCTGGAAAAGGGGGGAGCGGAGCTGATTCGGGTCAGCGATAACGGCAGCGGAATTGCGGCGGATCAATTGCCGCTGGCGGTGGCCAGTCATGCGACGAGCAAGATACGAGACGCCGACGATCTCTTTCAAATCCGCTCGCTCGGCTTTCGCGGCGAAGCGCTGGCTTCCATCGCGGAAGTGAGCCAGCTCGTGATTCGCAGCCGCACGCCCGATGCGGAGGCGGGGGCCGAGCTGGAGGTAATCGGCGGCAAGGCTGGTGCGGTGCGACCGTGCGGCTGCCCCGTGGGAACGACGATTGAAGTACGGAATCTCTTCTACAACACGCCGGTGCGACGCAAGTTCCTGCGTACCACGCAGACCGAAATGGGACATGCGATCGAGGCCTTCACGCGCATCGCGCTGGCGGAACCCGACCGACACATGACGTTGCGTCATGGCGAACGCATGCTGCACGAGCTGCCGGCTGTCGATCGCTGGCTGGAGCGGATCACCGCCTTCTTTGGCCGAGAAATCGCCGACAACCTGCTTTGGGTGGAGAGCCAGCACCAGGACGTGAAACTGCACGGCTACGTGGCCGATCCGAGCATCAGTCGAGGAAATAACCGGCTGCAGTACATACTGTTGAACGGGCGTCACATTCGTGATCGATCGTTGCAGCATGCATTGGGAGAGGCCTACCGCGGGTTGCTGCTCACCGGGCGTTTTCCCGTAGCGTTCCTGCGGCTCGAGATTCCGCCCGAGATGGTGGATGTGAACGTCCATCCGGCGAAACTGGAGGTGCGGTTTGCCGAAGGGCAACGGCTCTACAGCGCCCTGCTGGCGACGCTCCGCAACAAGTTCCTGACCACAGACTTGACTGCTCGTGCGCAACTCAGCGAGCCATCGTCGCCGGCACCTCTGTACGGGCACGATCGCGAAGCTGCCCAGCGGCATCGGCAAGAGACGATTCAGTGGGCGCGGGGAGAGAGCGAACGGACGGCTTCCCGCGATCCGCGTCGGCGGAGGGGGGGGCGCGGTCTTCCTCGGTGGTTCCCCCCTTTCGCTCGTTTGATCATGACATGCGGGCCGGCGACAGACCCCATCAGCCGCCACGTGTCTCGCCGGCCACTTCCGCGCCACGCAGTGATCCACTCGATGCCGATTCTCCGCAGCACCGCGGTCATGGGTTGCAGGTCCATAACCGTTATCTCGTGGCGGAGAGTGAAAACGGCTTGGTGGTGATCGACCAGCACGCGTTGCACGAACGGATACTCTACGAACAACTGCGCGCCGCGTGTTGAGTGGGGTGCTGGAATCGCAGCGGTTGCTGGTGCCGGAGCCGGTGACGCTGAGTCCGACGGAAGTGGCTGCAGTGCTCGACGCACGCGCAGTTATTGGCTCGGTTGGGAATTGCCGTGGAACCGTTTGGTGGGGACACGATCCTGGTCTCATCGTATCCCGCCATGCTGGCCAATTTGAATCCGGGTGAAGTGCTCCGGCAGGTCGTGGAGCAGCTGGTGGGCGAGGCCAAGTCGCCGGACCGCCGCGATCTGCTCGATGAGCTGCTGCACATGATCTCCTGCAAGGCGGCCATCAAGGCGGGCGACCGCCTCTCGGGTGAGGAGGTGGCGGCCCTGCTTGAGCAACGGCATCTGTTCCAGGACGCCCACCATTGCCCGCACGGGCGGCCCACAGCGCTGGTTTTTACTAACGACGAGCTGGACAAACGGTTCAAACGCGGCTGATCGCTGGCCGTCGCGCCCCATCTCGAATTTGCCACCGGAAAGCACACCTCTGGGGTTGCCGAGAGTACAATGGAGATCTGGCCCTGCTGCCGGAGAAGGGCGGAAGTGAGGGGCGAGGGGCTGGTTTTCCGGGGTGGTCGATGTGGAGGTGAAGGAGTTCCCGGGGTGGTGGTTTGCCGCGGTCGGGCTCCCCCTGGCCGATCACGCCGTGCCCCTGGGCCGCCACACAGTGACCTGGCCGACGCGACGCGGTTCTGGTTCTCATCCACTTGGTAGTTTTGCAAATGATTTGTGTAAGTATTGCCCGTGGTCGGCATAAGCACGTGATGGCGGAGCATCGACACCTGGTGGAGCAGGGTGCCCAACTGGTGGAGATCCGTCTGGACTACATTCGCCGCCAAATCAATTTGAAACGATTGTTGCGCGATCGCGGCTGCCCCGTCATTGCGACGTGCCGTCGCGCGGCAGATCAGGGGAAGTGGGAGGGGAGCGAGGAATCACGCCTGATGTTGCTCCGCGCCGCCATTGCGGATGGCGTGGAATTCGTTGACCTGGAGGCCGATATCGCGGCGGGGATCCCGCGCTACGGGAAGACCAAGCGGATCATCAGCTTGCACAACTTCCGCGAGACCCCCGAGAACCTCGACGAGATCCACGCCCAGCTCGCTCGTCTCGATGCCGACGTCATCAAACTCGCCACGATGGCCAATGATCCGCATGACAGTGTGAGGATGCTGCAACTGGTACGCAGCAGCAACATCCCGACCGTCGGAATCTGCATGGGAGAGATCGGCACGCCATCCAGGATCCTGGCCGGCAAATTCGGTGCGCCCTTCACCTACGCTACGTTTCATCACGAGCGCACCCTGGCGCCCGGGCAGCTCAGCTTCTCGCAAATGAAAGATATCTATCATTACGACCGAATCACTGCCGACACCAAAGTGTACGGAGTGCTGGCAGACCCAGTTGGCCAAAACCTGAGCCCCGTGGTCCACAATGCCGGCTTCCGCGCGCTGCACATCAACGCCGTCTGTGTACCTTTCCGTGTGCCGCGCGAACACTTGTCGAGCTTTTTGCAGGACTGTCCCGAGTTGGATGTGCATGGCCTGTGCGTCGCCAATCCGCATCGCGAGTCGATCATGCACCGATTGACGAAGTTGGATAAGGCGGCTGATTCGGTGCGGGCGGTCGATACCGTGGTCCTCAGCCCCGAGAAGGGCTCCTTGGGATACAACACCGACTATCGAGCCGCCGCCGCGGGATTGCTCAAGGCCAGCGGAGTCGACGTGGAACACGCCCTGCAAGGCAAACGGGCCCTGGTGCTGGGAGCCGGCAGTATTGCGCGCGCCATCGTTTTCGGACTCAAACAGATGAACGTCGATGTTGTCATCGCTTCGCGAACCCACGCCAACGCCCTGGAACTGGCCCAATCCACCGATTGCCGCGCCGTGGAATGGGATAGCCGCTACTGCGGTCAAAATCGACATTCTCATCAACTGCACTCCGGTCGGCATGCACCCGAATGTGGACGAGGTTCCCTATTCCGGCGGACAGCTGCGACGAAATTGGATTGTCTTTGACGCCGTCTACAATCCCGAACAAACGCTGCTCATTAAAGAAGCGCGACTCAAGGGCTGCAAGGTAGTGACAGGTGTCGAATTGTTCATCCGCCAGGCGGCCCTGCAGTTCAAGGTTTTCACCAACCAGACTCCACCCATCGAGGAGATGCGTCAGGCGCTCAAACGGGCCACTGGGGCCGCGAAGGTCTGAGGGACGCGGCGAGCGGTCAACGGCCAACCGACGACGCGGTGGGGGGGCGGGGGTGAGCGGCGATGCGCCGGCCCGCCCGGTTTTCTCTGAGAGCGGTCGGGCCGTCGGGAGAAACCGCGAAATTGGAAACGGCCCGGTGCGGCCGATTCCCGTTGCACAATCGTACAGATCCCCGCTACGATACGTGGCGACTCTTCCACCGTGAACCGCCACCACCGCTGATGTTGAGCTTGTGAACCTGATATTGAACATTCCGATTGAGGTCCGTCTCGGCCTGCTCTTCTTGTGTGGCCTGGTATTGGGGCGGCAGATAAATCGCGGCATCTATACGTTGGCTTGGCATCGTCAGTCTTCTGGGACCCTGGTCGCCGGCCCCACAGGACGCGCCAGGACGGCACTGGTCGATCCACCTCCCTCTGGTCGGTTGGTGGGTACTGCGGCGTGAGTCGACGTGGCATGGTCGTGGCTATTGGATCCGTCCTCTCCTGATTGAATTGGCGACCGGTTGTGGTTTCGCCCTGCTTTATTGGCTGGAAACCCAACGCTTCATCCTCTACCCCTGGCTCGCCGCCGGCGTTGCTCCCGCGCAGGGGGTGGTGCACACGCAGTATCTCAGCCATATCCTGTTGATTTCCTTAATGACCGTGGCCACGTTTATTGATTTTGACGAGCAGATGATCCCCGATGGGATCACCGTCACGGGAGCCGTGCTGGGGCTGTTGCTGGCCGTGAGCATCCCGGGTTCGCTATTGCCGACGGTGTTTCAGCCGCCGGTCGGGACTCCCGCGCTGCATCACATGGTCCATACCTCCGCCACGATTTCCGTGCAATGGGAGGATGGGTTGGGAGGGCCTTTTTCCTGGCCCCGCTCGCTCAACGGAGTCACGGGCCTGAACTTGGCGCTCGCTGGCGTATGGGCTTGGTGCTTCGCCATCCTGCACAAGTCTTGGATTCTGCGACGGGGGATGCGCAAGGCGCTGCAATACCTGGTGGCCAGCATCGTGCGGCATGGTCGGTGGATTTTGCCGCTGACCCTCGGCATATCGCTGTCGACCGTGGTGATTGCAGCGTGGTCGTTTAGCGGCGGCGGAGCAGGGGCCTTGCGCTGGCAAAGCCTGTTCTCCGCCATTGCCGGTATGTGCTTTGGCGGCGGACTGATTTGGGCGGTGCGGATCATCGCCGGACATGCTCTGCAGGTCGAAGCCATGGGGTTTGGAGACGTTACGCTGATGGCGATGATCGGAGCCTTTCTCGGCTGGCAGGCCGCCTTCCTGATCTTCTTCCTGGCCCCCTTTACCGCCCTGCTGATCGCCGTGGCACAGCGCACCTTGACTGGCGATTCGCGCATCGCCTTCGGGCCGTATCTCTGTTTCTCGACCCTGATTGTGCTGGTGGCCTGGGATGGCGTTTGGAGCCATTGGGCACAACCGATGTTCGCGTTCGGCTGGTTGATTCCGGGCATGCTCGCCTGCTGCCTGGTGTTGATGGGAGTCCTCTTGTGGTTCTGGCGTCTGGTGCGGGATGCGATCTTCTAATAATCAACAATATCTGTCCACAGTCGAACTCGAATCATGCCACTCTTTGAATCGGTCCGGGATCTGCAGCAGGATGCGGAAGTGTTACGCCGGCGGGCTTACGGCGTGATATTCGTCGAAGACGAACGCCTGCACGAGATTCGTTTGCGGCCGTGGCCGAAAATCATTTCGGTGGCCGAGATGTCGGTCTGGGGGCGTGGCTTCCACCAGCGAGCCACCGGCAACCGATGCTGGCTGTATTACAATCAGCCGCGCGGCCATCGCAACTTTCTGGCCCTGAAGTATATCGTTTCCAGCCGCCACGCGACTTTCCGTACTTTCCGCAGCTCGCTGATTGTGCTGGATGAAATCGCACGCATCAAAGGAACCGATGCCATCGTGTGCGAGGTCAGCAATCTGCGGATTTCCGAGCGACTGCTCAAACGCTGGGGATGGCAATCCCATGTGCCGCACAGCCGCCGCCGCCATTTTATCAAGCGGTTCTACGGTACGTATCCCGCGCCGGACGAGGCTTGGGCGCTGTGCCGGCGCGGCGGCAAATGACTGACCCGTTATCTCGAAAGATCGTCGAGTGCAAGGTGCTCGCACGATGCAGGCATGTGCCAAATCCGAAATACGAGGCACCAAAACCGAAACAAATCTGAATGACGGAAAGTCAAATGCCCCTAACGCCGGCCTGAATAGCCAGCTCATCGCGGAGGCTTTGTGGATAGGAAAACACTTTGATGTCGCGAATTTTTTCCAGCGCCTCCCGGTATGTAAGCGAGAGCTGGCTGGACCGTCCGGTTTGCCACGGTGGAGTGCGAATCGCCGAATCGCCCGGTTGGCCATTTTTCGCTCTTGTGGCTCCCGGCCGGGGGTGCTATCATCCGCCCCGCCTGTCGACTGGGCCCCCCTCGGTAGAGGTGACGTCGTTTCTTGGGGAAGGTCTGGCGGCGAAAGCCTTGGAGGAGTATCCAGCCATGTGGCCCGGAACGCGATCCGCGTGGTTGCTGGCCGTGGCAGGATTGGCGGTGATCGGGTGCGGCCAAAACGCCTTTCTGACGCCGCAACAGCAGTCCGCCATCCAACAGCAGCAAACCGCTTACACATCTCAGGTCCAGGAGCTGCAGCGTCGCGTCAGCGAACTGGACGCGAGCAATGCGGACCTGCATAAGCAGATTGCGCAATCTGAGCAGCAGGCGAAGATCTATTCGGACCAGACTCAGCTGCTCCAGCAGCAATTGCGCGACACTGCCAATCAGTTACGCGAGACGCAGCTGGCACGGCAGGACGCGGAGAAGAACGTGCAGATGCTGCAGGCCTCGACCCGTAAGCAAGGCGGCGCCATGATCACGGCCAATAGCAGCGTGCGGCAATCCTTGGCGTTGATTGACATTCCCGGTGTGGATGTGCGACAGGAAGAGGATGTCATTCGCATCGAAATGCCTGCCGACGAGTTGTATCAGCGCGGCACGGTTCAACTGACTGCGACCGCCTACGCATATCTGGACAAGGTCGCGGATGCCATCGCCCGCAGCTATCCTCAACAGCGGATTGGCATCGAGGGGCACACCGACAGTGCTCCGGCTTTTGGCGGCACGACGACCACCAATCATCAGCTCTCTTCCATGCAGGCGCTGGCCGTGTTTGACATTCTTACGCGGCGTAATCGTCTGCCTGCCCGCCAGCTCTTTGTGATGGGCATGGGGGCCAATCATCCGCAGGCCTCGAATGCCACCGAAGCCGGCCGCGCGAAGAATCGACGCATCGAACTGGTGATCTATCCCCAGTCGATGGACTGACCGGGGCAGCGCGGACGAGGCCTGCGACCATCTCGCAGCACCCCCGCAACTGGGCAGCGTTTTCGTGCCAGTCGATACCGCCCTACGGAACGGATGGTGTCCGGCCTCCGGCCGCGCGGCCACATCCCTTACAACCCGAGCGGGGGTTCTTTACAATCCAGTTGTTGGCGTCCACGCGCCGGGGAACGAGACGCTGTGCGACGGAGTGCCATCGAGCGTGCCACCCGCGAATCCTCCACCCTCCCGCTAGTGGGCTGAGTGTGAGGGTCGGGATGGGAGAGCCGTCGACGCTCTGGGGACCCCACTCCGTGGGTCTTTCCTCCTTTAGAAAGTTGCTCTCTGAAATGATCGTCATCGTCGACTACGGGATGGGTAATCTGCGGAGCGTCCAGAAGGGGTTTGAGCGAGTTGGATACTCCCCGGTGATCAGCCGGGATCCGGACGCGGTGGCGCGCGCCGACAAGGTGGTGTTGCCGGGAGTCGGTGCCTTTCGGGACGCCATGGCCGAATTGCGGCGATGTGAGCTGATTGAGCCGTTGGTCGAGGCGATTTCAGTGGGCAAACCGTTTCTGGGGATCTGTTTAGGACTGCAGCTGCTGTTTGACGTTAGCGATGAGGGAGAACCGTGTGCGGGATTGGGGGTCATGGCCGGGCAAGGTGCTTCGATTCGACCTCCCCAAAGAGTACAAAGTCCCGCATATGGGCTGGAATCAGGCCCTCATCCGCCGTCAGGCTCCGCTGTTAGAGGGCATCGAGGATGGGGCTCATTTCTACTTCGTCCATTCCTATTACGTGGCCCCGGACGATCCCGAGCTGGTGGCGGTCGAGACCGACTATGGGGGGCCATTTTGTGCCATGGTGTGGCGCGACAATCTCTTCGCCACGCAATTTCACCCGGAGAAAAGCCAAGCCACTGGGATGAAGATCTTGGAGAACTTCGGGCGGCTCTGAGTGAGCCTCGTCCGGTGCGTGGGTGGTGCCCAAAAGCACTTGGGGAGGTCCATCCGCGGCCCTTCCCCACCTTGCCAATGGGGCCTTTGTGTGGCATATTGCGAGTTTTCGTAAATCTCGGTGTGGTAAAGACCTAGCGTACTAAAGACCTAGTGTAGTAGCGACAAGGGCGTTGTATCGATGCAGATCTGGCCCGCAATTGACCTGCGAGATGGCAAGTGTGTCCGCTTGCGGCAGGGTGACTACCGCCAGGAGACTGTGTTCGGGGACGATCCGGCCGCCATGGCTTGCCGCTGGGTGGATCAGGGAGCACAGCAACTGCATTTGGTCGACCTCGATGGCGCTCGCACTGGACACCTCGCGAATCGCTCTGCGATCGCGTCGATCGTGGCGGCTGTGGGTGTGCCGTGCCAGTTGGGAGGCGGAATTCGCGACGAAGAGACGATTGCCCAGCTGTTGCAGTTGGGCCTGCAACGACTTGTCGTGGGC
The DNA here is from genome assembly GCA_963700515.1 of uncultured Planctomycetota bacterium. Lineage (GTDB taxonomy): Bacteria > Planctomycetota > Planctomycetia > Pirellulales > Pirellulaceae > JAJRVM01. The sequence continues at coordinate 48,400 of CAVOXY010000072.1, read as the reverse complement.
ACGCAAGCACTGAAAGATCCGGCGTGGTTTCGCGAAATGTGCCATAAGTTTCCCCATCAGTTGGTGGCGGGAATCGATGCGCGAGGAGGGCGAGTGGCGACGGATGGCTGGTTGCAGACCAGTGACGATCGAAGCGACTCAGTGGGCCATCGATCTGTCGCGCCAACCGATTGCGGCCATCGTCTATACGGACATTGCCAAAGACGGGATGATGGAGGGGCCTAACTTGCCGGCGATGGCCGAGATGGCAGCGGCCGTCTCCACGAGCGTCGTGGCATCCGGAGGCGTCACGACCGCGTCGGACGTGGTGCAACTGGCCGCGACAGGTGTGGCGGGATGTATCATTGGGCGAGCATTGTACGAGGGTAGCCTGACACTGCCAGCTGCATTGGCGGCTGCCGCGACGTGAGCTGCCTGGCGTCCGTCGCGCAGGCTCCTGGCGACGGCCCTTCGCGGGTCAGACTCGTACGCTGGGAAGACGGAGGAACTGTGCCGGCTGGGAAACGGGGCCGGCTGGGAAACGGGGCCGGCTGGGAAACGGGGCCGGCTGGGGAACCAGACGGTCACCGGGAAAACGAGATAACGGGAAAACGAGATAACGGGCAACGGGATAACTCAGACGTGTGGTGTCCGTGGGTGCATGGGCCCGCCGCCACCGTCCTGCTGCTCCGGGAGCGGCATGCTCTCGGAATGCAAGTCAACACTCGGACAACGGAAGTAAGGGATTTCGAGCAATGGCGAAAGCGAAAATCCAAGACATTCGCAATCTTGTTCTGTGCGGGCACGGTTCCTCCGGGAAAACAACGTTGATCGACAACGTCCTCGTGAAGACCGGAGCGGTGAATGGCCATCCCAGCGTGGATGACGGCACCAGCATCTGCGATTTTGATGCGGAAGAGAAACACCATAAGTACTCGATCGAAGCGACGCTTGTGCACTTTGAGCACGGTGGCAAGTACTTCAATGTGATCGACACGCCGGGATATCCGGATTTCATCGGCCAGACGATCGGTGCCATGTATGGAGTGGACACGGCGGCCATCGTGATCAACGCTCAAGCGGGTCTCGAAGTCAACACACGGCGGGTGTTTGAAGAGGCGGGCAAGGCCGGTTTGGGACGCATGATCGTCATCAACAAGATGGACGCCGAGAATATCGATTTCCCGGCGTTGATCGAGGCGATCCAGGGGTTGTGGGGCAATTCCTGTGTGTTGTTGAACGTGCCTCTCGGGCACGGAGCTGACTTTCACGGCGTTGCCAGCACGCTCCACGTGCCGGCCGATACCAGCGGTGCTTTGGTCGACCCTGCCGACATTCACGATCCGCTGCTGGAGTCGATCATTGAGGTGGATGAAGGGGTGATGGAGCGGTATTTCGAGGGAACACCGCCGACCGATGAAGAGCTTTCGCGGTTGATCGTGCGGGCCGTGGCGGAAGGGTCGCTGGTCCCCATTGTTTGCTGCTCGGGTAAGACCGGCGTCGGCCTGATCGAGTTTCTCGATGCCGTCGCGACCTGTGGATTGTCGCCGGCAGTCCGCACACACGCCGCCAGCAAGGATGGCGAGCAGGTGGACGTGAAAGCCGATCCCGCGGGTCCCCTGGTCGCTCAGGTGTTCAAGACGCGCATCGACCCGTTCGTCCAGAAGCTCAGCTTCATCCGCGTTTTCTCCGGCCAAATGAAGCGGGATGACGTGGTGGTTGCCAGCAGCGCTCGGAAACCGATCAAGCTGGGACCATTGCTGGCGGTGCAGGGGGCTGAGACGCACGCGATTGAGGACGTGGGCCCCGGCGAGATTGTGGCGATTGCCAAGATGGAAGAACTGCAGACCGGCGCCTCGTTGGGTGACCATCGGCTCGCACCCATCAAGTTTCCGACTCCCATGGTCGGGCTGGCTGTACTGCCCAAGAGTCGTGGAGACGAAACCAAACTGTCCGGTGCGCTGCACAAAGTCGTCGAAGAAGATCCGACTTTCAAACTCGATCGCGACGGTCAGACGAAAGAGCTGGTCATGACCGGTATGAGCGAGTTGCACCTGACGGTGATTCGCGAACGTCTGCTCCGGCGTGACAAGCTGGAGGTGGAGACCAAGGAACCCAAGATCCCGTTCCGGGAAACGATCCAGATGAAAGCCGAAGGAAGTTACCGGCACAGGAAGCAATCGGGCGGGCGAGGGCAGTTTGGTGAAGTCCACATCCGCATGTTCCCGTTGAGTCGCAGCACGGACATTGAGGAGTATGCGACCAAGGCCAACTTCCCACAATTGAAGGATTATCATTACGACGAAAAGATCAACTTCCTGTGGATCGATTCGGTCGTGGGGGGCGTGATCCCCGGGAACTTCCTGCCGGCGATCGAGAAGGGGTTTCGAGAACGCATGACGCGCGGCGTGATTGCCGGATACCAGGTGCAGGATGTGGGCGTGGAAGTCTACTTCGGTAAACATCATCCGGTGGACAGTTCCGAACAGGCCTTCAAGACTGCCGGGTCGATGGCGTTTCGTAACGTGTTTCAGCAGGCGAAACCAACATTGCTCGAACCGGTCGTCAAATTGGACATCACGATTCCCGAAGGCCACGTCGGCGATGTCTATAGCGACATGTCCGGACGCGGTGGCCGCGTGCTGGGTAGTGATTCAGCCGGTGGTGGCCTGCAGACCGTGCACTGCGAAGTGCCGCTGCGCAGCGTGACGACCTACGCGCGAACCCTCTCCAGCATGACGGGCGGGCAAGGCAGCTATACGATGGACTTCAGCCATTACGATGCCATGCCGCCGAACGTCATGCAGGAGATGATCGCCAAGTCCAAGCTGGAGGAAGAGGAAGAAGAATAACCTTCCGTGCCACGGGCACTGCCCGTGGCTTGGGGTGGGGTAGTTCGAAAGTCGGTTCTTGGACACCTGCCTTGGCCGCCACGCTTTTCATCTCATCTCCAGTCGCCGTGGTCAGTCCTCGGTCCGCCGGGATTAACCCGAGGGGCTGGTGGAACGAGCGGAACAGAAATGGGACGATGACTGGATGCGAACAGTGGCAGGTTTTCGTCGCGTCAGGCTGGCTGCTTCGATCCGCCCAGCAATGGCGGAGCCCGCGAAGAGGCTGGCAACAAGGTCGGGTGGCGGAGCGGGCCGCGGCCGCTATAAATCAAAGAAGAACGTACCGTGACCGCAAGGGACGGGTTTGGGGGGCTGGGCCGGCCAAGTTGTGCTAAACTTGCTGTTCCTGCTCAGCCGAAAAGACTTAAAACAGTGTGTCGGTGAGGGGGCCGTGGCGTTTGATCCGCGACGGTTCAGCCGTGGGGTGACACAAAGCGACCAACAACTTAGCTCACCAGGCAGTCAGTAGCCGATCGTCTGCCCACTTAGAAGAGAAGAAGGTACGGATTGATGTACCAAACGAGTGCACCGGTGGTTGTTCGAGCCTGCTGCGTCTGTCCGGGTTAACCGGACACATCCCCCCCTCTATCTCTCCCTTGTCTCGCCCTCACCGCCCTCCAGCGGTCTCTGGTGCGCGATGACCCGCCTGTGCTCCTGGACTGACATAAGAGAAGCTGTCATGGCATCCGATTTTCGCCTCAAGGAACAGTTGCCCAACCTGACCGACCGCATCGTCGCCACCTATGGCGAGGTGGGAACGATCAATCATCTGGGACATTGCCCGTTGCCGCAGTACGAGGCTGTGGTCTCCGTGCTCGACGATTTGAAGGAGATTATCTATCCCGGTTACCGGCGCCGAGAGGGATTGCATATCGGTAACGTGACCTACCACGCTGGTGATCTGATCGATGGTCTGCATGACAAGCTCACGATCCAAATCGGCCGAGCTTTGCGGCACGAAGCGCGGTTGCGCCAGCAGACAGACGAGTGTCTGCCGGGACAAGATGATTTCGAAGCCAAGGGGCAGGCGATCGCCATCCGATTTCTGGAGCGAATTCCAGATCTGCGCCGCATGTTGGCCACCGATGTCCAAGCGGCATTCGACGGCGATCCGGCCTGCCAGAGCCTCGATGAAGTGATCTTCTGCTATCCCGGCTTGGATGCCGTTACCGTCTATCGCTTGGCCCATGAACTCCATCTGCTTGGAGCTCCCTTGATTCCCCGCATGATGACCGAATGGGCCCACAAGGAGACCGGCATCGATATTCATCCGGGCGCCAGAATCGGTCACCATTTCTTCATCGATCACGGCACCGGCGTCGTCGTCGGCGAAACGTGCGAGATCGGCGATTACGTGAAGATCTATCAAGGCGTTACGCTCGGTGCCCTGAGTTTCCCCATGGACACCAACGGTAATCTGATCCGCGGCAGAAAGCGGCATCCGACGATTGAAGACCGCGTGGTGATTTATGCCAGCGCGACGATCCTCGGCGGGACGACGGTCATCGGTCACGACTCGGTGATCGGGTCCAGCGTCTGGCTAACCAGCAGTGTGGAACCGTTTGCGACCGTGACGATGGAAAAACCTCGACTGCGGATCCGCTCGGGAGCTCGAGTTGAATCTTCCACCGACTATCAGATTTGAATTTCCCCTCTCGCAACAGCTTAGCGGATTGCAGCGGGGAGTGCAGTCTCCGCCGGGGCGAGCCCGCCGGTGGACCGGTGATAGCCAAACCCGATGAAAAACGGACTCATCGGTTAATGATCCGCCAATTGGCTCAACAACTACCCTCATTCAGGCTTCGCGTTTGAGATCTGGGGCAACGAAACGTTCCCATCTTGACGCGATCTCATGAAACGGACTCGTAACCGGTGGATCAATCGTATCCTGGCCAAGCATACCAGCAGCACGAGCCAACTGCCGCCGCTCACGGCAGCGGCCCAGTAGAGGTGGCGGGGCGCATATTCCAAGATCAGATGATGTCGGCCCGCCGGCAGAAATACCCCTTGCATCACACCGTTGGTGCGGACGATTTCTGCGCGGCCCGTTTCAACGCCCCCTGGCGTCCCCCGGTCGCTGACGCCGCGGACGACCCAGCTCGTTTCGTAAAGGTTGCTCAGCACCAGCAGGCCTGGAGCGGCCAACTCCGCTTCAACCTCCAGTTGACATGCCCGTTCTGAAATCAGTCGACAGGTCTCGGCCGGCGCCGACGCCGGTGGCTCTCTGATAACGGGGGGCGTGTCGGACCAGGCCGTTTCCACGATCGCCTCTTGTCGCAGGTTTCGCGGTCTGTTGTCGGGAAACAGCATGGCGTGAAACCGACGCGTGGTGGCTGCCGGATCGGACGACTCGCCGAGCGGCCAGTGCTCGACCCGATGCACAATCCAGACGCGTGGCAGGGGAGCGGAGTTGATCCATACACGCGCATTGGCGGCCTCGACGGCGGTCGCGCTCTGTCGTGCCAACGCAGCGGGCCAGTCTTCTTCGGCGGGCAATACGAAATAGCGGGTGGCATTGCATTGAGCAGGCTGGGATGGGGCCGGTCAGTGCCGCCAGCTTCCAGGAAAGCGCGGTAGTCGCGAGAGACCAGTGTGTTGAGTGAATCGACGGACCCGAGCGAGCTGAGCAGATGATATTTGGGCAGCAGCGTCGCGCGATCCCAACGCACGGTTGCCTCGCCGCGCTCGACCTGTGACTGCTCGAGCCACTGCCGAGGGACCCAGCGTCGCGCGGGCGGACGATACATCCGCACGGTCTCGCCTTGACCAGCAGGGAGACCGTCAAGAACCGCGCCGGGATCCATGGCCTGGCTCGGCACCGTGAGCACCGACGAGCCGTTGGCCCAACCCAGCTCGATGGCCGTCACGATCAAGACCAGCACCCCGATATGCACCGGGGGCCAGCTGCGACTGCCGAAACAACCACCAAAACAGGCCACAGACCAGGGCCGCGTGCGCACAGGCAGTGAGGCACCCGACCCAGGCCCCGTGGCAGTCCAGCGGCCCATACAATTCGTCGGGTGCGGCGCCGGAGAACCAAGTGGACCACCCGGTGCCGCAGACGGCGCAGTACGCACACCGCAACCGCGCTGCCGATTCCCAGTACCGCCAGACAGCGTCTGAGCCGGCGACGGTCTGACGTCAGCAACCGCTCAAAACCGATCGCCGCCAACAGGGCCACAGCCAACGACGTGATGACCAGCAGTTTGGCCGGATAGCGGAAGTAGGCGTAACCGGGCAATGTCGTCACCATCAGCCAATAGAGCCCGCCCGTCGGCTCGCCCAGCGCCCCGCCTGTCGGCTCGCCCGTCCAGGCTGTCTGTAGCGTGCCGATCAGCCAACCCGGTCCGTACCAGCCGAAACTGGCGATGAGCGATCCGCAGGCGATCCACGACAACCAGCCTATTCGCCGATCCGGTGTTCGCAGTCGCCAGGTGATCAGGGCGATCAGAAGTGGCATCAGGCCGAGATAGAGTGTTGGTGTCCAGACGCGATCTTCCCCGCGCATGCGCGGACAGCCATCGTTGGTTACGCGGGAACATACGCCCGGAGAAATTGGGCCACACGAATTCCGGCAATCGCCACGGCGCAACGCTGAAGGCATAGAGTTGTTGATGGTGTGTGCGGGGCACAGGTCTGCCCAGCAGACCTTTAGCTACTCCGGACCAATTCGCCGGCGCGTTGTCCTGAGCCGTCGGATCCGGCCCTGGCACGTTCGCCCTGGCACGTGCCAGATACGGAGATACCTCGTAAATATTTCGCGGATACTCAAACTCCGCGCGATCGCTTTCTCTTGTCCAGAGAGCGCCGGAACGATCTGCACGGCCGATAGGCATGCTCCACTGACGGCCGCCATCGCCAATAGCGACAACGCGTGGCGATGGACCGCAGGACGCCGTTGACCCGTGTTGCCGTCGCCATCGTGCACGTGCGACGTCGGTGCCGTGTCGCGGCGCTGGAACCACGCCCACAGGGCAGCCAGCAGACCGGCATGGTAGGCCGCTTGAGGATCGCCGCCCAGAACCATCAAGGCCAGGCATGTGCCCAGTGCCAGTGCCCACAGGAGACTCCGCTCGGCCAACATACGTACGGCTGCCAACAATGCCAGCGGCAACCAGGCCGCTCCCACCAGAAACACGATGTTGCAGTACTGGAACAGGACGGCGCCGCTAAAGGCATAGCTGAGACTGCAGAAACCGGCAGCCAGCAGCCGTAGCGCGGCGGTAGTTCGTGCATCCGGGAGCTGTCGGTCGAGGGACTGTGTTGGTAACTCGCCCTCAGGGACGCTGCAGTGAGTCAACTCGTCGCCGGACCGCTGCGTGAGCAGGCACCGCGCCAGGGCAAAGGCCCCCCAGGCGGCGAGCAACATGTGGGCCGCGATGTAGAGATTGAACTTCAGTGAGTAGTCGATGGGCAGAGCGAAGATCAACTGGCCCGGATAAAACACTGCGGAAGTCGCTTCCGGCGACCACCGGTGTGCCAATGCCATCCTGCGGGTTCCACCGCGGAACCTCACCGCGCAACCAGCTGCGGGAGGTCCAAGCGTAAAGTGGATAATAGAAATTTGCGGTGTCACGATAAGCGCAAACGCGCGCACCGGTGAGAGTCGATCCAAAACACCACACAAAAGGGAGTAGGACCGCCAGAAATACTGCCGCTAGGGGCCGTCGGAAATGCATAGGTTGTGCGGGGGGCTACGCGGGGAGTCAAGCCGTGCCGCTGGGGAAGGAAGCATGGATCGAGCGGCGTGTGGAGCATACATCGGCACGCAATGGCTCGACGACCACTACCGCGGCGCGAATTGTAACTGGCGGCGACCCAGTCTTACCAGCCCCGCCCCACATCACTATGTCATCCTTCGCCACAGGGCTCGGACTCCCGCCATGTGCCGGCCAGCCATGCCGGTGATACGGGTGCTGGTGAACGACGCTACATCTGCTGGGCCCCGTCTCGGGCGAATTGGCGCCTGTCAGCCGGCGGACAGCAGCCGGTCGATGAATTGAGCCAGTTCGTTTTCCAGATCGGTGTGCAGCTGACGCAGATCTGCAGTCAGTACGACGACACCATTGGCATGCATATCCTCGCCCTCATCCCAATAGCAGCAGGAATCTGCCGAGCAGAGGGGCTCACTGTTCCAGGTCGGGTGTTCGCCGCGAATCTGCTGGAGTGTCTCACCAAAGTTGTCATCCAACGTGGCGTCCAAGGTCGGATCGGCGTCGATTTCGATGATGCCGATGAGTTGGTTCTGCGGGCCCATGTGACGTCGTTCCTGCTGCCGCAAGCGGTGTCTTGAGTGGTGGGCTCAAGCCATTTTTAGGGGGGCAATGAGTGGGCGGGGGGCTGGAAGTGCTTCCTCAAGATGTGGTCGGCATTCTCTTTACGCCGAAATCAGCCGAGTCGTGTGGTGGACATCGAATAGGCCGGAAGCAGGGCCGGTGGGTCGCGTTGGACAAGATGGGGGGACTTGCGCTAGCCTGACACCGTCGGCACGCTTGTCTGCCGGGCCGTGGGCGGGGATTCCAGACGCCCGTTTCGGCGCACTCGTTACGCTCCGTTTCCCTTTTTCGGACCTCCATAGTGGAAGGCAAAAAGCTCGAGGCTGGCAAAATCTATTATGGACTTAAGTTGAATACATCGATGGCACGGACAAGGGGATTGAGCGTCTTGCGTCGTTGAAGCAACTGGAGCATGTGGAGATTGGCGGGAAGACTCTCGACGCTCAAAAGGCCATCATGTCGCTGCAGGAACCGGTTCAACGGTTGGTTAACAAATGCGTAAGCTAACGCGATGGATTCTTGCCGGTTGTGCCATGCTGCTCGTAACGGGGGATGCATTCGGTGACCTGCGCGTGGAACAACCATCCGGAATAACGAGTATATCTGCACCCAACGACGGTACGTTTGACGGCCTCAAGCAGATCTTCCGCCGCAACTAGGCGATTACGAGTTGCTCGAGGAGTTGGGCCGCGGTGGGATAGGAACGGTTTACAGGGCAAGACACACACGGTTGCAGCGGATTGTGGCGCATCAAGACTGTCGCTCAAGGGGTGCCGGCCAGCCCGGAAGCGGTCGAGAGGTTTCGCCGTGAAGTTGCTGCGATTGGTGCCCTGAACCACGAGAACATCGTGCAGGCGCATGATGCCTGCGAGGTGTCCGGTGCTCACTTTCTGGTTATGGAGTTCAGCGCAGGTGTTGATGTGCGCCGATTGCTCAAAGAAGTTGGGTCCCTGCCTTGCCAAGACGCTGCCGAAATCGCCCGTCAGGCGGCCGCGGGGCTGGCCGCGATCCATGAAGTGGACAACTTGGCTCCCCTGCGAACCGGTGATTACGTTCGTTTTTCGATTCGCCTGCGCCAGCCAGCATATGTCCGCCTGCTGGGGATCGATGCCGCGGGCGAACCCCTGGAGTTGTACCCGCTCGATCCCGAGGCCGGACAGCAAGGGGTCCACCCGGTCACGTTGGTGCAAAGTTCGCTGCAGTTCAACCGCGGCTGGCCGTTGGAGGGTAACGGAGGCATCGAGACGGCCTTGCTGCCGGTCAGCCGCACATCGCTGCAGCATCTCACACCCGCGGAGTTTCGCACGGGACTGCCGACCGGCACGTCGGTCGAAACCGTCCAGCGGTTCGTCGCCGCACGGTCGCAGCGCGGCTCGGTGCAAAAGTCGGCCGACGGCGACCGCAGCCTGGGCCCGCCACACGCCAGGTGGATGATGCCATGCTGCAATTATTGGAGCGGATGCGGCAGCACGCCGACATCGTGCAAGCGGTGACGATTCCCCATCACGGCCTGCACAAATGATAGGATACGTAGGTTCATGACACTGAATAGCACTACCACCAGCAGAGCTGTTGGTCTGAGCACTTGCTCTGGAGCGGGTGCGAGACAGGCACCTGACGACAAAGGGATCGCCAGCCCCGAGTGCGAGGGTGAGCACGGCAGCACAGTTGCAGTGCGTAACCATTGGGCTGTGACATGTGACCTCACTGGGGTCGTGGACTTGGCGGCGAGATTCACGCGGATAACAAGCAGACCCACGCGGATCGAGAGAACCCATGCGTAAACGCCATACCGCCAACCACCTCCTACCCCTGATCCTTACCTTGTTCCCGGCCAGCGCGTGTACGGTGAGCCGGGCACAAGACGCGGCTCCGGTCGAGGCCGAATCCGCAGATCCCGCCGCCGATCTTCAACTGACTTCCGTTTTCGCCGATGACTTTCGGCAGGATACGCGCAAGGACTACACACTCGACGGCAACGTCCGGTGGCAACCCGGCCAGCTGACCTTGGCCGAGCGCGCATCAATCCGCCGAGCGATCGATGGCGGGCCCTGGGCTCGGCTTGAATTGGATGTCAAGTTCCCCACCTCGAGCGAGGAAACCGCTCAGAGTGAACTCCGCATTTGGCTGGAACTGGACGGCACGACGAACTGTTACGTCCGACTCCGGAACACGCACGCTGATGGTAAGCCGATGACCTCCGTCGCATTGATCGACACCGACGAGCAAGGCGGCAAGCCAGTGGAGTTGATGATACGGGAAACCCACTTACCGCGACTGTCGGGGCGTTTGCAGATCGAGTATCGCTACGGCATGGTCGGCGTTTCGTTCGGCCACGACGCCGTTTTCGCTGCGCGGATCATCAATGGAAATGCCACCGTCGCCTTTGTGCGACTGGAAATGGCTCAGCGCGAGATGACCATCTCCGCCCTATTGGCCGCCACCTATCGACCGCGACAAGGTGAGTACTCCGAGGAAGAGAAACGTCTCCTGGCAGATGCAGACGAAGCTAATCGCAAGCTCATTGCCCTGTACGGGGAGGCGAAATATGCCGAGGCAGCCGAGATTGGTGAGCAAATACTGGCGGTGCGCAAACGGATCCTCGGCAGGGCACATCCCGATTATGCCGCCAGCCTCAATAATCTCGCGCTCCTGTACGATGAAATGGGCGACTACGCCCGCACCGAGCCGTTGTATATCGAAGCACGCGATGTCTTGCAGCGCGTACACGGTGCCGAACATCCCGTTTACGCCACCTGCCTCAACAACCTTGCGGCCCTGTACAATTCTTCGGGCGACTACGCCCGCGCTGAACCACTCTATCTCGAAGCACGCGATATCCGGAAACGCGTGTTAGGCACAGAGCATCCGGATTACGCCACCAGCCTCAACAACCTCGCGTTCCTGTACCGCAACATGGCTGACTACGCCCGCGCCGAACCGTTGTATGTCGAAGCCCGCGATATCTTGCAGCGCATACACGGTACCGAACATCCCAGTTACGCTACCAGCCTCAATAACCTCGCGGACCTGTACTGCGAAATGGCTGACTACGCTCGCGCCGAACCGTTGCATCTCGAAGCACGCGATATCCGGAAAGGTGTGTTAGGCACAGAGCATCCGGATTACGCTACCAGCCTCAACAACCTCGCGTCCCTGTACCGCAACATGGCTGACTATGCCCGCGCCGAACGGTTGTATAACGAAGCACGCGATATCCGGAAGCGTGTACTCGGCACCGCACATCCCAGTTACGCCACCAGTCTCGACAATCTCGCTGGGCTCTACGACGATATGGCTGCTTACGCTCGCGCCGAATCGCTCTACGTCGAAGCTCGCGATATCCGGAAGCGTGCCTTCGGTACGGAACACCCCGCTTATGCCACCAGCCTCAACAATCTTGCTCTGTTGTACTACAACATAGCTGATTACACCCGCGCCGAACCGCTCTTGATCGAAGCGCGCGATATCCGTAGACGCTTACGGGGCACGGAGCATCCAGACTTCGCGGCGAGCTGCAATAGCCTGGCGGGATTATACAAGGCTATGGGCGACTACGCCCGTGCCGAACCACTCTATCTCGAAGCATGCGACATTGAAAAACGCATATTCGGTGCCGCACATCCCAGTTACGCCACCTACCTGAATAATCTCGCGCTGCTTTACCGCACCATGACTGACTACCCCCGCGCTGAATCGCTTCTCATCGAAGCATGTAATATCCGGAGGCTTGCGCTCGGCGTCGAACACCCCGATTACGCCATTAGCCTCAATAGCCTTGCGGCGATGTACAGTGACATGGGCGACTATGCCCGTGCCAAACCGCTCTATACCGAAGCCTGCGATATTCGGAAACAGGCACTTGGTATTCGACATCCCAGTTATGCTAACAGCCTTAACAATCTCGCGGTGTTGTATAGCAGCGCGGCTGACTACACCCGTGCCGAGCCGCTCTACATCAATGCTCACTCAGTGCTTCTGGCGGCTGCCGCAAACACAATTCCCACGCTATCAGAAGCACAAGCCGCAAGCTGGATGTTGGAGAATGGGCCGCGGACTGACTTGGTGCTCCACACGCTGCTAAAGGGTGATACCAAAGACTCCATCGCAGCCTACCGGATGGTGTGGCAAACCAAGTCGCTGGTCAGTCGCCTGCGCACAAGCCGTATGCTGCCTGCTGATGCCTCGCCCGAGACGCGAAACGTGTTCGCCCAACTGCGTGATGCTCGGCTGAAGCTGGCCGCGATGGTCTCCGCTACACCGGAGCCCGGCAAGGCGGCTGATTATCAGGCTGCCCTGGCAAAGGCGAACGACCGAAAGGAGACCCTGGAGAGGGAGCTCGGGGAGCTGAACCTCGGTACCCGGCACGCACTGGCGGTGCGCGACGCGACCACCGAACAGTTGCTCGCTCAACTACCAGTCGGGGTCGCCGTCGTGGACCTGGTGAGACTCCATGTGTGGGATTACGAAGACGAGCAGAACTCGCTCAAACACGTAGACCAATCGGAACAAACGCCCACTGTCAAACGAGCCGAGTCAACGCACGTCTTTCACGCCTTCGTCCTGCGGTCCGATCAACCCGGCGACCAGCGGATCGAGTGGGTGCAACTAGGTCCCGCGGACTCGATCGAACAGGCCGTCGATCAGTGGCGCCAGGAACTGACCGGCGACGAGGTTGCGCGCTCGCTCGGCAGGAAATCGGCACCTATCGTCGACGAGGGGGCTAGTCCGCCGCAACCATCGGGCGATCCCGACGCCCTCCTTCGCCAAATGGTGTGGGACAAACTGGAGCCGCACTTGGGCGGCTGCCACACCGTGATCATCCTGCCCGACGGCGCGTTGCACCGCGTGCCCTGGGCGGCACTGCCCGGCCGTCAGAGAGGGTCGTACCTGCTGGAAGATTACGCGCTGGCCACTGCCACGTACTGCCAACAACTGTTCGGACTGCTGACCGACCAGCCTGTCCCACAAACCGGGCAACTGTTGGTAGCGGGCGGCATCCAGTACGACCAGCGCGGCGCCACTCGCCGGAGACCGCCGACCAGGACTCGTTGCACCTGGCCTCACGCAGCCTGGATCTGGCCGCCGAGGAGCGCAGCTGGACCTATCTCAACGGCACGGAACAGGAAGCCCAGGCCGTCCGCCAACTGTGGGGCCAGCGGGGATCGGGCCAGGTGCTGGGCAGCACCGCCGCGGATGAACGAGCCATCGCCCAGGCCCTGGCCCAGGCCCGCTTTGCCCATCTGGCCACGCACGGTTTCTTCGACACTGCAGCCGATGTGTATCGCGTCAATCTGCGGGAGCAAGACCTGTTCACCACCACGCTGGAGGGCAATCGTCGCGGAGCCACGTTGGCCGCGCCAATCCGCTGCTGATGACCGGCATCGTGCTGGCGGGGGCCAATCTCGGGCCCGAGAAAGACGAGTTGGGGATTCCTACCGGCGACGACGGCATCCTCACCGCCGAGGAAATCCTGGGCCTGGACCTCCGCAACCTGGAACTGGTCACGCTCAGCGCCTGTGAAACCGGGCTGGGGGACGTGGTAGCCGGTGAAGGCGTCATGGGCCTGCAACGGGCCCTGCACCAGGCCGGAGTGCGCAGTGTGATCGCCAGCCTGTGGAAAGTCAACGACCACGCCACTCGGACGTTGATGACCGAGTTTTACAGGAACCTCTGGGAAAAAGAGCTGTCCAAAATCGCAGCCCTCCGTCAGGCCCAACTGACCATGCTGCGCCAGTACGACGCCAACACGCACCAGCTGCGCTCCCTAGGTGCGTCGTCGGTGCAAGTGAACCCCCAGACTCCGCACAATCGCCTATCCCCGCGATTCTGGGCCGCCTTCCAGTTGAGTGGCGACTGGCGGTGAAATTGAGCCATGGACTGGCTCATCCGCTGGGGAGGAAATGGGGAGTAGTACATGTTCCGCGGCATGGTCCGGCAGAGGGGCTGTGCGATTTGGCGATACGGCCGCTGCCGAATGCTCCGCACAGTAAGGACAGAAGCTGATGTCGAATTCGGGAAGATTATTTGCTTTTGTGTTCAGCCTGGTGTTCCCGGATCAGATTACGGAAACATCCTACCGCAATCTGATTCCCCAGTACGTTTTTAAACAGGCAACGCTGACCCCCATCGCTTGGGGCCGAGCGGGGCTGTTCTTTCGTATGGTTGGGAATTCGTCGCCAACGTTTTCCGACGGCGTTTTGGATCTGTTTGACGAACGGATGTTCACGAAGAACCTGATGCCTTCCATGAATGCTGCGCAGCTGACTTTCTCGCGAAATACGGGCCTCATCCGCGAGATCACAAAGCGCGACAACCCGCGAACTCGCGAAGTGCTGGCGGCGAGGTTGACAGATTCCAGGCACAGCCCGGAACTGAAGCTGATGTACGCGGCTATCCTCGCTGCGACCGGTGACCATACCGGCCAACAGTTCCTGCTTGCTCGCGCCGGCGATCGTAGCGCAAAGAACCTGGACTGCGCGTTCTGGGTCCTTGGTAATCTGCAACAATTCAGCGCTCCAGCAGAGGAACCGGCGGGAGAAGTGTCGGTGGTCGAGTTCGTGGAGCTAAGCGAAACACCCTCCGGAGAAATCGACTTGGACGGTGTGTTCGACCGGCTCTTTAGCGCCCCTCCTGCACCCACGCCAACGCGAGTCGATCTCGCTTGGGCTGCGGAGACGATGCTTGATGCGCTGAAGACTGACGAGGAGGTTGTGCGTCGCGAGCTGCCCCAACACGAGTCTTCGGTGAAATGCCGTACCCTTGCCATCGAGCACGGATCGTTTGCGGAGCTGCTGATCTACATGAAGAACGAGCAGGCCATGGATGAAATGGGGAGTAGTACATTTTTCGCGGCAAAATGAAGAGAATAGGCAGGGTATGGGTCGGATGTCAAGAGTAACGCATATGTGTCACATAGTACGCGGCGCACGCACTCGCAGTAGGCTCTTGCCCAATCCGCCCAGTCGTTCGGCGAAAAAGTACCACTCCCTATTTCTTCTCTCGAAAGACGGAAGCAGCAGTTCAGGAAGTGTGCCGGCTGCTGAAGAACGCGCCGGCCGATTTCTTGAACGAAGATGAGTTCATCAATAGCCGATCCGTTGAGCACGCGCTCGACGCCTGTTCCATCAAGGATTCCCTGACCTCCGCCACCTGCCTCATCTCATTGCTTGATAGTGACCTGGGGCGATTTTACGTGTGCGAGTCGAGCGAAAACATCAACAGACTTGTCGCGGCGCACCTGATTGAAGTCACGGACGTCAGTTTTGGTGAAGACAAGCTGAAATGGGGCAAGTGGCTGGAAGAACGAGGGCAGCAGCCGAAATAGCATCAGCCTGCATCTGCGAGAGATTCATCTCCGTGGTCTTCGTGCTCTCGGTAGACGCTGACGTGCAGCATCGATCGCGTCATGTGTTGCCTAAGGACCCATTTACGAATAGACGCGGCCTAACCCGGCAGAGGCATCTCCGGCCCGATGTGGAGTGGCCGGGTGGAAGTGGGCAGAATTGGGTTTTTGGCGTGCGGCAACAAACGAACGTATTACGAATAATCTCGAGATGGTGGCAGAGTTCTTGGACGGGGCAGATGAAGGACAAAAAAATCGGATGACAAAAAGATCTCCGGTGCCGACTTGTCTTTTTGGCACCCCATCTACTTGTCCTTCAAAGGAATCGCGATGGAACATCTGTCGCCGGTGCGGCTGAGCCCTTGGCGGTCTCAGCTACGGCGGTCTCAGCTACGGCGGTCTCAGCTACGGCGGTCTCAGCTACGGCGGTCTCAGCTACGATTTGCGTACATCTCACTTCCCGCTTCTCTCTGAATCGGGTTTCCCCTGGGTATATCCCAGGGGGACCACAACTGGCCAGCTACGTACCCGCCGACACCCCCTCTGGTTTCCCTTCCGTGTTATCTACCGGGTTGATGGTGACGACGTATTTATCATCGCGGTGGCCCATGCGGCGCGATCACCGGACGATTGGACCCATCGATAGCCTGCGTGTGGGAAGTCGGTCAGCACGGCACTGCAAGAAGCCTCCGTAGTCCCGAAACGTGAGCAGCGGAGGAACGCTTTCCATGGGCGAAAACCTCTGCGCTAGGGTGTGGGCTCAACGTGGCGAGTCCATGACCAGGTACGGCCTTTGCCGGTGCGCGGTAGCCAGCGGCCGACAGGCATTGCTTCTTCAACGAGGCACATCTGGGGTACCATCCACGCAGGGCGATCAAGTCCGCTCGGCAATCCGCAGTTGGGCTCTCGCCTGAGCCACGTTGCGGTCGCGAATCTCTTCGAGTTCCACCGTCGTGATGGGGAGCTTCATGGACTCGTCAAGGAGTTGACGCGCCGTCGCTTCGTTGACTTCGCTCGAGAGTACGGCTCGGTTCGTCAGAATCGACACGATGTTATCCGCCACCTGCACGAATCCTCCGTCCAGGTAATAGCGGGTGACCTTCTCGGCCACCTTAATGCGCATTTCGCCGAAACCGAGCCGGCCGATTAACGGCGCACGCCCGGCGGCGATACCGATTTCGCCGTCGTACAACGGCAGGACGACAAAATCAGCCTTGGTCTCAACGGCCGTTTTCTCGGGCGTCACGACAATACAGTTCAATTGTGCCATGGAAAATCGTCGCTTGGCTGGTGCGGGCTATGGTACGGTGCCCCGGTTCTCATTTTGCGGCAGCAGGGTTGGCGGTCCCCTGTGCGGCATCCAATTTCCTCTTAAACCTTCATTTTCTTGGCCTGTGCCTCGGCCTGCTCGATGGGCCCGACATACATGAAGGCCGGTTCGGGCAGGTGATCCCATTTCCCGTCGCAGATTTCCTCAAAGCTACGAATGGTGTCTTCCAGGGGCGTGATTTCGCCCGGCTTGCCGGTGAAGACTTCCGCCACGAGGAACGGCTGGGAAAGGAAGCGTTCGATGCGTCGAGCTCGATGCACGATCAACTTGTCCGCTTCACTCAATTCATCAATCCCCAGAATCGCAATGATGTCCTGCAATTCGCGATACCGCTGCAATGTTGTCTGGACGCGGCGGGCGATCGCATAATGCCGGTCGCCCACATACTGTGGATCGAGAATGCGGCTGGACGAGGCCAAAGGATCGATCGCCGGATAGATACCTTTCTCGCTAATCGATCGGGCCAGATAGACGAAGGCATCCAGCTGCCCGAATGCCGTGGCAGGAGCCGGGTCGGTGGGGTCATCTGCCGGCACGTAGACCGCTTGGACCGAGGTGATGGCTCCCTGGCTGGTGGAAGCGATGCGTTCCTGCAGAGCGCCCATTTCGGTGGCCAGCGTCGGCTGATAACCGACCGCCGACGGCATACGCCCCAGCAGCGCGGAGACTTCACTGCCGGCCTGCGAGAAGCGAAAGATGTTGTCGACGAACAGCAGCGTGTCCTTGCCCGTGGTGTCCCGAAAGTACTCGGCCATCGTCAAAGCCGACAGGGCCACGCGGAGACGGGCTCCTGGCGGTTCATTCATCTGTCCGAACACCATGCAGGTCTGATCGATCACGTGGCGGCCGGTGTCCCCGATGGCCGCTTCCTGCATTTCCAGCCACAGGTCCGTTCCTTCACGCGTCCTTTCCCCCACTCCGGCAAACACGCTATAGCCACCGTGTGCCGAGGCGATTCGGGCGATCAATTCGGTGAGAATCACCGTCTTCCCCAGGCCGGCACCGCCGAACAGGCCGGCTTTTCCGCCGCGCACGAAGGGCGTGAGCAGGTCGATGACCTTGATCCCTGTCTCGAACAGTTCGGTGCTTGTCGAGAGGTCTTTCACGGCCGGAACGTCGCGGTGGATCGGACGCCGCTCCTTGACCTTGACCGGTCCACGCTCGTCAATCGGCTCGCCCAGCAGATTGAAGACGCGCCCCAGCGTGGCTTCGCCAACGGGGACCGACACCGGAGAGCCGGTATCCACGCAGTCCTGACCGCGAATCAAGCCGTCGGTCCCTCCCAGCGCCACGCACCGCACGCGACCGCCCCCCAGGTGCTGCTGGACTTCTCCGGTTAAGTCGATTTTCACACCCTTGAAATTGGAGACAATCTTGACGGCGTTGTAGATGGCCGGCATGTTGTCTTCATTAAACTGAGCGTCGAAAGTCGAGCCGATAACTTGCGTGATATGGCCGATGTTTTGCGAGCCGGTTGCCATGTCTCGTGAATCCTCGTTCGCCGTAAATTGTTGACTGGATGGCACCCGGCACGCCCCACAGGGCCACCGAAATGGTCTCATCCGTTACCGTGTTCTTCTCTCGACTTGACTGATCATCACGATGGCGATCTGGAAGCCTGTCCTACGTGCTGTTGGTCAACTCAGCCAGCGCCCCGCAAGCCCAGCGCAGGCGAAGCGAAAGCGGCGCTGTCCAATTATTCCGCATTCCGCATTCCGCATTCGTTCCCCCCTTGGGATGCGCGTCGAACTGGACACGTGTTCCAGCCAAGGGCTTCCCAGATCGCCGCCTCACGGCACGACTATTTGAGGGCCTCCACGCCACCAATGATCTCCATTATCTCGCCGGTGATCTGCGACTGGCGAGCTCGGTTATAGGTCATCGATAGCTGTCGAATCATTTCATCGGCGTTCTCGGTGGCGGCCTTCATGGCGACCATCCGTGCAATATGTTCGCTCACCGCCGCGTCGAGAAAACACTTGAACAGCTTGACGCGGAAACTGGTGGGTACCACTTCCCGCAAGATGCTCTCGGCCGACGGCAAGAATTCATAAATCGATTCGCCGTGTCCCTCCTGCTCTCCATCGAGTCCTTCCAGGGCCGCCAGGGGGAGCAGTGTCTCCACCACCGGTTCTTGTTTGCTGCTGTTGAGGAACTTTGTGTAAGCAACGTCCAGTCGGTCGATTTTTCGCGTAATAAACTCATTCAGATACTGGTTGGCGAGCACCTCGACATCATCGTACTGCGGTCGATCTTCGAAGTGGGTGAAGGTCTGGTCGGGGTAGATCTTGCGGTATTTCAACGCGCCTATCCCGCGCTTGCCGGAAACCTCCGTCCGGACGACCGGAACGATCTCGTTCAGTTGCTTGTAGTGCTCAATCGGCCAAACGCAACACGCCGGAATTATAGCCTCCGCACATGCCCCGATTGGCCGTCAGAATCAAGAGTGCGGCACTCTGCGGCGCCGGGCGATCTTCCAGCAACGGATGTTGCACGTCCAGTCCGCTGTGTGACAGATCGGCTACCAATTGCGTGATGCGATTGGTGTAGGCGGTCGCCGCAGTCGCCCGATCCATGGCCTTCTTGAAGCGCGCGTTGGCGATCAGTTCCATCGTTCGCGTGATCTTGCGAATGTTCTTGATGGAACTGCGGCGTTTGTCGAGTGTACGAGCTTTAGCCATCGGAATCCCGTTTCAGACTTACCTGGTAGCGGTCGCCCCAGCTGCCGGTTTGTACCCGGTTTTGAAGTCGGTGATTGCCGCGTTCAACTTGGCGGCTATCTCGTCGGTCAAATCGTTGACGCGTGCCAGTTCGTCGAGCAATTCCTGGCGTTGATCGTGCATGAACTTGTGGAGCGCCAGTTCCCAGGCCGCCACGGCTGCAATCGGCACGTCGTCCAGGAACCCGCGTGTGCCGGCGTAGATGCTGAGCATTTGATCCATCACGTGCATGGGCCGATACTGGGGCTGCTTGAGCAGCTCAACCATGCGGTACCCCCGATCGAGTCGCGACTGCGTAGCGGGGTCCAATTCGGTTCCCATCTGGGCAAACGCCTCCAACTCACGGAACGAAGCCAGGTCCAATCGCAAACCACCGGCCACCTTCTTCATGGCTTTGACTTGCGCGGCGCCACCGACGCGAGAGACCGAGATGCCGGCGTTCATGGCGGGGCGAATGCCGGCAAAGAACAGGTCGGGCTGCAGGTAAATCTGCCCGTCGGTGATCGAAATCACGTTGGTCGGAATGTACGCGGAGACTTCCCCTTCCAGTGTTTCGATGATAGGGAGCGAGGTCAGTGATCCTCCCCCCAACTCCTTGCTCAGCTTGGCCGACCGCTCCAGCAATCGGCTATGGCAGTAGAACACGTCGCCCGGATAGGCTTCCCGACC
The DNA here is from genome assembly GCA_963700515.1 of uncultured Planctomycetota bacterium. Lineage (GTDB taxonomy): Bacteria > Planctomycetota > Planctomycetia > Pirellulales > Pirellulaceae > JAJRVM01. The sequence continues at coordinate 28,190 of CAVOXY010000072.1, read as the reverse complement.
GGGTGGACGTCGCATCAGCAGGGAGAGTTGCCGGTAGGCCACCGCCTGTTTGGAGAGATCGTCATAGATGATCAGTGCGTGTTCGCCTTTGAACATGAAATACTCGGCCATCGACGTGCCGGCGTAGGGAGCGATGTATTGCATCGGAGCCGGGCTGGCAGCGCCGGAGACGATGACTGTCGTGTATTCCAAGGCGCCGTGGTCTTCCAGAATCTTAATCACTCCGGCGACCGACGAATCCTTCTGGCCAATCGCCACGTAGAAGCACTTGACGCCCGATTCCTTCTGATTGAGGATCGTGTCGATGGCAATGGCCGTCTTGCCGGTCTTGCGATCGCCGATGATCAACTCACGCTGGCCGCGACCGATGGGAGTCATGGCATCGATCGCCTTGAGGCCGGTCTGCAACGGTTCGCGTACCGGCTGGCGTCCCGCCACACCAGGGGCCAGGAATTCGACCGGCCGCCGCTCGCTGGTCAGGACCGGGCCTTTGCCGTCGAGCGGATTGCCCAGGGGATCGAGCACCCGTCCTATGACCGCGTCACCCACCGGTACCGACAGCAACTGGCCAAGCGAACGGACCTCGTCGCCTTCGTTGATGTCGAGATAGTTTCCCAGAATGATGATCCCGACGCTGCTCTCTTCCAGATTGAAAGCCAGCCCGTTCACGCCGTTGGGAAACGCCACCATCTCGCCCGACATCACGTTGGAAAGTCCGTAGACATGGGCAATCCCGTCCCCGACGTCCAGGACAGTCCCCACTTCACGGACGTCTAACTGGCTCTCGTACTGCTCGATCTCTTTTTGAATGACCGAAGCAATTTCGTCAGCATTGAATCTCATCGAGTCCCTCTCCGGGGTCGCTACTATTGCGATACCAAGAATCGTTGCAGCGAATCACGAATCAGTTGTGCGGTGCGGTCCAGTGTCTCGCCGCGCATACGAACAAGTCGGTTTTCCAGGCTGCCGTCATACACCGTATCCCCGACACGGACGACCAGTCCGCCCAGGAGACTCGGATTCACACTGCAGCACAGTTCGACTTGTCGGCCCAGTGTGGTGGTCAGACGCTGCTCAATCTGACTCCGCACCTGGCTATTGATGGCATCGGCGGTTTCCACGGTAACTGCCACGCGGCCGCGCATGTCGTTGTAGAGCTTATGGGCGGCGCTGCGCATCTGACGCAGGCAATCCATCCGCCCATGATGGGCAACCACTTTCAGGAAGTTCAACAACAACGGAGTCATCCGCGCGGCAAACGCCTCGTCGAGGATGCGGTTCTTCTCCTCCAGGCCGATCCGCGGCGAAGCAAGCAGTTGCTCCAAGTCGTTCAGCTTGTCCAGTACGTCATCGATCAGTGAGTCGAGTTCCGCCAGTACGCGCTCGGTCAGGTTCTGACCTTCCGTCGCACCCAGCAGGCCCTTGGCATAGATCTTACCCAGATGCTCGCGAGCACTGTCGAACGACGAATTATTGGCGGATGACGCACTCATAACGCTAGTTCTCGCTGGGGAACTTCTCCAGTGACTCGCGAATCAGGGCCGCATGATCCTCGGGCCTGAGTTCCTTGTGGATCAACTTGCGGGCCAACGTGAACGCCAACTGGGTGCTCTGATCGGCAATCTCTTGCACGGCCGCGTTCTTGGCCGTCTCAATATCGGCCAACGCGCGCTGCCGTTGCCGCTCGGACGCCGCGTGCGCATCGGCTATCAGCTTCTCGCCCGCCGTATGGGCGTCGCGGCGAGCTTTGTCCACGATCACCTGCGCCTCCGCCGCCGCATCGGCCAGTTTCTGCTCGTACTCCTGCAGCTTGCGACCCGCCTCCTCGCTCCCCCGCTTCGCTTCGTCGATCATGTCGGCGATCGATTTCTCGCGCTGATCGAGGCCCGCCATCAACGGCTTCCAGGCAAATAGGGTCAGGACCACCAGCAGCAGGAGAAACACTATCCCCGTGAAGATCGCCAGATCGGGGTTGAAGGTCAGCGGGTTCAGTGCGTTGGGGTCTCCACTGCCGCCCTCCGAGGCGACACCCCACAACGCGGTCGTGTGCCACGTCGCACAGAGCGTGGTGATCGCTGTCACGGTTTTCATGATCTTCATTGCCATGCGTCGTTTCCGCGAAGTGTGTCGAAAACTCGATACCTGTGGGAACCGTGGCGCCGGGCTCACTACGCCGCGTAACGCCCTACCACACCAACAACCTGCCAGCCACCGGCCAGTAACTCTTCGCCCTGCCGTGGCCGCCCGGTTACTTGTTGAACAACATACAGATGATCAAGGCGAAGAACGTGGCCCCCTCGATCAGAGCCGCCGAAATCAACATGGCCGTCTGGATGTTGCCGGCTACCTCGGGCTGACGAGCAATGCTTTCGACGGCCTTCGAGCCGATGCTGCCGATACCATACGCGGCACCCAGGATCACCAAGCCGGCACCAAAAGCGCCGCCCAGGTAAATGGAACTATTCGGGTTCTGTCTGCGCCATCGCCGGCGACGCGATCAGTACCAATACGAATACGATCGATGCAATCTTCACCCACTTGTACATGTCATCAGTCTCCATTGAGAAAAAAATTGGCTGGTGTAGGTGTAGCCGAGTTGGATATCAGTGAGGATGGACTGCCATGCCGATGAACAGTCCCGCCAGAAACACAAATATATACGCCTGCAAAAACGCCACAAACAACTCAAGCAGATTGAGAGCCACCGAACCGAGCAGGCTGGCTGGCACGACTCCAAAAAAAGCCAATGTCCCGGCCGACGCGCCAATGAAAGCGACTAAGACGGCCAGCACGACATGGCCTGCCATCATGTTGGCCAGCAAACGCATCGCCAACACGAAGTGTTTGATGAACAGTCCCAACACCTCGATGGCGAAGATCATCGGCCACAGTGCGATGGCGATCAGCAGCGGTACGTCCATGCTCGGGACCTGCCCGATCCAGAAATGTACCGGACCCATTTTCAGCGAGCCGGCCAGAATGACGGTGACAAACGTGATCACGGCCAACGTGCCCGTCGTCGCTAAGGCCCCGGTCGGTGAGCCAGCCCAGGGGACCAGGCCGAGCAGGTTGCAGCCCAACACAAAGAAGAAGATTGTCAACAGGAACGGAGTGAAGCGGTTCGCGTCGTGGGATCCGACCGTCGGTCGCGCCACCTGGTCGCGCACGAAGACCACCATCGCCTCCAGCAGATTCCAGAAACGACCGCGTGGCCGCGCCCCCGGATCGGACGCGCCGCGCCAGCGGGACGAAAATGGCCACCAAGATGATCGCCGCTACGAGCTCCAACACCATGAACTTCGTCAAGCGGAATCTCACCGGCTCGATCAAATTGTCGATCGGATCAAAGCCGGTCTTGATCTGCACGATCGGCCGGTCGCATCACGCAACTGAGGCAGCTTGACGACTCCCTCGGTGGACGGGCTGAAGAAACGAGGAAAGTGAAAGGCCTCCGCGTCCTTCACGTGCCCCATCAAACTCTCGGCCGATAGCGGATCGTGGGCACCGTGCCCGGCTGCCTCCTGCTCCAGATGACCCTCCCACGACTCTCCGCCGCGCGCGCCCTCGCCCGCGCTCCGCCACACCCTGCTGGCGTGCTCGACCGGCTGTTCCAAGGTCAATTGCGTTGTGTGCTCTTGGGCCATGTTCTAGCCTGCGTGTGTCTCGGTTGGCTTGTCGGACGACCGGCCTGCCATCAGGACCGTCTCGACAGCCAATGTGACAAAGTAGAAGGCCATAATGTAGTAGACAAACCCCGCGTCGGCCAGCATACCTCCCCGCAGATAAACCAGCACACACGCAGCCAGTGGCATACCCATGCGAGGAAACATCCCCCATAAGACTTGCTGCACCGCCTGCTCAGGGTGGTGGAACAACTCAGCCAACCACAACGCCAGCAGGCCGCTGACGAGGCACACAGCCCACGCTACTGCGGCGCTGGCCAGTCCTTCCCAGTCCATCCAGACGTACGCGAGTGGACCGGCCACCGACGCGGCGGCCAACAATGATCCCACCAGAATCATTGCGCGGCCCCGCGAGTTGCCGGTAAGACTTCCCACTACGCGTGTTGCTCCCGCTACTCACCACATCGTCGATCGCACAGCTACTTCTCGGACTCTTTGCTCGCCATCCCATTTGATCGAAGCGAGTTCTTGTCGCCACCGCGGTCCGCCTCTTCTGCCTGCCGCGGCTGGGGCCGCGACATGCGAACTAACTCCCAGATCCCGTAGGTCATGCCCATGCCGAAACCGATGATGGTCAGCACCGCCCGCGTTCCCAATTGGCGATCAATCAGATAGCCGATCAACCCTGGGACCACCATGCTAATCGCAACGGTGACTCCCCGTGTCGCCCGCTGGTATGCCCTCGCCAACGGAAAGCGATCGTCGGAGGTGTGGTCACGTGTCTTGCGATATCCTTACCTGAGACTCCGAAGCAGTCTGGCGGAACGTGTCACATACGAAATGAATAAGGACAAGCAATCGGCAGTCTCCCCAACAGGGGCACCACGGCTCGACGCAGCGTCCCGTTAGGGCTCCCAATCTAGCTCACGTTTTTGGTGTGGTCAACCGACCGACAGACCGGGATTAGGTTTCGGAGAAGAAGCTCCCGTGTATTTCTCTAAATCTTTTCATGACAATGACTTGTGCGATCAGTGGCCAGCTGCTCGTGGCTCTTGCCGGCGACGGCCGCTGTGACCCATTTCGCAGGCTTGCGGTAAACCGTATTAACCGCAGTCGTAAGGTGGCCACCGATGGCTATTTTCTTGGACTCTGTAAGTCGTGAATATGCCAAGGGTTGTAACCCTATAACGCCGACGTGCCCATAGCCTTGTCGGGTGGTGTGCGTTGCAATTTTGTACATTCGAGTTACACTCGGAATTGTAAGAGTGATTAGAACCCGCCTTTTGGGGAGCATCACCCCGTAGGGTGTTAAGGAATGTTGCCACCCCGGCGTTGACGCCGCACGCGACGCGGGATGCGACGGGACCATCGGATTGCTGACCCTGTTTCGATCGTCCTCGAGCACCCCCCACAACATTGGGCAGGTGGGGTGTGACCGTTGACCGGCTCATGGACGATGCACGGCATAACCGACACGACGTAGTTGTGGTTGTTGTCCCGTACGAATAGGGTGAATCCATTGATCACCATAGCCGACTTGCGATCGCAGACAGTCAAGGACCTTTCCGCCATGGCCCGCAAAATGGGGCTTACGGGCGTTCATACCATGCGAAAGGACCAGTTGGTTCGCGCTCTGGTGAAGGCCGCTAAAGCCAAGCAGTCTTCTACGGCGGGGTCTTCTACGGCCACATCGAGCCGCCGCAGCAACGGACAGAAGAAACGCGTCATGTCCGAGACTGAGGGTGCCGCGTCCGCTGCTGCCCGCTCCGGGGCCGTTGCCAAACGCCCGACCAGTTCCGCTGAAGGTACACCCAAACGGGTGGGCCGTCATGCCACCAAGATGACTCAGCCGAAGACCGCGAACGCGCGCATCATCCGCAAGATTCATCAGTTGCATGCGCAGCGCGAGACGCAACGGGACCTGTCACACGCCTCGGTGCTGGCCGCCAAGAACGGGCGAAAGAAGAAAGCGCCGAAACCCAAACCGACTCCCGTTCCCGGCAAGGATCGCATTGTGCTGTTGGTGCGCGATCCGTACTGGTTACAGGCTTGTTGGGACGTGACGCGTCAGAGTGTCGCACGGGCCAAGGCAGCTTTGGCCGAGCATTGGCATACGAGCCGGCCCATTCTCCGACTGATGCAGGTCGAGGCCGGGTCGACCACCGGCACGAGTGAGCGGATCGTGCGTGAGATTCCGGTACACGGGGGCGTAAAGAACTGGTATGTCGACATCAAGGACTCTCCGAACAGTTATCGAGTGGAGTTGGGATACCGGGGTGAAAACGGCCGGTTCTTTGTGTTGTCACGCAGCAACGTTGTGACGACGCCGCGTCCGGGCAGCATCGATGCCATCGACGAAAACTGGGCCGATATCGCGGAAAACTATGAGAAGATCTACGCCCTTAGTGGCGGGTACGAACCGTCGACCGCTGGCGGTGACCTGCAGGATTTATTCGAAGAGCAGTTGCGCCGTCCCATGGGGAACCCCTTGGGCTCGCAACTGTCGGCCGAAGCAACGGAGCCGGCGTTGCGGCGTGATAAGGACTTTAACTTTGAAGTCGACGCCGAGATGATCATCTATGGCGCGACCAAGCCAGGCGCTCATGTCACGCTCGCCGGCGAGCCGGTCAAGTTGCGGCATGATGGCACGTTTACGGTCCGGCTCAGTATGCCCGATCGTCGCCAGTTGCTGCCCGTCGTGGCGAGTAGCCGCGACGGCGCGGAACAACGCACGATTGTGCTGGCTGTCGAGCGGAACACGAAGGTCATGGAACCCATGACCCGCGAGTCGACTCCCTGAGCGACGCTTTCAGATCGCATTTCCGGCTTCCGACTTTCGCTCGGCAAGAAGCGCCGAATCTCTCCTCGCCAACGCGGTCCGCGCATCGTTTCCCCCAAGTATGGGTGTTGCTGAAACGGGCGGCGGGCGAAAGTGGTGCTGCTTCTGACTTGCTCCGCCGGGGTCCCGCTGATACGATGCCATTGCTGTGTCCTAGTGGCACGCAGTGCGAAATCCTCTGCCATGTTCGTGTTGACGATGTCGATTTTTTGGGGAGCCGATATGAGGCCCGATGGGGACCAAATTTAGTTTTGGCCGCGTGTAAAGCCAGTCGGCGCGGGACTTACGTGCCCGAGCTGATCTCTGGATCACACAACCCGAAACTCAGGTCCCCCCCTTATTTATTGCGGGCTCTCACAAAACCCATCGCCACGGCATTGCGGTGGAGGATTTTGCTTTTTTGGATTGGCTGTGGCAAAAGTCTTGGCTGTGGTGCGTCAGGTTTTTGCAGCTCAACTTCTCGCGTAGCGAGCTTGGTTCGATTGGCAGTTGGAGTGTGGTTGCGGCATCCTGCCGCGGTCTCTGCGGCACCGGCCCGCGGTACAGATCGCCGCCTCATTGGGCCGTGGCCACCAGGTTCGTCGGTTTCTCTGTTTGTTCAATCCGCGTGCACCGAGCACGCACATTTTGATAGCGAGCCGCGGGAGTGGCCCTCGGAGGGCGTTTTCGCTGTTCGCCTGGCGGTCGACCCGCCCAAGGGGAAGGGGAGTGGCCCTGCGCGATGACTGATTCAGCAGCTACTGATTTGGCCGCCAAGCGAGACACGTTGCTCGACCTGATTCGGACCTACGACAGTTGCGCTGTCGCCTTCTCGGCGGGCGTCGATAGTGCCGTGGTGGCCAAGGCGGCCGCCGTGGCGCTGGGGGATCGGGCGGTGGCGGTGACCGGTGTCAGTCCCAGTCTGGCTGAAGGTGAACTGGACGAAGCGCGTGCGATGGCCCGCTTGATTGGCATCCGCCATGTGGAGATCGAGACCGGTGAAATCGCTCAGCCTCAGTACTACGAGAATGCTCCCGACCGCTGCTACCACTGCAAGACCGAACTGTACACGCAAATGAAGGACCTGCAGCACCGGTTAGACGTGGCGGTGATTCTCAATGGTGCCAATCTGGACGATCTGTCCGATTATCGTCCTGGTATGCAAGCGGCCTCCGAGCAGAGCGTGTCGAGTCCCTTGGCGCAGTGCTCTTTGACGAAAAGCGAGGTGCGTGAGTTGGCGCGGCAGTGGGAACTGCCGGTGTGGAACAAGCCGGCGACTCCCTGTCTCTCGAGTCGTGTTGCCTATGGTGAGCAGGTCACGGCGGAGCGACTGGCGATGGTTGATCGAGCGGAGCAGTTTCTGCGTGGGCACGGATTCGCCACGTGTCGCGTCCGTTACCATCGGGGCGATTTGGCCCGCGTCGAAGTCCCGTTGGAAGAGGTGTCACGCGTGGTGAGTGGGGACGTGCGGGAGCAACTGGTCGACCATTTTCGCGAGTTGGGGTTCAAGTTTGTCACGCTCGATCTACTAGGATTCCGCTCAGGAAGCCTGAATGTACTGGTCCCGCTGGACCAGTTGAGCCGCGGCTCGGCATAGGGCGGCCTCCCTGTTCTGCCAGAGTTCCCGTGGTTCTTCCGACGCGAGTATGGCCCCCGGAAGCATCGCAGATCCTTCGGCCGCTACCCCTACAACTCTGACTTCCCTGTTGTCAGTCAGTCGCTGGCATGGGTTGCTCGTGACCCTTTCTCAGGCAACTGGCAGGAGGCGGGGGCTCGGTTGTCACGGATCTATCGGCAGGGCATACTTACGGGAAGAAACTCCTACCGGAACACTTGTTCATGTCCGAGCAGCCTGCGTCGAAAGATCCTGCGAGTGTCGAGCCCGACTTGTCCGGTCAGAAGCTGGGCAACTACCAGTTGTTGCGCCGGTTGGGGCGCGGTGGCATGGCGGACGTCTACCTGGCGGAACAGCTATCGCTGCGGCGGCAAGTCGCCTTCAAAGTGTTGAAACGCAGTCTGGCGGAAGACGAGGCGTATGTGCGCCGGCTTCACAACGAGGCGCGCGCGGCAGCGTCCCTGGTCCACGCCAACATCGTGCAGATCCACGAGGTCGGTTGCATCGATGGCGTGCACTTCATTGCTCAAGAATATGTGGCCGGCCAGAACTTGAAGCAGTGGCTGATCCGGCACGGTACGGCGGATGCCGGGACGGCGGTGCACATCATGCGGCAGGTGATCGCCGCGTTGAGTCGCGCGTCGCAGCAGCGGATCATTCATCGGGACATCAAACCCGAGAATATCATGCTGGCCACGACCGGTGAAGTGAAAGTCGCCGATTTCGGCTTGGCTCGTGTGACCGTCGAAGGACAGGCCGTTGGATTGACGCAGGTGGGAGTCACGATGGGAACGCCGCTCTACATGAGTCCGGAGCAGGTGGAGGGTCGCGCGGTAGATCCGCGCAGCGATCTCTATTCGTTTGGCGTGACCTGTTATGAGATGCTGGCGGGGCGTCCACCCTTTGCCGGAGACACACCGCTGAGCGTGGCGATTCAGCACTTGCGGGCCGAGCCAGCGAGGCTGGAAGTCCTGCGCCCCGACATACCGGAAGGGTTGTGCCGCATCGTCCATCGGTTGTTGGCGAAGAGCCCTGCCGATCGCTACGCGACGCCGGCGGAGTTGATGCGCGAATTGCGCGCCTTGCACGTGGAGGGGTTGGATCATTGGTCGGGGGCGCTGGAAGAATGGGACACACCGGAACTAATCGCCCTGTCCGATGCCCGGTCGGAAGCAACTCTGCGGCTGGATGGCCTGATGAAGTCGCAGACGAAACGGCGTCGTCACCAGGCACGCTATTGGCAACTGGCGCTGCTGCTGGCCGCTGGTGTGGCGTTGGGATTTCTGGGAGCCTGGTGGCGGCAACCGGATGACTTGCTGGCGGTTCGTACGCCGGCGGTGGAAACGCAAGAGTCCCCGATGCTGCAATACTGGTACGCGATCGACATCAACACGGAAGAGGCCTGGCTGGCGGTCGAACGTAATTTTCCGCAAAGCGATCCCGTCGACCGTGTCTACGCGTTGCTGGCGAAGCAGCGCCTGGCGGAACTGTATCGTGACGACGATCAGCCCGAGCGGGCCATGGCGCTGTATGCCGAGCTGGCCAGCCTGGATGGTGAGGAACCGCAGTTTCCCGCCAGCGGTTTGATCGGTCAAGCCAACCTGCTGGCCCAGCAGAACGATGGCAAAGGAGCCAATGCCAAGTTGGCTCAGGCGATGCGTTTGATCGAGGCGCTGCCGCAGCAATCTCAGAAGGACGGCGTGCTGATGTTGCTCGAACCTCGTGTGCTCACGCTACTGGACCCCAATCTGCGGGCGAAGATCGAAGGCCTGACGTCGGCACGGCGTCCTGGGCCCGAGCCCGGAGGTGATTGAAAAGACGCGAACAGCGGAACATCGCGCTCAGACCGAGATCGTCTCACGCCAGGTCTCTCTGCCACCCGGCTCGCCCTGCGTTGCGGAGGGGCAAAAAAAGAACGGGGCGAACCGCCATCAGTACGGCTCGCCCCGCTCAACTTTACTCGGTCAACGTGTGAGATCGACTAGTTGCAGCCGCAATCGCTGCTGCAGTCCGTGGTGCAATCGTTGCCGCCACGACGATGGAGCCGGCAGCCACGGGCCGTTCGGCCACAGCCAGTGCTGCAGGCAGGCACGGTCACCGTGGTGGGGACCATCTTGCAAACGCGGACTTCCACTTCCTTCTGCACCTGCGTCGGAACGCAGACGGTGTACGTGACTTCCTTTTCATAGGGCACGCACTTGCAGACGGTGACCTGCTGGGTCTTCGTAACCGTTGTCGGGACACAGACAGTGTACTGGACTTCCTTGGTCATCTGCTGCGGGACCATCTTGCAGACCTGATAGGTCTTGGTGCGAGTCTCTTTCTGATACTCACACACGCGAACCGTGCGGGTCTTGGTCTCCGTCACATACTCGCACACCTTGACTTGGCAGGTACGCGTTTCCGGCTTGCAAACCGTAACGCTGTACTCACAGGGCTGCTCTTCCACAACGGTCTTGCAGACGGTGACCGGGACTTCCTTTGTCACGCAGTTGGGAACCCAGACCTTCTTGCAGACCGTGGTGGTCTTGGGGGCACAACCGCAATCGTCGCCGCAGCCGCTGCTTTCGCCGCAACCACAGTCAGCCGTGCAACCGCCGCAGCTCTCGCAACCGCAGCTGCAATCACAGCTACGACGCAAATGGCAGCGACCGAACAGTCCGGTACGAGCCGGGGCGCAAGGCACCTCGACCATCTGGGTTTCCCACTGGCCTTCGTCGACGTGCAGGTCCGCATTTCGGTCTCTTGGACGACCTTGCAGACCTTGCGGACGCCCTGACGCTTCTCAATGGTCGGGACCATGACCGTGTAGGTCTTGTCGACCATCTTGTACTGGGGAACGCGGCAGGTGTACGTCTGCTCGACGTCCTTGTAAACCGGCACACAAACCTGATACTCACACGTCTTGGTCTCATAGACCGGCTTGCAGACGGTGTAAGTGCAGGTCTTGGTGCGGGTCTCGGGGACCATCACGCAGCACTGACGAGTGACTTCTTTCGTTTCGGGGACGTACTTGTAGCAGGTCACCGTCTTGGTGCGCTGCTCTTGCGTGTACTGAGTGCAGGTGACCATGCGTTTCTCGGTGACCCACTGAGGTACGCACACGGTCTTCTCGACACATACCGGTTGCGGTTCACAACCAGTGGTAGCGGGGGCGGCCTCACAACCGCAGTCACCCGCCTGGGCGGCGGTGGCCATTAACAGCATGGCCAACAGGGGAAAACAGGAGCGGCGAATAGACATTGAATCCTTCCTTTCGCAAATTGCTAGAAAGATCAGAGGATGAATAAAAACACAAGTCGCGATCTAGTTCAAAACTCAACAGGCGTGTCCGAGCCCGAATGCCGGTGGTCCTCGTGACGACAACTCACATTTCTTTGCTGGAAAAGCCCACCCCAGCGAACACGACAGATTGAGGTTGTTTCCTCATCTCGGAAGAAAACTTTATGGCTTATCTAACGTATAGCCACGCATTTCCTTCGTCAACCCGCCAGCTTGTATAATCGGGCAATTCAACCTGATATGGTCTTCTACCTCAGAACTTCACAAATTAACATTTGCGAGCGTGTCGATAGTCTTTGCCAATACCTTAGCTTACAAAATGCACCGGTCGCCGAAAGAATCGACCGCTTGGAGGGGGCGAAGGGGCGCTGTCAGTGTGCCAGTCCCAGGCGGCTTCTGTGTCGGGCGAATCCGCGTCGAGCGACGGTGCCAGGCCGAGGGACAGCTGGAAGCCATCGCCGGTGGCCGGCAACCGCTTGTTGACCGCTGAGTTAGCGACTACAATCACGTGGCTGACGAAGCCCCCTTCGTCTAGTGGCCCAGGACATTGGATTCTCAGTCCAAAGACAGGGGTTCGACTCCCCTAGGGGGTACTTTGTACACATCGCTCACCGTCGGCGGTGGCGTCTCTTGCGACGTAACTCCCACCGGTACTTTCGCTTTCTGCGCCTGCGTCGCTCTTTCCTGCGGCGCTGCTGTTGGCACGTTGGCGTCAAGACGGCGTTACTGTTGGCACGCTGGGCTTGGTCGAAGAATCTCCATATCTCGCCAATGGCACGCTTCTCACCATCGGATACGGGACCGAGCGATGGATGTTTTGGCAGGAACCGCCGCCACGAGGGATCGTCCGACGGCAGGGCGTGTCGCACCTTGCCATCGAGTCTGATGATCAACCGATGAGGGCCCTCGATCACTCACTTTCGCCCCTGCCCGCACGCCACCGTCCTCACGAAATTCCAGATAAATGACGTTCGGTCGGCAACAGACGGGACAATCTTCGACATACTCCGGCCACGATCCCCCCTGAAAGACCGATCGGAGCAGATGCTTGACCGCCGTGCGAAACGACGTAGAATAAACGTGTGGAACCTAACGTTCCGCTGCGTTTTTTGGTGTGCTTTTCGTCTTTGTATGGAGGGCATATATGGAAAAACCATCGGACATGTTTCTATGAGGAGCTTGAACTTTTCTGGCTCCTCAGAAGTGAACCCTATTTGCTGAAGTTAGGCAGGGACCGTTTGTCGCAACGAGATTGAGTGTTTGCACTGTAGGTTCCTGCCCCGCTTGGATGTGAATTGTTCGTCCGCTGCATTTCGACTCGGGTTTCATCCTGCGATTACGGTAACTCTGCATCCTGTTTGCCACACAGATGGCGACTGCGATGCGAGATACGCCCACAATGGGCATTGCTTGAGTGAGCCAGAGGCGACTTGCGGGGGGAACAGTTCGGATCTCAAGACGAGTTATTTGGCCCTCGCCCTCTTTTTGTGGCGAGGGCCTTTTTCGTTGCTTCTCGTCGTGCTTCATCCACTCTTTGGCGTCAAGAGTGAGCCCTCACCTTTCCTGGTGGCCTGATGCTCGATAAAAAAACGGTATCGGTCCATGCTGACGGCACGACGTGCCACCTCATGGTTAGTCGAGCCAAGCAGGAGCAATTCCGTCCACCTCTTATTCCTCTCGAAGACGAGGAATCCTCCTGCAGATCGCGTTACCGTCCGATGGAGAGCAGATCGACGGGAATTGCCGAAAGCAACTCGCAAACCGTATATTCCGGTCGGTCCCGCAATTACAATCACATGAGGTCGGTTTGGTGCAATCTGTCGGAGCGGAGCGTCGATGACGGTCCGTGGGGTAGGTGTCGGTTGAGGTAATTTGGCGGTGCCAGGTCCACCGCGACACGAGCGGCCTGGAGTACGAACCGGGAGCAAGTGCGGATGACGAGCGAATCGACAGGTTCAGACGACGTGACCGACCACACAGACCATGGGGCCCACGTGATTCGCGATTCGCTCGCCACCGAACTGACCGCTGCAGAAGGTCAGTCGCTGGCCCGATCGCGGAAGGTGGCATTTTTCGTGCTGGCCGCATGTGCGGTGTTCGCCAGCGCTGCCGCCGTCTACTTCTGGTACCTGTGGTCTCTCACGGCCAAGACGTGCATTGACACGTATATTCTCCGAAAGACCGCATCCCTCATCCTGCATCCCGAACTTGCCAACACATGGCAAGACAAGTTCATCGGCCTCGACATATCGTCCTTTTCGGCGCTCACGTTGGCCGTGTTCCTGACGCGTCTGGCGTACGGAGGAGGGAAGAATACGATTCGATTCTTCCAACGCGACGGCCAGGCGTATTTCGGGCGTGCGTATCGCAGCGTCTTGTTTTCTGAGGGATTCGAAACCCTGTGCGTTCGCTTCGGCCTCCTGGGCACCTTGTTGAGCTTTCTGCTGGCGGCGGTTGCGCAAATGTCCAATGATGCCCTCCCAACCACCGGTACATCTGGTACGACATTTGCGGACGTAACCAGCGCCGTCGCCCAGGACTCGGTAGGTTCTCCCGATGTCGCACGCGGAATAGCGGCCGGAAAAGAAAGTGGGCGGGGCACGAGCGACGAGTCGGAGGACATATTCCTCTTGCTTTGCGCCAGTCTCGTGTCAACGTTCGTGGGGACAGGGGTAGCCTACGTCGTCACGCCCAGCCTCAATTGGCTCAACGAGCGGGCGGTCGGTATGCATCAGATTGGACAGGCCGACGCGGAGTATGCGGCTGACGAGTTCTTTCGGCAGATTTCCCGCACCAGCCGGCGGTTGGCCGAATTCGAAACGACGACCAGCAAGATGACTCAGACCGCCGAGCACATCTCCAACTTCGAAGTCAGTGTCGCCACGGCCGCCGGGCAACTCGTGAAACTGACCGCCGGTCTGGAGCGAGCGATCCAGACGTTCGATGTTTCCACGCAAACAGGCCAGCAACTGTCCAGGAAACTTGATCAGCTGGAAGCGATGAGCGATAAGCTGAGTGCCCTGTTGGATCGACTCCCAGAACGGCTCAACAATCCCTTGAAGAACATGTCACTCATGGCCAAAGAATTTCGCGACGCCGCAATCTCGGGCGAGACCGCGTTCCGCGAACTCAAGGAGGTGGCGGGTTCAGCCCGTGGGCCACTGACGGAAACAACGCAGCGGACCAATACCACCTGGCAAATGCTCCGCGAATTGCAGGATAGTCTCCGCGGATTGGCCAAGAGTGAGGAGCGACAGACCAGTGAGGTTTCGAAACTGGTGCAGGCGTTTGACAATATTGGCGATTCTCTGGTGGGAGTCATCCGCCAATTGGAGTCGTTAGGGACTCACCTGCGGCAGCGCAGACGGCAGCGGTGACGAGGTGGCCAGGCTGCTGGCAGCCCAACGGGGCCAGCTCTCGGAGAACAGCGGTGCTGGAGACAACGACAGACAGGGCAGGACGCGGCAACGTTACGGGGCGGCTGCGGGTGACTTGGATCGCCCACGTCCCTGGTGGCGGCGCATCTTGGGGTAACGATGGCCGCCATGACACCGCGCATCGACATTCTTTACTCCATCCGAGAACCTGGCGATGACCACTTTTGACAAGAGGCTGCCGTTTCCCCACCTGTTCGCGCGCGGTCGCAACAACGCCGCACGCTCCGGGACCGAATGGGAGAGTGTTATGGTGCAGATAACTCTCGCGTTCGTCATTATTCTCGGATATTTGATATCCAAGGGCATCATCGAAACGCAGAACCTGGCCGCCGAGACAGCTCAATTGCGAAAGGATCGCGCACGTCTCAATCAGGTGGTGGTGGAATTTTCCAAATCGGAAGCGGGACAGGAACGCAGGGGCAGGATCGCGGCCGAGCGAGAGCTCCAGATGCAGCGACTCCTCAATAAATGGCTGGATATCCGTGGCAAGCGACTCTTTTGCCGGCTTGTGCAGCAGTATCGCAACGCGGAGTTCATTCAGCTGTCGGACGACCTGCGATCGCTGCCGGTCGAATCGAGCTTCAACGATCTGAATTCGGAAATCGATCGCATCTTCTTGTCCGGGACCGAGAAAGTTTCGCCCGAGGAACTGCAAACGCTCATGAACAGCGTGTTGACGGCGGAAGGTTTTGACCTTTCTGCGGCCACCGATCTACTCGAACTTGGCAGAATGTCGCCGGAGGCAGCCGAACTCTACGATGACCCTACCACTCCCACGTGGAAAAATCTGAACATGCTGAAGCTGCAGATTGCCGGTGATCTGGCTGGGGAGCGTAAGGAGTTGGTGCAGATACAGTACGCACTGGTGGAAAAAATCGCCGACACCCGGCGGAAGAAACTGTTGACTCTTCCGCTCGAAACGGGCAGTGACGCTACGATGGACGTGAATACACCCGACTTGGGACGAGTAATTCTCGAACGGATCCTGAGCGAACTCCGCGACGAAGTGCGCCTGCTCCCCGAAACTGCCGATCGTATTCGCGGCGTGAGCGATCCAGTACCAGCGGTCGACCAGAACTGATCACGCGAGGACTCCGCCATGCCGCATTACAAACCGTCTGCTGCCATTTGCTGGTCGCTGTTCGTGTTCGCGATGGCGAGCTGGTCCCACGCGTTTCAGGACGCGCCTGTGCCTCCCGACAAATCAAGACCCTCAGCGAAAGCGCTCGATTATGCGGCGGCCGCGGCGTTAGGGAAGTTGATGGAATCGCAAAGCTATACTTTGCCCGAGGAAAAAGTGCGAGATGTTGTGCTCGTTTGGCTGCGCAAAGATGCTCATCAACCTCCCAAAACGATGCCGGCTGTCGAGCAATTGCAGGGGAATCTGGCTTCGAATTTTGAGGAAGCCTGGACCGAGATGATCAATAAGGCGACCGCCGGACTCGATCCAGACGGGAAGCTCGAAGTGGCCAAGCGACTTCGAGCTTCTCTCGAGAATTCTCCCTGGCAAAACGATGCAAAAACGAAACATGACGACCTACTGAAGAAAGAATTGCCCAAGGCATTAGAGCGGGTGAAGGAAGCTTTGGTCCAAGAACAGACGAAGCAGCTCAATGACGTGTTGAAGAATGTCGTCAGCCCCGACATGCCTGGTCAGGAACAAGTGTACGGTGCTCTGCCGGGTGACCATGCTCCAGCGATCAAGACTCTGACAGATGCGGTCCTCGGCAAATCGCCGGAGGAGTACCTGGAGGTATTGCTTGTCGATTCGTTTGAGGCGTTGTCCATTGCCGCGGATGATGTTGTCTCGGATGGTGTTGCGCAACTTCAGCAGCAGCTGGATAACCTCGAGGCAGAGCCTACTGCCGTCTCGCAACCTGCCATCGAGAAGGAGATTCAAAGTCGTTTGCAGAAACAGGCTGACGGGCAACAGACCTCTCGGGCCAGGGACGCGCTGCATCCGAGTTACGGCGTGTTTTTGCGCGTCAAGCAAGCGATTCCCGACAAATCGCGATTCAGGTTCGATCAGCAGGTCGCACGGGCTGGCGTGCAAATTGTGGAGCAGTTGGCGTTGAACAAACGGCAAATTTCCCACGACGACGAGCAGGCGTTGCAGCGGCTGATCCTTGCAGGCTTGCCCGCACACCATCAGCCAGCGGGTTCGTGGCAAGCGGCCCTGCCCGCGATTTTGACCATGGTCAAACGCCGCCAACAGTGGCTTGAGGATGATCTCGTTGAGGCCTTCCGGCAGAGCAAGTCGCCAGACGACCAAGAATACCCGGAAGATCGCTTCCGCCAGGATATTGCTAACATCGTCAATGCCGATGGTACACTGGGCCACAATTCCTGGGGCAAATTGCAGTATGCCCTGTTACGCCGCTACGAAAAAGAGCTGCTGCCGGCCGTCCGCGGTAAGATTGCGGACATGCAGGCCAAGGAATATGCTCCGCTGCTGATGATCCAAAACTGGTTGCCGCAAGAAGATCTCTGGAGTATTCCGCTCCCCTTGCAGCCGGGGAAATTGAAAGATCTAGAAGTCTGGAACAACGGCCCTCCGCAGCCAGAGAATAAGGTCCTTCAAGAGACGTGGGAGCTCTGGATCAAGGCAGCCCAAGACGCTCTGACAATTACCCGTCAGGCGCATGATGGCCAACTGCAGGTTGTTGAGGAATTGAAACCGTCGATTGTCGACCAGATTCGCCAGGATGCAGAACGCACGCCTGACAAGTGGGTGAAAGAATACTCACGCCTCACAACCCAGACGTGGACAACGCAGGGGGGGAAAGCCGCCCAGAAGTATCCCGCCTTGTTCTCGACGACGGTGGACCGCATCGGAACAGATCGTGGCGGAAAATTGCCACAGGCCGACCAGGAGCAATCCGAGAAACAGCCCGTCGAGCCCGAGATGGACATGGAACCACGGCCGCCAGGCACGCAAGCCTAGACGTGAACGTGCCGCCCAAACGGGGTTCCGACTACCGGCTCCCATTGATCTTGGAGTCGGACCGCTCTCAGGGCAGTCCGGGAGCCCCTGGGGACCCGATCCCAAGGATCAACCGGAAGGTCCGGGAGGTTCCCATAGCACGGGCGATCAGGGTAAATCCGACGGCGACGGACCAGGGGATGGCAAAGGACAGGGGGAGAAAGGGGACCCAAATGCGGGTGAGGAGCAGGAGGACGAGTGCTGGGTGAGGGGAAGGTGAAGGTGACGGCAAGAAAAGTGGTTCCGGTGACGAAGACAAGTGAATGTAGTTGAGCCTGCCACGCTCCCTCGATATGCCAATGGTGCCCCTGCGCCGTGGACCTTTGCCGACTGGTTCTATCGATGCGTTCTGGATCTTGCTCATCTTGATATCGCCTCGCTGATTCTGGTCTGTGGTACTTGCACGTACGGTATTACAAACGACTACTCGCTGAGGTACATACGCACGCTTCCGTTGGAGAAATGGTGAGGCTCTGAGGGTCTCGAACATACCCAGTCAACGTGATGGACTGGGGGATGTCAGCGAGCGTCGAGTTGCTCC
The DNA here is from genome assembly GCA_963700515.1 of uncultured Planctomycetota bacterium. Taxonomy (GTDB): domain Bacteria; phylum Planctomycetota; class Planctomycetia; order Pirellulales; family Pirellulaceae; genus JAJRVM01. Next base: position 9,891 of record CAVOXY010000072.1, on the reverse strand, counting down.
CTGGAAAGTGTACAGGACCGCGTTAGCGTAGTCCCCTGGAAAGTACTGCAGGACGACCCAGCCGTTGCTGTTATACGGCACCGTGGCGGTGACGGTGACCTGAGTTCTGCGTGCAGTACGGCTGGCACAACATCGACGGATGCATCAATTGTTGAAACGGCCCTTAATATGGTTTCCGCCGTTGACGTGACATCATCGACCGTCGCCCAGGAACAAGACCGCCGACGAGCGCCTTCGTAGACCGCGGAATCGATACCGTGCCGAATCATATTGAAGCGAGCGAACTCGATCATTGCAACAAGATGATAAATAAGACCGGTGCCGTGAGTGCGAATTCCACGGCAACCACGCCCTTTCGCTTCGAATGGTCTCTTGATCCAGCGCTCCGGCCGCAATCATGTGCTCTCTTTCGCCAAGGCTCGTGAGTCTGTGACGCTGACTCCGCCTGCCAGGTCTGAAGGCTATTCGGTCAACAGGACAGGCAGTGTAAGAGCAATCTCGCGAAACACGTCCTGCAAAGCACTCGCAATGTGAAACATGATAGTGGATGCCGCCACCTGCCGCGGCGACCGCTCGCATTTGGGTTTGGGCCAGTACTACTGCGGCTGAACGTAATTGTGTGAACCGTGATCTGCATATCGCGGCATCCGCCGCGGCATCCACAGGCGACCGTCCACCCAGCTGATTACCGTCTCCGTGAGGACAATCAGTGTCTTTGCCGCGAAGGGGCCTGGCGTGTGAGGAACGGCTCACCGCCTCGTTACCGGCACCGATCTCCGTGCCACCATTAAGTATTGGGTCGCCAATCGTCGTCACGGCGGACGTAATGAGCTCCAGGTTGTCTGTCAGATTCTGATCGATGTCCGAGGCGCTGTTCGAGACATCGTACACTGTCGTATCATGCATATGAGACCAGTGCACACAATTGCGAGTCCGTTGATTCAAGAGTGGAGTTGAATACAACGATCCGGCGCCCTCCGACGCGTTCCAACGGCTGTCTGATCGTGGCGGCTCCGCATATCGGGGTTACTGGTACTGATGAAGGGGGCCGTAATGAGCCAATATCGAGCTTCATCGAGCTGGATCTTGACGACCAGGCAGATGTCGCGGTCCAGTCTCACCACGACGGCCGAGCCGATGTTTCGAAATCGTACACGTGAAAGATGGAAGCGAAGAATAAGCTGTCCGATGCGAAATCGGCGCAGATCTGGGACTTGCAGGTGATTGATCGGTGTTCCCGACTGATCTAACAATCATTTGCCGTTTGTTTGCCGGGATACATTGCCGGGGACAATATCTCGCGGTCAGCGAGGATCAGCGATTCACTGGCCACGAGATTTTCAGCGGCCAGCGTCTTCCCGCCAGGCGGGCTGCAGGCAAGCTCTGAGAACGCGAGAGTGCCTCGCCGCTGGCCTGGGGCCGCTGCATCCGTCGCGATTCGCAATTCCGTGCGGACCAGCTGCATGTAGGCCACGTCCACCGTAAAAGCCACCATTCCGAGAAAAACTACCAACAATAACGCAATCAGCGGGACCATCACGCCGCTGATGCCGGTCGCACCGCCTGGGACCTTTTTCTAGGCGTGGCTGGGTCCAACTTGTTGCATCGCTCCAAATGGTCTTGGTGTGTTACGTTGACTCAATTGACGTGACCCGCTACTCCTTGACCATCTTTGTCGTGACGGTGACATCCTGGGGTGGAAGAGAACCAATTGGAAACACCGTATTCGTGTCGGTCAGTGCCTGCACGGTGACACTCACCAAATCACCACGACGGGCACTACCGAGGTCTGTAGGAGAAGTGGTGATGGTGAAACTCGCAACGTCGTGGTCAGAATGACGTCCCGGACGCGCGGCCGTTTGTTGCGTTGTGTCGAATGGCCGTCCTGGCCGCTTCGTAACCGGCCGACTTGAAGCGTCTCGTCGAGGAATATCATATCGGCCGCCTGTAACGCCGCCAAAAACGTGAAGATCAGTACTGGCAAGCAGCAGCCAGCTCGACCGCAGCAATTCCTTGGCGACGGCCAGTGGTACGGTGCCTAGGATCCTCCGCGCGTTGATGGCCATTGGCTTTACTGGAGATGGACGAGTTGGGGTGCGCGACGGGCCTGCTTGCTCATCAGGGGACGGAGTATCGTCCGCAGTTGTCTTGTCACGATTCGTTGTTGCTAAGACCGCATTGAAGTTGGCGGCGAGGCCCTGCCAGAAATCGTTCTTTCGCAATTGGATCGGGGCCGCCGATCCTGCCGCCAGGCGACGCAGTTCCCGGGTACTCGCAAAACGGGCCGACGAATCGGTGGCTCAAGTTAATCACGTCGTTGATGTATACGGGAACGATCGAAGTAGCGCGACGATAAAGAACACCGTATGCTTGCTCCAGACGGTTTCCAGGTGTTCGATGACGGACCGCTCGGGACCGTTCTAGACCTGGGATAAAAGGAACAGTAGAACAAATGCCCCAACAGGAACATGAACCAGTGTTTGACCAATTGGATGAGTGTCACTTGGACTTTGCCGTCAATAAAGCGTCGTCTTCGTTTACTTTTTTTCATCGATGACCTGCGATCAAGTACTTGACTTGAGATAGGTGGAGGACCGCTATTTCTAGGCCACGAGAGTTCCGTCTCAAAAGCCTAGGTCACAATTTTGAGTTCGTTTGGCGTAAAATACGGGGCCTGACGGTTCCGTGCACAGGGATACAGCCGGCGGAATCGCTATAACCCCGATTGTCGACAGGGGGCGTCCAGCGGCAGTTCCGCGCTATTTACCGGAAATGCAGCTTGGAGCGCTTCCCGCATTTCCGTCGGAAGTGCATCATTGGCGGATGTCGGATGCACGCAGTTGATGACTGAAGATGGCACCGGGACCGAAGAACGCCACTCGCGAGACAACCTCCGCTGATTCGCCGTGCGACAAACCTTTCGGGTGTTTTATCGCACGGCGAATCAGCAGGAGGTTGTCTCGCGAGTGGCGTTCTTCGGTCCCGGTGCCATCTTCGTCATCAACTGGTGCATCCACATCCGCCAATGATGCACTTCCGACGGAAATGCGGAAGCACTCCAAGGACTGCATTTCCAGTAATAAGCGCGGAACTGCCGCTGGACGCCCCCCCTTGTCGACAATCGGGGTTATAGCGATTCCGCCGGCTGTATCCCTGTGCACGGAACCGTCAGGCCCCGTATTTTACGCCAAACGAACTAGAATTGTGACCTAGGCTTTTGAGACGGAACTCTCGTAGCCTGGATCGTATCCACCTATCTCAAGTCAAGTACTTGATCGCAGGTCATCGATGAAAAAAAGTAAACGAAGACGACGCTTTATTGACGGCAAAGTCCAAGTAGCACTCATACTCCAATTGGTCAAACACTGGTTCATGTTCCTGTTCGGGGCATTTGTTCTACTGTTCCTTCTGCAGGTGTTACACAACGGTCCCCGAGCGGTCCGTCATCGAGGCACCTGGAAACCGTCTGGAGCAAGCATGGTGTTCTTATCGTCGCGCTTTCTTGATCGTTCCCGTATACATCAACGACGTGATTAACTTGAGCCACCGATTCGTCGGCCCCGTTTTGCGAGTACGTCGGGAACTCTGCGTCGCCTGGCGGCGGGAGAGTCGGCGGCCCCGATCCAATTGCGAAAGAACGATTTCTGGCAGGGCCTCGCCGCCGACTTCAATGCGGTCTTAGCAACAACGAATCGTGACAAGACAACTGCGGACAATACTCCGTCCCCTGATGAGCAACCAGCCCCAGTCACGCACCCCAACTCGTCCATCTCCAGTAAAGCCAATGGCCATGACACGCAGAAGATGTAGGCACCGTACCACTGGCCGTCGCCAAGGAATTGCTGCGGTCGAGCTGGCTGTCTGCTTGCCAGTACTGATCTTCACGTTTTTGGCGGCGTTACAGGCGGCCGATATGATATTCCTCAAGCAGACGCTTCAAGTCGCCAGTTACGAAGCGGCCAGGACGGCCATTCGACACAACGCGACGAACGACCAGGCACTCGCGTCCGGAACAGTGATTCTGACCAGCCGCGACGTTGCGAGTTTCACCATCACCACTTCTCCTACAGACCTCGGTAGTGCCCGTCGTGGTGATTTGGTGAGTGTCACCGTGCAGGCACTGACCGACACGAATACGGTGCTTCCCAATTGGTTCTCTTCCACCCCAGATATCACCGTCACGACAAAGATGGTCAAGGAGTAGCGGGTAGCGTCGATTGAGTCAACGTAACACACCAAGACCATTTGGAGCGATGCAGAATGTTCAGGCGAGTTAGAAAAGTTGCGGCCACACCTCGGAGGACACCCCGGCGGTGCGACCGGCGTCGCGGCGTGATGATCCCGCTGATTGCGTTATTGTTGGTAGTTTTTCTCGGAATGGTGGCTTTTACGGTGGACGTGGCCTACATGCAGCTGGTCCGCACGGAATTGCGAATCGCGACGGATGCAGCGGCCCGGGCCAGCGGCGAGGCACTCTCGCGTTCTCAGAGCTTGCCTGCAGCCCGCCTGGCGGGGAAGACGCTGGCCGCTGAAAATCTCGTGGCCGGTGAATCGCTGATCCTCGCTGACAGCGATATTGTCCCCGGCAATGTATCCCGGCAAACGAACGGCAAATGGATCTTTAATCAGTCGGGAACACCGATCAATGGCCTGCAAGTCCGGGGGCGACGTACCGCCGATTCGCCGTCGGGAGTGGTGAGCTTATTCTTCGCTTCCATCTTTCACGTGTACGATTTCGAAACATCGGCTTCGGCCGTCGTGGTGAGACTGGACCGCGACATCTGCCTGGTCGTGGACCGATCCAGCTCGATGAAGCTCAATATCACTAGTACGGCCCCCTTCATGAGTACCAGTGACCCCCGATATGCGGAGCCGCCACGATCAGACAGCCGTTGGAATGCGCTTGAGGACGCGATCGCTGTATTCAACTCCACTCTTGAATCAACGGACTCGCAAGAAATACGTGTCGCTGGTCTCGTATGCGAGTAATACGACAGTGTACGATGTCTCGAATCACGCCTCGGACATCGATCAGAATCTGACAGACAACCTGGAGCTCATTACGTCCGCCGTGACGACGATTGGCGACCGAATATTTAATGGTGGCACGGAGATCAGTGCCGGTATCGATGCGGCGGTGGGCGTATTGACCGATTCCTCACACGCCAGGCCCTTCGCGGCAAAGACACTGATTGTCCTCACGGACGGTAATCAGCTGGGTGGACGGTCGCCTGTGGATGCCGCGGCGGATGCCGCGAATGCAGGAATCACGGTTCACACAATTACGTTCGACGCCCGTGCCGACCAAACCCAAATGCGAGCGGTCGCCGCGGCAGGTGGCGGCATCCACTATCATGCTTCCGGCGAGTGCTTTGCAGGACGTGTTTCGCGAGATTGCTCTTACACTGCCTGTCCTGTTGACCGAATAGCCTTCAACCCTGGCAGGCGGAGTCAGCGTCACAGACTCACGAGCCTTGGCAATGAAAGAGAACATCATGATTGCGGCCGGACGTCAATCAAGAGACCATTCGAAGCGAAAGGCGTGGTTGCCGTGGAATTCGCACTCACGGCGCCGGTCTTATTTCTGGTCTTCTTTGCGATGATCGAGTTCGCTCGCTTCGATATGATTCGGCACGGTATCGATTCCGCGGTCTACGAAGGCGCTCGTCGCGGTATTGTTCCTGGGGCGACGGTCGATGATGTCACGTCAACGGCGGAAACCATATTAAGGGCCGTTTCAACAATTGATGCATCCGTCGATGTTGTGCCAGCCGTACTCACGCCGGAGACAACTCAGGTCACCGTCACCGCCACGGTGCCGTATAACAGCAACGGCTGGGTCGTCCTCAGATACTTCCAGGGGACTACGCTAACGCGGTCCTGTACACTTTCCAGGGAGCAACTCGACGCTCGCTGACATCCCCCAGTCCATCACGTTGAGCTGCGGGTATGTTAAGAAGACCCTCAGAGCCTCACCATTTCTCCAACGGAAGCGTGCGTCTGTATTGAGCGAGTAGTCGTTTGTAATACCGTACGTGCAAGTACCAGCAGACCAGAATCACGACAATCAAGATGAGCAAGATCCAGAACGCGATTCGATAGAACCAGTCGGCAAAGGTCCACGGCGCGGGCACCATTGGCATATCGAGGGAGCGTGGCAGCTCAACTACATTCACTTGCTCTTCGTCACCGGAACCACTTTTCTTGCCGTCACCTTCACCCTTGCCCTCACCCGGCGCCTCGTCTCCCTGCTCCTCACCCGCGCCCCGGTCCCTTCCCCCTGACCTTTGCCATCCCCTGGTCCGTCGCCGTCGGATTTACCCTGATCGCCCGTGCTATGGGAACCTCCCGGACCTTCCGGTTGATCCTTGGGATCGGGTCCCCCAGGGGCTCCCGGACTGCCCTGAGAGCGGTCCGACTCCATGGATGGGGGGGCCGGTGGCTCATCGGGAGCCGGTTTGGGCGGCACGTTCACGTCTGGCGTGCCTGGCGGCCGTGGTTCCATGTCCATCTCGGGCTCGACCGGCTGTTTCTCGGATTGCTCCTGGTCGGCCTGTGGCAATATTTCCGCCACGATCTGTTCGATGCGGTCCACCGTCGTCGAGAACAAGGCGGGATACTTCTGGGCGGTTTTCCCCCTGCGTTGTCCACGTCTGGGTTGTGAGGCGTGAGTATTCTTTCACCCACTTGTCAGGCGTGCGTTCTGCATCCTGGCGAATCTGGTCGACAATCGACGGTTTCAATTCCTCAACAACCTGCAGTTGGCCATCATGCGCCTGACGGGTAATCGTCAGAGCGTCTTGGGCTGCCTTGATCCAGAGCTCCCACGTCTCTTGAAGGACCTTATTCTCTGGCTGCGGAGGGCCGTTGTTCCAGACTTCTAGATCTTTCAATTTCCCCGGCTGCAAGGGGAGCGGAATACTCCAGAGATCTTCTGCAACCAGTTTTGGATCATCAGCAGCGAGCATATTCCTTGGCCTGCATGTCCGCAATCTTACCGCGGACGGCCGGCAGCAGCTCTTTTTCGTAGCGGCGTAACAGGGCATACTGCAATTTGCCCCAGGAATTGTGGCCCAGTGTACCATCGGCATTGACGATGTTAGCAATATCCTGGCGGAAGCGATCTTCCGGGTATTCTTGGTCGTCTGGCGACTTGCTCTGCCCGGAAGGCCTCAACGAGATCATCCTCAATCCACTGTTGGCGGCGTTTGACCATGGTCAAAATCGCGGGCAGGGCCGCTTGCCACGAACCCGCTGGCTGATGGTGTGCGGGCAAGCCTGCAAGGATCAGCCGCTGCAACGCCTGCTCGTCGTCGTTGGGAATTTGCCGTTTGTTCAACGCCAACTGCTCCACAATTTGCACGCCAACCCGTGCGACCTGCTGATCGAACCTGAATCGCGATTTGTCGGGAATCGCTTGCTTGACGCGAAAAACACGCCGTACTCGGATGAAGCATCCCTGGCCGAGAGGTCTGTTGCCCGTCAGCCTGTTTCTGCAAACGACTTTGAATCTCCTTCTCGATGGCAGGTTGCGAGACGGCAGTAGGCTCTGCCTCGAGGTTATCCAGCTGCTGCTGAGTCGAACACCATCCGAGACAACATCATCCGCGGCAATGGACAACGCCTCAAACGAATCGACAAGCATACCTCCAGGTACTCCTTCGGCGATTTGCCGAGGACCGCATCTGTCAGAGTCTTGATCGCTGGAGCGTGGTCACCCGGCAGAGCACCGTACACTTGTTCCTGACCAGGCATGTCGGGGCTGACGACATTCTTCAACACGTCATTGAGCTGCTTCGTCTGTTTGGACCAGCTTCCTTCACCCGCTCTAATGCCTTGGGCAATTCTTTCTTCAGTAGGTCGTCATGTTTCGTTTTTGCATCGTTCTGCCAGGGAGAATTCTCGAGAGAAGCTCGAAGTCGCTTGGCCACTTCGAGCTTCCCGTCTGGATCGAGTCCGGCGGTCGCCTTATTGATCATCTTGGTCCAGGCTTCCTCAAAATTCGAAGCCAGATTCCCCTGCAATTGCTCGACAGCCGGCATCGTTTTGGGAGGTTGATGAGCATCTTTGCGCAGCCAAACGAGCACAACATCTCGCACTTTTTCCTCGGGCAAGGTATAGCTTTGCGATTCCATCAACTTCCCTAACGCCGCGGCCGCCGCATAATCGAGTGCTTTCGCTGAGGGTCTTGAATTGTCGGGAGGCACAGGCGCGTCCTGAACGCGTGGGACCAGCTCGCCATCGCGAACACGAACAGCGACCAGCAAATGGCAGCAGACGGTTTGTAATGCGGCATGGCGGAGTCCTCGCGTGATCAGTTCTGGTCGACCGCCTGGGACTGGATCGCTCACGCCGCGAATACGATCGGCAGTTTCGGGGAGCAGGCGCACTTCGTCGCGGAGTTCGCTCAGGATCCGTTCGAGAATTACTCGTCCCAAGTCGGGTGTATTCACGTCCATCGTAGCGTCACTGCCCGTTTCGAGCGGAAGAGTCAACAGTTTCTTCCGCCGGGTGTCGGCGATTTTTTCCACCAGTGCGTACTGTATCTGCACCAACTCCTTACGCTCCCCAGCCAGATCACCGGCAATCTGCAGCTCCAGCATGTTCAGATTTTTCCACGTGGGAGTGGTAGGGTCATCGTAGAGTTCGGCTGCCTCCGGCGACATTCTGCCAAGTTCGAGTAGATCGGTGGCCGCAGAAAGGTCAAAACCTTCCGCCGTCAACACGCTGTTCATGAGCGTTTGCAGTTCCTCGGGCGAAACTTTCTCGGTCCCGGACAAGAAGATGCGATCGATTTCCGAATTCAGATCGTTGAAGCTCGATTCGACCGGCAGCGATCGCAGGTCGTCCGACAGCTGAATGAACTCCGCGTTGCGATACTGCTGCACAAGCCGGCAAAAGAGTCGCTTGCCACGGATATCCAGCCATTTATTGAGGAGTCGCTGCATCTGGAGCTCTCGCTCGGCCGCGATCCTGCCCCTGCGTTCCTGTCCCGCTTCCGATTTGGAAAATTCCACCACCACCTGATCGTACGCCTCGCCATCCTTTCGCAATTGAGCTGTTCCTGGCGGCCAGGTTCTGCGTTTCGATGATGCCCTTGGATATCAAATATCCGAGAATAATGACGAACGCGAGAGTTATCTGCACCATAACACTCTCCCATTCGGTCCCGGAGCGTGCGGCGTTGTTGCGACCGTGCGGTGAACAGGTGGGGAAACGGCAGCCTCTTGTCAAAAGTGGTCATCGCCAGGTTCTCGGATGGAGTAAAGAATGTCGATGCGCGGTGTCATGGCGGCCATCGTTACCCCAAGATGCGCCGCCACCAGGGACGTGGGCGATCCAAGTCACCCGGAACGCCGCGTAACGTTGCCGCGTCCTGCCCTGTCTGTCGTTGTCTCCAGCACCGCTGTTCTCCGAGAGCTGGCCCTGTTGGGCTGCCAGCAGCCTGGCCACCTCGTCACCGCTGCCGTCGTGCTGCCGCAGGTGGTGAGCTCGACGATCTCAATTGGCGGATGACTCCCACCAGAGAATCGCCAATATTGTCAAACGCCTGCACCAGTTTCGAAACCTCACTGGTCTGTCGCTCCTCACTCTTGGCCAATCCGCGGAGACTATCCTGCAATTCGCGGAGCATTTGCCAGGTGGTATTGGTCCGCTGCGTTGTTTCCGTCAGTGGCCCACGGGCTGAACCCGCCACCTCCTTGAGTTCGCGGAACGCGGTCTCGCCCGAGATTGCGGCGTCGCGAAATTCTTTGGCCATGAGTGACATGTTCTTCAAGGGATTGTTGAGCCGTTCTGGGAGTCGATCCAACAGGGCACTCAGCTTATCGCTCATCGCTTCCAGCTGATCAAGTTTCCGGACAGTTGCTGGCCTGTTTGCGTGGAAACATC
>CAVOXY010000071.1:0-14637 GCA_963700515.1 uncultured Planctomycetota bacterium | reverse complement strand
AGCATCGTGTTACTGATCGGCTGCGCCCAGTCGGTGAACACGCCTGTGGTCAGGTCGTAACAGGTGCCGTCGTTGATGCACATGTAACGGCGTTTGTCGTCGGGGTAACGGATGACGGCCACGTGTGGCCGACCGATGTTTTGGATGGCGAAACGGTAGCCGAATCGCGATCTGGGCGGATCACCCAAGGCTTCGCGGTAGCGTCCGATCGGACTCTCGACAACCTTCACTTCGCCGAGGCCGAAATACTTCTCGGGCGGATATTCCTGCGTACAGTCGATCCGACAGAGCAGCCTGGCGCCGGCCAGTTCCTCGGCCGAAACGGTGTATCCAGGGGAACCGAACGCCAAACTGGCCGCTGCGCCCGCCGTGATGGCCAGAAACTCACGCCGCGAGGTTTTGCCTGTCATCGCGTCTCCTTTCCCAACGCGGCTGGCAGCCGCAACCAAACAGGAAATTCGAAATCCGAATGTCGAAATCCGAAACACATAAAAAATCGAATGTCTCACTCGGTTTTCGAAACAGAAACGAAGATGAGTTCAAGCACGTTGTAGAATCGATCTCATTGCTGTTTCAGCGTTCATTCGATCATAATCTGCTGTGTCGGGGAATCAGAGAGCCAGATAGATTTTCAACCACTCCACGATGCGGTCGAATGACTCGGGCGAAATCGTGTGTCCCTGCCGATGATTGAGGAGCCCCAATCGGGTCGGCTCGCCGTAGAGCCGCCAAGCTGGTAAAGCCGCTTCGATCAAGGGCCAGCTTCGGTCGCCATCGGCGGCCCCGGGGCCGGATTCACCGCCGAGAATCAGCAGCGGACGCGGCGCGATCAGCCCTAGTAGCTGATGATGATTGAGCGGGAAGTCTTCGTCGCGAATCGCCTCACCCAGATACCACGGGGCATCCCAGTTCGTGGATCGAAATCCGATGCCCCCTTCGCTCGCCACGGCGACTTTCACACGCTCGTCAAAGGCCGCCAGATACAACGTCTCCTTGCGCCCAGCGAGTGCCCCACCGCGCCAATACGGTTCCGATCGACTTGCGGCAACGATTCCAGAACATCCACCGTGCGCATCGCATCGTACAGCATCTTGGCCATTCCTAACGAACGCGGATGCCGCTCGCGATGCTGATGCACCGCGTCGTCGAGACTCGTGGCATCCTGCCACAAAAAGCAACGTGGACAGAACACAACAAATCCACGATTCGCCAGCTTCCATCCAAGCTGCGCCGATTCACGCCCGCGAACTCCAGCAATCTCGTCAATTGTCAGGTCTGTCGTAGGATGGAGAGCGACGATCCCCGGCCGCTTCTGCTCGCGATGGCCTGCATCGTTGGGCAACAGCAAGTACCCTTCAACAAATAGTCCCGGTTCCCCTTCATAACGCACCAGCTGCCGTGTCACCGTGTCGTACGACTGTGTCGTGAGTATTTCCAGTCTCACCGGCGGCCGGGGCTCGGGCATCGGGCCAAGAAACGTCATCCATGCGGCGCGTATGATCTGTCGTTGCGCTCCCAGCCCTCCCGCGTGGTAATCGCCAGTCCAGCCTCATCCACTAGCAGCGGAGCGAGCTTGCCAAGGTGCTCCTGGGGCGCGTGTGCCGGAACGGTCGTAACGTCCGCGAGCCAACTCACGTCCTCTGTCGCAGCGGAGAAGGCAGTCAATCTGAATGGCGCCAGCAACAATACCGCCAAGCTCAGGTAACTGACGCTGCGAGCACAATATTCGGCGATACGGCATGTACATTGTGACATGGGAGTTCCTCAAGTGGTACCGCAGTACGAGCGGGATGTCATGATCCGAACGCCTAAGCGGCGAGAACGCACTCGCGCGCATGAAGGGAAAACGCAGCCTACCATGAGTCGAAGTCGCCGCCTACAACTGGCGGCCAGACAGTTTCCTCCAGATGTGCAGCGGGGGCGGGTAGTTCATAAGATCGATAGATCAGGCACGCGGACCGGCGGGTCGCTGGCTGACCCAATGGCGATCTTCGCGTCATATTGGATAGTTCTGCTGCTCCATTCACACCTTTCCAGGAGGTGGCCGAGCCATTGGTCCTGTCCGACGGAGGCCAGTCGCGAATGGATGTGGTCCTCTTGTCAGACAGCCCTTTGGTGCGCGGCGCCGCCGACTGGCTCGTCGCGTATGTCAAGCGAGGTGGCGCCGATGTGCCGCTTGTTGGGACAGACCACCTTGTACCGGGCCGAGTCCACTTGGTGGCGGCAGTCGGCCAGGACGATCCGTTCGTCAGGCAACTGGTGGCCGCGGGCAAGTTTCATCCCGAGCCAAGAGTCGGCTCCCAGGGGTTCGTGGTCGAACGGATCAGCGACGCCCACTCGGGTGAACTGCTGGTTTGTTGGTCGCCCGAACCGATCGGTTGCCGCTATGGCCTGATCGAAGTCCTTCGCTCGTTACGAGTACGCGGACAGAAGGTGACGACGAGCCTCGGGCACGTTGTCGACCGGCCACAGTTCCCGAGGCGAATTTGTTACCTCAACTTCGCCGAGCACCTTCAGAATGCTTTCAGCCCCAATCTGCTCTTCGACTCGCCGGTTAACCGCTGGAGCCCGACCGAGTGGGAGCGGTTCATCGACATGGTCTCGGCCTGCCGCTACAACGTCTTCGAATTCTGGTTGGTGCCCACTCTGTTTTCGCCCGAGGCGCTTCAGGGAGGCAAGATCCAAGCCGATTTCGCCAAGACGATGAACCACGTGATCGCCTATGCCAAAACGCGGGGCGTGACCGTTCACCCGATCCAGGCCGTTAACACAGTGGGCCAGAAGTGGTGCCCCAGGAGGAAGGTCAGTTGCGGCTAGCGCCCACGCCAGCTGAGTACCGCGAGAGCCTCCTGTTCTACGCGAGTCTATTCGAGAAACTGGCTACGGTGGCGGTCGGCGTCGAGACCATGACGGCCGTGGCCAAAGAGTCGGGCAAACTGCCGCGCGCCGCACAAGGACCGGTCTCACTCGACGACGTCGAGCAGTTGCTTTCCGCTTCGGAGGAATTTCCCCAGAAGGCCAGGCTTCGCGAATTGGCCGATGGAGTGCGTCGGCTGGATGCGCGTCAGCTGACGAAAGCCTATTGGGACCGCGTGTACGGCATCTACGACGTCATCCCGCACCCAGTGGATCCCCGCGCCCAAGGCGCCACGTCAACGCTCTTCCATCGTTTTCACTGCGAACTGGCTGTCGCTCCAGTACCCACGCCGTTGGAGCAAACCTTGCGTGCCACCGGTCAGCGAGCGAAAGGAATGGTGGGTGGTGCGCAGCTATCCGATCCCGGAAGGGTTGCTCACGGACGGCCCGCTGGAGATCCGTTTCACCCTGCCAGGTGTTGCCATCGACAGTGTGGGTCTGGCGGTGCAGCGCGTGCCGGATACGCAGTGAATCTAGTACGTCTTTTTCTGTGCGCTACGAGAGACGCGGTCATAGGGATTATGTGTGATCCGCGGAGCAGAGTGTTTTGGATGGCTTTCAACTCGTGCCGCCGCCGATGGGGCATGTTATGCGGTCTGTCCAAAGCCCTCCGAAAACTCTGCCGTGCCACCACATCTCCCAGCACCCACCTTACCTTCGCGCATCTGCTGCCAACAGCAGTCAGCCGACCTGCGAGTGCGGCTCGTGCCGTATATGATCATTGTATGGTCAGGGCTGGCGTTATGCTGTTACCGTCACGTACTGGGTGATCTGTTTCATCAGTGGCAAACGAATACCAGTTATTCTCACGGCGCGATCGTCATACCTGTTGCCATCTGGATTTTGTGGCGCCGAAGGTCGACTTTGCCGGAGGCCTCGCAGCCGTGGATGGCGGGAATGGGATTGTTGTTGGCGGCCCATTTTCTGCTGTGGTTGGGCGGGTATTTCTATTTACCCGCCATTCAGCGGTGGACCATTCCGCTCTGGCTTAGCGGGATGACCGCTCTATTATGGGGTCGCCGCGTACTGGTCTGGAGTCTGCCTGGGGTTTGCTTCCTGGCATTCATGATCCCACTTCCATTTCAGTTGGAGATGCTGGCCAATCAGTATTTGCAGTGGGCGTCGGCCTGGTGCAGCTGTTTCTTTCTGGGCGTTAGTTCGACCTTTGCCGTGACCGACGGATACACCCTGAGGATGTCAACCGGTCAGGTGGGGATTACGGCGGATTGCAGCGGATTGCGAATGACCGTCGCCATCGCCGCACTGGTCTACGTCATCACTTTTCTGAACCAGGAGCCGTTCCGCCGCGATCGGCGGAGTGGCATGCGCTTGCTCGGCCGTGCATCGTATCTGAGCATGATGATGTTGATGGTGATTCCTGCTGCCATTGTGGCCAATGCCGCGCGCATCACCGTGATGGCTTTGGTGATGCACCGTTACCAAATGGAATCATACACGGCCTGGATTCATGACCTTGGCGATTGGCTCGTCCTTCCCGTCTCAGCGGCCCTATTCATTGTGCTCCGGGCCTGGCTGGATAGCGTGTTACGTATGTGGCGAGCGGCAGTCCACATAGGTCGGTCAAATCGTGATGGCTCCAACACTCCGCGTCGATGGATTGCCAGTATCTCGCCCGTCTGGCGAATTGCGGTCGGCCCAGTAGCCCTTGCCGTCCTGGCAGCTGCGTCGTTCTGGCACTATGACAGCCAACGCGAGCGAATCGTTGCGAAAATGATGATCGCAGCTCGTAGCCACGAAGAAAGAAACGACTGGGCGCGGGCCGCGGCCTGTTACCGAGAGCTGGCGTATCTGCAATCTTCGCCGGAAGAGTCGCGTTACAGGTACGCTTGTGTTTTACGTCAGGCCGCAGAAAGTTTCGATGATCGCAAGCAGGCGTTCTTCCAACTCGAGGCACTCCTGGAACGAGCACCTCTTCACTTAGCTGCTATGCGAACCCATCTGGACATGGCGATTGAGTTGAATATGGCGGCAGCAGCTTTACGTAGTGCGGAGCGTCTATATGCGATCGATCGTTACGATGCAACCTCACTGCAATTGTGCGTTGAGGCCATATTGCGTTTTCCTGCGAACTCGTCTGCCTTACCGGCCATCTCTACAGAATCCTTTGCCGAACTCTTTGAGAAACTCGGTCCCGTAACCGGATGGCGCGACAGCTTAGTGATTGAGGTTGCGGGTTTCTGTTGCGGTCATCCAGATTCCGCGGATAGCCGGCTGACGAGTGCCGTCGGCTCAGCCATCCAGGAAGCGGCAAGTCGTGTAGGTTCGGCGAAGGCTCATTTCACGCTATGGGACTTCGAGCGTGTTTTCGGCAGAGGTGCAGCCTCGCTTGAGCCCGCCCTGTTGTGCATCGACGACGAATGCCCGAAGCACGTGGCATATAAGATCTACCTGGCATCAGCCGAAAAAGCACGGCTCGGTGAGAAACCGGACGACGCGAAACAGTTGCTGAAGAAAGCCATCGGCCTGAGTCCAACCGACCATCGTGGCTACGCTCTGCTGGGTGATGTTTTCGCATCGCAAAAAGAATGGTTGGAATGCACAGCAGCCTATCTTCGCGCGTGGCGGTTGGCTGGCGATCATCCGCTGGAACTCGGAGTCAAATTGGCCGAGTCTCTCATTCGCATTGAGCGTCATTCCGTGTCCACCAATTTGGTGAAGATGCTGGCGGAGGATGTGGAATTCGCGGACATAACACCCAGCCGCAACTTGCGAATGCGGCTTCAACTTGTTCAAGCGCGGCTGGATATCCACGCCGCAAAGTACGACGAGGCCTGCCAGAAACTCGAACGCTGCGCCCTGTTGGCTACCTGGAATCGCCTGCCATCTGCCGCACCGGACGAATTGCTGCCGACGATCGAATCACTGCAGGCTCAATGCCTGGTTCGACTTGGCAAGTATGCTGACGCCGCACGATGGTTCGAGGATCGGGCTGGCCAAGTCGACTCGCCAGCCGATCAATGGACGGCGGCGGCACGGGCCTGGCGAACAGCCGGCAACGCTTCCGCCGCGGCGCGCTGCTATCGCAAGGCCATTGCTGCCTTGGGATATTCGTCGGAAGTGTGGCTCGAGTACATCCATTTATTAAAGGAGACGCGGGGAATCGACGTGGCGGTGAGTGAGATCGCGCTGCGGCACGGTCGCGTTCAGCAAGGGCCACCGATTGCAGATGAAGTTCTCGCTCAAGCCTGGGAAATCGTCGGCGATTCCGATCGCGCGATTCAGTTCTATCGTTCTGCAGCAACTCGCGACGTTCGCAACGTTGCCGCACTTGCGATTGCACTGGCTCGTCAAGGCGAAGTGGATCGCGCGGTCGAACTCATAGCCGATGAGCACTGGTCGGTTGGCATCCCGTTTCGAGCCCATACCGCAGCCATGGTGGGGGTCACCGCGGCCAACCTGACTACCGCGTCCAAGGCCACCATCATGCGGATCGTCGAGGACGGTACTACGGCCGCTAGCGACGATGTTACGCTGCTCTTGGTTGCAGTGGAGTGGTACACCAAATGCCAAGCCACTTCTGCCGCCATAGAGATGCTTCACCGAGCAGTAACCGTGCAGCCTGACAATGTCATCGCTGCGAATAACCTGGCCATGATGCTGGCCGACGAAGGACGCGATTGCGAGCAGGCGCTGGGATATATCGACAACGTGTTGAGACAAACCGGACCCGTCTCCGAATTCCTTGACACCAAAGGCTGGATATTAGTGCAGATGAACCGTGCGGAGGAAGCACTTGTTTGGTTGACAGAGGCTGCGGAGCGTTCGACTTCGGCTGATCCAATTGCACAACTGCATTTGGCGACGGCGTACCTAGCCATTGGCGATCGGGATCAGGCGCGGGAACATTTAGAAATGGCGAGAGCCAGTCAGATTCGTCCCGAACTGCTCAACTCCAGCGAGCAACGTGCGTGGGACATCCTGCAGAAAGAATTCAGGCAACAGGCACTCGCTCAGCGGGGCAACGACGCATGATACCTCGTACACGGACTCGGTTTCAAGCAGCTCTCCTGGGGTGCGGGCTGGCGGTCGCCAGTTGTCTGGTAACGCCGACCTCGCACTCCGAAGTGCCGCGGCAACCTACATTCGAATTGCCGGATACTCTTGGCCCCTGGGAACTGCTGGAACAAGGGACTCTACAAGAGAGTGAGTTGAGAATCCTCCAGGCGAGCGATCACTGGCGACGTGTCTATCAGTGTCGGGACACCAAGGAGATCGTGGACGTCACATTGATTGCGGGTGCCAGTGGGCCTGTGGCCAGTCACCAGCCCGAAATCTGCTACTCACGAAACGAGTTTGGTTCGCCCAGCGACGCCAGGCTTTGGACTGTGCCGGAGCGTAGCGACACGTTTCGTTTCCACACGTTTGAGCCACGGCAATTCGAGCGACCGGCGCTTACCGTCGCTTACGCGTGGCACGATGGAGTCCGCTGGCGCGTCCCTCGTGTGCCCCGGCTCCAACTGGCCGGCCACGCGGTCCTGCAGCGATTACAGATAACCATGCGGCATCCGAGCGGCATGGCTCGGGACGCTCAGGCCGCCATGCGGCAATTCATTCAATTGGCCGTGGATGCCGCTGATGCGAGACAATCGCGACATGCCCCCTTTCCCACCCCTGCCAGAACCGTCTCCTTGACCGGAAAACAGGCTGTCAGCAACCAAGCAGAGTACGGTGAGTAAAATGCGAATCCGCAACTCTGCATTCGGACGCGATGTCGTCGTTATGGCTCAAGCGTGTGTGTATGGCTGCCTATGCCTATTTGGGGCCTCTTCACTCAGTCCCGCCTCGGCGGGTACGATTCGCCACGATCGGGCCGATTCGAGCTACACCAGTTTGGCGGCCAGCTATCCAGCGGTCGGTGTGCTTACGTGGGATGCCTATCTCGGTTCGGCCACGTTGATCGACGATAATTGGATCCTCACGGCGGGGCATTGTCTCGATGCCGTGGGGCTATCCGCCAGCGATTGGACATTTGACCTGAGCGATAGCGGCGGCGGTGTCCATGTCGGAGCAGAACGCTTTGTATTTCCCGGCTGGACTGGCGATCTGAAGAGTGGCACCGATATTGCCTTGCTACGACTCGCAACAGCTGAGACGACAGTCGCTCCGGCAACCGTTAATACCAATACGTCAGAAGTCGGTAACACGGCGACCCACGTCGGTTACGGTCGCACGGGCACTGGCCTGACCGGCATGACCGCTCCGGCTGGCACGAAACGGGCTGGCAACAACGTTGTCGATATCGATGGCAGTGTGGTATCGGGCTATAACGACAAGATCTTGTTCGAAGATTTCGATAGTGGTTCGGCGGGCGATAATTGGGTCGGATCCGCGACGCAACTCGATCTCGAATACTTGATTGCCCCCGGTGACAGTGGGGGAGCTCTGTTCATGGACTTTGGCTCAGGTAAGGTGGTGGCCGGCGTACACTCGTTCATTGCGAGCGTGGATGGCATCCTGGATGCGGACTACGGTGACATTTCTGGTTCGACGCGCGTATCCTCCTACGCGTCCTGGATCTTCTCTATCATATCCGACAACGATCCCGTGGCGCCCGAACTAGCGTCCTGGATCATGTGGACCGTTTTTGCCCTGGGACTTTTCGTTTACACGCGTAAGGGACGAAAGACCCGGCCGGTAGGCAACTGAAGGGGACCGTCGTCGCCCATTTGTCAGCGAGGTTTTCCCGCGTGACTGTGGAGGACGGGGCTGGATTCTCATTCTCGATGATGCCGAGCAAGGCAGTGCCTGGGAAATCGCGGCCAAGTAGGCTTGCATCTTGGCAGGCAGTTCATCGTCACAGTCCTCGAAAGAATTCGACCACCAACTTATCGCGCAGGGCCAGCTCGTGCTAGTCTTCCGCTTGTGCTGCTTTTCCGGTCACCCGGAAGCCGTCGATTAGTGGCGAGGCCGCCGTCGGCGTTGGACGAACCATTTCAAAACGCACGCGAACCGTACGTCCTCGGACGCCTGCTAGTGGATATGAGTTCACCCCGCTGCGCAACGGCGCTCTGATTCCTGTCGCTACCGTTGTGAATCCATCATCGGAAGTTTCAATCGAGACAAATGCTTGACCGCCATTCAAATCGGCGGACGCGACCAGTTCCTGGAGGCCGGCCGGCATGCCCCAATCGTAGACCGGACTTTGATACGTTCCCGACACCGCGTCCTCGGCGAGCGTGATCCGGTCACCGTAATGCCCGAGGAAGGAGACGTTCGTCGACAGCGCTTCTGCAAAGGCAGTCTTGCGCAGGTTGAAATCCATGTTCCACAGCAGTGGCAGGCTCAGTACTTGTTCCAAGGGTTCAATGCGCGCGCCACTCCGTTTTCAATCATCACGTGATGTCGTCGGCCCTTGTAGAGAATGTCGGCCTCGGCTCGGGGCCAGTCGCTCGGCAGGTGAGGAGTGACGGTGAGTTGGTCCCAGGTAGGCTCGATTCCCAACACACCGTGAACGGCTGCTGCGGTGGCGGTGACCATGTCAGCCAGATAAGGCTCGCTGTCGCCGTGGGCCATCTCGCCCTGGATGGTGGCAGCGTTGTCGCCGGCCCAATGAATTTCGGCAGTGCGCTGCGCGAACTGTTTCAAGCGTCTGGCGGCGCCCGCTGAATCGCCGGCCCGGGACCGGGCGACGATCTCCCAATACGTCTGGCAGAGCAGACTTCCGCCATTCATGTATCGCCCGAACGTCTGCCAGGGGTGTGGGTTGAGATGCTGCGGCACGGGCCAGAGAGCCGACAGCCCTGCACATCCCTCGTAGCCGAACTCCTTTTCCAGCTCCGCGATCCGCGCGTCAGCAGTAGCCACGATCTTGCGGGCCTGCTCTTTCGAGGCGATACCCACAGCCACGGGCGGCCATTGGCACAAGTCGCAGAAATAGCTGACTTCGTTTCCCTGGGCGTCGATCCAGTCGAGATAGCGCGGACCGCCGGGCGCGTCTTCCTTCCAGAACACGCGATTGAAGGCCGTCTTGATCGACGTGGCCAGTTCACCATACTCGCGGGCCTGTTGGTCGCGTCCGGCTGCATGCTCCATCTCGGCGAGGTCGCAGGTCGCCTTGTGGAAGAAGGCGTTGTAGTAGCCGTTGACACCACTGGTCGTGATGGCGTCGTAGTACCAGTGCGCGCCGACATCATCGAGCTTGAATAGCCCGTTGGGATCGCGGCGTTGGGAGAAGTAGGCGAGCATCCGTTCCAGTGCCGGAAGATACTGACGCACGAAATCGAGGTCGCCGCTGTGGAGAAGATAGAAGTGGCAGCCGATTATCGTGTGCAAGTTGTCGTCGACCCACTCGCCTCCTTGGTTGTAGCCGAAGTGGGCCCGTCCCTGTTCGTCCATTGTGCTCAGCACATGGGCCAGGTGCTCGCGGAAGGCACGGGCAGCGTCGTGGGGCTGCGCGGAGCAGCGCCCCGCAGCCGGGGTCCCGGCCGCCAGCGTCGCCCCGTACATCCAGCATGAACCGGCATAGTACCATCCATCGGACTCGTTGCCGAAGTCCATGCTCTTTTGATCGTTAATCGCACCGCCGTTGAAGACCGACCCATAGAAATCGCACAGCGCGGCCTCCGTCTCCTTATCCGGCAGACTGATCGCCAACTGGTAGCCAGTTTCCTGTCTTTCAGTGGCGCTGATCTTCAGCGTGATTTCTTCCACTTCGCCCACCCGATGGCTCTGCTTCGACGCCAAACCGGTCACCCCTCCCGCCTCACTGAGAAACGCGTAGCTGCCGCGGCGGTACAGATGGCCTCCTTGGACCTCCATCCGCAGGTCGGTCGGCGTGCTCCAGTTCGTCCACAATTTGTAAATAGCCCAAGCGTCTCGGTCCCGAACTGTCTGAAGGTGGTTCTCAGAGATCCGCCCGGGCATCGAGACCAGCGCGTACAGCGTGCTCTCGCCGGCGGCGATCCGCAGCGGATCGTACCAGAGTGTGCTGGTGGTCGAATTGTTCCTGTGTTGCGCGTCAAACGAGAAGAACAGGCCCGGGCTGCCGGAGCACACGGCCGTGACATCGCGTTGCCAACGACGCGTGATCTTCCAGGCCAATTCGCCACCCTCGCCAGACGCCTCAAGGGTCCAGTCCTCGGTGGCCACCGGCGGCTCATCGGTTCCCGCGGCGAGCTTCACACCGATCAACTGCAGCACCTCGCGGCCGCCTTGGGAAATGACCTCTACCTTCTCCGGCTTGGCCAGTCGGCTCTCGTACCGTTTGCCATCCTCGGCCACGATGTAGGTGTAAGCGCCCCTGGCCCATGAGCGTTTGCCAGCAACAGCCAGCAGGGATTCCTGGCCCAATCCGCCCGCACCGCGTAGGTACAGCCGCGTCCATGAGGGTCGGGTGACGTTCACCTCGACCTTGCCGAACGCCCCTTCCACACTCACCAACTGCGGGGCCAAGCCCGGCGCATCGATTTGGACCTCTCCAAGACAAATATAGCCGTCGTATTTGGACTGGGCTTGGTCGCCATCCGGGAAGAACAGTCGCACGAGCCGTCCGGGTACGGCTGCGGGAAACGGATAGTCCCATGAACGCTCAGGTTCAAACGGTGCTTCGTCGGCCGGAATCTTGTCCGCCTCGATAGTCAACACGTCTTTCCAAGTGCCGTCGGCTCCGGTGTCGCTGAGTTGTACAACCGTGCGCGCTGGGGGAGCGTGGTATTTATCCTCGTAGCACGCCCAGGTGACTCGAATGCCCCGGACTGACACGACTTGGCCGAGGTCCGCCTGCCACCAGGTGCCTTGGTCCGTCTTTTCGACCGTCTGCCAATAGTTGCCGTTCTCGTTGGCGATGCCATCGGCGGCTGCCTCAGCTCCATAGCCCGCTCCCCATTGGCTGGAAGCCGTCGCGGTAAGCGCTTCACCGCCTGACTGACCCCGTGCTGCCGGAACTCCTGGGAATGCCAGACTGAGGGCGAAGGCAACGATCAGGCCCTTTCGGCGTAAGGTCGACAGAGAATCATCGATGTTGGCCATGCCTCGGTAGAGGCGCCATGAATAACGATGTGGCGGCCTGACAACCACTCGCGTGCGGTATTTTTCTGTCATCATATTTCTTTGTCCCCCATTCTTGTTCCTAAGTAGCGCCGTCTCGTGGGTGGAGCTCAAGACGCTGCCCAGATTCCCCACTTTGCCGCAAAAACGGGGAGCCTCCCCTTTTTTTGGGTTTACTGCTGCGATTGGCGAAACGCCATAACTTCGGCAAGATAGGCTCGGGCCGCATCGTGCGACGGGATGGCATCGTTGAAGAGGTACAGGATGTGTCGCTCGGTCGGAATGTGGGCGTAGGGGATCATCTGCTCGGCGGCCTCGTGGACCCACCGGTTGGCTCGATCCAAAGCCGTCTTGGTCTGGCCCAACTCCTTGTCGACTTCGGTCGATTCTCCCGCGCCCATGGCCAGCACCGCTCGGTCGAAAGCGGCCTTCGCCTCGTGTGCGGCACCCAGTTCCTCGCAGACCGTGACGTAGTTCTGTGTCTTGTAGATTACGTAATCGAGCTCCGCACGCGAGCCGGGTAACACGTGGGGACGTGCCTGATTCAGCAGTTCCAGAGCCTCGCGGCAATGGACCCCGCGACCGCTCCAGAACTTGCCCTCCTCCTGGGCCGCCTGGAGGTCTCTTTCCAACTGTGCCCGATCGATCTGCGGCTTGTCCTCCTTGTAGTTGACGCCTCGCAGGGCCACGCCCATGCGGTTGCCGTGATGGTAGGTTCCGAACAAACCGCGCCGTCCATGCCAGCCCAGCGTCTGCTCATTCTCTTCCAGCAGCAAGTATGCTTTCAGAATCGGTTCGAGGGCATCTGGACCGAATAGGCGGCTCAGATACCGCTGGTAGAAAGACTCACAGCGGATGTCGGGGTCCCAAGCGCCTTCGGCGACGTATTGGGCACTGGCTTCGGCACCACGGGCTTTGTTCAACTGCCCGAGCACTCCGGTCACCCCGTAGCGGACGGTGTCGGCAATGGTTCGCTCATGGTCGTACATCATCGCGTTCAGTTGGATGTTCAGTTCGCCGCCGTCGTCCGTGATCCTCGGCCACACGATCGTCTCACGTCCTTGGATCTTGTCGAAGTCGCTCATCGCGGTCTCGCCGTCCCAATTGACCATGTTCATCAGCCAGACGTCTTTGGGGAGCACCGCGTCCAGTGCCCGGAGCTGACCGCCGCGGAAGATCATCTCGGCTCCGAGTTTGGCGTCGGGATAGCGGGCCTTGATCCTCTGAAAGAGCTTGTCGGCCGCAGCCACGTCGGCCAGATCCGTGTCAACGGCAGCCGGCGGCTTCTGCGGCAGCAGTGGACGCAGGTGTTCATAGTCGCGGATCATCAGCTGGGTCCGTGGGTCGTCGGCGGCGATGTGCGCTTCCGAACCCGTGCAGACCCAGTAGCGGTCTGCTTCCGGATACGACTCGATCATGCTTCGCACGGCGGCTTCATAGATGTCGAGCAATGCGGGTTCGCCGTGCGGGATCGCGATCCCACAGTAAAACGGCCCGAACCCCAACTGCTTTCCATCCGTGGTCGGCGCCAGGTTGGGCGGCACGTAAGTCACTTCGCCCAGCGCCAGCCAGACCTGCACCTTGCGCCGGTGGGCATAGCGAATCACTTCACGGAGGAAATCTCGCGCGGTGCGGAAAGCCTGCTCAGGCGTTTCGACCTGGGCGAATTCCGGCGGACCAAGATACCCGTCTTCCGAAAAACACTCGCGACCGACGATCACACTACTGGCGGTCCCACTATTCCACGCCCAGGCACAGTAGCCGGACTCCTTCGGATAAATGATCTCCGCCGTCTTACCACCGTAGGAGAACTCGGCCCACGGTCCCCCCATGCCCCAGTAGAACTGAAGCACGTTCATCTTCAGCTTGGCCAGTTGGTCGATCTCTTGACGGAATTCCTGCAGACCCATATACCAGCGAATACCGTGGCAGCAGTGCATTCCACGGTGCTTGAGCGCCGGTTCCATGCGAACATCGAGTGCGGGGAGCAGGAGATCGGGTTGCTGTTGCGGAATAATGTCGCCTGTGAGTTGGAACACGACCCCCAGTCGCTCCAATAATTCGTAGCATGCGTACATCGTGCCGGCCTCGTCGTTACCGCCGACCATGACCGCCGGTTGGCCATCCAGTTCGGTGGTCCGAATGACAAAGCCATCCGGCTTGAGGCCCGCGAATTGCACGAGTTGTTGTTCTTGGGCAGCGGCCGCCAACGGATTGAGCGTGGGGCCGCCCAGCACGATCAGGATCTTATCGCTTGGGACTGACTCCGTGGTGGCGATAAGCAGCTCTGCGCCGCTCAATGCGCGCACATAGCGTTGCACTTCGCCGGCCACCCAGCGCGGAAACGGCCCGCTTTCCTGAGAGATGACAATCGCCGCTTCAGCCACCCCTCCCCTGGCGAGGAAATTCTGCTGAGCCACGAAAGCGTCGACCCGCATGCTGAACACGGCCACGGCCGCCAATCCGACGAGGTGCAAAAGTAGCGTTTTCGATGACATGCCTGACCCTCCTGACAGCTACCGGAATTTATGGACTTCAGGAATGCTCTATTAATGTCGCATGGATCCGTGGCGCTTTGCAATGGTGCACATGACATTCGAGAGTCACGCGATTACGGATATCAACTGCGACGCACAAGCGATACGTTGGGCGATATGAACTAAGAGTACATTGTGGCGGGCGTGAAGACGGGGCCCACTGGCACTGCCGAAGCGA
>CAVOXY010000070.1:0-10641 GCA_963700515.1 uncultured Planctomycetota bacterium | reverse complement strand
GTTTCAAACCCTCGAGCCATTCCATGGTCAAGACGCGGGGGGTGCAGAGTTCCGTAAATGGCTGCGGGATGCGGACAGTTGATTCCTCCTCAAAAAACAGTGCGAATTGAGTCAGGTTGCGTTCTTCGCGACCAAAGTCGAGTTCGCGGCGCAGCATGCGCGCGATCTCCGCCACCGTTTCCTTGGGACGAAACTGAGCGAATTCGGGAATTCGCTCCGCCAGAATTGCCAACCCCGCCAGGACGTCCAGATCCTCGCGCACCTTCCGTTCGATCCCCGCATGCTGCACCTTGATCGCAACCTTCTCTCCACTGCGCAAACGCGCTTGATGAACTTGGCCGATCGACGCGGAGGCCACCGGCACATCATTGAATTCGGCAAACAACTCATCCGCCGCTTGCCCCAACTCCGTCTCAATGATGCGGCGCACGGTGTCCGGATCATCCGCCGGCACATCGTCGCGCAGCTGCGTCAACTCCTCGGCCAATGGCACGCCGATCAAATCAGGGCGTGTGCTCAGCAACTGTCCTAACTTGATGAACGTCGGCCCCAGGTCAGTCAGCGCCAGGCGAATTCGCGTCTCGGGAGTCTGCAAAGCCAACGCCTCGCCACGGCTTCCTTTCAACTGAGTCTTGAACATCTCGATGTTCAAACGACTCAGCCAGTCCGCTAATCCGTACTTGCTGAGCACGGACAGAATCTCCGTCCAGCGTCGCACGTTGCGGTAGATATGCGGAATGGTGCTGATTCTCATCATTAAATTTTCGTTAAATTCTCGCTTGGAATGGGCCGCAGCGCACACCGCCAACGGGTGTTCGATTCACCCGCAGGGGGATGGACGCCGCGGTGAACCGGATGCCGCCCGCCGAGGCGTCGCACGGGCCCGAGAAACCCGCTCGGTAGTGTGGCCGTCGAGCGTTTGACCTGACATCCAATATAAGTGCACGCACTGCTGCTGTCCCGCCCCATCTTTTCACGATAATGTCGGTAGCAGCGTGGGCTACCTGGTGCCCCAATACCTGTCACGCCGCCGGGGCGGCCAGTTTTCCACCCGCCAGATGATCTGTCGCAGCACGGCATGACGCCCCCTCTTGAGCTGGATACTGCGCGGCATTGCCTGGCGAGCCGCGCGGCACGGGCGGGGGACGATCGAACGGCACCAGGGGGTGCGTCGGATCCTCCAGAGGTGCCGCCGTTCCGGCGCGAACCGGGAAGCGCCGTGGGTCCCCCCCGGCCAGATGATGTCCGGTGGATTTCCACGGCGGGCGGTATTAGTCTACTGGTTGTCCGATTGCGGCCGCACGTGCCGCAACACGGAACACCACAATTCGTCCCGACGGAAATGGGTTGATGGTGGGATTGGTACTGAGCCGCAACGGCCGTCAGGTGAACTGCAAAAAACTCTGAATTCTCGGAGTGTACATCATCGTGTTCTCTTGCCAGGAACCGGCGACCGACAGATAGGGCCGAGCAAAACCTGTTCGGCAATTCCAACGTGGCGGGTGACTGCACTGCGTGGTCACATCAAGAACGCTTTTGCCTGGAGACTTCGGCGGCAATCTGACTGACAAAACGTTTCCCAGCGGCGACTTCCTCTCGGTGATGGAAACATCATGCTGCATAAGACGAATGAGGCCCAACAAGCAGACATCGTGAACGAAAATAGCCGATGGATACTGGACGTGTCGGCAGATGATCGCTCCACGGATGTTGCCGCACGCACGATCCGTCAACGACTACAACTGGTCGATTTCTACCTTCCCCTGGCAGCCAATCAACCGGAAGTTGACATCGAGTACGTGCATCAGTTGCGCGTGGCATCTCGCCGCGCTGTGGCGGCGGTCGAATTGTACCGCAAGTTCCTGCCCCAGCGGGCTCGCAAGAAGTTGTGCCGTCAACTGAAACAGATTCGCCGCGCCGCAGGGAATGCTCGCGACTGCGATGTACTGATTCAACGCCATCAGGCGACCGCCGACGCGCCGCAGACCAAGACGCTGCTGAAGGAAGTCTGCCAGCGGCGGCAAGAGGCTCAGAAGCCCCTTTGTGAGGTGTATGCGTCGTCACTGGAGCAACAAACACTCGTGGTGTTCAGCCAGCGGATGCTGACCAAGGCGTGCCGCAAGAAAACGCCCCGATTCAGTCGCTGGGCTCACCGGCAGTTGCGTGAGATCATCGAGGCTTTCTTCGCTGCGGAGCCCGAAGATCTGGACGATCTACATGCGTTGCACCAATTCCGTCTGCGTGGCAAGGATCTGCGTTACGCCATCGAACTGCTGGCAGGCGCTTTCCCCGAAATTCTGCGCGTTGGATTATACCCGCTCATCGAGCAGGTGCAGGATCGGCTGGGAGCCATCAATGATCACGCGGTGGCAATCGAGCGTTTCAGAAAATGGCGGGCGGATACGACGCAATCGCAAGATGAGAAGCACATCAAGGACCTCATCCGGTCCGAGAAAGAGTTGTTGGCCCAGACGCTGTGGGAGTTCGCCCGTTGGTGGACCCCCAAGCGCAGCCGAAGAATCCAGCGACGCCTCCACGAGCTGATCACGAGCACCTGACGCGGCCGTTTGCCAACCGCTTGGCAGCGGCCTCCAGAAATTGCTGCAACTGGGGACGATCCAAGAGCCGTGCAGCCCTCTTGCTATCAACCCATTGTCGATCACGCAACTGCGACTCTTGCCACAAATCCGCCGCGTCACTGACGCGCATCAGCATCACCACGACCTTGAGCGAACGGCCCCACTTGTTGTACTTGTAATTCCCCAGCGGCTGGCCACAAATTTCCCCATGCAGACCGGCCTCCTCCTCCGCCTCTTTGAGCGCGGTCTCGATGGCCGTTTCGCCAGGGTCGATCAGGCCCTTGGGAAAACACCAGCGACGCTTTCCTGTCGAGGTGATCAAGCAGAACTCCAGCCGGCCCCGACGAATCCGATACGGCACCGCACTGGCCTGATCATACGCTTGACCGTTCTTTTGTTTCTTACCCACGTCGCTCATTCCATTGCGGATCTCATGAAAACCCATCCCTGAAATCACGGCAGCCCACAAGATGGGCACTTGGTAAAAATTATGCAGATCATTCGATTCCTGACAAGACAGGTCCGGGATATCCCACGCCACAAACACCTCTACTCGCGTACTCGCGATACCCAACCGCTTGGCACGCAATGACGATCCTGCCCTCTCGCCTGCGACGAGAAGGAGCTGGAGTTGACTTGCTGCGACTCCCAGTGCATGGACTTCCGTGTGCTCGGGCACCGCAAGCCGGGCGGTCCACAAGGCGCACCGCCGTCGACGAATGCAACGGCGATTCCTGTTCGTCGAGTGATGACGCTCGTGACACCCTTGGTCACAAGAAATGTCGTCTGACGCGGTAAGCTTCCAGGCCGCAGGAATCGTTCACAGCGCTGCCCGCTCCTCGGCCACCGCGTCACTCCGCCGCCGGGCTACTGCGCAGCAATTCGACTTCACAATCGTCCGCCAAATAGAACAGGCGGAAGTGGATCGCTGCTCCGGCCGCCAGCGATTGGCGGAGATCCGTCAGAGCCGTCAGACGCGCGGTCGCCTGACTGGTCTCGGCCAGATCGGTTTCCGCCTGTTGAAGATTCTGGGTCAGCTGGTTGTGCCGGGGATCGGTGGCGGGAACTTGTGTGAGTGCCGCGCGCAGGTTCTGGGCCCGGAGGTTGTGATGCACCTGCCGAGTGGCGACAAACGAGGTCGCAGATTCCAGTTTTTTGAGTGTCAGGGGAATCCGGTCCACCTTGGGACTCACTTGAAAGTATGCCTTGCACTCCAGACGCAAGGCGGTCTTCAGCTGCGGAGCCAATTCGAGCAGAAGAACCTGCTCCGCGGGATCTGCGCCAAAGAGCACCACGACTTTGCCATTGTCTGCCGCGATCGGCGTGGTCGGATTCAGAGTGTGAGCGGCCGGAAAGGGTGGCTCGAGCCGCGTGATCGCGAACCGCGTGTATTGCGCGTCGGGCGGCGCCTTGAGCTGCCATCGTTCGGAGACCTCCTGACGCGTCAGGTCAACGGTCAAAGGCGTCACCTGCTGCGGTACTCGCAATCGCAAGTCGTGTGTACTGGCCAGCCGGGTGAAACGCACCACGCAGTTGCGCAAGTTCGTCGCCGCAACCTGCTGAGCCGCGTCGGGTGCCCAGCGGAACAGGATCTGACCGTCATGCAGCCGCAAGTGCCCGATCGGCTGGGCATTGTCGCTTGCATTGCGAGCATCCATCAACACGAACGTCCAGGAACCTTTGTCGGCGGCCGGCGTCGGCTGCAAGACGAATCGCCCCATTTTCCCCGCAGCATGCTCGCCCCCCAGCAACGCCACCGACACCTGATCGGCAACCGCAGCCTCCAACGGCGCCAGAATGGTTTCCGCCCGGCCATCCTGGCCATGCGCCTCCGAAGTCGAGTCACTCAGCGCGGGCAGGTCGACCGCAGCGGGCAGTTTCTGGAGCGGATCGACGGCGTCCGCTGGCGGCGGGCTCGTGGCCGTTTCGGCCGGTGGTTTGGCGGCGTCCGGCTGGCGGACTCGGTGTGGCGGGCGGCGAATTCTCCTTAGGAGCCTCCACTTTCGCGGTAGACGGAGGGGGCTCGGCAACCGGTTTTGACGCTTCCGGCTGGCTCTCGGAACCACCGACACTTTCGCCGGCAGATCCCGCCACCGGTTTGCCCCCCATGTCCCCCGTCCCCATGCCGTCTGAGTGCAGATCGCTCGTCAGCGTGTCATCCCCGGGCGACTTTCCCGCCGACGGCCGCGTCGCATCATCCGCCGACCTATCGCGATCCTTGTCCGTTGGGCGACGGGGACGCAGCTTGGGCCGCGACTGCGGCTCTTTCACCACCGGCAAAGCGGCCACCGGCGTAACCACCTCGGCTCTCCGGCCAGGCCACCAAATGTAAGCTGCCACGGATATAAGCGTCAGGCACACGAGCCCCACGGTGCCAAGCACGTAGCGTGCGGCCGGCAGTTTCCCTCGACCGCCTGTCACCACATCGTCCGACCGCGGCCCCGACGATCCATCCAACTCCTGCTCCGTCGCTGGCGGCACAGCCGAGACAGGCTGCGACGGAATCGGCGGTGGCACGGCCATCGCTCGCCGAGATCCCTCAACTACGCTATAGGGCGACTCCGACTCGCCAGGCTGCGGGTTGCCCGACCCCTGCGCAAGCCACTCCTGCCAGGCCCGCCGGACGTCTTGCGCCGAGGTGAAACGCTCCAACGGGTCCACCGCGGTCATCGTCGCCAGGATGGCTGACAGCGAAGGCGGAGTGTCCGGGCGCAGACTCAACAGTCCGGATGCAACATCCTTGGCCCACTCCACGTCCGGACCGTCCACCAGTCCGCTCACCGGCGGTCGCCCGGTGAGTAGGTACCAAGCAGTAGCGCCAAGTGAGAAGATGTCCGATGACACATCGCCCTGCGTCTCTCCGCGCCGCTGTTCGGGAGATCGGTAATCTGCCACTCGAGGACCCTCGTCCGGTGCCTCCTTGCGCGCCAACACATGCCCGAGAACTGCCAGCCGACCGACTCCCATCCCGAGAATCTTGATGACCCCCTTTTCGTCAAGCATGAGATTCTCAGGTCGAAGATCGCGGTGAATGATCCCCAATGCATGCGCATGTTCCAAACCGTCAGCCGTTTGAGCCACATAATCGGCGACCACCGAAAAAGGCAGCTGGCCGTCTTCGGCAACCAGGCGCTGCAGGTCGCGACCGACAATGTACTCCATCACCATGTAGTACTGATCGTCGTCGCTGTCGATGTCCAACACATGCACCAGGTTGTGATGGTCCAACGCTGCCACCTGGCGCGCATCGTCCAAAAACTTGCCGACGATCTCAGGGCGCTGCGTGTAGCGTCGCGACAACGTCTTGATGGCCACCTCACGCCGCAGCTGAATATGCTCCGCTAAAAATACCCGTCCATACTCACCCCGTCCGATCTGCCCGCAGAGCCGGTGGTTGCCCAACCGCAGTTTGGTCCAGCCAACCAGCAACTGCCCCGCCTGCCAGCGGGTCAGTAGCCCCTTGGCAATCAAGCGACGTGCCAGCATTCTGCTCGTCGGCGTCTCGGGTAGCATTTGGCGGACGACGCTCAGTTGGTTTTCACTCAGAATGCGACTCTCCTCCAGCAGTCGCAGAAAATCGCTGGGCGTCTTCACTTCCGCAGTATTCGCCATCAATCTTGATCTCCCTGGCGCCACGCCCTCGCACATCTCACCGACGTAATGTGAACGAGCGGAACGCTGTCGGCGAGGCCCGGTATGGGGCCCACTCAATTCTGGCAAGCGGAACCGAGTCTCGCAAGCAATCCCGAGGAATGAAGCGTGCGGGGCGGGGTCGACGTTTGACCTTTCACCCTGCGGAAACGGCGGGTGCTGCGACTCGTCGCCAGTCTCCGCTCCGACTGGCATCCGAAGACCGGGCGGGGTGCACGGCCCAGTGAACGGCCCCGCCGCGGCAAGCCGCCGGTTATGCCAGCTGGCGGGGCGAAGCACGAATATACCCCATTTACCCACTCACCCCATTACCACACGAAGAGGAGCGAAATTCGCGGGAGTTGGGGACATTTACACAGTTTCGCCCCGAATCCCAGGAAACACGCAAATTTTGCAGGCAAGTTTGCCGATTAACCAAAGTGTTCCGGCAGCGCCGAAAGTGTTGGTTCTAATCATTGCGCCATACCGATAGGTCAAGACAAGAACACATAAACATCGGAAGGGTGAACGCTCGAGATGCGTTTGTCCTCTGCTGCCACACAACGAATCGCAAACTTAATCGCCCTTTGCAAGCGGCCAAGCAGCCCGGCGGTTGCGCCCTGACAATTCGCATTCGTGCCGCGGAGAACTTACTAATGAGAATCCAAAGGTCGTGGGTACTGTGCGTGCTGACAATCACTGTGCTGTTGATTGCCGGGCACGAAGCTCGGGCCCAGTCGTATCCGTACCCTGGTTCGGCACCAGCCTGCAGGATACCCCGGAATGCCGCAGATGCAGCCCGGCATGCAGGGTCCAGCGGCAAACGCCCCGCAATACGCACCGGACTATGTGGCTGCCATGCAGGCGGCACAGTCCGGCTATGCTCCCATGGGCATGCCTCAGTACCCGCCACAAGGTCAGATGATGCCACCTCAGGGCATGCCTCCGCAGGGAGCTATGATGCCGCCCGGGGGCGCTTACGGTTACCAGCCGGCTGCCTACTACGATCCGGCCCAGGGCGCCATCCCCCAGCAGTTGGCCCCCTCGCCGGCGATGCCGATGGGCGAGGCGGGCGGCTACCCGGGGGGAGGCTATCCCATGGAAGGACCGCCGTGCCAGTACTGCGGCGGATACGGCTGTGAAGTCTGTATGGGCGGCAGCGACGACTTTGATGTCAAGTTGTTTCGCTGGTTGCTTCCCTACGGTGCCGGTGGTTGTGGAGCACAACGCTGGTATGACGCCTCGGCCGAATGGGTCAGCATGCAGCGGGACGACATTGGAGAATCGACCATCTTCGCCACGGAAGGCCCCGGGGGGATTCCGGTCCTGGGAACCGATCAACTGAATTTCTCCGACACCTCTGGATTCCGAGCCAGTTTCGCCATCCAGCTGGGTGCCGGCAACTTGCTTGAGACGAACTATCTCGGTTCCTTCAACTGGGCATCGAAAGCCGAAGCCACTAATAACGCCAATGATCTGTTCTCGATCATGAGCGATTTTGGCAACTCGCCTCTCTTTGGATTCACCGACACCGACCAGGCGAATGTGCAGCGCATCGAGTATTCCTCGTCATTCGACACAATCGATTTGAACTACCGCCAACGCTGGGTCGGTCCCAATACGCGAATCCAAGGGTCCTGGTTGGTCGGCGCTCGTTACATGTACATGTCGGAGGACTTCAATTACCTGACATTTGCCCCGATCAATCCGGGATGGATGAACTACCTGGTGAGTACCTCCAATAGTCTCACCGGTGCCCAGGTCGGCGGCGATCTGTGGGTCTGCATCATGCCGGGCCTGAGTATTGGCGGCGAAGCCAAAGTCGGACTCTTCGGCAATCGTTCCACACAGCGGACGACCATCTCTGCCCTGTCGATCGCTGACCCGGTACAGGAGAAGTTGACGGAGAATGGAGCCGCATTTCTGGGCGATGCCAACGTCACGTTGCTCTGGCGTCTGAGCCAGCACTGGACGTTCCGCACCGGTTATATGTTCCTCTGGATGGACCAAATTGCGCTGGCCTCGGACAACTTCAATCCGCAGCCTCCGTTCGTGGCCGGTGTCCGCCATCCGGTCATCAACAACAACGGCGACGCGCTTTATCACGGCTTCACCGCTGGCTTCGAATACATGTGGTAGATCACTGACCTCCGCCACCACGGCAGTCCCATTCGACGGGCATCGCACACCCCAAGTGCGGTGCCCGTGTCCCTTTCTTGGCCCGTAGCTGAGCCCGCCCGTAGCTGAGCCCGCCCGTAGCTGAGCCCGCCAAGGGCTCAGCGACCCCGTCCAACGTTACGCCACTTCAGCTGAAGCCTGGCGGCTTCAGCTACGTAGCTGAGCCCGCCCGTAGCTGAGCCCGCCAAGGGCTCAGCGAGCCCCGTCCAACGCTACGCCACTTCAGCTGAAGCCTGGCGGCTTCAGCTACGTAGCTGAGCCCGCCCGTAGCTGAGCCCGCCAAGGGCTCAGCAGCCCCGTCCAACGTTACGCCGCTTCAGCTGAAGCCTGGCGGCTTCAGCTACGTAGCCTGGCGGCTTCAGCTACCCTCGCCGCACACCCCCCCCGATCGAGCGTGAAGGGCACACGGTGCGGACTTCGCGTGGTTCCGCTCCCGGAGAGCTGACGATTTGGTTGACACGAAGTTTCTAGCAATTACGATCAAATTATCTGGGTCTCCCGAAATTCCCCAAATACCACAGATTAACATTTGACACTTTGGTGTAGGGCGTTTTAGCAAGGCCGGTAGTGGGGCGAAATGACGCGTTCGAGGCGCGCCAAAATGTAGCGTGTAATTGCGTTGCCGTTTAAACTGAACAGATCTGCGATTCTGTCGTGCACGTCGTTTGATAATTCATCCAGCTGCAAGTGGGGTTAAGACCGTGAAGTCAAGACTGTCGAGAAATTTGCGTAAGAGCCGCAGAAACCGAGGCCGCTTGGCCTCGCAGCCTTCCCGATCCCGGGGCCTGCGAGTCGAAACCCTGGAAAACCGCTGCCTGCTGACGGTCGTCGGGGGATTTGACAGCATGGGACCGGTCAACAGTGGTCCCGAGGGGGAGGCAACTGGCCCGGACTACGTGCACGATCAGCTGATCGTCCAGTTCGCGGCCGCCACGCCGGCCAACGTGCGCAGCCAGATTCTGCAGCAGGAAGGGGCGACGCTGATCCAAAACTTCTATGGTTTGGATTACGCCCTGATTCAGCTGCCGATGTCGGCGGTGACAGGGGACATCAGATCAACATCTCCGACCACTGGTTGTCAAAGCCGCAGATTACGCATGTCGAGCCGAACTACTATTTGTACGACACCCGAAGTCATCCCCAACGACCAGCTCTTTGTGTATGAGTGGGGGATGAACAACACGGGTCAGACCGGCGGTATTCCCGGACGCCGACATCGACGCGTTGAGGCGTGGGATATTTTCACTGGTTCGCCCGACGCGGTTGTGGCGGTGATTGACACGGGTGTGGACTATTTGCACGCGGATCTGCGGGCCAACATGTGGCATAACCCGGGCGAAATCGCGGGTGACGGCATCGACAATGACGGCAACGGTTACATCGACGACGTGTACGGGATTGCTCCCGCCATCGATGCGGTCAACACGGACCCCATGGATTACAACGGCCATGGCACTCACGTTGCGGGCACGATCGGGGCGAAGGGGAACAACGGCATCGGCGTGGCCGGCGTCAATTGGGATGTCCAGATCATGGCGATCAACGCGTTTGAAGGTCCGTTGGGCGGAACGACAGCTGCCATCGCTTCGGGTATTTCTTATGCCACGATGATGCGGGAGCAGTATGGCATCAACGTGGTGGTGAGCAACAACAGTTACGGTGCGACAGGCGGGCTGCCATCCGCTTTGACATTATGACGCGATCGCACGGCATATCGACGCGGGTATTGTCTTTGTCGCGTCAGCCGGCAACGACGCCAACAACAATGATGCGATTGCCCCACTATCCTTCCAACTACGATCTGGACGGCATTATTTCGGTGGCGGCCACCAGCGACTTGGACTTTCTGGCCAGCTACTCCAGCTTTGGACAGAACTCGGTGGACCTGGCGGCACCGGGCGGTGATGGACCTGACGACAGTATCCAGCTGATTGTCAGCACGTGGCCGCCGGGCGTGGACCCGTTCACCCCCTATCATTGGATTCAGGGCACGTCCATGGCGTCTCCTCACGTGGCGGGCGTGGTGGCGTTGATTCGCGGTCTGGCTCCCGAAATGTCGGTCCTGGAAACCAAGCAGCTGATCCTGGACAACGTCGATCCACTACCCTGGTTGCAGGGGGTCGTCTTGACTGGCGGTCGCCTGAATGCGTTCAACTGCCTGACCCACATTTTCACCTCGCAGATCGAGGGGACTGTCTGGCGCGACTTGAATGGAAACGCGATTCAGGACGCTGCGTGAAACGGGTGTCGCGGG
>CAVOXY010000069.1:0-40361 GCA_963700515.1 uncultured Planctomycetota bacterium | reverse complement strand
TCCGCTTGGTCCTGGTGTCGACGGTCGATCGGGACATTCGAGGGCAATTTCTGGCCGCCGTAGGGAAAGTCACAAGTTTCGGGTTGGCGAAGTCTACTAGCGCTACATCCCGTATGCAGCTCTATGGCGGTCTCGCGTGATTTCGATATGCTGGAAGTCATACCGATGTAATTTGCTATCCTGAACTCGCACTGTCGAACTTATGACCTGCCTGTCAAACACGCATGCGGACAAGCCCTCTCCCTTGTTCCTCTGGGAGGCGCTCTGCCTGGGAAACGACGCCCGCCGGGCGGCATCGCGTGATGTCAATCGCATCATGCAGGAGCTTGCCAAATGTCAGGAACTGGACGCTTCGGGCGATGTTGTGCGGATCGAAGTTACGCGGGAGCAGATCGAGTCCCTATTGCTGCCGCTGGCATTAGCAACCCAGAATCTGGCGCGTGCCAGGCAGCAACGCGTGCTCGTCGGGGTAACCGGTGGGGCGGGCACGGGGAAGACGATTCTCAGTGCCCTACTCTGCCGAGTGCTGCACGTACTCTCGGGGCAGGAGCTTGCTGTTCCTCTCGGCATGGATGCGTATCATTTCCCCAACGCCTTCCTCGACACACAGGTTGAGATCGAGCAGGGGAAAGAGGTTCCGCTCCGGCACATCAAAGGCCGGCCACCCACATTCGACGTTGAGACGCTGGTCGCGGACCTGCGGCGCCTGCGCTCGTCCGAAGAGCACGAGATTCGGCTGCCAGTCTACGATCGCGGGTGTCACGACCCGGTGCCGGGAGTGCTATGCGTGCGCCGCATCATCGCATCGTCGTCGTGGAGGGGCTTCACCTCCTGCGACCGGAACAAAGCTGGAAGGACGCTCGCGACTGCCTCGACTTCTGCATGCTACTGGAACTGCCGCTCGAAACCTGCCGCCGCCGCCTGGTGACGCGTAAGATCGCCGGTGGGCGTCTGCCCGCCGATGTGCACGCTCATTTCGAGCGTGTGGACCGCCCGACGCTCGAGGAACTGCACGATCCCGCGGTGCGTGCGCGAGCCGATCTTGTGATTCAACTGGAGGAAGCGAAGGAGGAAGGCACCGAACTGCGAACTCGCCTTCGGGGCTGCGATTGCCGCGAGAGCGTCGTCGAGTCAGTGGAACTCCGCGCATCCCGCCGGGTGCGATTCAGTTGCTTGCCGTGGGTTTGAACCCGGCATCTGCAAAAGACGCTCGTCTTCGACCGCTGGGAGCGGGGGCAGGTCAACCGCGCCCGGGAGGTCCTTGTGTCGGTCGGCGGGAAAGGCCAGCAGTTCTCGCGGGCCGCGAGCCATCTGATCCCGGGGATGGTCACCCTCGCGCAGTTCCTCGGCGGCGAGAATGGTGAGCGGCTAGGCCGCCTGATCGAGCACGCTGGCGTGAACCAGATCACGGTTGCCTCGGCGGGAGAGACTCGCTGCTGCAATACGGTGATTGATGCCGCCGTGGGCGACGCCACGGAGCTCATCGAGCCTTCGGCGCCGATCCTGCCGGGCGAAGTCGAGCAACTCTTGTCACGTACCCTGCAGACCCTGGCGCGCGGCGAAATCTCGGGTCTGGCCCTGTGCGGCACTTATCCGCCCGGCGTCGATGAGCAGTTCTACGTAACGCTTGCCCTCGCCAAAGGCAAGGCGTTGCTGCTCCTTGACAGTTACCAGGAGATTGCCGCGACACTTGCGACGGGGCAAGTTGACATCCTGAAAGATAAACGCCCACGAGTTGCGGAGTCTCGCCGGCAGGAGCCGCGACCGCCATCGGCCGGTCACGGCAGAGGGAGCGGAGTCGATCCCCGAGATGGCGCTTTCCGTTTTCGCCGCGCACCAACTGCGTTGGCTGGCTGTAACGGCGGGTCCCCATACGGCGTGGTTGTTCGAGAGCCCGGGCGTCGGCTCTGCGCCATGCCAACCCTGCACTTGGCGGTTCTACGAGTTCCACCTGCCCGCGGTCGAGGGAGTCGTGAACCCGATCGGCGCCGGGGATACGGTAGGGGCGATCTTTCTCGTCCAACTCTCCGCCGGGGCGCCGGCGCATACGGCCTTCGCCTGCGGACTGGCAGCAGGGAGCGCCTCCTGCCGACAGTTGTGCGGTGCCGACTTCACGATGGACGACCTGCACGAAATTCTGGCCAAGATCCAGGTCTCGCGCTGCACGCGCTGGTGGACCGGCGAGAAGAAATAGAAGAGTGGTACTTTTTCGCCGAACGACTGGGCGGATTGGGCAAGAGCCTACTGCGAGTGCGTGCTCCGCGTACTATGTGACACATATGCGTCACTTGTTATATCCGACTCATGGTCTGCCTATGTTCTTCATTTTGCCGCGGAAACTGTACTACTCCCCATTTGCTCCGGCGGCTTACCTCGCCCATCAAGCCCCAACGCCAGGAGTCGCGGTTCTCGCTGTGGCCTCGACACAACGCCGGCGCGTAATGGTTGCCGCTGGGCTCGGCCGCTCACCGGTGTGGGGCCGGCAGGTGGTAGCTGGCCAGTCTAGGTGGTCCCCCTGGGATATACCCAGGGGAAACCAGATTCAGAGAGAAGCCGGAAGTGAGATGTAGGGAACTCGTAGCTGAGACCGCCGTAACTGAGACCGCCAAGGGCTCAGCAGCAGCTGAGACCGCCGTAGCTGAGACCGCCAAGGGCTCAGCAGCAGCTGAGACCGCCGTAGCTGAGACCGCCAGAGGGCTCAGCAGCAGCTGAGACCGCCGTAGCTGAGACCGCCGTAGCTGAGACCGCCAAGGGCTCAGCGGCAGCTGAGACCGCCGTAGCTGATACCGCCAGGGCCAGCGGCAGCGGCGACAGATGTTCCATCGCGCTTCGCGTGAAGGACAGGAAGATGGGGCGACAAAAAGAAACGTCGGCACAGGAGATCTTTTTGTCAGCCGATTTTTTTGTCCTTCATCTGCCCCGTCCAAGGTCTCTGGCACCATCTCGGATGATTCGATATACCTTCTTTTGCCGCAACAGGTGCGGCAGCGATTGGATTCTAGCTCGAACTCTTTCGGGCGTGTCCCAAATTGCCGTCGCGGAAATCGAAGTCCCAACAACTCATTAAATGGGACGGTATTTGGGACACAAGGCCAGGGATGAGAATTAGTTCTGCAGGGGGGCTTTTCTGCGGCCAAAAAGCTTCCTCCGGCGGATTTCGCGGCCCGGACCGTACCGTTTCAGCACACTACTTCGTCGCTCGGCCAAGCGGCCACGATATGTGCCTTGGTCGCCCCTCGCCGCCACGAGATCAGCCCCTCGCGTTGGCGCAACACCGCGTCGTTATCCCCACCAGCGACTTGCAGTGCCTCATCCGACTACTACAAAGTCTGGCGGCTGGTATTTGCTTTCATTCTTTGATACTGGAGATCACGATGCGACGAATCGTAATTGTTCTGCCGATTGCGTGCCTGCTATTACAGTCCTCAGTCTGGAGCGACACGGCGAAAGAGGAACGCTTGACGCTTGACGGTACCTGGCTCCCGGTCCAAGCCGAATTGGCTGGTCAGAAATTTCCTGACGAACTTCTGAAGACGATGAAACTCACCATGGCTGACGGCAAATACACCGTCAAAGTGAGTGACGTGGTGGATAAAGGAACGTACAAACTCGATCCGGAAGCGAAACCGAAGGCCATTGACATCACTGGTGGCGAAGGCCCAAACAAGGGGAAGACCTTCCTCGCCATCTACGAACTGAAGGATGATTCGCTGCGGGTCTGCTACGACCTGGAAGGCAAGAAGCGTCCGACCGATTTCAAAACGGAGAAAGACACCCAGTTATTCCTGGTCACCTACAAACGCGATAAGCCGTGACGAGAGTGCTCCAGCGGTGCGGGGTGGCCGAAGTACGCGACGGTGTGGCGTGGACAATGCCTGACGATGACCCGACGTTCGACCAAATGTCGTTGTTCGCTGCCGGCAGCCTACGAATCACCAGTTTCTGTCATTCGCATTTGTTTCGAAATTGGTGCTTCGGATGTCGGATGTGGAACTCCGCACAGCGCGCAGACGTGAAATCGCTTAACACGCCTAATCTCCTGGTGCCACTTCATCGGGAATGAACCGATCGACTCGCGAGTGATACAGGTGCTGAGCGTCGCTCTCAAGCGTGTCCTGCGGTCCACGGCGGCGGACCAGATCTGCTGGTTCTTGTAGAGTAGGTACAAACTGTAATCCGAAAGATCGCAGGAGCGGCAACGGGGTGTAGTCGATGTTCAATTACTGTCCGAACACGTCAGTATCCGGCCGCAGCGCGTACCAGGCAAACCACAGCGAGTACATCCAGTACACGCCATCGTCGGCCTGAGTTACTCGGAGACTCCGGGCCTGCGGGTTGAACTCAATGACGATGCTTTTTCCGTCGAGCGTGTCCGCCACGCGCTGCCGATTTGGACCGAAGGCCGACTGCGGATATGCCCGAACCATCTTGTCTGTCCACACGCCCAGGATGCGAGCCTTGGTCGCCAGACGATCGCTGCGGGGTTTCGCGGGAAACATCAGCTGCGGCGCGGTGAAATAGCCTTCATAAGGGTCGCGCGCTATAATCGCGCCGGTGGCCGGTCTCCGGCGACAGAACTTTCGTTTCCGGATACCGCGACAGCCAATCTTGCCAGGTGGTCAACTCCAGTGGCAAAGCTCGCAGGGACTTCTCCGCAGCCGGCCCCGAAATCCCGCGTGTCAGGACTTGGGACCACAGGCTCTCGGGGCGTCCACCTCGGTCATACATCAGCACATTGCTGTTATAGAGGAGCCCGGAGACACCGAATTCACGTTCACCAAGTTCTGTGCGGCGATCAAACACCGCGCACGAATCACACAGCGGACAGTAGGTGACGGCTACCGGCAGAACGCCAATCTGGTCGTTCACGATTTCATGGTGATTGAGGATTTTCAGCGGATACGCCCGCGATTCCTCAGCGGTGACGAATCCAATGATACGATCTTTCGGGCGAAGATATGTCGCCTCATTAGCTGCCATGAATTTCGGGTTCGTCAGCGCGGGAATCCCGTCTTTGGGCGGGCCTCCCGGAAGTAGCTCGCGGGCCGGTACAACGAGCCTGGAGAGATCGAAGGAAGGGCGAGACTGAAACACTATAGGTTGCACACGCGCGTTCGCGAGCCCTTCATAACCACCCGGGGGGCTTGGCGGAAAGAGCGTCCGTTGCTGCCAGGAAATCCGCCAGAACTCGCGGTTCTTGTAGAACCCGCTCAGTGCAATTGTCAGAACGACGAGCCCCACAATTGCCTGGAATCCGAGGCGTCTACCGCGACGGCAAAATGGTCGTTGTTCGTACCGTCGCGCGTTGCGGCGCCGACGGTTCCGGCTGAATATCCGGTTGCTCAGGTCCTGTGACATGATCGGTCATCGGTCAGTCTCCCTGGCGTCTTGTTGCGTGGCGACATGGTCGCATCCGCCTGCTATATAATAAGTCTGTCATACGAATTGGAACACCCATAGTGCCGTGGTGTTCTTGCCGAGCTGCGAAGGACAATGTCATCGAGATCGAAGACATCGATGCCTTTCCCGACACGCCGGTGCTGGAGATCCAGAGCTGGCATGGGGGCCACACAGATGCGTGCACATGTTTGTCCGTGGTGGGGCGGCTATTTCATCGACAACCGTTTCCGTCGTCTGCTCCATCAGCCAGAAAAGATCCTGGCTCCTTACGTCCAACCGGGCATGACGGCGATGGACTTTGGTTGCGGCATGGGGTTCTTCTCCATACCAATGGCCAAGTTGGTTGAGGCGAGCGGAACGGTGATCGCTGTCGACCTGCAACCGCAAATGCTGCGAACCCTGCACAAGCGGGCCGAGAAAGCTGGTGTGGCAAACAGAATTCGCACACATGCATGTAAGCGAGATTCCGTTGGCCTCAATGATCCGGTTGATTTCGTGCTGGCTTTCTGGTCCGCACATGAAACCCCGGACATTCCGAGTCTTTTGAGCGAGTTCTATGGCTGCCTCGTCGATGGCGGAAAGATGATGCTCGCCGAACCACGGGGCCATGTCTCGGAAGCGGATTTTCAACAGATGATTGTCAACGCCCAGCAAGTCGGCCTGCGACTCGAAGAACAGCCTCAGATTCGGCTGAGCCGGGCTGCCGTGCTCGTCAAGACATAGCAACCTCAGACACGGAAGGAGCGCAGGCGAGTTGCAGAACGGACCAAGATCGGCGATTCAATTCTCTTTCTCCCAGTGCGATTCGCGAATCTGTTGTTTGAGTCGTTCCGCGTCGCTCGCGTCGCTTCGCAGATAAAGAGGTCGCCCGGAGACAGTCAAGCGGCTTTTCACCAATTGCGGAGTGCCCACCATGCTCGTCACACTCTTGAGTATCGACGCGTTCTCAAGCGTCATCGTGATATCGTCGTCAAGGCACCAGAGAACGATGATGGCCTCGCTCCCTTGCTCGAAATGAAGGCACCACACTCTCGACGGCGTCTCGATCCGGCCCTTATAGGCCGACTGGTCCAACACCTGGATGACCGTCCGCACGGCGAAGTAGGCGTCCTTAGGCCGAACCTGCCCCTCCAACCAAGGCGTGAAAAGCCCCATGTAGTGGTCGATGTTGTCGGCGACTTCCGTGTACGCCGCTTCTTGATGCAGGTGGAAGAAGTAGACCCGGATCTGCTCGCCCTTCAAGTTTGCAAAGTGGTTACTGACACCAAAATTGGCAGTCCACTCGCCGCTGTCGGGTCGCACCGACGTGTAGGCCTCGTTGGGCCCCAACACACGGTTCTCTTCGCCGGGTGTGAAGTGGTAACTGACAGCGTCCCACTCCCCGGCAGAGACGGAAAATGGGAGCAGGCATGTAAGCCCGATCCAATGCGTTATCGTCATGGTCATGTGCTTTCCTTTGAGGGCTTCGATGGCCGGCACGGAAGATCGCCAGACTCGCGGCGGTTGGCCAAGCTGCGACGGTGATCGCATCGCAGTCGAGTCTCCTGCCGACACGGTCACCCACAAGGTCTAAGAGCGTGGTTCTCGTCGTGTTTGCCGGGCAGCGTCACTACTTGGGGTCTCCATCATCGTAGCGGCTGGAACAACCTGATGCACTATATTGACAGCCCGCGTTTCGCAACAAATGGTGCGGGCGGGATTTGTCGACCGTCCGATTCCTTTTGGCGATAACCGCTGGGGCCCATGCGTTGGGTGGCAGTTCCCGGACGTCTAGCTTGCGGGATTTGTGGGGACTGGATGATCGCCAACGCAAGGTACGGTAGAATCGTCGCATGACAAGTGAACCGTTCCTGCCATTGTCGATCGAATTACAGCCGGCGCCAGACCCGGTGATCGTGTTTCAGCGTTTGGCGACCCTACCACACTGCCTGTTTCTCGATAGCGCTAAGCGGGATAGCAGTCTCGCACGATACTCTTTCGTGGCGGCTGACCCGTTCGACTACCTGACCGTACCGGCGGACGGCCGTGATGGTCTTGGGGCCCTCCGTAAATTACTGGGCGGATGGACAGCGGAGCGTTGCCACCAGTTGCCTCCTTTCCAGGGAGGCGCAGCCGGTCTGTTCAGCTACGACCTGAACCGAAGTCTGGAGTGTCTGCCGCTCCCGCGCTACGACGAATTTACATCCCCGGCGCTGGCCATCGGCTTCTATGATGTCGTCGTGGCGTTTGATCATTTCGCGGGTCGAGCTTGGATCATTTCGCAAGGGCTTCCGGAAGCGGACCACCAGGCGCGTCGGGAACGAGCCGCGGCGAGGCTCGAGCAGATGCGTTTGTTTCTGGCCGGGAGTTCTGATCCACGCCTGATTCATCCGCCCGGCGAGGAAGATCCGCTGTTGCCGGATCAATTGGCACCCCAGTATGCAACGCTCGAACATCCGCTGCTGACGAGCAACTTTTCGCGGCCCGGATTCGAGCAGGCGATCCGCCGCGGGATCGAGTACATTCGAGCCGGTGACGTATTTCAAGTGAATTTAGCCCAGCGATTGCTCTATCCCGCGCACGGTAGTTCCATCGACCTGTACCTGAGGCTACGGCAGCGCAATCCAGCCACGTTCTCCGCCTTTTTCGATGGCGGATCGTTTCAGGTGGTATCCGCCTCCCCGGAACGATTCCTGGCGGTGCGCAATGGTCACGTGGAAGCGCGGCCGATCAAAGGGACGCGGCAGCGTTGCCGCCTCCCCGAAGCCGATCTATTCGCGGCCGGCGAACTGCTGGAAAGCGAAAAGGACCGTGCCGAGAATGTTATGATTGTGGACCTGCTGCGCAACGACATTTCCCGCGTGTGCCATCCCGATTCCGTGCATGTCAGCGAGTTGTGTAGCCTGGAATCCTACCAATACGTGCAGCACCTGGTGTCGGCTGTCAAAGGAATCCTGGCGGAGGGCCAAACGCCGCTGGATCTGGTTCAAGCCGCCTTTCCGGGCGGCTCG
Source organism: uncultured Planctomycetota bacterium (assembly GCA_963700515.1). Classification (GTDB taxonomy): domain Bacteria; phylum Planctomycetota; class Planctomycetia; order Pirellulales; family Pirellulaceae; genus JAJRVM01. The sequence continues at coordinate 31,971 of CAVOXY010000069.1, read as the reverse complement.
ATCACCGGCGCGCCGAAAGTGCGGGCCATGGAAATCATTAGCGAGCTGGAACCGACTGCCCGGGGCGGCTACTGCGGATCGCTGGGTTACCTCGGGTTTGACGGCACCATGGACCTCAGTATCCTGATAAGAACCGTGACCGCGGGACGAGGTTGGTGGCAGTTCCCCGTGGGTGGCGGAATTGTGGCTCAGTCCGATCCCGCGCGCGAATATGACGAGACGTGGCATAAAGCCGTGGGACTTGTGCGTGCCTTGGCTTGATGGGGGTGAGTACCCGCGTTGAGATGGCCATGCTGCTACTGATCGACAACTACGACAGCTTTGCCCATAATTTGGCGCGCTACTTGACGCGTCTGGGCGCCGACGTGCGCGTCGTGCGCAATGATGCTATGCGAGCCCAAGACGTGCTTACGCTGAGGCCTGCGGCAATTGTTCTGTCTCCAGGTCCGTGTACGCCGAACGAAGCTGGCTGTTCATTGGAACTCGTGCGGTGCTGCGGCGACCAGTTGCCGATTCTGGGAGTTTGTTTGGGGCACCAGGTGATTGTGGCGGCGCTCGGAGGGCAGATCGTGCGAGTGGACCCGATGCACGGTCGAACCAGTACCATCCGGCATGACGGGCATGGTGTTTTTCAGGGAGTTCCCAATCCGTTCATTGGCTGTCGATACCATTCACTTGCGGCGGAGCGATCTTCGTTGCCGCCGCAACTGGAAGTCACCGCGGAAACGGAGGATGGCGTGATCATGGCGGTGAGACATCGCGAGCGGCCGATCGTCGGCCTGCAGTTTCACCCCGAAGCGATACTGACCGAACACGGATACACCCTGCTGGCGAATTTTCTGCGCATCGCTCAAGTGGACGTGACCGGCGCGGTACCGAGTGCAGCCGACGAGCTGAGGAGTCCGGCGAGCGTCGCAGTTGAGTTGCCGAGATCTCCGGTGACGTTCTAGCAACTCCGTTTGAGCAGACGATTACGGCGTACTGGGCGTGGTAAGTTTCGCGTAACCATTCACGATTAAGAACAACCATGAACGGCTGCATTTTGTTAGCTACCGACCGGAGAGGCTCTGCGTCGGGTGATTGTGCGGGCCGGCACAACGAAAGGGAATGGCGTGATTCTGGAAGGTATTGTGACCACGTTGGATGAAGACGCGGCAGTGCGGATCACGCCGATGGGCCCGACCGTGGAGGAGGGTTTTCGGCGGCTGATTTTCCGCCCGTTCAAGACATCCCGCACCTTTCAAAACCTGACACGAACGGGGCAAGGGGTGTTCCACGTGACCGACGACGTGGAACTGATCGCGCGCGCGGCGGTGGATCAACTGACGGCGCTCCCCCGCCTCGCCGCGGCTCGAATTGTGGACGGTTTCATTCTGGCCGATGCGTGCCGCTGGTATGCGTTCCGGGTGGAATCGGTGCAAGACGAGTTGCCGCGGGCAACGATTCCTTGCCGCGTCGTGGGGTCAGCAACGGAGCGAGAGTTTTTTGGCTTCAATCGGGCCAAGCATGCGGTGGTCGAAGCAGCGATTCTGGCGACGCGGGTGCAGATCACGGATGTCGAGGAATTGCGCGACGCGTTGCGCCGTCTGGCACCGCTCGTGCAGAAGACCGGGGGACCGGCGGAGCGGCGAGCATTTGCATTCTTGAAAGACTTCATTCTGTCCGACTCGCCAGGTTCCACTCACGTGGATGCTCAGGAGTGACACCTGGAGCCCCGTGCTCGATTCGGATAGCATGGACGGTTGCCGTGGCGGACGGCCGAAGAGTGCGTGAACTGGGGCGCAGCCGAGCGGCAGCATAGCACGCCCTTTTGTCCAGCAGGTTGGCGGCGCCACGGCAGCCCTTCCCGGATGGGAGTGTGCGGTCGAACCAGCGAAACAGGTTTTTGCGCGGCGGAACCTGGGATCTGTGGGGATGCGGTCGAATGACCGACATGATCCCCGGGTGTGTAATCGACGACGTCGCCTGGGCGGATTCTTCTCATGCAACCCTGCACGGTACACGTACGAGCGCCCTCGCGGTTGCACTGCGGGCTGTTTTCGTTCGGCGGACTCGGGAGGCAGTTTGGCGGGGTGGGGGTGATGATCGAGCGACCCTCGCTCAGCCTGGAGATCTCCCCAGCTCCGCGGTTCGAAGCGGCGGGGGAACAAAGCGATTTTCTGACGCAGGGTGCCCGACAGTGGGCGCATTTCTGCGGACTTGGGGAGTTGCCAAATTGCCGTGTCGCTCTGTTGCAGACCGTGCCCAGGCACGTGGGATTGGGGAGCGGCACGCAGCTGATATCGGCTCTGGTCGCCGGACTGCAGGCGTTTCAGCGGCGATCGCCACTTGCGGCGCAAGAACTAGCTCGTGCCACGTGCCGCGGTCGACGATCTGCCATTGGCACCTACGGATTTCTCCACGGGGGATTGATTGTAGAATCAGGGAAACTCCCCAGTGAAGAACTGGCGCCCCTGGAGCAGCGAAGGGAATTCCCGGCTGCCTGGCGATTTGTCTTGGTGCAGGCAGGTACCCGCGCCGGACTCTTCGGACGAGATGAACGACAGGCGTTTGAATGCTTGCCACCGGTCAGGCGCTCGGTGCGGGAAGAATTGATCGCGGAGGTGCGATCGACCTTGCTTCCGGCCCTGCAGTCCAACGATTGCCTGGCGGTCGGCGAGAGTTTGTATCGATATGGACGCAAAGCCGGCTCCTGCTTTGCGAGTGTACAGGGAGGACCCTACAACGGTGCCCGCCTGACAGCGCTGGTCGAGGAGATTCGGGCCCTGGGTGTCGCAGGTGTCGGGCAGAGTTCCTGGGGCCCTACCTTGTTCTGCCTGGTACCCGATCAGGTGAGCGCCGAACGTCTGCAGGAGGAGTTGTGTCGCCAGCACGCAGGGGAGAAGCTGGAGACACGGGTGACCGCCGCGGACAATCGAGGCGCCGTGATTACCGTAACGTGACTGACAAGAATTAGGAGGGATAGGTCATCATGCTTGAGCTGGGAGTCAACGTCGATCACGTGGCCACGATTCGCGAGGCGCGTAAAACGTTCGAACCGGACCCCGTCTGGGCCGCGGTAGCGGCGGAGTTGGGGGGAGCCGACGGAATCACCATTCACTTGCGTGAGGACCGCCGACACATTCAGGACCGGGACTTGCGCGTCCTGCGTGAAACGGTCACCGTGAAGCTGAACCTGGAAATGGCCGCTGACGACGAAGTGGTCGGCATCGCGTGTCAAGTCCGTCCCGAGCAAGCCACGCTGGTACCGGAACGTCGCGAGGAAGTGACGACCGAAGGAGGTCTTGATGTGGTGACGCACCGCCGCAGCGTGGCCGACGCGATTTCTCGCCTGCACGACGCCGGGATCTCCGTCAGTTTGTTTCTCGATGCGGATCAGCGGCAGATTGCCATGGGAGCGGAATTGGGGGCGGACGCGGTCGAGCTTCATACGGGACAGTACTCGCTCTCACGAGGCCCCGCCGTCCAGGAAGAGCTTGTCAAACTGGCGACGGCGGGACATCAGATCCGCGAGTTGGGTATGGCACTGCACGCCGGACACGGCTTGAACTATCACAATGTCAAGCCCGTGGCAGCGATCGAGCAGATGCACGAATTGAATATTGGGCACAGTATCATCGCCCGCGCATTGATGATCGGGATGCAGGCTGCCGTGCGCGAGATGAAAGAACTGTTGAGGCAGGTCGACTAGATCCCAGTCCTTCCACCGGCTCCGCCGCCGAGGGGGTGGTGGAGTGGGGGAGTGTCGGAGTGTCGGAGTGTTAGCCAATAGCATGTACGTGTGATGCACGCATGCTTGTGACACCGTCTACTCGATGAGGAATGAATCAAGACTGCGCAGTGCGGAATGAGAAACCGCGTGAAACGTGCAACTCCGCATTCCGCATTCCGCATTGCGCACTGCGCATTCCCTAATCGTTCCGGTCGTCCAACTCAGCCAAACCAGGCTCGGGACACACACTTTGGTAGTGGCCGCAGGCCGCGTTACGGGGTGTGAAAACGGACCCCTTGGCACGAGAAGGATGCCCCACGTATGATAAGACCCTTCAACGGCGGGTGAGGCGACGCTCGCCAGCGTGCCGCTCGGTACGTCTGATGCAATGTTGGCAGTTTTAAAAGAGAGTGGATGATCATGGCACGCAAAGGATCCGCTTTTGCCGGTGTCTCGGTGGCACTTATCACGCCTTTTCGGGACAACGAACTGGACGTGGAAGCTCTGCGCTCGCAAATCGACTTTCAGGTTCAAGCGGGTACGACTTGCGTGTGTCCCGTCGGGACCACGGGTGAATCACCGACATTGTCACACAGCGATCATGATCGCGTGATTTCCGAAGTTGTACAGGCTGCGGCAGGACGCATCAAAGTGATGGCCGGTACGGGGTCGAACAGTACAGCCGAGGCGATGCGGTTGACGCGGTGGGCGGCCCATGAAGGAGCTGATGCGGCCCTGTTGGTTGCCCCCTACTATAACAAGCCGATGCAGCAAGGATTCTTCGAGCATTATCGGGCCATCGCGGAGGAAGTCGGCATTCCGATCTGTGTCTACAATATTCCGGGCCGTACCGGAAAGAACATCGAGCCGGAGACCATTGCCCGTTTGGGAGAGCTTGAGAATATTACGATGGTCAAGGAAGCCACGGGATCGCTCGACCAGGCTTCCCAGTTGGTGGCCACCACCAATCTGACGATACTCAGTGGCGATGATAGCCTCACGCTGCCGCTGCTCTCCGTCGGTGCCGAAGGTGTGATCTCCGTCGTCGGCAATATTGTGCCGCGGGACATGATCGAGCTGGTCCAGGCGTTTCGAGAAGGACGCCTGGCCGACGCTCAGCAGGCGCACCTGCGGCTCTTCCCGCTGTGTCGTGATATGCTGGGGCTGGCGACCAATCCGATTCCCATCAAAGCGGCCATGAAGATGCTGGGGCGCGACAGCGGTGAACTGCGATTGCCCATGACCCCGCTCGACGCGGCGGGTGAAGCTGCTTTACGCCAGACACTGCAGAACTACGGATTGCTCTGAAGACGGCCCATGAAATTGCCCAATCCCCGCTTTTTGCCGCAAAAACGGGGAGCCTCCCCTTTTTTTGGCGGGTGGCCTGATCCGCTCCGCGAGGAGTTGCGATGCGCGTGCTGGTGTTGTGTGAATATGCGTCACTCAACGGCGGTGAACGATCGCTGTTGCAGGTGGCCAAACGCCTGGCTGCAGAAGGCCTCGAGTTGGTGATCGCCGCGCCAGGGGCCGGGCCGCTGGCTGAGACACTTCGGCAGCTCGGATTGCCGCACGTGCCGTTCGACGTGGTCGACGCGAGTTCCCACCGGCCCCCGCGCACCGTGCTGCACCACCGTATTGCCCAACTCATCAAACAGACTGCTGCGACGCTGGTCCATGCAAATAGCGTTTCGATGAGCCGCTTGTCGGGTCCGGTCGTTCGCCAGCTGAGCGTCCCGAGTCTCGGGCACTTGCGCGATATCGTCGGGCTGAGTCACGCTTCTCTGGCCGATCTGAGTGACCATCGCAGGTTGTTGGCGGTTTCGGCTGCCACGCGTGATTGGTACGTAGCGGCGGGTCTGTCGCCGGCCAAGATCCATGTGCAGTTCAACGGCGTTGATTTGCAGCAGTTCTGCCCGCGTCCACTGCGAGGATTTCTTCACCAGGAGCGGCAAATTCCTTCCCACTGCTTGCTGGTCGGTACAATTGGGCAGATCGGCATGCGGAAAGGAATGGACGTTTTCGTGCGGGCGGCCGCTGCCGTGGCGGAGCGGCGACACGATGTTCACTTTCTAATCGTGGGGCAACGTTATTCGCAAAAAAATGAAGCGGTGATTTTTGAACGTGACCTGCGCGCCGCGGCAGCGCAAGGCGACTTAAGTGGCCGACTGCATTTTCTCGATGTGCGCAATGACGTAGATCGCATCTTGAACGAACTGACACTTTACGTTCACGCCGCGCGACAGGAGCCCTTGGGACGCGTGTTGCTGGAAGCCGGAGCGTCGGGCACCGCAATTGTCGCGACGGACGTCGGGGGAACGGGAGAGATCTTTCCGCCAAGTGCTGCGGCCGCTGTCGTCGTCCCTCCTGATTCGCCCACCGCCCTGGCCGACGCCATGCTCGCGCTACTGGCCGATGACGTCGTGCGCACCAGATTAGGGGAGGCGGCACGACGTCGCGCGGTAGATCTGTTCGATGCCGAACATGCTGCTCGGTGTATGGCCAGACACTACCGAGAGGTTGTCGAAAGCCCTCTGTGACGGTTGTTCCGGTCTCGCTAGTCGCGCTGATTCGCACGGCGGACATTCCCCCCCTGACGCAATTCGTCGTCGAGAGGTGTGAGATGGAAGTAGGCCGTCCGCGACACCTGCCCGGCTGACACACCGCTTCGCTTCCGCTACAGGCTTCCTGTCGCAGGCGATGTAACCAGTCAGCGGGGCGGCTGCAGACTCCACGCGCGCAGCGTCCCGTGTGGCGGACTTCCTCGGCTCGCGCCAATTCCTGTGCTACCTTTTCTCATCGAACTGTGCAGCGATCAGAGGACGTTGTGCGGGGATCTCAAGATGCTGTGGGAGCCGCAAGATTTATGCGCCGGTTGGCATGGAGTGCCGTGTTGATCGTTCGATCCTCTCGGGTCCTGTTGGGCCCCTGTTTGGTATTTCGACAGCGGCATTTTTGCCCGGCAGCGATGAAATCCGCGTGGCAGGAAGTAAGGTTCGGAGCAGATTGAACGGTGGCTGATCGGCGGAGCGCGGCACGATGGATTTCCTATCGTCCAGGTGCAGTATCTCCGGAATATTCCGCGACGCAAATACTGAGCTAAAGTTTCTATAGAGTCCAACCGACATCGATGACCCCGTCTCTCCAGACAGGTTGGGAATGAACCGTATGAAATGCGCCGAACTAGCCGATCGCATTGAGAAATTACAGCCCGGAGCGGATACCCGCGACGTGGCTCGTCTCTGCCTGCTCCTGACCAACGGCACGCATCCCGTCAACAACCTGACGGACGATCTGATCCTGACTCAAGCGTGGAAGGAAATGGGTCTGCGTCTCCAGGCCGCCACGGATCAGCATGCCGCGATGACCGACGAGCTGGAAAGGCTGGCCAAATCGGACCCGAAGCGTTTTACACCCGATCAAATCTGGATTCTCATTCGCGCGATCAAGGTGCAGAGCCAGATTCTGCAGCTCTACATCGGGGACACCGGCCTGGACGTGTGAAGATGTCCAGCCGCCGAGACTTGAAGGGCACGGGCGTTTCCGCTCCGTTCTCGAGATACCAGCCCGATCCCATTTCCGTTGCGAGCGAATCCTGCTGAACGGTCGTGGCCGGTAACATGCATACGTCCTTGTGAAGCCAACCGCATCCCAGGCGAGTTGATTCAAGGTATGGCCCCAGACGCACAAGCCTATATTGGTGGTGGCCGCAGTCTACCGGAGCCTCAAGAGTCTGGCAGCAGCGTCAAGGCCATGTTCATGTAGATCAGGATGCCCACCACGTCGATGATCGCGGCCACGAAAGGGTTGCTCATCAGCGCCGGATCCAGGCCCAAGCGGCGAAAGACCAGTGGCAGGATGGAGCCGGTAAGGGTCCCGCAGGTAATCACCAACAGCAGCGTCACCGGCAGGATGACGGCCAGCTGGACGCTTCCGAGGATGATTGTCGCGGCGACAAATCCGATCGAGCCGAGGAAGGATCCGAGCATGAGTCCGATGACGATTTCTCGCCACACGACGCGTCCCCAGTCTTTCAAAGTCACATCGCCGGTCGCCATCGCGGTAATGACGAGCGTGGCAGACTGGCTGCCGGAGTTGCCGCCACTGGAGATTATGAGTGGCACGAACCAACCCAGCCAGATCCATTCTTCCTGCAGCAGCTGGTAGTGCCTCATGGCCAGGGCCGTGAGCGAGCCGGTGAAGAAGAGGATCGTCAGCCACAGGCCTCGTTTCCAGCCAAGCGTCATCAAGTGTGTTTGCAGGTAGCCCTTCTGCAACGGCTCGACAGCGCCGATACGGTGCGCGTCTTCAGTGGCTTCTTCCCGCATCACGTCAATCACGTCATCGTGCGTGATGATACCGAGCATGCGGCGTTCATCGTCGACGACCGGAATCGCCAGGAAGTCGAAACGAGCCACCTTGCGAGCCACTTCCTCCTGATCCTCTGCCGCCCGCACAGCGACCACTTCGGTCTCCATCAACGCGGAAATGGGAGTATCCGGTTTGCCAAGCTTGGAGACGAGTTGACGGGCGGAAACGACACCGCGCAAATGGTGCGTCTCATCGACCACGTACAAATAGTAGATCGTCTCCAAGTCTTCAGATTGCCGTGCCAGTTCCTTCAGCGCATCACCGACACTCAGATTCTCGGGAAGCATGGCGATCTGGGTCGTCATGATGGCACCGGCGGTATCATCGGGATACGCCTGCAAGCGAATGATGTCGCGACGATCTTCCCGTGGCAGGAGCGGCATCAACTCTTCAACGATCCGCTGCTCGACATCTTCCAGAATATCGACTCGATCGTCCGGAGCGACTGCCGCAATCAACTGGGCAATCTGGCTCCGATCCGCAGTCTCAATGATGGCGACTTGTTTCTCGTGTTCGAGGTAGCTGAAGATTTCGCTGCGCAGCGACAGATCGGCGTATTGCAGGACCTGCCAGGCCTCGTCCGGTTCCAGACCTTGCATATAGTCCGCGGTGCGAGCGGGATGCAAAGCCGTACAGAACTCGCCAAGCCCCGCCGCGTCGTGCTCTTGCAGCATTTCGCGCAATTCGGGAAGGTAGAGCGTATTGATCATGATACGTCGACACCGTTTTGCGATGGTGTGTGCAAGCGAAGGCGCTGAGGGCGTGTTTCACCGTTCTTGCAGTGCGCGCTAGATCGTTCCTGACGTCACAGAATCGACTGGTCGCCTCGCATTCTAACGTGCCGTCAGGGGACGAGTAAGCGGGGTCTGAGGACGAACACGGGCCGAGATGGTCAAGAAACCGTGTTCAAACGCGCTCGCCGGCATGGCTGGAAGAAACGATCGACAGAATCGGGGCGAGCCGCAAAATTGAGGTGCATGCGACTGCCCACAATCTGGTAATCACCGACCAGGTCGTGGCTGTGCTCAGCCTCCGATACGAGCGGGAAGAGACAGCCGTCAGGATGGGTAATCCACTTGGAGCTGAGGTAGCCGCGCACCGTTTCACCAGCGGAAAACAGCCACGAACCACGCGCTGTGTTGACTTCGACGGCACGATCCGGTGCCGGTCGCGGATTGTATCTGGCCAGCGCTGGAAGCAAACCAACCATCGGCCAGTGCCCCCCGCCTGGCATCACGATCTCTCGGCAACAGAATGCCAATCCGTCGCTCTCCACGTAGACACGCCCCCCCGAGACCACGTGATTCCAAAGCGACTCTTTAATACAGACGTTGGCGGCCAACTCCTTGGCGAACTTCTCCAACTGCCCGCAGCCGATGTAGACAATATCCGTGTTGCTCGGCAAGGTCTCGCTCCGCAACGGTGAAAACACGTTAACGGTGGCACCCTGTGATTCGAGTACGTCAAACGTGTCCGGGAAGTAGCAGCTGAACGCCTCGTCGTGAGCCACCGCGACGTTCAACGGACGACCCAAATCGCGACGCCGAAACAACTCCCCTTCCACTTTGGCAAAGGTCTTCTTGGACGCGATCTTCAGGAACTCGTCGCACCGAAAATGCGATAGCAGAGCCGAGCCGAGGGCGTGGCAGAGTTCCGGCGTGGGCTTGCCGTCCGGCGGTAGACTCACCATGGCCGCCCGCAACGGACCGATCCGTTCCATCGCACCCAGTACCGGCACGCCGTACAACGATTCAAAAAGCGTCTGCAACCGGCATAGTTCAGCCGTGCCTGTCACATTGTCGAACACAATCCCATCCAAGCCGGCGGGCATCGCCGGGAACTGACACGGCTGCAGCACCGAGCGCATCGACAACCGCTACCTGTGGCAGTTCCAGCCAGGTGCAAAGCGTGTCAAGACTGCCACCGGAAGGCCAGCCTGCAATTGCTGCATCATACTGTCCATCGACAATCCCAATGTCCGCGCTATGACTTCCTTGGTAGAACAACTCGGCGCAGATCTCTGGCTGCATCAACCAGCTGTCCAGGTGACGCCGCCCTTGTCCGGTGATCGACAACGCCACATCGCGCGATTCGCAACGTGACTGAGACGAGAATGACTGAACGTGCAGTCCGAAACGCTCCAAAACGTTCAGGAGCGCCCAAAGCACCAGTTGAATGTCTTCATGAGATTGGACCGTTCCAAAAGCAATTCGAGGCAAATGGTTCATGCCGATAGCCTGCTGGTGCGCTCAGGCAGTGCGGTCAAACGTACAAACCGCAGCGACACCATCCATTCAAACAGTAAGTGTTGGGGAAGGAAAGAACGTGCTTCAGTGCATTCTTAGGACCGTTTCGGATGGAGTCAATAGGTTCAGGCACGGTTCTTTCTCCGCGTCACGCATGACGATAGGGTGTGACAATTTGATAGCACTTGCCGCACACGGGTGCCCGGTCCGCCGGATGCCAACTTCGCGCACGACAGGCAGAAGCCCGTGGTTATTGCCAAACGGCATGGCCGCAAAACCACATGGCCCCAAGCGACCCGGGATGGAACAGCGGGGTTCGGGGTGATCCGATGCCTCCTGCCACCCCGCAGACTGCTCACCTCCGCCCGGGGACACGCCGCCCGCGTCAGACGACGGCACTCTCCCACCAGCCCCGCCGGCGGCCACTGGTTGTCGTGCCGGTGCCGGGGCGACGGTGGGCGGCATGCAATCGGCCCGACGCCACGGATCGGAGCCTCAGCACGGAAATGCTTGGCAGGCATAGGGATGCGTTGACAAAACAAGTCGCCCCTGGTACTGTTTTTACATGTGGTGGGGACGATCACGGCTGGTCCGCTCCCTTCCAGCGTGCGGTGGCACGCGCTATGGCACCGTGACGTGTTGTCATGGGGTGCCTGGCACGGCGAAGTCAATACTTGTCAGCCTGTCGAGAAACGGGAACGAACGCCTTGGTGCGAGGCTCTCACCAAGGCCCCTTTGCCGTTTCTCCATGGGCTGATTCCGATCGGGATCAAGTCCATGGTTGAGCAGTCGTCTGCCGAGTCTCCGGAGTCCGGTCGTCCCATGATCGAACTCGATCTTGACTCGGCCGAAAAACTGGAAGCTTGCCAGAAGCAGATTGAGTACACTTTTCGCGACAAGCAGCTATTGCGGGCCGCCCTGACACATGCGTCCGGGGCGGAGCATCGTCTGGCCTCCAATGAACGGCTCGAGTTTCTTGGCGATGCCATTCTGGGGGCCGTGGTATGTGAGCTGTTATACCACCAATACCCCGACTATCTCGAAGGCGACCTGACGAAGATCAAGTCGGTGGTGGTCAGCCGTCAGTCGTGTGCGAAAATCAGTTTGTCGCAGGGGCTGCACGAGTTCCTGATCGTGGGGAAAGGCATGGCGGCCAATCGTGAAGTCCCTTCCTCGCTGCTGGCAGATGTCTTTGAGTCGCTGCTGGCCGCCATTTATTTGGACGGAGGCGATAAGGAATCTCGCCGGTTCATTGAGCAGTATGTGGGTCCCGAAATAGAAGCAGCCGTAGCGGGGGAATTGGCGGGAAACTACAAGTCTCTGCTCCAGCAATTTGCGCAGCGTGAGTTCGGAAATACGCCCATCTACCAGTTGCTCGATGAAAAAGGCCCCGACCATGCAAAGTGCTTTAAAGTGAGCGCGGTGGTCGGAGGGCGGCGGTTTGAGGCTGCCTGGGGACGAAACAAGAAGGAGGCGGAACAGCGAGCCGCCTGCAACGCGCTGTCTGAACTGAAGAGTCAACAGGCTCCGTTTCCGAGCGACTAGGGTTTCTGCTGCTGAATGCCATGCGTTGTGTTGCTCTATTCTCCGGCGGCCTTGACAGCCAATTGGCTGTCCGCATCATGCAGCAGCAGGGCCTGGAAGTGGAAGCGTTCAACTTCCAGTCGGTGTTCACTACGTGCCAGGAACAAGCGGTCTTGGCGGCACAACGACTCGGCGTGCGTCTGACCGTTTTCAGTCAAGAGGACGATTACCTGGATGTGATCCGCAACCCGCGCTTCGGTTACGGCCGAGGGGCGAATCCCTGCCTGGACTGCCGAATCTACATGTTTCGGCATGCCTTCCGCTTCATGGAACAGGTAGAGGCTCAGTTTCTCGTCAGTGGCGACGTGGTGGGGCAGCGGCCGATGAGCCAGAAACGGCGTGACTTAGAGACGATTGCCCACCATGCGGGACACTACGATCTGTTGTTGCGTCCCTTATCGGCCAAATTACTTGCCCCCACGCTTCCCGAGCGAGAAGGATGGGTCGACCGGGAGAAACTCTATGCGTTTTTCGGCCGCGGCCGCCGCAAGATGATCGCCCTGGGACGCGCTCTGGGACTCGAGAAAATTCCCGCTCCCTCCGCCGGGTGCGCGCTCACCGAACCAAGTTTCGCGGTGAAAGTATACGATTTACTTCGAAATCAGCCGGCGAGTGACACCTGGGATTTTGAACTTCTCAAGTACGGTCGACACTTTCGCTACGACGAACGTGTAAGAGTCATCGTGGGACGTCGGGAAGCAGAAAACACGCAATTGCAGCACCTTCACGCGCTCCCCACTGCCTCCAGCACCGCCCTGCTCAGCCCGGTCGGCTTTGCTGGGCCCGTGGCACTGGTGGTCGGCTCGCCAACTGAAGACGCTCTGCAATTTGCCTGCGGGTTGATCTTTCGCTATGCAAAACTACGTGAGGGAGGTGGTCGCGACATCTGCGTGCAGCTGGGCGACCACCACCAGCAGATGATGACCGCACAGCCGCATGCCGGTGCGCAGCAAGCCAGTACGCTCGCCGCCTCCTGAAAACGTGACAGACACCTTGGACGGGGCAGATGAAGGACAAAAAAATCGGATGACAAACAGATCTCCTGTGCCGACATTTCTTTTTGTCACGCAATCTTCTTGTCCTTCAAACGAATCGCGATCGAACATCTGTTGCCGCTGCCGCTGAGCCCTTGGCGGTCTCAGCTACGACTGCCGTACATCTCGCTTCCCGCTTCTCTCTGAGTCAGGTTTCCCCTCGGTTTATCCCAGGGGGACCACAACTGGTCCGCTACCGACAGACCATGACACACCTTCGGTCGAGTCCCCGACGTGCCATCACAGCCCCGCGCCTTCGAGACCCGGTCAAGCCGCGGCCCATTTCGGCCTCGGCCGTGCGCTTCGCATCTCATCTGCAGTAGCCGAATGGTCGGTACGCTACGCACCATGATGGTGCACTTCTATCTCGTCGGTGGCGCCGGCATGGCGGCGGTGCTGCGCATGTGACGCCAAAGCTGCTCGAGTACGCTGCGGCGTTCGGCAGCGATCCGTTGGTGCCCATAGGCAACTCGCGAGTAGAGATCGGCCAACGTCTGAGCTTCCATGCCCAGACCGGGATGCTCCAGGGCCACATGGCGGGCGAATTCCAGCGGAGTCTGCTCTTGCGTGCGAGGACAAGCGCGTTCGCGCGCCCATGCTTCCATCGCTTCAAAACTGTGCCGAATCAGCTGTTCCGTCGAGTACTGCGCAGCCTTGCCACTGGCAAATGGATCGGCATAGCTGGCAAAGGGACGCGGTGGCGGAGCGTTCTGTATCGAGGCAGCCGCGTCGGATCGCCCGGTCGCGGTCTCGCCGGCCACCGAACAGAGCGGCCCAGAAGTTTCTCAAGTCCTCCAGTAACTGCCGAATGGCCTGCAACACTCGATCGCGGTACTTCCAGGTAAAGTAGATGAGCACCCCAAGGAGGACTCCCCACAACAACAGTTTGAGCAGCGTGCCGAGACCACTAGCCAGGCCACTGAACAGACGTGTCACCGAGGAGGATGACGAACTGCTACGTGAAGATTGGGGACTGCTTTGCTTGGAGGGTGCCGATCCCCTGGCCGTCGATGACTGGTCGCTATCCCGCTTGAAGGTCGTGCCGCTTGAGTCGCGATCCGGCTGATTCTCGGGAGACGCGCCCTGTAGTCTCTGATTGTCGCGTTGTGCCGGACGAGAATTCGTATCGCTCGACTTCTTTGCTTCGGCCTGCCGCCGCTCACCACCGTGCTGCGGCTGCGTGTTCTGCTGGCCCGGTTGCGGTTGGCCCGGTTGCTGCTGACCTGTTTGCGGTGAGGACGGAGGCTCGTTCGGTGTGCTGCGCTGGTCCCCTGATTTTTCGCCGCGCTGCTCTTTGGTACGTGTCCCTTGCGATTGCGACTGACCTTGCTGAGAGTTCGGCTGATTGGCCTCCCCGTTCGGCTGTGACCTTTCCTGCTGACTGCGTTCTCCATCGCGTCGCGCCGGTCCGGTATCCTTGGGCTGCTGTTGCGAGTCCGATGACGACTGCTGGTCAGGGCTCGACTGCAAACGCATTTCAGAGGATGGTTGACTCTGCGACGAGTCGGGGGACTGCGGTTGCTGCCCGCTAGGATTCTGCGGGCTGGATTTCTCTGGTGCGCGCTGGGTAGACGAGTCTTGCTGGTCGGCGGCCCCTGGTTTTCCAGCGTCCTGTTGTTGCGGTGCGCGGGGCCCTGTCTGCTCGGCATCCTCACTCACGCTCGTCGCCTGCTCTGGCTGTTGCGGGACCATCGTTTCCCATCGCTTTCTGATGCGTGCGACGATGATCGGGTGATCCAAAAGTAAAGGGCAACTGCGACACTTTGACCTCGGCGCCAGGACGCGGCAACACCACGCAGAAGAGGAGCAGCACGACGATCATGATGGCTCCGATACCGAGCCACATGCCTGCCATGTCGCCCGGCATTTGCAGGCCTCTCTGCCGCAAGTAGCGACGCAGGCCAAGAAAGCTCGTAGTCAGCAGCAATCCGAGTGCACTGGCCACATAAACGAAGAGATATTGGAAAGCGCTCAGGCGGGCGGCCGGGTTGCTCGCGGGAATCAAGAGCTGGCCAAGGCCGAACAGTCCGAGTGCGGCGATCGAGTAATAGACGACCCACACGCCGGGTGTGTGAGGGCGATGCCGGCGGTCAACCATCCGCTGCCACCAGACGGGCACATGATCCTGTTTCCCGGTCTTCTTGTTCGTTTCGTGCGGATCATTTGCTGTCTCACCGGATTCGTGCGAGCCGCGATCCTCGATCGGGTCTTGCTCAAATCCCATCCCCTGCAACAACCCTTCACCCGACGCATCCTGTCTATCGTCGATCAACGTGCAGTCCCAGGTGAGTTTATGAGCGCTCCACCAAACCAGCGCCATCAGGCCGAGATTAATGACAATACTGAAGTTCGCCAGTTGTCCTTCGATGCGGACGAACCGCATCATGGCGATCGCCGTCACGAGGCCAACGGGATCGCGAACAAGGTCGCATACTCGATCCCCTCTTCCATCGAAATCCGGGCGATCAAGACGATAGCCATGACAAACATGGCGAAAATGAACATCAGCCGCCCGTCGTATTGACCGTGATAGAACACCGTCAGCAGAAAGAAGAGGAGGCTGCCGACCAGCGCCATGATCAGCGCCGGGCTGATTCCAATGACCATGTAGTCCATCAGGGTTTGTTTTTGTCGTGTGGCCATGCTGATTCTCTTCGCGACAACGCATCTTCATCTTAGCAGAAAGCGCTGACAGACTCGCGGGATCGACTGTTCATCCTTCAAATGGTGGGTGTCCACTCCAATGCCTTCCAGCGGACCCGCCGCTCCCGCGAAATCGAATTCATCATGGATATTCAGAATCGCGCTGACGGCAAATCCGCGCCGTCGCAGATCCTGGAGCGTAATGACAGTCTGCGTCGTGACCTGCGGCAGGATCGTGATCACCGTCGCATCGCGTGGGAGTTGGCTCTCCGTCTCGTCGATCAGTTGCGGCAAATCCAATCCGTCGGTCAATTCCACGCGGGCCAGTGTCTCGAGAATACGCCGCAATTGCTCGACTCCACGCCGAGTGGGGACAATGACCGGTTGGAGCCTCTCACTCCGTTCCAGCATGCTGGCGGACTGACGAGCTTGCCTACGTGTCTGCGGGTCGAAGTCCCAGCCTTCGACCCGTATGCGATCGACCGCGTCGCGACCGTTGGTGACCAGGCCAATCTGTTGCCCCATCTCGTAAACCGCATTGGCGATCGAGGCGGCGGCCGTGACAGCCAATTCGCTACGATACGGTTCGTTGTGCGCCGGGTGACTGCCGGTGTGAAACTCCAACAAAATCGTGGCACCCGCAATCGTAGAAGGTTCATAAACCTTGCTGTGAAGTTCGCCGGTGCGGGCCGTGGCGTGCCAGTTGACGCGATTCAGTGGATCTCCCGGCTGGTAACTTCGCACGCCCGCGATGCGCGTCGGATCTTCATACAGCCGGTACGTCATCCGCACCTCGCCGATCGGTCGGCGCGAAGCGATTTCGAATCCCTCCAAGGGAATAACCGCCGGAAAGACCAGCAGGAAATGTGGTTCTGTGACGACGCGAAACCGGCGGTGTAGGCCGAACAGGTCTCCTGTCTCCACCACCGTGGGACCTACTTGGTAGTACCCTCGGCGGTTGCATGTGAGCTGGTACAGAATCCGTTTCTCGCCGCGAGGTCGGATCATCTGCAATTGCATCCGATGACCTTGCAGCTTCAGGCTGGGTGGCCGAAACATGATGGCCCGTCGAGGAAGCAGGTCTTCGGCCAGCAACCAGCCGATGGGGAGCACACCCTGGTTCTTGAGTGTGACAATGACGGCGACGGTATCGCCGATTTCCGCCGTCAGCCGATTGCACTCCCGTTGGGCCGTGATGTTACGCGCCCAGGTGTGAGAGAGGAGGCGGCTCGTCAACAGCACCCCCAGCAGCACGTACATGGCGTACGCCAGCAAGCCCATTTGAAATAACAGGGCCAGGATCAAAATCAATATGGCGGCAGTCAGCCATCGCATCGCTATCGTACTCGCCCTGTGAAGGATCGCCGCACACTCGAACGTAGCTGAAGCCGCCCTACTCGTAGCTGAAGCCGCCGAGGCTTCAGCAGCCGTGTGCCGTCGCTACTCGTAGCTGAAGCCGCCGAGGCTTCAGCGGCCGTGCGCCGCCCTACTCGTAGCTGAAGCCGCCGAGGCTTCAGCAAATGTGCGCTGCCGCTGAGCCCCTGGCGGGCTCAGCTACGATGACATAATGGGAACAGCGATCTCGGCCACCACTTCCTCCACCACGTGCTCGGCCGTCACCCTTCGCAAGCGGCTTTCCGGTTTGAGGATCACGCGGTGTGTCAACACCGGCCCGGCAACTCGTTTGACATCGTCAGGCAAGACGAAGTCGCGGCCGCGCAGTGCGGCCAGCGCCTGGGCTGTGCGAAAAATCGCGATACTGGCCCGCGGGCTCCCCCCCAAACTGAGATCTTCGTGCTCGCGCGTGTCATGGACGATCTGCATGAGGTATTGCCGTATCTTGTCGTCCACACGGACCTCACGCACCGCTTTCTGGCAGGCCACCAGCTCGTCGGCCGAGACGACCGGTTCGATCTCGTCCACCGGATGCTTGTGCTGCAGCATGTCGAGCATCTGTAGTTCCTCGCTCATCGAGGGATACCCCAGGCTGAAACGCATCAGGAAGCGGTCCAGTTGGGCCTCGGGCAACGGAAACGTTCCTTCATGGTCAATCGGGTTTTGCGTGGCAATCACGAGGAACGGAGGTTTCAATACGTGCGTGGTGCCGTCGACCGTCACACGACCTTCGGCCATCGCTTCGAGCAACGCAGCCTGAGTTCTCGGTGTCGTGCGATTGATTTCATCGGCCAGTACCAGCTGAGCGAATATGGGGCCGGGACGAAATTGAAATTCCGATGTCTTCTGATTGAAGATCGACGCGCCCGTTACGTCGGTCGGCAGCAAGTCTGGCGTGCACTGGATGCGTTTGAACAAACAACCCACACTGCGTGCCAAGGCCCGTGCCAACATCGTCTTGGCAACACCTGGCACATCCTCCAGCAGAATATGGCCCTCGGAGAACCATGCGACCAGGGCCAAGATGACTTGCTGCCGTTTGCCGACAATCACTTTTTCCACATTCGCAATGATGCGTTTTGCCGTTTGATTGACGTCCACCACAGATCAGGTCTCGTCCACAAAATTGAATGGGCTGACAGGAGACTCCGGCGTCAATCTATCGGTCGGCGGACGAAGCAGAAGAATGTGCAGATGGGAGCCTCTTCGACAGTTGCGAGCCGAACGGTCAGCGACGCGTCACGAGTTCCATGGTACCATGTCCATTCCGATTTGTCGTGGCTCTTGGGTCCGCTCCTTCGTAGCTGAGCCCGCCAAGGGCTCAGCCGCAGCGGACCGAGCGCCGTAGCTGAGCCCGCCAAGGGCTCAGCCGCAGCGGATCGAGCGCCGTAGCTGAGCCCGCCAAGGGCTCAGCCGCAGCGGACCGGCTCGAGCTGAGCCCGCCAAGGGCTCAGCCGCCCCGCCAAGGTGTGATCCACTCAAAGAGCGAGCTTTTTGAGTTCCCGCCAACGGATCCGCCGCCGGAAAAGCATGTCCTTTCGCCAGTTCAGACCGGACGTGCATTCCGCAACCTTGTCGGAGCGGACGCGAGCCACAAAAATACGGCTTGATCGGCTACATGGACGGCGTGACTTACGGTGTGAGTTAGATAATGTCCACCGAGACCGTGCGCACTTACCGCCCGCCGGGCGAGAAAACGAAAGGAAGGCCGTGATGCATGAACATACTTCTTACCGGCTGATGCTGGCAAGTTTGCTCAATTTCGGGGTTGTCTTGTCGGCATGCCAGGCGGAGGAAATACCGGCGGTGGATGGCCTGGACAAGCTGTTTCCTCCGGAACTAGTTCAGTTCACGCCGTACCGACAGAACCCCGTTTTCGTCGGCAGCGGCGCTGATACTTGGGATCAAGCGATCCGCGAACGAGGCTACATTCTCCTGGAAGGTGGAGAGTATCATCTGTGGTACACCGGCTATCGAACCGTCGGCGATACGACCAAGTACTTGGGCTATGCGGTTTCCCAAGACGGGATCCATTGGACCCGCGATCCAGAGAATCCGGTTTACCACCAGTCGTGGGTCGAAGATATGTGCGTGGTCCGGCACGAAGGCGTCTACTACATGTTCGCCGAAGGACGTGACGACATCGCACATCTATTGACCTCTACCGACCGACGTACGTGGCGTGAACACGGCCCGCTCAATGTACGAAAGGTCAATGGTGAGGCCATTGAGCCGGGTCCGTACGGCACCCCGACCGTCTGGATCGAGAACGGCATCTGGCACCTGTTCTACGAACGGCGCGACGAAGGTGTCTGGCTGGCCACCTCCAGCGACCGGAAAGTCTGGACCAACGTGCAAGACGAACCGGTTATCGCCAAGGGTCCCGATCGCTACGACCAGCATGCCGTGGCTCTGAACCAGGTGATCAAGTATCAGGGGCGATACTATGGGTATTATCACGGCACAGCCAACCAGCCATGGAGCGACTGGACGACGAACGTGGCCGTCTCGGACGACTTGATTCACTGGCAGAAGTACCCCCAGAACCCGATCGTAGTCGGGTAACAAGAGCAGCGGGATCGTCGTGTTTGACGGCCAGCAGGTTCGACTCTACACCATGCATCCGGATGTGAGGCTGTACGAGCACCGCGGGGGCCGGTGACGGAGGACTGGAGGATGGAGTGTGGAGGACTGGAGAAATCGTCCAACCTCCAACAAACGAGGCAGAACGTTGATCCACCGCACAGGTCTTCGTGCCTGGCGCCCACCACTCCAGGATCACGCTCCGGTGCCACTTTCCTGAGCGAGCGTCGAAGACATGGCCACTAACCAGAGAGGCTGACCCGCGAGCGGAGCCAGTGCTCGTGGCGGCTCGAGCCAGCGTGGCGGGCAAGGGAACTCGAGACATCTCGCACATCCACTCGCGATTCACGACTCGTGGTGATCGACGTAGGCCACGCCGTAGTTATTTGTGAACCGTTTCTCACGCACGTCGTACAGGTCTTCACCGCGTCACTCGGTCATCGCTGCCACAGCACATTTCCTTCCGTGTCGCGCCAGCACGCACGCTCATCTTCGGTCGATTGCGTGGCCAGATACGTCAGGTAGTACCACGTCGGCTCGACGATATGTTGGTTGTTCAGGAACGGTTCGGTGTATTGGATCGCGCCGTACTTAACCTGCTCGATATGATGTTGCTGGCCGACGTGGTCGTTCCAGTCGACACCTTCGGTTAGAAAGCCATGAGGACCGTAATGGTGTTTGGCAGCGGCGCGAAGGATCGTCAGACCGTCGAGTTCGAACAGCCGGCTTTTCTCACGGTCACTTGAGCGTGTGTCGACAGCGGCTTCGAAATAGGCCAGCGCGGCTTCGGCGTTTTCCCATAGGTAAGACGTGTCCCAAGTCTTTTCCATGTACAACAGGCCCTTCGTCGCCACGCCGTTGCGATCCTCACACATCTTGAACTGATCCAACCCGGCAAGACAACGGCGGTAGGCAAAATCTCGTACCGATTCGTCACCCAGCAACCGGGACGCCTCGAGCAGCGTGCGGAATGCGACACTATAGGCTACGTTTTCATCCGGGTCATACGTGTCATGGTTGATGCTCCCGAAGATGCCATTCAGCCCGATTAGTGTATCCACCTTTTCCCGCACGCTGGCACGGTAATCCGCCAGGCCTCGCTCTGTGAGCGCGGTGTGCAGTTGCACGATGAAGAGGCCATCGGCCGACGTTTGCCAGAACGGATCGTTACCACCGGTCGGAGACTTGCGATACACTTGTCCGAGTGGAGTCGTGCGGCGAGGGTACCAGTGGTTGGGAACCGGTTGGACGGTGTGGTGTAGCCACTCGCCGCACTTCGTCGCAATTTGTCGCATGGCAGGAGCACGTGGATCATCTCCCAGCGCGTCGGAGAAGATCAGCAGCTGATAGGCCACCTTGGCCATCGATCCTGGGCAGAACCAATCCGAGTTGTGCGTGTAGTTGAGGCAGAAATCCCCGGTGAGTTGGTCAGGCGATAGCCTCGGATGAAACCGGTGTCGCGATCGACAAACCCGTCTTCTAACACATGATCGACGATCCCGAGGGCCTTGTCTTTCCAGTCGGAGCGATCCAAGAATTGTCCCCATAGATAGATTTCGTATGCGCCCCCGACTGCGTTAGCGGCCCAGCCAGGACCTTCCAAGTTGCCGAAATCGTGCCATTGCATGACCCGGGCCTCCGGATCGACAAAGCTGGAAATGCTCTCCAGATGACCGGCATCGTTCTGGCGGAGTGTCTTGTCCACGGTGAAGCGGAGGGAGTCGAGTGACGAGTGGACGATCGTATATTTCGGATTTTCCGGGACGTAAAATGCCGGATCACTTGCCTGCGCTCGCCAAGCCACACACGTAAATAGAGACAGGATCAGAGGAGTCGTCTTCACCAAACGCATGGAAGTGTTCCTTTTGCTGATCGCGACCACTTTCGCTTTGAGTGCAGCTATTCCCCAAACGAAACCGCTGGCGTAAAGTAGGGAAGAAATGCAGGCATAGTTTCGAAAGGTGCGCCACGTCACGCACCTATTCGTGGCTGCGGCATCCTGCCGTAGCTGCTGCGACGAGACGTCGCAACCACGTTTGGCTGTGGCCGCGGGCCATGTTAATTTGATTGTCAGACATGACAGCTCCACACGCAATCCTGGAAGCCCGCAACATTGGACGAGCCACGGCGGACGGGCAGAACTGGCTGATTCGCGGCATTTCATTGGCGATTCGCCCCGGCGACCGCCTGGCGCTGGTCGGTCCCTCGGGCAGTGGCAAAACAGTGCTGCTCCGCGCACTGGCACTGCTCGACCCCTTGGACGCAGGTGAGTTGCTGTGGCGCGACCGATCGGTTACCCGCGAATTGGTTCCACAATTTCGCAGCCGAATCGTGTACCTGCACCAGCGGCCTGCGCTGATTGAAGGAACTGTCGAGGACAATCTGCGCTATCCGTTTGGCTTTGCCGTGCACAAGCAGCGCCGGTATGACGGTGAGCGAATCAAGCTCTGGCTGGGGATGCTCGGTCGCACGCCGGACTTCCTGCAGAAGGCCAGCCGCGACTTGTCCGGCGGAGAATTGCAGATTACCGCCCTCTTGCGAGCCATGCAGCTGGAGCCCGATGTGTTGTTGCTGGACGAGCCGACCGCCGCTTTGGATCACGCGGCGACACTGGCCGTGCAGCAGTGTGTCGAGCAGTGGCAACGCGAACGCAGCGATCGAGCGCAGCTTCGTGCTGGTAAGTCATGACATGCCAGCAGGCACAACGCCTGGCTGGATCGCATTCTGATGTATGCGTGGCGGGCCAACTTGAGGAAGGGCCGTGAACATGGATTCCTACATCACCCTGACCTATTGGCAGGTTGCGCTGGCCGCCCTGCTGATCATCGTCAATGGCGTGATTTCTTTGACGCTCCGTTTGGGGATGGAGCGGACGCTGCTGCTGGCGAGTGTCCGCACCGTACTACAGTTGCTGCTGATCGGGTTGGTGCTGGAGTGGGTCTTCCGCGTGGAACGCTGGTACATCGTAGTTGCCATTCTGGCGCTCATGACGCTCATCGCAGGCGTCACGGCCGCACAACGCAACCGACGACGATTCCCCGGCATCTGGTTCAATACGATAGTCTCGGTCTGGGCAGCTTCCTGGCTGGTCGCAGCCTACGGGTTGCTGGTCGTGATCCAGGGCACCACGACCTGGTATGAGCCACAGTATGCGATTCCGCTGATGGGGATGATCCTCGGTAATGCGCTCAACGGTACATCCATCGGGCTCAACAGCTTCACGGAAACACTGGTCGCTCAGCGCGAACAGGTCGAATCGGCGTTGGCGTTAGGGGCCACACGCTGGGAGGCGGCGCGACTGCCGTTGCAGCAGGCTGTCCGCACGGGAATGATCCCGATCATCAACGCTATGATGGTGGTCGGCATTGTCAGCTTGCCGGGTATGATGACCGGGCAATTACTCTCCGGCACGTCACCCCTGGAAGCGGTCAAATACCAGATCGTGATCATGTTTCTGATCGCTTCCGCCACCGCGCTCTGCACGGTCAGTGTGGTAGTGCTGAGCTTCTTTCGGTTGTTTAACAAGCAGCATCAGTTCCTCTTCCGACGGATTAGCGGCTGACGTAGCTGAAGCCGCCGAGGCTTCAGCTGATACGGCTGACCCCTGGCGGGGCCAGCTACCACGTAGCGGAAGCCGCCCAGGCTTCAGCTGGTACGGCTGACCCCTGGCGGGGCCAGCTACCACGTAGCGGAAGCCGCCCAGGCTTCAGCTGATACGGCTGACCCCTGGCGGGGCCAGCTACCACGTAGCGGAAGCCGCCCAGGCTTCAGCTGGTACGGCTGACCCCTGGCGGGGCCAGCTACCACGTAGCGGAAGCCGCCCAGGCTTCAGCTGATACGGCTGACCCCTGGCGGGGCCAGCTACCACGTAGCGGAAGCCGCCCAGGCTTCAGCTGGTACGGCTGACCCCTGGCGGGGCCAGCTACCACGTAGCGGAAGCCGCCCAGGCTTCAGCTGGTACGGCTGACCCCTGGCGGGGCCAGCTACCACGTAGCGGAAGCCGCCCAGGCTTCAGCTGGTACGGCTGACCCCTGGCGGGGCCAGCTACCACGTAGCGGAAGCCGCCCAGGCTTCAGCTGGTACGGCTGACCCCTGGCGGGGCCAGCTACCACGAGAACCATTCGTGCGTCGGTGTATTCCAACGTGAAATGACTTACACTGGTGGGGGGTGAAATGGCGGAAATCCGCCATCCATCGCACGCGGGTACGACATAAACTCGATCGTCCAGGAATTGCGGATGCAACGCCACTCCCCCTTTGCGCATCTTGCCGCAGAAACGGGGAGGCTCCCCGTTTTTGACGCGGGATGGGCAAATTGGGCAACGGCGCTCCGGCTACTGTCAGCAATTACCCACAACCTAACGAAGGTTTCGCTCATGCTCCGCCCCGCGATTCACGCACTGGCTGTCGTCGGTCTGCTGGCTGTGCTGGCCGGCAGCGGTCGCACGGAAGTCATTGTCCTGAACCCCTACGATCAACAGGTTGCGGAGAACGTGGCCCGCCTCGCATCCGAGTCAGCCGCGGTGCGGGCCGGCGCAGCGGAAGCCCTCGGATTCCTCCGTGCGTACGCCGCCGAAGAGGCGTTGATCGGCTGTCTCAGGGATCGGGTGGCCGAAGTTCGGCGTCAATCGGCCATGGCACTGGCTTGGTGTGGAAGTCGCAAGACGGTTTCGCATCTTCTGGAAAGTCTCAGCGATAAGGACTGGTCCGTGCGCCAGTCGGCATACGTCGCCTTGACGAATCTGACGGGCATGGAGTTTCCATTCAACGGACTTGGATCTCGCGACGAGCGGGTTTCCCAGGCGGAGGTTTGGCAAGATTGGTGGGCCCGGGTGCCCACTGATCGTCCCTCCCCCGACGTACTCGCCCTCCTGCAAAGTCCTGAAAACCTGGCCAGAGGTCTGACGATCACGGCTTCAACCACCTACAAAGGCCCGCCCGATGTCCTGTTGGATGGCAACATCGGCCCCGACTACTGGCAAACCAAGAATGTCGAGCCGCCCCAATGGTGCACGGTCGATCTGGGCCGGGCCATTGAGGTCGGCCAAGTGACCATTCACCAGTATGGGCGCGGATACTGCATGACCGAATATGAACTGGCCACTAGTTTGGACAACGAAACCTTCGACGTCGCTCAACGAAAGCAGGGGACCACGCCGGTCACGCTGGCGATCTCCTTTCCGCCGGTCCAGGCTCGCTACGTCCGCGTTACTAGTTTCGCGTCCGAGAATCCGACCTATCCTACCACGTTCTTTGAGATCGAGATTAACAGTCCGGGAGAAGCGAGGGTTGCATCCGGCGAGCCGATCGAGTGGCGATTGGAGCGGGGCGTTCGTGCGGTAGGCAATCTCGGCGGTACAGGAGCGACCGAAGCGATCGTGGAGACGCTCGGCAGCGTCCCTCCTACCGCACCGGCCTATCGCGCCATGGTTCGAGCGGGCATCCGTTCCCTGGGACGCCTGCGCGAAGAGGCCGGTTTTCAGGCCCTCGTCCACTATCTGGACAACACCATGTGGGCGCGCTGCGCTGCCGAAGCCTTGGGTGATTTTGGCGACCCTCGAGCGGTTTCGGCGCTGTTGGCTGCTTATCCCAAGTATGCGAAGCAACTGAGCGGCGAGAATCCAGCTGATGTTCCCGCCGACGATATCATGGGTTTCCCCAGCGAAGACCGGATGCTGGAAACGCCCTACTGGTTCGAGTATGCCCTGTGCCGCCTGCCGCTGGGCGACCCGCAGGATCGCGCTGCGCTGCGGCGTCTGGCTCCGTTGATCCTGGTGAACATGCCGGGCGATCACGACACATTCATGCTTTATGAGCCTGAAGTTGGCCATCGGCTCACCCGGCACTTGCTGGAAAAATCCGGACTGCGGCAAGAGGCCTGCGAGCAAATCTTCGAGCAACTTGGCCAGCCGCGCCGTGTCCCGCCGCCGGCCGAGAATCCCGCTTGGCCTGTGTTTCCGGCCTACCGTATGGCGTCGTGTCTGCCAGCCGTATGTGTGGAACGCGACGACGTGCCTCGCCTGATTGCCCTCCTGGATCACTCTAGCGGTTGGGTTCGGATCAATGCCGCCAAGACGCTTGCCTGGCTGGGGGATGTGCGGGCGATCGAGCCGCTGGCACAGCGGCTTGCCTTGGCTTACGCTGAAGCCGACTTTGGCTACAGCGGCACGTTCAAGAACGAGGAATACAATGACCCTGCTCCGCGGTGGCGCGAAGCGCTGATCCGCGCTCTGGGAT
Source organism: uncultured Planctomycetota bacterium (assembly GCA_963700515.1). GTDB lineage: Bacteria > Planctomycetota > Planctomycetia > Pirellulales > Pirellulaceae > JAJRVM01. The sequence goes on along the minus strand of CAVOXY010000069.1, from coordinate 6,169 downwards.
TACTTGGGGCACATGATCAGACGCCACGGATCATCGCGATCCTGAACGACGAGCGTTCAGTGCTGGAGATCCGCCGAGCGGCCGCCGAGGCCCTGGCCGACCTGGGGAATCCGCAAGCTCGCGACGCGCTGCGGGAAGCCGCTCGAAATCACGCATTCCACAGTGTGCAACTGACCGCCGCCGACGCTCTCAGGAAATTGGGCATCCTCGATTTGCCGAGCCTGGTGCAAGAACCAGAGCCGTTGCCGACCGGCACCCACCGCAGAGCTGTCGTCGCCGCAGTCTATGGAGGCGATCGTATTCATCAAGGGGAGCAACAACATCCCCAACACGATCGGCACGGTGGAGCAGGCCGACCGCTGGCGATCGACCTACGTCGTCACCGATTCAGGTCCCGCCTATCGACCGGGCACCAATCTCTGGATGCTGCGGCCACCCCATCCCGACGGTGTGGTAACGGAGCTGACTCACTTCTCGGACGGTTACGTGGCCGACCTGGAACTTTCCTGGGACAGCCGGCAAGTGATCTTCAGCCATCGTGGCCAGGAGGACCCCTGGTGGCACCTCTGGCGAATCGGTATCGACGGTTCTGGCCTCGCACAGTTGACCGATGGACCTTATCACGACGTCGGCCCTGCCTACCTGCCGGACGGAAGAATCGTCTTCGCTTCCAGCCGCACGGGTGTGCGCGACGAGTACCACGGTTACCCGTGTACGGCGCTTTACGTGATGAACGCCGACGGCACCGACATGCATCCCATCTCGAAAAACATCGGTCGTGACAACGAGCCGGCCCTATTGCCAGACGGGCGGATTGTCTTCAGCCGTCTGGAGGTCTTCTATTCGCGAAACAAGACGGAACTGACGCTTCACGCGATGCACCCGGACGGAACACAGGACGTGGTTCTTTATGGACCCGAACGTCGCATCTTCTGGCGCGACTTGGACCACGGTCCCCGCACGCCCGCCGATGGGCAGGAAGCGCCGTTGACCCATCGCGTCTTGCGGATGACCCAACCGCAAGCCATGCCCGATTGTCGCCACATCGTCGTATCCACACAGGGCGGCCTGGTATTGATCGGTCCCCGGCGCGACACGGAAACGGTGATCACACCCGACTTCAAGCAATGGGCCTACACGACGCCTTTCCCGCTTCCCGACGGCTCATTGCTCTGTGCCGCAACGCTCAAGGAAGAGGATCGCGAGAAAGTGGACCTGGGACTCTACCGGCTCGATCCTCGGAGTGGCGACCGCGAACTTGTTTACAACGACCCGGCGACGGCCGATTTCGAGCCCCGTCCGGTCCTCGTTCGGCAGTCCCCCATGGTCCAGCCGGTGGAGGCCAATCGAGGCGGATATAGCGGCCGTTTTCTTTGTGCGTCGGTCTTCGCGACCCAGGAAAAAGACGTGCCAATCCGCGGCCGATTCGTTCGTTTGATCGAAGGAGTCCCCATGGTCGCGCGCCACAGCACGCACACCAACGAATGGGAGGTCTGGCAGAATCACGGCGGCACGTTTGCCCGTGTCCTGGGGACCGCTCCGCTGGCCCCCGACGGTTCTTTCTTTGTGGAAGTCCCCGCCGATCGTCTGATTCATCACCAAGTACTCGACAGCGACCGACGTGTCGTGGGTAACCAGCTCACTTGGATCTATCCGCGGCCAGGAGAAACCAAGTCCTGCGCCGGTTGCCACGAAAACCCCCACTCGACCACTCGAGGCAACGACCCGCTTGCGTCGCACCAACTTCCGTTCGATTTCCAGCCCCGCGGTGACGAATTCACGTATCGGGCCAAAGCCTGGTTCAAAGGGCACTTGCCGTCCGAAATCGAAGAACGGACGCGTACCGTCCGGGCCGTGAACCTGTTGGGACGGTGAGTGTCGCGGGGCGTTGAGTTAGAATCAACTGGAAGCTCAGTTGGATTTCGTTGGTTTGGGAGGAACGGCCTACATGAGCGACCGGGACGCGTCAGAACCGAATCCTCGCCCTCCGGAGGCGACCATAGCACGAGTGTGCGAGGAGTTTGCCGCTGCCTGGAAATCCGAGAGCGGTCAGCGGATTGAAGGGTTCGTTTCTCGACTGCCGACTGCGGCTCGCGAGGCTGGCCTGCGCGCGCTGATTGCGTTGGAAGTACAACTGCGTCGTACAGCAGCCGAAAGTGCCGCGCCGGCGGAATACCACCGTCGATTCTCCGACCATGGAGAGACCGTCAATGCCGCGTTCGAGCTGGTCGACGGTGAGACTCCCCAACGGGAGTCGGACACGATCTTTGACGGGCGACGTGTCGACGCCGCGTCTGGCAAGCGTCGCGGAGCAGGAAGAGCCTTCGCCCCACGGCGAGCCGCGTCAACGCATTGGCCGTTATACCATTCGCCGCTTACTGGGAATGGGAACATTTGGAACGGTCTATTTGGCCCACGATCCGCAGCTCGATCGTCTGGTGGCCCTGAAGGTGCCGCGTGTCGACCGATTTGCATCGTCGTTAGACAAGCACTCATTCGTGCAGGAAGCCCGCACGGCGGCAAAACTGAGACATCCGGCCCTGGTTGCCGTATACGACGTGCAACAGGACGACGAAGATGTGTACATCGTACAAGAATACATTGACGGTCAGGATCTGTCCGGTTGGGTGCGTGCCAATTGTCCATCTCTCGAACTTACTGTCTCGCTGATCAAGGAGATCGTCGAGGCGGTCGGGTGCGCTCACCAGCATGGCCTCGTACATCGGGACCTGAAACCGGCCAACCTGCTGGTCGACCGGCAGGGTCGTCCCCATGTGGCCGACTTCGGACTCGCCCTCAACGAAAGTGCTCAGCGATTGCGCAAAGGTGAAGTCTGCGGCACTCCAGAGTACATGTCGCCGGAGCAGGTGCGCGGACTGACGCACATCCTCGACGGGCGGAGTGACCTGTGGAGTATTGGAGTCATCCTCTACGAGTTGCTGACCGGGCGTCGCCCATTCGGTGGAGCGAACACGGCTGAAATCTTCGAAGAGGTGAAACGCCGGGATCCCAAGCCACCTCGGCAAGTCAAGCCGGAGATTCCTGCTGAGCTGGAGCGCATCTGCCTCAAGTGCCTGGAGAAGCGTCAGACCGACCGTTACGCGTCGGCGATCGAACTGCTGGAGGACCTGGAGGCGTGGTCGCTGCAGCATGCGACGGTCAAGCCGACAGCACCCACGGCTGGCCAGCAGCCGACGCGTGGCGTGGCGAGCTCCGACAGTGTACCGCATGGTTCCCAACCAGCCGGCTCGACGGCAGGTTTCGGCCTGGCAGAGTCTGGCAGCGGACGAGCACCCAGCATTGTGCCCAAAGGACTGCGCTCGTTCGACGAGCATGATGCGGATTTCTTCCTGAAGCTGCTCCCCGGTGCGCGGGACCGTGACGGACTGCCCGAGAGCATCCGGTTCTGGAAACGGCGCATCGAACAGACCGATCCTGACAAGACCTTCCGCGTTGGCTTGATCTACGGGCCGAGCGGTTGCGGCAAGTCCTCCCTGGTCAAGGCCGGCCTGCTGCCCCGGCTGGCACCGCACGTCGTACCGATGTACCTGGAAGCGGCACCGGAGGACACGGAGCTGCGTTTGCTCAAGGGGCTACGACGCCGTTTCCCGGCCATCCCCGACGCTGTGGCGCTGCCCGAAGTGCTGGCCGGGATCCGCGAAGGATCTGTGGGTCCCGGAAGACACAAAGGTCTGTATCGTGCTGGACCAGTTCGAGCAATGGCTGCATGCTCACCGTGGCGAACAGGACACGCCAGTTGGTACAGGCGCTGAGGCACTGTGATGGTGGTCGCCTGCAATGCGTGGTGCTGGTGCGCGATGATTTCTGGGTCGCCGCCAGTCGCTTCATGCACGACCTGGAGATCCGTTTGCTCGAAGGACATAACAGTGCACTCGTCGATCTGTTCGACCCGCTGCATGCGCGCAAGGTGCTGGCCGCTTTTGGCCGTGCGTACGGGAGGCTGCCCGATACTGGGCGGAGCTGTCCAAGGAACAGAACGTCTTTCTGGAGCGAGCGGTCGAGGGGCTCGCGCAGGACGGCAAGATCATCTGCGTCCGATTGGCGCTGTTTGCCGACATGCTCAAGGGCAAGCCCTGGACGACCGCCACCATTGCGCAGGTCGGTGGCACCGAAGGGCTGGGTGTCACGTTTCTGGAAGAGACCTTCAGCGCCTCCACGGCACCAGCCGCTCACCGCTATCACCAACAGGCCGCACAGGCGGTCCTCCAATCCTTGCTCCCCGAGGCTGGCAGCGACATTAAGGGCAGCAGGCAATCGTGCGAGGCCTTGCTGAACGCGTCCGGCTACGCACAGCGTCCGGGTGAATTTGAGGATCTGATCCGGATTCTCGATGCCGAGATCCGTCTCATCACACCTGCGGTTCCAACGAGCACAGACGTCGATTCCCACGCGACATCGGACTCCGGTGCCACGTCCGAAAGTGCTGGTGAGATGCCCTGGGCAAACACTCAACTCAGAAGTACTATCAACTCACTCACGACTACTTGATCCCGTCGCTGCGCGATTGGCTTACCCGCAAACAGCAAGAGACGCGACATGGGCGGGCTGAGTTGCGATTGGCCGAACGGTCGGCGTTATGGAACGCCAGGCCGGAGCGTCGGCACCTCCCCTCATTGGCCGAGTTCGCCCAGATTCGAACTTTTACCCAAGCCAAGAACTGGACCGAACCACAACGGGAAATGATGCGACGAGCAAGCCGGTTTCATCGGCTCGGATCGGGCTGGCAGTACTCTTCGTGGCGGCAGCCGGCGTGGCGGCGTTCGCGATTCGACGAGAGGTTCTTCAGCAACAGAAGATCACGCAGGCCGAAGGTCTGGTGAACACCCTGGTCAACGCCGACACTGCCCAGGTGCCGGAGATTGCCGAACAGGTGCGCGAGAACGCACGCTGGACGGAACCCCTGTTGAGGCAGCGGCTGGCGCAATGCGAGGACGACTCGATCGAAAAGCTGCACATCAGTCCTGGCACTGGCAAGCCAGCGACGCAGAGCAAGTTGAGTATCTGTACGCTCAGTTGTTGCGCGCCGATGCCGCGCGTTTCCCGGTGATTCGTGATGCGCTGAGCATCCACAAGGACCTCATCCGGGACCGCTTGTGGTCGGTGTTGACCGGCCCGGCGACAAGTTCGGTCCCAACATTGCCTGCCGGCAGCCGGCGCTGGCCATGCTACGAGCCTCAGAATGCCCACTGGGAGGAGGTTGCTGCTGCAGTGGCCGACCAGCTGGTTGCGGTGAATCCAGCCATCATCGGGGCGATGGCAGGAAGCACTGCGGCCGGTCGCCGACCGACTGGTTGCGCCGTTGGCCGAGATCTGTGTCGATCCGCAACGACGCGAATTGTCGCGGTCCTTGGCCACCTCCTTGTTGGCCGACTATGCAAAGAACGACGTCAACGCACTGGCTACCCTGGTGATGGACGGAGATGCTTGCAACGTTTTCCAGAGCTGTTTCCCGTACTCGAGCAGCATGGTCGTTGCGGCGGTCGAGGTCGCTGCGAGCCGTCTTGGCCAGCGAGGTTGAGCCGACATGGAACGATCCGCCGTTGGATCCGGCCTGGAACAAAGTTCCTCCCGAAAATCAGGTCGCGATCGAGGCCGCGACACGGGATGCTCGCCGACCGGTTTGCCTTCTGTCAAGATCTGCCTTGGGATGCGTTCACTGGTGTCGCTGAGGCACTGGAGGCCGCCGGCTATCGACCGACGCGTGTGCGACCCTACCGGCATCCGATCAGCTGCTGGTGGCGGTCGTCTGGACTCGCGATGGTGGCAAGTGGCGTTTGGAGAGAGACCTTACGGCTGAGCAGCTCACGCAACTTGAAACCGCCACCGCCGCAGACGGTTTGCTGCCTTGTGACGTTGCTCGGGTATCCGGCAGCGACCGGCAGCCAGGAGGAGGAAACGCGTTATGCCTTGCTCTGGTCTCCCGTGGCGGCCGATGACGAGGAGCGTCGGGTCGCATTTGGACTGGATCAGGAGGCGCCTGCAGCAACGTGTTTCGGCACTCGCCCAAGAAGGTTTCAGCCAGGCTGCCGTGCACGTCATGGTCGATGCTGAAGGCGGGCGGCTCTACAGCGGGATCTGGTCCAACCTGGGTGCTCATCCAACAACCGTCGTGCCAGTCTACGACGGCTGGGAGCAGGCGGATCAGCCG
>CAVOXY010000068.1:0-19353 GCA_963700515.1 uncultured Planctomycetota bacterium | reverse complement strand
GCCCACATTTCGGAGAAACTCAACGGCGAGAAGCCTGTTCCAGTTGTGTTGGTCGAAATCGAGGTTGGCGGCAGACTTGGCCGGGCGTACCGTAGCCGAACAGGTTGATCAGTAAATCGATGGATATTTCGGCATCCGATCGGATGTGGGAGTACTTTCGAGATTATCGGCCCCCTGGCTATGAGCACAGGACTCTACTCCGTCCGTGACGATGGTTGTACTATAATGTGTGTCGGGCCGATACGAGGTTAGGTCTGAAGGGCATCGTCGGACCAGAGGCGAGCAATTCCGCAGAAATCCCCATGGCTGAACGCAGATCCAGTTCGTTTAAGCATCTACTTCACGGTGCGGCATTACCCGACGAGCTAATCGTCTTGAGTGACAATGCGCAGGGAGGAGTTAGAGCGATTTCGCCAGTCACATGAGACGGTTGTGCTGACGATATTCTTTAGCGACCTTGTCGGATCAACCAGGCTGCAAACAGAACTCGGCAATCTCCGGGCGGCGGAACTGGTCCAGCGGCACTACCATCTCATGCGGCACGTGCTCACGGAGTTTGACGGGCGCGAGATCAAGACGGTGGGTGACTCGATGTTCATCGTTTTCGCGGCGCCGTCGGAGGCGGTCAAGTTTGCAGCTTCATGCTCAGCGGGCCATGCGTCAGGAGCGGCGGGCGTTAGCGGACGTCCCGCCCATGCGAGCGGGTGTGCACCAGGGACAAGTCGTGCTGGAAATGGATGGCCGAGGAGCCGACCAGTTCGACGTGTATGGTCTGCAGGTTTCCACGGCTGCTCGGATTATGGATCTGGCACAGGGCGATCAGGTCCTGCTGAGTCGGGCGGTCTTCGACGATGCTCGGGCAATTCTCAACACGGATGATTTTCCCGATTTCGCACCCTTGGCGTGGCGCAATCATGGACCATACCGCTTCAAGGGAGTCGAGGACAGTCACGAAGTATGTGAGGTCGGTGAGGAAGGGTTTGCGCTGCTCGTGCCCCCGCCCACGTCGGCCAAGGGTTGGCCGGCGGAAACCGCAACTGAGGAACTTGGATGGCGGCCGGCGAGTGGTGTGGTCGTGCCCGAGTCGAATTGGCTGCTCAGCGAGAAGCTTGGCGAAGGGGCCTTCGGCGAAGTCTGGAAGGCATACAATCTGAGCGACAAGTCATTCCAAGTCTTCAAATTTTGTTTCAAACGTGACCGTTTACCGGCGCTCAAGCGGGAAGCCCGCCTGCTGAAACGCCTCCGTCGCTACGCCCACCCCAACATTGTGGAGGTGTACGACGTGACCGAGGGAGAACGTCCGCCGCATTACCTGGAGATGGAATTCGTCGATGGGCCGACACTCCGCGACTGGCTCTCCGTACAGACTCCTCTGGCCGAACGGCTCGATGTCGTGGCCCAGATTGCCGATGCTTTGGACACGGTGCACGCGGCCGGGATTTTTCACCGCGATATCAAGCCGGCCAATATTCTGCTGACGCGTCGCGAGGATGGTGCCTTGCAGGCCAAACTGAGTGATTTTGGTTTGGGAGCGGCCCAGGATCCGGAATTTCTCAAGAGTATCTCCACCTCCCACGATGACGGTGTGGTGGGGACTTGGGACTACATCTCGCCCGAAGTGCGCCATGGTGGTAAGGCCTCGCGCAGAGCGATATTTACAGTCTCGGCCTGACTCTGTATCAGATCGCGGTCGGCGACCTGGACCGTCCGCTCACCGGTGACTGGGAATCTCAATTGTCGAGCGACGTGTTGCGTGCGGACATTCGCCGGTGTGTTTGTCAGGCTGCGGCAGATCGGTGGCCACGTGCTGCCGAACTGGCCCAGGCCTTACGGAGCCACGACCAGCGTCAACACGCTCAGGCCTTGGAGCGTCAACGCGAAGTGGATCGGCTGCGGGCCCACCGTTTTCGGCTCTCTGCGGTCTTGGCTTCGGGAGTGGCCGCTGTGTTGCTTGGGATTAGCGGCATTGCCGCCTACCAATGGCGGGAAGCAGCGCGGCAACGGGATCGCGCGGTGGCACAGAAACGCCTGGCTCTGGAGGCTATCAACCAGCTTACCCATGATGTCCCACTGCACTGCGCAGCATTCCCGGCGCACTCCCGGTAGCCCGGGAAATTCTGGACGAGAATATGGCTCTGCTGGACCGTATCCTGGCTCTGGAACCGGATACGCATTTCGCGTCGCGAGCGGGGGGTGAATCTGGTTTCGATCGGTGACCGGTGGTTATTGTTGGGGGATACGCAGCGTGCGTTGGCCGCCTTCCAGGAGAGTCTACAAGTCACGCGCGAGCTCACACAGTCCCATCCCGAGATTACTCCCTATCGTCGCGATCTGGCTGTGGCATGGGATCGCCTCGGCGACGTCCGCATCGCGTTGGGCCAATCACAAGAGGCGCTGGATGCCTATAACCGGTCCATGGACATTACGCGGGAACTGGCCCGCCAGTCTCCCCACGACCGCCAATCTCGCCGCGATGTGTGGTTGGCACTCGACAAACTTGGGCGCATTGACCTGCAACTGGGACGTACCGCTCAGGCCGCTCAGCTGTTTGACGATGCTCTGGCCATCGCCCAATCGCTGTACGACGAGGAACCGGACGACGCGACGGCCCGTCGTGACCTGGCACTTTGTTACGATCGCCTCGGTGACCTCCACATGCAACAGGGTCGACACGATGCGGCCCTGCAAGCGTTCCAGAAATCCATGCAACTCGCTCGCCAGGATGCCACCGCGAAGCCCGACGATCCCCAGACGCTGCGAGATTTGTCGATCGGTTATGACAAGCTCGGGCGTGTCTATCTCAATATCGGCCGCACTGACGAGGCAAGTGAGGCTTACCAGGCATCGCTTGATATCGCAGAGCGTTTGGCGGCCGGTGAGCCGGAGAACGTCCAGTTGCAGCGCGATGTCTCGGTGGGCCTGGATCGACTGGGCGACATCTGCCTGCAGGACGGCCGGGCGGCCGAGGCTCTCTCCCGGTTTGAGGCGGCGATGGTCATCGCCCACCAGATTGCGGACAAGGACTCGGCCAGCGCTGCCGCACAGCACGACCTTGCGGCTGGCCTGACTAAGCTGGGCAACACCTACCTGGCTTTGGATCGCGCTGAAGAGGCCGTAGCTACCTATCGCGAGGCTTTGGAAATTGCCCGGCGTCTGTCTGATGCCGATCCGCGAAACACCGACTTCCTGCGCACGGTTTCCATTACGCAATGTAAAATAGGAAGTGTGCAATTGCTGTGCGGAATGACGGAGGAAGCGGCAAAGTCGTTCGACGCCGCCATCGCGATTGCCGCCCGGTTGGCCGCGGCGGATCCCGAAAACATTCAATCCCAGCGGGATCTGGCCGTGTACTACGGTAAAGCCATGCTGGGATACCAGCAGTCGGGCGATCTTGTACGCTGGCGTGAGGCCAGTGAAAGGTCCATTGAAGGCTTTACGCGAGTATATGAAGCGACAGCTGGTGATGCGGCCTCGAAACAAGATCTTGTGAATACTCTGAGCCAGGCTTGTGACGGTTACTTCGCCTTTTCGAACCCGACGCCAAGTGACGTGGCGGTGACGCTGTCCCGTGCTCAACAAATGGTGACACTATCGGATGAGCCGGACGCCGGTCGTTTGCGGACACTTGCCACATTCCAATTCCTATCCGGTGACGTGGCCGGGGCCGTGGCAACTGTGGAAAAGGCCCTGGTGGCCGTCCCTGATCGTCCCGAATCAGCCACCATGCGTGCCGAGTTCAACCGGCAGCTCGAGGAGTATCGCCAGGCACTTGCCGTTCCTCCGGTGCCCGGCGGCCAGTAGAGTGTTAGCCCATAGCTCGCGCACAGGGTGCGTACTTATTTTGTCACCCCGTCTTTTTGTCCTTCACGCGAATCGCTTGGAAGCGTTGCGTAAGGGGCAGGTGAGGACAAAGATATCGGCTGACAAAGAGATCTTCTGTGCCCCCCTTTTTTGTTGTCCCCGACTGCTCGCTGGAGAACGAGTGCGGAATGTCGAAAGCGGTAACCGTTCACGGAGTTCCGACCGCGCAGAGCTCGGCATCTACGCAATCTTATTCTTACTCATACTCTTACTCCCCTACCCTGCTCACACAGACAACTTCACTCAACAGAGAATGCAATGCACCTCTTTGCAAGCAGCATAGACACGGGTCTTGGGCCACTTCCGAGGAAGAGGAGTATGAGTAAGAGTATGAGTAAGATTGAAATAGCAAGCCTTTGCTGCTGGAGGCTGTGAACGGTTACGGAATGCGGGATGAGAAACGGCGTGAAGGGTGTTATTCCGATTCCACACTCCCTCATCATTCAGATCGTCCAAGTCTGCAGAACCAGACACTTTGACGCCCACTTTGGTTATGTCCACCGGTCGCGTCAAAAACGAGTTGTAGCTTTCAGTTTGCCCGCGTTCTGTACATAATTAGGGACGCCGATGTGTGTGGCTTGCCGTGCATGTCAAGTGTCTGCGAATGAACCGAGCGACTTTTCACATGAGGAGAAGAACCAACATGGCACGTTGGCGAAGACACCAGTTATTCTGGGTGATGGCTGTACTAGCCGGGTTTGCTCCAATGGTTACACTGGCCGCGGGTACTGAGGACGATCCTCCACTGGCGGACAAGACGCTTGTCGTGTGGGTGTCTCCAGCGAATCTTGCGCAATCCGGTGGCTCCGCGCTGACGGTCAACGACATGACGATGGATCGTTTCGACGGCGTGATCTTTGCCGAAATCGAGCCGCGCGTTTGGATGCCCGGCAGTAATGGGTACAGCCGTACCAGTAAAGACCAAGCCGCCTGGCCCAAGGAAACTGAGGCGGCGGGCAAGCTCGTGCAGATGGCGATCGTCTATCAGGGTCAACGCATTACGATCTATCGCAATGGCGAGCTATACGCCGAGTACACAACGAGCGGGCAACCGCACGCATTTGGGACGCACACGGCCGTCGTGCTTGGTCAGCGCCATCTGTCGCAGGGAGTGGACTGCTTCTTTGGACGGGTGCGCGACGCTCGGATTTATGCCCGGCCACTTGATCAGCCGGCGATTGCTGCAATGCACCCAGGACAACCGATCGAGGATATTGAACCTTGGGCCTGGTGGGATTTTTCCACGACCGGGACCTATGATCGAGTAGGGAGATTCAATCAAGTCAAACTTGCCGGCGGCGCGAGAATCGAAGACGGTTGCCTGGTGTTGGATGGGACGCGGCCGATGATGCTCGCCACGATGGTTGGCGACGGTGCGAGTACCGCCGAGATCCCGAGCGACTGGTCCAACGACGATCCTGTTCCAGCTTCCGTCGTGCAATCTTCGCGACTACTGCGCGAGAAAATGCTCAGCGATCCTTATCGGCCTCGCTATCACTTCTGTGTTCCCGAGGACAACGGCATGCCGGGAGATCCCAACGGCTGCTTCTATGCTGATGGACGCTATCACTTGATGTATCTCTACAATCGCAGCGGCGTTGGTTTCTCATGGGGGCACCTGTCGAGTCAGGATCTCGTTCATTGGCGGCATCATCCGGATGCCATCGGTCCCGGCGACGGCGACGAAGGTTGTTTCAGCGGCGGGGCGTTCGTTGATGATGATGCGACAGCCTATCTGACCTACTGGATGCTTTGGGGCGATAAGGGGATTGGGATCGCCAAGAGCAGCGATCGATATTATGACCACTGGCGGAAGTTGGATGCTAATCCGGTCATCAAGTCCACCGAGTGGGGAATCACCGAGACGGTTGACCAGGCTGGCCAGAAACTGATCTACGGTTCTGCCGATCCGTCGAACATCTGGAAGAAGGACGGCAAATATTACGTCCTGACCGGCAATTTGCTGGTATTGAACAAGTTCGGCCGTCAAAGCGACTCGCCCGAATCGATGCAAGGAGATCGCCTGTATCTGCTCGAATCCAGTGACCTGAACAACTGGCAGTACCAGGGTGTCTTTTATCAACGCAGTCCCGAGTGGACAGACGCCAGTGAGGACAACATGTGCCCCAGCTTTCTGCCGCTGCCCGGCAGTTGCGACGGTGGTAAGCCGAGCGGCAAGCACTTGCTGCTGTTTATCAGCCACAACAAGGGCTGCCAGTACTATGTCGGCGACTACGACTCGAATAACGATCGGTTCCTTCCCGACAACCACGGCCGCATGACATGGGTCGACAACACCTACTTTGCACCGGAAGCACTGGTCGACGGCAACGGACGGCAGATCATGTGGGCCTGGTTGACCGACAATCCGGCTGGTGAAGAGGCCAAGGGTTGGTCGGGTGTTTACGGCCTGCCCCGTTCGCTCTGGCTGGGCGATGACGGCACATTGCGGATGGCGCCGGTGAAAGAACTGCGGACGCTACGATGTCGCGAAAAGACCTGGAATTCCATTACTCTTGGTGACGGCAATACCAAGATACTGGAAGGTGTCGTGGGCGACTGCTGTGAACTGGAGATCATTGTCAAATCAGCGACCGCCAAGAAGTATGGCGTGAAAGTGCGTGCCGCAGCCGGTGGCGAGGAAGAAACGTTGCTCTACTATGACGCCGAAATGCAGCAACTCTGCTGCGATTCCACCCGCAGTGGCACAGATGGACGGCGCGTGCTGGAGCAAGCGCCGCTGGAGCTGAAGGAAGGTGAATCACTGGTGCTGCGCGTGTTTGTCGACAAGTCAGTCGTTGAAGTGTATGCCAATGACCGCCAGGCGATTGGACGCCGCGTCTATCCGGGTCGTGAGGACAGTCTCGGCATGATTCTGTTCGCTGATGGCGGCCAGGCAGAGATTGCGAGCGTCAAGGCGTGGGAGATGGCACCTTCGAATCCGTATTGAGAATGCCCTTGGTGGCTGCCGGCTTGCAGCGGGCAGCCCTGCGGACTGTTTAACCGCTGGACCGCAGGTCCGCGCGTCGGGGGACACGGCTGACTGGCAGGCTGCCGGCTTGCAGTGCGCAGCCCTGCGGAACGTGCGGTTAAACAAGCGATCTGTGTCCTGTGGAAGACTCTACTCTGCCATGCGCAGTAGTGCAAACGGCTCGAACAGCCCGTAGCCGATGCGTGTGGTAGACGCTGCCGGGCGGCGAATGCTCCGGTCCTTGCTGGAACATGCCCGGCCAGGCCGAGCCGACACCGGTGCCAGCGTGATGGGGACCTAGCGTGTTCTTGAGCGTGCCGATCACAATGACTTCCACCTTGTTCTCGCCGTTGCGTATGGCATCGGTCACGTCGACTTCCCAGGGCGGCGAGACAAGCTGCCCGCACAGTTTATCATTGACGACTACTTTGGCCACGCTGCCGTACCAACGTGAGGCGGAGACTTTGTACCGTCCCCCCAATTGATCGACCTGGAACGTCTGCCGATACGCCACACCGGTCGCATAGAACGGCATCCCCTGCTGGTTCCAGCCCACGGCAGCCTCACCCAGACCACTACCGTCGACCAGGTGAACCGCAGCGCGATCAAATCCACCGGGCTTTACCAGTTCGCTTGAGACGCTCTGGATCTTTACCGACTCGACGGGCGTGGTTTTGCCGTTCGAGCCGGCTGCATGGAAACGCACTTCACCCAGTCCGACAAAGGCAGCGTCCGTTCCACCCTCGGTCGTGGGGAAGTTGACACCGTTGTGGTTCGCGAGGATCGTGAATTTGACGTAACGGCAGCTCTTGCCCCGTACGGGCAGCTTCTCCGCGAACGCTGTTTCGGCTCCGATCGGACCACCTGGTGCACGGGCCAATTCGAACGTGCCCAACGGGATGGACCAAGCGTCAGGACCTTCGACCGTGGCGGAACCGCAGATCTCCAACTTCTTCACACCGCGCCCGGGGAGCCCCGCCTCGTTGTAGTTCCAGACTTCGATCGCCGCCAGGTCGACTGGCTGTCCGAGGTCAAAGGTAACCGACGGTGCCCCATCGTTACCCTCCTTGGCTGACGGATCGCGTTGGAAGCCGACGCCCGATGTCATCCAGGCGACGCCTTCGACGTCGGTCGCGTGAGCTATTCCCGTGGCAATCGCTGGCGCCTCGGGCGGGACGATCACGAAGCCGGCTGATGCGGGCGCAGTGAGAACTCACCCAGCACAAACGCCGCAGCAATTTCATGGTACATCGTGAACGGCTGCGCCTTGAGCGTCACCGCGTTTTCACCCTGTTTGGCTATCGCGGTAATGTCAATCTTACCGAAGGCTTTGTCGAGCCACCACGAGTCTTTCGCCGCCGTGACGGGCGTTGTGTTGCACGTGATGGAGTAGATGTCTGGCCGTTCAATGACGATGTATAGCGGCTTGGGCACGTTGCCTTCGATCGTGAAGCGGTAGGTGACTTCGAAGCCGCTTTCCGGTGAAAACTCCTTGGAAATCAGTTCATCCTGGTACTGCACGGCACTATCCCAAGGATCACGAGGCAGTCCGTTTTTCTGCCAAGCGAGTTGATTGGCACGGTAGTAGTAGATGTCTTTCTGCGTTTCACCACCGGCGGTGATATCGACGTAGTCGAGTGTGAGTACATTCGGCTCAATGCGTTGAATTTGCAGCGCGGAGCTGGACGCGACCGGCGTGGTTATCTCCTCACGGACCTTCCCCGGCTCGCCGGTCTGTTTGGCGAGAAACAGCAGCAGGCTACCGCTGGGAGGGAGGTCGAAGGCAAGCTGCGTCTTCCGGTTTTCCATCACGAACGGATAGTTGCTTATGGCTCCGGTGAAAAGGTCCCACTGTTGGACGCCTTGGGCTGTTGCCTCGACAATACCTTGTGAGGGGGCTTCGATGCTGGTGTTGACCAATAGCAGCAATTCGCCGTCGGCCAGTTGCCGGCGCTGATGGAACAGAATGCCTTTGTCTCCCGCGGCGCGGTGAATGACACAGTTGTCTCGGTCCAGAGTCGGCACGAGCAATGGTGTTGCATCGGCCGGGTCGACTTGCTTCCAGCCGGCATGCTCGGCCAGTTTGGCACCGCGATCCGACGGTCGGCCGTCCACCAGCGCTGGTGGTGGACCGCACGAAATGATTCGGCCTCCGGCGGCCGCGTATTCCTCCAGCAGCTTCATCGTTTCGCCGCGCAGTGTCTCGGTCATCGGCGGCAAGACGACGGTGTCGTACGATTCCTTTACCCACCGCGATGACTTCGCTGAGTCGCTGGCTGTAGCCGCCTGGGTGGCGGCCGACGCTACCGTGCCTGGCCATGACATCCTCACAGCCGATGTCGTATTCCGCCTGTGCCCGCTCGAACCCCAGCAGCAGATCGAAAAAGGTCTTGCCGATCTCGGCCGAGCTTGGCGGATTGTGTGGAATCCTCCTGGTACATCCAGGCGGTGGTCGTCGGCTCGATCACCAGCACATGATTACGTTGTTGGCCCATCGACATCGCGGCCGAAAGCCGTGTGATGTACTGCGCCATGACGTGGTACGAATCCCACCACGGCTCGTGATAGGAAAACGACTGCGGATGATCCGCCTTGCGGGCGCCACGGAGCGTGACGTAGGACAGGTGTTCGTCGAACAAGTTGACGCCCAGCACGCCGAGCCAATCGGCGATCCGCTTCATGTCTTCAAAACGCAGATCCCAACCGCCGGCACCGTAGACCTCGCAGAGAAACCGCTTGCGATCCAACTGGTTGCAGAGGCTCTGCACTTCCCTGCACAAACCGCACGTTGCCGAACTGGGCGTGCGTATCCTCGCGATACTGGTTCATCAGGCAGTCGATTCCCGGCATGTGCTGCCAGGCACTCATCGCCATGTTGTCGGTCACGCCGACGCAATTGGGCCATTCGTGATCCCAGTAGTGTCCGGTGAACGCAATACCGTTGTCTTCGCACCAGTTGTAATAGGGCTTCGCCCAATGTTCGATGTACTGCTCCAGGACCACCTGAAAATAATCGTGACGGACCTGTTTCCAGTTGCCGACGGGCTGAATCAGGCTCGGCAAGTGGTCCAGCAGGTTGTAGCCCCACCGCTTCTGGAATGTCGGCGGGAAGATGGTCGGTCCAGGGCAAACCGCCGGCGGGTCGCACATTTGGTTCGTCCGTGAACGAACCCAAGACGCGCTTGCCGAACTGATCGGCCGATATGCTTCTTGTAGGGTTCGAGCGTGACTTCCAGGAATTTCTCCGTGACGCCGGGGTACATCAGGTCGACGTAGCAGCGATCGCCGTGCCAGGGCGAATTCTGGCTCGCACGACCGACGCCACGACGTAACGGGCCTCGGGGAGCGATTTGCCCGTTGCGAAGCTGCTCAGTGACGTTTTCCAGAGCATCGGGTCGTGACCCGGTAGACCGCGACGGTGTCGGGTTCGATCTTCGGTGCCTGCTTCTCGTCACGGAAGACCAGCCCGCGACCGCGCGACTCGGGCATGAGTTCGGGAACATGCCCGCCGGCAAATCCCGATGGGTACGAATTCTCATCGTAGATCCAGACGTTCATGTCGAGCTTTTCGGCCTCGTCCAGCGCGATGTTCCAGAGCCGGAACCACTCGTCGCTCAGGTACGGCGTCATCAGTCCGGGCCGTGGGTGGACAAACACCTGCATCACTTTCTGACCCGCCAGATCGCGCATCGTGCCGCGAATCTGCTCTTCGGTCAGCATGTCGTTCCACACCCACAGAGGCGCCGTGGCGTACTGGCGAGGTGGAGTGGTGAAGATCTTGCGGGCCGCCGCGCCGTCGAGCGCCGTCTCCTCAGCAACGGCGACGCCGACAAATACTGCCGTGAACAGGAAGAGACAGGCCCATGAGGCAATTGCCGAACGTTTCATCAGAGCTTTCTCCACAGATGATGCGTGTTTGAAATTGGTGTGTGGTTCCTGACCCGCGGGACGTTCCAACTGAAGTTGTACCAGAAAACCACCCGTCCGTGTCACTGTGGCTGCTCCGGATTCTTTGCCCAGTTCCAAAATACTTGAGGCATTGCCACTCGCCAAACAGGCCGATTTGGCGGCAACCGGTCCCAGAGGTCGATGGCGTGGCAAACGGGTATTTGAGATGATACCGTGGTGTTGAGGCCAGTTGCCAGTAGACCTGCTGCGCAGTGGGGCGGCAAACGTTGCTTCAAGTATGGCAAAACACAATTTGGATTTGGCAAAATAGAGGAGTCTGTGGCCGTGAGTGGATCCAATAAGTCCGCGCCGCGAATCGCGGCCTGCATTTTTTTGTCATCCTATTTTTTTGTCCCCCATCACTGCCGCAAAGCGGTCTTGCATTGAGGATGTAGTCCGAGACGTTGCCCCGGGAGGGTATCGGGTGGGATCTGCACACGGTGGGGGACTGTTTTCGCCGTGGAATCGAAGTTCCGGGTTATGTGTGGCACAATTGAAAACGATGGATACTGCATAAACGCAGTGAATTCCGTTCCACATAGGTAGAAAGTCTGGTGCGGCGATGAAAATGATTCAGAGCGTCATCCTGGCCGTGATGGCACTGAGCTATTTGTCACTGGCCATTGCCAGGGAGCCGGTCGTCGGCTTTCTGATGGTCGACGCGGACCGGTACTACGCTGAAGAGCGTGATTCGTATCCGTATGCGACGCGGGTACTAACTCCCAACGGCTTTCGCTTCGGGCTGGCCGAATGGCGTAAGTTCTTCGGCGATCAAGCCAATGAACGTGGAACTCTGGAACTACTGCGCCGGTTCAACGTGATGGTGGTGGATACGCCGTTCGACTTCAGCATTATGGACCTGGGGCCGCAGCGACAACGCACGGCGGCGACCGCCCGCCAGGCAATGGAGGCGTATCTTAACGAGGGAGGGAGTATCCTGCTCATCCTGCAAGCTGTCCGCTATCCGGGTGACAAGGACCAGGACTATGCCAACCTCGTTCTGCAAGGTCTGGGTGTGGAAATGCTGCATGAGGGAGTCTATGACCAACAGCGTCGTTTCATCTCCCCCATCGCCTCGATCTTCTCGCCGGAAGGTTTCTTCTGGACCGAAAATGTGACCAAAGGGCATCCCGTGACCGAGGGAGTCACGCGCCTCTGCCTGCCACAATACCACAACGGGAACACGCCGGGTGTGGTAGCCCTGAGGCTCTCAGGCGAGTGGCAAGTACTGGTGGGCGGCGAAGAGAGTGCGCAGAGCTATATTGTGAGTCGCGAACATGTCGTTGACTACGGTCAGGTCGGCACATTCCACAGTGCGCCGCCCATTGTGGCGGTGCGCAGTTTCGGCAAGGGCCGCGTGATGGCGCTGAGTGTGCCGTGCGCAGCGTGCATGCCAACTACGGCGTGCCTGGCTGGAACATGATCGTGGAATCTGCCGGGAACGCGGCCGCCAGACTCCCGAGCGACGGTGGGCGATTGGTGCTCAACGGCCTGCGATGGTTGGCGGAAACATCACGTGACAACCAGCAGCTCGGCACCTTTCAAACCGACGCCGTGACTGCCGTGCAGTTTCCCAAGGGACTCGATTGGGACAAAGTGCAATTTCCGGAACCGAGCGAGGGAGTGCGCGGCATTCTAGGTGCCCGTACCGAGTTGAGCGATGGCACGGGAACGGTGGCCGAGTACGTCGCGGCGGCGAAATCGGCCCATTTGTCCTTCATCGTGTTCAATGAATCCCTCGAGCACATGACGCCCGAGAAGCTCAATCAGCTCAAAAGTGACTGCCAGCGGGAGTCGACTGCTGATTTCTACGCCTGTCCTGGTGTCGAGTTTACGGATGATCTGGATAATCGTTGGGCGATCTGGTCCGAACGAGTCGTTTTTCCTCAGCCGAGTTTTCTGCGCGCGTATGGTGAAACGAACGAGCAGCGGCCGGCGCTGCTGCAGTGGGACGGCAAGGTCATGCACAATCCCGGTCAGTACTGGGAGTATTGTGCTTATTCGCCAAATATGCTGCTCACATACCGCAACTTGCGCACCAAGGCACATCCGGCGAATATGTGGTGGTTCTTCCGCGTGCCACCTTACGTTTACGCTCGCGGCAAGCTGGTCGACGACCAGGTTAACGAGTGGTTTTATGCCTTGCGCGACGTGCGACGCGTGAGCCCGGCCTCGTATACTCGTATCTACGCTCCCGCCGAAGTTGATGGCGCGGCCAGGCTTTGTGCGACCGGAGGCCGCGATCTGCCGTCTATCCGCGACTGGCTCAACACTCGCTGCGCCAGCTTCTCACATCCAGCGCATCCCTACGTGACTGGCGGCCCGACGGTGGAGTTGTGGTCGGCGATCAACACCCAGCACGATTTTCCGTTGGAGGTGCGAGGTAGCCAGCGGGCTCGCTGTCGGTTCCGAGTGAGTTCGCCCGACGGTATCCAAGAGGTGCGGGTACACAATGCGGACTACGGGCTCGTGCGTCGCTTCCTGGCGGGAGGCGCGAAAACGTTCGATCAGGAGATTGAGTTGGTGCACGACCGAGACCACTCACTCACGCTGGAGGTGACCGACACGCGGGGAAGCAAGGCAATTTCCGACGAGATTCTGCTTTTCTGCTACAAGACCAGCCTGCTACGTTGCGGCGACAATTTGAATTTCCTCAACGGTGTAGGGCTCTGTTGGCATCCCGATCGCAACGAGATGATGCCACCGGTGCAAGGCTACCAAGGAATGCCGGTCGAGAGTATTCGAGGCTACGACACGTCCGCTGCGCTCACTCAGCAAGTCACACTCCGCACGTGGCCGGTCGATTGCATGACGACCGACCAGCTGAAACAGTATCCGATCACGTCGCACGACGGCATCCTGCAGAAGATCCTGGACGTTACGCTCCCGGGCAACGACGTGAAAATCTGCGACATGACCATGGGACCGATGGTGGAACCGTATGATTCGTTTACGCGCGATACACCGGCACGCACCAGCGTGCCGGCCGTAGTTGAGCAGAATCAGCTCTTTGAGCGTGTCCATCGGAGCTACTATCTGCAGAATCGCAACAACATGTTCATCACTTGGGACTATCGGCGGGCGCGTGAAGGGGCGCGGAATTATCGCGGTGGAATGGTCTGGCATGAAGGAAAGATTCTATTCAAACGTGACGTCACGTTGGCCGGTTCGGTCCCGATCATGTTGTTCTACTTCTCACCAAGTGGCTCTGGAGAAGCCACGGCCAATACGTTGCTGGTCGAGGATGCCCAGGAAGGGTCGCTTGTCCTGCCAATTCCACGGGACAAGGTCGTCGTGCGGGAAGGTTCGATCGCGCCAGGCGGGTTTATCACCGCGGCTCCGTGCGATACCTATGGAGTGTTTTATGCCGGTTCCGGCAGCCAATTCCGTTACTGCCTGGTGGCCGACCCGAGCACGGGACGAGTGAGCCAACTGCAAGTGGGGCTTGGTGAGGCGGGGCAACAGATTCGGTCCGGTGACCAGATCTCTTACCGTTTCGCCATGGCGACATTGGGTGGACAACAGGTCGATCCAGAAACAGTCGCCTCCCAGCTGGAAGAACTTGGCAATAGCTTCAGTCTGGGGAACGCTTCAATTGCCGTCCGCACATCATTTGAGGTGGGCAAGTTGCTCGGCAGCGAGATGTTCCTTGCAGTCGGCACGTCCGATCATGAAGCCAGTTTCCGAGTGCAGCCACACTCCACCATGATTGACTTGCCAATTCGACTATGCGGAATCGACGATAATGGCTGTGTGGCAGTGTATAGTACCACTCGTCCGTTCTTTCGTTTTTTAGGTGTGGCGGAAGGAGATGCCTGGTTTCAGGAGAATGTGGATAACGGATCGACGATCTGGGCCGGCAACGTATTTGTAAGCGACCACAAAGCAATCAAGCTGACGCTTGTCTGTGACGGTCTCGCCCCCGGCCGTGCACCCTTCCTGGAGGTGCATAATCCCACAGATGTGCCAATTCACAGCACGATCACGTCGCCTCCTCATACCCCGCGATTCGGCAAATTCAGTACCACCGTGGATGTTCCGGCCGGTGCCAGCCTCGTGGTTCCATGTAGCCACGCTCGCCAGAGCGTGGATAATAGATGACAATCGAGTCGTCAGACGGCGCCACTTTGTCCTGAGCCAGTCTCCCTAACTGTAGGCCCTCCGATTTGATCATCCGTTACGGTGTGTGATGGAGTATGGTGTCCAAGGCAATGCACATTCGATTTGCAGATCCCGTGGAGGTGGTGCGATGAGCAATAGCTTGACCAGACTGGCGATCTTTGGAGTGCTGATGGTGACGTTGGCGGGCCCCGCTCTGGCGCAGTGGCAGATCGGAGTCGCGAAACGTGACGTGACGCCGACGGAGCCGGTGATCTTGACCGGCTATGGCAGTCGGACAAAGCCGAGCGAGGGGATCGACACGAAGCTGTGGGCTCGAGCTTTGGCGATTGGCGCCGACCACCCGCATCTGGTGATTGCCGTCGATAATTGTGGCGTTCCCGCGGACATGACCGAGCGGGTCTACGAGCGAGTCAAGCGCTTCCAAGAAATCGAGCGGTCCCGTTTTGTCATTTGTTCCACGCACACACACAATGCTCCTACACTGCCGGGCTTCGCGCCGGGGATTTGGGCGGAGCGATGCAGTGAGGCAGATTGGGACGCGGTCGAGCGTTACGCCAAGTCGCTGGAGGACAATCTGGTAGCCCTGGCAGAGGAGACGTTGACCAGCCAGGCTAATGGTTCGCTGGCGTGGGGGCAGGGCACCGTCACCTTTGGAGGAAACCGACGGCTGTTAGCGGATGGAGTGTGGCGGAACTTTGGGTTTCAGTTTGACGGCCCGGTTGATCATAGTCTGCCGCTACTCGTTGCCAAGGATGCGGAAGGCAAGATCATCGCGATTTGGACCAACTATGCCTGCCATTGCACGACCCTCGCCGACCGGAATTATGTGGGAGGTGACTGGGCGGGATTTGCCAACGACGAGATCGAGCAGCTTTGTGACGGTGCTGTATCCTTGACCACGATCGGATGTGGTGCCGACGTGGGGCCTCAGCCAACCGGTACTCCTGGCTTTGCACAACAACACGGGCAGGAAGTTGCCCGCGAGGTTCAACGCCTGATGGCATCCGGATCGTTGCAGCCAGTGAACGAGAGACTCGAGTCCAGCTCCGCCTCCATCCAGCTGCCTTACGCATCTGTTCATGACGAAGCCTATTGGCGAGAACGCGCGGCCCTGAGGGGATCGGAGGGAATTCATGGTCGTCACATGCTGCAGCAGTTGCAGCGACGCGGCAGCCTTGACCCGTATCTAAAGTACGACATTACGACCTGGCAGTTTGGGCGCGAACTGGCGATTGTCTTTCTTCCCGGCGAAGTGTGTGTCGACTACGCCGTCAGGATCAAAACGGAAAACGATTGGCGCAGGATCTGGGTCAATGGCTGGAGTAACGATGTGCCCTGTTACATCCCATCACGCCGCGTCTTGCGTGAAGGAGGCTACGAGCCCGACTCGTCCATGCTCTACTACTTTCGTCCGAGTCGCTTTAGTGATGCGGTGGAAGATGAAGTGGTTACCGCGGTTAACACATTGCTAGGGGACCGTTTCCAGACCTCCCCAGAGCAAGAGAGCCCCGGAATCTTTGTGCATCCAGGTCCAGGGAAGATCGTCTTGAAAAATGTTCGAGAGAGTTTTGCGGCCATGGATGCGCAGCAGCAATCGATCGTCCAGCGTATGCGGGCGCTTTCGCTGGGAGCGAAGAATGGGTTTGGAGGCGTTACTCACTCCGACTTCGAGGAATCGGCGTGGTACGATTACCTGGGCAGGAACACCCAGTCGCGACCCATCGTGAGACAGACCAAATCCGGACAGCAAACAACGTGGAAGACGGGCGAAACCTCTGCCGATGACCTGTCCCAGACAGATGGCAAAAAGGGCATCGCCGTCTGTTTCACGGGCGGAGTCGGATGGCTCAGCCAGCCCCAGACCGAAGGATTTCAGCTGACGGTGGCCGACAAGATTGCCATTCCGTTTGACATTACCAGGCAGGCGTCACGCTGGACGAGCGCCGCTGGTGAAGCTGAGTTGCTCTATCTTCCGACCTGGATTTCGGCGGAAGACTCGTGTGGTTTCTTCCTGCTGGTGCTCCACGATCAGAGTCTTGTGGGGGATTTACCTGCACCTCTGGCAATCTCAGTCAAATCAATGGGTGACAATTCCCAAAGGTGGTTCTCGCTCGACAAGAGCGGAGATGCCGCCGATGCACTAAGAAGGTTGTTTCAAGAAGCGACTGATTAGCCCTGGTTCGGTGGCTTGCGGTTTCCAGTTCGGACATGTGGATGGCGATGCTCCGATGGACAACGTACAATGGAGACGCCGTGAGCTATTACGCCCGTGAGGTGGTACTCCGGCGCATGCGCCGGAGGGCGAAGATGGTCGATATTCACGAAATTTGCGACCCAGAATGGGCCGAGTGGTATTTAATGACGCCTCAAGAGCGTTGGGCGCAGTCAGAGCGACTGTGGGAAATTTACCTCGTCCTGGGAGGGACACTTGATCCGGAACCCGATTCGCAAAGTCCTTTCTTCGATGCAGATGAGTGGCGTGAAATGTCTGCTGATGGGCGGACAGGCCTGCGTGCTCTACGGCGCAGCGGAGTTTAGCCGCGATACCGATTTCGCGATACTGTCGGACACGGACAACCTGGCTCGTCTAGACGACGCGTTGGCTGATCTGCAGGCCAAGTGTATCGCCGTGCCTCCTTACGAGCCCAAGTTCCTGGCGATGGGACTCGCGGTGCATTTTCGCTGCCAACATCCAGATGCAAGGGACATGCGGATCGATGTCATGTCCAAGATGCGCGGTGTCGCTCTGTTTGCGCGACTATGGGCCCGACGCTCGACCTTTGAGTTGGCAGACCTAAGTGTGGAAGTCCTCTCCTTACCAGACCTGGTTCAGGCAAAAAAGACACAGCGTGACAAGGATTGGCCCATGCTTTCACGATTGGTCGAAGGAAACTACTTCACTAATCGTGAATGTCCGACGGTTCAGCAAATAGAGTTTTGGCTCTGCGAATTGCGCACACCATCGCTGTTGGATGAAGTGGCACATCGGTATCCTGCCGACTGCGCTCGTCTGAAATCAGTTCGTCCGCTCCTGCAACACGTCGGTGAGGGGGTAGAGCTACTAGAGCAGGCCCTGCATGATGAGGAAATGAGGGAGCGTGAAGCGGACCGTAGCTACTGGGAACCACTGCGCCGAGAACTGCAGAGGCTCAGGCAAGAACGCCGGCAGTGATGAATGCTCAGACTCTGTGTCCCGGCGCTATGGAGCCATTGCAGGTAACACAGGATGAGCAGGCGAACAATCACCTTGACGAGTTGGCACCTTGACGAGTTGGCACCTTGACGAGTTGGCACCTTGACGAGTTGGCGATTAGATAACGAAGGAGACGCTTCCGTGAATTTGGTACCCAGAAATATTGCTCAGTGCATTGCTCTTCTGTCATGGGGAGTGCTCAACACCTTGGGGTTGGCTCGAGGGCTGGCCAGTGAGGCGGATATATCGGGGAGCGGCGAAGCTGGGGCCTTCGTGGTTCCGACGCGCTGGGATTACAGTGCGCCGCTGATTGCTCCGGAGAAGCGGGACAAGGATCCCAGCCGAGCCCAGAAGGATCCGACGATCGTGTTCTTCGAGGGGAAGTGGCACGTGTTCATGACCGTCAAACTTCCCGGGCGGTCGGCAATCGAGTATTGCTCTTTTGAGAAATGGGAAGAGGCCGACAGGTCCCAACGCACCATCTTGAAAGTCAGCGACAGCGACTACTACTGTGCCCCGCAGGTCTTCTACTTCACACCGCACAAGCAGTGGTATCTGATCTACCAGATGGGAGTGCCCGGTTCGAAGAAGATGTGGGTTGCTTATTCGACGACTTCTAACATTGCCGATCCCGAGTTCGTGGACACGTGCCAAGGCGATCCTCGACGGTGGGAGTGAGGATCCGCGCGAGGTCGGGGGGCTCGATTACTGGATCATCTGCGACGATCACGTGCCTATCTGTTCTTGACCAGCCTCAACGGCAAGATGTGGCGGTTGTGGACGAACCTGGAGGAGTTTCCCAACGGCTTTGACCATTGCCAAGTTGCCCTCGAGGCCACGATCTTCGAAGCCAGCCACACCTATCGACTCAAGGACTTGAACCAGTACCTGACGATCATCGAAGAGAACGGCCGCCGGTACTACAAGGCCTACCTGGCCGATCGACTGGACGGCCCATGGACGCCAGTCGCCGATACGGCCGAAAGCCCCTTTGCCGGGTTGGAAAAATATTCGTCCGGCCCCAGACGTCGAGCCGTGGACCGACAACATCAGTCATGGCGAACTGATTCGCGACGGATTTGATGAACACTTGACCGTCGACCCCGACCACCTGCGGTTTGTCTTTCAGGGCATGCTCGATGCCAACAAGGCCGGCAACAGCTACGGCCAATTTCAGTGGCGGATCGGTCTGTTGACACCGGTTAGTGTCGGGCCCAAGTGACTTGTCACACCCTACAGGATCCCGCAAGCGGCTAGC
>CAVOXY010000067.1:0-17610 GCA_963700515.1 uncultured Planctomycetota bacterium | reverse complement strand
AGCCACGAGCTGATGCCTGCCATGGCGTTTGCCGCCGGGGACGCGTTGCGTCGCAATCAAGAGCTGCCCGCCGCCCAACGCTACTTTGAACGTGTCGTGGCTCAGCACCCCGAGAGCAGCTGGGCTGACGATGCATTGCAGACCCTGGTGCAACTGGCCTGGCAACGGGAGGATTGCGAGCAGGTGCACTTGCTGGCTGATCAATTTGCCCAGCAGTATGGTGACAGCCCATTACTCTCCCTGGTTCGGCAGACGGCCGCCCGCGCTCATTTGAAACAGGGGGAGTACGAGCAAGCGATTTCGGTACTCGAACCGCTCGTGACCGATCCGCTCACGGCACCGCAGTCGACGGAGCCTCCGGCGGTCCAGCCGAACGAAGCTCCCATGCCGGCGATTGTGAATGGCCATTCCGCCACGTCCGATGCGACCACCGCCACTCGCTACTACCTGGCACTGGCCTATTTGGGCGCCAAGCGGCATCAGGAAGCACTGGACCTGCTGGACCAGTTGTCTGCTGTGGGGGAGCCCCGCGAACTCGTCGATGGGGTCAAGGTAGCGCGAGCCAGCGCCTGTTGGGACTGGAGCATTATGAGCAGGCGATCGAGGCACTGCAGGTGTATCTCGCATCGGAGAGCGCCGGCGCGGATGTGGAGAAGTGTCGAGCTCAGTTGGCTGTCACCTGTGGGCGCTTGGATCGCTGGCAAGAAGCCGAACGCGTATTTTCGCAGATGCAGCGCGAGCACACAGATCAGGCCTTGTATCTCTCGACGATCGAATACTTGTCGGAGTTGGCATACAGTAAGGGACAACGGGACTTGTCCGAGCGGCTCTACCGGGAGCTGGCCCAGGATGGCCATCCTGAAAAATACGTGGCCCAAGGAATGTCGGGGCTGGCGTGGTTGCAGTGGACCCGAGAAGACGGGGCCACGCAGTCCGCAGTGCAATTCGAGCGGTTGTTGAAACGGTTTCCCGACAGCCCACTGGCCGCCGAGGCAGCCATGATGCGCGGTCAATCGCTCGAGAAGATAGCGCGTCCCGAAGGGGCGTTGGCCATGTACCGCCTGGTGATGGATCGCTATCCCCAGTCGCCGCACGTCAGTTCCGCGATGTTGTCGGCGGCACGTATTCTCGATGCGCTCCAGCAAGATCGGGAAGCCGAGCCGTTACTGCGTCAGTGGTTGGAGAAATATCCCACTTCAGATCAACGGCCCACCGCCCTCTATCAACTGGCCTGGGTCTTGGTCGACCTGGACCGTGAGAGTGAAGCCGATGAAGTCTTTGAACAAATCTACCAGCAATACACCTCCAGCCGGTACTGGTCCGACGTCACGTATCGGCTAGCCGAGCGCGCCGCGCGTGCGAAGCAATACGAGCAAGCTGAGAAGCTGGCCGGCGAGATCATCGAGCGTTCACCCGAGCCGACCATGGTTGCCTTTGCGCTCTACTTGCGCGGTCAAGTGGCGGCTGCCACGGAGCGTTGGGACGACGTGGTGCGATGGATGAAGCGTTTACTGGACGAGCATCCCACCAGTTCCCAGCAACTGCCAGCCCAGTACTGGTTGGCCGAATCGCATTACCGCTTGCAGCAATACGACGTGGCCGGGCCGCTGTTCGACCAGCTGAACCAGCAGACGGCAGAGCTGAGCGATGCGTGGGTCGCCATGATTCCTCTGCGACGCGCCCAAGTCCTGGCTCACCAAACGAAGTGGAACGAGGCGCATGAGATCGCGGCGCAGATCGCCCAACGCTTTCCTGAGTTCACGCAGCAGCACGAAGTCGATTATCTGTTGGGCCGCTTCCACGCCAGCCGCGCTGAGTTCGACCAGGCTCGCGCTGCCTACGAGCGAGTGATGCGGTCCGAGACGGGTCGCGCCAGCGAAACGGCGGCCGTCGCACAGTGGATGATCGGTGAAACATATTTCATGCAGAAACAATACAACCAGGCGATCAAGGCGTACCACCGCGTCGAGAGCCTCTACGCCTACCCACGTTGGCAAGCCGCGGCGCTGTTGCAGGCGGGCAAGTGCCACGAGATGGTCGGACGTTGGTCCGAAGCGATGGAATTGTACGCGCGGATCGTGAACGACTACGCTCAAACACGCTTCGCAGAAGAGGCAGTGAAGCGTCTGCGCGTGGCCCAGCAACGAGCGGAGCTGATGGCGCACGCGGTGAGCGATGGAACAACAACCCTAAAAACTAGTCTGGGATGAATTGCCATGCAGTGGACCCGAATGGTAACTGATCGAGCGCGTTGCTGTGTGCGGGCGACCCTACCCTCTGCGGTCGTCAGGCTCTGTTTCTTCCTCTGTTTCTTCCTCTGTTTCTGCACTGTCGCGAATCGGGCTGACGCCCAGGCGGCAACTCCACCGCAAATCGCCAGCTCAGCGGCACCGGCCGAATCGGGTCAGAGCGACGCGGCGATTCCCACGAAGAGTCTGTTGGGAGTCCTCCGCGAAGGTGGGCTGTTGATGATACCGATTGGGATCTGCTCGTTCATCTTGCTGGTATTCGTGTTTGAGCGGGCCGTCAGCTTGCGGCAAAGGACGAGTGATCCCGCGACCGTTCGTGCGGCGATTTCTCGAACAGTTGCGTGAAGGCCAGCTCTCGCGCGACGACGCACTGAAGTTGTGCGACGAGAACAAGAGTCCGGTGGCAGAAGTGTTTGGGGCCGCCGTTCGTAAATGGGGACGCCCATCGGTAGAAGTCGAGCAGGCCATTATTGACGCCGGGGAACGTGTCACCAACGGACTGCGCCGCTACGTGCGGCTGTTCAATGGCGTCTCCACGATCAGTCCGCTGTTGGGACTGCTCGGGACAGTGCTCGGAATGATTAGTGCGTTCAACACGATTGTCACGGCGGGTGCCATGGGACGTCCCGAACTGCTGGCGGGCGGGATCGCCCAAGCATTGCTGACCACGGCTGCAGGACTGACGGTGGCGATCCCCGCCCTGATTGCCTACCTGTATTTCATCAGCCGCGTGGATCAACTGATCATCACCATTGACTCGTTGGGCCAGCAGGTGGTCGATTTGATCTCTGCGGAATCTCAAGCGACCCGCAAGGGCCCACGCAAAGCCGCCTGACGCGAGAGCCGAGCGGCGTGCGGCACTGGAAGGTGTTATTCCCACGTCGCCTTTGCCTGACAATTTGCGGCCGGTGCCTTGAGGGACGGCCTGAGTCATACCAGAGAGTGAAGCGTTATGCCGCTCAAAACACACCAAGACGAACAGCCGACCTTGAACTTGACGCCGATGATCGACGTCGTGTTCCTGCTGATTATTTTCTTCATGGTGGGGACCAAGTTTGCGGAATGGGAGAGCAAATTGGCGTTGAAAGTCCCCCAAGTCAAGGACACGGGGGCACTCGCCCCCGCCCCCGAAAAACGCGTGATCAACGTCTACCGCGACGGTACCGTCTCACTGGATCGTGATTTCGTGACGCTCGAGGAGCTGACGGCGCGGTTGAGTGCCGTGAGGCAGCAGTACTCCGGACTGGGGGTCGTCGTGCGAGGGGACGCCGAGGGGGCGTTTCAGAATGTGGCCACGGTGTTAGGAGCGTGTCGCGAGGCGGGTATCACCGATATGGGGATCTCGGTGCGCCTGGCGCAACGAAACAGGTAATTCATGAGTCCACATGCGTGGCTGCTCAGCCAATAACACGACCGGTGCGGCGCTCGAGGGCAACCGAGCCCTCGGCATTGCCATCTGGATCGGCGTGGCGATTTTGACCGTCGCCCTGCTGGTCTTAATGCGCACTCGGTGGGGCCAGGCGCAGCCGCTGTCAAAATGTGTCGTGCTCTCCGTCTTCGCTCACGTGCTCCTCTTCCTCTTCGCCTACGGAACGCGCCTGCTCGACGCGCCTGCGCCAGTGGGTGGTGATGAAGCCATCCAACTGTCGTTTGTCGCCACCGATCGGCCGCCGCGTGATGGTGATGAGAAAGCGGAGCCGAATCCGTGGGAGGAGTTCCTGCCCGGCGAAACCACCGAGCCGGAAGCGGCGGAGTCGCAGCGGATGACGGTGGACGGTGACACGATCTCGCGGGCTCTCCAGGTGGGGCCCTGGTCGATGGGAGCGGCGGTGATGCCGCAGGACGAAGTCCCCGACAGCGAGCCGACCCGACCGCTGGCTGAACACCAGATCCCGATGCCCCCACGCCCCTTCCAGTCACTCGTGCAGGCCGCCCCCATCGAAGTCGCCGAGTGTGCCGCGGCAGGCCAATAAATCTACCGTGCCGACCGTTCCCGAACTCGAGGGACCCGATCGCATGCAGACCATGCCGGTGGTGAGCCGAGCGACCACTCATCAAACCGAGACGCAGTTGCCCACCGAGATCTTTGCCATGGGATCGCGGATGCAACAATTGGCCAACGTCGATACGAGGTCGGATACCGCTGAGGCCTTGATGAGCAACTCCGACCAGTTGTCGCAGTCCGAGAATCGTGGATCGGCGAGCGTGGATAGTGCGGGGATGGTACAGGACCTGGCTCGCGCCGCCGGCGATGCCGGCGCCACGTTGGTGGCGCTGCCGTCGCACAGCGGCGCGTCGACCGGTATTGTGGCCTCGGCTCCGACGCTGATTGATGCAGCCATTTCGCACGCGCCGCGAAGGCTCGGCGATGGGCAACCGTTGCCCGAAGCCTATCGTCTGCGCAGTATCCCGCAACGCCAGGAAGTGGCGGTGGGGCTGGGGGGAAGTGCCAAGGCCGCTGCGGCCGTCGAAGCTGCGCTGGCGTGGTTGGCGGCCGAGCAGGAACAGGATGGGAGGTGGGATGCCAGTCGCTGGGGGGCGGGAATAGAACGTAAGATCGCCGGGCATGATCGGGAAGGTGCGGGAACCGAGGCCGATACCGGCATCACCGGCCTGACAATCCTGGCCTTTCTGGCCAACGGCCAAACGCACTTGGAAGGAACGTACCGCAAGAACGTACAGCGTGGCCTGGAGTATCTACTACGGAGCCAGGCGGAAGATGGTAATTTGGCGGGACCGGCACGACTTTATGCCCGCATGTATTGCCATGGCATGGCGTCGCTGGCGTTGAGCGAGGCACTGGCATTGACCGGCGACGTGCGCATCAAGCCGTACGTTGAGCGAGCGGTACAGTACACGGTCCAATCGCAACATCCCACCACCGGCGGCTGGCGCTATCAGCCAGCCGATCAGGGCGATATGAGTCAATTCGGCTGGCAGGTGATGGCCCTCAAAAGTGCCAATATGGCGGGGATCCCGATCGGACAGGAAACGCGAGAAGGCATGCTGCATTTCCTCCAACGCTGTGAACGCGGTATCCATGGTGGCCTGGCAGGCTACAAGCCCGGTGCACCAGCCTCGCGGCCCATGTCGGCCGAAGCACTGGTCTGCCGGTATTTTCTCGATCTGGCTCCCAGCGACGCGTTGGTCCAGGAAGCCGCCGATTTTCTTATGGGCGAACTACCTCAGGCGGGACAGGCCAACCTGTACTATTGGTACTATGGCACACTGGCTATGTTCCAAATCCAAGGGGAACCCTGGCAGCGGTGGAATACGGCCATGCAGCGGCAAGTGCTGCAATTGCAGCGCACCGATGGCCATCTGGCCGGAAGTTGGGACCCGGATACGGTTTGGGGCTCCTACGGCGGTCGTGTTTACAGTACGTCGATGGCAACCCTTTGTCTGGAAGTGTACTACCGCTACCTGCCCCTGACAGCCATCCCCACCGAACGCCCGCTCCGCTGATCGCAGTCACGTTGGGTTGCGGGTAGGGCCCGCGTAGTCGATGAACATGCGCGCACGGTGTGCGCATATTTATGGCACCGACCGCTCGATGGGCACGAATCGGGATCGCGGAATGCGGAATGCGCAATACGGAATGAGAAACCGCGTGAAGGGTGCAATGTCGATTCCGCACTCCGCATTCCGCATATCCACCTGGCAGGCTTCCGTCGGGTTTATCCCGGCGGAGCCACAACTGGTCAGCTACCCTCACACCAGGACACATCGTCGGTCGAGTCCCTAACGTGCCATCACACCGGCAGGCCTTCGAGACCGAATCAAACCGCAGCCTGTTGCGTCCTCGGCCGCGGTGCCGTTTTGCCTTTGGACACCCGCCTCGGCCGGCACACCTAGCGGCTGATCTGCGGTAGCCGGCCAGTCCGCAGTCCGCCGGGACAAACCCGATGGGGCTGAAGGTACGTGTGGAACAGAGATGGGACGATGCCTGGATGCGATCAATGGCAAGTTTTTATCGCGACATGTGTGGCCGACTTTGACTGCGGCCGCTGGCCGACCAGGTCAGCCGGGTCTTCCCCAGTTTGGCGGCTCCAGGATCACCCGTTTCCCTTGCTTCCAGGGGCGTTCCCCCTCGCCCGGCCCCTGGGAAGTGGCCCGTGGGACACAGCTGCAGCACTGGCACCTGACAGAGACGGTTTGACAGCGGGCTCTGGGCCAGTAAAATTGAGCTGTTGGGGGAGTTTCATCGAAGTGCATTGGTTGGTCCAGGTGACGCCCTTCCGGGCTGCCCACCCGCTTTCGCCGCCTGTTTGCGCACCCCACTCAACTTATTCCCTCCTTTTTGTGTGCGAGAGCGTTGCTATGTTAGGCTTTTTTGGGATGCCTGGGCATTTCGAGCTTCTGATTATTGGATTCATCATCCTGCTGTTGTTTGGGAACCGTCTGCCCAAAGTGATGCGTTCGCTCGGACGTGGCGTGGTCGAGTTCAAAGAGGGCTTGCACGGCGTGGCCGGGGATGATGATGACGACGATGACGAGCTGCCGTCGAAGTCGAGCAAGAAGCAGAAGATCAGCGTGGACTGACCCGTTGGAGATCCGTCAGAAGCGGTGCGGCTCGATCCTCCTTGGTTGCTCGGTGCGTTTGGCACGTGCCCGGTGGCGAGGACGGTGCGAGCAGGCGACGGCGGACATGGCCCTGAACCGGCCAGCTCTTGAGCGGTACCATGGATATCGAGAGAGAAAGCGGAACTTCGGCGATCTCTAACGAGCTGTCTGGGTGTGGGCCTGGGCTGAGCCATGACGCTGCTCGCAGCCAAGCTGTTGAATACCCCGTTGGAAGATCAATCAGGTCCTGCAGGCAGCGGGACCATGCCAACAGAATGACTCTGTAGCCGGTTGTTGAACAGACGATCAATTCAAGTTGCGCGTGAGGCGAAGCTATGTTTGGAATGGGCATGCAGGAACTGGTGATCATCGGCGTGATCGCGGTGCTGTTGTTCGGTAGCAGGTTGCCGGAGGTGGCGAAGTCATTGGGCGCCAGCTATCGCGAGTTCCGCAAGGGACTGACCGATTTGCAATCGCAGATCAACATCAAAGATGCGATTAACTCTTCTTCCTACAAGTCAACCGCGAAAAGTCCGTCGTACACCGAGTCGACATACGGCGACTTCGACGATCACGACGAGGCTACGGCACCTCGCTTTGAGCCCCCGCCGGCCGAACCACAACTGACCACGGACGTGCAGGCTACTGTCGACACGCCGCCGACCGAAGAAATTTCGAAGCCGGTTTCGGAAAAATAAGTTGCGGTAGGGTCACGCTGAGGTATGTGGTCATTTGTCATTTGTTACTTGTTACTTGTTACTTGTTGCAATCTTATCAGGCTCGAAGTGGCTCAAAGTGAGAATTCCCTCTTTAGGTGTCTTCGCGCATACCGTAGAACGGAATTCATTCCGTTTCTGAACGGAACTTAATCCGTTTTGCGTTGGGGAAGTGGGACGCGATGGAAGCTGCCCAAACGGAATGAATTCCGTTCTACTGCTGCGACCGTCGTGCAGGACTCGTCACTGGTCGAGATTCTCAATCTGCTGAGAGATCGGCGCAAGAACCTTTCCCGTGGCAAGCGTATAGGGCTGGTCGCCAAAATTGACGGTCACCACGACTCCGTTGGCGAATTCGGTCTGCTGGACGGCATGATCGTCGGTCAACCAGCGATGTGCCGTCATTTCGCTGCATGCCGTGGCGCGGGCTACGGGAGTGGTCGCCTGATAGCTCTGGACAAAGCGATCGCGATATTGCTGCCAGACGCGGCGATTGAACATGAACATCGGCGGCGTGCCGTAGAGCGCATTAAACAGATCGCGCCGATCCCACAGGGCGGGTAGCTTGTTGTTGTAATCGCCCCAATACCACTGGGCGACAACGCAGTCGTGGTAGACCAGTTCCCACAGCGGCAGCCGGTAGTAATGGCCGGTTTGAAACTTCGCCACCTGCTCGGGCACATCGGTCAGGATTCGCTGCATATCGCGACCGGCGTCGGGGACACGATAGGGACCGAGACTCAACATGCCCTCGAAGTAGTGCACGTACGGGACGGCGGCATCGTGCCCCGTTTCACTGCCGGTGACCAGGCCACATGTTTTGTTCACGTAACCGAGCAAGTCCATGCGAAACTCGCGGCCCTCGCTCCGTGTCATCGGATGATCAGGATCGTAACACTCGCGCCATTCGGACGCTGTGGTGGTATCGATGAAGCGGCACAGGTAGGGATGGGTCTGGAGTTCCAGCGGGATCCGTCGCTTGGCGTACGTCAACGGCTAATCGGTCGCAGAGGACGGCGCAATCGTACCACTCCCCTCCCCTCCCCTTCACACTCCAACCGTGAGCCCAAGAGCCATCCTCGCGGATGACGATGTCTTGGGGCCAGGCCTCGCTCGTCCAATCAGGGTGCTGGTAGCCGATTTTGGAAAAATTCGCCGGGTTCATGACATCCTGATAGATATCGTAGCGGCTGGTCAGCACGCCCATCTCGTTCATCCGCCGGATCAGCTCGGGCGTGCTGCGGCAACTCCAGAGAATCCGCTCGATGCCGAGTCTTTGCATCTCCTCGCACATGTCCGCTCCCGACTGATCCCAGCACCAGACGTTGACCGCGCCAAGCAGTCGGTCCACGTTGGGGTTTTCTTCGCGTTTCTCTGCCAGCGTCTTGAAACGACCGATCTGTTGGGCGTATTGGCGATAGCGTTTGCACATGGCGACGTACCCGCCCTGGTCCAGCGCGATGTAGCGGATACGGCGCGGGACCGAACTGGCCTTTCTGAGCATCCCACTGGGGAGCCAGGCAGAGACGCTCGTCGCGTCGCGGAATTTCGATCGCGCGCATCGTCCGGCGTCTCGACGATGGCCATCAAGCCTGACTGCAGATCGGTACAGCCCCAGAACCCCATGCAGAGGCCGTGTCCTCCGAACAGATGGTATTGCATGGTCGGCAGGGTAGCATCGTCGACCGGATAGCTGATCCCTTCGTTCACCGGCACGATCAGAAACTGACCTGGACGTGTATCGAAGGGCAAGGGGAACGACAGCAGTTGCCGCATCTCGCCCTTGCCGGTCAGCTCGACGACGAATTCAGCGGCGTCTGGTTCCAGTCGGATCGTGCCGTCCACGGTCAGGACATCGTCCGGTTTCAATAGCTGGAAGGTGATTTGGTTGTCTTGGCTGCTGGCGCCGAGTACGACCAGTGTCGAGCCCGGCTGCTGTGTGAACTCGCGCTGGGTGCGTTTGTCGAGCACATGCACGGTCGCCGTGGGTGGGGCAAATGTGACGCGTAGCGACGGTGACTCGATGGAAATGGTCGCGGGCAACTCGCGTGCCTGCAACTGCTCGATTGTCCCTGTCTTGACCAGTGCCACGTCGTCCAGCCAGACTTCGGCAGCGCCGTACCCCATCAGACGTGGCACAACAGTCGCGCCGCTGGGGGGGATCATGAAGCGAGTGTGCACCTGGTGCCATGGCTCGCCGCGATGGATTGGGCGACCGCCAAAATCCCACGAGAGAGACTTGTTTTCCGCGTCGTAAAGAATCACGCTCAATGACGCGCTCCCTTCACCGCGCATGCGGATCCAACCGCTCAACTCAAAGATGTCGCCCGGTTGCACTCGGAGCGATTCCGTCTGCGGGAAACTCCAATCCTCTTTGCCATCGTATTGGATTCGCGCGGCCTGTTTTCCCTGCTGCGGCTGTTCCGTGGCCAGTTCAGCGCTGCCGCCGCCCGAGCGGGACCAGAAGGTGCTCCAGCCGGTCAGGCCTTGTTCGAAATCACCGTTTTTGACCAGGTTGGAACCCGCAGATGCAGTGCTGGCCATGGTGGCTGCGAGCAACAAAGAGAAGGCACGAAGCATGGTGATGATCCTCGAAAGATGCGGGCGGGAGCAAATGGGGTATGACCCATCGCACGCGATGCACGGCACGGGTGACCGGCGATGGACCCTCTCTTTGTAACGCGTTCAGGCGGTGAGAAAAAGTAGGTCGGCACGCAAGTTCGGGTGACTTTCGCTGGACGTTGCCACTACTCCTGAAGTTTCGCACAGACTCTGAGTGCAAGCGAGCCCAAGACAGCACCCACATCCGCTCGCGATGGACGACTCGTGGCGCCGGCTGCGATTTCGACTACACACGAGATGAACCATCGATCGGGGGAAGTCCCTTCGCCCATTTGTGACCGGCCAGTTCACACCCGAGCGCATCGGTGTGGGAGAAACGGTTTGCTTTCGAAAATGAATTTCCAGGCCGCCGATCACGGTCCGCGCCATCTGCTTAGCCGTGTCGCGTTCCCGGGCGGTGGATCATGGTACGATCAGCTGCAGGCGAGCTTCTGGAAACCGGGGAGCGGACCGTAGAAAAACCGGCTGCCCTTGGGGACCGTTTCTGCCAGAAGTGCACCGACCGGAGGGACGAGTGGGGATTCCCCCGTCGAGCGCGCCAGATGGCGAGTAGACGCCAGAGGGACCCTCTTTGACGGCGCTCCACGGGGATTCATCTTGATCCGTTTCTAAGCACGTGTGTCCGCGAAGCAGTTCCAACGGGTGGGTACTTGTGGAAAAACGGACCGCTGGCTAACATACCGCTCAAGCTGCTTGGCGTAAGGGTTTGAGCGGCTTGCAGTTCGTTCGGGCGACTAGCTCAGTTGGTTAGAGCGCGCTGCTTTCACACGGCAGAGGTCAGAGGTTCGAGTCCCCTGTCGCCCACTTCGTCCTATGTCTCACCAGTCGCGGAGACTGCATCTCACCGACGTTCGGAACCGTGGTGTTCCAGGAAATCGCAAACGGACAAGCCTTTGCGGTCCTCACCTTGGAAAGGTCGGCCATGCCACGTCTCCAGAACCGTCCTCCGCTTGCGCATCGCTGTCAACGCGTTCATGCACATGACTGATCAGCGGGAGTTTTCACTCCCTGGCGACCTTCCCCTCAGAAGGCCGCAGAAGCTTGCCAAAGGTATTCGATTCGGCTGGTTGCCGGCAACCGGAAAGTCCGTAGCTCAACCTGGAAACATTCCTATGTAACCTGTGAACATTCTGCAGCCCCGAAGGGGGCGCGCTATGCCAGCCCAGGTCGAAGTGAGGTCGCCATCGGCGGCCGAACGCCGGCCTGGGAAAACGAACAACAACACCTGTCGGTCGAGTCCTCCAACATCCCATCGAACCGGCACGTCGTCGAGACCGAGGCACGCCCGCGGGGTCCCTGCGAGCGCGAGTGCAAGGCCAGATGCAACGCGCGGCTTGGTTCGGCCTCGGCATACCGCCGCTTTCGTGGAGAGTCGCTCGCTCGGCCGCCGATCGGATGTGTGACGTTCCCCAGGGCTGCGTTGGTGGCTGCGCCACGGCACTTCGCCCGGGGCTGGCATAACGCGCCCCTTTCAGGGGCTGTCTTTGCTGCCAGCCGTGGTCTCAGGGCCTGTTCTCGCACAGCAGTCTTTGCTCTGCCGCCGCGTTACTGCCCTGTTCGCATAGCGGTTGTCCGGAACTTCCCGTCAACCATCGCTTTCGTTTCTCTGCTCGGGCGGTTCTGGTGTTACAATCTACAGAAGTGCGACTCGAAATGATGACTAGTTCTGTGAGCAGGAGAGGAACCATGAGATACGCACTCTATCCGTGGATTGTCCTGTTTGCTGCGTGGGCTGCCACCACGATGTCCCTCGCCGCGCAGGAAGCGGAGTCTCCGTCACACGACCATCGGGCTGGTGAGCGTTCGGAGGATCACCATCACAAGAGCGTCATCAGGAGCGATTCTGCTGAAGAGGCCTGCCAGGTTCTTGCGGACGACCGGATTGAGGAACCGTTGAGAACCATCGTCGAGGAGTTCCAACGCCGTACCGAAACTCAAGTGGTGCTGAGCTTTCTACCGGCTGCCAGTGTGAATGCGCTGGTGACGAGTAACAAGAGCGGCTCAGACGCGGTGCTCTGTATGGCCATGAACGCCGACGGGCAGACTTCATTAGACGCACTTGAAAGCGCGAGACAGGTTGCCTGGAAGTACCCTTCCGGCGAGCCGGTTTGGGCGGCCGTGACTGGCAAGCACCCCGAAGCCGCCAGCTTCGTCGGCTTTGTTGGCGGCCCGACAGGGCATCGGCTGTGGTCAGAATCGAAGGCGGGATTCACCATCACCTCGGGCAAGACACACGCCGAAGCGTTCGAGTGGGTGGTGGAACATCGGGTGAAACACACTTACCCGTTTACCGCCATGCGAATGCTTGGCGAAATCGGAGGAATCCGCGAGGGAATCTGTATCGACATTGGTTGCGGAACAGGCGATCTCGACGTGGAGTTGGCCAAGCGGTCCAAGTTCACGATCATCGGTCTGGACATCGATCCGGAGATGAAGCCGCTGTTTGAGAAGAGAATTCATGAGGCTGCACTCCAGGATCGTGCCCGCTTTGTCGTGGGAGATGCACAAGCAGTTGCCTTTTGAGGACGATTATGCCGACGTGATCGTCAGCCGTGGCACGTTGACCTTCATTCCCGATATCGGCAAATGCCTCCGAGAGGTCGACCGTGTGCTGAAGCCGACGGGAGTGGCGTTTCTGGGAGGCCGTTACCTGTACACGCCGCAGCAGCACAAAATCTCGAACGAAGAGCTGATAGGAATCGTTGCCGCGTCGGGTGTTCCAGGCGCGAAGGTCGTTGAGCAGCGTGGTCAGTGGGTCAAGATCGTCGGCCCACATGCACCGAAGGAGGCTCACCAGTTCCAGGGGGGCCCCCACATGCTTGTCAATCGCTTCGTTGCGGACTATGCGATTACGGAAGGCAAATGCCTGGTAATTTGCTCGACGATAACGACGGTGTGCAAGGATTACTGCAGGGATTCGCGGCAGCGACGGACCTCGAAATCACCGCACTGTATCCTTCAGAGAACTTGGTCGCTCAAGGCGGAGAAACGGATCAAGGAGGCAAAGCTAAGCGAGCGGATTTCCTGCCGGATCGGGTACGCTCGATGCCTTGCCATTCGAGGAAGCCTCTTACGACCTGATCGCCGGTGTGGGCCCCGTGTTGATCTGGGGCGAACGGGAAAAGAAGATGCACGAGATCCATCGCGTACTGCGACCGGGCGGGGCATCCTTGATCGGCGGAAGGTACCTCGGCATGCCCGACTCCCGCAAGGTATCCAGCGAGGACCTCCGCTCCAGTGCCGCCAAAACGGGTCTGCCGTCGATTCGGGTCGTGGACGACATGGGCCAGTGGGTCGAGATCCGCAAAGGCATCCACAACCGCGGGCTCCGCGACTGAGTTTCGAGAGGAAGTTCCAAAGAAGATAGAGACAGGACGGACGCGGATTGTCTGCCGGTCTTTTGCGTCGGCCTTCGCTCGGACCAAACATGTTGGTGTAGTTGATG
Source organism: uncultured Planctomycetota bacterium (assembly GCA_963700515.1). Taxonomy (GTDB): domain Bacteria; phylum Planctomycetota; class Planctomycetia; order Pirellulales; family Pirellulaceae; genus JAJRVM01. The sequence goes on along the minus strand of CAVOXY010000067.1, from coordinate 4,015 downwards.
TTATCGTGTTGCCTTCCAGATCGATCGGAACGACAGGAGACCGCGATGCTGAGCCGCAAATCACCCCGCATCCCTCGAAGAGGCTGCGGATGCTCTTGGTTGCTCAAAAGAAGCGTCCCGCAGCACGTTTCACCTGTCAAGGGGTTTTCATTGAATCCACGGGTCGTGGGAAGAATAAGTTCCGTATTTGATGCTCGGATAATTCTTTCCCGCTCCCCCGCTTCCGCTGGGCTTGTCCCAGCGGAGCGACAACTGATCGGCTACCGCATTACCGCCTTACGCGGGTCAAGGTTGTGGAGGACTTTGCGTTTCAACTTACACAGCAAGAGTTTACGGATTTGATGTCGTCAATTGCGATACTCCTCCGGAAGAAGTTCAGCCGCGATCGTCGCCCGCGGCATCGGCCGTGGGTGTTCACCGAACAAGGCGTGGCGATGTTGTCGAGCGTGCTGCAATCAAGTGTAACCCGCTTCAGCAAAGCCACTTGGGGGTCGCAGCAGTATTGTGACGGCACGCCCTGGAACACGTTTCTCAAGTCGTACTGGTAGGGATCGCTTCCTTGGCCTCCGAGCACGGACCAATCTTCTTTACTACGCCATAGGTGAACCCGAGAGCGATTCGGCGCTTACGTGACGATATGTCACGCGCCACGACGAAGTCAGTGTCGTCATTACAGAATTCGACGAGCGCGGAAAATGCCTCTTTCGCCTCTTACTCGCTCGACAATAGCTCCGGCGAGGGGCACAAGTGGGCGTGCAGATATCCACTCGTGCCGTTCTGGTTCGCGCTGGCCGCATACCCATGCAGGCGGAAACGCCCACGCATTGGGGCGCGAAAAGGAATGAAAAACTCGCGATTACTTCTCGCAGCAAGGCAATTTGCTGGTTTGCCCGATCGAGTTCAGCCCTCAGCTTGACACGGTGGACCGAGGCACTATCACAAATTTGCCAAATCAGGAGATTCAACGCGACAAGCTGGCTACGACAATCGGCCTTACTACATTAGGCAGACATTTGAAGACTCGTAGTGAGGTAACGGGCTAACCGACAACGACGTACCGAAAACGAAAGGTAATCAAGATGAAACAGCGAATCGGTTTTGGACTCCGGTTGGTCGCGGCCATCATTGACGCCGTTGCCATTGTCATAGGAGGATTGATCCTCGGCGCGATGTTAGGCGGAGTGCTTGGAGCTGGCGTCGGTGTGCTGACTGCGGAAGAAGCAGACGCGGGGGCTGCCGGAGGCGGCATCTCGGCGCATTGCTGGGGGGCATGCTCGGCGTCTACGTGTTGTTGCTGGTCTGGATTCCCTGGGAAGGAATCACCGGGGCCGCCCTCGGAAAACGCCTTCTCAAGATACGCATCAAGTCCGAGGACGGAACTCCTGGGAGTCTGGACAAGCTCATTGCCCGGGCCGCCATCAGGAACATTGCCATACTTTGTGGATTTGCTGCCTGGTTATTGGGAATCGAGCGAATCGCCATTCTGGGAGACCTCGCGGCATTCGCGATCTTCATCGGTTGCTTCTTCGTTCTGGGTGAGAAGCGACAGGCCTTTCACGACATGTTGACCAAGACAGCCGTCTATCCAGATTGATCGAAACCCAGAGACGACCGTCGCCCATGCACGCGGGCCGTGCTCGCGCGGTCAGGAGGTGAAATCATGGCTGCTACGACCTTGATGTCGCTGATCATCGGCACCGTTGCCACGATGTTGGTGGGGAACATTGTCTGCTTCGTGATAATGCAGATCAAGATGATGCGGCACAGGTTGACGGGTCTGACCACGGCCACCACCATACTCTTCTTCTGCAGCGGCATCGGGGCCGTGATTGCTTTCGTTTACGGTTGGGTGCATGCAAAGGAGTGGCAGATAACGAAGTTCATGTGTGTGTGGACCGGGTTCTTCGCCCCCATCACATTGTTCCTGCTCGGTCCGAACCTGCTTTCGATCCCAACCGACGCCGTCGACTTTAACGACCGGGCGTTGATGCGACATGCCCAAGGCGAGTACGAGAAGGCGATCCGAGGCGATGAACGGATCCCAGGGCGATTGCGTCTGGTACACCATGAAGATCGCCGGTTGTCCGGGCCGGCACCGTCCTCTACAGGGGGCTGCAGCTCCACCAAAATGCTGGTGAGAACCGCTGGTCCGGTACCGGGGATCATTTTCCTTCGCCTGCTGCGGGCGTTCCTCATGGTTTGGGTATCGAACTCGCCAACCGCTGCTACCTCAAAGAGTTAGGGAATCCGCGAAAGAGCGTATTGTGACGCTGAGGGTTCCGCACCGGGAGGTTTCGGGGGTAGCGACTTATACCAAGTTATATTAACTTTCTTGTAGAAGTGTATAGAAGTTGGTATAACCGTTGCATGGACCCGATAAAGAACCCGTTTTCACCCGGGGCCGGTTCGCCGCCTCCAGAGCTAGCCGGACGTGACCCCATTTTGGAGCAGGCCCGAATCCTCCTCGGGCGTGTGAAGCGAAAGAGACCTGAAAAGAGCATGTTGCTGACAGGTCTGCGAGGCGTTGGTAAGACCGTTTTGCTCAACGAGATTGAACGTCTGGCGAAAAGAGACAACTACCTGACGATCGCCATCGAGGCCCATGAAGACAAGCCACTTGGCATCCTCATTGCCCCCTATCTCAAGTCCCTACTTTTCGAACTGGATCGAATGGCCGGCGTGGGCGATCAGGTCAAACGCGGCCTCGCCGTTCTTCGGAGCTTCATCAGCGGACTCAAGGTCACGGTGGACGGCGTAACCTTCGGGTTGGACATTGAACCCGAGAAGGGAACTGCTGACAGCGGTGACTTGGAAATTGACCTGCCAAGACTCTTTCTAGCGATTGGGGAAGCCGCCGCGAACCGTACCACCGCAGTGGCCATCTTGATTGATGAGGTCCAGTATTTCAGCGAGAGGGAACTTGCCGCACTGATCATGGCGATGCACAAGGTTCAGCAGCAACAGCTCCCCGTCGTGCTTCTCGGCGCGGGCTTGCCAATTCTTCCGAGGCTCGCGGGCGAATCCAAGTCGTACGCGGAGCGGCTGTTCAGCTTTCCTGACATCGGCGCAGCTTTCGGCTGCAGATTCCGCGCAAGCCCTTCAAGATCCAGCCGAGGAGGTCGGTGTCGCCTTTGAACCGGTTGCCTTGAACGAAGTCTTCCGCCTGACGAAAGGCTATCCTTACTTCATTCAAGAGTGGGGTTACCAGTCGTGGAATCGGGCTCCATCCAGTCCGATCACCTTGGAGATCGTACAGCGCGCGACCGAAGATGTCCTCCCTCGCCTGGACCAGAACTTCTTTCGCGTGCGATTCGACCGCCTCTTTCACTCCCTTTTCGACACATCCGCCGTCTCCGAGCCCCTCCCTACGCCGCCAGCAGAGCGGATCACCCCGCCGTGGCCGCTCCATCGACCAATCAATTCCTGTGTGTCTTCCTTCTTGCCTTAATAGTTGATGTCGGTAGCGTTCTCCGGCAGCCCACCAATGCCAGCGTCTTCCCGCGACTGGTGCGTTCCTGATCGAGTCTGAAAGGCAAAGTGTGTGCATGTGCCGAATCGCACAATCAGAACGACAACAATGACAGCCTTTTTGATCATGACAATCCGGTGATTCGTGTGCGACGGTGATACTTTGGCGGCGAATCGCAGAAAAGGGTGGTTAAACGCCGTTTCCAGAAAACGTTTGGTTCCCAGTTTCCTTTGCAGCGGAAAGTCCATTGGCCGCCACTATCCATGCGTATTAGACGCACCGGGGCCGCACGGCTCAGTTCAATTTCGGTCGCCAGCTCCACCGGTGGCAGCTGCATCAGGCTGCCATTTCGCTAGCAGCCGGACCGCAGCGGTCGCCTCCTCGCTAATCCACGGATCTTTGGATTTCGACAATTCGTCAAGACGCCACCGCGTCTTCACATCGACCGGCACTCTTTTTTCCTGTCCCGGGACCCGAGCCCTTGCTGGATGTCATAGGACCAAAACGCCGCCAACCCGTGAGCTGGTCGATCTCCCGGTCGGCCAC
>CAVOXY010000066.1:0-14304 GCA_963700515.1 uncultured Planctomycetota bacterium | reverse complement strand
TCCGCAAGGCGAAGTGGCAGGTGGAGCAATTGCGGCACTACGAGCGGAAGGCTCGGTTCGACCTGGAAGACGCCTTGAACGCTCATTTCGAACAATTGGCTGAGGGGGCTGGGCGGACAGTCGATCGATCCACTCTGGCGATGAACCGAGAGGTCTCATCAGTCGTTTCGAGCACTTCCGGTCAGCCGTTCAATCCGGATTGGGAGCGTCTGCAGGACGAAGTTCGCAGCTCACTACGGAGTTGCAGGACCTGCTCAAGACCGTCACGGCGAACCATCCTCGCGTGCGAGATGTGACGCTCCAGATGGACGAGATTCGGCGGCAATTGGAGTCGACCTCCAAATTGCAGACGACGCCTCGTCTCACTCTCAGGCATCGGCTGCGGACGAGCTGAGGAGGGGGAGTGGGGCGACCGGGGGTGGCTGGCCACAATTTGAGAATGGGCAGGTCGCGTCGGCGGTGGCGACCCAGGCCGCGCCGGAGATGACGCACGGGACGGACTGTGTGGCAGACGTCGTCGGCTACCAGCATTTGCGGGGCCGATATGACGAGGCGATTCAGGATCGGGAGGAGGCGGAGCGGGAGTTGTCCGTGACGCTGGCACTGCAGCAGTCCGCGGTCAGCGACTTGTCGGCGCCCGTCGGACACATTATCCGGCCCGCCACGCTCTTGCAGCGCATCGGCGGGCGACCGTCGAGCCGTTGCGTCGTGCTGATCGGCCTGATGGCGCGTACTCTGTGGCAGCGGCATCGGCTGGGGGGGCGGAGTGCTTCGCGGCACCGGTTTGTCCACACGGTGAGCGATCTGCAGGGAATTCTGGCAATTCCTGTCGTGAGCCAGATTTCGCTCGATCCGGCTACGGCGCAGGTGCGTCGACTGCTGATCTGGGGCCGGGTGGTCCGATGGAGTACCCGCGTCTGTGAGTTGGTGTTGGGAGTGATGGTGCTGCTATTCCTGCTGCAGGCACTGAGCGGCAGTCCGGCGGCCAAGGAACTGGCGGATAATCCGCTCGGCACGTTTGTCAATCTGGTCGCCGATTCGGTTGTCGCATGGTTCTGAGATACCAGCGGGCGAAACTCTGTCGGTGGACGTTAGGGCACGCCGCAGGGGCATCGCGGTAGCCGGGCTGTCGCGGTTGACGGTACTGAGCGGGAGTGAAGCTGTTACGGGGCAAATGCCGATGTAATCGCTGTGCGTAACGATTGCATCAGATTTCGCGGATGTTCTCTTGGGGGTACGTTGGGTAATGTATGAGTCGTTTTTCAAGTTTGCGGCCAGGCCGTTTCTGGCATCTCCGATTGCCGATCGGTATTATCCGGCGGCAGCGATCGAACATGCCCGCGAGTCAATAACACGTTGCCTCGACGGCGGTCAAGGGCTGGCCGTCATTCTCGGGCCAGCAGGAACAGGCAAATCGACTCTCTGCCATGTCTTGGCACAGCAGATGCGGGAGAGGTTCCAGGTCGCGACGTTGGCGAGTGCCCGTTTATGTACGCGTCGAGCACTGCTGCAGAATATTCTGTTTGAGCTGAAGCTCCCGTATCGGGACCGCGAAGAGGGGGAACTGCGTCTGTCGTTGATTGATCATCTGGAGCCGACCGACAAGTGTCCTCATGGCATGCTGCTGCTTGTCGACGAGGCGCACACACTGCCCCTGAGACTGCTGGAAGAGATCCGCATGCTCACGAACCTGGTACGTGACGGCCAGCCCCGCGTGCGCGTGGTCCTGGCGGCCGGCCTGGTACTGGACGAGCGTCTGGCGAGCCCCCGTCTGGAGTCTCTCAACCAGCGGATTGCGGCACGCTGCTACCTCCAGTCGATGAGTCGTGACGAGACGTGTGGCTACGTTTGTGCCCAGATCAACGCCGTGGGGGGAAAGCCGGAGCAGGTTTTTTCCGCGGACGCCTTGCAGGCCATCTACCGTGCCACAGACGGCATTCCCCGTTTGGTCAATCAGCTGAGCGATCACGTGTTGATCTTGGCGGCCATCGGCCGTCGTGCGCCGATCGTGCGCCGGGTGTGGAAGAGGCCTGGGCCGACCTGCAGCAGCTCCCGTCGCCCTGGACAGGTAACGATGTGGTGGATGGAGTCGCAGAGAGTGGCGCGATTTTGGAGTTCGGCGAACTGGACGACGATTTCCCTGGAACGCGGGGCGGTGAAGAGGCCATCGTGGATACGGGGGATGCCAACGTGGCACCGTCCGTCCAGCAAATGACCACGCACCTGGACCGCATCGAGACGGGGATCGCCGCCATTTCACGCGATGATGCCCCGCTCGATAATCCGGACATCGATTGTTCGGACCTGGCTGCTGCCGACATCGACAGTGCGGTCATCGACAGCGCAGGCATCGATGTCGAGCAGAGAATCGCAGTACCGCCCGGCGAGCAATTGCCAGCCGGAAATCGAGTTGGTGTTTCATCACGCCCACAATCCATTTAATGAACGATTTGAACAGGAAGAAGTGCTCGTCGACCCATTCGCGTCATTGGCGGCTTTGGGGGGATCGTCCGGGACGCGAGCGAACTCGGATCACAGCAGTTCCACCCTCCCCTTCTGTGCGACGGAAACGCCGGCTGAGGCCGGCCGTCGTGCCGCTCCGTTGGGCCCTGTAGCTCCACCCGTGCTGGAAGGCGTGAAGAACGCCAACCTGTCCGCGATGCAGAATACCGTGGAGAACTTGGATCCGCTGCCGGGGGACGATCGGGATCTGTTGGAGATTCAAGACGAGATGGATGATGCCAATCGTGGAGGTGCGATAGCCATGTCCCAACAGCCACCACGTCGCAGGGAATATCGGCAACTGTTCGCCAATCTGCGGCGCCAATGAAACGGCGATGAGAAAGGCGTGTGGGCAGTGACATTGTGTCAGGAAGTATTGGATCGACGACGTATGATTTCTCCAGAACCACTTTCGGCAAGGTCGACGCTGCTGGAAGGCGAGTCGACTGACTACGAGCGATGGCTGGCAGACGGCCCGCAGGATCCACGCGTGCATCGGCAGTTTCGCCGACTCGTAGACAACATCGTCAAGGAGTTCCCTGCGAAAGAAGGGGGTACGTTGCTGTTCACCGGCGTCGGTTCCAGCAGCCACATAGCCGACGTTGCCGGGTATGTTGCGCGACAGCTATCCCTGCAACCGGAAGTCGACACGCTGCTGATCGATGCCGACGCGGATTTGAAAGTACTCAGTCAGCGGCTCGGCGCGGCCCGCGAGAATGGTCTGGCCGAGGTATTACAGGAGAAGCTGCCGGTCGCGGCTGCCGTTCTGCCAACCGTGGTCAGGAACTTGCGTTTTCTTCCCTTTGGCGAGCGACTGGGTGCCCGACCGCCCGTCACGTCGCAACAAGTCAAAGCCGTGTTGGCCCAGCTGAAAGCTCTCTCGCGATACGTGGTGGTGGCGACTGGCACTGGTCGTCATCTGCTGCACGCTTTGATCGGTCGCCACGGTGACGGGACGTACTTAGTGGTGCAACTGGGAACGGCCGACCGACAACAGACCACGGAACTAGCCAGCCATCTCACTGCTTCCGGTGCGCGATTGCTCGGGTGCGTCGCCACCAGCGTAGGTTGATCGCCTGTCGCGACGAAACAGGTACTCGTCACGGCTTCTCTTCGCGCCGCGGACCCCCGCTTGCGTCACCGTTCACGGAGTTCCGACCGTGCAGGGCTCGGTAGCTGTGCAATCGTACGCTTTCGCTTTCTTGGCAGCCTTCTGTCGCGTCACGATCCCCGACCCTCGGCGCGTCACAACGGCTGAATCGGTAGGCAGCGGCGGATCCTAACCTATCGCGGACGATTTGCCGGTAGATTCCCGCCGCGACCCAGAGACCGAACCGCGACGGCGAATCTTCTTTTTTCTGCGGGACGACTGCGTGATCCCCAGGCGTACATCACCGCCACCACCACCAGGAACAGGGCGACCAGCAAAAACATCGTCGGATACTTGGGGAGACCGAGGACGGCAGCAAAGTGGATGGCATTGGAGAGGTAGCAGAATCAGAAATCCAAGCCATAGATGTGGGCTGCGGCCGGCTGTCGAAACGTACCGCCTTGGCCTCCATCGGGGGGGGATTGCCGGCTTGTGGTCAGGTGTGCCGCCAGATTCGAGTCATTGTCAGGCACGCGTCGACAGCGGGTGACCACGCGGACGTTCGGAGCAGGATCTGCGTCGGAGCACATCAAGCCGCTCGCGGTCTGCCGAGGCAACTCAGACGAGCGTGGAGCGGAGTGGACAACGCCGACCGCCGCTGGTCGCCCGGCGTGGAGGCTGGCCGGCTGTTAGCCGGCATTTTCTCCTTAGCCGTTTCGACCGGCCGGCTGTGCGGCCACGGATCGGGCCTGGCTCATCCACTCCCAGGCCGTCACCGCTTGATCAAACGCGCGGCGGCGGACATGATGTTAATCCAGTCTACGCGACCGGCTCGATAACTGTTAGGGTGTGTGACTGCGTGCGGGCCCGGTCCACGGTGCTCGGCCAGTGTCCCCAGACAGTGTTGGGAGCGTGGCGAGAGACTCCGAATTGGTTCGGAATAGGCTCGGTGTTATGCCGGTCAGGGTTGCCCAGGTGCAGCTCGGTTGGAATCCGTCCGGGAGAGGCGTCCTGCGGGCGCGACGTAGCGTGCTTGTTTCGGTTTCGACGTCGATTGTCAACCGAGTTGGATGTGCCAGCTTTGTAGAGCGGTCATGAATTCTTCGATATCCAATGCTCACACCGGCGGTCTGTCCCCAAGTCCCGTGCCCAATGGTCTCCCTCCTGCTGGTTCCCACCGCATGACTGCTCGCGAGAGAATCCTGGTCACGATTGCCACCTACAACGAGATGGAGAATCTCCCCGACGTCGTGCGGAGGGTGCAGACGGTATTACCCGCGGCCGACGTGCTGATTGTGGACGACAATTCGCCGGATGGAACCGGGAAATGGGCAGCCGAGCAGGCGCGGTTGGACGTGCGCATCCAGTGCCTGCACAGGCCGCACAAGATGGGGCTCGGGAGTGCGACGGTTGCGGCGCTCCAGTATGCCGTAGAGCATCACTACACGTATGTGGTGGCGCTCGACGCGGACGGCAGTCATGATCCGGCCTACATCCCGACCATGTTGAGTAAGATCCGCGACTCACAGAGCGTTCCACCCGACATCGTGATTGGATCGCGTTACGTTCCTGGTGGGGGGACTTCCGGCTGGCCACTGCATCGGCGGTTGATGAGTCGAGCGGTGAACGGTTTTGCGCACATCATGCTGGGGCTCCCCGTGCGCGACTGCAGCGGGGCATTTCGCGTTACGCGAGTCGCCGTGCTCGAACAGGTCGACTTGGAGTCGTTTCGGAGCCAGGGCTATTCGCTCTTTGAAGAACTGCTGTGGCGGTTCAAGCAAGCCTCGGCGCGGTTCGAGGAGATTCCCATTGTGTTTTCGAACCGCACCCGCGGGAAGTCGAAAATCAGTGCCCGCGAATCGATCTCCGCGGTCTGGATGCTGACGCGACTCGGTATACGCAACTGGTTGGGGATCCGCTGAGTGGCCGTGTCTCCACCGGGTTGCCCCCCACCGGCGCTCATTCCCACCAGGCTTCCCGTGAAGTTGGCCACCCGGGAAACAGCAGATCTCGAGAGGTTTCGGCATCTTTCCGAGGTCGGGAGGGATGGGGCGGCGGCACGTCTTCCGGAAGGCCGGTCGGCAGGGCGTCTTCTCGCCAATCTGCGGCTGAGGGCGCCGCAAAGTGGCTGCCGCGGTCCGCGTTTGGCGGTTGCCGCGTGGCAGGGGTGCGCGGGATATCGACGATGGAGGGCGACCCCGCGCGGGGCCACACGCGGGTGGGGATGAAACCCGTGGTCACGGGAGCTGCCGCGTCGCGAATCGAGGACGCGGCGTGGGGCATCAACGCTTCCTCCCCTTCCGCGCCGCCAGGGGCCGCATTGTTCAGCTGGTCAATGATCAGCAATGCATCTCGCGGTGTCACGAAATCGTCGCCCGAGACATCCAGCAACGGCGGTACCATCGCACTGGTCGGTGGGATAGGTAGGTCTGCGCACGCCAGCAGTGTTCAGGTCATGGATCACGAGTAACACGTCAACCGGTGACACGATGTCGTCACCATTGACGTCCAGCGGAGTCCAGGGATTGTGCCAGGGGTGTTCGAAGAAGTCGAGCACCAGGACGCGTGCCGTAGCCGTGTTAGATTGCATTGCACGGCTGTCCTTCACCTGGTATTCAAATCCATCAACACCTTGAAAATCGCTATCGGGCTCGTAGAAGAACGTGCCTCCACCCTCGTTTGACGGTGTCAGGCGACCGTGTGCGGGCCACGTCGAGATCGTGACGCTCTCCGCATCGATGTGACCTCTAAGGGCCTCATCGTTGGCCACGACGTCGATGACGATTCCCGTAGCGAGATGAGTTGCCACGATGTCCGCCTGAGCGATTGGCAGTGCAGCTTGATCCCGCGGGTACTTGAAGTCAATGGCCACGTTTGCAGCGCCGATCACGAACTCGTCGCTGATCAACATCGTGGGGAGATCGCCGCCGGTGGCGTAACCGTGATACGTGCCGGGCGGCAACTGTAACTGATAACCCCCGGCCGCCATACTGGAAGTTTGAAACGTCCCTCCGGTACCCTCAATCGTGATTGTCACTTGGCCGTACCCGCTGTCTCTGCGGTACCAGGGCGAGTCGTCAATCTGATTGAATACGGCGCCGACGACGAAGGCGTCGCTGGCCACCAGGGGTTGGCCCAGGTCCTGTGTCACGACCAAAGGACCGACATTGTGAGCCGCGTCGTCACTCACGTGGGCGACGGCGATACCGATGTGCTGGAAGGATCCGTTCAGCAGATTGTCGCGATGGTGGGGTGGATCTTGTATTCCGTTCGGCCCAGTTCCCCAATCGATCACGAATCCCCCGTGCACTTCCAGATTGCTGCGCGGAAACGCATAGATGTTCTCACCCCAACGGCGCCAATTGTACCCCTCGTCGCGCATGCGTTGGCCCGGATCCTCTTCTCCCGGAAACTGGTGCTGCTGGTCGTCATGTTGGATCATGGCGGCGTTGTGAGCGTGCGCCGAACTGTAAAGTGATTCGCTCCAGGCCAGTGGAGGGACAGGAGTCAAGCTCTTCCACTGCTCCGCTAACGCCGTTCCGCTGACACCCCAAAACTGTAACTCCTCCATGATGTAGCGTTCGGGGGATGAGATGGGATTGAGCCGATCAACCAAGCGTGTCAACTCACCCTGCGGATCGGTGCGGAATCGATTGACCAGTTGCAGCAGTTCCTGCTCCATGCCGGTCGGATTGAATGACAGGACGATGCGGGGTTCCAGGTGCTCGAGACGCAGACAAGACCGCCGAGTCGTACCTGTGGCAGTGAATTGTCGACGCCGTCGCTTGGCATTGTGCAGAATCCGTTTGCCGCGAGCGAAGGAAATCCCGAACAGGTATCGTGACAGCATGCGGACTCCTCTTGGAACCAGCCGCAAGATGGGGCTCTGACCGAGCCGTTGACGGGAATAGCGGGGCGCAGAAGTCGCCAGTCGATCGGAGTGAGCAGTGTACCGAGAATGTTAAGTGGCGTCCAGTTGGGGGTGTAGGAGGTTGTTCCGCCAGGGGGGCGAAGATGCTGGAGGGTGTGGCCAGGTCGCTTCCCACGTCGCCATCGAGGTCTCGCTTGGCGAGCCGCTGCCAGGCGGAGGTCGAGCAGGCTGGCCGCCGCACGGCCGGTCATCGAGCGGGTGAACCGGGCCGAAATGTCTCTGGCTGTGGCGGCTCTTCCGGGTTCTCCAGCGGCTCCCCGTTCCGATTTTCACCAGCTTTGAGGAGTTGGCGAACCTGTCCGGCACGCCTATAGAAACAACAGTGCGCATCGAGCGGCGGTGGCCGAAGGGGCCGGTACGTCGCGGGATCCTGGCGTCACTTGTGGCTGCGGCATCCTGCCGCAGCACGCAGCGGCACCTGCCCTGGCTACGCTCACTTGCCGCCCCCGACGACGAACCAGAGCGGAAGTTGCGGTGCGATTTCGGGCAGTGTGCCCGTGCCGCGAGCGGGAGAAATTGAATGCTCAATTAAGGAGTCACGAAGATGGGTAGGTTCAAAGCAATTTGCGTCATGGGGATCATGTTGGCCCTGTATGGGACAGCGGCCCTGTGTGGGACAACGACTGCCAGAGCGGACGACAAAGCCGGCGCTGGCGAAAAAAGTGAGCCACTGCAGGTTGGCGACAAGGCTCCCAATTTCAAGGCGGAGACCGTTGATGGCAAGGCCATCACCCTCGGTGACACCAAGGGTGCCAAGGCCATCGTCATTTGTTTCACCTGCGACGGATGCCCGGTGGCCCGAGCTTATGAAGAACGCTTTGTCGAGTTCACCAAGAAGTATGCCGACCAAGGCGTCAAGTTTGTTGCCATCAACGTCAACAAGGGTGAGACGCTGCAGGACATGAAGCGTCGGTCTGAAGAGAAAGAACTTCAATTTCCCCTATGCGTACGACGAGAGTCGCGAATCCGCCAGGAACTACGGCGCTCGCGTAACGCCACATCTGTTTATCTTGGATGCGAACGCCGTGGTGGCTTACATCGGAGCGTTTGACGACAACATGAACGTGAAAGAGGTGAAGGAGCATTACGTCGCGGATGCGGTCGAGGCTCTGCTGAAGGGTGAGAAACCCAAGACGACCGAGACAAAAGCCTTTGGTTGCGGCATCAAGATGTAGTCTGATCTTGAGTGGCGGCAGGGCCGCAGTCGAGCAGGGAGCAGGCCAGCGAGTGGCCTGCTCCCGTTTGTTTCCGGTCCTTCGTCGAGCGAAGCTCCCTGTCACCGCCGGCGATTCCCAGTCGTGGCGATCGTCGTCACGTCCGAACCATCTGTCTGTTTGGTGGACCGCATGACAATGCCACTTACTGATTTTTGTCGTTTCGTACTGTTCGGATTGGGGTTGTCTGTCGTCGCGGCGGGATGCGCGCCGGGCCCGCAGGCGAGCAGCAACGTGACGATTCCTGCTGCCGATAGCCGGCAGCGAACCCTCGGTCGTATCAGAAACCGATGCGATCCAGGCAGCCCCATCCTCCGCCATCGGACAGCGGAGAAATCACGTTACGCGTAGCCGACACGGAGTTGTATCAGCAGGTCCTCGATCAGCACCAAGGAAAAGTCGTGCTGGTTGATTTCTGGGCGACCTGGTGCGTCCCCTGCAAAAAGAACTTCCCGAAAATCGTGTGGTATGGAGAGAAGTATGGGCAGCAGGGACTGGCGATCATCTCGGTCAGCATGGACGACCCGTCCGCGCAGGAAGACGCGCTTCGGTTTCTGCGGTCGGTCAAGGCCAACGATACCAATCTCATCAGCAAGTGGGGAGCGGGTTCTCAGTCTGCCGAGCGATTTGAGTTTAGCGGCGAGGTTCCCTTCTATCGCCTGTACGATCGCCAAGGGAAACTCCGGTACGAGTTCAGCTCGAACGCGGAGTCGTTGAAGAACACCGAACCACTCGAACAGATCGAGCCCCGGATTCGGGAACTGCTGGACCAGCCGCCATCTTGACGGACCGGGGAATTCTGCTCCCGTCCCCTCCCAGCGATTTGGGAGACAATTCCGGCGGACAAGAAAATCGGATGACAAAAAAAGTAGAAATGGGAATCTCCGTGCACGGCCTGTGGCGGCGAACCGTTGCTATTCCGGAAGAGGGTCGTCGAAAGATATCGCTCGCCGAGATCGGGCAGCAAGACCACGATCAATTTCCCTCACGAGAGAGATCTTTGTTGAAGTTCTCAGCGCGCACGACGCGTGCATGTGCGTGGCTGCAGCATCCTGCCGCCGTGCTGCGACGAGACGCCGCAGCTACGTTTGGGTCGCGGCCAACGGCCACCATAAGTGGAGAGGTGGTAACCTTGCACCAGGGGTTTTCGACCTGCAGGGTAGCGCCAGAATTGGCGGAGTATACCAAACGGGTTGGAAGCGGGTCAACGCAAGCCGGGAAGACGGAGGGATGTGTCAGCGGAAAGTAGGTCGGCGAGACGAGTAGGTCGGCGAGACGTGCTGAGCCCTGCCGTCGCGAGCGACAACGGGGTTGGGTCGCGGGTGGTTAAGTTGCCGCGGGAGTTCGCGAGGTGGAAGGCACTTCGATTTAGAAAGCCGATTCCCAGCCGCCGTACTGGGCCACTGCCGGTCGATCTCGGACGTGACCGCCAGTGTCTCGCCAATGGCGGCGACGATCTGACAGTATCGCTGCTGCTCGTCTGGATGGAGACTGCGTCGCAGACGGTCTTTCAACCACTTCTTGCACACTTGGTAGGTGCCGACGCGGAATTCCCAGATCTCACGCGATACGGGTCCCCACGCCGTGTGATCGTTGAGCCAGATCGAAGTGTCGTGGTATTTCGGATATCCCGGTTCAATCGGGCCGGGCTGCCGCCACGGCTGACCCCAGGCCGCTGGATCACGGTGACGCAGCAGGTGCGCGTCGACCAGCTTGCCGCCCCAGCCTGCCAGGGCCCGAAACAGGTGGGGATCGTGAGGGATGAAGACACGGGGGAAATCGACGCGGAGAGAATCCGCGAATCGCTGGCGATAACTCTCCGCGTGAAAGAGGGCGTAGGCATGAAAGAAAATGTCGGAAGGCCCAAACGTGTCGTCACTCGCGCCGGTCGACGGCCAGCTCCAACGCAGTCCCAGACGCGTTTCACAATGCCGGATGAACTCGTCCGTGAAATTGGAACGCAGGGGAGCACTGGCCGGGCTGACCTGGGAACCGGTCACCGTCTTCCGTGGTCATGTCTTCGCATGCGGCCGCCTGCAGATAGAGCGGAAATACCGACTCACTGCCGCGATTGTCGGATCGAATCAAGCCATCGATGGCGACGGCGTCGGTGACCCAGAAATAGGTGCAGGGAAGCGCTGGCGGTGTCTGGCGGCGGGCGACGATCGCGAGATTGTCGCCGCCGATGAGATGACGCATCACGCCGCGGCGAGGCCAGTCGATCATCCACGGAGTCCAGTACACCGATCGTCGATCAAAGGGCCGGTACAGGCAGGGGCGAATGCGACGACTCCAGTCGGGGTCATCGCGGACTCTCTGACGCGCTTCCGACAGTCGCCAGCCTCGCGTGTCGCCGGGCGGGTATTTGTGCGATCGCGAGTGGCCGAAGAATCGCGTACGAATCGTCTCGTCGGAGATCTGAGGATGGCGGAACAGCTCCATCCGCTCGCGCAATTCCGCTTCGTCGAAAGCAATCACAAACCCGTCTCGGGCGGTGACTGCGGCGGTGCTATTGACCGGCATGATTGCATCCAGGCGGTGGCCGCGCTGGTAGTCTGCTCGGTAGTCCTCGCTCTTGGGGACGAGGAAGAAGTACGGGGCCTGGGGCTGCACGGTCGCCAGGTCGAGCGAGTTGACGGCTTGGTTGGCGAGTTGGCCGAGCTTGGTCCGACGCGTTCCCCACAGGTTCAGCATGTCGGATGC
Organism: uncultured Planctomycetota bacterium; assembly: GCA_963700515.1. Classification (GTDB taxonomy): domain Bacteria; phylum Planctomycetota; class Planctomycetia; order Pirellulales; family Pirellulaceae; genus JAJRVM01. Next base: position 2,864 of record CAVOXY010000066.1, on the reverse strand, counting down.
AGCACGCGTGTTGGCTGCACTCCACGCCACGACGCAGAAGACTGACGGCGACTCCCTGAGAGATTTCGAAGACCGAGTCATCCTGACTGCCAGCGGGTCCACATTCGCCGTTTCGTTTGTTGCCGTGCAGATCGACCAGCGTGATCCGGGGAAACGTCTTGATGAGCTGTTCGCGCATCCCGCGAAACGTCGCGTTGTCGAGGTATCCGTGATTGGTGACCAACGCAATCATCCCGGCGCCGGCGACTTCGATTTTCCAGTGTGCCAACCGCATGAACTTGACGTAGTCATCTTCCAGCCAATGCTTTCGTTCGCCCAGAGGTTGGCCTTCGGCGAGGAAATAGTTGGCCACGTTCTGCTCGGACTCCGGTGCACGTCCCCGCAGCAGCTGCCGAATCCAGTCGTGGCGATTGTCGGAGACTCCCGAGAAGGGTGGATTCCCCAGGATGATGGTGAAGGGAGAAGTATCCTGCTCGTGCTGCACCGGGCCGATCCGTGGTTGTCGCAGCGTATTGGCCAGGTAGAGATGGAGTTGGCCGGGTTGCTCGAACCGATAGCCGGTCTCTGCCAGCAGGGCGGTCATTGCCAGCTGTGCGATCACCAACGCGGGCAGCATGAGTTCTTGGCCCCAGACGCGCCGCAGCAGGCTGCCGGACACATAGTCGTTCCATGAATCGGCGGCGGCCTGCCTGTCTGACGTACCGGACAGCGTCCGCATGCGGAATCTCTGATGCACCCGCGAGACGGTCTCCAGCAGAAACGCGCCTGTCCCCATGGCTGGATCAAGGACCTTCACAAACGGCTGACCCGCGTGCGGCAAAGGGGCGTCTGTCGCAGCGTCGGACCGCTGTCGCACCTCGTGCCAGGTCGCCTGGTCGGCGATTCCGCCGTCGAGGAGAAACTCATCACATAACAATTCATCGACACTGCGAACCACGAATGAGACCAGCGGCTGGGGAGTGTAAAACACACCCTGGCGACGTCTTGACGTGTGATCGTACGCCTGCAGGAATTGCTCATAGAAATAGACCGCTGGGTGGCTCGGTCGCGATACGCCCGAGTCGTCGCGCCGCAACAATACGATTCGCTCGCGCCGTAAGCAGTGAGCGATCTCCTGCAATGCCGCAACGATGGCCTGTGAGTGGCTGGCGGGGGAGTGCCGAGCCGGGTCTGCTGCGGAAGCAGAGAGCTGCAGTATTTCGTGCAGCAACGGATCTGCCTGCGCGAGGAGCCAGTGCAGCGCCGCGGAAGTCACCTGCGTATCCGGAAAGGCGTACCATCCATAGCAGCCGCAGGTCACGGCTTGAGCCACCGCATCGGCAAATGCTCGGTGGTCACCGCATCCCGTCTGCTGGTGGAATTGTTCCTGGTGTCGCCGCCAGCTCGAACCAGATGCAGCTGCGGAAAACTCCCTTAAGAGAACGTCCCGCAAATGCCTGGTCAGCACTGCAAGATGTGCCAAAGTGTCGTGGGGCATCGGCAGCGATCGTTCCCTCCCTGCAAGTCGATCGAAGTTCGTTACCCAGCGTGCCACTGGCTGAGCGAGTGTCAAAGCACATTACCAACCACAACAAACGCCGACCGCGAGCGGAGCCAGTGCCGAAGCAAACCCCCGGCCTCCACTGCCCAGGTGCGGCGTGGCCGCGACGCGCACGGACCGACGCGCCACGGCCGTGCGCGGGTTACGGGACGACGACGATCTTGCCGGCCAACGTTCCCGCTTTGGCCAACGTGTTGTCTTCCTGCAACTGGTGCGCCGCCGCCGCTTCGACTTAGCGGAAAGACGCGTGCGATGTTGGCGCTGAGCTGGCCAGTCGCCAGCGAGCGATTCATGTCTTCGGCACATTGACGGAGAACATCGGGAGGGGCTTTGAACATGACGAAGCCATGCAGCGAACAGCCCTTGACGTAAAACGGCCCGACAGGAAATGGGGGGCGCGCTTCGCGGCCCGCCATCAAAATGATCCGCCCCCGCTCGGCCAGATAACTCACGATTTCATCGAAATCCGGCTCACGCAGCGTTTCCCAAAAGAGGTTCACCCCCGCGGGAGCAAACGCCGCCACGGCAGCTCGCACGTCCTGCGTCCGGTAATTCACCGCGACATCCGCTCCCAGCTTGAGACACTGAGCGACCTTCTCGTCACTTCCCCCGGTCGCCATTACCCGCGCCGGCTGCTCGCGCCATCTGCACCACCATAGACCCCACACCTCCCGTTCCGCCGCGCACAAACACGCTCTGCCCAGCCTCCAATTGACCTTCGCGGAACAGTCCGAGGTGAGCCGTCATGCCGACCAAGGCCGCAGCGGCTGCCGCCTGGTCATCGACACCTGCGGGTGTGGGGTAGAGCCAGCATTCATCCACCGCACAGTACTCGGCAAAGGTCCCTTGTCGCCCTACCAGCCCTTGATTCGTGCCCCACACGCGGTCACCTGGGCGAAAACGAGTCACCTCAGGTCCGACCGACTCCACGACGCCGGCCAGGTCACAGCCAATAATGAACGGCTTGGGCAACTCCCAGTAATCCGCTCCGTTGCGAATGTAGGTGTCGATCGGATTCACCGCGGCGGCCGTGACCCGCACGAGCACCTGGCCGCTGAGAGGCTTTGGGCATGGCAGGTCGCCATAAATGATGCAACTGGGTGGACCCGTCTGCTGGATGTAGGCTGCCTTCATGCCACGAAGCTCCCGCGGAAAAGTATGGTCGTGCGACAGGCACATGCCAGCACGGAGGATGTTCGTCGCTGCTAGAACCCCCGCGCCGTCCGTGGCCGATCAGGGAATTCCGACCAAGAGTTTACCGCGTGGCGCGCAGGGGAACGGGTTGAATTTGGCATTTGTCACTTGTTATTGTGCTACTTGTTAC
>CAVOXY010000065.1:0-113763 GCA_963700515.1 uncultured Planctomycetota bacterium | reverse complement strand
GCAGGGTTTTTTCCCCACGGAATCGGTCGCCACGCACGTTTACCAGCGGGCGGCCGATTATGGCTGGCCCATTCTGTTCCGCACAGGCACCTACGTTTTCGCCGATGTGCTGGCGGTGGTGGAGGTTGCGAGACGATTCCCGACGGTGGACATGATCGCCGGGTTCGGCGGCTATGCCGACATGTGGTTTGAGATCAACGCCGCCATTGGTAGTGTGCCGAACCTTTACCTCGACGCTTCGATGCTGTGGTCTGACGGGATTCAAGAGATTATCGACCGGCATGGCGCGGAGCGGGTACTGTTTGGCAGTGCCGAACCGCGCAACCGCTACCGAGTGAACCTGCGCACGCTCGATCGACTCGAACTCCCGTGCGCCGCGCGGGACGCGATTTACCATCAGAACGCCGAACGGGTTTTCCACCTGGAAAGTTAGGGCGACGATGAGGCGGATTATCGACTTCCATTCCCATCTCGACGAGCGATGGCTGGACATCAAGTGCGATACCGCGGCGGATATGGTTCGCACGCTCGACCGGTTCGCAGTCGAAGCGGCGTGCGTCTTCACGATTATGGGTTTTTATGAAGAGTGTCCGGCGCACAATGACGCCCTTCTTCGCCGCGCCGACGAGTTTCCCCATCGCTTGATTCCCTTTGTCACCGTTGATCCGAAGCGAGGTCGAGCGGCCGTCGATGAGCTGGAACGCTGTCTCGCCAATCGGCGGTTCCGGGGGGTGAAGTTTCACCCTTGGCTGCAGGCGTTTGCGTCGAGCATGCTGCGCGACACGATGATGGATATCCTCCTCGTCGCCGCGAAGCAAGGTGTCCCCGTGGTGTATCACGACGGAACGCCGCCGTACTCGACGACCTTTCAAATCGCCGATCTCGCGCGTTGGTCGCCGGAGACGATCGTGGTGCTGGGCCACGCCGGATCGGCCGACTATACCAACCCGGCGGCGCAGCTGATTCGCGACCTCCCCAACCTCCGCGGCTGCTGCTGCGGCGCACGTCCCGGCGACCTGGTTCATCTGATCGAACTCGGGGGCCCCGAGAAGATCATGTTCGGCTCCGACTTCGGCGCTGCGGGCTGGCGGTTGTTGCCCGAGCGAATCGACAACGTGCTCGAAGCGGGAATCCCGGAACGAGACCTTGACCTCATTCTCTATCGAAACGCTGCGGAACTATTAAAGCTGGACGAATTCCCGCTGTCGGCGGCTCCGCAGCACACTGGAGAGGATTGCTGATGATCGTCGACGTCCACGCCCACTGCTGGCCGAAAGGCTGCTTCTCGCAGGAGTTCATCGGCGATGCCCTCCGCATGCGCGCTGGTGCCGTAAACCTGGAGACTCCGTACGAGCGTTACTGTTCCAACCTTCCGGCGGAAGAAGAGGTCGTGTCGATCGTCTTCGGCGGTAAGGCCCGGCATGCGGGCGTCTGGATCGACGACGCCGATGTGGCGGCATACGTCGCTCAATCGCCGGAACGGATGATCGGCTTCCTCTCCGTCGATCCGACGCAGCCGGGTTGGGAGGGGGAACTCCGCGCAGGACACCAGCGGCTTGGCATGCGCGGCGTGAAGCTGCTCCCCATGTACGCCGATTTCTATCCGCAGGACGAAAGGCTGGATCCGCTGTGGCGATACGCCAGCCAGCACCAGCTGCCGGTGCTGCTGCATACGGGTACGACCTTCGTCGCGAAGGCACCGATCGACTGCACGCTGCCGCGGCATCTCGATGCGGTTGCACGTCGGTTTCCCGACGTGAAGATGATTCTCGCTCACCTGGGCCATCCCTGGGAAGGAGAGACGGTCGCGGTGATTCGGAAACACCCGAATCTGTTTGCCGACGTCAGCGCGCTTTTCTATCGCCCCTGGCAGCTGTTTCACAGCCTGATGCTGGTCCATGAATACAATGTCTGGCCGAAAATCCTCTTCGGGACCGACTTTCCGGTGACGACCGTCGCCGAAACAGTGGCCGGACTCCGATCGCTGGTCGACGTCAAGTTCGATCGCTTTTCACTCCCCGCGGAAGAGATCGAGCAACTGATTTATCGCGACGCCCTGTCGCTCTTGGGTCTATCGAATTTCCGCGATCCCTTGAGCGATCGGAGCAGCGCGTGAATGGGTTCGCTGCCACAAGTCTGTCGCTCACCCTGCTCGACTGGGTGGTTATCGCGATCTACTCAATCGCCATGGTCGGGCTCGGGCTCCACTTTTCACGGGCTGCCACGCGATCCGCGGATGGGTTTCTGATCGGCGAACGGAGCTTGCCTTGGTGGGTCATCGGCTTTGCCAACGTTTCGACCTATTCCGACTCTGGCGGGGGCTGGGTGTGGCTCGTTTATGTCGGTGGCATCATGTACTTGAATCAGATCGCCTGGATCGCCTGGCCGATCTGGATGCCGTTGGTCGGAGTCTTCTGGGCAAAGATGTGGCGCCGCAGTGGACTGGTGACGACGGGCGAACTGCTGGAGTTTCGCTACTCCGGACGAGCCGCAGGCGCCTTCCGAGGATTCTACGGCATCTACGCCTGCCTGGGTTGGGCGACCGTTTTCCTGGGCTACGGCACCGCGATGCTGGCCCAGATGCTGGCGCCGTTGCTGGGCTGGGAACCCCTTTCCGTCATCCTGGTGTTCGGGGCGATCGCCACCGCCTACACATTACTCGGCGGGTTGCTCGGTGCTGCCTACATCGACATTCCCCAGTTCTTCATTTTCTTCTTCGCCGCGTTCGCTGTCTGGTACTTCGGTGTCGACGACTTTGGCAGCTACCGCGAAATGCTCGACCGGGCCATGGCGAACCGCGACGCTGATTTTTGGCAAATCCTGCCTCCCTCCAGCGGCACGAACGGTTACGTCAATGGGATGACGCTGTTGGCGCTGGGACTGATCGGCTTGTTTCTCGCCGGCAGTCCGTGCGCCGGCGAGGGCTGGACTGCCCAGCGCTGTTTGGCGGCCCGGAACGAAAACCACGCAGTGCTGGGACAGATGTTCAATTGCGTCCTGACGCTGGTGGTTCGCATGATTCCATTGCTCCCCCTGGGCATTTTGGCCATCGCCCTGTACCCGACAACTGACCCCGGCACGCATTCGCTGATGACCCTTCCCAATGGCGAGACCGGCAAGTCCATTGGTGTCTGGTCGATGATGGTCATCCGCTACGCCGACCGCATTCCCGCTTTCGGCGGCATTCTCATCGCCGCGGTCCTGGCTGGTTTCATGTCGACGGTCGGGACGCTCCTGCAATGGGGCTCTTCGTTCGTCGTAAACGATTTCTATCGTCGACATGTCCGCCCGGACGCTCCCGAGCGGGAGCATATTGTCGTCGCTCGACTGACCATGATCCTGATGATGGTCCTGGGCACGCTGCTGGCCGTCAGTATCCAAGACATCGGTCCTTGGGTCTTCTTTATCAACGCAGCCATGATCGCCCCGGCCTTGCCGCTGGCATGGCTTCGTTGGTTTTGGCCGCGATTCAATATCTGGGGCGAACTGTTTGGGCTGGTGATCTCCGTCCCCCTTTCGAGTTTCATCTGGTTCTGGCTCGACTGGAGTCCCGCAAACCGCGTCTGGCAGCCGACCCTGTTGCTGTTGGGAATCGGTCTGGTGGGGAGCGTCCTGGTCGCGTTGTTGACCCCGGCGGAGTCGAACGAAACGTTGCGACGCTTCTACCTGAAGGTGCGTCCTCACGGTGCATGGGGTGTCGTCCGCAACCAACTTGTCGCCGAAGGCTTGATCGACCTCCAGCAACAGCGTCGTGAACTCCATTGGGATCTGGCCGCGGCGGCTTGCGGCATTGTCTTCTGCTTCACGATGACCTACGCGTTCTTCATGTCGGTGATGCTCCACTGGCAGAGCGCGATCATCCTGGCCACGGTGGCCATCCTCAGTGGAACGGCCTTCTTCGTCTGCTGGCGAAAAAGTTCTGCCGCGGCCACCGAGGGGGACGCCGCATTCGGACGCACCCCCGGCCGTGCACCGCCGGAGCCGTCGTTCGGACAACAACTCCCCAAAGGAAAGTAACCGCCTGACGTCGACCACCACTCACTTCGCCCCGTTGGTGAATCCCTGGCCAGGTCTCCCCATCGCGATTTTCTCTACCACATGCTACGATTGGCCAAGTTCGCCATTCATGGAGATCGTCGGCCAGACTTGGAGATTGTGTGCACAACGAGCACGGATTAGAAGTGAGAAGCAATGATTTCAGTCGGACTGATTGGTTGCGGTGACGTGGCTGAGCAGGGCCATTTGCCGACGATACTTGATCATCCCCGGTTTCGCTTGGCGGCGGTCTGTGACGTGAGTCGGGAGCGGACGGTTTTGTTGAGCGAACGTGCCGGAGGAGTTCCCGCATATCTCGCGTGGCGAGAATTGCTCGCCAGCGAGCGACTGGATGCTGTCGTCCTGGCTCTGCCTCCGGAGGTAAGCCCGGATGTTGTGGTTGCTTGTCTGGAGAGAAAGCTTGCCGTGCTCGACGAGAAGCCGCTGGCCGTTGATGTTGACGAGGGCCGTCGGTTCGCGCACATCGTGGCGGAGAGTGCCGGAGTTTATCAGATCGGTTTTGTCCTTCGCTACGGCGATTGGGTCGAGGAAGTTCGCCACCTGTCCTCGTCGCTGGGATCACCCTTGAGAATTCGCGTAGAGGTCTTTGATGAACGGTTTGATCCAGACGATACGATTCATTTCGGTCGCATACAAAGCTTTCTGAAGAACAGTTCGGCGATGACTCACGAAGGATCGCATGCCGTCGACTACATCAGCCGATGGAACAACTCACCGTGGGTTCGCGTCACTGCGCTCGCCGAAAAGACGCACGCCGCGTTCGCCGGCCCGAACGCCTGGAACGCTCAGATTGATCTGGCCGATGGCTCCCGCGTAGACCTTTATGTCGCCTGGCTGCTGTCAGAACCACCTTACTCGCGCATCTCGATTTCCGGACCGGCGGGCCGCCTGGACTTCAATTGTCTCAGTGGTCAAGGCACCTACGCGGTCGACGCCGAAGTCCGCGCGTTGACACTGCCTCCCCTGCGGCAGGAATGGCAACGCCAGTATGATGCGTTTGCCAGGGCGATTGACGACAACCGCGCCACGGTGGCCACCGTGGACGACGGGCTGCGCGCGCTGGAAGTGACCGCCGCCTGTGAACTGTCTGTGAGAGTGAAGAGCTCGATTACGCGAGCTGAGTTGGTTCGCCGTGACGAGAGGTAGCGTCGTGCAAGTTCGTTGCTATCTTCAGCGGAAGCAAGACTGGGACGAGCATAACCGGATCTATCGGGAGTCTTGTTCTGAGTCATTTCCGGCGCGCACGACGCCCACCGGAAGTGTTTACGATCTGGTAAAATGCGAAGTCGACTGCCTTGCTCCTGCCGGACGGAATTGATGTATATCGCCTCCTTGTTAAGGATTTCAAATCGTGGACATGACCATTCCCGCCGACGATCTGGCCCGTTTCCAGTGGATGCGTGAGAACCTCCGCGTCCCTGCCGTTTGCGACGTTCTTGACGACCTGGGGCATCGGGATCGTGCGATGCACCATCGGCTGCGGCCCATCGATCCGCAGAACTGCGTGATCGTCGGCCGCGCACGTACGTTCCGCTGGATGGAAGTTGACTATGTCATCAAAGAGGATCCCTACGGGTTGGAGATTGACGCGGTGGACGCTCTTCGTTCAGGCGACGTGGCAGTCCATTCCAGCGATGCCAGTTGGACCAACGCCCCCTGGGGCGAGCTGATGAGCACGTTGGCTCAACGCAATGGATCGACCGGCTGCATCTGCGACGGCCTGATCCGCGACTGCAAGCAGATTATCGACATCGGCTATCCGGTGTTTTACGGGGGGATTCGTCCGCTCGACAGCAAAGGGCGGGGTCGTGTCATGGCCTATGACGTTCCCATTCGATGCGGCGATGTGCTAGTCCAGCCGGGCGAACTCGTGTTCGCTGATTTCGACGGCGTCGTGGTGATACCACGCGGACTGGAGGATGAGACCCTGGCACGCGCTCGCGACAAGATGGGCAAGGAGGATCTCACACGTCAGGGCCTGCTTGCGGGGCGGACCCTGCGCGACATGTTTGATCAGTATGGAGTGCTGTAAGCGATTCGAGCTTTGTTCGGCGTCCCGATCAGAACGGGTCTTGCCATGAGGCGACAGCCTATCGGCACATCAGCCCGGCCAGTATCGTGAACAGCACGCAACCGAGCGCCAGGCAAAGACCACCCAGCCATCGCCGGCGCGGCCGCCGGGCCCACAGATAGATACCTGTCACCACCCACAGCAACGTGGAAATCGTCACGGCGTCGACGAAGATCCCCCAAGCCAACCAGGGCAGGTTTGCGAAATGCAGTCGATAGTATCCTCGCTGGAAATGCAGCGCATTGATCAGGGAATAGACGGTCGTCGGCAACTGTTTCTGCACGACAATATGCGACGGTTGACGCCGCCACACAACGCGATAGAGGCCGGTGGCACAGTAGCGATAGATGATCAGCTGACTCGGATCGTCGCTCGACACCTGATGCGCTCCCTCGAGGTCCACTCGCCGCAGGATTGCCAGCGCCTGCTGCTGCGCATCCTGGGGAAATGCCGCGTCGGGTTCATAATCCAGCTCCTCCATAACTTCCCACTTCGGTTGGAACCGCCCCATGAACCAATCGTGATGGTTCACGAGGAAGCCGCTCACCGCGTACATTACCATCCACGGCACGAGGACCATACTTGTGTACAGATGCAGCGCGCGCATCACGCGATCAGTCCGGATCCAGGCAATTCTGTTCATCCGCGTGACTCCTGAGCCTTGGGTCGAATTACCTGTGCCTCCGCCTCATTCAGAGTATCGAGAGGCGAAGTTAAACACCTGAATCCGTGAGCATTACCTCGCGGAATTATCGCGCATGCCGCAGTCGATCGCAAGCTGCTGCAGGGGAAGAAGTCTGGCGGAGAGCCGAGCACCTCAGAGAATTGTGACATACCACTCCCTGTCCGTGATCGGATGCCGGTCCGGGTGTTCGAGACAAGGAATGCCGAACGAGAAGCCGCCCACCCTCGGACAGTTGGTGAAGCGAATCAGTCAGGTTATGATCGATGTTACGGCAATTGGAACACTCGCAATGCCCGTTCAGAAGGAGCAGAAACGAAGGCTGCGGTGACCCATCATTTCCATGTTCGTTGACAGTTGCCGGTGCGAGGAGTATTTTGGCGCCACGACGTCCCAGGGAGCAGAGATGCAGTATTTGCTTCGTTACGGCGAGGAAATCTCTGTTGTCCTCGTATGGGCGAGTGACCGAACGGAACACGCGAGGACTTCCGAAGCGGTTTTCCGAAGCGTGCCGTGAACTGCGGCAGAATACGATTGAAGGTTGCCCTCGACGGATCCAAAAGTCGTTGGGCGAGCGGCGGCTGAAGCGGTGTTCCATCAATGCTTGACGAGGTCCGACATGCGACACGCGATGCGACGGGCGTTCTTGTGCACTCTGATCTACACGGCGTGGGGGCTGCTCCCGACCATACCGAACCTTGCTGCCGAGGCGGCTGGCGATTTCGCGGCGGCCGTTGCGCAGGCAGACAGAATGTTGTCACTACGCGGGCAATTGCACGCCATCAATCCGTTCTTCATCTGGCCCGACGAAAAGGGTTGTCACACGGGCGTGTGGTACTGGACGATCACGGATCGTAAGAAGTACTACCAGTCGCTGGTGGACAAGACCACGGGCAAGACCGGCACGCTCGTGGCGCTCGCGCCGCGCCAAGCCATGTTCCGCATCGACCCGCACGAGGAAGGTATCTTCGCCGGGTGGCAGCAGCCCGAGTCGGATGAAACGGGCTGGACGCCAGTTGACACGACGCGGCCATTCTATCGCCAGGGCTACGACGACGCGCGCGGCTACCCGTACGTCGGCCACATTTGGTACCGACTGAAAGTCGATGTGCCGGCCACCGCTCGCGGCAAGAAGATGATGCTATGCGTGCCGGTGGTGGTCACGGAGGCTTGGTGTTGGGTCAACGGTGAGTACGCCGGCCACCGGCCGTACCAGGAGGCCTATATCCGGCCGGCCGAGATGGAACTCGACGTCACGTCGCTGATCCGCCCCGGGCAGGCGAACTCGATCGCGATCCGTGTCGACACGAGCCTGTCCGCGGCCCAAGCGGCCGAAGGGATACAGTCGAGAGCCATCCTCTACACGCCGCAATAATCCAGCTTGATAGAATTCGTCGGTAGTCAACACCTGGGATTACTACGAACTCAATCACGACGGAAGCACTCATTTGGCCAAGCAGTCGCAGTACGAGGCCGAAGATCCTTTTCCTGTGCCCTCGATCTTCATGGATGACGTTGCCAACTTGGCCACTGTTTAGCGATCGGGAGCAACTACCGTAACGAGTTTGTTGGGCATGGCTGGCCTGACGGAAATCGAGGCACCGCGCATGGTTCCGAAGACAATGGTGAAGGGTGAATGGTGAATAATTAACGGTTAACGGTCGAGGAAAGCCCGAACGATATCGCGTAGTGAGGCGGAGGGGATTAAGATTATGATGATGAGTGGAGAGTTGCCGAGCGACTGCACGGTCGGAACTCCGTGAACGGTTACGACTATTTCCAGTAATACACTATCGTCGATCGTTCGTCACCTCGGCAGGAAGACACCCGCGTCATGCGCCCAGAATTGCGGCTTTCCCCAAGTGCTATCTCGATGACATTGCCGGCTCGCGAACCATGTCGGTCTTTGACTGGATCGACATGGCTCGCTCGTTGGACGCGGACGGCCTGGAGATGTACGACGGCTTTTTCACGAGCTTGGATGCGGATTATCTCGAGCAGGTCGGCGAGGCGATTTCCCGAGCCGGGTTTGTGATGCCAATGCTCTGCTGCTCGCCCGACTTTACGAACCCCGATGCGGACGCTCGCAGCGGCCGATAAGCACGGTATCAAGCTGGGCATCGTCAGTCAGCGGCGATTGTTCGAACCACTCCAGCGAGTGAAAGCCGCGATCGATGCCGGGAAGATCGGCGCGCCGATACTGGGCACGTGCTCCATGTTCAGTTGGCGCGATCAAGCCTACTATGAATCCGATCCTTGGCGCGGCAAGTGGGCCACGGAGGGAGGTGGCGTGCTGGTGAATCAGTCGCCGCATCAACTTGATCTGCTGCAATGGTTCATGGGCGAGATCGAAGAAGTGTCTGGTTATTGGTCCAATCTGAATCATCCGTACATTGAAGTCGAAGACACCGCGGTGGCGATGATTCGCTTCCGATCGGGCGGGCTTGGCAACGTGGTGACGAGCGTTTCACAACGGCCCGGAATTTACACGAAAGTCCATATCCACGGAGCCAACGGAGCATCTGTCGGCGTACAGACAGACACGGGAGCCACGTTTATCGCGGGGATGAGCGGAATTACCGAGCCGCCACGACTTATGGACGATTCCCGGCGAGGAACACAAGCTGGCTGAATTCGCAGCGGCCGACCGGCAACGGTTTCAAGAGATCGATGCCACCACGTACTATCATGAGTTACAGATCCGGGACTTCATCAGCTCGATTCTGGAAGACCGCCCGCCGCTGGTAACGGGCGCAGAAGGGCGCATCGTCGTCGAAATGTTCACCGCGATTTACCGTTCCCAGGAACTTCGACGACCGGTCCGGTTTCCGCTGGGAACTTAACTAGACAGCGCCAGTTCGGGGCCATGAATGAGCGCCACTGGCGTTCCATCATTGAATGCTCGCCGCCGGGACGTTCGCTGGAGTTGTCCCTAATCGTAGATGTTCGTCATTTTCCATGCGTCGAGCGATTTGAGTACGGCTTCCTTTCCTTGTGAGCGGAGCGATACGCCGACACTGTCCTGGCGATCTGGATAGACACGCACAGCGACGCACTGCCTGTCGTTCACAAACACTTCGACGACGCTCTTGTCGACAAACACGCGGAGCCGGAGCGGTTCTTCGTCGCCAATCGCCACCGGAGCTGTTTCCGGCGCTCGTGAACGAGCATCCGGATTTTGCGATGCGTATGAAGAATCGATAGTGATCAGGCTCTTGCCTCGATACCCTCGCCCCTTGAAGAACGCGATGCGAGTGAACTCTTCTTTCTTCGGACTGCGCAAGACGTTCATCTCGACCATGGGCGCCCCTTTCGGATCGATCTCGGCAACGATCTCCATGGCCGAGCCGCTGAGGCCCTCGAGCACAAGCTCCTCATTCGCCGGAAGCGTCATGGTGTCAATGTGTGTGTGTTGCCCGCGCAACGATTTGACATCCCCGGCCGGCACAACGGCCAGTTGATCCGGACCGATGAACGTCAGACGTCGCGGCAGTGTCATGATCTGGTTCCAGCCTGCGGTCGATTTACCGGGGTTCATGTTGAAAATCACGATTACGTTACCTTCGCCGTCGGGCGCTGCCGACGGAGCATGCACGCCGGCCGGCGCGGCCGCACCGAAATTGAAGTCCCCGCCTGACGTGACGACAAGTTTATCCCGCCTCTTGTCGTAATCTCCCATCAGATACTTGCCGCCGCTCATGTGGCTGAAGTGGAGCAGGATGTGTTTGTCGCCGATCGGCCAGAAGTAGGGGCAGGCGCCATCGTCGCCCACCAAGGAGTAGCGATCGTTTTCGACGAACGGGTGAAGATACTCCCAGTGGGCCAGATCATTCGAACGCAGCAGGAAATTGGCCCGCACCGGCTTGCCACTGGGGCCGTCCGGCAAGGTGCCCGCCGAAAGCGAGTAGTAGACGCCCTCCTTCGTCCAGATGCACGGATCAAATACGCTGTAGGGCAACGGCGACCCGTCGGGGCTTCTCATGGGGATCACGGCCTTGCCGGTCACTTTCTCCCAGTTCAACAGCAGTGGATCGCTGGACACGGCAATCATATTGCCCACTTCGGTCCCGTGATACATCGCGATCACCCGATCCTCTTCGACGAGCGTCGATCCCGAGAAGCAGCATCTTTCCGGATCGGGGTAGATCGCCAAGGGCAAGTCGCACCAGTGGATCAAATCGTCGCTCACCGCATGGCCCCAATGTTGGCGCGGATCCTCCGGCGGGTACGCCTGGTAGAATAGATGCCAGCGTCCCTGCCAGAAGCAAAGCCCGTTCGGGTCGTTGAGCTGACCCTCCGGGTTGACGTAGTGGTAAATCGGGCGGAACCGATCGGCGGCCAATTGCTTGCGCGACGCGGCGAAACGGAGTAGCTGGGGATCGCTGCGAAGCTGTTCCTCTTGTTCACGAAGCGTGTTGGCGTATTGTTCCCGTCGAGGTACAAGCGACCCGTAGCCTGGTCCAAGAAAATCGTCGATGCCGTCGAGCACCAACTGTCCGTCCTGAATGTGGGCGCCGTTGTGTAACGCCGCATTCTTGACGAACCCCATTTCTTCGCGCGGTGTGCCGTCCTCGAACGTCCAGAGGGCAAGCGGCGCGCCCGCTTGCGCTTCGAGATCGGGCGCCGGCGCCGGCGCCAGGGCGGCCACCTGCTGGGCAGTGAGCGCCTTGGCATAAACCCGAGCCTCTTCGATGTGACCGGCGAAAAACCCCTGCCGGGCGTGGCGATTACCCAAGGTCAGATACATACCCTTGCCAAATACGCGCGGCGCCTCGATCTGGTACTCTGTGACCAGGACTTTGTCGCGGTAGAGTCGGATTGTTGTGCCCTCGTAAACAAGGGCGATGCAGACCATCTCGCAGGCGGACTCCTGCGGCCAGCCCTCTTGATCGGTGTCTGTGCGACAAAAGTGGTCGCTGCCCGGCATCCACACACCCGAACGCACTTCGGCGAGCACGATGGAATCAAATGCGTCCCCTTCCAGGATCGACAGTGTTCCCGATGCACGCTGTTCGAGATTGGCCGGTCTTGCCCATACGATCAAGGTCTTGTCGACCAAACGCTGCGGAGCGGCACCGTAAGAACAGTCGCATGCCGCGCACGCCAGGATCGTTGTGACGACGACGAGTTGGACGATGCGTCGTCGGTGAGCTTTCATGAGTTGAACGTTCATGGTGCGACCTTTCGCGATGACGGTGGCATGACCAGGTATTTGTGGTTGACGATATTTGGAAAACGCACGACGATGCTCGTTGTTCGCGGGCAATTGGGGGCTCTTGCGGCAGCGCGGCAATCGGCAACACGACATAGGAGGTTGCCTTCCGCGTACGCGGTTTCGCTCAGACTTACCACTCCCCCTGACCGTGAAACTTCTGCTTTGCATTCTCGTTAAACCGCAGTGCGGCGTCAGCGAGTCTTCTCAGTATCTCCTCGTTCAGTGTGCCCGCCGAGGAACTGGATGCAGCGATAACCGTCTGACATTCGTTGGAGTCCATGAACCGCGCGGCTTCGAGCAGTCCATCCTCATCCTCTTCCGGAATCGCCAGAAACCCATGTTTGTCGGCGTGGCGAGGCGCTGGAGATCGGTCAGTCGCCCGACGAGGTCGGCGTACGTGCATCGTTCGCCGGCCGAAACCGTCTGGGCCGTCGCCGACAAGATGAACACAATCGCGATCATTTTCCCGTGGAATCGCGGCGTCAGTCTATGCTTAAAGCATCTCATTATCGCCACCCGTTCTCCGAATCAATATATGCGAGTGTCTCCTTCCGCGTTTGGATTCCATACATTCTAAATAAGGCTTCACGATCCTGCGCCACATGCCAGGGCGAAAATTCGAAATACGTATATCGAAATCCGAAGGTCTCAATGACCAGAACGGGGATTGCGGACGGTCCGCCCAGTGCCGACAACCTAAGAAACAATGGTTTCTGTCATTTGAATCCGTCTGCACTCCAGATTGGAGCAAGTGGACGACCTACTTGCAGTAGGCCGCGTTTGTTCCGCCGGTTGCCCTATCCATGAAAGAGAGGCCGTAAGTGAAGCCGCCACATGCTCAACGAGGTTTCGCTGTAACCCTCATACTCACAGTCGTCAGCATGATTTCATTTGTTTGGGCGAAGTCGTATGCCCAGGAGATCATCACACCTCCCAATGCCCGGCTTTCGAAGATCCCTTGTGAGGATGTCGCAGCAGGCTTCAGTCAACCAGACATGCTGTACGCGCCGTTCATGTTCTGGTTTTGGGACGAGCCTCTCGACGCCAACGCGTATCCAGCGAAGGCCAAGACCATGGCCGGCGAGATGCTCAAGCAGGGTATCAATCCAGGATATGCACATCCGCGCGTTTCGATGGCCGACCTTATTGGCCCCAAATACATGGCCCCATCGCCGAGTTTGCCCAAAGATCAATGGCTGTCTCCAGCATGGTTCGATGCCTTCGGCGGAGCACTGCAGGAGGCCGAGTCGGCTCGAGGATACCTTGGCTATGTGGACGAATATATGTGGCCGAGCGGACGTGCCGCAGGCCGGGTTATCAAGGCCCATCCAGAATTGGCAAATGCTTCGCTGCAATGGAAAGTTGCCGACATCCCCGGCGGGACGACGGTATCGCTCCCCGCCTCTTTCTTTACGGTGGCCGCACAACTACACCACAAGCCGGCGTCCGACGCGTTTTCCATTCCCTATTCCACGGGCACCTTTGAACTCGCCGATTTGATCGGTGTGGATCCCTCCGGGAAAACCTCGCTGGGGCAGACGGTGACTGTCGAATACAAGCGGCTGGAACAAATCTCGGTCAAGTTAGCCTGCTGGCGAGACACGCTCGATGCAACCTTCACGCTCGAAGCTCGCCTCGATGGACCCGGCGGACGATTAGTTGCCAGCAAGCACGTCGACAGCCATGCCAGGAGCGGGGATACAGTATCGTTAGCGATTCCCCAACTGCTGCCGATCGGAACCGCGCTCTACGTGGCGCTGCTCCCTGATCCCGGTTACCCTCAGGAGGCGATTGGTTGGTGGTCGAAACCGAACGATGCGTATCCTGCCGGGACGGCATTCGTGGACGGAAAGCCGGCCACCGGTGACCGCTATCTCATGCTCGCCTACATGACGGCTCCAGACCTGATGCAGGGGGATTGGATATGGCAGGGAGAAGTGGTCAATGTCCAGCATGCTGCCTATTTCCGAAAGACCTTTGTCCTGAATGACGGGCAGTCGCCGGCGAAAGCCACGATTCGGATCACGGCTGACAATCGCTACAAGCTGTTCATCAATGGCACTTCAATTGGGGAAGGCAATGATTGGAGCAAGCCGGGGAAGTACTCGGTGACCTCCCTGTTGCGTGGCGGAGCTAACGTCGTCGCTGTCGAAGGTGGCGGCGATGGCGGACTCGATGCGATGCTTTGCGATCTGAGAATCGATCTGACCGACGGCGAGGCGATCCGCATTACTTCTGACGCGAGCTGGGGAGTGTCCAGCGAGGCCGAGGAAGGATGGAATACCACGACTTTCGACGACGGAGGATGGAAACGAGTCCGCGTTTACGGACCGGCAGACGCCCAGCCCTGGAATCTGGCCGAAACGCGTCCTCCCTATCAAAGGGCGACGATCCGCAGCGCAACGCTGCAGGTTGTCGGCGAAGGCGAAGGCTTCAACTGGACCCGCCGCCCGAGGGGACCTGGCGCGTGTACACGATGCAGAAGAATATGGGTGGCGACGTCAATAACCTGGACGAACGATTGGCGAAAGCCTTCATCGAAATTTCGCACAGACCCTACGAAGAACATTATCGGGACAAGATGGGTCGAACGATTTCCGGCGTGTTCTGCGACACGGAAGGAAATTATGGCAATGGCAACGGGTTGGTCTGGTCTGATTCGTTGCCGCCCCGCTACCGGACCAACACGGGTCGCGACATCCGATTGTGGACGCCTTTGATGCTCGACGACGACACAGAAGGATTCAGCGCTCGCGCCCGGTTCGACTGGTTCGAGGCTGTATCGGATCTCTACGCGGGCTACTACGCCGAGGTGAACAATTGGCTTGCCGAGCGTGGCATGTACTACATCGCGAATGTTTGGGAAGAGAGCCTTCAATGGCAGGCCTCGTGCGTGAGTGATCACATGAAAGTGCAGCGTGCCTTTTCCATGCCAGGCACGGATTGTCTCAGCCTGAAGGCTTATGACGTACACGATTTCAAGGAAACGCAATCGGTATCCGAGTTTGAAAGCCGGCGTCTGCAAAGCGAGATCATGGGCGCCGGTGGCTGGTCCACGTTCAATCCGATCACGATGAAGGAATGTACCAACGCGGTCATCGCCTGGGGCGTGAACCACGTCGTGCCGCACGGCACGTTCATGACACGGCAGCTTGAAGGTAATGTGTGGGTCCCCGACTGGTACGACAAGAATCCGCTGTGGTCGAGCATGCACCTCTGGTCTGATTTCGTGCGACGTGCGTCATACGTAAATTCACAGGGGCGCGTCGAGCCCGATGTGCTGCTGATCAACCCGATGGATAGTGTGTGGGCACTGCTTGGCGATACCGGGCGACTGTGGTGGAGTCCCGAGGCGGGGAACGTCGGCCTGATCGACAAGTTGTACTCGCAGAAAGTTCAAGACATCAATGCGGTCTACAGTGATGCGATGCGCCAACTGACGAGCCATCGTGTCGAATACCTGATTGCCGACCGCCATTACGTGAATCAAATGTCGGTCGAGGGCGCACAATTAATGTACGGCGACTTCCGATTCAAGACGGTGGTGTTGCCACCGATGGTGGTGATGCCAATGAGCGTGGCGAGGAAGATCGTGGAGTTTGCCAAATCTGGTGGACTCGTCTATACACTCGGAGAATTGCCTGCCGGTTCAACCGACAATGGCCTGAACGATCCAGCCATGGCGGCCTTGACACGCGAGTTGCAGACGCAACCGACCGTCAAGGCGTGTCCTCAGGGACTGGTGTACGAGCTTGATGCACGCTCAGCGGGACTCAAGTCACCAATCCGCTTTATTTCGGCCGCGTTCCCGATGCTTCAGTTGCGTCGGCGGATCGACAACCGCGATTTCTTCTGGCTTGTCAATAACAGTCCAGAGGCCCGACAGTGCGAGGTGAGGGTTGGGGGCGCGACGGGTGGGGCTTCGGTGTGGGATTGCGAGACGGGCAAAATTCGACCGGTCGGTTCCGTGCAGGAAGGGACGGACAGTCGGATACACTTGGCCTTCCAGCCCCATGAGGCCTATTGGCTCGTGTTTGACCCAAAGCAGTCCGCTCGCGATGCCCCCGAGATGACCTTGCCCGCTAAAGACCCGATGCTCCAAATCACGGGAAAATGGACCGTCCGTATTGACCCCACGGTTCAGCCGAAGCTGGAGCATCCGGTTGATCTGCCGCAGGACCTCGTCGAGGGAAAGGGAAGCGAGCATGACCTGACGCTGTGGACAACCTGGGCGGAACTGCCCGAGAAATTCAGCGGACTGGTCGATTACACCAAGACCGTGGACCTTCCGGCCGTTGTGGGGCCCGTACGGCTCGACTTAGGGACCGTGCACCACTTCGCCGAGGTTTGGGTGAATGGCCGCCAGGTGGGCAGGAGACTTTGGCCGCCGTTTCTACTGGTCACGGATGCCTTTCGCTCTGGTCCCAACGAGATCCGAGTGCGCGTAGGTAATCTGATCAACAACAACTACGGCCTGGCCTCTCCTTCAGGACTGCTGGGACCGGTCGAACTGAACACGGTCGAGTAGGCGTCGATCCCGATCGTAGCGCGGCATGGAACGCTGCTTCAATCGAAACCGAGAGGGCTTTCCAGCGATTTAGCCGCTGACGGCGATTCTAGCGCAATCGCCGAGCTGCAGCAACAAGCGTCCGCGGTTATATGGACGGCATGAATAGAGGAGAGGTGTAATATGCTCGCCACCGAATCACGTAGAATGTCTTCGATCGCCCAGCGAATGTCCTTCATCAGTATTCGATAGACTGGGAACGGGAGCGATCAGCATGGGTGAGAAAAACAATAAGCTGGATCGGCGCGACTTCCTAAGGAGAGGCGCCCGGGCGACTGCTGCCGTTGCAGTTGCTGCGGCGGTACTGAGCCCAAACACCGCCCATGGGTCCGTGCCGGAAGACAAGAAAATCACGCTCACGGACGCCCTGCCAACTCGTGTGTTGGGCAAGACCAACGTGGAACTGCCGATCCTGGGCTACGGCGGAGCCGCGCTTCCCGACGAAATGGGGAAACACCCTTTCGCTGGAAGACCGCGTCAAGCTGGTACGGCATGCCTACGACAGCGGCATCCGCTATTTCGATACCGCCATCAGCTATACCTACGACGACAGCCAGGCGATTATCGGAAAGGCCTTGAAGGATGTTCGCGACAACGTCTTCATTACCACCAAGGTGGATTTCTGGGACATCTCCAAAGCGGATGGTCGTATCACGGAGGTGAACAAGGAGGAAGTTGCCCGGCAAATCGAGAAGAACCTGGCGGAACTGCAATCGGATTACATCGACGCCATATTGATCCACGGCACGCCGGGCGTGGAGCAGATGACTGTCGAGCAGTGCATGGAGGTCCACGGTGAACTCATCAAGGCACGTGACAAGGGCCTGGTCCGTTTTGTAGGCTTCTCGGGCACCACTACTTCGACAAGGCACTGGCCCTGATTTCCACCGATCAGTTCGACCTGTGCATGCTGGCTTACGGATACCTGCCGCGCGGCAACAGTCGGTTATTTTCCCCGCGGACGACGGAGCTACGCAATGCATGCCTGGCCAAAGCGCATGAGCTGCAGATGGGTGTCGTTGCGATGAAGGTGTTGGGGGCCGGCATGCTTGGGGGCTTCGGTCAGAAGCAGCTGGAGAAACTACCCGGCGCCGCCTGCCGTTACCTGCTCCAAGACACGCGCGTCCATATTCTCAATGTCGGCATGCGCTACCCTGCCGAGATCGACACGAATATCAAGACCCTCGCCGGCGACACCACGTACACGAATGACGACCGCGCGCTGCTGGCCGGCGTCAGCGCCGCCGTTCTCAGCGATGAGAATGTCAAGAAAATGAGTGTGGAGTGAACTAAGGCCCGGCGATTTGCCCCTCCCACTCAACCGCAACGGGTTGCAAAATGGAGCCCGTCGTCGCCAATCGCACCCCGGGACCGCTGCTCGGCGACCAACCAAATCCCCCGAAATGCCGAGAATATGGTTTCCTTTGGGGAACAGGGGCGATATCTTCGGTAACATTGAGGCAGGCCGGCGCAGGCCCATCCGGAAAAGACGAACTCAGATTAACCATTAAGGACACAGAACATGTCACATTCCACTCGAAAACTCTCACTCCTTCTTCTGGGCATCACCCTTCTATGTGGCAGCTCTTCCCGTCTTCTGGCAGACCACCACGAAGAACCCATAATTGAAGTACGTGTTTACAAAGTGGCTGAGGGAAAGATGGATGAATGGGAGCGTTTCTTTCACGACAAACTGGTCGAGCCGCAGGAAAAGGCCGGGATCAAGATCCTCAGTGCCTACCGGACTTTGGAAGACGAGAACCTGTTTGTATGGAGCCGTCAGTTTTCCAGTAAGGCCAACATGCCGAAGGAACAAGCTGCCTTCTATGAAAGCGACCAATGGAAGAAAGTCCTGTACCCGGAACTGAAACAAAAGGGACTTATCGAAAAAGTGGAGATCGTCTACACGGTGAGACCAAGCAAATAACAATCCGATGGACAGCGGACCATGGAAACTGCGCCGCTTTCCTCGGCAGCGCCCGGCCGGTCACCGGTCGCATTGGATTGCCCAGGGCACTCCCATGGCATTCGAGTTGACGGTTGAGATTCGCAGCATGCCGAAATCCCTCATCGAGTCCCGGCACCGAACCGCCGGGGCGCTCTCAGGACACGCCCTGGTAGCCTGGCTCGGTGCCGTTTCGACGTTTCGGTCGCGATCACCTCATGCCGGTAGCGAATCGCGGTTATATCATTTTGACAGCGCGATCTTTGCCGATTTCGCCCGATCTCGGTAATCAAATTGATGTCGCACAGGTGACTGCCACCTGAGCGCCTAACGAGTGGTTCGTACCGATGCCCAACCACCCTCTTGTCGGGGGAAATGATTTGCCTTCGAGTGTGTCCCATTCGTGTGCCATTGTCACGAGTTCTGGGGATGATGATTCCGAGAATGGGGATTTGGGACTCGCCGACCTGAAGTTGCGGCGAGAAACGGCTGGGAAGGTTCTGCACTGACAATCGAAGGTTGCGAATCATCTCGAGATGGTGGCAGAGTCCTTGGACGGGGCAGATGAACAGGAGCCAAGAGATTGGTGGGACAGATTCCGCTTACGGAGGCGACATCGACCATATTCTCGATTATCTCTGCCAAACGGCGGCACCCCAACGGTCTTCTACCTCTGGCGGCCGTTTCTGAAAATCCAGAGGAGATATGGTCCTGGAACTCGCCGTCGCGGCGAACTGCGGCTATGTCGTCACCTTCAACACGCGGGACTTCGCGGGGGCGGAGCAGTTCGGCATCCGCATCGTGACGCCGCGAGACGTCCTCCAGCTTATCGGTGAAATGCCATGAGTACGATCAGCCTACGTTTGCCTGACTCTCTGCACCAGACGCTGCGAGACCTGGCGGCCAAGGAGCAGGTATCCATCAATCAACTAATTGCCTTGGCCGTGGCGGAGAAAGTCTCTGCGCTTGCCACGGAGGAATACCTGGGTGCGCGAGCAAAACGGGCTAGCCGAAAGAAATTCCTGCGAGCCATGGCGAAGGTCCCTGACGCAGAGCCGGACGAACGCGATCGCCTCTAGCTTGGCCGAACTAGGGCGTCCACCCGAGCCGCTGATCGGGCATGCGCGAATGGAGTGTTACTTGGCGGCGGCCGAGTGACGCTGGTCGTTCGGACACAGAGAAGACTATGATCGAGAACCGATTTGACCATGTTGGCCTGAATGTGAAGGACCTCGACGCGAGCATCGCTTTCCTGAAGGCGATGTGCGACTTCGACGTCATCCAACGGTGGGACAACCCGAAACAAGCGTTCGTCGGCAAGGGCTCGGTCATTCTGGGCTTGATGGAAAGCAAGGACTACGACTTCACACAGCACACGATGGCGCACATTGCGTTCCCCTGCTCGAAGGCGGATTTCGCCGCTGTCGTCGCAAAGGTCAAGGAACTCGCGGCACCGATCGTGTCAGGGCCGAAGGTCCAACGTGATGGCGAGACGATCCTGTTCCGCGATCCATCAGGCAATATCTTCGAAGCCTGCTATCCGGCGCTCGTGAAATAGGAGTCCGAACATCCGGGTCCACTTGCCCTCGTTCCGCTCTGCTCCGCGAGCCAAGTGATCCTGTCGTTCTCAGCTCGTCGGTCTCCACCAATTCGCTTCTTTCCCCGCCAGCTGCTGAGCCCTTGGCGGTCTCAGCTACGGCGGTCTCAGCTACGACTGCCGCACATCTTACTTCCCGCTTCTCCCTGAATTTGGTTTCCCCTGGGTATATCCCAGGGGGACCACAACTGGCCAGCTACCAACCGGCCGACACTCCCTCTGGTTTCCCCTGGGTATCCCGGGGACCGCATGCCAGCTCCAGGCACCACGAGCGGCCGAGCCCAGCAGCAACCATCACGCCGGCGTTGTGCCGAGGCCGCCACGCAACCGCGTCTGGCGTTCGTGCCGCCTGATGGTGCGCGAGGCCAGCCGCAGTCGCTTTCGGTCGGCCAGCGCGGCGGCTTGACGCGATCGCTGGGACTCGCTCAGGAACAGGGAAATGGGCTACAGGCAGAGCAAGAACGGAAACGCGAGAACGACACCTGAGAGATCGGTTGCTGCCGCGCCGAGGGATTGGCTCATCAACTCGTGGGAGTGCTGAGGTTCTTGGGACTCGCCGGAAATCGACCGACGTGCGCGCGCGCGACGGACCTGTTGACTGCTGTCGGTCACATCGACCTGGTGCACGAAATGACGGAAAGCCCCTTGGCCGATGTCGTCACATCGACATGCGCGCGCAAGATCTGGTCAGAAATGCACGGATTACGACCCGCTCGGCACCATCCTTTGCCGTTTGGATCGCATTACAGGCGGTCCCGGATGTGGGTAACCACGATGCCATCTCCCGGCTGATTCCTCAGACGCGACCCGTTCCGTTGCCGTCGTCCCCGCTCACTTCGGCTTGAGAAACATCACTTCGGCGCGATCGATCCACCCCGTCCGCAAGTCCACGCGGAACCATCCGTCGCTGTTCTTTTTGCTGAACCGGACCGGGGACCGCTTGCCGAACTCCTTCAGGTCGTACTGGGCCCACGTCCGGCCCATGTCCGGCGACACGATGAAACCAGTGGTGTATGGCGACGCCGTGGCGTAGTGGGATGCTAGAATCACGTCGTCCTGAATGATCATGTTCGCGGATTCGTATTCGGGATTGAAGAGCAGCAGGTGCGCCTCGGGACGAGCAATGTCGGCTGGGTCGCAGCAGAAGATTCCCCGATCGTGGGGTAACGGACCGTTCGCGTCGGCAACCCAGTAGAGTTTTCCATCAACGAAGTTGATGCCCCCGGACTTGTACCGCGAGTTCGAGGAGGCCGACACGAGGACCATCCAGCTCCACTTGTCGTTTTTCGCGTCATACGTGCCTTTCAGCCAGTGGCATTCGTGCCCCTCGGGTTGCTCGTGGTCACCCGTGCAGGCGTAGAACGCATTGTCATCGGGATTGTAGGCCACGCAATGGATATGCCGGCAGATGACCGGGTTGTCCAGATTGCCAAGCAAGGTGCCCGTGCTGCCTCCGCCTGGGGAGCCGTTGTCCCGATAGTGGGGATTCTGCCCAAAGGCGTAGGCGATCTTCACGGTCTGTCCCCCGTCAACGGAGTAGTAGATATTGACCGGGACCGCCCCGCCCTGAACATTGCAGTAGTTTCCCCACACAAGCATTTCTGTCCCCTCGACGTCCCACGTGTGAACGCCGTCGAGCGGATGGAAGTACCAGCCTGGGTTGCCCGCGTTTTGGGGAGTATGGGGAACATAATCCGCGCCTTCGGTATCCTTCACGGTAACCAGTTGGTAGGTCTTTAAGTTGTCCGTACTGAGGAACAACCTGGAACCGGTGGCAAACAGAATATTACCACTCTTGAGAATGCAACTGAACGTGATCTTGCCGCCCTCGGCAAACGCGGCTCGGTGCGGCCAGGTGCGGCCATTATCTTCCGACAGGTAAACGGTGCCCTCGTCAAAACCGAATGCCTTGTTGTTGCGTTGCGAATCGATGTAAGGACCTTCCGGCTGCAGGCGGTACCAGAAGTGGTTCGTTGATTCAACGGCGGAAGGAGTCGCGATTGGGTTGGCTGCCCGCGTGCTTGCATCGGAGAGCAGCACTCCGCCGGCGGATACCGCCGCCGCGGCAAGGAACCGGCGGCGAGTGAGCGGATGTTCTGACAAGGCTCGGTTACCGGTAATCCGCTGAACATGTCGGTCGTATAGATCTGGCATGATTCCGCCTCAGAGAGAATGGGCTTGTGTCACGGAGCCGCTGGGGGGCGACTCTCGTTTCGCCGGCAGCCGCCGGTGACGATGCAGTCGTAGCGCGGCATGGAACGCTCCTTCAATCGAAACCGAGCGGGTTTTCCCACGATTTCGCCGCTGACGGCGATTCTAGCGCAATCGCCGAGCCGCGGCAACAAGCGTCCTTGGTTCCGGTTCGGAACTTGGAGAAGTCGACGGCACTTTGGCCGATCGGTTTTGCTGCCTGGCTCCGTGACTGCGGCATGATCGAAGACGAGCCTTCGTAAGCGGCGGGCGGATCTACATCGTCGGAGGTCACACGACACCTGAAGGCGGAAGGAAACCGATCGACGCGGATATCCTCGCGCTGGCTCCAGGCGTCCAGTCGGAATTGGTCGGCAAATTGCCCATGCCACTCTCTTCACCCGCCGCTGTTATCATCCGAGGCAAGCTCTAGGTCGCCGGCGACTCCCGCGATGGACGAGGTGCGCGGGCCTACATTTGGATGCGCAGCGCACCGTGATCGTGCACGGGGATGATACTGTATCGGTTCGTATCTTCTGCCCATCGTCTCGCTTGCACCACCTTGCATTGTGATCTTGGAGCAATGAAACTTGACGGCTAGTAGTCACGATCCGTCCGTAGCCGAGGAAGGACTGAGCTTAGTCTACTTATGGGGCAAAACGTGAACATTGTGAGTCAAGTTCAGCGACCAACGGGAGCGAGTTGACCGAGCCGAGCGGTAGCTCGTAATTGGTTCGAGGCCCTGCCTCGTTAGTCTACTTATGGGTGAAAACGTGAGCATTGCGAGTCAAGTTTAGCGACCAACGGGAGCGGGTTGATTAAGCCGAGCGGTAGCTCGTAATCGGCTCGAGGCCCTGCCTCGTTAGGGTCTTGAGAAGTGACAAACTCGACTGAATCATAGCAGTGATTACGAAGCAAAGAAGCGAGATGTCAATAAGGAGATTTTCGATGAAGCGAACGTTCGCACTTGTCTTGGTAGCTGCATTGCTCGCAGGTCTTGATGTGACAGGCCGACCATCGACGGCTGCGGCACAAACGGTCGATATTTGGACCGCTGCGGCGACAGGAAATCTTGACGCGATCCGGCAGCACGTCGCGGCGGGTGTGGACGTGAACGCCAAGGCGCCGTCGATCGGCGTGACACCGTTGATGGCGGCGGCGATTACCGGGCAGAGCGATGCGACAGGACTGCTGCTGGCCAACGGGGCCAAGCCGGATATCAAGGGTAAGGATGGCTCGACCGCGCTGCATATGGCGGCGTTTTTCGGGCATCTCGAGATCGTGAAAGCTCTGCTGGCGAAAGAGGCGGATGTGAATGTCCGCAATGACAGGTCGGAAACTCCACTGGATACGGTCAAGGGTGCCTGGAGCGAGGAACTGAAAGCGATCTATCAGGCGATCGGGGGATCTCTGAAACTGGAACTGGATTTCGAGAAGATCAAGGCAGCCCGTCCGCAGATCGCGGCTTTGTTGGCGGAACACGGCAGCAAGAGCGGTAAGTCGGATGTAAAGAGTACTGGGTACCGGGGGTCCTATTTCGTCAACGGCGAAATCCACGTCAACACGTACGGTACGCCCGAGGGCAAGCCCCTGACAACCGGGCACGATGACTTCAAGCCGTCCTGGTCGAAGACCGGCGACATGCTCGTCTTCTTTCGCAGATTGAAGGATGACCCTGTCGTGACCAATTGGAAAACCGCGATACACATTATTCAATGTTGACGGTACGGGATTGCACCAGTTGACCGACGGCACACACACCGATTTCAATCAAACCTGGACGCGTGACGGGTCCAATACGCCCATCTGGAATCGAAAGAACCCGGAGACGGGCAGCTTCTACGTGATGCAGAGCAACGTGGGCAATAAGCCCGGCCAGGAGGTTGCCCTCACCGACAAGAGCCACCACACGTGGGCATACACTTGCCTCACCGACGGCAGGATTCTTGTGCAATCCGTGCACCCGCAGCAAGGCTACGGCTATTTTCTGATGACGCCCAACCTGAGCGGGGAACCGCGCTTCGAACGCATCGACTGCCAGCTGGCGACCAAGGGGATTCTGGATCGTGTGAGCATCTCACCGAGCGAGAAAATGGTCTGCTTCGAGTACCAGACGGGATTCGACTACAAAGATACGGGGCGGACACTCTACATCGCCGACTTCGATGCCGAGAAGCGTACGATCACCAACGCCAAGCCGTTCGCCAACGCGGAGGGGGCAAATCGCTGGTTCGCCTATCCGCGTTGGACGAAGGACGAAGCCGCGATCGTCTACCACGCCAGTCCCTCGCTCTACCTGTACACGTTGAAGGACGGGTCCACCGTGAAAGTGTCGACCAACGACAGCGCCGACTATCGCTACCCCCACGGCGAAGCAACACCGAAGTAGGTATCTTGGAAAACATAGGCAAATAAGAACCAGCTGGCCAATCGGCGGCGCACAGGGCACGTCGCCTTCGCCGCCGACGTGAGCGTGAATGGTTGTGCCGATGGGAGATCTTAACGCCCGCGGTTAAGGCAGCATTTTTTGAACTTCTTGCCACTGCCACAGGGACAGGGGGCATTCCGGCCGATCTTGGGCTGCGAGTTCTCGGCTTGACTCGCCGATCTCGACGTGGCAGGAAGCGGTGGCGATGGAAAAAACGGTGACGCCGTTCCTGAGGGCATTAACGATGGGCGTGACTCGCGCGTGGCGAAACCTGCCCAGGTGTGCAGGAATGCGACGGTGTCCTTGATGGGACGGCTATGTTCAGCAAGTTCTCTCAGCGTGGCTTCCTGGCCGAATTTCATCTGCCTATCCACGTCCTGCATGTTAACCGTTCCGTCGAAAGTCAAACCTTGATCAAAGGCCTGCTTGATGTCTTCATAGGCTTCTTCGGGATAGATGTCGATCAGCGCGTTGACCAGACCCATTGCACCATCCGAGTCCCGCTGCTCCACGCAACCGCGCAACGCGTCGCGCAGTAGCCCGACGATCTCGTCACGCGAATGCGATCCGGCGATGACGCAGTACACTAAGCCGTTTGCCATTGCCCAGCGGACATACTCATCGACCTCACGGTTGCGAATCAACTCTGCGACCTCGTCGATCCGATCGTGCGCCATCGTCACAACCGTCTGCGGGAGTGCCTCGTGAATTGCGTCGCCGAACAGTCTCCCCGGCCAATCCCCCGGCAACGTGACGGCCTCGAGAATCGACGGCCATGCCTCGCCTGCGCGAAACTCGATCAGCAGAAAAAGTGCGAAGAAATGGCCGTTGGTCTCCGGTTCGTGCTCTTCGCGCGCATCTCGAGTGGCCCGCCGGATCTTGGAAATCAGACCAGGTATGATTTCGGTTTTCAAACGCTGAGCGGATCGAATCGCCTCCACTGGCAGTTCGCCGTGTGGCACATCCAAAGCGCGCAGCACGTGCTCGACATCAGTGGTGTTGTCGTTCGAATCGGCTTCGTCTACGGTCATGGTTGGCCCCATCTTCACGGTCAATGCGTCTTGGTCTGGAAATCGAGGACGGCGTCGACGATAGCATCGGCAATCGCCTTCATCCCTTTGTCGCCCGGGTGCCCGGCGACCCCATCGTGTGCGAACGTTCGTTCTGAACGCGCCGCATTGGCGGCATCCCGGCCGAGTGGACCGGCGTTAACCAAGATGCCGTCAGCCTCCTGACAGGCTTGGCGGAGCACCTCGTCCTTGGCGGCGTCCTCCCAGAAACAAGTTCGCACCACCACCAGCGGGTGGCGTTTAGCCAGGGCGCATCTCAGGATGTTCATCACCCCGGCCTTGAACTGCGTCTTGGCGTCGTCCGAGCCCAACGCGGGCACATTCTCACCGATGGCAAGAATAACCAAGTCGGGGTCGAACGCGAAGAAGTCCTTCATCTGCAGATCGACGTCGTAAGTCGCATAGTTGCGCTCAAAATCCGCAATGTTCCTGACCATGATCTGGGGTCTGGACCCGGTATGCTGAGCCAAGCCGCTGGTGACGAGATGAACATAATCTTTGTCCTCGGAACTGGCCGCCATGCCCCAGTTCCCGTGCCAGCCGATATCGGCGTTGGGACCGTGCAAGGTGATGCTGTTTCCCAGGAAGAGGATTCGGCGAATCGCCTCGGGCTTGACCACTGGTTGGGCAGTGACCGGAAACATGGAAATCCGGAATTTGGTGCAGCCGTAGGGAATGAGCGTTATGCGCTCCGGGGTTTTTCGTTTGGCAGCCGGCAGAAGTGGCAGCTGCGGGGCGTTCGGGTTGGGATTCCAGGCCATCTCGACCGCATTGGCCTGCAATTTCAGAGGGGCGGCCAGCGGCCAGTCCCACTTGGCAGGCATCGTAGTGCGCTCCACTGTCAAGTTGGGTTCTTGCACGTCCAACGCGAATTTCCACCGGGCAGACGGATCTGGCGTGTTGGCGTCGGCAGTATCAGGAATCGGTAGTGCGAATAGCAGAGGGCCGTAGGAGACCGAAGCGTAGGACACGCCCCGAGTGCTGTTTTCCTCTGGAATCGTCACCGCTGTGGCTCGGTGCGCGCCGTCATAAGGCGCGGTCAACGACGCATCGCGGCCGCTCTGCAGTCTTGCCGTCATCGGAAGGTGCAGTCGGACGGTGTCACCTGGCTTCCAGGTCCGGTGAACACGGGCAAACCCTCTGGAGTTTCGCTCGATGGCGACGGCGGAGCCGTTGACACTCAGGTCGGGGTCCGTGCACCAGCCGGGAATGCGGAAGTCGAGCGGGAAAGCTGCCTCTCGTGCTGGCTGCACGGACATCTCGATGGTTTCGTGGAAGGGATAATCGGTCCTGCAAGTGATCTCAACGGGCACGCGATCGGCCGCCAACGCGGTCACCTTGCAGGGGCCGTAGCAGGTCGCCGCCAGGCCGTTGTCGTAAGTGGCCATCCACATGTGCGTGACATACCACGGCACAATGCGGTTGAGCGCGGCCGTACAGCACAGCGGCGAGTGCTTCGGCTGGTAGGTGCCGCCTTCTGCCCTGGGGCCGTGTGGGAAGTCAGGCGACAGGTTGGCGAACCGGTTGGGACTTTGGAAATAGACGTGTGTCTTGAAATCGCGTGAGACCGTGGCCGGACCCGCGTTGAAGAACGCCCGCTCAGCCCGGTCTGCCATCCGGCCTTCCCCGGACACCATCACCAGGCTGAGCTGGCTCCACACATATCCGGCCACATCGCAGGTCTCGCTGCCTCGGAACGCGCCTGTGGGACCATACCATTCATCGGAGACGGGGACGCCGTGAGGCTGCATGGCCACTCGTTCGAGCAGGTCGTGCCAGCCGACCGCTGCCTCGAGGTAGCGTCTGTCGCCGGTCCACAGATAGCCCACGGCCCAGGGCGTCGTGCTTTCGATGAATTCGACCACATGGGCGTTGTCTGACGGTTGTGCCGGGATTCAGGTCAGGCGCTTCGCGGTAGCGGAGGAGATTCGGCACGAGCCCCGCGTCCTTCCTGCTTGAACATGGCGTCCAGCGCGGCGGCGATGTCCTGGTTGCCCGTCCAGCAGAAGGTGTCAAAAGCCGGCCACGGATTCGACATGCTGCCGGTGATCGACCGCAGGCAGTCAGGGTCTGCGGCATAGGCTTGCTCGAGCGCCTCCAGAATGTGTTTGTCACCCGACCCTGCGTAAAAGCCCGTCATGGCGCGTCCCAGCAGGCCGCACGCCCACAGCGGCCAGCCCTCCAAGGCGGCGGCGACCGCCTTCCGGTCGTCGGGATTCTTGCGGTCGAGCCACCAGAGAAAGAGCAGGCCGTCGGTGTTCATGTGGTCGGCCACCGCGTACAGCCGCTTCTTCGCCTGCGCGATCAGCGCTTCGTCGTGCAAGGCGTAACCCAGGCGGGCCAGACCATCGAACCAGTAGCCGCCCCCTTCGTAAGGCCAAGCGCCCTTGTACCAGAAGAGTCCTTCACCGGTCATCTTGTGGTCGGGAGCCCAGGCCCGCTTGAACTCGTCGTCATACTCGTCCATGTGGCCGGTGTAACCGTCGCGTGCTGCCAGGCACCAGTCGCGGAGCCAGCCGGCGGGTTCCACCGCACCGGGAGGCAGCGGCAGCAGCGCCGGACGCGTCGGCGGCTCAAAGGGCCGCGCGTAGTTGGCCGGCTCCAGAACTCCCGTTTCGCCCGCCTCGGCAATCGGGGCCAGTGAAAGGGTAATGCCGCCCAAAGCCAAACCAAGGAGCAATCGATGACCGTGTTTCACAATCGGTAAGCCTCCATCTGTAACCAGCTTGTATTCTCCGAACCGCTTCAGCTGCGGCTGCGCTGGACTTTGGCCGCAATCCGCGTCGTGTCGATTTCTCGTTGTGATCGCCGCAGCGGCCGGTTGGACAGTGATTCCCGGGGCCAAGCCGGTGGTCCGGCAGCTGGCGACCGATCGCCCTGATAGCCTTCCATCCCGGTACAACTCGCCATTCGTACTGCGGTTGCACGGACCGCCCACAACAGCGTGTCCATTTTGCCATCCGTGCATTCAAAACGCCAGCACGCCGTGAGAATCGTCCGGCATTTCAGCAACTGCTCTGGGCTCCAAGGTTTGCAGCGGCAAAGGAGGGTGTTCCGAATAATCTCGAAATGGTGGCAGAGTCCTTGGACGGGGCAGATAAGGACAAAAAAATCGGATGACAAAAAGATCTCCTGTGCCGACTTATCTATTTGTCACCCAGTCTTCTTGTCCTTCAAGCCAGTGGCGATGGAACATCTGTTGCCGCTGCCGCTGAGCCCTTGGCGGTCTCAGCTACGACTTCCGTACATCTCACTTTCCGCTTCACTGTGAGTCCGGTTTCCCCTGGGTATATCCCAGGGGGACCACAACTGGTCAGCTACCTACCCGCCGACAGTCCCTCCGGTTTCCCCTGGGTATATCCCAGGGGGACCACAACTGGTCAGCTACCTACCCGCCGACAGTCCCTCCGGTTTCCCCTGGGTATATCCCAGGGGGACCACAACTGGTCAGCTACCGACCGGCCCCACACCGGTGAGCGGCCGAGCTCAGCAGCAACCATTGCGCCGGCGTTGTGCCCAGGCCGCAACGCCACCGCGTCCGGCGTTCGTGCCGCCTGATGGCGCACGAGATCAGCCGCAATCGCTTTCGGTCGGCCAGCGTGGCGACTTGACGCGATCCCTGGGACTCGCTCCGGAACAGTGAAATGGGCCAACAGTGAGAGCAAGTAGGGGAGCGCGAGAACGGCACCTGCGAGATCGGTTGCTGCCGCGTCGAGGGATTGACTCATCAATCCGTCGGAGTGCTGAGGTTCTTCGGGCTCACCGAAAAGCGACCGATTCTTGCTGACCGGGGCGCATGCCTCCGCAGAGGCATCGGGAGGTCGATGTAGTGTACCATCACAGGAGATGATGCGATTGGCGTCAGGACGAGGTGAGTTGAAGCCGACCATTTGAAAGTGGTCGATCATGATCGTCGCGCCCCAACACTACTGGTTGGATTAAGCCACACCCACGGTAGCGGAAACAATGCGAGCACAATGAAGACGCCAAGCCGAATGCAGTTGCCAACATTGATTTGCCTCCCCCTTGTAAACCTCGCTGACAGATCGCGATCATCCCACGCAGTTCCGTCATTCAATATGAACAAGGTTGACCACACCTCCTGATTAACACGATTTTCAGCAAATCGAACGCTCCCGTCAGCCATGGCCATGTTTCGACCGTGGTAGTATTGGTAGAAGAAACCCTCGCTCTTGTGACTACCGGCGGCAGCCATATCCTCGGAAGCGAGCACTTCCAGTGCGACGCTCAATTCAAGATCTCGGGTCTCAAGCCACCGGATGTTCTGATCGTTGCATTCCAACACAAGCACGGTGCTGGTCGTCCCATCCGTAATATCGCTAACGTTTCGCGCCGACGCACCAGGCCATGCCGTATGGGGTCCGACGACTGCGACATAACTGGTTTGCCCCTGCTGATCGTGTGTAGCCGAGGGACACGAGTAAATGGACGGCATACGGTCCACCAACTTGCAGTTGTCCGGCCCATTCCATGGTTCATCAAAATCAAACAATTGTACCGGCTGATAGCAATCGTATGGAGCAACTGTGGAAGCGACTGCAAGCCGCGTCCAACTTGACCTAGCAGGTGGGCACCCGACCGCCACTTTCTCGGGCCGTGGCGTTGACAACCGTCGACCTCAAAATAGACGGGCGATTGCAGACGAACAATGAGTCCCGGCTACTGGTCGCTCTTGAGAATAGCGGCCCCCAGAGTCGCCACGGTTGAGAGTGCAAACGCCAATAGTAGCGTTAACACCATAACTACGACGAGCACCTCGGGCATATTGCCGCCAAGCAAGCGTCCAACAGTCTGCTCGTACCACTCATCGAGGGCCACGGTACACCTCCACCTCCAGAGTCAATGGAAACTACCGTCACAGTTCAATTATTTGCAGTATGCCGAGACTTGTCCACAACTCCTGACGTAGGGGCAGAAAGACGGATTTGTCTTGGGCGTCCGTCCATCCAGGAGTGCACCGGGAGGCTATAATGGTGGCGGTGATCAGAAGTGTTACCATACCGGGGAAGCGTTTTCCGCGCTGATGTCGGTGTTACTCCGCCGGCCCACCCGCGTTCGCACGGCATTATACTCGGTCGCCGATCGATGAAAGAAGTCAAGCACAGCCACGAGCCGGATTTCCGCACCAGAACGGTGTTGGGTGCCCTTGCGATCTCACTTGTGGCCACTGCCTTGTTCGCGCAGACGGCCAACGGTCCGTTGCAGGTCAGTAAGTCCGGCGGGCGCTATTTTGTCGACCAGCAGGGGCAAGCGGTTTACCTGGCCGGCGCGCACGACGGTTGGGAGTTGCAGGATTTCGCGTGGGGCGATGGAGCGCGTGAAGGGCCGTTCGACTGGGACGGTTTTCTCGAGTTCCTTGCGAAGGAGCATCACAACGTGATTCGGCTCTGGGTGGTCGAGCACACAAAGATCGTCGATGCGGACCAGGACGCGACTTCGCCGATGCCGTATCTGCGCGTCGCCGGCCAGGGAAGGGCAAATGACGGCCAAGACAGATTCGATCTGGATCAGTTCAACCAGGCGTACTTCGACCGGTTGCGGACGCGGGTCATTCAGGCCCGCGACCGGGGCATCTACGTCATCGTCATGCTCTTTCAAGGCTGGAGCATCGAGGACAAGGGGGGCCGCGTGAATCCCTGGCCCTATCATCCTTTTCACAAAGCCAACAACATCAACGATGTCGATGGCGATGTGGACGGCGACGCTCAGGGACGCGATGTCCACACGTGGCTGGGCGAGGAGCATTTCATCACGCGACGGCAACGCGCCTACGTCCGCCAGGTGATCGACACGGTGAACGACCTGGGCAACGTGCTTTACGAAATCGCCAACGAGAGCCACGGCGGGTCGACCCGGTGGCAATATGAAATGATTCGCTTCGTGCGGGACTACGAACGGACGAAAGGTTGGCAGCATCCGGTGGGAATGACGTTTCAGTACCCCGGGGGGAGCAACGCGGCGCTGTGGAAGAGTCCCGCGGACTGGATTTCGCCCGGCCGCCAGGCGACTGGTGGTTACAACTTTCTGGAGAATCCG
The DNA here is from genome assembly GCA_963700515.1 of uncultured Planctomycetota bacterium. Lineage (GTDB taxonomy): Bacteria > Planctomycetota > Planctomycetia > Pirellulales > Pirellulaceae > JAJRVM01. Next base: position 81,885 of record CAVOXY010000065.1, on the reverse strand, counting down.
CCACCCGGCGATGGCCGTAAGATCGTGCTCAGCGATACCGACCACCAGGACGGCAACAACTGCCGCGACCACACCTGGGTCTGGAAGACGTTCTGCCGTGGACACAATCTGCTGTTTATGGACCGCTGGACCGAAGCGCCCGACGATCCGCAGCGCATTCTGGTTCGCCAGGCCCTCGGCCACACGCAAGCTTATGCTCGCAAGATCGACCTGGCCGCGATGATGCCGAGCGAGACCATCGCCTCGTCCAAATATTGTCTGGTTCGTCCCGGTGTTGAATACCTGATCTACTTGCCGACGCCGCAACTCGTCGATGTCGACCTCACTGGAGTATCGGGTCAGTTTCAGGTCGAGTGGTTCGACCCTCGCGCGGCCGCCGCCACGGCCGCGGACCCCGTCAACGGCGGAGCCCACCGCACCTTGCAGGCGCCGTTTGACGGCGACGCCGTCCTGTATCTCAAACACCACCCCGAATGATAGGAGTACTGTCGTGCATCGACGTGAATTCCTCGCCGCCACAGTTCAGCTGGCCGCACTGGCCGCCATCTCTGACGTGGTCGCCGCGGCCGACGAAAGCGCGGTCGCCCGCTGCCGGGCCCCTTCAGATCCATCCGCAGAATCCGCGCTACTTCACCGACGGTACGGGGCGGGCGATCTATCTGACCGGCGCCCACACGTGGAACAACCTGCAGAACAACGGCGTGTATCCGCCCGTGGATTACGCCGAGTACCTGGACTTCCTCCAACGGTACAACCACAACTTCATCCGCATGTGGGCCTGGGAGCAGGGCGGCTGGGACCCGTGGGCCGCGGGGCATGTGGTGGTCGAACCGGCGCCGTTCGCGCGAACGGGACCGGGCAAGGCGCTGGACGGCCAGCCGAAATACGACGTGACGAAGTTCAACGAAGACTATTTCCAGCGGTTGCGGTCCCACGTCGCCCAGGCCGGGATCGCGGCATCTACGTCTCGGTGATGCTGTTTCAGGGCTGGAGCGTGGAGAAGAAAGGCCAAGTCGGCAATCCCTGGCAGGGACATCCCTTCAACAAAGCCAACAACATCAACGGCATCGACGGCGACCTGAACGGCGACGGCCAGGGTCCGGAAATCCACACGCTCGACGCTCCGACGGAGATTCTCGAGCGGCAGCAGGCCTACGTGCGGCAAGTCGTCGACACGGTGAACGACCTGGACAACGTGCTGTACGAGATCGGCAACGAGATGCACGTCGGTTCGGTCAAGTGGCAATACCGCATGATCGAGTACATCCGCGAGTACGAGCGAAGCAAACCGAAGCAGCATCCCGATCGGCATGACCGGCGCCCCGATCGCCAATGCCGCCTTGTTCGACAGTCCGGCCGATTGGATCTCGCCGACCAGCAAGGACGGCTACAACACTCGACCCGCCGGCGGCCGACGGCAGCAAGGTGATCATCGCCGACGTGGATCACGTCTGGCCCAAGCAGTACCGGCAATGGGTGTGGAAGAGTCTGACGCGGGGCCTGAACACGGCCTTCATGGATCTGTACGGCGCGACCAAGATCGGCGACAAACAGATCAAGGATCTGCGCTTCGTCGGCGACTGGGTCAGCCAGCACGAAACCACGCGGCAGAACATGGGCTACTCGCGGCGATACGCCGACCGGATGAACCTGGCCGCCATGACGCCGCGCGGCGATCTATCGACCACTGCCTACTGCCTGGCCGCACCGGGCAAGGAGTACCTGATCTACCAACCAGGCGAAGGCCCGTTTCAAGTGCAATTGGACGGCGGCGCAAACGCCACGTTCGCTGTCGAGTGGTTCGATCCCAAAACCGGACGTACAACCTTCGGACAACAAGTCAAGACGGCGAAAGCCGTGACCTTCGAACCGCCTTTCGACGGCGACGCGGTGTTATACCTGAAGATTCGATGACGACATTGCATCACTAACCGGCTACAATCGTGGGCGTTCCATTTTTGTTGAAAACCCTGCCCATGTTCGACGTCACGCGCCTCCTGTCGCAAAATGAATCTGATAGTCCGACGTTGGCGGAGCAGCCGTTGCCGACCCATGGAAACAGATCGAACTCATGAATGCCAAAACTAAGATGAAGATACCCGGCTGGTTGCTGGCCGTCGGGATGCTCGCACAGCTTCCTTCCAGTGCCATGGCCAGAACTGACCTCCTGTGGGAACCCATCGAGTGGCAGTACGAGAACGACGCCTGGGAAGGAAACCCGTTCGACCTGGTGGCCAAGGCCGAGTTCCGGCACGAGGACGGCGAGCACCGGATCAATACCGAGCTTTATTACGCGGGCGGCAACGTCTGGGTTCTGCGCTTCGCCGGCACCGCACCGGGCAAGTGGTCGTTCACCACAGAGAGCAGCGACCCCGATCTCGATGGGCACCGTGGCGACGTGACGATTGAGCCCAACCCGGGCGCCGCCGGTTTCATGACCGCCTACGGCAACAAGTGGGGTCGGCTCGGTCTGAATGAGGCCTTCGTCCCGCAGATCGTCAGCTACTGCTCGCCGATCGACTACTACCAGAATCCCGGGAAGATTGATGCGGACCTCAAGATATGGTTCGAGCAGCACGGCTTCAACGGCCTGCACACCTTTGTCAGCATGGCTTGGTTCGATATCGAAAAGGGGCGCGACGGCTACAAGGCCATCCTCTCAGACGATCCGAATCCCGATCTCCGAACGTTCCAGGCCCTGGAGTTGCTGATCACCAAGACGCATCGTGCCGGCGGGATGGTCCACGTCTGGGCGTGGGGCGACGAGCAACGCAATATGACTACGGTTCGGTGGGGCCTCAACGGCAAGGTGGACCAGCGTCTGCAACGATACATCTGCGCCCGCCTCGGCCCGTTACCCGGCTGGTCCATGGGGTACGGATTCGATCTGCAGGAGTGGGTGAACCGCGACCAACTGGCGGCCTGGCACCGATTCATGCACGACCACCTGGGATGGCCCCATTTCCTCGGAGCACGGGCTCCCGACCTCGAACAGATTTACGACGGTCTCGACTACTCATCCTACCAGCAGCACCGGCCCACCTACGACACCTACGTCGAGGCGATGGAACGGCGGCACCCGGGCAAGCCGTCCTTCCTGGAGGATCGGTTCCGAGTCCGCCTCAACGTATATCCGGAGAAGGACTACGATCTCGACATGACTCGCCGGGGTTTGTGGAACTCGACGATGGCAGGTGGGGCGGCCAATATCTGGGCCTACCTCATCAATGCCCCCCAAGACGGCAGTTCGGCCGTCTACCCCAACCGCGAACAGCTCCTCACTTGCTCGCGCTTTTGGAAGGGGCGGTTCTTCAAGGAGATGGTCCGCAACAACGCCCGCACGGACGGCGTTTGCCTGGAGGTTCCGGGCGCGTTGTGCGTCTTTTACAAGGAGAACACCGACTCGATACAAATGGACCTCACCGGCATGAAAGCCCCGCTTCAAGCGATCGCGGTGGACACTCGGGCGGCTTACGAGGAGCTCCCGCTGACCCACCTCGATCCCTCCCCCGGACAACGCTTCCGTGCCTCTCACCGATCTGACTGGGCGATCGCGGTTGGGCGAACCGAACCGCGGGCCGACATCTATTTCCCACCTCCCGAATCCCAAGGCGGCTGGCGTAAGCTCGACGAGACGGAAGATATCCGCCGCCTGGCCGGCATGGACCCGGACAAACTCGCCGAACTCAAACAGTGGTTGCTCGACTCGGATGACCGACCCTTTGCAGCCGACGTGATGCGCCGCGGCTTCATCGTTCTGGAAGTCGAGCGGGGGAACAGCGCAAAGACCGACGATCGCCGCGTGGCTTCAGTTTCCAAGGCCATCTGTGCTACGGTGCTGGCCATTGCTTCCGACCGCAGCCAGCACGGTCTGACGCCGAAAGAGATGCGTTTCGATGACGCGGCTTTCCAGTTCATTCCCGGGTCGCAACCGTTGAGCGATCCACGCAAAGCGAAGATCACGGTGAAACAGTTGCTCAATCACACCTCCGGCATCTGTCCCGAAGCGACGGGGGCTCCCAACGACGGCACGTGGGAATACATCCTTGGCCACAGCGGCGATGAGCGGACCGCGAAGCTCGCCTTCGATCCGGGGACAGGTTGCGGTTATTCGACCCATGCTTTGGCGCACGCCGCGCTCGTCTGCGAAAATGTCACGGGAGAGCCTTACGACCAATTCGCCATCGAAGCGTTGTTCAAACCGCTCGGCATCGAGCATTGGTGGTTTCAGTATTACGACGGCGGACCGAACATTGGCCGGCATCCGTCGCACGGTCTGGGCCTGAGCTCGCGCGACCTGGCCCGCATTGCCTACTGCATGTTGCACGACGGCCGATGGAAGGATCAGCAAGTGATCCCCCAATGGTTCGTCGAACAAACGTCCGCGCCAACCCACCAGGTGAAGACTCCCGAAATGCGCTGGCAGCTGAACCCGCAGATTTTTTCCCACGGCTGGGAATTGCCCGCGCGGCACTGGCCCGCGAGCGGTCGCAGCGGTGAGGGCATCCCGGCGGACGCCCGCGCGAAACCCGGCTCCGGCGGGCAATTGATCGCCTTTGTGCCGAGCCTCGACCTGGTCATCACCCGCCAAACTGGCGGCAGCGGCGACTGGCAGTTCGAGCAGTACCTGCGGCGGGCATGCGCGGCGGTGGTGCCAGAGTCCCCACGGTGAAGGCACGGGAGCAACCTTGGGCCAAGCGGTTTTCCCGCGCCGGTGCTGTTGGCGGCCGGCGTCTGTGACAGGATTCCGGTCCCCGTACCGATGAAGGGTGCATTCGCGGCGTTTGGCCTCACCAAGAGTTCGGCGTAACACTTTAGCCGTGTGAAGTGCACGGTGCCTTTGTTTTCGCCAGGCAAGGCGTGCCAGAGGGTAAACAGACCGGAATCACGAATAGCGAATGGTAAATGGTGAATGGTGAATGGTGAATGGTGAATCATTAACGAGGGGAAGGTGGATGAGAAAGCCAATCATCGTAGTGTTCCACTACCGTGCAAGCTCAGGAAATGGGCGAATCACGAACCGTTAATTGTTAACTATTCACCATTCACCATTAATTATTGATTTGGGAGCCATGCATCGGGCATTTTTTGCCGTCAGCTCAGAAATCTACCTCGGTTTCTTTGCTGTAGTTACTGCCAACGGCATCTGGAACCGCGATACGGTAACGATGATCCCCAGCCTGCGGATGGTCGTCGCGCTGCGCGGTGTGAAGCTGGGCGCATTTGAGCCGGCCAGAGAGGACGGAGCGGCGAATCTCAGAAAGGGAAAGGTGAACCAGACGATCTTGATCGACGGACGCGGGGATTGATCCAACCTCAAGTGGCCGACGTATCGATTCGTGAAGATTCGTTATGGAGGTGGGTTTACAGGCGAAGGCTATCTCTCCGACGGCGTATCGGTCATTGACCTCTTCGGCAACCCGTGGGCCTCCGGCAGTACGTTTTCCGGAATGCGGGTCTACCTCTCCACGCCAGACGGACTCCCAGCCATCGACAGATTGCTGGCCGCGCCAGCGCCGACTTCGAGGGAACCGATCGACCGCCGCGGTGATCCAACGGGGCGCGAAGATGCCGCCATGGATTCCGCCGCCGTCATGGTAGGCTGCCGCAACAACAACCATATTTCCGTTTCCCCCCTTTTCAAACGAGGTATCATGATGGGACGATGTGTGACGAGCTTGATGGTTCTTTGCCTATGGAGATGTCGATAGCTGCTTTAGCAATCCAAAACGCACGCAAGCATTTGGAGAGTCCATTTGGTGCGAGGAACCCAACAGAGACTCGCATTTCTCACGTGCCCTCGAAAGGAACGCGTCTCCCATGCACCGACATCCGTTTTGGACCGCCGTCTGCTTGTCCTGTGCCGTAGTTGTCGTGGCAAACGACGTTGCCGCTCAATCGCTACCCCGTCTCAAGATCAGTGACAACCGGCGCTTCTCTGGTCAAGGAAGACGGCACTCCGTTCTTCTGGCTGGGCGACACCGTGTGGGAGCTCTTCCAGCGGCCCACCTGCGAGGAAGTGGACCTTTACCTGGAGACCCGTGCCGCACAGCAGTTCACCGTGGTCCAAGCGGTCGTTCTGGGGGAGGTCTGCGGGGCGTCGGCGAGCAACGCGGAGGGTCACTTGCCGCTGAAAGAGCAACGACCCCACTCAGCCGAACGAGGCCTATTTCGCGCACGTTGACTATGTCGTGAACAAGGCCGAATCGCTGGGGTTGTACGTCGGCATGCTGCCGACGTGGGGCGACCTCGTGTCACCGCTGACGGGCGACGAGGCGCGCCGCATCTTCACGCCGCAGAACGCGACCAGCTACGGCGAATTCCTCGGCCGACGTTATCGTAGCAAGCCGATCATCTGGATTCTCGGCGGCGACCACAATCCGACTCCCGAGGAGGTCCGCACGTGGCGGGCGATGGCCGACGGTCTCACTCGCGGCGACGGCGGTGCCCACCTGATGACCTACCATCCGCGAGGCGGGCGCTCCTCTTCACAGTTCCTGCAGGCAGAGCCCTGGCTGGACTTCCACATGATCCAGTCCGGCCACGCACAACGCGATGCCGCCAACTACAGCATGATTGCCGCGGACTATGCCCAGGAGCCGGTTCGGCCGTGCCTCGATGGTGAGCCCTGCTACGAAGACCACCCGGTGAACTGGGTACCCGCCAATGGTTACTTCGACGACTATGATGTGCGCAAGGCGGCGTACCGGGCGCTCTTCGCCGGCGCCTTTGGGCACACGTACGGTGCCAATCCGGTGTGGCAGTTCTATGAGTCGGGGCGGCAGCCCATCACGGGGGCACGGACGCCCTGGCGCGAAGCGCTGCACTTGCGCGGGGCCGACCAGATGCGGCACGCCCGCGCACTGCTGGAATCACGACCGCTGCTCAGCCGTGTACCAGATCAGTCATTACTGATCTCGGCGCCTGGCACGGGTGCCGACCACGTGCAGGCCACACGCGACGCCGACGGCAGCTACGCGTTCGTCTATCTCCCCACCGGCCGGCCGGTGGAGGTCGATCTGCGCAAGTTGTCAGGACCGCGCCTGCGGGCGGCCTGGTTTGATCCGCGTCAGGGTACAGCGCAGGTGATCGGTGAGTATGTCAATGATCAGCCTCGCGAGTTCACGCCCCCGTCCAACGGCCCCGGCCACGACTGGGTGCTTGTGCTCGATGACGTGAACAGAAATCGCTCGCTGCCCGGCACGAGACCGTCGCCTTGAGATATCACCGAACAGCCGTCGTAACGGAATTTTCCCAAGTCATTCTTCCCGCGCACCTTTGAGGACTCCCATGCAAACCAGACTCCTCGTTGTTCTCTGTGTGCTCACTGCAACATCAACCTTCTTCGCCGCGCGTGCCGCCGGACAAGCCGTGGCGCAGCGCGCGCCCGTGGCAGGTCCGTTGGGCGTCTGCACGGCGAACCCCCGCTATTTTGCCGACGCCAGCGGTCGGCCGGTTTACCTGACCGGTTCCCACACCTGGGAGAGCCTGCAAGACGGGATGCTGCCCGGCTACACCACGGTCCCTCAGCCCTTTGACTACTCGGGCTACCTCGATCTGCTTCAGAAGAACCAGCACAATTTCATCCGCCTCTGGCGTTGGGAACTGACCGACCACCTGCCGCAGCCGTGGCTGAGGACCGGATCGGCCAAGGCCTTGGACGGCCAGCCGAAATTCGACCTGCGGCAGTTCAACCCGGAGTACTTTGATCGCCTGCGAGCGCGGGTCATCGCGGCTCGCGACCGCGGGATCTACGTGAGCATCATGCTGTTCGAAGACTGGGTATTCATGGCGAAACGCCCGGAGCAGCCCGTCGAGCGGCACCCCTTCCACAAAGACAACAACGTGAACGGCGTCAACGGGGACCCGAACGGAGACGGCTGGGGCATTGAAATCCACACGCTTCAAGTGCCTGAAGTGGTGGCGGTGCAAAAAGCCTATGTCCGTCAGGTCATCGAGACGGTGAACGATCTGGATAACGTCCTGTACGAAATCTGCAACGAAGGAAAACGCCACACGCGCGACTGGCAATACGAGATGGTACGTTTTGTCAAAAGCGTCGAGGCCGCAATGCCCAAGCAGCACGCGGTGGGGATGACATCCGTGGGTGACATGAACGAAGATTGTCTGAACAGCCCTGCGGACTGGACTTCGCTTTCTACCGCCCAGTACGAGCGCACCAGCGACCCGTGGGCATCGGCACCGCCCGTGGCGGAAGGTAACAAGGTCGTGCTCCTGGATACCGACCACATCGGTTGGAAGATTTTCATCGGCGACGCCGCCTTCACGCGGGCCTGGGTGTGGAAGAGCTTCACGCGCGGATACAACACGTTGCTGATGGAGAACCTCGCCGATTCATCCGGCTGGATAGCCGGCCGCGCTGCCATGGGACAAACGCGCCGTTACGCCGAGCGGATGGAGCTGGCGAAAGCGACGCCGCAACCGGCACTGGCCTCGACCGGCTACTGCCTGGCACATGCCGACCGGCGCGATCCGGAGTATCTCGTCTATCTACCAGAGGCCGGCCGCGTGACGGTGGACCTTTCGGGCACGGAAGGCGCGTTGGCCGTCGAATGGTTCCAGCCGGAATCCGGCGAGACGACCAAGGGAAAGGCCGTTCAAGGCGGCGGATCCGTCCAGTTCCAGACGCCCTTTCAGGGCCAGGATGCGATCCTCTATCTCCAGCGAGTGGAAAAGTGATCTCGGTGGACTGAGGCGATCTCGTGGTGCCCGGCCAGGCGCGAACGATTGGGATGTGTTTCCAGCCCGTTCTCTTGAAGGGGAGGATCGCAGTCCCTGCAACCGGCAAGAGCCAGGCGCACTTTGGCGAGAGTATGGCATCGTTTGTCGAACAGCGATTCAAGAATCTGCGAAAGTGCGTTCACAAGTCGCACCCGAACCGCTTGATCCGCTAAAAGACAACTGCGTTGCCAGGTGCAGGAATCCCTGGGATGCAACAACCTCATTACGCCGAAGCAAGTGGCTCACCGATCGGCTAGTTCGCTCGGAGAAGCAATACCCAATCCATGTCGTCGGGGGCGGCGAATGTGTTCTGGGCGAGCGCCGCTGCTGCGGACCATTGACCCGTTCGAGGGTTGTACCATTTCGCGTGGAAATCGCGGGCGATCGTGTTCGGCTTGATGGCAACGGAACCGCCCGTCGGCAAGTAAACCACAGCCAATTCGCGGTTTTCGTTGCGGAGGCCGCACATCGGCGTGGGAACACCCAGGCTGGCCCTCGTGCTGAGGGCTGGCAAACCGTTGGGGGATGTGGACGTCGTGCGGAAACGTATTTCATAGGTGGCGCCATCCTGGCCCAGAGTGAAGTTGCGTTGCCCACCGTCTTGCGATACTGTCACGATGCGAGCGGGACCCGCTTGGGTTATATTGGCGGGCGAGGCCCAGACCTCTAAAGTAAACTCCCCAGATTCCCGGACGGCGGCGCTGATCTTTCCGGCGGCGTCGGTCGAGGCGATGAGGACTGGCGCGTGAACGCGTAAGCCGCCGTTGGGAAGCCAATCTACCGCGGCCGCGTTGCTGATCTTCAGATTCAACGGTTGGCCTACGCCAGAAACGTCGAGGATGACGTCTCCCTTGCCTTGTTGGAAATCAAACAGAGCCAGGGGCGACCCGGACGTTTCTCTGTGGCCGGCGTAAAAATTGCGTGCGACCTGCCTGCGCACTGATGGCGCGATCGTAAATCGCAATGCGGTGCAACTCCCCCAGCCACGGCCGGTCATGGATGAACTCATTGGCCAGAGCGAGACGAAAACCGGTGTCCCAGTCGGAGCATTCGCCGGGGTTTACCATACTACTTTGCAGTTTCCCATCGAGAAAGACGGCCGCCTTGCCGGCTTTGTCGCGCGTGTAAACGACGTGTGTGCGTTCGTGTTGGACGGCATCTCGCCCCGGCACGGTGAAGAAGTCGTTGTCCGGCGCGAGTTGCCACCAGGGTATCGACGTGAAAAAGTCGACAATGTGGCCGTATCCGACCAGCATGGTCATCGAATCATCGCCGCGGCCGTTGATCCAACCGCCGCCCGTATCCGGTCCCCAACCGGTACCCGTGTCGGCTCGTTCGCCAGTGGTCTGATATCCGCCGGCCATGTACATTCCCCAGGCCAAGCGACGTCGACTGTCGGCGGAGCGGGCCGGGGCTTTGCGGTTGCCGACCCAAGTGGGATAGGAATCTTCGTAGCCGTACTCCTCGTTGACCTGCGGCATGAACCTGCCGGTGGCAGCTTGTTTCTTTCGGTTGTCGAGCATGAACTCGTATCCGCCACTCTCATCCCATCGCTGGTACATGGCAAAGTCGGCCCAAGGCGATTTCTGAAACCGAAAATCTTCGTGTCCGTGAACTGAAGTCAGGTGCGCGTACGGATCGCATGTCTTGACGAAAACTCCCATCTTCTCGGCCCAAGCGTCATCTCGGAAAGTCCGATACTCGTTGGCCACGTCCCACATGATATTGGAATACGCGGCGAAACGGGCGACCGCGTACCGGTAGTACCGCTGCTCGTCCTCATCTCCCATGGCTTGCTTGCCAAAGGGCTCAACACCTGTGCGACCACCGTCCACATAGAAGACGACCGACACGACTACGTCCCGCTGACGAGCGTGGCGCAACAGAACGTCCCACTTGCGCCAATATTCCACGTTGAAACGCGTCACGTCGAAACCCGGATCGTCTACGCTCTCGGGCCGCTTGGCGACCCACGGGTTGAGCAAGAGTTGAAACCGCTCGGTGGGGTAGACGTTTTCGAACCACACTTGGCCGTCCTTCACGCGTCCCGCGATCGCCGTGCGCACGCGGTTGATCTTCAGTTGAGCCAAGCGGTCAACGTTGCGTGCAATTTGGTCCACATCCCAACCAGCCAGGAAGTAGGTGGTGGTCCCATTGTAGAAGTAGTGTTCTCCGGTCCCCTCCCAAAGGAAATGCCACGGGTGTTGTTCATCCACGCGCACGATTCCCTTCCGTCCGCCGTCGACAGCCTGGAAGCTCCCTTGATGCGTGGCCTCATACGGGCCCTGACGATACGTCACCGAGTAGTCATGTCGACCCGCTCGAGTGGGCATGAACCGGATGCGGAAGACACTCCCGTCCGGCGAATCGCAAAATCCGTCTGCATTCACGCTTCGGCCGCCGTCCGCGGAAAACCAGCCCTGCACGGTAACATCCGTGAACGGGTTTCCCGCGTCCGGAGCTGTGACGTTCAGCGTGATTTCGAGGTAATCATAAGCGTCGAGTCGGTCGGCGGAGGGCGAGAACAGGACTTCTGAGGGTGCGGCTTGTAGCACCGACATGTGAGGGAAAAAGGCGCAGGCGGCGAGAATCGCCAGGCGGACAGTCCGGTGAGTTGAACGAGTCATGTTGTTGACCTTGCCTCCCGATAGGGAGCATTGGCAGGGACGGAGTGTGGGGTCCGGCGGCGTCCAAGTATCAGGCTTGGAGGAGCGAATGTCAAGATTCGGGCGGATGGACTGGGGAGCTACTGAAAACCCGTCCCTCCCGAAGATTCCAGCCGCCCATCAGGACGCTCGCACAGCTTCCTTGCGCTGCCATGGCCAGGACCGCCCTCCGGTGCTGACCGATCGAGTCGCAGTACCAAAACCACGACTTGGAAGGCAGTCCCTTCGACCTCGATTTCTCGCCCGGCAACGCCTGCGTGCCTCTCACCGATCCGACTGGGCGATCGCGGTCGGACGAACCGAACAGCGTGCCGACACCTATTATTCACCTCCCAAATCCCAAGGTGGCTGGCGAAAGCTCGAAGAGACGGAAGACATCCGTCGCACGGTCTGTGCCTGATGCCGTCTTGTACTTGTGCGCTCGAGAATGTGACAATAACTGGCCTGCGAATATGCCACGCGCTGTGCAAACTGTTTTGACGCGTTTATGAGCACAACCAGACCATGACTGTTTCCCAATTCAGGACGATACTCGGCGCATGTTCCGTGGCTGCGGTGCTGCTGGGGCTGATGCAGGCAGCATCTGCTCAGTCGGAGACGCTCCCCTACAATCGGACCAATCCGGTGATCTACGACAACGACGGTGCGTTGGAGTCCGGATTCACCGACGTCTATGTCATGGCTCTGGCCAGTGCCGGGACCATCGACCTGAAAGGGATCATCTCAACGTGCTCGTACAGGGAAGAGCGACGCCAACCGCCCTTCACGCCGGTTTCGGATACCGAACAAATCAGGGAACGCCAGGAACTGGTCGAGAAAGCGCGGCGCAGCGGGTTGCGTCACCTGCCGGACGTTGTGTCCGGCGGCAGTCTGAGTCTGAAGCGGCCTGCTTCCGGACGCGTCGAGGACACGGCGCCTTACCGCAGTCCCGGGAGTCGGCTGATCCTGCAGGAGGCCAAGAAAGCGACGCCTGCCAAGCCGCTGGTGATCCTGATGGGTGGGCAGGCAACCTGCGTGGTTGACGCGTTTCTGCAAGACAACTCCATTGCCGACAGGATGGTGCTGGCGTGGATCGCCGGCAACAAGACCACGGACGGCGGCATTGATTCGCGGGAGTACAACGCCAGCATCGATGCCTGGGCGACGTACATCGTCTTCGAGCGACTGCGGGTCGTGGCGTTTCCGTTCAGCAACGACGGCAACGACTCGAACGACGGTTTTGCAGCTACTCCCAAGTCTCGACTGGGCGAGTTGCCCGACACGGAACTCCGACAGTTCATGGCAGAAGCCCGCTGGCCGCGTGGTGCCACCACCTTCAGCGAACCCTATTGCGACTACGATGCCGTGGGCGCGTTCCCCTTGACGCGTTCTGACTACGTGCAGCGGACGAAACGCGTCTCGTACAGCCCTGTGTCCTTGGACCCCCGCATTGTGTTGCCGGCCTTCAAGGAGGATCCGAAGGGCCATGCTCTGGTGGTTTGGGAGGCAGACCCCGCCGTCGCCACCGACGAGTGGTGGCAATCGCACCAAGGATCCGGCGGCCTGGGGACCTTCCCAAGGGCAGGTTCCGTTCAACGGCACTCCGTGGCCGGTGCCGGGCACCATCGAGGCGGAGCACTTCGACCATGGCGGCACCGGTCGGGCCTATCAGGACACGACGATCAACCTGACCAAAGAGGAGTGGATCAACGCCGTCCGATTCCTGGAGCAGGTGGATATCGAGGCCTCCAAGACCGCCCCCAGCGGCTTCAAAGTGGGGCGAACGGAGCCGGGGGAGTGGATCGAGTACACGATCAACGTTGCCACCGCCGGGAGCGTCACGCTGGAGTTGCGGGTATCTTCTCAGGGCGCAGGCGGTACGTTCCACGTCGAGTTCGACGGCGTCGACAAGACCGGTCCGTTGAGCGTTCCCGACACCGGAGGCTGGGAGGCGTGGCAGACGGTCGCGCGACCGAACGTGATGCTGACCGCCGGCACACAGGTGATGCGCCTCGTGATGGACAGCGCCGGAACCGGCGGCGCGGTGGGAGACTTCGACTGGATCAGAATCGGTGGCCCGGGTGCTCCCGGGAAGTAGCGATCACCAACATCCGGTGACGGAGACTCGTGCCGACATGTTATGTTGGGCTTGGAAAAGGGACTCCACGCAAAGACCGATCTCGGCTGGGGTGTGGACGAGAAAGCCTGGTGGCCCGACTTTCCCAACCTGCGCCGCGAAGTGGACCGGCTGCTCCCTGTCATTCGCCAGCCGCACTGGACCTCCTGGAAAGCGCCAGTCGATTCGCCGGACAACTTGCGCTTGGGAACGTCGCGATCACAAGGGCGACGTCCAAGTCACGGAACAGCGTGTTCACAGGGATGCCACACCGGACGAGAGACGAGACCGACGCCACAAGGAAATCGCAAACATGGTCTCAGTGACGAATCGGAGATGGCAGTGAAAGGGTACAGCATGGAAAGAATCACGCGACGTTTGTTTTTGACAGGTACTCTCGCGGCCGGAAGCGGCTTGGCGTTGGCGCGTCACGGTCGTGCCCTGGGGGCGAACGTCGGCTCGACGCCCCACCTGGCGCGAACGGCCCCAAACCTGCTCAGCAATCCAACGCTGAGCGGGACGGCCGACTGGACGTTGAGTCGGTGGGGCCGCTTATGTGACCGATCAGGCGCGTCACGGCCAGGGATCGATCCAGGTCCGGGCCCACCACCAGGACATCATCCGTACCAAAACCTACCGAGTGCTCCCTGCCGGTGCGAAGGACCCCGGACCTGCGGACCTGGTCGAGGGCCAGGTCTACACCTTCTCGTTCTATCTGAAGTCGCTAGATGGACCGAAGTTCGTCTTCTCCCAGATCGGCTTCCTCCGTGAACGGCGCGTTTGGCAGAAACTTTGCGGGCGCGTGGTACGGCAGCACACGCGACGGCGACTGGGAAGAGTGTGCCGTGGTCTTCCAGATACCGACCGGCGAGGAGATCACGGGCCTGGCGGTGCAGGCCGGTGCCAACGAGAGCACGAGACCGGACAGCGTTGCTTACGTGACCGACTTCTACCTGGGTGAGGGATTTCAGTTCGCGGATCCACCTTCCCCCAAGCAACCCTTCAACGGCAAGCACGTCCAGATCGACGAACTGGGCAACTGGACGATCCGCGGCAAGCAGCTCTTTCCAATCTTTCTTTACACCAACCCCAACCTGCCCGGCCGCACGTACTCGTTCTATACCGGGCACGGCGACGCGAGTATCTGGGAAAACGTGATCAGCGGGATCAAGAATGCCTGGTCGGCCGGCCTGTATTCTTTGATCAACCTGTCTCACTACACGATGCCCCACCACTCCTGGGGCCTGTCGGGCAACACGCACACCTGCAGGGCCTCATCCGCGACATCGACAACAGGGGCTGAGCGAGGCGGTGATCGGCTACTACCTCGACAACGAGCTGCACAACGAGGCGTTTCACGAGCAGGTCCGCGTGCTCAAGGCGATCCGCGAGGTCGACACCGAGCGGCCGATCTACATTCTTCAGGGCGCCTACGGCATTGCCCGCACGTACGCCGCGGCGGGAGTGCAGGACGTGACCGGAACCTATGCGGGCGGCGGTGTCATCGCCACGGGCGGTTTCCACGGCGACCTGAACGGGCTCTCCGTGCTGGAGCACCTCGCCGGGCAGACCTCGCCGGTGTCGGTGGCACAATTCAACAACGCTCGCTCGTCCAAGGACTTCAGAAGCAGGTTGTACAACGCGATCCTCGCCGGCGCGAAAGCGATCGGCATGTACGCTGACGGTTTGGACAATCCGCCGTTTGAAGAGTGGGAGTCGTTTCGCGAGTTACCCGGGATTCGCAGGGACCTGGAGCAGTTGCTGCCCATTATCCGCAAGCCCCACTGGACCTTCACCGCCTCAGGACATCAAGCTGCTCGGCGACACCCTCCGGCCATAACAAAATGCAGGACGACGATCCAGGTACCGAGACGCAGCCGTGTCGCTCGATCCAGTATGCCGCTGACCGAGTCCATTTCAGGTCCAGCGAATCTTGTACGCGTCCACCCGACGAGTTGCTTTCGGCGCGCAACACGCTCCCGCATCACTCCCTGCTGTCCAAGCGTACCAAGTATCGCTCGACCGGCGGTGTAAATTGGAACGTGCCGGGCGGAGCGGTGCCGTGGTCCGTGTGTGTCAGGTTCCAGGTGTCGAACCCAGTGACCTGGAACGGCCGCTCACCGGCCAAACTCACAGTCGCTTGCCGCGCGTTGGGGAAGTAGACGAAGTAGCACTCGCCTGGCTTGGAGAGCATCAACGCTCCCGATGGTAACTTCGTGCTCTCCATCTCACTGAAAGGTGATGCTTCCACAATCTGCTTGAGAAAAGCCATCCGCGTGGGACTCTGACCGTGCAGGACGCCGCCTTTCGTCCACCACAGGATGTCGGCGGGGTGAAGATAAGTTTCCCCGTGTCCCACGTAACACCCGGCCATGGTGCCCAGCCAGAACCGGTGCGTCATTTCTTGGGCCGAGAGGTTTCCCCACTGATGGGCAACGTTGCCTTCATAACAGCATTCATCGTAAACGACCGGTTTCCCGTACCGCAGAGGCAGCTCCTGCCGCAATGCCGAAATCGGAACTCTGAATACTCGCGTGCGTTACCCAGGGCTTGGAGTGGTCATACCATTCGCCGCAGTTGTGGATCGAACGAAGATGTTCGTACGGGTCACTCTTGACGACAATCTGGAAGAACCGATCCCAATCCGACTCACTCTTCGCTTTCATCAAATCGAACTCGTTGGCCATGGACCACCACACGTTCCGATATGCGGCAAGCCGCGCTACGACATACCGCACGTACCGATCATCGGTCACGGAGTCCATCGCCGCGTATCCCCAGCGATCGTAGGGATGGAACAGAATGAGATCGGCCTCGATTCCCAGTTCGCGGAGTTGGAGAATCCGGGTTTCCAGGTGGCGAAAGTATGCTGGGTTGAAATGTGTGAAATCGTTCTTGCCGTTCTGGGTGCGAGCAAAAGGATAATACTCCGGCTCATTCTTGTTGTACGTGTAGTCCAAGGGAAAGATACACATTCGCAACTTATTAAACGGTGCCGTGCGGAGGGTTGCCAGCGTCTGCTCCTCCAACCGATCGCCCTGGTGAGTCCAGCAGTAGCAGGTGGTGCCCACCTGGAAATACGGCGTCCCGTCCGCATAGGCAAAATGGGTCCTCGCCTGCACGCGAACTGGACCGCGGTTGCCTGCTGAAGCTCTCTTGCACGTGAAACTTCCCACTTTTTCGTCGAGTTGTTTCACATTGCTCTTGGTCAAGTAGGTCCACTCGCCCTCGGTGTCCGGCATGAAGCGAACGCGATAGATGCCCTCGCCGTCGTAGAACCCGGCGACTTCCACCGTCCGAGGGCCCTGCCGAAAGCTCGCGGTCAGGTGCACGTCGAGAAACGGGTTGCCCTCCTGCGGACCGGACAATGACAATTCGAACACATCCCAGCGTTCGACTGGCTCGGAGCCCTGGACAGGTCGGGCCGCGCCAATAGATGCCAGGATCATCATCGTGGTGACACTCAGCAAGTCTTGCATCGTTGTCAGTCTTTCTGCGTCGGTTTGGAGGTTCTGTCTTCGCGAAACGGCGGGGCTAGCGGCTGTCGCGGCGTGCCGCCGCCGCCGATGGACTGGGGACCATTGTTGTTGACGACGTGCAAATTCGTGAAGATCGCCTCAACGTCCTGCCACCAGGGATGATCCGGCTTGTGGTGCATCGAGAAAGGATATTGAAACTGCCTTTCGAACTCGTCCACCACCTTGCCGTCCGGACTCCACTGTGTGGCGATCTGAAACGTGTCCCATGACCCGCAGTTATCGACCACGTAGATGCCGTAGTCCTGGCAGGCCCGGGCAATGATCCGTCCCGGTTCGGTCTTCAATTGATCGATCGCAAACGACGGTTTCAAGGCCAACAGCGCCCCCATCCGGCAGTACAAATGCGGGCCACCGTAGGCGGTCCGTGCGTCATCGTCTGCCTTCACGGCCGGCCAACGGAATCCTTTGGTCTGGGAATCGTAGTACAGGGATTTGTGGCCGGGGATCGAGCATTTCAGCGCGTGACGTAGGACGCCGCCGGGCACCAGTTCACCCAACCGGATGGTACCGCCGATACTGCTCATACCGCTGCCGCCGTGTGCGCCCTGGATACCGTCTCCATACAGATCGACGTCGGGATAGATGTACTTCGTCACGGCATAGTCGTACTTGTCGCTCTTGCCAAAAGGCTGATTCTGGTGCAACGTCCTGCCGTTGGCATCCAGAATGGCGGCGGAGAAGTCCGGCAGAAAGGGATCCCAGACGACAAAATCCCGCGGGATGGGGGCGCGTAACATAATACGGTCAGAAGATTTCACACAACTGCGCATCGCCGCCGGCCGACCATCCCACGTCGTTGTAGTAGACATTCATGAGCGGCTCGTGGGGCGTCAGCACAATGATGTCATAAGCGGCGTGCGGACAGAACTCCGTGACGGCCGGTATGTCGGCCGGCAGGTATTGCGCATTGCTCCCGACAGGCATGTTCCAGATCGAGTCCTGGGCAAACGGCCAGCCAAGTGGATCGCGGGTGGCGGGAAATTCATCGGCTCGGCTGGTCGCCAAAGCGAGGATCATGACCAGGGCAACAGCCAGGCAGAACAGAGCGCGCGAGCAAGTTGGTGTGTGTCGAGAATTCCATGACTTCCTACCGTCACATAATCACTATCGATTTCTGCCACGAGGCCTTCGTCTCGCCGAGCGGGCAACGCCACAAAATGACGCACAACGACTTGGGCAGCTGGATTCGTCGTGGATTCCGGGCTGACATCACGTTTTCCGAGTTCCTTGTGGCGAACTCACCAAGATCACGATAGCATCTTATCCATCAGCGGTTAACTGCTCGCCGACAGAAACGAAAAATCCGTGGATTAGTGCATGGTGGTGGGGCGAGGGGGTCGTCGTCGTGTTCGCAGGGACTGGCGCGTCAGCATGGCATCGAACTCTTCGGGCCATGCTGAATGTCTCCAAAACACGCCAAAACACGCAACGGCCCTGAGCAGCAAGAGCTTTGGTCGTCATCCGCGGCGCAAATCTGGTACGATGTATGCTGGCCGACGGCAGTGCCTCACCCGCCGCCTGCCGTACGCGCTTCGTCCGGTCAAAATACGGTCTGGAAATGCGTTCTAAATAACATTTCGTGATCAGGGGAACAGTCGGGATCAGAAGGGGTGCCACTGGTGTCCGGCGGAGTCTGAACTGCGATTTGGGGGGATGGAGCACGCGGGCGGCTGCACAAACGGAATGGTATCCGTTCTGCTTTGATTCGCCCAGCGGCCGTGCTGCGGAGTTGTCATGTCACCCGCAGCACAACGGCGAGAAGTCTGTTCGCCAAGGTCAAGCGGGACACCGGCGAGATCACTTCGACCCCTTGTGCGGCCGGGCGGGCGAGTTCGTTGGGCCGACCATCCGGCTGGGCCAGCGACGAAACGCCTTTGCCCTGGTACCGGAGCACCAGGTAGGTGGCGGGCGTGTCACCCGTGTTGACAAAGCCGTGGTAGACCCAGGCGCGGCATACAGCACATCGCCGCGCTGTGCCGGGAACTCCTTCCCGTCCAACGACCAGGTTCCCGTGCCGTCGGTCAGAATCATGTATTCCTCCGCGGCGTGCCGGTGCGAGGGATGGTTGGACTTGCCCGGTTGGATCAGTGTGGTGGCGACGAAGATGTCTTGGGTCGCAAACGTCTGCCCGCTGAAATACTGCCGTAGTTCTCCCCAGTCAGCCATGCCAGCGCACAGAGACCAACAACCTTTGAGATTCCCATGTTTCTTCCTTGCTAACCAATACGTGCGATTCGAGGTTGGCAAACAGCCCTGCCAGGCTCCGTGGCCTTCAACTGGGAGTAAAACGAGTTGTTGAATCGATCACCGCTCGGTCTCCGGGCGATGCGCACTGATCTCCGGGACGATTGCTACGCGCAGCGTGAGGAATTGCTTGGGCCCGCAGGGCACGATCGCCGCCTGGTCTGCGCACTTCGTAATCCCGGCCCAGATCCCTTTCGAGCACGTCGGTGGACGTCGCGGAAGCGATCCGGCATCCGGGGAAGGTCAGCTTCTGCCTGACAAGAAGCGTGGTGCCGACCGTTTCGGTGAAGCGGAGGTTGTTCAACGATCCACAACGCCGAGGAGGCGGGTCGGCTTGCCTTTCATCGAGTCAAACAAGTCCTGTCGCATGGCCTGCTGGTCGATTTCGCGGATGACGTGGACGGCCTGCGGATTTTCGCTGCGGGTCCAGGCGTATTCCTCGTCGGGGCCGGCGACGTCGACCCGCTCCACTTCCTTGATCCAGCCCAAATCGAGACGCATGCTGATGATCGACGACAGCGTGCTGGCATCGTACAACGCCTTGTGCTTGGCCGGCATGATCTCCTTCAGGTATCGGCCCAGCGGATGATCGGCGTATAGGTTGCCTTCGGTCCGTTTGTCGATCGCCACGCGGGCACCGACCGGCGCGGGCACAATCCACGTTTCCACGCCGCTGTGCGCGACCACGTACATCGACCACGGATCGTTGTTCGCCGTTGAATTCGCGGACGATCGAATGATCGGAGCCGCCCAGCCAGATGACCCGCAGCCGGTCCTTCAACTCGAGTCCTTCCGCACGGGCTTGCAGGATGGCCGAGGCGACATTGGTCCCCGGTCCGACAGGAACAACCCAGACGGGATTCATGGGCGATGCGCCGCGGGCCGATGCCAAAATCGCGTCACTGGCTTCGGACACTTCCGGGACGGTGTCGTACCACTTGCCGCTGGCCGGCGGCGTGAGGCGAAAATCGGCGCCGTGGAAAACGAACGGGACGCGCTGGTCCGGCAAGCCGCTCTGCTTGGCCAGATCCAACACGTGCATGATCTCGCGGTAGTTTACCGGCTCCTGGCCGCCGCCGTGATGAACGCTGTTGACGCCCAGCACATCTAACTCGCTGAACAGTGCGTAACCGAAGTAATGTTGATCGTCCTGCTCATTCTTCTGATCCGTGTCCAGATGCACCTGGGGAACACGCAACGTCTGAGGCGTGCATACGCGGACGATGGCCATGCCGACGTGTTGGTGCTGGCCGTCGGAAACGGTCAGGGTGACCTTGCGAATCCCCGGATTCTGGAAGACATGCTCCGCGCGTTTGCCGGGCGTCTGCGAACCATCGCCGAAATCCCAGGTAAAATCCGCCTCGGCGATCGTCGAGCCGCTCCCGTCGAACGTGACCGGCTGGCCGGCCATCACCGGCGCGGTCAGCGGTGAAATCCGCGCCTGAAAGGGTGCCACTGCTAATTCGTCCTCGGAGGTGACATCCGCCACCACCCAGGACCGCCCCAGTTCGCCGCGGAAATGAATGCTTTTAATCGGCGTGTTATCATCCTTGCTGAACACGCTAACGCGGATGCCGTCCAGTGTGATCGGTTTCGTGGCGGCGCCGCCCCAAACGTATCGGCCGCAGTTGTACCAGCCGCCGACGCCCGAAGCGTGCGTTTTCCATTTGCCGTCATGACGAATCTCGATCTTCCAGGCCGTGTCGGGCTGAGGCTGATTGCCGTAGGTACCGGTCAGCTGGATCAAGTTGGCCAGGACCGGCTCGGCCCATTCAGCCATCCACCAGGCCGCACGTTCTTCGGGCACGACACCCAAGTCCTGCTGGTAGCCCACGCCGTATTCGTGGTGCTCGCTTGGTTTCACGAAGTCGGCGCGTTGCGGGTCATAAACCATGTGGTCCGCCATGCCGCGCAGCCCTTTTTCAAAGGACTCCAGGTTGCCGGAGATCCTGGCTCGTACCAGCAGATTCTCGACGCCGGAAGACAGCCTCACTGGTCGGTCCGCCGCAAGACCTGGCGAGCCGACCGCCGAAACCATGACAAAACCAGTCGCCCATACCTGCAGGAAGTTCCTCATCGTTCGCTCGCTTTCCCTTGTTGGATCATGTGGAACTGTTTCAGAGCCAAGCGGCCAGCACCGCCGGTGTCCGGCGTCTTTGCCTAAAGATACTCCTGAATGACCTGCGGCACCACTCATCCGGTCTCAATCTGCTCCTCCCGCTGACAAGCACGCGCTGATGAACAGTGGATACACGAATACCGAAGCGTATCTTTACGACATACGACTCGGTCGACGCTGAAACGGCCGACGTGGGTGGTGACGGTGACTCGGACGTCATCGTCGGCGGTGTGCTGTGGTACGAGAGCTCTCGCCCCAACGGCGACCCTGCCAAGGTTCGTGGAAAGCCCATCGCATCGACACCCACCCCACCCACGCCGTGGAAGTGGCCGATCTGGATCGCAACGGCCGTCATCGAAGTCGGCGCGGACTACAAGTTGCTTGCGACCAACCAACTGAAGGAACGTTGCCAGGCTTCGATCGCCATTTCCCAGGGCAATCTATTCATTCGAACTGAGCAGCATCTGTACTGCATCGGCCGCAAATCCAATTGACGTTCACCAGATGGCAACCACAGGCAAACGTGGCTGGGACGTTCTGTCGCGGCAACTGCGGCAAGATGCCGCACCCACGCTCAGGTGCGCCCGAGCTCGCATGTTGACAACGAACAGTCTAGACTTTCACGTCGGTGGTCTGCTCTCGAAAAACAAGGGGTCTCTTATGCTGCGGTCCTGCAAATTTGCGTCCCGTTCAGGCCTCTCGATTCTCGTCACAGCAATCCTGGCGGTGGCGGCCTGCGGCGGGTCGTCATCTCAGGCCGACGAGGTGACCGTCTACAAGATCCAGAATCGCTGGAACCAGTTCATCTTTGACGCTGGGGCAAAGGTTGGCTATGACAAGGACGGCGACAGATGCCAAGCACCGCTGGGTTTTGGAAGAAACGCCCGACGGGCAGCGCATCAAGAACCTCGCTACGGGCGCGTATCTGGCGGCAGCCAAGGACGCTCCCGAAGTGAAACTGATCCCACCCGTTGGCTCCGGCACGCTGGACAACAGCCAGCCTCTGGACGATGGATGTCGTGTCCGGGCCCTGGCTGTCGATCAGAAACGCGTGCCACCGGCAAGTACCTCACTTGCGAGTCGCAGCGCGGGGTTGTGGACTGCGATGGGACCGACGTTCCCACGAGCCAGACCTGGTGGTTGTCCCAGTGGGAGTTCGTCCACGTCGGCGGCCCAAAACCGCCCAAACGCTATCGACTCCACGAGATCGCCGTGAGCTCGCCCGAGTATTGCTCCGACGTGGCAGGAGACACCACCGTCACCCTCGTGGCTCCGGGCTTCAAACGCCTGATTGTGAAATGCTGGAAGCAAGGCGACGGCTTGGGTTCCGATTCCACCGTCGCCACCGTCGACCTCGATGCGAAAGGCAACGGCTCATTCGTTTTCCCGGCCGATGCCTACCCGCATGGCCCTGTCACGGTGAGAATCAGCGGTGAGAACGGCGACGCCAAAGACAATTGCTACCTGCAACTCTACAACAAGGGCGGCGTTTCCTGGAACGAAGGAATGCCCGAGGATCCGCCTGCGGCGGAGGGTCTGGCGCTGGTCTTTGCCGATGACTTCAACGGGCCTTTCTCCACTTCCAGCACGGACTCCCAAGGCCACCTATTACGACCACAAGCCGCCGGGCGGCCAGCAGGACTTCAGCACGCTGCGATTCACGAGTTTTGATCAACCCAACAATCCCTTTCACCAAGTCGATTCCTATCTGCGGATCAGGGCGAGTGAGGAGGCCAAGAGTTCCGGCTTGATTTCCTCCCTGAAGAACGACGCCAGCGGCATCACGGCCAAGGCGCCCTGCTACTTTGAATGCCGGTTCATCGGCCCGAACGCCATCGGCACCTGGCCCGCCTTCTGGCTGATGACGGATTACATGACGGATTACGTCCAAGGCAAAGGCCTCAAAGTGCCCTGCGACGAGTTGGACATCATTGAAGCCTACGGCGGCGAGGGCCCCGGCCATCCCAACGCCTTCGACACCTATATGATCTGTCCCCATGCCTGGAACCAAGGCGAGGCCGGCAAGGCCCTGGAGAAGAAGGCGTTCGAAGGGCTGCACAATCCGATTCGCATGCGCAAGTTCGGCATCCCCTCCACCTGGTTTGAGACGTTCCACACCTACGGCTGCAAGATCACCGAAACCGACACGATCTACTACTGCGACAACATCGAAGTGGGCCGCCACCCGACGCTTCCGCTCTCCAAGCAGAAGCCGATCTTCTTCCTCATCAATCTCGCCACCGGTGGCGGCTGGCCCGTCGATTTGTCGCGCTACAACGGCGTGGCCGACATGTACGTGGACTACGTGCGAGTGTATCAGGGGAAGAAATGATTCGAGCATGAGCCCGTTTGCCTGGCCCATGGTCCGAGTTTTCCGTTCGGCGGCTTTCTTCTGCTCGCCCAAAGGCATGCGACATGGCAGCCACGTAGCCCGATGGCGCCCGTCGAAGGGGATTTAGTGTTTTCCCAAGATGGAGTGCATCCTGGGGATACAGGCTCTCAGTGATTCGCGTTGTGCAGGGCCAGGCAATGAATTTTCGTGGAACCATCCTCCCCCGCACAAACCGATCGCTCGTGCCACGCGTGCCGATCCGTGTCGCCCGGGCAGGTCGATGTGGCTCGCACCGAGCGGAATGGGGGTAGCGGTTACCGGATCTATCAACACGCCAATGGCACGCCAATGGCAAACACCTATTAAGGTCCCCTCAGAATGTGCTGGACCCTTGGGCCCCGTCATCGGTGTGGGTTGGCAGGGACGGCAAAACACGGCAAGCCGGACCTCTGCAATGGGTGTGTGATGACATGCGTATGTCACCGCAAAAAGACTTTTGCGAAAAAATTGCTCGTCGCGGCGTAGTTTTCCCTAGAATTCCCTTGCCCAGGGAAGCTCCGCCCTCGATGATGAGCACAGATATGACCATACTCAGTGTGTGGCAGGCACAAAGGAGTAGCCGATGCCTGGCCATGCGCAAGGATCTGGTGCGGGAAGGGGAAGTCGCCACCTATCACTGCCAGGGCCGCCGGGAAATCTCGTGGTGGCTGTCAGTTGCTTGGTATAATTGCGGCAGATGGAGGCGACGAATCACGCGTCTCGAAAACGGACGGAGTGTCGCGCCGACACACATCGCGATAAGTATCATTGGTGGCCGTGTGTGGTGCAGAAAGGCCATTCCACTGTCGACACATTAAGATCGCAACTAGGTAATGTTGATGTCCTCACCATCGACCAGTAGGGGCAAGGCCCATTGCAGGTTGTTTGTGATCACTGCCCGTGACGCGCCCGTTGCTCTAATCATTCGGCGCGGTCGTTGGTCCCATTTGGTACGCTGGCGAATGGACACGGACACTTTTGAGCCGGGTGCATGGTTTCGCGGACGAATCTACGCGGAAAAATGTGATCTTTCCCCCCAGGGCGACTTGGCGGTTTACTTCTGCCACGGTGGAGCATACCGAGAGGGTTATACCGATTCGTGGACTGCTGTTAGTAGAGCCCCTTGGCTCTATGCAATGGCGCTTTGGCCTTGGGGAACGACCTATGGAGGCGGAGGACGATTCGTGGGAGATCGGACGTTGATATTACACGCCGGTGCACCTTTGCCAGCACATCCTGATCATCCGGCAGACGGACTCACGATTGTTCAAGGTGACGCACCGTACCAGCAATCAACGTCCGAAGTAGCTGACGCCGATTGGTCAGGTCGAGATCACGCCGGTGCGTTAATCTTTTGCAGGCAGGGTAAGCTCTTTCGTCGCGACGGTAGTGGGCAGGACCGAGAATTGGCGGACTTCAACGGCCTCCGCCCTGACCCTCGCCCAGCCCCGGATTGGGCGAAGGTGCCATTGGGTGCGAGCCCATCAGGTAGATAGCCGATTCGCTTCGGAGCACGAACGCAAGAAAAGACCGATAAACGCATAGCCTTGGCCTAACTCCGCAGAGGCATACGGGGGTCGATGTTGGAAGTCCGGGCCGACACGGGTAGAATCAGCGAGTCGGGATTGCCTAGGCTGCCCAATTTCCTCGCGAAAATGTACGGCTCCTTTTGTCCTCCCGGCATGCACACGGGCCAGGCGGTAGTGGGCACGGTCGGCAGCCCCCGGCGACTCGACTACACGGCGATAGGCGACACGGTCAACACGGCAGCGCGCATCGAGTCGGCCAAGGAACTCCACACCGAACTGCTCATCAGCCAAGCTGTGTTTGATGTGTTGCCGGCTGCCGAAACACAACGCATTGCCAGCGTCGGCCCACCTCGAGCGGTAGCGGTCAAGGGAAAACACCCGAAGTGTTCACTGCAACCTCTCCTGGTTATCTTGAAGCGCAACGGAAAAAGTCACGCTCCGAGTTGTTGTGCCGGTCGCGCCCGATGTCATATGATTGGAACGGGCTCGATTTCGGCGCGCGTTTGTGGCGTTTTCTCGCTACGCCGCCGCAGTGGTTCCGTATCAGGTCGTTGCGGCCGTCAACAGGTCGCCAACATTGGGGGTGCAAATGAATAAGATGAAGACCAATCGGCGCGTGTTCCTCGTACGCTCCGCTCTCGCGGCCGCCTCGGGAATAGCATTTCCCCATGTTGTGCCCGCAGCGGCGCTGGGAAGAGATGGTCGGACGGCGCCGAGCGAACGCGTCACGCTCGGGGCGATCGGTGTCGGATCGATGGGACAGGTCGACGTGAAGGGTCTGATGCAGGTCGACGGTGTGCAAGTCGTCGCGGTGTGCGACGTGTTCGAACAGCGTCGTGCGGACGCAAAGAAGATCGTCGATGCCCATCAGGGCAACGCGGACTGCATAACCTATGGTGACTTTCGCGACGTGCTTGCCCGGAGCGATATCGACGCGGTTTCGATCACGACTCAGGACCATTGGCACGCGTTGATCGCCACTGCGGCTGCAAAAGCGGGGAAGGATATCTACTGCCAGAAGCCGCTCGGTGTGACCGTTCAGCAGTGCCAGGCTATCCGCGACGCCGTGCGGCGTCATGGGCGAGTGTTTCAGACAGGTACCCAGCAGCGGTCCGATTCCGAATTCCGTTTGGCCTGCCAGTTGGTGCGCAATGGTTATCTTGGCAAGCTCCACACGGTTGAGGTAGCCGCCCCCGGGCCGATGTACAAACGCACGTATCAGCAGCCGACGACCCCGGAACCCATTCCTGCGGGTTTCGATTTCGACAGGTATCTGGGCCCTGCCCCGGAGCGTCCTTACAACGGAGGCCTCTGGGCTTGGCCCGACTGGTATCTGATCCGCGACTTTTGTGTCGGCTTCATTGTGAACTGGGGTGTTCATCATCTCGACATTGCCAATTGGGGATGTCCGACCGTCACTGCGGAACGCTGCGAATGTGCCTTTACGGGGAGTTATCGCCATGACGGCCTGACGGACAACATTAACGACTGGACCGGCGAGTTCCGCTATGAAAGCGGGCTGCGCATGACGTTCAGTGACACCGATCATCCGAACGCGCAGGGCTGTACGTTCCGGGGCGACGAGGGGTGGGTGCAGGTCGATCGCGGCCACATCCTCACCGAGCCCCGGTCCTTGCGGGACGTCAAGTTCGGTCCCGATGCGGTCGATCTGGTCAACGGTGCCACGGGAAGCCATTATGAGAACTTTATCCAGTGCGTGCGCAATCGCAGGGATCCGATTGCTCCCGTCGAGGCGGGCCACCAAGCCAGCTATCTCGGAATGATAGCCGAAATCTCCATCAAGTTGGCGCGCACGCTGCGGTGGGATCCGCAGACGGAAACGTTTCTCGAAGATGCCGAGGCAAATGGCTTGCTCTCCGCGCCCATGCGAAGCCCGTGGAAACTGGCTTGAGACACATCTGTACCAGCGTGCCGGGGCGGTCGATAACAGCGTGCATGCACGTCGCGGAGTGCGAAGAACCAGCCATGCGGGGCGCAGTATTGCGGGGTGACATCCAAAGTCCATCGGGAGTCAAGTGTCTGCTTTCTCCTCCGAGTGATGCGACCACCGTGGCACAGGTGAACTGGACTTACTGAGCGGGAAGCGAAACGGTGTGTGGCACCTTTACCACAGCGAAGATGGGCGTCACTCGACCTCCTTGATACGATTGAACCCGGAAAAAAAGACGGCAGCGGAGCAGACTCGGCTCCTGCGGCCCTGGGAGAGGCGGGGAAGAGCCCCGCTGATAAGAGCCCGTGATGCGGCGGCGGGCGCGACGATTGCAGTTTGATTCAGAAAGCCATACGATTTCTGGGAACCGCATCAATCCACCGTATTACGAACAGACCCGGCCTAACCCGGCAGAGGCGTGCGGAGGCCAATGTGGAGTGGCCGGGCGGCAGCGGGTGAAATGGAGCTGTCGGCAGTCCCGGCAAAGGAAGATTTCTCGCAGTGTGGTCGTATTGCAGATCATGGGCCGACACCACGCATCCCATGCAGACAAATAGATGCAGACGAAGGTTGCCGAGTGACTTGTGTGTTGAAATGCGATTGCTATTGGCGGGTGGTCGCCAGGGGAAACGAACATGAACGTCAGACGCTTTAGGACCGACAAGCGTTTGTGGTTGTATCTGGCGCTGGGACTGTTCGTCGCGATTTGGTTCTGCCCATGGGCATGGGTTTCACCTAAGGTCGATTCTGCTCCACCCGCGATACTCTGGGCTCTACTCTTTGTCGGCCTATTTCCCGCTGAGGATCAATTAATTCGAGTCGGGCCGGTGTTTGTCGTGCTTTGTTTCTACGGTGTCTTGTTCGGTATTGCAGCACTGGTTGTCGGTTGGGTGCTGCAATGCTTCGTTGTGATTGTTCGCCAGACATGGAGAGATAGACACGGACACGCTGCTTGATCGTTCCATTTATCGACCGTGTTCTCAGAATGAGACGACGGGCCGGTTATGGTAAAATCGAGGCGCATCGGTCGCCCCGAGAACGTTTCGTGGCAGCGGCCCGGTTACCGCTGTCATAAGGCAACCAACCAAACATGAACCTGTTCTATTTCTATACCCTAAGTTCTCTCGCAATGGTTGCGCTGCTCATCACCGCGACCACTCTATTTGTTGTCGGTCGCAAGATGGCTGGAGACTGGTGGCTTGCTACTTTCTTTGCGACACTTGTTTCAAATACACTTTGGGCTCTCGCAGGACCGATCCTCGCAGGCACGGAAAGCACGAGTCACCTAGTGGCTGCGGGGGACTTCGTTTTTCGTTTGGTCGCATTAATCGGTTACATTGCACTTCTCGGTTTCGTGGTGGTTCGTAAGCGGTCGCATGCAACATGAATAGCATTCCGCGTTGGTGATCATTCATAAGCTAACCAAATTAAGGGCCCCTTTCTTGCGAGGCCACATGTGAGCACTGCGAAGAGACTTGCCCGGACCGTCATTGCAATTGTCGCAGTATTGATTGGCGGCGTCGCGTATCTGTCGGCAATTGGGATGGACGAAGGGATAGAAGAGCATGGCGCCTGCATCGCAGTGGTCAGTGATGACGATCTGGCGCAACAGGCTGCCACTATTTCGCACACGTTTTCACCCCTGCCTGACATAACCATCTACCTTGAAGGTAAATTCGTCGGTGAAGGTGGACTTGCGGCCAACGAGGTGAAGGTGTGTGCGTTGATGACGGGGAAACACCGAAGGCGGCTATTTGATCCACCGGGTTACCAGCCATGCTCAGGGTCGCAGATGGCGGCGATTGTCCGCGACGAATTGCGAAGGCTAACGGGTGACCCAACTCTGACTCTGAAAGGTTTAAGCAGTGGCCGGGGAGAGCCAGCGGTCTTTTTGTCCTGCAAATCGTAAAACCACCGTTCTTGACACAGTTGCTGCCCTGGCAGACGGGCCGCGAAGGTGGTAGCAGCGAGGGCGACGGGACACATTGAGTCGGGGCGCACGGTGCGCCCGGAGAATCGAAGGACTAGCGATGGAGGGGCGATGGTGGCTGATGATCCTCCAGCAATTGCTGACCAGGGCGACAAATACCAAGAGCTGGTAACTCGCTGGAGAAATCCGTCGCGATGGCCGAGGTTTCGCCTTTGCACGCTGCTCGGTGCGGTCACCGTGTTCATTATTCTGGTAGGGTGGATGGTAGAGTCGCAGCGGCCCAGTCCCTATGTCGCGCATTTCGTTGTGCCTGTGGGCTTTCGAGGAGCAATTGAGCTTATCCCTGATTCACGTGATGGTGTCACCGTAACAGTCCGTGACGGCAACGAGCTTTACGTTGTGCCTCGCGATGGGAATCAAAGTCTGTGTGTCTTCCTTCTGTGGCCTTCTGTGCCTGCGTACGCGAGTCACCCGGGATTCGCAGCCGCCTGGAGCAGTTATTGCCGATTATCCGCTGACAAGCTCGGCCTTCGCTCCCCGGACGATCGGTGGAGTGGCCAACCAGACGACGGACAGCAGAGTGCTTACCCTTTTCTCCTACTGACCAGGTCGCGGTAGATATTGTTCGAGAAACTGGTACTGTCTCCAGTCATCCTGTAACGCTCGTTTCAATTCCTTCCAGAGCACGTAGCAGACCGACTGTGCGGAATCGCGTCGTCGTGGCTCCACGAGCTCGGATTCGGCCGAGAAATCGTAGAAATGCCGCATGGCGACGATTCCGGCCGGCGCGTGAGCAACGTCGAGCGACATGAGGCCGAGTTTGCGGGCCAACGCTGGTTCGAATTCATTGCGACGAAGGCCACGAAACAGTGCGGCCGGCGTACACTCCATGTTGTCGATCGTGCTCATCAGGATACGACGCAGCTCGTCGGCGACCAGCGGCTCGAATCCGCGCGACAGGCAGAGCCAGCGCATGAAGTCGGCCCCCAGCAGGTAGATGCGCAGCGCGATATTACGGTCACCCTTGAGCAACTCGTCGCGGTTCCATGCCTCCGCCTTGCCAGCCAATCGCAAGGCGAAGTCACGTGTTGTCTGCCGTGCCTGCTGAGAATCCTCGGAGTCGATTTCCAATGAGTAGTGATATACGGAATCGATTGCCTCGTCCGTGGCGCCTGACTGCAGGCAGGCCTGATACCGCGCGAACATGGCCCATTCAATCAGTTCGTTGACGGCCCAGGGCATCAAATCGCCGAAGGTATCAAGCGAGAAGGCGGCGTCGATCAAGTACTGCGCTGTCTTCACACGGCCAGCCAAGCGGATCAACGACATTAGGCTAAAGAAGGCCTCATGAACTCCGCTGATACCGTCCGCGAATTGCTGCACGGCCCGCTCCAGATCCTGCCACCGCTCTTCCGCGATGTAATAGAACGCCATCGACCGCACGTGCCAGTCGGCACCCTGGTTGAAGACATCGGCTCGCAAGGCGTGCAATTCTTCCAGGAATGCCACGTACTCGCCTCTGGGGAGGGCATTTTCTAGTTCGAAAACAGCCTCTGGGAAAAGGGACTCGTACCACTCATCGTGAGAAGAAACGGCTGCGAGTTTTTCGCGGACCATACGCAACCGCTCAGCACCTTCGGCAGCTAAATAGCCTTCCCACCATTTGTCGATCAACGTCAATTCACGTGTCGGCGGTGTGGATGCGACGCTTGGCTTCACGCTGGGCTGCGAATCGCTCTGCACCAGCGCCTTCAACGGGTTCTTCGCACGAAGCTTGGCCTGTTGGCGTTTGTGATCTCGCTGCTTCTTCTTATCACGACGTTCTTTGTTGTTGCGAGCCGACATTGTGAGTTCATCCTTTCATTCGCAAGTGATCGACATTTTACATGATGACAGGCAGGACGCTTACCCCACGTCTAAGGTGCGACAATGCCCTAGTTCGCCGAGGGTCTCGCGGCCAGCGAAACCGAAGAAGCCGTCGCCGCCGTGAGTCACAGAATTCTCCGCAAAGACGTTCTCGTTGTTCTGCTCGAACACGAAGATCCCGGCGGAGTCCTGTCCTCGGTTGTACACACCGTGACTGTAGCCGCGGACGCGGAAGTCGACGGCATTACGACTGATAGTATTCCGCGTACAGCGCCACAGGGCGATTCCCCAGCCTGAATTGAAGGAGAAGTCATTGTCGTAGATCTTCGCGCCCGTGACACGGTCCAGGCAGAGTCCGTTCTGGCCGTGCCAAACGCGTGAGTCGCGGACGGTCACGCCCGCGGACTCTTCGATGTAGAGTGCCGCACCGTAGTTCTTGAGCCAGTCGTGTTGGTCGTTGTTGTGCCCGAAGAGCCAGTCGCCGCCGTCCTCGGCCAGGGGCGTGGACTTCAGGTAGGCACGCCGGTTGTCCGAAGCGTCGATGTGTTCCAGGATGAGACCGTCGGACTTCGTTGCCCAGAGACCGCACCAGAAACCGCTGACTCGTGCGCCGCGGATGGTGACGCCCCCCTGCCCGTTCAGGCGAACGCCGTAGCCTCGGTACTCATCCGGCCGCGCGTCCGTCGGCGATCCGCGGAGGACGGAGCCCGCAGCGAACTCGATCTCGATGTTTGGCGCCCCGATTTGAATCACGCCGTTGTCGTCGGTGTCCTGAATGACCATGCCGGGTGGAATCACCACTCGGCAAGACTGTGCAACGACCGTGTTGTCGGCCGTCACTTCGACAGTCGGTCGGTCCGCAGTTCCAGTCGTGGCCAGCGTACCAGGGAAGAACACCAGCACCAACGCCGCCGGGGTTTTCCAGCGTGACATGATTGCACTCCGCTCATTAAGGGATCAATCGCAAACGCCGAAGCAGTGTTCTAGCGTTCAGGGTGTCTGTTGCGGGACGCCGTGTCGACGTTCGTTCCAACGCAACCATTCATCTTTTCCGACCACGTTCTGCTGGCCGGTGATAGCGCAACGCCGCATCAATGGCGTCTTGAATCCAGTACACTACTACGGTCGAGTAGCCGACGCCGAACTGCTCGATCAAGGGCTCGACGGCGCACTCGTCGCCGATCCGGCCCAGGGCCACCACCACGGCACCACGCTGAGCTTCGCTCTCGCGGTCGCGCTGGTCGAGAAGTGGTAGCAGTACGGGGAGGGCATCCTTCACCTGGAGCAATCAGAGCGAGATAC
Organism: uncultured Planctomycetota bacterium; assembly: GCA_963700515.1. Taxonomy (GTDB): domain Bacteria; phylum Planctomycetota; class Planctomycetia; order Pirellulales; family Pirellulaceae; genus JAJRVM01. The sequence goes on along the minus strand of CAVOXY010000065.1, from coordinate 49,531 downwards.
TGCGGGATCTTCAACGTTTCACCGTCTTTCGTAGCGGACAGGTGCGCGTAATAGCCCGGGACAGTCATATTCAGCGCATCGATCACATCGACCGCCGGTTTACGACCGCGAAGAATGGCGTCGATGAAGTCGTCGCCGAGGTAGCCGTGCGAGCCGCCATGTCCGCCCGGCCGAACTCCTGGCGGCAACGCGTATTTCTTAATCTGCAGACCGTTCTTGATGGCCTCGTCGTAGCGTTTCCTGCCCGTCGCATCGCCGACAAAGGTCTTGTTGAACCCGGCGTATTCGCCCCGAATGCGCCCCGCTTCCAGGTATTCGCCCTGCGAAGAGCAGATGATCATCCGGGACAGACCTCCTTCCGCGGTCCGAAACAGCCCGACTTCCGATTTGAAGATGTTGCCAATGGCGTTGGGGACCCGCTTCGACTCGTCAAAGTGCGGAGTACCCTGGCACGAGACGTCAACAAGCGGCTGATGCGTTACGCCGACGTAGTAGGCTGTCGCGTGCGTGGGATACCACATCGGGCAGCCTTTCTTTCGCCAGTCCTTGTAAGAACCCAGTGCAGGAGCACCCAGAGAATGCGGATGACAATACTCGCCCTCGGAATAGACGATTCGGCCAAAGACACCGGCGGCAAATAGCTTTTCCATCGCGTAGAGGTCGTCATGGAAAACGGAGGTCTCAAACATCGCATAGACCAGTCCCTTGTTCTTCTTGCAGCATTCCAGCAGTTTCTCGGCATCTTCGATGTCGCCTCGGAAGGCCGGAACCGCAGTGGCCACGTGCTTGCCATGCTCCATGCAGAGGATTGCGTGCTTGGCGTGGGCCGGAGCGTCGGTGGCGCAGAAGATGGCCTCGATCGAATCGTCCTTGACCATCTCTTCCAGCGACGGGTACGTCTTTTCGCATTTCGCCTTTTGGGCCATATCGGCACAGCGGTCAGGGAACAAATCGCTGACCGCGACTAACTCGACGTTGGGATGATGCTGAAGATCAAATGCCAGACCGAATTGGCAGACCCCGTGGCCGACGATCCCGACCCGAACCTTGCGGTCGCTGAAGGGCTGCCATGCTTTCGTTCGATCGAAGTCGGTTCTTGTCTGGTCAAAGCCGGGAATGATCCTCGGCAGCCTGAGCGGACTGGAGCAGGGAACCTGCGGTTGCAGCCGCCGCCGCGGAAGAAGCTAGAAACGATCGGCGGGAAACGTGCGTCATGGCAGGAGACTCCTTGAAAGCAGTGACTTGGTTCAACGTCGCACGAGTTTCACCAACGCGACATTCTCCGCTGATTCTACCGCGCCGGTAGCGGTGTGTGTTACAGGCCCCATCCGCCGGTCTCTGCTCAGCGCGCACGAAGTCCACGATGCCGACGACACGACGAGACCCGGCCGGTAGGGAACGGGAATTGGGGGAAGGATGAATAAGAGTCTAGCCCTGCGGTTCTACGCACGGTATAAGGTTAGAGGTTGACCCTCGCCCCGTATTACGAAAGTCCAGCGACAAATCATGAAAATCAATCGACGAAAACTTCTTGCAACCGGCCTTGCCGGCGGAGCTGCAGCGGCCGCACTTCCTTTATCCTCTTTCGGCCAGTCTGATGCAGATAATCCAAACTATGCCAAGCTGGATGCGGTTCTCGATCAGCCCACTTTCAAGAAGGAGCTCTTTGCGGATCCCGTCATTATAGAATCCGTCGAGTTACTGCGTTATGGAAGGTCCTTTCTGTGTCGGGTGCGATCCAAGGATGGTGCGGAAGGGATTTCCGTTGCTCACGATACGATGAGCGTGCTGTATCCCGATATTCGTCAATCGTTTGCAGCCGTTCTTTATTGACCAGGATGCACGGCGGTTGGATGAACTTGTGGAAAAAGCCCTCGTATTTGCTTTCAACTTCCGATTGGGTGGCCTGGGTATCGGCATACCGCTGGCCACCATCGAGTTTGCCATTCTGGACATGATGGGGCGCATTTCCGGAAAGTCCGTGGGGCAGTTGATCGGTGAGATTCACAACACGCATATCCCGGTTTACCAGGCTACGGAATGGCGGGAAAAGCCGGTTGAGGAATCGGTGGCACTCATCAAAGCGGCGGTGGAAAAGAGTAAGGCCAAGGCCGTCAAGATAAAGGTCGGGTGCGCTCATGTTCATGACCAAGGACCTGGATGCAAGAGGCCCGGCCGGCAGGACCGAGGCGATCATTCCACTGATTCGGGAAACCTTCGGTGACGACATGGCGCTCTATGCCGATGCGAACGGCTATTACAAGGATGTGAACGAAGCGATCCGGGTGGGCAAGTTGCTGCAAGGATTACAACTACAGCTATTTCGAAGAACCGGTATTCTTCGATTGGCTCGATGGCACCAAACAGGTCGCGGATGCGCTTTCCATTCCGGTTGCGGGAGGTGAACAGCAACATGGCATCCATGCCTTTCGCTGGCTGCTGGCCAATGACGGTCTGGATATTGTTCAGCCGGATCATTATTACTTCGGGGGGATGATCCGATCACTGAAGGTGGCGCGGATGGGAGAAGCCATGGGCAAACAATGTATCCCGCACTTATCCGGAGGATTTGGCTTTATTTACATGTTGCACCTGGTTTCCGCCATGCCCAATGCCGGACCCCATATCGAATTCAAAGGCTATACGGATTTGCCCATTGAATGCAAAACGTCATCTCTTCGACGTGGAGGACGGAAAGATCAAAGTTCCGACCGGTCCGGGCATCGGCGTGGATATCGATCCGGACTACATCAAGAAACACCGTGTGCTGAAAGATGTGTGACGCGGGGAATGGTGGAGACCGGGAACCCGGGTGCGCATCATAAGGCCGCTGGCAGGAGACACTTGCCCGCGGCACCTCGGCCTGGAAGGTCCAGTCGCATGGTCTCCTGTTATTCGCCCGGCAGAGATCGACGGTTTACGTTCTCTAGGGCGAATCGCCCGAGGCCCTTGATCGTCACTCTGGACCCGTTGTCGACCAGTGGCGTTGTGTGAGGAGGGGCAATGAGTTTTAATGAAAAAATGGTCCCCCGCACAACCGGACTGCTCGCGCGACGTGCGTTGATCTGTGTCGCCTGGGCAGGTCGATGTGGCTTGCACCGAGCGGAATTGGGGGGGCGGCTACTTGATCTATCTATCGCTTGGAGTTGATATCATGCCTGATCGCCAGAGTGTGAACCGGCGCAGTTTTTTTCAGCAGTCACTGACCGTGATGGGGACCGCGGGGATCGCCGGCGCCGTGGCCGGGCACCAAGCCCAGCCGGCTCGGGCCGACGACCAGCCAGCGTCTCCAGCGGCGGGAGAATCGTTGCCCTGTGGCACGATCGGAAATGTCAAGCTGAGTCGGATGCTGTTGGGTGGAAATCTCATTGGCGGCTGGATGCACGCCCGCGACCTGAAATACGTCGGCCAGTTGTTCCGGGCATACGTCACTGACGAGAAGATCATGGAGACGCTCCGGATCGCGGAAGCCAATGGAATCAACACCGTATTCGAAACGGGTGGTGATTTCGTGCAGCGGCACAACCGTGAGACCGGCGGCAAGATGCAGTTCATCCCGCACATCGAAATCAACCTCGGCGACACCGACCAGTCGCTCAGCGACCACATCAAGAAGCAAGTCGATACGGGCGCCGTCGCGCTGTATGTCTGGGGCGTGTCCGGTGACCAGATGACGATGGCGGGCCGAGTGGATCTGATTGCCAAGGCCGTGGAGATGGGCAAGAAACACAACTTGCCGGTCGGCGTCGGCGGTCATTCGCTGCAGGTTCCCATCCAGTGCGAGAAACTGGGCGTGCCGTGCGACTTCTACGTCAAAACGCTGCACCGGGATGATTATCCTTCGGCGATTCCGAAAGAGCTCCGTAAGGAGTTCATCTGGTACACGGGCGATCCCGGCTATTACGACAACATGTGGTGCCTGAATCCCGAGGAGACGGTCGAGTTCATGAAAACCGTGACCAAGCCCTGGATCGCTTTCAAGGTCTTGGCAGCCGGTGCCTACTTGCCTCGGGACGGCTTCCAATATGCGTTCCAGAGCGGTGCGGATTTCATTGCCGTCGGGATGCTCGACATTCAGATCGAAGGCAACTGCGAAGTCGCCAACCGGGTGATTCGTCGTAACCAAGAGCGGACACGGCCCTGGTGCGCCTGAGAGAGGCGATCGGCTGGAATCGGTACGCGCGGCGTCCTCGCCTCCGGCTGCGGGTTAAGCGCTTCACTGAGCCCTTGGCGGGCTCAGCTACGGGCGTAGCTGAAGCCGCCGAGGCTTCAGCGGAGGCGCATGACGTTACACCACTTCACTGAGCCCTTGGCGGGCTCAGCTACGGGCGTAGCTGAAGCCGCCGAGGCTTCAGCGGAGGCGCATGACGTTACACCACTTCACTGAGCCCTTGGCGGGCTCAGCTACGAGCGTAGCTGAAGCCGCCGAGGCTTCAGCGGAGGCGCATGACGTTACACCACTTCACTGAGCCCTTGGCGGGCTCAGCTACGGGCGTAGCTGAAGCCGCCGAGGCTTCAGCGGAGGCGCATGACGTTACACCACTTCACTGAGCCCTTGGCGGGCTCAGCTACGAGCGTAGCTGAAGCCGCCGAGGCTTCAGCGGATTTTTTTTTTTTTATTTTTTTTAAATTTTTAAATTATAAATTTTTATTTTTTTTTATAATATTTATTCTTTTTATTTATTATTTTAATTTTTTTTAATATAAATTAAGGCGCATACGTTACACCACTTCACTGAGCCCTTAGCAGGCTCAGCTATGGTGTAGCTGAAGCGCCGAGGCTTCAGCGGATGCACATACGTTAAATTATACTACACTAAAGCGCATGACGTTACACCACTTCACTGAGCCCTTGGCGGGCTCAGCTACGGGCGTAGCTGAAGCCGCCGAGGCTTCAGCGGAGGCGCATGACGTTACACCACTTCACTGAGCCCTTGGCGGGCTCAGCTACGAGCGTAGCTGAAGCCGCCGAGGCTTCAGCGGAGGCGCATGACGTTACACCGCTTCACTGAGCCCTTGGCGGGCTCAGCTACGGGCGTAGCTGAAGCCGCCGAGGCTTCAGCGGAGGCGCATGACGTTACACCGCTTCACTGAGCCCTTGGCGGGCTCAGCTACGGGCGTAGCTGAAGCCGCCGAGGCTTCAGCGGAGGCGCATGACGTTACACCGCTTCACTGAGCCCTTGGCGGGCTCAGCTACGGGCGTAGCTGAAGCCGCCGAGGCTTCAGCGGAGGCGCATGACGTTACACCACTTCACTGAGCCCTTGGCGGGCTCAGCTACGAGCGTAGCTGAAGCCGCCGAGGCTTCAGCGGAGGCGCATGACGTTACACGATGTTGCTACCGACAGTTGCGCTGCGCGGTCAAATGTGAAATGGCGCTGTCCAATCAAGCTGATGCAGCATCGCCGAGAGCGGCGAAGATCTGGTCGAGAGCGGCAGTCGTGCCGCGATCGAGCGAATGGAATCCGAACAGGTCCTGCAAGTGGGAAAGGGAACCGGCCGAGCCACTGACGGCTGAAGCCATACGGTAGCCGGTTGAGGCTGCAGTGCGCGAAGAGACGCCCAAGGGGGGACCCGTGAATGTTGTCGTCTCGAGCAGCCTGGAGATGGAGCGGGCCGTTGCCTCGTTCCCCAGGCTGCGATCGCTATTGGCTGGATCGAGAATGTCGAAGAACGGACTTCGCGGCGACGAGCCGACGAGCGCGGTATCGAGCGCAGAGTCGGCGGATACGGCAGCATTGTTCGGAGCTGCGTAGAGGCCGAGATTCCGAAACAGGTTCTCGGGCGCCTGGATGCGCACGATGACCGTCGCGGTGGCGTTGCTGCTGGCCGTGCCGTCATTGATGGTGTAGGTAAATGTTTCCTCGCCGAAGAAGCCGGTCGCCGGAGTGTAGGTGATGCGACTGCCGTCGGTGACAATCTCTCCGTTTGCGGAACCCTTTCCCACGCTCACGATCGTCAGCGCCTCGCCGATGTCAACGCCGGTCGAGTCGTTGTTGAGGACGTTAAGCCGGTAAGTGTGGCCCGACGTAACGGAGTAGCGGTTGTCACCCGCCTTGGGTGGATCATTCATCGGCCGCACAGTGACCGCGACCGTGGCGGTCGACGTTCCGCCGGCATTCGCGACGGTGTAGGTGAAAGTCTCGGTTCCGTTATAGTCGGTGGCCGGCCGGTAATGGAGGCGGCCGTCCGTGGCCACGCTCACGGTGCCTCCGGCTGAACCGGCGCTGACAGCGGTGATGGACAGCCGTGTACCGCCGTCGTCGTCGTTAGCCAGAGCAGCAATGGCGACGGTCGGTGAGTCCTCGTTCAGAACGATGCGATCGTTCATCGCTCGGGGTGCCGCCACGGTCGAGGAACGACGGTCGCTTTCGTAGATCCGTACGTTGCTGAACACGCTGTCCGCATTGGGACGGGCGACGTCGTGATCGTTCACGAATACCAGTGCTTTCGCCTGGCCCGTATAGGATTGCCCCACGGGAATCACGAAGTGGTGCACGCCCGTGGCTACGTTGTAGACGGCGAAATCATTGCGCCCCCAGTCCTGCCTGCCGTAAAGGCGAAACGTCAACCCGGAACTGATCGACGTGTTTGAATCGAACCCAATACCGTGAACGTCCCCTTGTGCCGTGCTGGAGAAATCGAACTCCAGCACCGTGTTGGGTGTCACGGTATAGGGAAAATCGATCATGATCCAACGGTTGCCGGTCAGATGCACCGCGGCGCCGCCGTTCTCGATCACCACCGAACCAGAGTGGTCCTGCAAGCCGCCGTAGCTGTTGACGGTGTACTCGCGGAAGTCGAGCGCGTCGTCAGGGACGCCCGCCGAAACGGTCAAGTCGAGTTGATACAGCTGCGCCTTGTCGCGCGCGCCGCGGATCTCCACGAAGTACTGGCCTCCCTTGGCCAGCGTCACATCCGTCAGCGTTTCGCTTTTACCCAGGCCGTTGCTATCAGCCCGTTGGACGAGTTGGTGGTTGACGTCATAGATGCTCACCGCCAAGTCGTTCTGGGCCTGCGACTGGAAGCTGCTCGTCGCGGCACCGACGGCTCCCTGCGGGTATGTGTAGCCGAGCGGAATCAGTTGTGCGTCAAGCTGCGCGCCGGCACCGGCGGTAAAGCGGAAATAGTCCACGTCGGTCGTGCCGTCGATGCTGACGTACTGCTCCGCCTTGTTGTCACCAATCGTTACCTGCCGCCCGCTAAGATCGCCTAGATTGACAGCGTCATCGAAACGGTCATTTCCCGCGCCGTGTTCGAACTCGTCACCGTACAACCGATGAGCGGCCAGGATATCATCGTGCTGGGGACCATCGAACGCCGTGGTCGCGATCGGCTCCATCAGTTTCGTACCGTCAACCGGATCGACGTGCGACAGCCCGATGCCATGCCCGACTTCGTGCGCCATAACGTTGCGCAACCGCAACGAGTGATTGGCGGTATCGAAGAAGAACCTGTCGCTGGTATCGAGAATCATCTCGCCGTTGTCAGGGAAGAAATTGTAGGCCAGAGTGCCTGAGGTGCCGTCAATGGCGTGCCCGCCAATGCGAATGTCGCCGCGCACACCGTCTACGCCAGGCGCCGTGCTGGCAACGTTACTCAACGCCGCACCGTCGTCGTGCGGTTCGTATACGAAATTCAATCCGGAAATGTCACTCCAACGATCGAAGACGGACGCGACGGTTGAAAACCACGCTTGCTCGGTCAAGCTGCCCACCACCGAACCGTAGATGTCGCTCATGAACGAAATGAAATCGCTCGCGCCGGCCTGCTCGCCGACGTAACCGGGAATCGGCGTGCCATCGGGAACGATGCTCCACGTAATCGTCGGTGGCGTCTCCCCAACTCAGGCCGGCACCGTCGGTGGTTGTGCTGCTCCATCGTTGGCTGGCTTGATATGCGCCAAGGTTCGTCGTGCCGGTTGCCGGGCCACTGAGTGGGTCTGCGCCTGCGACCACTCCATTGTCGATGCCGACCGCGTTGTCGACTCCGATCCGATGTTGGGCTCGCTCCACTAGCCCCATGTACTCGGCCGAAGTGCCCGGACCGAAAAGCACATGTACCTCGTCCGCCGGCGCGGTGGGGCTCAGGCGCAGCCGTCGGACGCGATCGGCGACGAGATCGCCGGTGAGCATCATCCGTGGTTCGAGCAATTCAATCGCGCGGCCCTGACCACGTGGACGCGACGAGTTGCGCCGCGAGGACGCTGGAGCGAACAGAACAACCAAGATCTGGTCGGTTGAAACCTGGTCATAAACGCACCCATCCTTGGGAGTGCCGGCTAGTGGGCGGATCGTCCTTGTTCCACACCGCGAAGAACAACAGCCGGCAGGAGGAATCGTCGGGAGTATCCGCATACCAGGCTTCTGTGTCAACGCATGGTTCTATTTTTCCCGTGGGATAGGCTTCCAGCCTGTCATTGTCGTGGAGCAGCGACAGACTGGAAGCCTATCCCACGGGATATGTGCACTTGCCGATCGCCTAAGACCTTGCGCCGCAAGCGACTTGCTCGCCCGACGCACGATCTGAGAAACATCTCCCTCTGACGCATTGTCGTCGTGATCCCATCACATCATGGGGGCCGATGTAACTCGCTACCTGCGCGTAATGCGAAATTTGCGTAAGGAGGTCAATTGGCGCTGCATCGCCGTGATTCAAGCAGACGGTTACAAAGACATCAGGATGAAACGCAACTGGACGGAGAGCCGTTCGCGACGGGAATCGGCACAGCGACTTTGTCACGCCGTGTGAAAGATGTTCAAAACAAATCACGCCGCGCTGGTCCTCCGCTGCGTGTCTCGCTCAACATAACCTTCTGCACCGCACCGCCCTCGCACCGATACAGCCCAATGGAACATCAAAAAGTTGTGCGAGTGGTATGCAATGTGCCAATGAGGCACCTCGTAGGTTGATGACTCGAGCAGGGACGTTTGCTGAGCACGTGCACGGAGCACTCGCAGCGAGTACGCAACATTTCTTGCCCTCCGCACGTGTGCGATTCGTGGCGTTTGGAGTGGAGTCAGGTTTTCACTTCCACCTTACGACGGAGGGCCTGATGCCGATTCATGTTTTCTTGGAGGGTATTTCAATGTCGTTGCGCCGTAGAAAAGGTATGCGCAAATTGAGGTTCGAAGGACTCCAGCAACGAAGATTGCTGGCAGCCGACATCGGGCTGACGGAGGGAGTCCTCCACATCAATGGTGGGGAGGGCGATGACAACACAGAAGCCTGGCTCGATGGAGATCAGGTTGTTGTCGGTAGGTATTCGATGGGCATCGATGGCTCGTCGAACGTGTGCCAGCAGAGCTTTGCCGCTGGTGAAGTGCAGAGTATTTTGTTCAATGGTGGTGCCGGCAACGACGTGTTCGTCAACAGCACCGATCTGAGGTCCGTCGCTGCGGGCGGAGCGGGCGATGATACGCTCGTCGGCGGCAGCGGCAACGACGTGTTGATCGGCGAGGGTGGTAACGACCTGCTGTACGGTCGCGAGGGGGATGACGTCCTGCTGGGCGGATCGGGAAGCAATGCCCTGATCCAAGGCGTCTTCACGGCGCCCTCAACAGCCGGCGAAGCCGATCCGGCGGATGAATCCGGCGACGTGGTGGATGAGTCCGGTGACGTAGTGGATGAGTCCGGTGACGTAGTGGATGAGTCCGGTGACGTAGTGGATGAGTCCGGTGACGTGGTGGATGAGTCCGGTGACGTGGTGGATGAGTCCGGTGACGTGGTGGATGAGTCCGGTGACGTGGTGGATGAGTCCGGTGACGTAGCGGATGAACTCACCGACAATAGCACGGATGATGCGTTCTGTGATGGCTCGGCCGATGTGGTTGACGAGATTGGGGCCGAGGTCGTTGATGAAAGCGACACTGATGCGTCTGACTCGGAAGCGTCCGACGCGATCGCCGATGATGCGACTGGCACGGATGTAGCCGAGGAGGTCACTGGTGATACATCGGGCGATGTCGTGGTGTGCGAAGTAGTCGACCCCGAAGTCCCCGAGGAAGTGGTAGATGCTTCCGGTGACGACGGCACGCCGGTCGAGGTGGGGGTGATTGTGGGGGAAGTCGTCTCCGACAGCAGCGACGATTTGGCCGATGATCTGCCGTCTGAAGAAGCGGTCGAGACTCCCGAAACGACCGATGATGGGGCGTTGGTAGGAGCTGTCGAGTCGAACGACGACCGCATCTTTGGCGGTTCCGGTCGAGACTGGATCTTTGGTCAATCAGGTGACGACATCCTGTTCGGTGACGACCTGGACGACGTGCTGACCACTGAGTTCCTCACCAACTTGCTGTTGTCCGGCAGCAGTAGCGTTGCGTAGTTGCAGGAAGCAGTAGTCACTACCAGTAGTTACCATGACTACTGCGCAACATATCGCGGGGATCACGGATCGAGAACCGCGTATTGTTCCCTTCGCCAAACAACCGCGGTTCGATGTGTTGTCGCGGGTCGATGACGCGTCGGAGGCAGACGAAAACCTCCTCGGTGTTGACGGCCAACTCCGCGGGTCAGAGTTCAGTGAGTTGATGCTTCTACGGCGCGTTAACTCCGGCTTGCCGCCAGCATGGCCAGCAGGTCGTCATCCAGCAATTCCGTTTCGTCATCGTTGATGTCGCGGAGCACACGGATATCGATTGCCTTGGAACTGCTTCGCGGATGATCAATATCGATGTAATCCGCAGCGGATAACGGAAGTCGCAGGCCGTCGATGTCGGTCATTGCGATGTCCTGTGCACTGCCAACTCCGGTCAACTGATCGGGCAACTCCCGGTCCAGCACGGCGAACCGCGTGAGAGGCAGCAACAAAGAGGAATCCCAAGCGGTTCGAGCGATGTCGTGCGTCACTCTCCCCGTTACTTCCGCCCACGGTCGCGCGTCCACCAGCAAGGTGCTGGCCATTAAGTCATCTTGTCGTTCACTGTGTTCGAACCCGAGAAGGTGGCCGAATTCATGTGCGACCGCGGAGAACAAATTCACAGCGTCCGAATGGTGCGAGCTACCTGTGTGAACACCCGCCATCCAGCCGTAGCCGGCAGCATCATCATCGAGCGTAATCCAGTTCGAGTAGGCCAATCCAAGCAGCGAGCCGTCCAGATCAACGATCTCGACATCGACCTCTCTTAACATGTCTAAACGATCCGAGGCCACACCGGCCTCCGCCCAGTACGTGATGGCGGCATCCGTGACCGAATTCACCATAGCAGGCGTGAGCAGATCACCAACGAGCTGACCGGTCAACGATTCCTGGGCAACGTGCAATGGCTTGTTCACCACAATGGACGTGCCATTGCTATCGCCATCAGGATCATGATTGTCAGCAGCAGAGTAGGTCAGCGAGCCCGTCACGTCGGTGACCGTAAACGTAACGACCCCGACGGACTTGGGTAGATTCGATTTACTGACCGTTAACACACCGTTTGCGTCTGTGGTGCCCGAGACAGATCCTGTGACACCTCCGCTCCAACTGCCGACAACAGTGGCACCGGCGACAGGCCTGTCGAGATTGTCGTGAATTGTGGCGGCGACAGTGGCTGTCCACGTCCTGCCTTGACTTGTGCTGGCGGCATCCAGATCCGCGACGTGCATGGTAGTAGCGACAACTTGTGTGGTTGGCGTCGCCGAAGCCTCATTAGACGGGTCCGATTCGTTAGAGGACGTGTCCAAGGCCCTCACCACGTAGTAGTACGTCGTCCCGTTTGTCAAATCGGTGTCCGTGTATTGTGACCCGGTCACGAACACGATTAGAGAGTACACTCCGCCGCTAGTTCCGCTACGGTAGACGTTGTATCCCGCGAGGTCGTTTTCCGAGTTATCAGCCCAATCGAGGTTGATTTGCTCATTTCCGGCGGTGGCATTGAAACCGCTTGGCGCCGCCGGCGCGAGGTTGTCCTCGGTCTGTTCCCGAGGCCACGTTGGAATAGTCGGAAACATTGGACGAGAAATCGACGGCGGTCACCTTGTAGTAATATGTCGTCCCGTTCGTCAAACCGGTGTCCGTGTATTGTGACTCGGTCACAAACGAAGGGAATTGCCCGTATGTTGTCCCACCGTCGTCGCTGCGCCAGATCCTGTAGCCCGCCAGGTCAGCCTCCTGATTGTCCGCCCAGTCGAGTTCCAAGGCATTGCCGTTGCTGATGGGGACGGTCACGACCAAGCCGGTCGGTGCGAGTGGCGGAACGGAGTCAGTCTCTTGACCCGCCCAACCAAGGTTCTCCTTGTATCTGTCTGGGGTTCCACCAATGTAGTAGTTGTCGGGATTGATGATGCCAACGGCAGAGTCATCCCAGTTCTTTCCTCCATTAATCAGTGCCTGGCGAATATCGTACACCCCCTCGGCATCCGTCGCGCGTGTGTGGGCCGCGATATACAATGCAGCCAAGCCCGCCGCATGCGGCGAGGCCATGCTCGTGCCGCTCATGGTCCCATAACCACCTCCCGGGTAGGTGGACAAGATATCTACTCCAGGCAGGACCAGGTCGATTCCCAACCCGGGAGATGTGACGGGCTGCTGAACCGTTCCGCCCCCATAAGCCAGGTCGCTGTTACTGAAATTGCTCATCCTCCACCAAGCGTCGTCCTGGCCATTCACTCCCCAACTCGTATCGCCACCCGATCCGCCCGGTAACCCGTCCGAATCGGCAAATGCTGAAATTGTGGCGACCTCCGGATACGCGGCGGGAATGAAGTCGTCGGAGGTGCCGAAAGTATTATCGCTGCCGTAAATCTCACCCGAACTGTTGCCGGCCGCGACCACGTAGACGACTCCAGCGGCAACGCTGGCTTGGATGGCTTCTCGGTATGTTGCGCTTAGTCCTTGACCGCCCAGACTCATGTTGGCCACTTCGATCGTGTCGGCGTGAGCCGTCACCCAGTCAATACCCTCGATGATGTCCGACAGGTTGCCGCGTCCCCGGTCATTGAGCACTTTGACCGCCCACAGCCGCGCACCGGGGGCTACGCCTACAACACCCATGTCGTTGTCGAGGGCCGCTGCGATTCCCGCGACATGCGTGCCGTGGCCGTAGACATCGTTGTATGATGAGGTCGCTCGAATCGTGTTGACTCCCCCAACCACATTCAGGTCGGGATGATCGATGTCAATCCCCGAGTCAAGGATGGCAATGTCCACATCAACTCGCTCATCAATCCCATCGATCTTCGCTACGGTATTCAACTCGCCATCAATGCGATTAACGCCTGTCGGTAGCACCTGTCCCAGCGCCTGCATCGGGATATCGGGCTCGATCCGCTTGACATGCGGGTTCTTCAACAGTGCTTGGAGTGCCGCATCGGGCAACTGTGCCGAGAAACCTCTGACGGCGTACTCGTAAACGTGCCCTAGCTGACCACCGTGAGCATTGACAATGCCTTTGGCCACCGCTTCAGCGTTGCCAACGTTGTCATTCAAACAGACAATCACGGCGTTGAGCCCGACACCGTCCAGGACGAGTCGGCGTTCCAGGGTCTCCATCGACAATCGGCGTTTGGTCTTCATCGGATTCTCCTCGGGTACGTGAAGTCGCGGTCAAATCACTCTCCTGCCGCACAATGACCACCCACAGTCCACCTGCCACGAACCCGACTCAAGGAATTAATATAAACAATTTCTGATGGGTAGTCCGCACAAAACGTCGATCGCAGCGACGGCCGGTACCACGCTGACGGTGACTGAGCTTGGTGGATGGGACGACCCATCTCCTCCATCCAGAAACTTCACAGAAATCCCATGTAACCGGAGGGCTACGCGATTGCCCGCTGATGGAGGGGCTGCCTGTAAGTGCGGTCGGTTTGTGGCAGTTCTCGCGTGGTGCAACAGCAGTCGTTGTTGGCTCAGTCCGGTGCCATGTCACTTGTTGAGGCAGTGTGGGTGAACTGGGAGGTTCTGCGGCGTCGGCCCACGCTTCCAGAAAGTTGCAGTAGTCTGCCGTTGGCGGCTGTATTGCAGCGGGGAACGGCGCCGGGTTTCGTACCCTCCGCGGGCGGGGGCACGACTGGCCAGCTGCACTCTCGCCATGCTCAAACACGTTCGAGTAGCCGACGCGGAACTGCTTGATCAGGGGCTCTCACGACGGCAGCACACCGAAAACTGCTCAGACGCACCCGGATTTCGGCGACGGCTCGCAGCCACGCCAACTCCGCCGCGGATGCCTCACGATCAGCGCAGCTCTGGGCTGATGACGCCTCGGGTTCAAGGCTCCTTATTCATCGTTCCGTGCTTCCGAGCCTGTCATCTGTTTCGAACCGCGAGTTCGCGCATTGAGTGGTTGGAATTGGTGGTAGCATCCGCGCAGGGTCAAACACGGCAATCAGAATTGGCCGTTCAGATACGATATACTGGAACTGATAAGGTCGGATGCACCAATCGCCGATATGACCCTGCCAACGAGTTGAGCTGAAAGCATGCCGTTGAGTATCAATTGCCAAGCCACCGTGTCGATCATCGTGTTCTGCGTTGTCGTTTCGGGATCGCGTGCTGACGACGGCGATCCGTCAAGTCCGAATCGGTTTGTCGACCCGTTCATCAGCACGGGGGGAAATCGCTATGTTTGCGGCAATAATTCTCCCGGAGCTACCGTGCCATTTGGTCTGGTGAGGTTGAGTCCCGATTTGACTCAGAAGTGGGTGCGTTGGATTCTCAAGCACAAGTATGGTGACGGGCCCAACGGGCTCGACGGCAACGACGATGGCGGCACCCTCTCGGCGTGGTACGTGCTCAGTTCGCTGGGCTTCTATCCCGTCGTTGGAACCGACCGTTATGAATTGGGCAGCCCAGTCTGGCAACGAGCCGTGGTGAGCATTGGCGATCGGAAACTGGAAATCATCGCCCAGAATCACTCGCCCGATCGTGTGTACGTCACTCGCGTGGAGCTAAACGGCACACCGCTTGGCCGGTCGTCATTCGCCCATCACGAGATTTCAGGTGGTGGGACGCTGCGGTTCGTGATGAGTGATGAACCGGGGGAACCGTGACTTAGACCGAAGTTGTCCGTGCGGATCGGCATCCCGTCCGCCACACGAATCACCTTCAGCGTGGCGTCATTTCATCGGGGCCGCTATTTGCGGCCATTGGGCGATACATCAGGAAATAGAACATCTCCAGATACCGACGTGTTTCCTCGCGTTCAATGTTGGAGATGTACTTCCAGAATCCGTAGATCCGTGCAAGTTCCAACAGCCGCTTCGCGTAAAGCTTCCAGGTGTAGCGAGATGCAATCCTCTCCAATCCTCCCTGTGAGATCTCGTCCCAGTGCTGCGGCTCTTGACGACATCGCGCGAGGAAGTCGGACATCTTCTGGGATGCCTCATCGCCGTGATTAGGATCGATATGGAATCCGGACACGCCGTCCACAATCGTCTCCATTGGTCCACCGTAACAGGTAGCGAAAGTGGGAAGGCCGGAACTCATCGCCTCAATCACAGTCAGGCCGAAGGCTTCAAACAGCGCTGGCTGGATGAAGGCCCCGCGTGTATCGGCCACGTACCGGTAGAATTCCCCGACGAGATGCTTGTCGGTTTGCATCGGAATCCAGCGAACCTGGTCTTCCAGTCCATGGTCGTCAAATAAGCTGTGAAGAAGACGTATCTGCTCTGCTTCTTCGTCATCGTTCGACGCTTCTGCCTCCAAATGTCCGCCGACGATCACAAGATTTGCCTCTTTGCGTAGCGCCTCGCTGGCCGCATACCACTGCACAAGTCCAGACGGATTCTTGATGCGATCCAGTCGTGACATGGCCAACAACAGCGGCTTATTCTTGTCAGTCAGTTGTCCACGCGTTTCGGAATCGGCATCACCATGAATCAGCTTGGCCACCGTTTCACGCAACTCAGCAGGGCGGCGATCGATCTCGGAAAAGGGAAAAAAGACGTTCGGATCGGCGCCAGGTGAGACGATGTTGAATTTCGGATCGAATACGTCGATCCCGTACACGACGCTATAGAGTCCAGGCAAAGTGTAGGCTTGGTAGCTCTCGTACTGTCCAACTGTATCCGCCGTGCCAGCGATTTCCTGGTAGGTGCTGGCAATGATGAAGTCCGCCGTGTTCATCGCGATCAGATCGGCTGTGTACTGACAGGCGAAATGGTGGTTCTCATTGTGTTCCTGCCAGTAGAGATCCGAGTGGAGGTATTTGCTCTTCTCAAGGGCGTGGGCGATATTGCACTGAGTGACTCCCATGCGATGGGCCAGCATGGACGCCACCAGGTTACCATCAGAGTAGTTCCCAATGATGAAATCTGGTCGTTGCCCGAGTTCAGCGAGAACCTCGCGCGACGACTCTTCGGCGAATCGCTCCAAATATGGCCAGATATGAAAGCGAGAGATCCATTTTCGGACGATTCCTCCGTCATCGCTGCGAAACGGTACCCGCAGAATGCGCGCGTTGCGCGTGCCCACGATCGGTTCGATTCGTTCGTGGCAGGTAGTACCTTCGGCCTCCGGTATCAAGCGAGTCAGAACGAGAATTTGGGGCTCTACCGCCAGTCCCATCTCATCAATGAAATCGTAGATCTCCCTTTCAAGTGCTCGTACCTGATCCAGAATATAGACAACTTGGCCGCCGGTGTCCGGTTTGCCCAACACGCCGGATTGCGCGAAATATCCGTGTGGCGAGATAATGGCAATCGAGAACACCATCGGCACGCGTCCCAGGAAAGCGAGCCACGCTTTCGGAACTCGGTGCCTCGAGAATGTCGCTCAACAGCGACATCATTTCTCGTGCCCGCTCAACCGTCTTGCCCCAGCCCGGTTCGAAACCCCATCTCGCCAAGTCGGCCGAGATTTCATGCCAGTGGCGGTCTTGAGGCTGGGCAGCCAGATACTCGTCGGCCTGCTGTAGCGATCCACGCAAAGCGTCCAGATTGGCAAGAGCGCTATTGAGCATCAACTGCTGGCCTTGAACGCGATGCAAACGAAGAAACTCGAATAGTCGTTGACCTCCATTGTCGAGATCCTGGAACAGGCGATTCGAGAGATGACGGTTGAGGAACTCCACCCCCTGCCCGATTGACCGTGCCTCGCGCAACCGTGGGAACCCTCGCTCAAACGGCTTCATGTCAAATTCAAGCCGGGGCTTCAGATGGGATTCTGGTTGAACAATCTGTTCCTTCCCGCCGAGAAATTCCGTCACGGAGATCTCGCGCAAGCTCAGTTCTTCACAGTGGAATTGCCAGAACTGGCGTTGGGCCACTCGCCAGCGTACATCGAGATACATGGCGGAATCACGAAAAAACCCTTCTTGCACCGCATGAAGTAGTCGGTAGACCGGGCTGCCACGCAACTTGGAACCGAGATCGGTGGCGCAGAACTCGTCGAGGATTTCCGCAACATCCGATCGCAGAAGAAACGGTTTGTGTTCATCACGATACCGGCGCAAGAGCAGGTAGAGTACGTCACGATGTTGTTGCACGGACTGTTCGAGATCGATACGCATGCTCGCAATAGCCTCCGCTGCAGTTCTCGGAATCGCGATGAAAAAAATGGTCTGGTATGCGGCTCATGCCACAGACTCTAGCACACCTGGGTCAATCAGCAAACATGAACAGCCTGCTCGCCTGCCACGATGCCTGCCATCGCATCGTTGGCGATTCTCACCCAGGTATGGCGGCGGAACGGCCAACACCGCTCTGCCCCGACCGGATGCCGAATCAGCATCTCTTCCATAATACCTTCCAGTTGCTCAACAGGCGGCTGCGACGTGTGAAAGAAGTGAATCCCGCTCGATCGTTCGATCCAACAAGTCGGTCCGTTGGTAGCTCTAGCCTCACAGCAGCCTGAGCGGCGGGAGGGGCACTGAGCCGATCGCAAATGGGAGCACGCCACCCTTGGCGACGCGTTCCACACGGGGCCGTGACGGCCCTCACGGGATCGATCGTTCCCGTCCAGCGCGGGTCGCCAGGGCCTGATAGACGGACAGCTCGATTTCGTCGCTGATCAGACGGACCGACCCGTCTCCCATGGCGAAGTTCGCGCCGAACGGATGGTGACTGCCGAAATCGGCGAAGTCGCTAAGAACGTGATTCGGCACACTGCTCGCCGTGCCGACGATGCGGGCCGAGCCTCGGTAGGCACCGGCACCGCTCCGACCCAGGTGGCGTAGTCCAACCGAGAAGACCGCTCGCCGATCAGCAACGTGTTGCTCTGGCCGTCAACGATGTCAGCAAAGCGAATCCGACTGTTCTGAAAGAAAACCCCACTCCCCAAGCTTGGGTTGCCTTCGATGGAGCCGACGCCGAAGACGCCGGAGTAGTTGGCGCGGGCCAGCTCAAACAGGGGCGGTCCTCCCGGGCCACCACCCCACCTCCACCACCGCCTCCACCGCCTCCTCCTCCACCACCACTGCCCCGCTGAAGCATAAAGAGTTTGTCCGACGGGTCCGAAGGGCACAGCAGCAGCTCGATCGGCGTCTCTCGGAAACGCTTGTTGACCGGATCGCTGATGGGCTTGCCTCCCGAGTGGGGGCCTCCCGGCCCCGCGTCTGGGCCCGAACCCAGTCTTCAGCGTTTCCTGCTCGAAGAAGTCGAGCAGCTTCGCCGACCACCCCCAGCCGGGATCGCCGTTGGCCTGCGTCGATTCCCAGCCGGGTGGCAGATCTGCCAAAGATTTGGTGGTGGTTGTGAAGAGCCAGGGCAATTTGACGGACGTTGTTCTGGCATGTCGATCCGCCTGGCAGCTTCCCGGGCAGTCTGGACTGCGGGCAGCAGCAAGCCGATCAGCACCGCCACGATGCCGATCACGACCAGTACCTCAACGAGAGTGAGTCCCCGTGCCGGTTTGATCATCGGAGTGAAATGCCTCGGAATTGGTACAAACAGGGTATTTCCGGCAAACGGCACGGCAATGCGTCAAACGACGGACAAGGTCGCGACAGCTCTCGCCGTCTGTCCAGATGATGCGCTCCGTTGCGCCGGCCTTGCAACAATCTGGGCGCGCAGACGGAACATCGGCTCCACGATCCACTGGATTTCGCGACCTTGGAGCATCAGGATCGCAAACCATAAGAGTGGGACCGGGCGGCAAGATTGCGAGCTTGTCCTCCCCTCTGCCGAATCACCCCACTCCTGCCTAGGGGAATGGCAAATGCCATGTCCCACGGGTAAAACGAATCTCGCCGAATCGCCTTACCGATCTCGAGGCTAGTGACGGTTCTAGTGAAGTGGTACGATTCTTGGTCAGCAGGGGTTGCAATTGGTGTGCCGAGGCGCGAGATTCGCTGCATGGATGTGCCTCGCGAGGGGGGCGACACCGGTGAGCGTCTCCAAATCCCTTGTTCCAGGTGTATGGCTATGCGGATTGGCCTGAAACTGACGGCAGCCTTCCTGTCGATTGCGTCCCTCGTGGGAGTGGCCGGCTACCTCGCCCACGGCACCACGAAACAGGTCGAGCAGCAGATGGATCGGCTCAGCCGCAGCTTGATCCTGAAAGTTGCCGATGCTGCCCAGATGACCGTCGCCTTGTATGCGAGTCAACTTGCCGCTCACGCGCATCTGAATGCTGTCCGAGATCCCCAGACTCCGGCCGCACCTCCGGCACGCGTCGTCCGAGCGTCACGGTTTGCTCGAAAGCCACCAGGCGTCGGTCGAGGAGGGCCTTGCGCGGCAGAACCAAATGGCCGAATCGATGATCCGCTGGGCTGAGGACCGAGGTCTGGGCGAACTGGCCGAACGAGAACGGACGCAGACGCTCGAAAACCTTCGTCAACTCAGCCAGGAGTTCGACCAGCACCTGCAGATCCAAGACGAATTCCTGGCCCTGGTCGAGCAGGATCCTGCTCAAGCGGAAGTCTTTCTCGAAGGCCGGCTGTGTGACCACTTCGAGACCCATTTGCTTCCCCGTCTTGCCGCCTACCGAGAACAGGCGGAGAACGAACTGACCCAGTCAGTTCGGGCCACCGAGCGAGCCATGGTTGTCGCCGATCAGCGACGCGGCCTGCTGATCGTTGCCGCCGCGATCGGCGCCGTGTTGATGGGACTGTTCACGTCGCGAGCGATCGGCAAGCCGCTTGCCGCGCTGCAACGCGCGGCCGAGGAGATCGGTCGGGGACGATTCGACGTTCAGTTGTCCGTCCGCTCTCGCGACGAAATCGGCGTGCTCGCCGGATCGATCAATCAAATGGCTGCTGATCTGCGCGAAACGACTGTGTCGAGAAGCTACTTGGACAACATCATCCAGTCGATGCGAGAGATGTTGATCGTCGTCGATCCGGAACTGCGGATCCGGCACGTCAACCAGGCGGCCTGTGAGGAACTGCAATACGGGCAGGACGACCTGAACGGCCGGTCGCTCCGAGAACTGTTCGCATCGGACGAGTTTCCTGACGACGAACGACTTCCCGAGTTCCTTTCGCCGGGAATCGAGTGTTTCATGCAGACCAGGCTGGGCCAGCGATTCCCCGTCCATTGTTCGGCCGCCGAGATGAAGGACGACCGGGGAAAGTTGGAAGGCTACGTCTGTGTGGCGTCAAATATCTCGCGTCAGAAGGAAGCCGAAGACCGGCTGGTCGCTTCGTTGCGCGAAAAGGAACTGCTCCTCAAGGAGGTGCATCATCGGGTCAAGAACAACCTTCAAGTCATCTCCAGCCTGTTGAATCTCCAGGCCAGAGAACTCGACGATCCTGATACGGCCAGATTGTTTCGAGAAAGCCAGGGGCGAGTGCGCTCGATGGCCCTGATTCACGAGCAACTCTATCGATCCAACGACCTCGCTCGGATCGACTTCGCCGCCTACGTGCAAGACCTGGTGCGTCACCTCGAGCAGGGCCTCGGCAACGAAGCCGCGCCGGTTCGATTCCGTCTCGCCATCGAGCCGCTTCCCCTGTCGCTCGATCTGGCCATTCCCTGTGGTATGATCGTCAATGAACTGGTCTCCAATGCCCAGAAGCACGCTTTCCCGAACGGTCAGGCGGGTGACATCCGCATTGAATTCACGCGCCAATCCGGCGGTTACTGTCTCACGGTTGCCGACAACGGTGTGGGAATCCAGGAGGACCTCGCCATGGCAAACAACCCCTCGTTGGGACTCAAGGTCGTGCAAGCCCTCACGCGGCAGATCCGCGGAGATCTCGACGTTCGGCACGATGAGGGCACCATCTTTGTTATCCGTTTCAATCCTGAGAAGGACGGGATTCTGTAATGTCAGACGACTCGATCAAGATCCTGATCGTCGAGGACGAACAAATCGTCGCTGTCGACATCGAAAACGTCCTCCAACGCCTGGGCTATCGAGTGGTGGGCGCGGCGAGTTGTGGGGAAGAAGCCTGCCGCATGGCCGCCGAGTCGCCCCCGGACCTCGTCCTGATGGACGTGCGGATCGACGGGACGATGGACGGCATCGAAACGGCTCGACGGATACGCCAGACGAGCGACGTGCCGGTCGTATTTCTCACGGCGTACACCGATGACGAAACACTCGATCGGGCCAAAGAGATTGAGCCCTACGGTTACCTGGTCAAGCCGTTCGCCGAACGGGATCTGCAGGCCACGATTGAGGTCGCGCTGCACAAAGGGGCTGTCGACCGCCGCCTGCGCGAGAGCCATCAGAACCTCCAGACGATTCTCGATGCGCAACGACACGGTACCGTCATGCTCGATGCCGAGGGCCGCGTCCGATTTGCCAGCCAGGCGATCCGACATTGGGCCGCACGTCCCGGAAGGTGGACGCCCGGATGATGATAGCCGGGGCGTTTCGTTGCAGCACCTGCTGCCCCTGTCCGTGAGCGACGCCACGGCATTGGCCGATATGTGTCGACGTCCAGCCGCGGAACGCTCCAAGGTACCCGTTGTGCTGCAGTCGGATGACGAGCCGCCACGTCACCTGGAAATCGAAACCGTGGATGACCCGCGTGCCGACGGTGGGAAGATCCTCTTCGTCTACGATGTGTCTCCCGTGGTTGACCTGCGTCGCCAACTGGACGAACAGTCCGCCTTCCAGAATATGCTTGGGAAGTCGAAGCCCATGCGGCAGGTCTTTCAGATCGTCGAGGAATTGGCCCGAGTCGACTCCACGGTGTTGATTGAAGGCGAAACAGGGACGGGCAAGGAACTGGTCGCCCGTGCCATTCATCAACTGAGCGCTCGCGTTGACGGCCCGTTTCTGGCGCTCAATTGCGGCGGGTTGAGCGAGGAATTGGCTGCGAGCCAGTTGTTTGGCCATCGCCGGGGATCGTTCACCGGCGCCGTCGACGACCAGGTCGGGCTATTTGAAGCCGCCAGCGGCGGCACGCTCTTTCTCGACGAAATTGGCGAACTGCCCCTTCGCGTACAGGCGTCCCTTCTGCGAGTGCTCGAAGAAAACGCCGTCATGCGATTAGGAGAATCCAAGTTGCGGCCCGTCAACATCCGTGTCCTGGCCGCGACTCATCGCGATCTCGCACAGGAAGCCGTCCGGGAACGCTTTCGACAGGATCTGCTCTACCGGATTCGCATCGCCCGCGTAACACTCCCCGCACTTCGCGAACGTCGCGATGATCTTCCCCTGCTCGTCCGCGCATTCGTGGCCGACCATCGTGCGTCGACGGGCAAGCAGGTCGACGCGGTCAGTGACGAGGCCATGGCCGTGCTGCTCGACTACAGTTGGCCGGGCAACGTCCGAGAGCTGCGGAACGCACTGGAATATGCCGTCGTTCGTTGCCAAGGAGTGATGATCCGACCAGACGATCTCCCTCCCGAACTGCTCGAATTCCACCCGGCGACTGACGCTGAGCAGGATGGCGATGAAACCGATCGTGTCTTGGCTGCTCTCAAATGGGCACGAGGAAACCGCACCCGAGCCGCCACGCTTCTGGGAGTCAGCCGAGCCACTCTCTATCGGCGTCTGAAAGAACTCGGAGTCGATGACTCGTGATGACTCGTAGCGCAGTGTTTATTCATCCGCACTCGTGAAGCCAGGCAGGCACCACGTGTCATCGGCCTGTTTCACAAGGCAGCTTGTGAAACACTCTTGAGACAGGCGCTGCAAGTCACGGAGTGCTTTCCGGTGGCCACCCAACCTCGCAGTTCGCTGGTTTCTCCGGTCTGGCGGCCCGATCCGCTAGGAAGGCCGACATGGCACGAAGTTTGCTGCCGATCACCAACATGCTTCCCGCTATATGCACTGGTCAGCGGAAACGCAGAGACGACTCCTGGAGGCCGGTCGTCTTAAGGGCATGGTGTTGCGGCTCACAGCAACAGGGATGGAGAATCCACGATGTACGACCCGGCCGTTCTGCGATTCGCTCTCATCAGTGGGCTGATAGGCTTCTCATCGTTCTGCGTATCCTATGCCTTCTTGGTCTGGCGGCGGCGGAACGGAGCGAATACCGCTCGGCAGTCCTCGGCCGCCGATACCTTGCGACGATGGTCTGCAGGCCTCGTTCTCACGGGTCTGCTTGCCGTCGGAATCGCGCTGGCCGTGCGGGAAATGGATCGCGCCGAGGGCGTGCTCTCGAGCGATGGACTCTATGCCGTTCGCGTGCCGGACGACGAGTATCGCGTTACGTACCTGGCTGAAGGAAGCTCGGTTAAGGAAGGAGATCTTGTCGCCCGGCTGGAATCCCCCGAGGCAGAGGCCAAGGTCCAGGAGCTTGAATTGCAGTGCCAGCGCCTTGAGAAGCAGCGCGATGCATTACGTCTGGAACCGCTTGGGCTTGACCACGAACTCGTCCGTCATCACCAAAACGCGATCACCGCAGCGAATCAACTGCGATCATCAATCGGCCAACTGCTCCCAGAGCATGAAAGTGTGGTTCGCCAGGCCATGATGGAGCGACTGACGCGGCTGGAGAAAATTGCCAAACTTGAGGTCGACATCGGCTGGTACGAAGGCGAGTTGGCACGGGCATGCTCGGATCAGACCTACGTCTCACGGGAACTCGAACGCGTAAAGCAACTGATCGATCACAATGCCGTTGCCCAAAGCGAGGTCGATTCCCGACGCAAACAGGAATGCGACGCGGACACGGCGATCGCCAATCTGAAGCAGCGAATCGAAGGCCAGAGGAACGAGAAGACTCAAATCGAACAGAGCGTGGAGGATATCGCCATTCTGACCAGTCGGCAGCAGGAGGTCTTGTTGTCGGAACTGGATCGGGCGCGCACCGATTACACAGCGTTCGAGTCGGAAAACCTCGCTTTGGCCGCCAAATTGCAGGGTGACCTTGCACGAGCGAAGAGCCTGCGCCAACGCGAACTCGAACAACTTGACCTGAAGATGGACGAGTGCCGTGCCCAACTGGCAGGTGTGCAGAAGACACTGATCGTGCGGGCACCGTACGATGGGACGGTCGTCTACCGTGACCCTTCGCCCAGGTCGGCCGAACAGCGGCAACCGCTCTTTGTGCTCGCCAAGCAACCCGGGTTCCGGCTCCAGGCGAGACTCCCTCGTGGTCAGGTGGCGGCCCTGAAGCACGCCCGGGAAGTCACGCTGGAGTTGGTCGACCCGGCCGTCGAGCCGTACTTCGGGGGCACTTTTCTGGCTGCCCGACCGATGCCGCACAAGCCTGGCTATGTTGTGGCGGAACTCGCTTGCCAGCCGCCCGAGAAGACGATTCGGGAACTGATCGAAGGCGAGAAGATTGTGGCCAAGCTCCGCTGGCGGCCTCCTCTGACCACGCTACTGCCATTTCGGATCGGTGCCGTTCTCGCCCTGACGGGAATGGCGGGATGGGCCGTGTGCTTCGTCGGATTGGCACGCCGCCGACCGACACAACATCCACGCGGACGAAACGGACACGGCCCGGTGCCACACGTCTTCATTTCCGGAACTTCAAAGGCCACAAGCCAAGGAAAGCGTTCTGTCGAAATACCGATCCCGCAGGCGGCCGACCTGGAATCCGGCTCTGTCTCCGCGCTCCACGAACTCCTCGGTGAACGATTGCGTGAATTGGTTCTCCGAGACGAAATCGACACCGATTTGCTGTCGGCCGTCGAATGGGCTCTCGATCGGCATCACGTGCGAGCCGTGCGTCAAATTCGAGTTGGCCTGCACTGCGATGTCGCGTTAGAAGAAAGAGTGAGTCAACTCCACCAAGAGGCCGAGGCCGCATCAACGGTCCCTGGAAACGGTTGTCTCCGAGATAACGATCGCGAACGGGTGCTTCGCGTTCTCAGAACGATCGATTCCCATCTGGCCGATTCCAACGCCTATCCTTGCCGAGTTCGGACATGAATTCCTGCCTGGCAGCAACTCCCGATCACTCGACGCCGGTCCGCCCTCGGGGTGACGATCAACAACCGCTTCCCGGAACGTTGGTTGGGGTCCCCTTCTTCGTCGCTACTTCCCTGGCGGGGTTCCTGTTTGCGTACCTCACGTTCTGCCTTGTTCGGGCGGGTGTGAGCATCTCCGGCGATCCCACGGCCGGCTGGCTCGTGACCGCCGTCCCATGGATCCTGGCAGCCGTGACGGGCATCGGCGGCCTGCGTTGGACGACCTTGCTGGCACTCTCCTACGCCTCCTTCTGTCGCGAAAGGCAACGGCCCCATTGGACGCCCCGGCAGTGGCCTCTCGTGTCGATCTTTGTGCCGGCCTACAACGAGTCCGAAAACATCGAAGCCGCACTCGAGTCCCTGCTCCTGCTCGACTATCCCTGCTACGAAGTGATCGTTGTCGACGACGGCTCGACCGATGATACGTATGACCGGGCATCCCGCTTTGCGGGTCAGCATGATCGCTGCACGATCCACGTTCATCGCAAGGCCAACGGCGGAAAGTGGAGCGCCCACAACTATGCCTTCCGGAGGTCCGTCGGCGAACTCGTTCTCTGCCTGGATGCCGATTCTCGAGTGGACCCCGGTTCGTTGCGACGCCTGGTGGTCCATCTGGCCGACCCGCAGATCGTCGCCGTGGCCGGGCAGATACGAGTCCGAAATCGCCATAACCTTCTAACCCGGCTCCAGGCCATCGAGTACCTCATGGGAAACGGCTGCGCCCGCATGGCCATGAGTCTTAACGGTACGGTGCTGATTGTGGCCGGTCCGCTGGGACTCTTCCGAAGATGCGTGCTGGAGGATGTCTTTCTCCAATATGGTCAGGTGAGTCACGCACTGTCGGAGGGGCAGGTTGCCGGGCCATTTGAGGGCGACACCTTTGCCGAGGACTTTGACTTGTCCATGGCGGTTCTCTCTCTCGGCGGCCGGATCCGCTACGAACCGTTGGCCGTGTCCCATACCCGGGCCCCCGATACGATGCTCGCGTTGCTCAGCCAACGGTACCGTTGGTGTCGCGGGACCCTGCAAGTGCTTCGGAAGTACCTCCGTCGCGCCAGAGCTCGGCCGGACCTTCGCCGACCACGACTCCTGCTGTGGCTAGGCGCGACCTACCTCTTCGATCTGGTGATGCTTCCCGTGCTCTACGTCTGCGGCCTTGGCACACTTCTGCTGCTCACGACCAGCGATGTAGGTGGCCTGGAACTGCTGGGGTGGGCCGCCGTAATGCTCCTCGTCAACCTGAATGCCGCAGCCATGTTCGTGCTGGTGCAAGGCGATCGGTTCAAGCTGCTGCAGGTTCTCCCACTCTACGACATCTATCAGAGCTTCCTGGTCACGTTGGGATGGTTTATTGCCGTTGTCGATGAAGCCCGCGGTGTTTCCATGCGTTGGTAATGGAGATAGCTCTATCCATTCCTCGTCACTTGCTGGCGTTTCCGCTACTGAGCGGGATAGCCCGCCTGCTGGTGATGGCAAGCTTCGCCGTGCCGATCTGGGCGACAGGTCTTGCCGAATCGGTTATGCAAATTGCAGTGGATTTCGGTCGGCCAGCGTGGCGGTGCGTCAGAGGGAGCAGGGGAAGGAGCAGCTTCACGGCTCATGATTGATCAGCGGCGGCGGTTTGAGCGCCGCGGATTGAGTTGCCCTCGTAGTGAATGGACCGCGACGGCTTTGGCGGTGGACGGCCGAATGGGCGGCCGGAAGCACGGACTCGGCTTTCATTCTTTTGACTTCTCAGCGCCAATCGCCGCTGAGCGTGAAGGCGGCCCAGTATGTGGGGCTCAGGCGTTGGCTAGTAGACGTTTTCTGCTCAAGTGGCGTACTGCTGGATCCCAGCCCTCGTTGTGACTCGGATATGTCACCTTCGCCGCGAAGCAGTGTCAATTGGGCGGCGCAAGCGCTTCGAGTCGGCCCATCTTCTTTTCGAGCAGATTCCGATAGAAGGCGATCATCAGGGATCGCGTCGCCGCATCGTCGACTTTCCAAAGACTGGCGATGACGGTG
Organism: uncultured Planctomycetota bacterium; assembly: GCA_963700515.1. Classification (GTDB taxonomy): domain Bacteria; phylum Planctomycetota; class Planctomycetia; order Pirellulales; family Pirellulaceae; genus JAJRVM01. Next base: position 22,350 of record CAVOXY010000065.1, on the reverse strand, counting down.
CGAACTCCCGCCTGGTGGAACGCTCGCTGTAGTCCAAATACGCCTTCCCCCTCGGCCACGTCGCCAAGGCCGGTCTCGCAGGCCGACAGGACGACCAGTTCGGTGTTCTTCAAGTCGAGGCCGACAACTTCTTCTGCCGTGAGTATGCCGTCATCGTCAAGAGGGACATCGTTTTCATCCCTTTCCGGCTCAGCGTTGGCTCCACTCAGCACCAGGCCGGAGAGGAGCAATGGATTTCGCCCCCCCAGCGTGCCACTGCGGCGCAGGTCGTAACTCGTCGGGGACTGACTGAACAGACTCTGTTCGTGCGGATCGAGGTGGAACACGCTGTTCGTTCCGGGAGTAGCGAAGAAACCGTGCGTTGCCAGATGGACATACCGGCACTCCGGCATGATCGCCTCAATGTTTCGCTGCGACGCGTCAGCGTCGAAGAAGGCAAGATGAGGGAGTTGCGAGTGCCCGCTAAACTGATTGACAACTTCCTCCGCTTCCACGCGTGTGCCGGGAAGCATGGCCACACGGTCCGTTTGTGGTCTGTCACGAGCGAACCGTGTGTGACTGCCGGATCCGCGGTCGCTGATCGTTGTGAGTCGGGCGAATCTGGTTTCAGATCAGCAGGATCGTCGTATCGTATGCCGCCCGCCACGAGCAGTTTCCCGGCGGAGGTGGGTGGCGCAGAGAGCAAGCCATAGAGTTGCTGGCCAAAAGCGGCGGTCGCGATGGCATACTCTTCGATCAGCAAGGTGTCTGGTTGAGAGCCTGGCAGAGCGCCCCAGGCGACTTGAGAGAGCTTGCCTTCGGGGGTGATGATCACCACGCGACAGCCAGTCAACTGGGGCTCGATCTTATCCCACACAAGCCTCCGGACGGTGCTTGCCGCGTCGGTCAACATCGCCTGGTCTGGCAAGGTCGTCGATCCCGGATCACGATTTCCCGACACGGCTTTCCGCCAGGCAGTGATTGCTTCGTCGATACTGATCATCTTGTCGAGTGGCACCCAGCTGACACGATACTCCTCTTCTGCAGTCGCGGGTCGAATGATGAAGGCATGGTAGCGGTAATCGACCGCCAATTTTCCCCATTTCTGCTCGTCACGCTCTTGAGGGTCCGTGAAGTAGTCTGCGCAGCACACGATGTCGACGAACGCCGCGTCGGGCGGCAACAGGGCGGCGAGTTGCCCAACCGAGGCATCGCGAATTCGTTGATAATCTGCCGACTCGACACTCAGTTGGGCCAGTTGGCGTTCGAGTTGTTCCTTTTCGTTGGTCGCTTGCGCCATGCGCGTCAAGAGATCATCCCGCTTTTCAACGGTCGGCACCGTCAGCGCGAGTTGAGCGAGTTGACGGCGAGCCTGCCGCAGTTGCCGGCTGACAGCAATCGCTTCCGAGTTGAGCGTCGAATGGCCCTCATTGATTGGCAGCAATCGCCAGGCCAGGTTCTGCGATTTCCAAACATATTCGTACATTTCCCGCGCCGACGATTCGCTCCGCTCGCGAGTTGCGGACAGGAGCTCTCCAATGTCAGGACGATTACTGCTCAGATAGGAAAGCGATTCTGCTTGTGACAGTCCTGGCAGGATCGCCTGGACCGCGTCGAACTGGATTCGCCAGGCCTCTTTGCCATATTGCCTGGCTTTCTCGAACTGGCCAGACCGAAGGTAGAGGGATGCCAGATTGGCGATCGGAGTGGCAACGTCGCGGTGATGCGGGCCGAGTATCCGCTGCAACATATCTCGGGCCTGGAGGTACAGTACCTCCGCGTTGTCGAACTTTCCCATCTCGGAGTTAACACGACCCAGATTATGAATCGCGATGGCGCAGGAGCGATCCCGCTCCTTTCCGTACTTTTGCCAAAGAGCGATGGCCTTCTGGAGACTCGCTTCCGCCTTCGAGTATTGTTTCATCGAGATGTAGAGGTGTCCCAAATTGGACAGGCTTTGGAGGTAGTCGGGATGATCTTCCGTCAGCGTGCGCTGCTTAATGGCAAGTGACTCCAGCAGCAGTTTCTCCGCCTCCTCACGTCGGCCGATGTTGTCATAGAACATGGCCAGATTGTTCAACGCAATGGAGTAGCTGGGGTGCTCCGTGCCAAGCAGTCGCTTGTCCAATTCCAGCGATTCCTCGAACAGCTGTTCCGCTTTCGCCAACTCCCCCATGGCCTCGTAGGTCAGAGCGAGTCCATTCGAGACGCTGGCGTAGAGGGGGTGTTCCTTGCCAGGAACGCTTTCCAGGGCGTGCAGGGCGGTCACGTAGATAGGTTCTGCCCTGCCGTAATCGGCCTCGTCAGCGTACAACTGCGCAAGCTCCAACAAGGATTCGATGTAATCGTGATGAGTATCTCCCAGCACTTTCTTACGGATGGCCAGCGTCCGTTTGTACAATTCTTCGGCCTTCCCATACTCTCCCATGCGATGGTATAGCGAGCCGAGCGCGCCCAGGACACGAGCATTGTCCGGGTGCTCTTCGCCAAGCCGAGACCCGTAAATTCCCCGCGCCTCCAACAGGAGCGGCTCGGCATCGGTAAGCCGGTCCAGGCGGAGATATAGCGAGGCCAGATTCAACAGGCGGCCGGCGAGATCGACATGATCTTTGGGAAGCACCGCGCGGGATCCTTGGATCGATTCCAGGAGCCGTTCTTCGGCCAACGGGTATTTCCCCATTTTGTCGTACAGCACGCCCAGATTGTTAAGACTAAGTGGATACTCTTCGCTGTGTTTTCCCAGGACATCGACGTAGATACGGTGTGCAGCCAAATGCGCTTTCTCGGCTTCGTCATATTTTCCCTTGTTCAGGAGGATCTGACCGATATTCGTGAGACTTGTGGCCAGCTGAGGATGATCTTCTCCCAGGACACGTCGCCGGATCTCGTGTGCCTCGAGAATCAGCTTCTCGGACTTGGCATACTGACCCGTGGCCGATGCCATGACGGAGAGATTGTTCAGCAAGGTGCTTACCACCAGATGTTGCGAACCGAAGACCTGTTTGTGGAGCTCGAGTGATTCCTCCGCCCGCACGATCGCCTCCGGATACTCTCCTGCTCTAAACAACTTCACTGATTCGTCGTTGAGGTTTCGCGCACGCTGGCTCGTCGCTTTCAGGTCTTCGGAGAGCGGCGGTGGAGGTGACTCACAGGCCACGGAGAGACTCTGCAAGCAGACTGCCTGATGGAGGCATGCGATATCGAGCTTCGACATGGCTTCGCCGTCAGCCGGAACAAAACCGAGATAGACCTGCTGCCGAGGTGAAGAGATACGCGCCAGCCCGCGGTGGATGGCGATCGTCCACTCTCCATCGGGCAATGCCTGATCGATCACGTGCTCCCGGAGTTTGTGCAGACGCTCTGAACCGTCCGGTTGCTCCATGGCACCGATGACCATGATCTTGCCTGTAACGTGCCCTTCCTGCCGCGCCTGGTAGAGCATGACCACGGCGTTGAGCGTTCTTTCCAAGTCAAATCGCAGATGGATGGAGCATTTTTCCCCGTCACTCGTCAACTGGGGAAAGGCGACATGGAATCGAACGTTCGCACGACCGCCAGCCTGGAGGGTCCGCGAAATACTCGCCGATGGCATCAAGGTCAAGTTGCCCGACTCCCAATTGACCATCCCGCTCGTTATGTACTCGCCGCGACTGTCGTGCTGGAAATCGTCCGAAACTATCGGTTTCAAGTCATCGTGTTCGACAGGTAGCGGTGGCTCTTCACCCACCGCGAGGCCGGTCAGGAACATGGGAAGGAAGAGCCAGTACAATGCCTTCATCGGTTTATCTCGGTGAAGTTAGAATGTGAGTTTACTCGATTAAGGCCTGTCCGATGCCTACAGGAAATTGGCGATTCACCGCTACTTTTGCGTGGCATGCGCGATACCAACGATGCCCACCGCATCGAACTGCTTCCGCAAGCGGCCCATCAGCTGGAGGATGGGTTCGTCAATCGCTTCCGCTTGGCTACCCAGCCCCCGATGCAGGCCGCGTTCGACGCTCCCTGCGGCAGAGCCCTCGACAAACCGATACCACACCACTTCTCGCGGATCACTGGCTTTCCTCGGTTTGATCGCCAGCAGCGAGGTAAACGACTGCAGGGCGTCGGGTAATTTCGCTCGCGACACGAGCAAGACGGCGTTTTCCATACCCGGACTGCCGATTACCGGCCACCCGCGGTCGGGTTCCTCGGGACTCTCCAGTTCAGCGATCGGCACGTCCGGCTGCATACCGCGCTCGGGGTCGAGCGGATAGAGCTCTTGCGGCGCGCCTGTTGTATCGATCCAGGCGAGATAGACATGTGCGGGCTGTGACAACTGTATGCTGAATCGGATCTGGTCGCCATTGACGATCGGCCGAGAGGCGGGATCATCGATCAGCAGTCCCGGCTTGCCTTGGCCGTATACGCGAATCTCGAACCGCTCAATGGAAGGCACGGGCGCGGGTTGGTCAGGTGCCACGGGGAGTGGCGGCCCGGGTGAGGCGATTTCGAGGTTGTTCTTAGAACGCGATGCACTGTCGATATTGCTGGCCATTCTCCAGGAGTGACGAGTGTAGTAGGCCGGCACAACTGCGAGAAGCAGCAGTGCCATCGCGACGACCGTACAGCCAACGCGGCCCCATGTGGTGCGCAAATGGAAACGTGGGGATCGGTCGGACGACTCATCCTGGATGAACCGGCGCAGATCGGTGGCCATATCGAGTGCCGTTGGGTAGCGGTGGGGCGGGTCACGGGACATGGCTTTGAGGCAGATACGTTCCATTTCTACCGGAATCTTATCGCTGCGCTGTCGCGGCGGCCGGACGTCGGTTGTGGCAATGCGTTGCATGACGTCGTGCGCACTCGCGCCGCCAAAAGGCTTTTTGCCTGTCAGCAATTCATAAAGGACCGCTCCCAAGCCGAAGATGTCCGACCGTCCGTCGACGAGATCGGCCTGCCCTCGCGCCTGTTCCGGGCTCATGTAACTCGGCGTCCCGGCGATGCCACTCCCCTCCCCTTCCTCTTCTTCACGCAAGGCGATGCCGAAATCGGTGAGAAATCCTTTGCCAGTCCGATCGATGAGAATGTTCTCCGGCTTGATGTCACGGTGCACCAACCCGGCGTTGTGTGCGTGGTGCAGCGCGTTTGCGACTGCCGCGATTACGATGGCGACCTCCTCGTACGACAGCACACGCGACGCGGCGGCCTGGCGGAGATCGGTTCCGTCTACGAACTTGGATACTACGAAGCAGCGGCCATCATCCATTTGGCCGACATCGTAGACCGGCACAATGTTCGGATGGTCCAGCCTGGCCACCGTCTGGGCTTCGGTGCGATACGCCTCCAGGTCGCATGCCTCTTGCAGTCGGTGACGGTGGGGTACCTTGATGGCAACGTCACGCTGCAACTCGTCATCGTGCGCCCGATAGACCTGTCCAAACGCACCTTGACCCAGGAGTCCGAAGATGCGGTAGCGGCCGATCGTTCTCGGGATGGGAGCCTCGATGGTCGTTGCCTGCGGTTCGGACGGGTTCTCCCGGCACTCTGCCGCACCATCGCGCATCACATTTCCCACGTCGTTCGTATCGACTCTTTCCGCGGCTACATCAACCGTTGAATCGCACCGGGGAGGCTTCGTCGATCTCGCCTGCCCCAAACTTGTCCTCAGCGTTTGCGGGTCGAGGTCTGGAAACCGTGACAAGATCTGTTGTTCGTCCACCACCTCGCCCAACTCAAGACGGATTGCACATTCTTCCACGACCAGCTTCAGCTTGAGTGTCGGATCCGCGGCAATATCGGTCACGTGGCGGCAGTAGTCTTCGACGGAACTCGGCCTACCGCACCGCCATCTCTGCTGTTGGTCAATGAACAGCACGTCGAGCCGCTCTCGTGGGCTGGCCGCCGCATGTTCGCGGAGAAAGGCATACACGTCGGGTGGCTCTGGGCCCGTGTTCCACAGAGCGGAGTAGCGCTGAGCCAGACTTTGCGATATGAGTGCCATGATACGCCACGCACCGCCTGCAAGCAGTGCAGTTGAGGGAAACAAACCGCCAGGATCGAGGGGCCCTCCCCGCGGGGAGGGCCGGCATCCCGCGATCTTAGTTTACTTAAGCTGTCAAGCCTAATCAAACGCGACACGCCCACGGTGCCCGGAGAAGAAGGCGGACTGGTCGCAGTGTTGAGGAACAGACGAAACGCATTGCATCGCGGCTCGCCACCTCCGTTGTGACATCCTGGTGTTGCGGGCACGGCATGGTGCCAAGATGTTGACGAACCCGGTGCGCTCGTCATGCACATTGCTCATCACCAACTCGCAGACAGTCCGGACTGATTCATTTGGACGAAGTCGTCACGACCGCGTCCTGATCGCGGGCGGCCGCCCGGGCGAGTTCCGCCGACCATCGCTGGACGTCGTCCGGATGGCTTTCGGTAACGTTTTGTTTGTCGAACGGATCGGTCGCGAGGTGAAAGAGTTCGACGCGACGTTTGCCTTCGTGCTGGTGAACAATCATTCCCTCCTCGACTTGTCGCTAGGGCACCGCTGCGCGCCAGGGGTGATCGTAGGGACCGATCTCATCCAACGGAATCGGCGCCACGAGGATGACATCAAGACGCCGATCGCGTGCGATCGCCTTGGCGTCCGCCATAATGTTCACATCGAACGTGCCGTCGATCGACGCGTTGAGCGCCGCCTGCTCGATACCGCCGTCGCGGAGGAAAACCGACCCGCACCGCACGAACACGTTGCGTGTGACCGTATTGATGTCCGGGCCGTCGGCCAGTCGTGTCAGGTCAGGGTAACGCGTCGCGTACGGCGCCGCGCCGGCATCCTGCAGAAACCTCGCGATGGCCTCGTTCCAACGTTTCTCGCCCCAGCGCGAGAAGCTGATTCCGGCAAAACAATCGACGAACAGGTTGTTGTCGACGATGTTCTCCTTGCCGCCGTGGATCTGAACTCCGCCGAACTGGACCGCGCCACACCGCTCGAACACGTTGCCGTGGACCGTCACGCCCGAAATCATGTCATCGAGCCGCACACCTGCGGCTCCGCAGTGCGTACCGCCAGTGATGTCGCTCCACCTGTTCCAGCGGATCACGACGCCGCGATAGAGCGGGTTTCCGAACATGTCCAGGCCCCCTTGGTCGTCGGACTCCTGGACGACGTGCTGGATCGCATTCAGCTCGATCAAGTGATCGTTGCCCTCAACCCGCATCGCCGAGGAGGGGATACGCTCGAAGCGGTTGTGTGCGATCCGGTTCCCGCAGCCGTCGAGGTGGACGGCCGGCGCGTAGGTCCGTTTCAAGCGTGCGATGTCCGCGACGGTGCAATTTTCCACGACGTGGCCGCCGGCGACCAACGTCTTCCGGTCGCCACCTGCCACGCGCGCACCACCGCAGCCGAGCGTGTGCATCGTGCAGCCGAAGACCGTGTGCCGCTGGCCTCCCTGCACGACAATACCATCCCCACCAAGGCGTCTGAGCGTGCAGCCAGCCAAGACGCAGTCCGCTCCGCCGCGCACGTGAATGCCGTCGCCACGCCCGTCCTCAATCACGAGCCCGGCAAGAATGACGTGCTCCGCGTTTTCCAGTTGCACGAAAGGACGCGCCAGGACGCTCACCGTTGCTGCCGCGTGCTTCCAGCCATCGCCCTCGGGCGGCAGCCAGTACAGCATGCCGTTGCGGCGGTCCAGATACCACTCGCCGGGGCGATCGAGTTCGCACAAGACGTTCACCGCTCGGTAGCGTTGGCCTTGGCGGTATCCGTATTGAGAGTAGGGTGTGGCGAGCGTGAAGAGGTGGGTGTTGGCGTCGATGGCGGCGACTTTCTGGAACTCCTCGTACCAGTCCCAGAACCAGTAGCCGTAGAGGCGGACGTCGGGTTCGTCGACCCATTTGCTCGGACGATCCTCGACGTACTTGAACTTCCCATCCTTGCAGCCCTGGATCGAGCCCCAGACGGTGAAGGTATCGGTACCCATCACATCGCCCGTGGTGACGAATCCCTCGTCGGGCCAGCGTGCGAGGGTTTGGGGAGCGCCATCGATGAAAAGTTCAGGCGCGCGGCGAAGGTCGGTCGCATCGCCGAAATCGCGCACTCCCAGCGCCGCGAGATCCGCTTCACGCACACGCTCGCGGACGGCGGGTTGGAGTTTGTCCTTGGATTCCAAGTCGGAGAGCGGGCGCCAGGAGTTGATGCGCACGCCACCGGCCAAGATCGGTGTCTCGCCGGGCGCCGCCTGGTATACGATCGGTGCCTCGGTGGTGCCGGAATCTTCCGCCCCCAGCGTGAACGTGTCGGCGATCAAGTACGTGCCACCGTGGACAACGACCTGCACTCCTCCGGCCGGCACGGCGCCGCCATTGGCCGCGCGCAGCTTCCGCACCGCGTTTCGTGCGCCGGTGAGCGATGCCAGCGGCGCGGCTTCGGTGCCGCTGGCCGTGTCGTCGCCATGGGGCGCGACGTGCAGCACTACGGCGGGCGCGGGGAGCGTAGGCAACGGCACCCGGTGTTCGGCCGCGGTCGCCGGCGGGCAACGCCGTGTGCCGCACGCTTGGCATCCGTTATGTGGCGTCGGGCCTCGTCGCGGTAGCCCAGCGGTGCGGCGCCATCCTCGGCCAGGCTTTGCCAGATCTCAAGGGACTCAGCAGACGTCGTTGCGGTCCGGGCCGCACCCAACAGCGCCAGTGCGCGGACGCGAGGCGGGGCCGCGTTGTCTTGCGCAACGGCGAGGAACGCCTCATGACGCTGCGCGACGTCCGCGGCAGCGGCGTCCTCCAACGCCGGCCACACGGCTGCAGGCGCACCTGCCGGCCCCTCGGCCGCGAGCAGGACGGCGGCGCAGTGCGTTACAACCAAGAGTATGACAAACGCATGGCATCGGATGTGCATGGCGATCACCTGTTTAAGTTCCTGCGCAACTATGTTCCTGCACCACCCAGGCATGCAGTGAGCGTACCAATCGCTGCGCACAGTGTGCGCGCGATTTCAAGATAACCCGCTGAGGTCTCGACCGCAAGAAGCGAGTAATTTTCTGCCGCGGGCCGAATCAGCATCTCGGTTGCGGACGCGGCTGGCGATTTTGTGTGTAGTGGTGATCGTCATTCGGACCTTGTTGCGTGCGATGTACCGGCATCGCTGCATCATCGCTCATCTCTCCTCCCCCCTCCGAGCGGTTTGGGCAGCAATTCTTTGGGACAAAAAAATCGGATGACAGAAAAATGGATGGTGCGGCACCATCCGCCGCGATGAAAGTCGAATCCGCTTCACTGGGAGCATGGGCAGGAGCGACCGAGTATAATTGCGATGTGGATAAGCTCAGGCTCATCGGCTCTGATGGCGAAGATCTACGGGGCTTAGGTGCCGCTGTTCGTTGGTGTCGGCTTTCTCTGATAAATCGTTCACCGTCAGTCGGAAGTACATGAATTACCCATTATTGCAGTGTCACGAAATGAAACGACGACCTTGGCTACCGACGGTCATGATTGCGGCTACCACGTTGGCCACCATGGTGGCGCTCGCAACAGCCGACGAGCCCAATCGTTGCCAACTGGTGCCCGTTTCTTTTGCCGAAGTGCAGCTGCAGGATGCGTTCTGGACGCCGCGGCTGGAAACCAACCGTAAGGTGACGATTTCGCACTGCTTGAGCGAGTTGGAGAAGCAAGGATCGCTGGGTGGATTCGCCATTCTGGCCGGCAAGTCGGAGGAGAAGTATCGCGGTTATATGTGGGGCGACTCAGACGTCTACAAAACGATCGAAGGGTCGATCTATAGCCTGCAAACGCAACCGGGCCCCGTCATGCAACAGCGGCTGGAGGAGGTAATCACGACCATCATCGGCGCACAGAACGAGGACGGTTACCTCTTTCCTCACATCCAATTGGCCGAGCCGAACTACCAACGTTTTTCCGAGGCGCTGTTTCGAACATGTGAAACCTATTCGATGGGCCATATGCTCGAGTCGGCCGTGGCCCACTTCGAGGCAACTGGGCGGAGGGAATACCTGGACGCGGCGGTGAAACTCTCGGACGCGATCGGACGGGAGTACAAGCCGAGCGGCCGGCAGTGGCCGTCGGGGCATCCTGAGATCGAACTCGGGCTGACGCGTCTGTACCGCGTGACGGGCGACCGGCGTCACCTGGAACTGGCCGCATTGTTCGTCGAACGGGCCAAACAGACAAAGACCCTCTGGTCCCACGGCAAGCCGCCTTTGGGGCACGATGAAGCGATCGGTCATGCCGTGGCCATGCTCTATCTCTATAGCGGAGCGGCCGACGTGGCTATGCTCTCCGACGACCATGCGTTGATGGAACTGCTGGTGCGCAAATGGGAGAACATCGTCGGGCGCAAGATGTATGTCACCGGCGGCGTGGGGCACTGGGATCATTCCGAAGGGTTTGCCGCGGACTATGAGTTGCCGAATCGGAAATCCTATGCGGAAACTTGTGCGGCCATCGCCCAGGTGATGTTCAATCACCGTTTGTTGCTGGCCCATGGCGATGCCCGGTACATGGATGTCGCCGAACGCGCCCTCTACAACGGCTTCCTGTCGGGAGTCGGCCTCAGCGGCGACAGGTTTTTCTACGTCAATCCGCTGGAGTCGGACGGGCATGGGAAATTCAATGCCGGCCTGAATGAACGATTCGCATGGTGCGGCTGTCCATGTTGCCCGACTAATGTGGTTCGCTATCTTCCCAGGATTCCCGGTCTGACTTATGCGACGGCCGACGACCAACTTTTCGTCAACCTGTTCATTGCCGGGACCGCCAGCATAGACATCGCAGGAACGACCGTCCAGTTGCGACAGGAGACGCGATACCCGTGGGACGGTCAAGTCAAGATCACCGTCAATCCCGAGAAGCCATCGACGTTTGCGCTGAAAGTCCGAATTCCCGGCTGGGCACGGAACCGACCCGTGCCGAGCGATCTCTATCGGTACGACGACGGCCTGACGCCGCAAATACAGTTGAGCGTAGAGGGCAGGCCACTGGCCATCGAACTTGACAAAGGCTACGCGTTGGTTCGTCGGCAATGGGACAAGGGGGATGTCGTCACGCTGGATATGGATATGCCCGTGCGACGCATTGTGGCAAATCCAGAGGTGAAGGACAACGTGGGGCGATTTGCCGTCGAGCGGGGCCCGCTTGTCTACTGTGCCGAGGGCGCCGACAATGACGGTAAGGTCCTTCGAAAGGTGCCGGGCCCCGACGTGTCGTTCCAAGTGGTCCCGCGGCCCGATCTGTTGGGCGGTATGGTGCAGATCGAAATGATGCCCCAGGAAAAGGGCGATCGGCTGACGTTGATCCCGTATTATGCCTGGTGCCATCGCGGTCCGAACGAAATGGCCGTCTGGTTGCCCGACGATCCAAAGCTAGTTCCGCCGCCGACCATCGCCAGTCGCGCCCGGGCGTCCGCTTCGTTCTGCTTTCCTTCCGATTCGTTGTTCGCCATCAACGATCAAATCGATCCACCCAACTCGCACGACCTGAGCGTGCCGCGCCACACGTTTTGGAACCATTTAGGCACGCGGGAATGGCTGCAATACGATTTCGCCGCTTCGGCCAGCATCGACGCGGTGGAAGTCTACTGGTTCGACGACCGCAATACGGGTGGCTGTTGGGTGCCCGAGTCTTGGCGTCTGCTCTACAGTGACGGTGACGAGTGGAAGCTGGTAACCGGCGCCTCGTCCTATGGTACGGAAGTCGATCAATTCAATCGCGTCACGTTCGATCTGGTCGAGACCGACGGCTTGCGGATTGAACTCCAGTTACGAGAAGGCCACTCCGGGGGTGTTTTGGAGTGGCGAGTCAACGAGGCTCGATGACCGACGGAGCCGCCGACAACTTGTTGATCGTGTCCTGTACGTCCTATAGATGACTTCACCGACCCCAACCCGATTGTCGCGGGCGCCGTTGGATTGCGAACGCACCAAGTGCCCGCCTGGTACGACAACGTAATCGTGCTGCCGCCGGTTGTAGGCTGCGCCTGCCGCTCATGGTAGGCTGTGTGTTCCGCTCAGTGTCTTCCGCTTGTGGCACGCGTAAGTTCGAACTAGTCGTCCGGTGGTCGGCATCGTAACATCCCGCTACCCCGGCTGTACTTCTGATGGAGGTTCACGCACCGATGGCTCGTCACACCCCACTCTGCCTCATCTTCTTGCTGGCGATCTCTCTCGCATCGACGGCCTGCGCGGCGCCCCTGCGTCTGGCTGCCGGCGGGACAGACCCGCTATACAATCGTCGTGGATCCTGACGCCACCGCGGCGGAAAAACACGCCGCCGAGGAACTGGCGATGTTCCTCAAGCAGGTGACCGGCGCGGACTTCCCGGTCAAGTCCACCGCCGAGACGCCCGCGGGTCCGCTGCTGCTGGTCGGACCGGGACGTGTGGCGAGCAAAATTGCTCCGCACGCTGAATCTGGAGGGATCTGAAGCCCGATGGCATCGTCATCGAGACGGTCGGGCGAGTAATCTGCTGTTCTCCGGTGACCGACCCCGCGGCACGCTCTATGCCGTCTACTCCTTCCTCGAAGATACCGTGGGCTGCCGCTGGTGGTCCTCGAAAGTCAGCACCATCCCCAGCCTCCCGGACCTCACCGTTCCCGAGCAGCACGTGCGCTACGTGCCGCCGCTGGAGTACCGGGAAACTTTCTGGGCGGACGCCTTTGACGGTGACTGGGCGGCGCGCAACAAGTCCAATGGCAACTCCGAGCGTCTGGAGGAGAAGCACGGCGGCAAGGTCCGCTACGGCGGGCCCTTCTTCGTGCACACGTTCGCCCCGCTGGTCCCGCCGGCCGAGTATTTCCAGGAACATCCAGAGTACTTCAGCGAGGTCAACGGCCAGCGCCTTGATGGATACGCCCAGGTGTGCGTCACCAACGAGGCCGTCAAGAAGCTCATCACCGCCAAGGTGCTGGCTTATCTGCGCGAAGACCCCAACGCGCAAATCATCTCGGTCTCGCAGAACGACTGCGACAATCACTGCCTGTGCGCCAACTGCAAGAAGCTGGAGGAAGAGGAAGGGTCGCCGGCGGGGCCGCTGCTGCACCTGGTCAACTACGTGGCCGCCGAGGTGGCCAAGCAGTACCCGCATGTGGCGATTGACACCCTCGCCTACCAGTACACGCGCAAGCCCCCGCTGCATGTCAAGCCGCTGCCGAACGTCATCATTCGGCTGTGCAGCATCGAGTGCGACTTTGCCCACCCGCTGACCGCCGAGAGCAACCAGAAGTTCGCCGACGACATCCGCGGCTGGTCGAAAATATGCCAGCGTGTTTACATCTGGGACTACACCACGAACTTCGCCCACTACATTCAGCCGCATCCCAACCTGCGCGTATTGGGCCCCAACATTCGCTTCTTCGTGGACAACGGTGTGCGAGGGATCTTCGAGCAGGGCGGGTACACGTCGCTGGGGGCCGAGTTCGCCGAACTGAAGGCCTGGGTACTGGCCAAGTCGCTGTGGAATCCGCGGCTCGATGACCAGGCCCTGGTGCGCGAGTTCGTCAACGGCTACTACGGCGCGGCCGCCGCGCCGATGCTGGAGTACATCAAGCTGATCCATGACGAGGCGGAGGCCAAGAAGACCTACCTCACGTGCTTCAGCTCCACAACGGCTGAGTTCCTGAACCTGGCGATGCTGGCTAAGGCCGACAAGTTGTTGGATCAGGCGGAGGCGGCGGTGAAGGATGATCCGGCCATCTTGCAGCGTGTCCAGGTGGCTCGCCTGCCCTTGCGTTACGTCTGGGCCACGCGCTGGTACGAGTTCCAGGACCAGGCGGCGCGGGAGAAACTCTCCTGGCCCGGGCCAGCCGACTACGTGCAGAACTGCCAGACCTTCCTCGAGATCGCGAAGTCCGCCGGCGTCACGATGATTTCGGAGGGGGGGCAATTAGCCGCCTTCGAGCGCCGCACGATCGGCCTGGGCCGCACCAGTTCGCCGCCGCCGCCCGGCTGTGAGGCCCTCCCCCGCGACCAGTGGATTGACCTGCCGGACGCGACCTTCAACCTCGCTGCTGAGGGTACTTGGGCGACGATGGAGAAGGACGAGTTGGCCTCGGACAAGACGGCCGCCAGGATGCCGGGCAACCATCATCGAATGGGCGGTGCAGCAGCGGCTGCTGGGCAAGCCGCTGGACTCGGATGCCACCTATGACGTGTACGCCTCGATCCGTGTCGAGAAGACAGGGAACGAGGGCCTGGCCTTCAGCGCCGGCATCTACGACACGAAGAACCGCACGGACCTCGGGCAGGTCAGTCCGCCCTGTGCCGAGATTGAGGATGATCAGTACCATGTCTACAAGCTCGGCAGCACGAAGCTCCACGGAGACGTCTACCTGTGGGCAGCGCCGCCCGGGAACCCGGACAACGTGCAGTCCGTGTGGGTCGATCGGTTCTGGCTGGTGAAGGCGAAGTAGTCTCCTGACAGCTGGTAACTGGTAGGGTGTACCAAGCCCGTCTCGAACGGTGTTACTACATGTTGCACCGAGATGACGGGCGCCGGCACACCAGAGCCCGCGTGGCCTGCAGCCGTGGTTTGGGTGGTGGCCATGCTTCCGCTCTCGTGGATCGGGAATGCGGAATACCGAACGCCGCCAACCAGCTGTGTTGAGAACATACGACAAGGCCCGTTTCGCCAGAGGAAATAAACCATGATCGCAGAACCGATCCGTTTTGGCAACCGTTGCCATACTATTTGCCATGACCGTCACCAGTGCCCTTGCAGAGGACTTGGGTGAACACGGCTTCGTCGATTCCGGCAGGCGTGAAGATCCACTACGTTGCCAGCGGCGAGGGGCCGTTGCTGGTGATGATTCACGGCTTCCCGGACTACTGGTATACGTGGCGAAATCAGATACCGACGCTGGCAGAGAACTTTCAAGTCGTCGCGATTGACCTGAGAGGTTACAACAAGAGCGACAAGCCGGAAGGTGTGGAAAGTTACGCGATGCCCGAACTGGTCGGCGACGTGAAAGCGGTCATCGAGCATTTCGGAAAGAAGCAAGCGGTGATCGTCGGGCATGATTGGGGAGGAGCGATTGCCTGGTCGTTTGCCATGGACCATCCCGAAATGACCGAGCGGCTGGTGATTCTGAATCTTCCGCATCCGAACGCGCTACGCCGCGAACTGGCGAACAATCCTGAACAACAAGCGGCCTCAGCGTACGCTCGGCGGTTTCAGCAGCCCGATGCCGCTTCGCAATTGACCGCCGAAGGATTGGCGTTCTGGGTAAAGGATGCGGACGCTCGCAGGAAGTACGTCGAGGCATTTGAGCGATCGTCGTTTGAGGCGATGCTGAACTACTACAAAGCCAATTATCCCCCGCGAGCCGTACGAGCAACCGCTCAACACGCCCAAGGTCAAATGCTCCGTGCTCATGATCCACGGACTCAAGGACACGGCTCTTTTGCCCGGCGGACTCAACGATACCTGGCGGTGGTTGGAAAGGGATTTGACTCTGGTCACCCATCCCAACGCCGGCCACTTCGTCCACCACGATGCGGCTGAGTTCGTGACCAAACAAATGAAGAACTGGCTCACCAGATAGCAAGAGGAGTCCCACGAAGAGACTTCTGCTCATTGCAGACTGTCGACAGCCTTCCTACGCTCTGTCGCCTCGCCAAGAGGGCTTTCCCGGTGTCGGAGCGTATGCTATTTGGGCGCACCGCGACGGCTTAGCACCTCGGGGTCGCACGGCCGGGAGCGATAGGTTGATCGCTGATTCGAAGACCTAAGGCAGTCGAATCGGAGCCTCCACGACCTCGTCCTGAAGAAGAGATCAACCATGACGCGAAAATCGCGAAAGAGACGAAGCACGTCGGGCGAGAAAAAGGCAATGTCGCAGCGGCGCGCATCGCGTGCCGGGCGGATTGGTTTGCAGAGTGCGATTGAGTTTTACCGACAGAACCGGTTTCCCGAAGCCGACGAGGCCTGCCGGAATGCCCTCGAAACGGACCCACATTGGGCTGAGGCCCACCACCTCCTGGGACTCATTGCCTATCGACTCGGTCACCTCGAACAAGCGATCGAGCAGATTCGGCGTGCAACGCAGATCAAACCGGAATACGCCGCTGCGCAGAACGACCTGGGTAACGTTCTCAGCGCCGTGGGAAGGAATGCGGAAGCCGAAGCCGCCTATCGAACCGCACTCTCGATCGATCCGAATCTGCGCAGGCGCATAACAACCTGGGAGTTGTTTTCAAAGACTCCGGTCGCCTCGAAGAAGCAATCGCCTGCTATGAACGGGCCGTCGCAATCGACCCGTCGTATGTCGATGCCCATGACAATCTGGCGGCCGCCTTCTCGAAAGCTGCCAGATACGATGAAGCTGCCGACTCGTTCCGCCGAGTCATCTCCCTGCAGCCGGATCGAACTGCCGCACATCGGCGGCTTTGTTCATCGCTGCGCAGTGCCGAGAGGCTGGACGAGGCGAAAGAAGCGCTCCAGCAATGGCTGCAATGCGATCCTGACAACGCTGTCGCCAAACACATGGCTGCGGCTTTCGCAGGGGCCGGTGGTCCGTCGCGAGCCAGCGACGAGTACGTGCGCCAGGTGTTTGACCAGTTCGCTAGTACCTTCGACGAACAACTGCAGGCCCTCGCCTACCAAGGTCCGCAGTTGATCGCCGAGTTGCTGGTCCAGCAATACGCCGCGCCCGAGCAGGCTCTGGACGTGCTTGATGCTGGCTGTGGCACGGGGCTTTGCGGCCCGGTCCTCCGCCCCTATGCGCACAGGCTCGTGGGTGTCGACCTGTCGGGGGCGATGCTCGATAAGGCTCGCGGCCGCGGCGTTTTCGACGAACTGGTGGAGGCCGAATTGACGGCTTTTCTCAGTGCCCAATCCGAAAAGTACGACTTGATCGTCGCGGCGGACACCTTCCACTACTTCGGTAATCTTGAGCCGTTGTTCGAGGCTACCTGCCGAGCACTGCGAACCGCTGGCGCTGGTCTTTACGCTGGAACGGGACGAATCCGACACGTTGGCCTCCGGTTTCCAGCTCAATCCGACTGGGCGCTACAGCCACTCGGCGACCTACGTGAAAAATTGTCTGGCCGCTTCCGGTCTGCGACTCCAGTCGATGTCCGTTGTCACGCTGCGCCGGGAAGCCGGACAGCCGGTCGCCGCACTATTGGTGCGCAGCTTCCGCGACGCTCACAACGCGTGCGGTCACAAGGGCTGAGCCAAACTCCAAAGTGCGACCGTGGCAAGGGTCTTTGTGTGTTCACCGCATCCGTTGTCGGCCGCAGGTAACGCCGGGGAAGAAATAGGGAGTGGTACTTTTACACCGACACTTTTGATATCCGGCTTAAAACCTGCCTATTCCCTTCATTTCGCCGCGGAAAACGTACTCCTCGCCATTTCCTTTCCATTGACACGATTTCCGAAAACGCTAATATATTAAGTGTTCACTTACTAAACATCAAAGGATTTCGTGTGCCTCGTCCCAGCCAGATCGACGAACAACGCAAACGGCTGTTGCCCATCGTCTGCGAGGTGTTCAGCGAGTTGGGATACCATCGGACGACCACGGCGGAGTTGGCCCAACGGTGCGGAGTGCGGGAGAACATCCTCTACCGCTTGTGGCAGGACAAGAAGGCCATGTTCCTTGCCGCTATTGACGACATCTTTCAGAGCCGCGCCGAAAGGTGGGCGGAGATCCTGGCCGAGCGCCCGACGCCGGAACAGGCCGCCGAAGCGCTGGTCGCCTACGAGGCCAAGCACCAGGGAGAATTCGGCTTCTACCGGGTGGTATTCACGGCGCTGGTCGAAGCGGACGATCCCGAGATCCGCGAGGCGATCACCAGCATGTACCGGCGGTTCCACGAACTCATCCGCAAGCTGGTCGATGCCAGTCGGGAAGGAGAGAAGAAACTCCCCTGGGCTGTCTGCCGACGCGACCGCATGGGCCATGATCGGCCTGGCGACCGTTTCCAATATCATCAGGGAGTTGGGACTGCTGCGGCCCAGGCAACGAGAGGACATGTTCGTTGCCACTGCGAAGTATCTGGTCAATGGGGGCTCGGCGTAGTTGTCTTTTTGCCGTTTATGTAGGTAGACACTTAAGTTATTACCAGGGAGGTTCGTATGACCCGCGAATCCAGTCGTCGGCGTTTTCTGGCCAGCGCGATCGCCGCATCCTGGGCGGTGACCCAACCTGGGGCTGTCGCGGGGCAGGGCGCCACAAAGGCCGGAGGAACCCTGGACATCCACCTTCACCTGTTCGGCAAGGGTGACGGCGGTTCGGGCTGTCGCCTCTCCAAGGCAACCTCTGAAGGGCCACTGTTCGAGTTTCTGGCCAGGAAGCTACGGATCTACGAACGGGCCAAGACCATGGACGAGGGGTACGTCCTGGCGCTGGCCGAGCATCTTGAGAAGTCGGGGCTCAACAAGGGTGTAATCCTCGCCCAGGATGCGGTCTATGATCGCCACGGCAAGCCCGACTGGGGGAAGACGCCATTTCTACGTGCCCAATGACTATCTGTTTCAAGTGGTAGCCCGCTTTCCCCGGTGGATGATCCCCTGCGTCTCGATCAATCCTCAGCGTGCTGATGCCATCGTTGAACTGCGAGCGCTGTGCGACGAAAGGCGCGAAGGTGCTGAAGATACATCCTCCGACTCAGGGTGTGGACATTTCGGAGAAGAGATACGCCCCGTTCTTCCGCCGCTGCGCGGAGTTGAAGGTCGTGGTGATGGTCCACACGGGCCACGAGCACAGCGCTCCGATCATTAGCGCCGCGTTGGCTAACCCTCGGAAACTCGCCTTGGCGTTGGAGGAAGGATGTACGGTAGTCGCGTGCCACTGTGGGACGGGCTGGCCGACAGACCCAGTCGGACATGCTCCCCGATTTCCTGGCGATGGTCCGCAAGTACAAGAACCTCTGGGGAGACACAGCCGTGCTGGGGAGCGCCGGACGGGTGCGGGACATGTCACGGCTGCTGGCCGATGGCGAGGCCCGAGACCGCCTGTTGCATGGAAGCGATTTCCCGTTTCCCGCCACCCCACTCGCCTTCGCAGGCACGCTCGGCCTGCTTGAGGCGGCGCGATTGCAGGCCATCGAGAACCCTCTCGAGCAGGATTTCGCGCTGAAGGACGCCCTTGGCATCGGTCGGGCAAGTGCGGAAAGGGCGTATCGCCTGATCTGCGAAGAGGAGAGCCGATCATGACGGACAAACGGATTCTTCTCACCGGGAACCACCCACAGTCAGCATTTGCACCGCTCGGCATCCCTAGCCGCACCCGGCGGCTGACGCCTGTGAGCGCTGTTGGTCATCGCAGGGCCATGCACCCCGGTCTGTCAAAT
The DNA here is from genome assembly GCA_963700515.1 of uncultured Planctomycetota bacterium. Classification (GTDB taxonomy): domain Bacteria; phylum Planctomycetota; class Planctomycetia; order Pirellulales; family Pirellulaceae; genus JAJRVM01. The sequence goes on along the minus strand of CAVOXY010000065.1, from coordinate 3,094 downwards.
CCTGGGGCCAAAGGAGGATGAGTCATGTCACTCACCAGGACGTGCGCTCTTCTGGTCGGCATGTGCTGCCTGGGCGGCTGCGCCTACTCGACTCACCCAGTAGCGACCGACGAAGTAGCTGTCGACGAATTGGATTTGTCTGGCAGATGGCGAGTAGAAGGTGAAGGCCTGAATCTGCGTGCTGTGGTTTTCAAGAAGGTGGGAGAAAAATTGAGGGGGGCCTACGGGATGGAGTTCGTGCTTGAAACAGACGTTGAGTCGCCTGAGTGGTATGCCCGATTGTTGAAGCTCGACGACACCCTCTACCTGGAAATCTGCCCGACCAACGAGGAGTTGGACGGCTTGCATGCGGCATTCAATCTTCCTTTGCACAAGCTGTATCGGATTTCCGCAACTGAAGACGAATTGAGAGTTGATGCCTGCCACGACGGGGAGTTGATCGCGGCCGCCAGAAAGGAGGGACTTGGGGTATTCAAGAGTCACGAGGAAAGGTTCGTGATAACGGCGACGACCCAGCAATTGCAGCGGCTGTATCGCGAGCACGGTGGTAGATTCTTCAGCGAGAATCGCAGCATCCGTTTGCGGAGACAACGCGTGCGCGACGACAAGAAGTAGCCGCCCTCACCTCTGCCCGAAAGACAAGCCACTGGCACCTCTGCGGTGAGCCGCCTGGTCCTTTGAACGAAACGCTGCAGCCAAGCGGAAGTCCGAGGTCACTCGACCGGCTCGGCGACGAAGCTAACGTTTGGGTCACTGGCGCCTCGTCAGGTCATCTGCCCTCTCGGCATCGGAAACGACACGCCCTGGTGCACGCTGGCTTGCTGCTGTTTCCTGCTTCGGTCGCGATTCGAAGGCACGAGGCAAGTCACGATTGTATCATTTTGACCACGCGATCTTGAGAGATTTCGCCCGACCTCGTTTATCAAATCGATGGCGTACAGGTGTGGGCCACCTGGTGCAGTTGCGGGCGGTACAAAACTGCGGTCGATGTCGGACCGAAGTGCCCAAGCAGAACCGCAGAAGTGACTCCGGCGTGCGCCACCGCGGTTCTTATGTCCGGCAAAGTACGGCCGATTTGGGGGACCGACCCGCGCGGTCGCAAAACGACTTACGGCAAGCTTGCAGGTCAGAAGCTACGTTATGTCATGTGACCAGGCAGGCAACTCTCTAGCGGGGTTGGGGGTTGTGTCAAAAACCTCGGCTCCCAGTAAGCGTCCGGTCTATCCATGGTCGCGACCGACCAACCGCCGAGCATTGGGCAGCGGAGCACCAACGCCCCGCTGCGTGAGGCGACCAGGGGCCACGGTGATCTTGGCTGGCGATAATTTGGCGAGCCAACGCCCACGCAGTGGGCTGGAGGTACGCCGTGGCCGAACAGATGAGCATCGTCTGGTGAAGAGGTCGCGCGTGTTGGACTGACCAGGTATTACTGGCTGCGGGCGCGGCGATGTGCCCGGCGAGCGCGGGTGCGGACCGCTTTGGCTCGAGATTCTTCCAGACGATGGTTGAGGATCGCCTCGGGATGTGCCGCGGCCCAGCGGTCAGGCAGCATCTCCTCCAGACGCAGGTCATCTGCATGGAGGCGGAGCAGAAGATCGCGGACGTAAGCCCACGGCTCGATGCGATGACGCTTGGCGCCCGCCAGGATCGTGTACAACACGGCGGCTCTTGGCCCCGCCGCTTCACTGCCCAAGAAGAGCCAATTTTTTCGACCAATAGCTTGGTGGCGAAGCGTCCGCTCGCTGACGTTGTTGTCGATCGTCAAACGGCCATCTTCGGTGTAGCGACGCAGTGCCTCCCACTGGTTACGTGCGTAGGTCACGGCTTTGCCCAAAGTGCTCTTCGGGAGCGCACTGGCAGCCAACTTGGCCAAGTACGTTTCGATCTTGTCGAGCACAGGAATCGCTTCGGTGACGCGAAGCTCACGACGCGCATCGACCGACGATCCATGCGCCCGGTCTTCGATGTCGTACAGTTGCCGAATCCACTCCAGCACCTGGTGCGCTTCACGTGGATAGCTTCGAACAGCGTCGAAGAACTTGCGCCGCGCATGCGACCAACAGGCAACTTCGATGACGTTCGATCCGAGGTCCAAGAACATCGCGTCGTAACCGGTATAAGCATCGGCGTGCAAGTAGCCGGAATAACTTTCCAGAAAACGTGCCGGGCCATCACGAGCGCGACTGTTGGTGAAGTCGTACACCGAGTAAGGATGTTGTGGATCTCCGATGTACGTCCAGAAGTAGCCTTTGAAACTTCCTTCCGCGCCACCCAGCACCGTGACATGTGTGTCGTCCGTCCACATCACGGATGATTGAAGAACCAGTTCGCGTTGCAAGTCGTACAACGGCCGGAGTAGTTCGGCCGTGAACTTCACCCAATCGCACAGGGTGCTGCGTGAGAAGTACACGCCATAACGCGTCAGAATGTCTTCCAAACGATACAGCGGCAGATGATCGCCGAACTTGCTGACGATCACTTCCGTGATCAGACCAGGCCCGGCGATGCCGCCAGGAATCGGCCGTGGCGGAACGGGAGCCGCTGACACGCCGTCTTTGCAACGACGGCAAGCGTATTTCGGCCGCACGTGGATGTGAGCTTCCAGCTTCGCCGGCTGGTATTCCAGTTCGCGCGTGACGTCTTCACCAATGCGGTCCATCGCGCGGCCGCAACACGAGCAGATCTTCTCTTCGGCGTCCAGGTCGTGCTCGTGGCGAATCTGACGCAGCTTGTCCCAATCGATCTTGCGGTTCTTGCGGCGACGATGCGCTGGGACGTTGATCTCGGCTTCTTCACTCGAAGCCGGGGAGTCTTCCGGCGCTGCTGCTGCAGGCGAGGCCAAGTCGAACAAATGGCCTTGCCCGGCCTCCTCAGCAAATCGCTCTCGTCGTCGGCCAAATGCCCAACGCTTATACCAGGCCAGTTCGTCCAGCGTGGCGGCGTGCGCTTGTTGCAGTTCTTGGTACGAGGCGGCCGTTTCGTCCAAGACGCGCGTCAGTTCCGCCACCTGCTGCTCCGAGGCGGCCACACGCTGCTGCGCCTCGGCCGCTTGCCGCTCCAGCTGTACCGCCTGTTGAAAGGCGGCCAGCAGGAG
>CAVOXY010000064.1:0-35265 GCA_963700515.1 uncultured Planctomycetota bacterium | reverse complement strand
CGAATCAGCAAGTCGTCGTTCGTCGCCACCAACAAATCGCCGTTGTAATAGGCAATGTCGCCTCTGCTGCCTTGAACGGCTTTCCCGTCGATGTCGCTGAGCGTGGCGAGCGGCGTGGGCTCTCGAATCAAAGCCGTATCGCTAATCTCCAGTTGGTAGAGGACACCCTGGGTGCTACCCATCGCTTGCAGTTTTCCAGCGGGATTGAAGACCAGAGAAGTGACGCCGGAAATGTTGTGCTCACCCAAAGTCGTCAGGGCACCGGTGACCGGATTGATTTCGTAGAGCCAATTCTGCTCGATTCCATAGAGTCGCCCCGTGGGACTGAATGCGATGTCGGTCATCCGCAGACTCTCGCCTTGAAACCCCGTCATGCGTTTTAGTGTATCGAGATCGCCGTTCGACGCGTCGACGACGGCCAGCGTGTCGACGTTGTGAACGTGCAGGTACGGCCCCGCGGCCAATAAGACGCGTTCTTCTAGCCGTTCGCATACCGTCTGTTTGGCAAAACCCAATGGACGGTGCGCGGCACGGCGTGGTCGACGGTTACGAGAAGTTGACATGGAGATGGCAAGCGAGAATCGTGGGCAAGGCCGCCGTTCGATGCGGGCGGACGCGGGTCACCGCGGCGACTCCGTCCATTATGCACAAAAATCGCCAAATCGACGCTGACAAATCTCGTCGCTTTCTCGCGCGATGCGCCGCGTGCCCGGCGCGATCGCTTCCGCGGGCAAATCGGTAAGGCAAATCGGTCCGATAGATCGATAACGAACGCCCTCGCCGCGTGGACACGCAAATGTTAACCTCAGTAAACAAGAAGTGAGGTATTCGCCGCCATCGGCCGGACGTGGCCCCTTTGGCACGATGCCCCTTTCCACCGCTTGTCGATCGCGTGTACGATCGGCTGCCCGAACCGCAGCTTACTCCTAACTACTCCAAGATGAATCTGCAGGACTCGTTCCGATGTCCCGATCCTTTGACGACTTGCTTTCCCAGGGCGTGCTGCTCGCACTCAGCCGCGAGGAGGCCAAGCAGCTGTTCGCCGCTCGTGAACCGATAGCACTTCGGCAGTTTCTCGGAGCTCGCTTATCCGATCGTCCACCGGTCCTCGAAGAGGCCGAAGCGGATACGAGCTTTGCCATTTGTGATGACCAGTGGCAGCAGATCCAGCGTGTCCTGGCCCAGAGCGAAGTCGCTGACGACTCGATGCAGCCAGCACTCCGACAGTGCCTGACTGGCGGACGAATCCTGTGTGACAGCGAGGACTTGACCGTGTGGCTCGTTCGACCCGATATGGTCCCTCATGTCGCCCACGCGCTGCAAAGCCTGGACGCTGAAGTTGTCAGCAAGCGTTAGCCGCAACGGTCAGCTCGAGCAACGGGTCGGACGACTCCGCCCTGACCACAGCCGAGACAACGTTAGGGCGGATCTTAACGTTCTACCAGCGGGCAGCCGACAACCAAGCGGCCGTCGTTTTCGTCGCGCGTCGCAAAACGAACCCCGACGCACCTCCGGCGGCGTGAGCAGGGAAGACCGCGCTTACATCCGATTGAGCGAAGGAGATTAGCGAAGTGACGGTCGATATTTTCGCGGACCTCGCATGGCGAGGGCTGATCCACCAGTCGACCGACGATGCGTTCTTGCCCGAGTGGCTGCAGACGGGATCCCGAACGCTGTACGCGGGATTCGACCCCACGGCCGACAGCCTGCACGTAGGCAGCCTGATGCCGTTGCTGTACCTACGGCGATTCCAGCGAGCCGGGCACCGGCCGATCGCCCTGGTCGGCGGAGCGACCGGCATGATCGGCGATCCGAGCGGCAAGAGCGAAGAGCGGAATCTGCTGTCCGTCGACCAACTGCAGGCGAACGTCGAAGGCATTCGAGCGGCAGATGCAGAGCTCTCTGGATTTCGATGCCGGCGACCGCGTCGGCGCGTCCTGGTCGAACAACTTTCGACTGGATGCACGAGTTTCAGCTACCTGGATTTCCTGCGCGACATCGGCAAGAACTTTCCGGTCAACGTCATGTTGGCCAAGGACTCGGTCAAGAGCCGCCTGGAGCGGGCGGACGGCGGGCTGAGCTACACCGAGTTCAGCTACATGCTGCTGCAGGCCTACGATTTCGTCCACCTGTATCGAGCACTACGGCTGCCAGCTGCAGGTCGGCGGCAGCGATCAATGGGGCAACATCACCGCCGGTATCGACTTGGCTCGCCGCATGCGCAGCGTCCAACTGTACGGCATCACCTGCCCGCTGCTGACCAAGAGCGACGGCTCGAAGATGGGCAAGACCGAACGGGGAGCGATCTGGCTGTCGGCCGAACGGACCAGCCCCTACGCAGTTCTACCAGTACTGGATCAACGTGGCCGACGAAGACGCCGGCAGGTGCCTGCGGTTTCTGACCGAGTTGAGCCGCGACGAGATCCAACATCTGGACAGCCAGCGCGATCAACCCCGGAGAAGCGAGATAGTCAACAACGGCTGGCCGAGGAGATGACTCGCCTGGTCCACGGTCCCGGTCTGGAGATCGCGCAGCGTGCCACGAGGTGTTCACGGTGCCGAGATCGACGGTTGAAGACGAACAACTCGCCCCCATCTTCCGACGTACCCAGTTGCGAGTTCGCGGAGCGATCACCTTGGCCGAAGGCTTGCCGCTGATCGATGCCTTGCCGCAGCCGGACTCTACCAAGAGCAAGAGCGAAGCCAGACGAACGATTTCGCAGGGCGGTGCCTACGTCAATAACCGACAGCAGAAATCGATCGACCGCTGCCTGACCGACGCTGACTTGGCGACAGAAACAACCATCGTGCTGAGAGCCGGTCAAGAAGAACTACGCGTTGCTGCGAGCGACGTCTTGATCGGCAGGCATCCCCGTTCTGCCCTCCGCCATTAGCATGGGTATCTAGGCGCATTTCAAAACCAAATACGGGTCGCGCAGCGACGCCATAAGTGCCCTCTCCCGCGGGCGGGAGAGGGTTCAGGGTGAGGGACGAACGGTTTTGAAACGCTTTCTAGCACATCTCGGCGGTTGGTCAATGCGATTTCCGGTGGTGTTTTCTCTCCCCCTCATCCGCCTGCGGCACCTTCTCCCCGCGGGGAGAAGGAACTTGAGCTCAGTCTCGCGTCTGGGAACCGAACGAGTGCTCGGCTCGACAGACATGTCGTTCAACGAAGCTTGCCCGCTGAAACGAAGTTCCTTCTCCCCACCGGGAGGGTTCTTCGCTTGGACGCGACAGAAGACCCTCACCGGCCCTGACGGGCCGACTCTCCCAGAGGGAGAGTGGCGGTCGCCAACCACTGCAAGATCCATCAGAGGGAGAGTGGCAATCCCGAAACACCGCAAGTTCAACCAAAATCTCAGGAGCAACATTTCGGATTGTTACGATCGCTTTGTCACTACCGATGCCACCGAATCCATCGCCTACGGTCAGGGTCACCGTGTACGTACCATTGTCCGTATAGACATGCGTGGCCGTCGGGCCGTAGCCTGGAGTGGGACCGTTCGGATCACCAAAGTTCCACGAATAACTCATGCATCCTCGTCACGATCCCAGGAGGTACTGCCATCGAACGTCAGGGCGGACCCCTCATCGGCAATCCGGTCGAACCCGGCGTTCGCGACAGGCCATCGGTTGGGCACCAGCGCCACGCTGTTGCCATTATGGTGATAAGTGATGCGGAACACCCGGCCGCCCAGAATCACAGGACTCAACTCGGGTAGCCCGGCAAACGTACCAGTCACCGCATCACTGCTGTCGTTGTCAATGATGAGGAAGGTTTCATTGCCCGTGGCCGCAAAACCCAAGGAGGGGCTGAGGATGGCGTCCCCAAGATCGACCGTCCCCGTCACTTTGAGCTGATCGTGCCCGCTACCGGGAACGGTACCATTGAGCTCCACCTCGAACGTGGAACCGGCGACAAGAACCAGGTTCCCCGTGTCCAGAACTTGACGCCCTGGTCCCGGCGAGATCGTCCCGCCAGCCAGGACGTTCACCGCAGTGACCGAGCCGGTGCCGCTTAGCGTGGCGCCATCGTACACGGTGAGTGGGAGGGGCGACGCGATCGAGCCGTCCACCTGCAGCGTGCCCGCACTGACGCTGGTCGTGCCACCGTAGGTGTTGCCGCCGCCCAGGACGAGATTTCCCAAACCGCTCTTCACCAAGCTGCCCGTTTCGCCGCTGATGACGCCGGCGAACGTGCTCGTTGCGCCAGGACCCGAGTTACCTCCTACGGTCAACGTGCCGTTTCCCAAGATGACAGACCCGGCTCCGGACAGTCCGTCGATGACTTCGCTGTAGCCAGCCAGATCGAAATAAGCCCCGGTGTTAATTGCCAAGTCCGTGGCGTCGGATAGTCGGTCCGAGCCGAACAAACTCAGCTTGCCCCCCAAAACCGTCGTGGTACCGCCATACGTGTTGCTATTGCTGAGGACCAAGGTGCCCGCACCGCTCTTCACCAGGTTGCCCGCTTCGCTGATGACGCCCGAAAACGTACTGCTGTCGCTATTCGCACCTACGGTTAGGGTGCCGCCTCCCAACGTGACAGATCCAACTCCGGCTAGTCCGTCAATGGTTTCACTCTTGCCGTTCAGATCGAACGTAGCCGCCGAATTGACCGTCAGATCCGTAGTGTTGGGAAGACGCTCCGACGCCGATAAACTGAGCGTGCCCCCATTAACAGTTGTCGTGCCGCCGTAGGTGTTGATGCCGCCAAGGGTAAAGGTTCCGGATCCTCTCTTGATCAAGTTGCCCGCTTCGCTGATGACGCCGGAGAAAGTTCTCGTGCCGCCATCGTAACCGACAGTCAGCGTACCACCGCCCAATGTCACGGATCCCGCACCGGCCAGGCCGTCAATCGTGTCGCTGATGCCATTCAGATCAAACGTAGTGTTGGCATTGACTGTCAAGTCGGTGTAGTTGGAGAGGCTGCCGCCCGTCCCTGCGAGACGCAAAGTGCCGCTATCGATGCTTGTCGAACCGGTGAAACCGTTGTTCCCTGAGGAATATACGTTCAATGTCCCGGGTCCCCTCTTGTGAATCGGTCCGGAGCCATCCATATGGGCCTTAAGGTTGATTGATCCACTGGCATCCGCATAGAAATCATGGCTAGCCGTCCCGAGAATGTGGATGAGACCGATAGTGTTGTTAATCGTGCTGTCTTGCCCACTGAGGTTGCGTATTGTCCCGCCCGAGAAATTGAACACCTCAGTGCCGTCCAGGCCATAGATGGACCCAACATTCAGGGTCCCACCCGGTAGAAGATTGGCTGTAGCCGCGGGGCCCGCAAAACCGCTCAACACAAGCTCGCCAACTACCAGACTCCCGGAGACGTTGAGCGTCCCGTTGTGGGTCCCTCCGACACCGATCCAGTTTGCCTGCAGGCTGGTGCCCGATTGAATCGTAAGCTCACCTTGAGAAGGGCTTCCCATGCTGTTCCAGGAAATGAAAACTGAATCCGCAGCGCCAGGAAATCCCGTCTTCACATAGACCTCGTCTAATTGTCCGGCGGCAAATTCCCTCACGCCAATATGTACTTCGTCGTTGCCGCCAGGGACCCCATCGCCGCGGTCACCGTAATAGACTCCCCAGATATCTGGATTATCCCAGCGTCCACCCCCAGGGGAGATGCATCGAAACTGCGACAGGAGCAGCCGCTGTTCCAACGTCTCAAGTCGTAATCGCCGCACATGTCGTGCTTCTCTTAGCGTATTGCCGCGCCGCGTACGCCGCCGGTTTCGAGGCGTGGAGGATTTGCTGGAGCGGTCCTGGTGTGTGGTCGATATCAGCGACATGGCATTACCTCGTGGTGCGTGGTGGAAATCGTTTCAAGCTGTGGTCTGCGGACATAGTGCAGACGCGATCGCCCCGGCGCGCGCACGGCGAGCCGCGCGGGGGAGGTCTGGCCCGGTGAGGACTGTCACTTGGCGCCGTGGGTCTCACCGGGCGGTTTCTTCAGCAATACGAATTACGAATTACCGCTCAGGCAGATCTCGGGTTGGGCCTCCTGACGTGTGCGGATGGCAATTCACTGGGTCATTTCCCGTCATGTGAAAGTTCGTCGCGGCCGATATCACATACCGTCTACCAAGCCTGACTGCACCCACTCGGTTCCTTCCGCATTCCAGATCGCCAGCAGTTCGTCGCGAATTCGGAGCTGGTGTGTATTGGTGGAGCCAAGAAGTTGCACTCGCTCGACAGGCGTTGCCGCAGGTGCTGGTTGCACCTGCGCGTCTTGGCACGCTATCTCCGAGGTCGGGAAGCGGACATCGGCCCTACTGTCCGCCACGGAGACGGCCGATCGGTCAGCCGTGCGAAGCATGACCTCGTCATCCCAGGGCAGCCACATCATGCCACGCAAGACAGCGTCGGTTGCCACTTGAGTGCGAGTTGCCAGCGGGATTAGTGTCGGTTGGCTGAGCGGAAAAACAGCGGCCACCGGCGGGTCGGCAATGCCTTGCGGGTTGGTGTTGCCCGCGGCCAGGGCGAACGAGGCATCGGCCGACTTGCTGCTGCCGTCGGGCAGGCTCGCGGCATCGTTGTACTGATACACACGACGCGTGCCGCTATCCACGATCCAGATGTTGCTGACGTTGGCCGGGTCAATCGTGATCCCGGTGGGGCTAGTTGCTCCTGACGTGGTGATGGTCCAACTGCCGACCAGTGCACCGGCGACGGTGTACTTGAACACCTTGTCGACAGTGGAGTTGTCCAAGACCCACAGCGACGCGCCGTCCGTCACGATGTCCGTCGCGCCCTTGTTGCCACGTTTCGTGTTGAGTGCAAAGCTGGAAGCAGCGTTCTGGCTGCCGTCGAGACGATTGGCGGCACCGGCATACCTGAGGACCTTGTCAGCATTCGCATCCACAACCCACACGTCCGTGCCACTCGTGGCGATGCCCTGCACATCCGCTTTCGGGTTCATGCTCCCCAGGCTCCACGATCCGAGCAGGCCGCCGTCGGCGTCGTAGACGTACACCTGCTTGCTGGCATCGACTACCCACACTCGATCGCCGGCTGCCGTGCTCACCGCGCCGCGCGGGGCCGTGTTGCCGCTGCCAAGGTTGTACGATTCGCCTGAAGTGCCGTCGCCTCCGTACTCGAACGTCTTGTCGGGCGCGGCATCGTTCACGACATAGAACTTCGTATCGTCGTCCAGAATTGTCCCCACGCCCTGACCGTCCTGGATAACGCCACGCGTCAGGTTCGACACGTCGACAACGAATGTCTCCGGCGATTCCAACGTCGAATCATCCCACGTGGGCACGACGATCGACTTCGTTGTCTGCCCTGCCGGGAGGATTAACGTCCCGCTGGTCGCAACGTAGTCGCTACCGGCCAACGCCGTACGATTTGCAGTGGAATAGTCCACCGTCAGCTCAAATGGGACCGGCTGGGCGAGCGTGACATGGAAGACAGCGTGCGACGTCGAACCGTAGCGGAGAATCTCGTCTGTCGCGCTGCTCACAAGGAGAAAGCCATTGCTGTCGAACACGATGCCCTTGGGCCCATCCAGCCCGCCGCTTCCTGCCGGCACCACAGCTTCGACAAAACTCCCGGACGTGCCATCGAAACGCAACACGCTATCCGTATCGCGGCTGCTCACATAGAGGTCCCCGGCAGGCCCGAAAGCGAGACCCGCCGCAGGTGGAAACGCCAGACCGCCACTCCCGGCCGTGACAAAGTAGTCCATGAAGGCACCCGGGCTGGACGTTGACGGTCCCTGATAGCGCAGCACCTGATTCGTACTGCTGCCGACGTACAGGTTTCCATCCGGGCCAAATGCCAGGCATACGGGTGTACTCAGGCCATGGTCGGCGGCGGGCACGAAGACGCCGGCGAAATTCCCCGACGAACCGTCGTACGTCAGGACTTGATGGGTGAGGGCACTTGTCACGTACAACTTGCCATCGGGACCAAAATCCATCCCCCAGGCACCCTCGAGACCACCATCGCCAACAGTCACGAACTCCGCACCCACCTTGCCCAGAGCGGGGAGTGGGTCACCCGTCTGTCCATCAAACCGCAATACGCTGTCGTTGTTACCGGTCGTAACGTACAGGTTGCCATCGTGAAACCGTACCGTGCCGGTTCTCACATCCTCGTCGCCCGCCGAGGATACGTCGGCAAAGACACCGAGAAACCGGCCGGTTGATCCGTCGAAACGCAATACCGCAGGCGGCGAGGACGAAGCCACGTAAATGTTGCCGTCCGGCCCGACGGCCACGCCTCGTGGATCGTCCAGGCCTCCATACTGCTGCGGCTACAAGTGCGTCGATGAACCGAGTCCCAATGTCCCCTTCGGTCACGGTGGCGTCACTGATGGCAAGACTCGCATCGTCATTGACGATCGTCCCGATTCCGATCCCGTCGGCAATGATGCCACCGGTGGAGCTGGAAAGGCGCAATGCCAGCGTCTCGTTCGGCTCCACGAGCGTATCGCCAGCGATTGATACCGATACCGTCTTGATCCACGACACCTGGTTCGAATACGAGTTGTCCACTTGCGGCCACGAAGTCACTTCCCGCAGTTGCCGTCCGATTCTCGGTGGTCCACGCGACTGTCGTGGTACCGGTCGTATCCCCGCCTCGCGTGACGGTGAAAACCATGTCCTGCGTGCCGGAGTCGCCTTCAATGACCGATGTGTCGCTGACGGCGACCGTCGTACTCGTGTCGACCAACACGTCGTAGTTCCAGTTAAGGATGTCGTGGTTCTGCCAACCGCCACCTGTTGTGGCGGTGAATCCGACCCAAGCGCGGCCGGCGTCGAGTTCAAGCAATTCGGCCAGATTTGCGGACACACTCAGCTTGGGGCTCGACATGTCGTCGAGGTAGACAGAGAGAGTACCGGAGGAATAAGTGATCTTGACGCTGTGCGTGGACGCATCGTCGATAATGCTCGGTGTGTTGTACGCGCCGAGCGACAGAGATTCTTCCCAGCTGTTTAAGCCCGTCCCGTTTGTGTGAATACTGATGTGACTCCCGCTGGGGTCATTCACTTCGCTGTTCTGGAACGTGTCGAACTCCACGGCGAGGCTGTTTGGCAGGTGGTAGTAGCCAAGTGTTCCGCCCCCACCGGAAAGGAACGTCGGTTGGTAGTTCTGGACGATGAAGACGAAGCCATCCGAGCCGCCGGGCGAATCGTAATTCTCGTTCAGATTGAAAGCGAATGTCGTCTCCCAGTCGACGGACACAAAGGGCTTTTCAGCGACGTACCAGGCAGCGCCCTCCATACCGCCTACGGCGGGTGTCAGACGCAGGATGTTGCCACTGGCAATCGCCGCGTCACCCACGAGGTTGAGCCCGGTTGGATCACCGAAGTCATTAAAGGTGATTCCAGACAGAACACGTCGGTCTTCCAGAGGCTCGTGTCGCAGGCGGCGATAGCGTGTGCGAGCGGCGAGTGAATTGCGGATGGACCGGTAGTTGCGCGCGGAATTCCGAAGCAGCGGACTTCTGCCAGGTGCGTTGTGGAACATCTTCGAGTCCCTTATGTGGGGGTGCGTAACTCGCTCGCGAAAAGAATGCAAACGGCCATCGCCCCTGACGCTCGCAACGAGTCGCCCAGGCGACGTCTGCCCCGGTGAGAATGGCGGTGGGCGCGGAGTTTCCCTACCGTTCCAGGCGCCGCGGCGAGGGTGAAAGGGACGCGCAATTCGGGAATTTTTCCCAAGAATCTTTCTTGGCCTGCCCGCGTCGGCAGCGAAACGCAGGCAAGTCGCTCTGGCAAAACGGCTTTTGGCTGGTTTGACCGTTGGACTTCGACAAGACAACCCCGTCCAGTTCGCGCGGCGTCGATCTAAGCTACCGAGAGCCGGCGCAACTCGCGTCCTGCCTGCCAGGATCGTGTGGTCTCAAACGCCGACTACCAAGGGACTGTCCCAGCTGACAGACTGGAAGCCTTGTCCCACGACTTCGAATTCGTGTTCTGGCACGGCTTGGGTTTGGGATGGTACGGACTCTGCCGGCGATGGCTCGAAACGCCTCTCTGAGCTATGCACTGGAAAAGGCTGATGCCACCCAATACAAGATTAAAGCGTTGCCAAACCACTCGTCACTAGTTGTCACGTCGCTTCGATTTGGGTACACCAGGATGGTGATAACCGGGTGTGCGTGGGGATGGACCATTTACGGATCTGTTTACCGTTTGCAGTAAACGGCCTTTCAAAATACCCAAAACCTTTTTCGCCGGTTACCAGACACACTTGAGGACGCATCCCATGGATCCCAGGACAATGGTTAGTGGTGAATAACAAATGGTGAATGGTTAATGAGCAGACTTCCGATGTGAAGGGCATGGACGGCGACAATCACGTGCGGCAGACCTTGCGAGATCCTTCGTACTTTGCTGGATCATGAACCGTTCATTATTCACCATTCACCATTCACCATTATTTTCGGAACCATGCTCGGTGCCTCTCTTTTGTGTCAGGCCAGCTATGTCCACTGCTTTCTTCGCGGAAGTTACTGCCAACCGCTAAACAGTTACCCATTTACAGAAAATTACAGAAAAATCCTGCATTGTGCGTCCCTTGCGGGTGGGTTTGTGCGCCTGGATCCTTAGGGGGTCTGGCAATGCCCAGCGAAGAGCCGTTTCAACTTGATGATCTCTTGCCGCTGGCACGCGCTGGCGATGGCGAAGCGCTGGGCCGACTGCTGGGGACCTGTCGTTGCTACCTCAAGCTACTGGCCCAGGTTCAGATCGATCGCCGGCTGTCGGGCAAGGCGGATCCGTCCGACGTCGTGCAGGACACGCTCTTGTACGCTCACCAGGTGTTTCCCCGTTTTCGCGGGACGAGCGAAGCCGAGTTGCTGGGCTGGCTGCGCCGCGTCCTGGCCTCGAAGCTCAAGAGCCTGGTGCGCCGCTACTGCGAAGCGCAATCGCGCGACGTGCGGCTCGAACGCCGCCTGGAAGAGGAACTGAACTCAGAGCTCGTGCGCCGTGTGCGATCCCTGGCGGCCTCGGATAGCACGCCCAGTCGCGAGGCCATGCGACACGAAGGAGCCATACTGGTGGCCGATGCCGTGTCTCGGTTGCCCGACGCCTATCGCGAAGTGATCGTCTTGCGACACTTGCAGGATCTGGCCTTTGCCGACGTCGCGCAGCGCATGGGTCGTTCCGAGGAGAGCGTGAAGAAGCTCTGGGTCCGCGCCCTGGCCGCCCTGCGCCGCACGTTTGGGGAGAGTGGCGATGAACCAGGGAGCTGACGAAGCCACGCGTTCCGCAGCATCGGTGGACTCCGCGTCGAACGCTGCCCCCGCGTCGATCGACGATCCGATCGTGGTGCGCGATGTGGAGGCCTATTGTGCGGCGCTGCGGCGCGGTGAACGCCCGGATCGCGGTCGGCTGATCGAGAAATATCCCAGTCTCGCGCAGGACTTGCGCGAATGTCTCGACGGCTTGGAACTGATCCAGCGGATCGATCCGCGATTGATACCGGACGATGCTGCGGACGCGACCGGCTTGCTGCCCAAGCGGGGAGTGCTCGGCGATTTTCAAATTCTGCGCGAAATCGGCTGCGGGGGGATGGGGGTGGTGTACGAAGCGGAGCAGATTTCGCTGGGTCGCCGCGTGGCGCTGAAGGTGCTCCCGTTCGCCTCGATGCTCGACCCGCGGCACCTGCAGCGATTTCAGAACGAGGCGCGGGCTGCCGCGTCGCTCCACCATCCGAACATTGTCGCAGTCCACGCGGTGGGCTGTGATCGCGGTGTCCATTTCTACGCCATGGAGTGTATTGAGGGCCAATCGCTGGCCAGCGTGATTCACGAGCTGCGGCAGCTCTCCGAGCTGACCTGCCAGACCGAGCGCAGTGCCCGACCAGGCCGTGAGCGAAGTGACGCGGCACCTCATGTCGGGCGATCCGGCCTCGGCAGACGCCGCGCCGACGGACGCGTCTCGCCCGAAGAACCTCACGTGCAGCGGCCGGAACCGTGCCGTGAGTCTGCCGCGGCCAACTCGGCGCAACGCAACTACGAGTACCTTTTCGAGCGCCGATTCGTCGCACGGTCCGGCCTTCTACCGGGCGGTGGCCAAACTGGGGATTCAAGCCGCGGAAGCCTTGGCACACGCTCACGAATTGGGGGTCGTGCATCGCGACATCAAACCTTCCAACCTGTTGGTGGACGCGCGGGGGCACCTGTGGATCACCGACTTCGGCCTGGCCCAGACCCAGGCCAGCACGAACCTGACCATGACCGGTGATCTGGTTGGCACGCTCCGCTACATGAGCCCGGAGCAGACAATGGCGCACGGGCGGGCTCTGGATTGTCGCACCGACATTTATTCGCTGGGAGTGACCCTCTATGAGTTGCTCGCGCGGAAGCCCCCCTTCGATGCCGAGGAGCGTCCCGCGATCCTGCGTCAGATCCTCGAAGGACACCCCAAACCGCTGCGGCACGTGGATCCTCTATTGCCCCGCGATCTGGAGACCATCGTCCTGACGGCGATGGCAACCGAACCTGATCGCCGCTATGGAGTGGCCCAGGATCTGGCCGACGATCTGCGGCGGTTCCTCGAGCAGCGTCCGATCCTGGCTCGTCGTCCCACCTTAGTGGAGCACCTGGGAAAATGGGCGCAGCGAAATCGGGTCCTGGTGCTGGCCGCTATGTTGTTTTTCGCCCTGACCGCCGTTATATCGACGGTGAGTTCCTTCCTGATCTTTAGCGCGCGGAATGAGGCGGTCCAACAGCGCGACTTGGCCGACCAATCCCGCCGCGACGCAGAGCAACGAGCCAGGGAACTGCGCGAGCAGGTCTATGCGGCGGACATCAAGCGCGCGCACCTGGCATGGCAGCGCGCGGAGGTGCAATGGGCGATCGACGTGCTCGAACGCTATCTGCCGCGCGCGGGTGAAGCGGATCTGCGCGGTTTCGAGTGGCACTACGTGTGGTCGCTCTGCCACCCTCAACAGCGGGCATTGCACGGCCATACGGGCGACGTGTACTGCTTTGCCTTCGCCCCGGATGGGCAGACCCTGGCCAGCGCGGGGCAGGATGGAACTGTCTGCCTGTGGGAGCTGGCTCAGGGTGTGCAGCGCTATTGCCTCGCAGGAACTCGCGGCGAAATCGCCGCTGTCGCGTTCTCGTCCGATGGTCAATGGCTGGCCTCCGCGTGCGACCAAGGCACGGTTCTGGTGTCCGAGGCGGCCACGGGCAAGGAGGTCGTGACCTTGAAGGTTTGCGAGGGTGAGGCATATTGCGTGGCGTTTTCACCCGATGGACGCCTGTTGGCCACCAGCGGCAATGAAGCTATCGTGAAGCTGTGGAACACGAGCACGTGGAGCGTCCAGCGCACACTGGCCGGACACGAGTCCGATGTCCAAGGCCTGGCGTTCTCACCCGACGGCAAGACGTTGGCCACCAGTAGCGGTGACCGCACCGTGCGGCTGTGGAATGTCGACACGGGCCGAGCGCGCCGGATTTTAGAGGGGCACGACGGCGAGGTTCTATCGGTGGCCTTCTCGGCCGATGGACAGCAACTGGCGTCGGCCAGCTCGGACCAAACCGTGATGCTCTGGGACACGACCAAGGGTAGGTTGCTGAAGACCCTGCGTGGGCACACAAACCGGGTCAATCAGGTGGCTTTCTCGCCCGACAATCGCCTGCTGGCCTCGGCTCAGCAAGGACGGCACCGTGCGACTCTGGGACGTGACGACCGGCGCAGAGCTGGGAAATATTCGCGCGCACCTCGGCCGATCCTGGTGTGTGGCCATGTCACCCGATGGGGCGACCGTGGCCACTTCCGGGGCGGACGGAATCGTTCGCCTATGGCACACCGGTGAAAATCAGGAATACCAGCGATTCACCCTGCATGATACCGGCATGCATGCGCTGGCCTGTGGTCCGGACGACACGCTCTGGGCGTGTACGGACACAACCATTGAGCATTGGGACGTTCGATCCGGCGTCCAACTTAGCAGTGGTGGCTTGATTGTTGAAGAGCAGTACGATGGTTCGCTCAATCCGATCTATTCCGCAGCTTTCCTGCCCGACGGCCGCACCGCGGCCACAGGCATGTTCCACGGTGGGCAGATCAAGTTCCGCGATGTCTGGGGTGAGCGCGTGCGGGTCCCCCTCTCGGTCAACGATCGCACTCTTGGCGACATAACTGACATAGCTGTCTCGCGCGACGGCAGCACCTTGGCCTGTTCCGTCGAAAACGATACGGTCCACTCGATCCAAGTCTGGGACTTGGTTTCCGGCCGCCAGTCGTGGGTGCTCCCACTGGATTGCAGAATCTGCAACTTGGCAATTACGCCGAATGGCCACACCCTGTATGCCGGTTTCGGGGACACAACGATTAGGCGCTGGGACATAACTCGCCGGCAAGCACTACCCATGATCTACGGACATCAGAACGAGATCAATGCGTTGGCCATTTCACCCGACGGGCGATTGTTGGCCTCGGGCGGCAATGGTCGCAAGGTCCGGCTGTGGGATCTCCCCACGGGGCGGCAGGTCGGGATTCTGGTCGGGCACGCGGATGAAGTCCATGCATTGTCTTTCGCGCCGGATGGCAAGACGCTGGCCAGCGGCAGTCGGGACGGATCCGTCAGACTGTGGAGCGTCTCCGCCAGACTGGAATTGCTCAGTCTCGACATGCCGTCGTCGGCACCGCAAATCAAGTGCCTGGCTTTCTCCCTCAACGGGAAGACACTGGCGGCCGGTTTGCGGTGCATTGACGGCAAGACGGAGGTTCATGTCTGGTCGGCCCGTGGCGATCCCCCAACCCAAGCGAGGCGAGGCATTGAGGCAACGCCATGACCGAATTCGTCAATCTCGTTCCAGGATTGGATTCGCTCATGAAGCCGTGCATTGGCATCTAATTGGGCGCCAAAATGCGATTGCCCACCGCTGAATGTTCCTGATCGGCGCCATCTGCGCTTGTTGCCGCAGCACCGGCGGCCGCGAAACATGTGCGACTCCTGACGCGACAAACACGTGCCATTGTTCGCATCCAGGCATAGTCCAATTCTGCAGGGGACGTTCCTTCAGACCCGTCGGGTTGATCCCGGCGGACTGCGGACTGGCCGACTACCGCGGATGAGCCGCAAAGTGTGCCGGCCGCGTCGAGGATCCGAAGGCACAACGGCGGCACGGCCGAGGCCGAAACAGGCTGCGGCTTGACTGGGTCGCGAGGGCGAGCCGGTGTCGTGGTACGTTGAGGACGGTTTTCTCCGGAACGGACACGCGCAGCCGCACTGTGGCACCAATGGTGATGCGTTAGCCCAAACGAGCCCCAGCGAAAAAACTCGCCCAAGAGATGCGCTCACGGAACCCTATTGGCGTTTGGTAGCTAGATGTTTGACGTATTCCACATACGCCTCGTACGATTCCTTCTGTCCCGGGAGTTCTTTTCCCGGCAGGGGATGCGGGTCCATGTAGGGGAAATAACCCCAGTTGATGATTCCGTCGGCATAGCAGGCTGCGCGATCGAGTTTTTGTGTGAGCCAGTCCATGGGCGTGAAACGCCATTTCAAGCTCTTCGCGGCAGATTCTTTCAGGTAGTCATCCCAATCCTCCGCGACGGCTTCGCCGGTTTCGACGTTGAGCCAGAATTGTTTGCCCGCCGCATGGCAAGCGGCCGCTGTGGCCGCCCAAAACGGCTCGCGTTGTGCGAGCGTGAAGAAGGAGAGATGTTCGCCCGAGTCCTGGAGCATCAGGATATCAATGCCGGTTTCGCAGAGCGTTTCGCACCACCATGCGCCGTATTGCTGCGGGGTTAGATACACGAAGCCCCTGTGCCCCGCATCGTCGAGCAGGAAGAAGGGGGAAATGGTCACCACGGAGCCGGGCTTGACCGTGTGGCAGGCATCCGCGACCGTCTTCCAGACCGCGCGCGAGTAGGCGCTTTCTTCGGCATTCTCGGGAGCGATGGGATTGATCTCATGATTGAGATACCATCCGAAGAACGACCGATGCGTGCCGTATCGCGCGGCGAAACGTGCCGCATATTCGGCCAAGGTCGTGCCGAGAGCCTCGGCCGAGGTCTCGCCGTACCATCCGCCCCGCGGCAGGTCAGCGATCACCTTCATGTCGCGTGCATCGGCCAGGGTGTAGAGCGTGTCGAGGATGGATGACGCGTTTTCCAGGAGTTGCGGCGAGTTGAGAATCCACAGCAGATCGAAACCGGCCACCTGTTGTGCGTCCATCGCTTCTGCCAGACGCGTCTCGGTCCAGATCTCAGGATCGGCCGGGGTAAGCCACCACAAGGTGCCGCGTATCAGCGGCTTGGTCCAGGGCATCGGCGCGTGGGGCAAACCGGCGCTATATATCGCGTGTATCTCGACAGCGTGGCCCGGACTTTCCTCGGCCTTCTCGTCGAGCACCGTGATGGTCAGGCGGTGCTTACCCGCGGGCAAGTCGCGTGCCGCGGTAACGAAGGGTGTGTAGCCGCCACCCCAATCTGCGGGAAAATAGCCGTCGAGTGTTTGTGGTGCGCCGCCATCCACCGTGACACTCGCCCGGCCAAAACCGGTTTTCTGTTTCTTGTAGGCCAGGCCGATCGCGGTCCCTTCCAGGTCGAATGCGAGCACGCTGCCTGGCGTGTCCGCGCGCCACGCTTTGCCGTAGGCGCCCTCCACGCTCTGCCAGCCGTCCAGGCGTACCGGGGTCAAGTTTCCGGCGGTGTACACTCCGGTGTTTTCGTAAGTGTCGCTGATGAGTGGCGCGGGGAGCGGGGGCGGCAGCGCCCCGCAGTCTCCGGCGGGCAGCGCAGCGGCGGCCATGTCGAACAGGTGGCTGACCAGTTCACCACAGATATGGTGGCCACGATCGTTGGGGTGTACCGAGTCGGCCTCGATGTCGTTCCAGGAAACTTTTCCCGCAGCGACATCGGGCCAGAGCGCATCGCGAAAACTGACCATGGGGACGCGGTAGTGCAGACCAACTTTGCTGTGCTCCTGTTGAACATTATGGCCCTGACTGTCCATGGTGAAGAGCATCACGGCGGCGGGGCAATTGGGCAACGCGAGAATCTGCCGCAGCAGCCCTTCCAGCGTTTCGCCGGCGATCGCGCTGCCGCTATCGTTGACGGCGAATTCGACCATCACCACATCGGGACGGGCGACGAGCACATCCTGCCGGACCCGGTGTGCGCCGAATATCCGAGCCTGTCGCCCCGATGCCCGCGTTGATGAATCGAACCTCGGTCTGCGGGAATCTTGCCCGCCACCAAGCGGCCGCCTGATTCGGCCAGCGGTTCTCCTCGGCGCTGGCGGCGGCACCCGCGGTGATCGAACCGCCAATCGCGGCGATGGTGATTGCGTCGCCCCGGGATGCCTTCGCCATCGCGATCTGCAACCGCGAGAAATCACCCGCGTCCACCACGCACCGGTTCAGCCAGGTTGGGTCGAGTTCGTCCGCCGCGGCGGTAACACCAAACATCCACCCCAACGCCAACAACACCGCAATATGCTTCTTCATAGGTCTCTTGTTTCGTATTTGGTGTTTCGGATGTCGGATTTCGGTTCTAGAATATGCGCACACGGTGCGAGTATCGCACACCAAAATCCGAGCCCCATAGCCGGTAGCCCAGAATCCAGCAACATCTATTGCACCACAGGCGGCGCATCGAGCTGGACAACGACCGTCGTCACCGTGTCGTCTGGCAGCGTCTCCGGCAATTGAATCGCTTTTGTCTCGTTGTCGACCGTCAATTCGGCGCCGCCGCGGAGGAACCACGCCTTGTGAATCGCGTTCTGCAATCCGGGCAATTGCACCGGCCCGCCGGGCCGCTTGTCCAGATGAATATAGAGGCGGTTGCCCTTGGTCGTGCATTTTCCTACGGGCAAGGCTTTGAACGGTGAACCGGTCGTGTCGTAAATCCCTTCCCCGTTCACGGCCAGCCAAGCGCCGATCCCCTGCATCCGTTCGACCAGCGGCTGAGGAATCTCGCCGTCGGGAGTTGGGCCAACATTCAACAGCAAATTGCCTCCACGACTCACGACATCCACAAGAACGCGGATTAGCTCGGCCGTGCTTTTCAGTTGTGTGTCCTTGACTGAATACTGCCAATACTCACCAATGGTCAGGCAGGCTTCCCACGGGTAGGGCTTTTCCCGCTCGAACCCCATCGCCTCGTTGATCTCGGACGGCTGCTCGCGCGTGTAGAAATCACAGAGCCTGGTTGCTCCGCGCTCGCCCAAGCCCAGCCGGTCGTTGACCAGCGCCGAGGGCTGCAATGTGCGGATCATGCGGACCAACTCCGGGGCCTTCCACGCGGCGGCCGGATGGTCCCATTCGCCATCGAACCAGACGCAATCCAGCGGGCCGTAGTTGGCACACAGCTCGCGCACCTGAGCGAACATGAATTCGTCCACGAATTTTGGCAGATTCGTCCGGTACATCGGCTCATGCCAATCCAACATCGAGTAGTAGAAGCCGACTTTCAATCCTGCCTCCCGCGCGGCATCCGCAAACGCCCGCACAAAATCCTTCCGCGGGGTCATGTCGACCGAATCATACGTCGTCACGGCGCTGTCGAAGAGGGTGTATCCGTCATGATGCTTCGACGTCAGTACGACGTACTTCGCGCCGGCGGCCTTGGCCGTCTCCATCCATTTCGCCGCATCAAAGGACTTGCCTTGAAACTGCTGGGCATAAGTCTCGAACTCGGCACTCAACGCCGGATTCGCCTTAATGTCGAAATAGTCGAACTTGGCGTGGAGGTCGCCACCCTGCACGGCGAACGGCCCCCAGTGCACGAACATGCCGAACTTGGCGTTGCGAAACCACTGCTGCCGCTCGACCTTGGCCTGGGACTCCACACGAGCGCGATATCCCGCCATGTCACCCGTGTCGCGAACTCCTTCGTTGGGGAACCACCCTTTCAGAAAATCGGCCAACGTGCTCGGATACGCCACGCGTTTGATGTTCATCCACGTCAGTTGATCGCCCACCGCATAATAGAGGTACGTCTTCCCCTGGAATTCCACCAGATCGGGATCGGACGCATTGATGCTGTCGTCGATCTTCTGGGGTGACAACACCGGATTGAGCGGGCTGCGGTACCACGTCTTCAGATCGGCTCGAGCGCGTCACGTAGGTTTCGAAGAACCAGCGTGGCGTGCGATGTTCGAGATAGAACACGTAGTAGTAGCCGTCCGCGCAGCGAATCGTGGGACAGGCCGTGTAGCGATCGGTGCCGAAGGTGGCATCGGGCAGCTTCGTCCACGTTTCGAGATCTTTCGACCGCGCAAACTTGGTCGTGAAAGCGGGATAAGCCGGGTCGTTGCTCTCGTACACCATCACGTATCCGTCGGGACCCAGGCACATCGAACTGTTGAACAGATGTTCGTTCGGCTCCTGCGTGATGGCCACTTTCTGAGTCCACGTCTTCAGATCGGTCGAGCTGAAGAGTGTCACGTCGTTCCAGTTGTTATCCTCGAACCGCGAGGCCGACACGAAGACGGTGTCACCGAGCACCTCTGCGCTGGCAAGGCTGTAACCCTGGCCGAACCGCGCCAACTCCTCGCCGCTCTCCGCGTCGCTGATCGTGAGGTAGTAGTCTTCCTTCGTGCCGCCGGTCGCCGGGCGATGGCACACCAACAGGCACAATCGTCCTTGCCAGACCAGCGGCGACACCTCGCACACGTCACGCATGATCAGTGTCTCGGCCTGCAGCGGCGGCCGCGCATCCCCTGCGGCGGGCAGGGCGACCTCGTCGAAGACTTCCACCGGCCAGCTCACCAACCGGTGCATACCCTGCGGGACTTCCTGCGTCCACTGCACGTAGGCATTCACCGCCCCCTTCGCCGTGAAGGAGATATCCTGCGCGGAGTCCTTGTCGACCTTGACGCCAAAAATCTTGTACCCCATCAGCGTGCAGTCCTGGAAGTCCAGGTGCAGGTACTTGCCGTTCTGCACGCTTTGAATAACGCCGTCCGTCGGCGTGCCGGCGGGCTGCGAGAAGTTGAGCGTAATGAATCGGCTGCGGTTTGCCCGGATGCGCATGTAGGTGTGGAACCCGTAGTTGCCCCCCTTCATTGCGCATTGCGGGCTGATCATCGTACAATCTTCGACGATGACATCCGGGCGCTCGGGCATGGCCGGGTTCTCAATGCGAATGTAGAGTCCGGCGGTGTCGCCCCACTCGTCCAGAGACCACAGCTTACAGCGGCGAAACGTAATCGGTTCGTCGTAACGCGACAGACAGCTGGCCACTCCACCGCCAAACGCGCGCCCGATGCTCACGCAATCTTCCACGACAATCGTGAACGGCTCGATCCGGTTCGTGCAATCCCAGAACAGCCCGGCATCCGCACCGGTCGCGTACAGGCTGCGCACGATCCAGCGATCCCAGACGATCGACGAGAATGTCGGAGCCTTATGCTCGGGGCTCCACCCCTGTGAAGTAGCGCGAATCGTGCTCCACCAGTCGTAGCTCTTAAAGCCCTTCGTGGCGTCACCCGAATCAATCACCACGCGCCCCTGCGTCCCCGAACCGTGCCGGCCATCCGTGTCGCCGATCAGCAGGTTGTAGGACCCTGCCGCGCCGCAGTACGGAACGAACAGGTTCGCCTCCATATAGGTGTCGGGCCGCACGATGACGCGATGCCCCCCCTTCTCATCGGGCACATGACCCAACGCCGCTTGGATCGTCGTGAACGCCGTCGACCACGACAACCCGTCGCTGTTGTCACCCAGTTTCGACACGTAGAGCGTAACGCCCTTGTGACCGGCATAGTCCTGCGCGTCGGGATCCCAAGACGCAGCACGCGCGGAGAGCAACGATGCTGACGCCAGACAGAAGACGAAGCTGATCCGGACGACCCACATCCCAACTGATCCGAATGTCATCATATTCCTCCCCAGACACTTACCCAGCAGATGGGCACACTGCTCGAAGTTTAACCTCCACGCAGGCCCTGCTCCAAGTCGCCCGGCGGTCCCTGCGTGCGAATTGCCTGGATATTCTTCGCCCTTTTTTCTTCACGCGGCCTGTGGCCACAACCAAAAAGTGCCCCAGAGCGTTTGGTCTTGCTGACTTGGAGGACCTGAACGATTAGGGAATGCGGAGTGCGGAATGCGGAATCATCATTGCGCCTTTCACGCGGTATTTCATTCCGCATTGCGTACTGCGCGTTCCCGATTCGTTCCCCATCGAGCAGTCGGCGTCACAGACATGCGTGCACCGAGTAGACGGCACATCAACAAGGGAAACCTGCCGGCAGTCCGCACGCGATGGCCATCGGCAAGCTGCCGACGGCGTCGAGCAAGGTCGTCACCCGTCAGAAGTGCCGACCATCGTCAGGCCGAATCCGGGGCCGAAACAAGTCGCCGCGCCGAACCGCGTGAAACACCATAAAGCCCCCCCAGGTGTGGCCACCGCGTCTGTCGCATCTCCCTCGCGGCGTGGAGAAGGCGCTTCCTTTGGCCATGCTTTTTGGTAAGGTGGATAAGAAGAGAAACGCCGCAGCGTGAGAGCCGCCGAGCAATGTGCGCAGCGGCTATTTGTCACTTCCTGAAGGGAAACAGTCCCGGCCCAGGTACGTCACCGTCACGATCGAGTGCATTGAGATCTCCGCTGGCTTCGGATGAGCGCGCAAGGGGGTGCTTTCATGAACACGAATCAGTCGCTGGACGTGTCTCTGGAGGTGCGCAACTGGAAAGGACGGAGCTGCGGATCTCGTTTATCCCCATCGTCTGTTCTGCACCGCTTATCTATGCCCACAGCCACGGTTTCTTCGAGAAGAACGGGTTGACCGTCAGCCTCACGCGCGCGCCGGGCTGGAGCGGAATCAAGGAGCTGATGGTCCACGGTTTTGTGGATGCCGTGCACATGCTCTCTCCGATGCCTCTTGCTTGCAGCCTCGGGATCGATGGCAAGAAGGCCCGCATCTGCTTGGCAGCAATCCAGAATGTCAACGGTCAGGCGTTGACTCTCTCACGCAAGCACCTCGCCATACGAGACGTGCGCGACATGAAGGGGTTTGTGTTCGGCGTGCCTTACCGTTTCTCCATGCACTACTATCTGCTGTGCCACTTTCTGGCCGAGAACGGCGTCGACCCTCTCCAGGACGTTACCATCAGGGAGGTAGCGCCGCCGAGGATGCCGTACTATTTGGAGAAAGGCTGGGTAGACGGCGTCCTAGCCCCCGATCCCTTCAACCAGATCGCGGTCCACCGAGGCGTCGGGTTCATCTACATTCTTTCCAAGGACATTTGGGCAGGCCACCCATGTTGCTGTCTTGCCACCAGCCAGGACCTGATCGACGGCTGTCCCCAGACCTATCGCGCGATGCTGAGAAGTGTGCTGCGAGGCCGAGTTGGCGCTTCACAAGGCGGATATGCGAGAGAGAAAGGCGATTGCCCGAGAGATTTCCGGACCTGAGTACCTGAATCAGGGCGATCCGACCCCGGTGGAACAGGCATTATCCGGCGATTTCCCTGATGGCAGAGGCGCAACACTGCACGATTCCGGACAGGATCGATTTCATCCCCTTTCCGTGGGAAGAACATGGAAGCTGGATTCTGTCCCAGATGCAGAGATGGGGCCAACTGCCCGGCCGAGTTGACTACCGAGAAGTCGTGCGGAGCGTCTTTCAGCAAGATACGCCGAGACTTCGCCGAAGCCCTTGGCTTCGATGCGGTCAATCAGCCTCGCCTGGCAGGGATTGGCCCATTTGAAAGCAAGGACGCATTCTCTTATATGCAGGCACCAGCCCTTCTGCGCATTTCGAGACCACCCAATGCCCTATCAAGACTATGCTCTTTCTGATCCGGCCCGGCAACGACTGTCCAGCATTGTCCGGCAAATGGCCGAAGTCGCTGGCGGTCGTTTGGATAGCACGGTCGAGATTACCGGTGCCGATGAGATTGGCCTGTTGGAACAGATCCTGGGTGAGACAATTCTCAACATGAAGTTCAGCCGGGAAGCCCTCGCTGAACACGCCGACAAACTTGAAGAACGGATTCGAGAGAGGACCGGAGAGCTAGTTGGCGGAAGTCGCTGATCGCCAGCGGGCCGAGGAACGGGCCCAACACCTCAACGCCTTACTGCGGGCCATCCGCAACGTCAACCAACTGATTGCCAGAGAGAAAGATCGCGATCGTCTGTTGCAGGGAAGCTGTGACAGCCTGAGTGAGGCGCGCGGCTATCATAGCACTTGGATCGCCCTGTTGGATGAATCGTGCAAGCTGACCACCGCTGCCGAGGCTGGCTTGCACGGTGATTTTGCGCCACTTGTTGATCGCTTGAAGCGTGGCGAGCTGGTCGAGTGCGTAAAACGAGCACTTTTGCAGCCCCGCGTGCTGGCCATCGACGACCCCCCCTCCACTTGCGGCGATTGCCCGCTGGCACAGAAATACGCTGGCCGAAAGGCCATGGTTGCCCGGCTGGAATATCAAGGACACGTTTACGGTTTGATGGTCGCCAGCGTCCACGGAGACCTGACCGTCGATGACGAAGAACGAGCCTTATTCGAAGAGGTCGCCGCGGACATCGGCTTCGCACTGAACAGCATTCGACTGGAAGAAGATCGCCAGCGGGCAGAGGTGGCACTGCGTCTGGAGCAAGCCCGGCTGGAAACGCTGCTCAAGCTCGGCCAAATGACCGATGCGCCGATGCAAGAGATCACGGACTTCGCCTTGGAAGAGGCGGTCCGGCTCACCGAAAGCAAGATCGGCTACCTGGCGTTCATGAATGAGGACGAAAGTGTTCTCACCATGCATTCCTGGTCCAAAACGGCCATGCAGCAATGCGCTATTATCGACAAACCAATCGTCTATCCGATCGAGACAACGGGACTTTGGGGGGAAGCGGTAAGGCAGCGCAAGCCCGTCGTGACCAACGACTATGCGGCACCCAGTTCGCTGAAGAAGGGGTACCCGGAGGGCCATGTCGACGTGGTCCGGCACATGAACATCCCCGTTTTTGACGGGGAGCGTGTCGTCGCGGTTGCGGGCGTCGGCAACAAGAACACGCCATATGATGACTCGGACATCCTGCAGCTGACGCTGCTGATGCAAGGCATGTGGAGGATGATTCAACGCAAGCAGGCGCAGCAGGAACTGCAAGAGGCTCACGATGAGCTGGAACAACGGGTGAAGAACCGTACGGCGGAACTGGCCGGCGCCAACGCGGAATTGAAACGGGAAATCGCTGAGCGTGAACGGGCCGAGAAGGTGATCAGGGACTCCCAGGCCCTCTACTCCTCCCTCGTGGAGAACTTGCCCGTCCACGTGCTGCGCAAGGATCTGGACGGTCGATTCACCTTTGCGAATCAGTCGTTCTGCGAGTTGCTCGGAAAGCGCGTTGAGGACATCACGGGCAAGACCGACTTCGATTTGTTTCCAGCGAGAACTGGCCGAGAAGTACCGGCAGGACGACCAGCAAGTGGTGGAGACGGGCAAGTTGCTCGAAGCGGTCGAGGAGAACAAGAGCGATGGTGAGACGCGTTACGTCCAGGTCATGAAATCCGCCGTGCGAGATGCCAGCGGGGAGATCGTGGGAGTGCAGGTGATCTTCTGGGACGTTACCGATCGCAAGAAGGCGGAGGCGGCATTGGAGCATGAGCGCTACCTGCTGCACGCCTTGATGGACAACCTGCCGCACAACATCTACTTCAAGGATACGCGAGAGCCGCTTCCTCAGAATCAACCGGGCGCTGGCCCACTATTTCGGGCTCCACGATGCCTCCGAAGCGTTGGGCAAAACGGACTTCGATTTTTTCACCGAGGAGCATGTCCGGCAGGCGATGGCGGACGAACAAGAGATCATCCGCACCGGCCAGCCGTTGCTCGACAAAGAGGAAAAGGAGACCTGGCCCGACGGCCACGTCACGTGGGTCACGTACCACCAAGCTGCCGCTGCACGACAAGCGACGGCCGTATCGTCGGCACCTTTGGCATCTCCCGAGACGTCACGGAACAGAAGCAAGCCGCCGAGGAACTGCGCAGAGCCAAGGAGGCCGCCGAGGCCGCCAACCGAGCCAAGAGCGACTTCCTGGCCAACATGAGCCACGAGATCCGCACGCCGATGAACGCGATCATCGGCATGACCGAGCTGGTGCTCGACACGCAGCTCACCGCGTCGCAGCGGGAGTACCTGAAGATGGTGCGCGAGTCGGGCGAGTCGCTGCTGTCCGTGATCAACGACATCCTCGATTTCTCGAAGATCGAGGCCGGCAAGCTGGAGCTCGAATGCACCGCCTTCGACCTGCGCGAAGGTCTCGGCGACACGATGAAGTCGCTCGCCGTGCGGGCCCACAGCAAGGGCCTGGAGCTGGCGTGTCGCATTCCACCGCAAGTGCCCGATCGCCTGGTGGGCGACGTGGGCCGCCTGCGGCAAATCGTGGTCAACCTGGTCGGCAACGCCATCAAGTTCACCGAAGCGGGAGAAGTCGTGCTGGACGTCGAGCTGCAGTCCGCAGTCGGACGATGCGGGTGGTGCTGCACTTCGCCGTCAGCGACACGGGCATCGGCATCCCGACAGAAAAGCTCGCGGCCATCTTCGAAGCCTTCGAGCAGGTCGACAGCTCGACCACCCGCCGGTTCGGCGGCACCGGGCTGGGGCTGGCCATCTCGTCCCGGCTGGTCGAACTGATGGGCGGGCGGATCTGGGTGGAAAGCGAGGTCGGGCGCGGCAGCACCTTTCACTTCACCGCCCGGTTCGGGCTCGCTGGCGACACGGCTCAAGCTGCCCCGCCTGACAGCCCGCGATCGTGCAGCGACACGCGCGTCCTGGTGGTCGACGACAATGCCACCAACCGCCGCATCCTGGAAGAGATGCTCCGCAACTGGGGGATGAAGCCGACCGTCGTGCAGGGCGGTCGCGAGGCACTCGACTTGCTGCGGAAGGGACGGGAGTCTGGCGCACCCTTTCGCCTGGTGCTCACCGACGCCAACATGCCCGAGATGGACGGCTTCTCGTTGGCCGAAGCAGATCGAGCAAGACGCGCAGCTGGGCAGCACCGTCATCATGATGCTCACCTCGGGCGATCGGCCGGGCGACATCTCCCGATGCGAGCAACTGGGCATCGCCGCCTATCTGCTCGAAGCCGATCAAGCAGTCGGAACTGTTCGATGCCATCGTGTTGGCCCTGGGAGTCACGACCCCCGAGGACGAAGGCGTTCACAAAATCGCCGCCGGAGCAGGCGAGCCGGTTTCGCCCGCTCCAGGTTCTGCTGGCCGAAGACAGTCTGGTCAACCAGAAGCTGGCCGTCGGCCTGCTGGAAAAACACGGACACACGGTCGTCGTCGCCAACGATGGGCGAGAAGCCGTCGCCGCGTTGGAGACGCGGAACTTCGACCTCGTGCTGATGGACGTGCAGATGCCCGAGATGGACGGCTTCGAGGCGACGGCCGCCATCCGCGCCCGGGAGCAGCAGACCGGCACGCACATTCCGATCATCGCCATGACCGCCCACGCCATGAAGGGAGACCGCGAGCGCTGCCTGGAGGCCGGCATGGACGACTACGTGGCCAAGCCGATCCGCGCGAAACAGCTGTTCGAGACGATCGAAGCCCTCTTGGGCCATGCCGCGGAGCCAGAACTGCGGCCCGCTGATGCGCCGGCTGACAACAAAATCGTGGATTAATCCCAGGCCCTCTAAAGCGTGCACGATGAGCACGCGTGGCGCGATGAACACTTGCCCTTGTTGGCCGTCAGGCCCCTTGTTGGCAGCCAGGCCCCTTGTTGGCAGCCAGGCACAGTCCTATTTCTGTTCCGCTTGCTGCTCCAGCCCCGTCGGGTTCATCCCGGCGGACTGAGGACTGGCGGGCTACGGGAGATGTGATGCGAAGTGTGTCGGCCGAGGCGGGTGTTCCAAGGCACAGCGGCGCCCGCCGAGGCCGAAACGTGCCGCGGCTTGATTCGGTCTCGAACGCGTGCCGCTGTGATGGCACGTTGGGGACTCGACCGACAGTGTGTCATGGCCGGTCGGTAGCCGACCAGTTGTGGCTCCGCCGGGATGAACCCGACGGAAGCCTGATAAGGTGGATGGCCGGTCGGTGGCCGACCAGTCAGTCCTCCGCCTCACAAGGCCGACGGAGGGAACAAAAAGGGTCGCCACTGCACACGGCTCAACAGCGTCCATGAGCAGACTTTTCAACAGCCCAGGCGACTCGTCCGCCAGCCGTGAACCTGAAAGTTTTGTACTGTATAATATGGACTTGATTCTGCTGCACGTGGAGGTGCAATCGCACCGGGAATCGGATTTCGCAGCGCGGATGTGTGTCTATAAGTGCCGTATCTGGGGCCACTGTAATAAACCAGTCGTCAGTCTGCTATTGCTGGTCGACGCTGTGAAGTACTTTGGAGTCGAGAAAAGCCAGACGCCAGCTCGTAGCCGAAGTCGCCAGACTTCGGGGGATGCCCAAATCCGTCCGAATTCTGGCGACTTCGGCTACGGAAATGCTGAGCCCGCGTTTTCCTGCCAACTGTGGGAACCCATGAAATGAATCACACTCGCGTTCTGTCTGCTGCATGGAGTGTCTGTCTGCTGCTTGCCGGGTCGCTCTCTGCTGACGATATTGTGATTGACACCAGCTTGAACATTGAGACGAATCGGATTTTCGGCAGCGAACACCCGGGGCCGTACAAACACCCGGCGTCGATTACCCAGCTGAGCAACGGCGATCTGTATGTGGCCTATTACGGGGCGCGGGCGAATACAGTTCCGACACCGCGATCTATGGTTCGCGTCGCAAGCAGGGTGAAACAAACTGGTCGCCGCCGCTGGTGATCGCGGATACCCCGTTTCGCAGCGAAGGCAATCCCGTGGTTTGGCAGGCTCCTGACGGCGTGGTCTGGCTGTTTTACGTGAATCTTTCCGGCGATACGTGGTCCGATGCACGGGTCAAGGCAAAGATCTCGCAGGATGGCGCACAAACCTGGTCCGATTCATTCATGCTGAGTGAAGAACGAGGGAGCATGGTGCGGGGCAAACCGATCGTGTTACTCGACGGTGATTACTTGCTGCCCATGTACCACGAGACCGGCGATGACCGTGAGAATACCGCGTCGGATACCACCAGTTATTTTTTGCGTTACCATCCTCAGACAAAAACTTGGACTGAAACGAATCGGATGCGTTCGCCCCAGGGAAACCTGCAGCCGCAGGCCGTGCAGATTGACGAGCAACATCTCATCTGCTTCATGCGTCGCGGCGGCGGATTTGGCCCCGCGACCAGTGGCCATATTTTGCGCGCCGAATCGCACGACGGCGGGCATCATTGGAGCGACGCCACGGATTCGGAATTCAAGAATCCCAATTCGGCAGTGGACGTCGAAAAACTGAAGAATGGCCATATCGTGCTCGCCTACAACGATTCCCTGTACCTGCGCACACCCTTGTCGATCGCGATTTCCACCGATCAGGGCCAAACGTTTCCGTTCCGACGTGATATCGGTGGCGGGGACAACACGTTTGCCTATCCCTACATGATTCAAACACGCGACGGCAAGATCCTGGTGCTCTATACCACCAACAACCGCTCGACGATCATGTTGGCTGAATTCGAAGAAGCTGCCATTCTGAAATACGAGCGTGAATGACCGTTATCGAAGGAAGAATATGAACGGGATTGAAATGGCTCAAGCGCTGCGTGAGGGTCAGCGCGTGTACGGCACCTGCGTGATTTCGCCGGCTCCGCAATGGCCCACCATGATCGGCGGGCCGGTCTCGATTTCGTCTTTCTCGATACCGAGCATGCCGTACTCGATCGCTCCACGTTGGCTTGGATGTGCCAGACGTATGCCGGGCTGGGACTGGCACCGATTGTCCGTATTCCCGCTCCAGATCCCTATCTGGCGAGCCAGGTGATCGACGGCGGCGCGGCGGGCGTGATCGCTCCCTACGTGGAATCAGTCTCGCAGGTCCGCCAACTGCGCGGGGCGGTAAAGCTGCGTCCGTTGAAAGGAGAGCGGCTA
This sequence comes from uncultured Planctomycetota bacterium, assembly GCA_963700515.1. Classification (GTDB taxonomy): domain Bacteria; phylum Planctomycetota; class Planctomycetia; order Pirellulales; family Pirellulaceae; genus JAJRVM01. Next base: position 6,393 of record CAVOXY010000064.1, on the reverse strand, counting down.
TCACGCGTGCTCTCGGGTGACGAAGAGCTGGAATCGACCGTCCGCGAGTACTTGGCCACCTATAACCGAGGGAACCTGTGCATCATCAACATCGAGAGTGTCCCGGCACTCAACGCGCTGGATGATATCCTCGCCGTCCCCGACATCGATGCGTTGCTGATCGGTCCGCACGATCTGTCGATCAATCTGGGCATTCCCGAACAGTACAGCCATCCTCGTTTCGAGGAGGCGGTGCAAACGGTAATAAAGAAGGGACGGGCTGCGGGGGTCGGCGTCGGTATTCACTATTCGGAACCGTGACGGCAACGACAAGCTTACGGCGTGGGCCAAATCGGGGATGAACCTGATCATCCACTCCAGCGATCTGCGCATCGTGGGCGAAACGCTGGCACAGGACATGGCCCGATTCCGTAGTCAACTGGGCGACGGGCGGCACGACGTCGCGGCCGGTGACAAAGAAACGCACCACGTGGACGTGTAAGCGAAGCGTCTCCCCAGGGTGGCGCTCCAGGGCTTCGCCCTGTCGCTGACCCTTCGCGCTTCGTTGTGCCATGCCGTCGGCGTGAGGACATCTTCCCTTGACGGCCCGAATGAGACGTCGCAAACAATTTCGATCGCTCCGCAAGCGGGGCTCACTTCGCTGCCAACCTGTCTCTTAAGATCCAGATGCAGACGCACGATCGAAGACGCCCCTTACTCCCTCCGTCGGCCTCGTGCCGGCGGGGGACCGACTGGTCAGCTACCGTCATACCAACGTGCCTGGGCGGTCGAGCCCCAGACAGACCATCACACCGGCGCGCGGCCGAGACCGAAACACACCCGCCGCATGTTTCGCGCGTCAGCCGACAACACGATCCCCACTGCGGGTTGATCCGGCCTCGGCATACCGCCGCGTGGATGGTGACGTGCTCGCTCGGCCGCCGTGAGTGTTCACCTCGGCACTCAGGGTGCGCCGCTAGTGCGGCAACCCCGGGCTTCGTTGTTCCACCGCTTTGCGGTGAAGAAGGTCAAACAAGTCCCTCACATCTATTCTCGGTGAGTTGTCCACTTGGTTCCAGTCAGGCGTGCAGATGGATTCATAGTCCCGCGGATTGAGGTTCGCGGTGAGCCAGGTTTTCGGGTCCTTGCGGAACTGCTCCAGCTTCTGCACGACGGCGGCGTTGCCCCCTTGGTTCTCGACGTCCTTGGCCAGCAGTTTGTCCAGTCGCTCGATCACCAGAGCGAACTGGTTCGGATCATACTGCACCATCCTGGCATCCTGGGCGGCCAGCGTTTCCAGGAAGTGAAGTGACTTGCCCCGCAGCGCACGCGCCACTTTCCAGATCGATTCTCGCTGCATCTTGATATCGTCAAGGCGGCCTTCCTCCACGGCAGCCGCCTGGTCGAATAGCTCCACCGCCCGATAGGCCAGCGCCGCGGCATCTTCCAGTCGCAGCCCCGCATCCTCGAACAACCAGGGATGCGCCTTGTGCTCCTGAGTCAACATGAAGTTGCCCCGGCGGTTAGCCTGCCAGATAGGCGTCTGCCAGCTCGTGCCGATGATGGAAATCGGCTCCCAGTCATGAGAGCCGTCCCGGTGCCGATCGAGTCCCATGGGGCCAATCAGATAGGTGGTATCCCAGGGATAGGCTTCCACGGACTGGGCCACATACTCCCATGCCTGGATCATGATCGGCGCCGCTTTCTCGCCATAGGGTGCCGCCACCTCCTGAAGCAATTGTTCCAGCGGCGCAGCGGGCGACTTCATCCACGCCTGAAGCATGGCCGCATTGACTGAAAACGTCGTCGGGGAGAAGCCGTAATACTCTTTTACCCCGATTACGCCTTCCATCTCCTGCCAACCACGCATCTGCTCGTACACCAGGCGGGGAAAATAGTCCTCAATCAGGTACAGCGGCTTATAGAGCGTGTGATCGAATTCACCGACCACCGGAATGTTCCGCTCCAGTGCCATCCGCACCAGACGCTTGACTCCCAGGTCGGACTTAAAGGAGCGGTCGTTGAAAGGGTACACTTCGTTGCTGGAGGAAGGATTCAGCATCAGTCCGAAATGTTTTGGGTTCACCTTATCAAGAATCGCCACGGTCTGCCCTTTCGACAGTTCCCAGGGCTTCCACCAGAGCGTCGAGCCGGGCCGGTGTTTCTGCATCGTCTCACTAAGCAGATTGATGAAGTCTGGCAACCGCTCGTGCAGCGGCAGACCACTGCAGCGGGGGCAAGGTCCGAACTCACTGCAAATCCACGCCTGCTGGTCATAAGTGTAGATCAACACATCATCGACTTCCGGAAAGCTGGTCATGAAGTCCGATAACAGATGCACGTATTTCTCCTGGACGGCTGGATCCATGATGCAGGCAGGGCGGACCGGTGAGTAATTCAGCATCCTCGGTACGCCAAAATGGGCGATCGTGCGCAACCCGTGCTTTTCGGCCTGTTTGATGCGAAAGGCGAACTTGGCACGCTGCTCGGCGTCCAAGTCCTCCAGGTTCAGCACCTCGTTGGCCGGTTTCCCACCCCAGGCGATACTGAGCTGAACCATATTCACTCCCAGAGCTTTGATCTTCGTCAATTCATCGTCGCTCCAGCTTATATCCGGCGCGGATGGGTTCCCCACGATCCCGATAAAGTATTGGAAGCCACGCATTTGTCGCCATGGAGCATCGACTCCGTGCACCAAGCGGATATAAGCTGGAGCGACGATGAATTGACGAAGATCAAAGCTCTGGGAGTGAACATGGTTCAACTCAGTATCGCCTGGGGCGACCGGCCAACGAAGATGCTGAACCTGGAGGACCTGGACGCGGAGCAACGCACAAATTCGCCTTCCGCATGAGCGGGCCGAAAAGCACGGGTTGCGCACGATAGCAACATTTCAGCATACCGGGCTGCTGAATTTCTCACCGGTCCCGTGCCCTCCGCCTCGTCATCGATCCGGCGTCCAGGAGAAATACGTGCATCTGTTATCGGACTTCATGACCACTTTCCGGAAGTCGACGATGTGTTGATCTACACTTATGACCAGCAGGCGTGGATTTGCAGTGAGTTCGGTCGCTTGCCCCCGCTGTAGTGGTCTGCCGTTGCACGAGCGGTTGCCAGACTTCATCAATCTGCTTAGTGAGACGATCCGGATCTGGTGGAAGCCCTGGGAACTGTCGAAAGGGCAGACCGTGGCGATTCTTGATAAGGTGAACCCAAAACATTTCGGACTGATGTGTACCTCCAGCAACGAGAAATTGTACCCTTTCAACGACCGCTCCTTTGATTGGGAGTCAAGCGTCTGGTGCCGGATGGCACTGGAGCGTCACATTCCGGTGGTCGGTGAATTCGATACAGCACGCTCTATAAGCCTCTGTACCTGATTGAGGACTATTTCACCTGGTGTACGAGCGGATGCATCAGTGGCAGGAGATGGAAGGCGTAATCGGGGTGAAAGAGTATTACGGTCTCTCTCCGACGACGTTTTCAGTCAATGCGGCCATGCTTCAGGCGTGGATGAAGTCGCCCGCGGCACCGCTGGAACAATTGCTCCAGGAGGTGGCGGCACCCTATGGCGAGAAAGCGGCACTTATCATGATCCAGGCGTGGGAGTATGTCGCCGGTCCGTGGAAGCGTATCCCTGGGATACCACCTATCTGATTGGCCCTATGGGACTCGATCGGCACCGGGACGGCTCTCATGACTGGGAGCCGATTTCCATCATCGGCACGAGTTGGCAGACGCCTATCTGGCAGGCTAACCGCCGGGGCAACTTCATGTTGACTCAGGAGCACAAGGCGCATCCCTGGTTGTTCGAGGATGCGGGGCTGCGACTGGAAGATGCCGCGGCGCTTGCCTATCAGGCGGTGGATCTCTTCGATCAGGCGGTTGCCGTGGAAGAAGGCCGCCTTGACGAAGATCTCGAAAATGCGCGAGAATCATCTGGAAGGTCGCCGGTGAGTTGCAGGGGCGACGTTTTCTTCCTCCAAAGGTCGCACCACAAGATGCAGAATGGTGCAGTATGATCCGAACCAGTTCGCATGGTGATCGCGCGGTTGGACAAACTGCTGGCCAAGGACGTTGAGAACCAAGCATACCGTGCGTGCAGAAGCTGGAGCAGTTCCGCAAGGACCCGAAAACCTGGCTCACCGCGAACCTCAATCCGCGGGACTATGAATCCATCTGCACGCCTGACTGGAATCAGTGGACAACTCACCGAGAATGAGCTTGAGGGAGTTGTTCGACGTTCTTCACCGCAAAGCGGTGAACACCACAGCGACCACGCTCACCGCGCAGTACGGCGCACCCTGGGTACCGAGGCGAACTCACGGCAGCCGAGCGAGCATGTCACCATTCACGCGGCGGTATGCCGAGGCCGGAATCAACCCGCGGTAGGTATGGCTGGTTCCGCCACGAAACATGCGGCGGGTGTGTTTCGGTCTCGGCCGCACCGGTGTGATGGTGTGTCTGGGGCTCGACCGCCTAGGCACGTTAGTATGACGGTAGCTGACCAGTCGGTCCCCCGCCGGCACGAGGCCGACGGAGGGAGTAAGGGGCGGCGTCGATCGTGCATCTGCATCTGGATCTTGAGAGACCGGTTGGCAGCGAAGTGAGCCTCGCTTGCGGGACCATCGAAATTGGTCGCGACGACTCATTCGGGGGTGGAAGAGGGAGATGTCTCACGCCGAGGGCGGTCGCACAACGCAGCCCAAGGTTAGCGACACGCCGCAGCCGTGAACGCCACCCAGGGTAGCCGCTTACACGTCTGCACGTGGTGCGTTTCTTTGTCACCCGCCGCGACGTCGTGCCGCCCATCACCCAGTTCACTACGGAATCGGGCCATGTCGTGTGCCAGCGCAGCCGCCACAATGAGCAGGTCGCTGGAGTGGATGATCAGGTTCATCCCCGACTTGGCCCACGGCACAACTCACTCTGCCGTCAGGTTCCCGAATAGTGAATACCAACGCCCACCCCCGCCCCGTCCCTTCTTATCACGTGCACCGCTTCCTCGAAACGAGGATGGCTGTTTGTTCGGGAATGCCCAGATTGATGCGAAATCGCTGCAGACCGATCAGCAACGCGTCGATGTCGGGAACGGCGAGGATATCATCCAGCACCGAGTTGAGTGCCGGGACACTCTCGATGTTGATGATGCACAGGTTTCCTCGGTTATAGGTGGCCAAGTACTCACGGACGTCGATTCCAGCTCTTGGTCCCTGAGAGCACGCGTGACAGTCGCTACCTTCAACGGACGTAGCTTTACGGCACCACGCAGTTGGCGGAGCCTGCGAGACCCATTCCACGTAGGGAGCGATCACGCCCACGGCGCACACCGTCGATCACCTGGCTCGCCAGGTAGGGGTCCGGAGCGGGAATCCGGACAATCAGCCGCAGTTCCCAACCCGGCATAGGTCTGGCACATCCAAGCCAACGTGGAGCGATCGAGTACGGCATGCTCGGTATCGAGAAAGACGAAATCGAGACCGGCCCTCCCCGAGATCATCGTGGCCATTGCGGAGCCGGCAAAATAGCGCACGTGCAGTTGCACGCACTGACCCTCACGCAGCATTTGAGCCATTTCAATCCCGTTCATATTCTTCCTTCGAAAACGGTCATTTAGCACTAGTATTTCAAAATGGCAGCTTCTTCAATTCGACCGACATTGTGGGTGTGGACCAGGATCTTGCCGTCACGTGTTTGAATCATGTAAATCTAGGCAAACGTGTTGTCCCCGCCACCGATATTACAGCATCGGAACGGAAACGTCTGGCCCTGATCGGTGGAAATCGCGATCGACAAGGGTGTGCATTCACAGGTCGAGGGAATCGTTGTAGGCGAGCACGATATGGCCATTCTTCAGTTTTTCAACGTCCACCGCCGAATTGACTGTTGATTGCGAATACCGTAGCATCGCTCCAATGATGCCCGCCGTCGTGAGATTCGCGCACAAAATATGGCCACTGGTCGCCGGGCCAATCCGCCGCCCACAACGCGGTGAAGCCGCCGGATGATGTTGCTCGTCAATCTGCACGGCCTGCGGCTGCAGGTTTCCATGGGGCGAACGCATCCGATTCGTTTCTGTCCAAGTTTTTGTCTGAGGATGGTAACGCAAAAAATAACTGGTGAAAATGCGACACGGTGTCTCACGGTCATCGCCGGTTTCGTGGTACATGGGCAGCAAGTAACCACCGTCAAGTAACACGATCGGTTTGCCCCGCACCATGCTCCCTCGTTCTTGGCTCCAGCATGAAAGAATCGGACCAGGTTTGTGCATCCTGCGAGATCTTTGCCTTGACCCGCGCATCAAACGGGTATTCACCGGAAAGATTAGCGTAAAACAGCCAGACCACGTAGGAGCCTGCCAACCACTGGATTGCCTTCGCTGCGAAACAGGGTATCCGCGATCACTGGGGCCCC
>CAVOXY010000063.1:0-333206 GCA_963700515.1 uncultured Planctomycetota bacterium | reverse complement strand
CGTGGCCGGCCTATCGGTCGAAGGAAGCCATGGAGCAGCAATTCCGTCGCTCCCCTACCAGGTCTTACGGGCCCGTGCCGAACAGCTCTACATAATTGCCAAGACAGCGAATCGGATCCGTGTTCGAAGTGGGGACTCTCGCCGGTCAACTACGCGTGCATCTCCAACGAGGATCCGCATCACGAAAGTTTTTGCCGACGCAGCTCTAGGCGACTCAGAGCCGAAATGCGTGCTTGAGTACGTCACCAACTGAAAGGCGCCGATCCCCCAGCACAAACACACGTATTCACATCGCCGAATTCCGCCATGACCTGGCGACAAGCGCCGCACGGCATGTGGCGGGAGATGTCGCCGGTCGAGGGGGCGTCTGGGCACGAGATGGCGACGGCTTCCAGACGCTTACATCCGGCCGCCACGGCGGCGAAGATGGCCGCTCGCTCGGCGCAGATCGTCAGGCCAAGCGAGGCGTTCTCAACGTTGCAGCCGCGAAAGACTTGACCGTTGGCCAAGACCGCGGCTCCGACTCGGAAATGGGAGTAGGGACAATGAGCAAAGGCAGCGGCATCCGTCGCGGTGGTGATCAGTTCCGTGTCAGTCATGGTCCCGTCCTCCCGTGTCATTCAGTTCGTCAGTACGTCAAGAGCATATCTTCGAGGAATGCGGCAAATCCGTCGAGGTCTTCCCCGAAGAGCCGTGCGGCCTCGGCAAGCGCCCTCAGGTGATCGCGAGTGCGACGGTTGAGGTCCTCGGGCTGCCGCCCGTGACAGCACGGGCATGCTTTGATGAGTGCGCCTTCACGGTCGAATCCTTCGCGGTTCTTCATGCAGCACGTGGTAGACGTCCCACGGCTCTCCACAGCACGTGCAAATAACGTCCATGGTGTATTCCTCCATGTTTCTGATGTTGATGAATAGGCGGTCATCGTCCGCCTGGCTCAGCGAGCAGCGGCTCACGCCGGGGGAAAAGGGGAAGTCTCGCGGAAGAGGATTGGCCACGGATGGCCAAGCCCCGCGAGCAGCAGCAAGGATGCGGCCCTTGACGGCGTGATACGATGGGAAGAGCCAGGCAGGAGACCCGTTTCGATGGAAATTGCGCACGTCGGCGGCACGCTGGCAATCAGCCGGCGGTTCTGCGACCGGAACCGTAGCTCGGAGGCGCGGCTCGCAGGTGCGGAGCCGCGCCGAGCGGCTCATCGATTAGGACTTTCTTGAAGACGACGCAGTACTCGTGCTGGATTGGCACGTCTTCCATACGGCCGTACGTCTTGGCGTTGGATGAGCAGTTGTGTTGGGCCTTGATGATGACGGAGCGGAGCTGGCCAAGCTCGCCTTCCATGGCCAGGACATCCCGGACGATGGGGATGTACACGCCACGGCGACGAACATCACCGACGAGAACGGCGAGCCGGCCGCCTGGCGTCAGTGCATCGTAGCACCGTCGGAGGCAGCGACGCAAGCTGTGCTGGTATTCGTCGTAGGTTGAGCAGGTGCTCAAGTCGCGAGGATCGTCGTCGCTGTAGCGGATGATGTTCCAGTACGGTGGATGCAGCCAAACGAAGTCGAACGGGCCTGGAAGCGAGTCGGTTCGCAGGTCGAATCCACTGCGGAGGTCGGCTCCCCAGAAGTGGATGCTGTGTCGACCGGTGCCGTTCAATCCGGCGATGACGTCTCTGTGTCGTCCCGGAGCCCATCATGGGGTCGGCGACGCGAGTGGCTCCGTAGCGAAGAACCAGGTTCTTGAAGAGCCGTCCGTCGCAGTTGCCACGAAAACGTGAGTCTCCCCAAAGGCGGCAACGTTCAGGGTAGGAGACGATGGAGGTCATCCGTGGTTTCCTCGGCGTAGATGTCGGTTGTCGACTGCGTCTGTGTCTGCATGTTCGAGTGTGGTTGTCATTGCGTCTATCCTCAGATGAAGCCGGCCGCCGAAGCGGCCGGGCGTGTGACTATTCGTCGTCGCTGTGAAGCTGCTCGTTGATATGGTCGAACGCCTTCTCGGCGGCTCGCGCGAGATGGAGCAAGTCGTCGCGGCTGTAGCTGTCGGAGTCCTGGAAGTCGCCGTCCTCGTCTCGGTAGCAGCGGGCGAATGTGACGTTGTACCAGTTGCCTTTGCTGCCGTTGTTGGTCCAGACTTTGGCTTTGATTCCGCGTCCGACGTTGATGGTGAAGGGTGCGTTTTGCTTTGCCATCTTCAGTTCCTCCTTATTGAAAGGTTTCGTTGTTCATTCACTGTCCCGGCTGTGAACCAACGAAACCTTTCCGGGAGGAACGACCGCGGAGCTGGCGTCCGGAAAACAAACTCAGTCCGCGAAGCAGCACGCGTCGTGACAGGTTTCCTGGCACGAGCGTGCCTCGAGCGGTCCACACCCGCCGAGCCGCGACGCGGGAAAGCAGAAGGCAAAGCAAACGCTCAGGTCAAAATCGAGACGGTCGGAGAAGGATCAAAGTGACGAGACCACGGCAATGGCATCTGGAAGTCGTGGAAGAGCAGAGCTACTGCGGAGCGACAGGCGTCGACGGCGAGGAACGGTGCGGCATGCTCCGAGCGTGGCCCAAAAAGGAGCCGGCCGACAAGCTGAGACGAAGAATGCGTCTCGCAGTTCCGCTCCGGCGGCCGGCATTGATACGCGGAAGAGGCCCAGTGGCGTGCGAAACCTGGGCCAAATGGCAGTCGCGAAGCCGACGTGCAAGATCATCAGACGAGGGTACCGTTCGCGCATCGGTGAACTGGTTCCAGCCTCGCCAGTATTCGATGCTGGTTGTCAGCTTGATGATGATGTTCGGTTCGCTATGCAACATGGCGTTGTCCCTCCTCTTCGCTGTGTGCTGACTCGCCCTGCAGCTGCTCGATGAGCGAAGCCGCCGTCTTCTGAATCAGATCCAGCGACTCGCTCAGCGTCGCAACGTCGCCCCGGTAGAGCTGGATGTAGTCGGAACTGCGAGTTGTCGTTTCCAGTCCCATCGCCTGGCAGACCACGTAGGCGACCGCCTCGGCTTCGGTCTCCAGCACCGTGCGGGACACCTCTCGCTTTCGTCCTGTCTGCTGGTGAAGCAGTTCGTGGGCCAGCTCGTGAACCAGCACCGCGAACGTCTCCGCCGGCGGCATGTCCGGGCGGACGACAATGGTCCCGTCGCGTGACACGCCGAGTGCTCCACTGCCGGGGAAGTCGTATTCCAACTGGATCCCGTAATCTCGACAATGCCTTCGAGCCGCCTGAGTCCCGTTCCCGGATCACCGTGAATTCCGGCGAACTCCGGAAGCTCGGCACCTTCCGTCTGGCTGACGTCGAAGACATGCACGACGCGAAAGCCGAAAGAGTCTGACGGACTCTTCCGTCGTTGTCCTCGACCGCTGGATTCGTGGCGTCGTCACGCCGTTTGCGTCCAACCATCGGTGCCAAGATGGCGATTCCTTGCTCGCCTTTCTTCACCCAACGTCCCAGCGTCTTCCACGTATGGAATCCGGCAACCTGCGTCGCGTCGGGCTTCTGCGATGCAATCAGCATCACGTTGCCGAAGCTGTAGCGATGGAATCGGGCAAGGACATCGAGATAGCGAACCAGAGTGTCGCTGGCGCCTTGTTGCAGCGCCGCGTTCAAGTCGGCCAAGCCTCGCTCGGCCAGTTTCGTTGCTTCTTCGCGTTTCATGACGAAGTCTCCACAAGAGGAACCGCATCCGGCATCTACGGTTCGTGAATCGAGAATAGCGGGCCTGCCGGCGGCCCGAACGAGGGCAGACACGGCAAGTCAAGGTGGAGCCTTTGCCCGCAGGGCAAAGCAGCAGCGAACGCCAACGGCGGAAGCGGACCTTGACGCCGTGGCAGAATGAGAGAGGCCGCAGACAGGCCAAATAGGATCGCGTCACTGGTGTAACGCAGTGTCCCCCCTGATTGAATTGCTGAAAATGCCTAACTGGCGAACCAAAGTGCAAGACGTTTGGCAACAATCGGATGACGACTTTGCCCGGTTGCGACCCGAGCGACTGCATGCATTGTCAGAATGTCGCGTGCTCGTTAGTTGTTCTCAGAACCCGTTCAAAGTTTAATAGCAATTGACGCTCGAAACATCCTGTGTTAGGCTTGGGCCTGGACTGGGATTCCTGACAGTTTTTTCTCTCAACCTTCCGCTTGAGGAAACACTCGATCATGTTGAAGACCGACGTACACGCTTCAAAGGAAACCCCTCAGAAAATGGGTCGACGAGTTTTTCTTCGCGCCTCTGGCGTAACTGCCGCAGCAGTGGCTGCGCTCGCGGGTAACGGTGTGGTGCATGCCAACGGACCTGGTCGGCGCTGGAACTCGTGCCGGCGTCTGTTTTCAAACGCTATTGCGGGGGCCAACCTCGACGCTGACTGCCGGCTCGGACAGGCTGGTGTGCAGAGTGATGATGGTGTGGTTTACGAACGTTTCAGCACGGGAATGATGACGGGGAGTAGAGAGAAATTCCCGCTCGTTGCGACAGAGAAAAAGGTAACTCGCGAGAACGAAGCATCCTCGGTCGATCACCTACGCTGGGCACAACAACATGAACACGACATCCTGTACCCGTCTTGCGAAGTGAATCGAGGCGACGGAAGTGTCTACGTTTTGCCGTACAGCGAGACTGACCCGGACCAGATTAGGCGTCTGCAAGTGACTGTCGAAGGTGGCAAGAAGGTGTCGGTCGCCAATTGGCTGCGGGGAACAAATACGGATGAAATCATCGCCATTCGCGACGGATCGATCGTCTTCCACATGTGTTTCGGTGAGATGACGCCGTCCACACCACACAGCACCCATTCGACCACGAAAGCGTTCGCGGCGTTTGTTGCTGAACGGGTGATTGCTGACGAGCATTTGGATGTGAATGCACCGGCAGCCAGTTTTGTGCCTGAGCTTGCCAACACGGCTTACAATGACGCGACACTTCGGCAAATGATGGATATGCAGGCCCTCGTTCGCTACCGCTATTCTTCGGATTCCACTCCTGTTCCTCCAGAATGGGAATTTGGAACACCCGAATTTCGTCGTGCGACGCATGAACGTGCCCGGCACCTGCGTGCCTGCGGGACGCTGCGAAAATTACCCGAGGAACCAGAAGATTTTGGTGAATATGATTTCCTTTTTACGCTAAAGGAGAAAACGGGGCCGCATGGTTCCGTGCTGTCCTACGCATGCCCCACGATCTCTGCACTGACGCTTGTCCTGGAGCGCGTGACGGGACAACCATTTCGCAAGTTGTTGAGTGACCTCTTTTGGCAAAAGCTCGGCGCTGAGCATAACGCTCACCTGATTCACGATGGCCACGGCACGTCGCTCAATTGGGGCGGGCTCTGTGTAACGGGTAGAGACCTTGGACGCTTTGTGATGATGCTTGGAAACCATGGCCGTGTGGGTGAACATCAGATGCTGCCACCAGAGGTGATCAACAGAACGAAGCGTTTTCCAAACGCGGATAAATACAATCAGAAGTCGAATATTTGGGGCGTGCTACCCGAGGGTTGCGGCTACAGTAACTGTGCGCCGATCTTGCACACGCCCAACGGGCCAATGCTCGTGATCGGCGGCGCCCACAGCCAATGGGGTGTTGTCGACTTTGCGCACGGCATTTCGATCGTCAAGTTCTCGTCAGACTTGAATAGATCTCCGGCGCGAGACTTGGCGGCACTACCATCCTTCTCAAAGGCACTTGCTGACGTTCTTTGAGTCCAACCAAAGAGACGGGCAAAACTGGTGTCGCTCGCAGAACCGTCATTAGTTCGGCGAAACACGGCGTGCTACGCCCTTGCGAACCATGTCCTCACCATTCTCTTGCCATCGGGCAGTCCATGTGAAGCCTGCTTCGGTCTTCTTTAGCACGCAGGTTCCTTCAAACGTGGTGCCGTCAGGATTTGTCACCGTGAAGTTTCCAGGAAGTGTGTCTTGGGATATCTTCTCCAGTGGATAACGCACCGTCGCGGCGAGCCCAGTGGTGGTATACCAGCGCTCAACCAGCTGATTTCCGTGAGCGTCCCATCCACTGATCCCAGAATCCGCGATGGCTTGCCCATCCTCTTCGCCGGAACCTGTCATTAGAATGCACTGTTTGCCTGGTGCCCACCGTCGCGAGTCCACGCCCCCACCGATCTTCTCGTCGTTTACGTATGTTTCGCTCGTCCAGCTGCCAACAAAATACTCCAGAGCTTCCAGAGCCTTCTCAGGAACCCCGACCGCAGCGGCATCTTGCTTCACGCGCCGGGCGACCGCGACCAGGTCGGGCTGTTTCTCTCCCACCCAGCACGAAGTCCGTTGCTTTCCACTCCAGGCTGTCGCGGCCTAATTTCCTCAGCTCCAATCTTTCAGTGAACGGTTTCCCGTGATCGATGCCGACGCCCTCTCCCTTCCAAACGCCCGGCGAGACGACGCGATACTTGAAGAGGAAATAGTCACCTGTGGTGTAAAAGGCGAGTTCGGTGATCTGCTGGGTTGACTTGTCGTATCCCATGATGCTATCCCATCCGTTCCGACGATCGCAGATGCCTTGCCAATTTCCGGTTTGTAGGCTTGCTTCTCAGATTCCCACGTCCAACAATCACGGAAGTTATTGAGCCTATCCATTTGAGGATCACCAAATCAACGTTGATGCCGCGGAATTGATCTCCGCACGAATCTGCACTGTAGAGGAATCTGACCCATGACGCTTCAGACAACTCGACGTACCTTTCTTTCGGCCCTTGGAACGTCCGTCGCCACCATTGGCCTGCACAAGTCAATTACCGGGCCCCTTCGCTGCTTTGCTGGGACGGCCATGAACTCTCAACTCCCTTTCGACCAGTACGCTGAACTCGATGCCGTTGGTTTGGCGAGTCGAATTCAAGTCGGTGAGATCACACCGCTCGAAGCCCTCAATGCAGCCATCGAGAGAGCCGAGGCCGTCAATGGCAAAATCTTGGCTCTGGTAGGCGACCGAGAGATTCTCTACGAGCGGGCCCGGCAGACTCTGAACGAGGACTACCTGACGGTTCTCTGGCGGGCGTGCCGTACTTGTTGAAGGACCTCAGCTTCACCATGGACGGCGTGGAAGTGCTCGGCTGGCTCAGCGCCTCTACAAGGGTGTGTTTGGGCGCCAGAGATAGTACGGCCGTGAAGCGATATCGTGCTGCCGGCCTTGTGATTTTCGGCAGAACACACAGTCCGGAGTTCGGGATTATGCCCGCTACGGAAACGGCGCTGTATGGGATTACGCGGAACCCCTGGAACCTGGATCGGACGGCCGGTGGATCTTCGGGAGGGTCGGCGGCGGCGGTAGCGGCCGGTATCGTACCCGCGGCCAGCGGCAGTGACGGTGGAGGATCGATTCGCATTCCCGCGTCCTGCTGCGGGCTGTTCGGGCTCAAACCCAGCCGAGAGCGAATACCATGCGATCTGAAAGAGTACGGCGGCATTGTCTCGGTTCACGCCATTACCAGAACGGTGCGCGACAGTGCAGCCCTGCTGGACGCCGCGTGGTCCGTTGCCGGGCATGACCGACTATCCGCCCAGACACAACGGTACCTACCTGGAGGAAGTGTCGCGTGAGCCGCGCAGATTGAGGATCGGCATGGTCTCGCGAAACCCGCGCGCAGGTGATCTGCATCCGGACTGTGTCGCCGCCGTCCGCTCGGCAGCAGAACTGTGCGAGTCCCTCGGGCATGTGGTCGAGGATGTGAGCGAGCAATTCAAGGTCGCTTTCGATTGGAATGAACTGATCACCGCACAGGTCACGCTGTTCGGAACGGGTTTGCGATCGCGGATCCAGCAGAGTCTCGCTGATCTGGGCAAGGAACTTCACAAGGGTGATGTGGAACCGGGTACATTTGATTTCCTGACCAACAAGAAATACGAATACACCGGAGTCGATGTTGCTCGGGCCCTACGAGTTTCCGCACTCGCATCGCACCAACTGGCGAGCTTCATGCGTGACTACCCGGTACTGCTCACGTCGACACTTGGAAAACCGCCAATTGAGCATGGCGTGCTAACGACTCAGAAGGAGCAAGTTGACATTGATGAGATTGTGGCTTTCATCCCAATCACGTTTCTTGCGAATTTTACAGGCGTCCCTGCAATGAGCGTTCCGCTGCATTGGAACGAGAGCCAGTTGCCAATAGGTGTCCATTTCTTTGGTCGCTATGGTGATGAAGCCACGCTGCTACGCCTCGCCGGGCAGCTGGAACAAGCCAAGCCGTGGCGTCAAAGACGACCACCCGAAACAAATCTAATGAACTAGATGGGATCTGTTCAAACTGGTCCTGCTGCGGAGAGCGACACCGCCGGCAGTCGTCGAGAAAGATGACGCGAGCGACAGCGTCAAGTACTGCGAATCGTACTAGATGACAGATTCGCGTTCGAATTTCTACTCTCGTGTCACTCAGTCGCGGCCCTTGTGTGGAATCCAGCTTGGCCAAGTTGGGTCACTTTCAAGGCGCTGAAGCAACATCCGTGCCGAGTGGTAACTCCAGGTGGCAATCTGTCCAGTGTCAACCGAGCCCTTGAAGTACTTCTTCGCTTTTTGACGGTCGCCGACAGCCAAAGCCTCCAGGGCGATATCGTGATAGAACTCGCACTGAAAATCGCCGAAAGGACCGGCGCGATGTTCGAACTCATCCTCGGGCATTCTTCCCGCATGGTATTCGGGCATGTATAGGGCCGGACGCCATTCGTGTGATAAATCCGCACCGAGTCAAGAAGTCGTTGGCTTGCCTTCCTGGCCTCGTCGGGCTTGCCCAACAGCAACGGAATGTGAAGCGAGAAGATTTTTCCAATGGGTAGCACATCCATTCCCTGCAGCTTCTCGAATACCTGCATCGCCTCGTCTCTTCCTTCTTCTGACTTTTCAACCAGAATGAGAGCGAGACATAGTAATGCCTCCACATCTCGGAATGCCGGAATTCTATTCGTTTGCGTGCTCGGTCTTCACGGGCCCAGATGTGATGGCGAACGGGTGAAGTGTTGTCGAAACTGTCAGAACATGCTCTGTGTAGTGGCTGGCTCTTGGTCCAGCTCGAAACGAACACCGGCAACGGACACCTCGTCGTGTTCCGTTCGAATTCGTGTCTCTCCCTTATCTGCGTCAAACACGATAGATTTCGTACCACCGGGATGTTTGGACCAAGGTTGCCACTTGGGGAGCGGCGTGTCACCTCTGTTTGGATTTCCCGTTCGTACAAACTGTGCCAGGTAACAGACCATCGCGTCGCTGAGAGCGGATCGCCCCTCTCGGTTACCGTCGGTGAACATAGTGAATACCAGCGAATCCTGGATTAGATCACTTTCTCATCGGTACTCGCATGAAAGAAAGGAACTTCAATAGCATGTGCCGCTCCGTAAATTGACTCCACCGCAGGGCGGCAAACTCCATTCTCACCCCAATCGAACCGGTAAACGAATACGTCGTCTTGCCATTTACGCAAGCATCGAGCCACTTCATCGACCATGATGGCACGCCAGAAGCGACTGCCATAGTAGCGGGTCTTGGTCCACAGTTCCTTATCGCGGTCTGTCGCCAGAACATGGTCAATCGTCTTAGTGCCCTGGATCACCTCGAGCAGTGCCTGGTAATTTGGCATTCCCTCATAGAGCGACTCAACCAGAGTGTTCACGGAACCCGATTCGGAGCGGTTCGAGCCCAAAATGATCGGCACTTTTGCATAGCGTCCAGAGCGGATAATCTGAAGCAGCTTGCCTGGAATGACATAGCCATCTTCGATGAGATTGCCGAATGGACGCCGTCCTTCTGGGCGACCAGCGTCGCTCGTAGCAGCTCCCGGGCCGGGAGTTCCTCGAGCAAGTCGCGAAGCTGCGCATCGCTCATTTGCAGCCGCCGGCGACGAGCTTCGTCGCCATCCTGTACACGGCCTCGCATGACCATGGCGGTTTCGATCGCTCGGTTCGCCGCCTCTTCTGCCTGCTCAAGGTCCTGCGACACCATTCCGCCACTTTGCATCACGACACGATGAAATAGTCCTCTCGCCAGCGGACAAATCATCAAACCCATCACGTTATGGCCACCCGCGGATTCTCCAGCGATGGTCACGTTGAAGGGATTGCCGCCGAACGCAGCTATATTGTCGCCGATCCACTGCAATGCCTTGATCTGGTCCAACAAGCCAAAGTTGCCCGAAGCCTCCGCGCGACTCGCGCCATTCCTGAGTGCACGATGGGTGAAGTATCCAAACACATTCATCCGATACTGTATCACCACGACGACTATGTTGGCCTTCCTTGCCAAGCCTTCCACGTAGTATTCCCGAGCTGAACCCGTGATGTTGGCTCCCCCGTGTATCCAGACGTAAACGGGAAGATTGTTCGCTTCTCCTTGTGGACGATAGACGTTCAAATAAAGGCAGTCTTCCGAGCCGATTACGTGCGGTGTCGCAATCCAACTCGGAGCTGCGTCAAGCTGTGTGCATATGGGGGGAGCTTGTTTTGCACTCAAAACATCTTTCCAGGGATCCGGGTCCTGCGGTGCCCGCCACCGCAGTTTCCCCCGAGGAGGCTTGGCGTATGGTATGCCCTTCCAGACCCACACACGGCGTTGCTCATCGGCAAATCCCTCAACCTCGCCGTACTTCGTGTCCCGTCGCAGAGGATCTTCCGCTGCTGAGCAGACGAGGGTAACCAGGGGGAGAGCCGCACAAAAGTGCAGCAACATGACGATCGTTCGTACTGTCATTGGTTAAACACCAGGGATTCATTCAATGGAAAAAGGGTTGTCTACTGCAATCCAATTCGGCCACTCCGGTTCTGATCGTCGACGACGGAGAATACCATCCGCCATCTGATACGATTCAAACCACACTGCGCGCGTCGCTATTGCTTTGTTGAAGTGAGTTTCAGCGGTTGGAAAGTCTCCATCCGCAAATGCGGCAACGCCGAGCAGGCAATGTGCGTCACAACGCTTGAATATGGAATCGCCAGCCGCCTCTAACAAGTCCGTTTCGGTGAAATCAGGTTGGGCGTAATAGCGAATTTTGGCATGCTCCCAGGCGGGCCACGATCCCTTCCGACTTGGCAGTGTCATAAGCCGGTCTTGTGCGAGTTCAGTCGCCCGACGGCGTTCACCAAGCAACATTAAGCTCCGCAGGGCGAACTCTTCCATTTGGCTGACGTAACTGGTCTCAATCTGCTCCAACATCTGCGAACGACATGCCGGGTCCTCGCCCAGAATATGTGCTCCAAAGAACACTTGTGGCGACGGCCCCAAACTCCCCACTTCCTTCTTCGCTACATCGTATTTTCCGTTGCGATAGAGGACTTGTGCGTAGTCGATTACCCAGGCCGGTCTTCGTTTCAATTCTATCAGCGCTCGCCATTCCGCTTCGGCCAGTTCGTCCTGGCCGGTCAGAGCAAAGAAATTGGCGCGATGGTACCGGCCAAACTCATAGCGAGGGAAAAGGTCTGCGAGTCGCGTAACTGCGTAGTCCGCACTTTTGGCATATTCATCGCGACGCGCCGGATCACCCATTATCAGGGCGGCAAGATGAATGAGCAAGTCAGCGTTCAGCACAAAGGCGCTAGGATTTGGAAGAGTCCTCCTCAGTGCGCAAATGTCCTCGATTGCCGGTGCCAATATCGAAAAATCATTTTGGTCCATCGCCACCCAGGCGAGTATTTCTGCTCGAGAAGCCAGGGCGAGCGGAGAGTACTTCAATTCAATCGCTTTGTCGGCAAGAACCCGCGCCTGCTCTGGGTCACCGACAGTTACGATCGCTTGCGCTTTCAACAGATAGTCTTCGGAGCTCTTTGGCTTCAGATCAATAATCGATATCGCGGAATCAAGCCAATGTTCAAAATTTCCGCAGTGCTGGTGGGCAACGGTAAGTGCTCCTTGAGCCGCGACGCTTTCTGGATTCCTGCGGACAGCTTCATCCAGTAGAGACGTGGCATCATCGGGCCTGCCGCTATACAACGCGTGCTGACCCAGCAGTAGAGCCTCCTGAAACGGTGGCAATTCCGCAGTTTTGGCCGCTGTCATGAGATCCTCAAATTCTGGGGCGTTGCTCATGGCCGCCACGAGAGCCCGTTGAAACAACTCTTCGCGATACTTGCGAAGCACCGACTCCGCAGCCTTGCGGTGCTCTTCTGCCAAACGCCTTGCTTCGTTGGCTTCCTCCCGCACTCTTTTTGGCAACCCCGGCTTGCCAAGTCGTGCCGACCAAACCAATGGTCAATGACAGTATGAGCAGTCCAGCCACGGCAACGGCCACGCGGTTGCGTCTCAGATACTTCGCAGTCCGATATCCCATTGTTGGTGGTCTGGCCTCAATCGGCTCGTTCTTGAGGAATTTGGAGACGTCGCGGGCAAGGCCACCAGGTGACTCATAGCGACGATTGCGGTCTTTTTCGAGGGCCTTCATGACGATCCAATCCAGATCACCTTGCACCAGATGTTTCAGCGCCTCGGGGCGATTCTCCGATCTTTGGCGATGATCGTCAGCCTCTCGCCCGACGTGCTGAGTCGCGTACTCGGCTTTGGCGGCTCGTCTTCGCGGATGAGTCGCTGCATTTCGGCGTACCCGGCAGTCCGCAAACGCTCCGCCTCCAGAGGCGTTGTGCCGGTGAGTAGTTCGTAAAGCAGCACACCAAGCGAATACACATCGCTGCGTGTGTCGACGTCCAGGCAACTCATCTCCGCCTGTTCAGGGCTCATGTACTGCGGTGTGCCGACCATCTGACCGTATGCGGTGAACAGCGTCTTCTCGGTAAGTTGCTGGTTGGTCGCCTTGGCCACGCCGAAGTCGATGACCTTCACGACCGGCTGGCCGTCGTGCCAACGTGACCAGTATGTTGGAGGGTTTGAGATCTCGGTGAATGATCCCCTTCTGGTGAGCGTGTTGAACCGCTTGGCAGACGGTCATGAACAGCTCCAGCCGTTCCTCCGTCGACAGCTGATTCTTGTCGCAGTACTCCGTGATTGGCACTCCCTTGACCAATTCCATCACGAAGTAAGGGCGCTCGCTCTCCGTCGCACCGCCGTCGAGTACACGGGCGATGTTGGGGTGGTCCATCAGCGCCAGTGCCTGACGTTCGGCTTCGAAGCGTGCCACGACTGCGTGCGTGTCCATGCCTGGCTTGATGATCTTCAGAGCACTTTACGACGAACTGGACGTGCCTGCTCAGCCATGTACACGACGCCAAAACCGCCTTCGCCGATCTTCTGCAGCAGCTTGTAGCGACCAATATGGTGGCCGGGCGCCTCCGTCACGGGCAGATGGTCAACGGTGGGCGCTGGCCTCGCGTCAGATTTGAGAAAGCCCTGTTCCTGTTCGTGGACGTCCAGCAACGCCTCAACACGCTCGCGCAGCGATTGGTCCCCGGCGCAAATTTGATCGAGGTAATCATCGCGGTCCACGGGATCTTGCAGCTTGCGAGCAAAGTGGAAGACCCGCTCTTCATCAAGCTGTCGGCTGGTCATCGGGAACTCCTCATACGTGCGAGTGACTTGATCGTTCGCATTACTATGCGAGAATCCAGCGGCCGAATCCCCAAGCGATTTTCGGAGAATTCACGCCTCCTTTTCACCGCCCATTTCCAGCCGCAGCCAGCAGCGAGCGTAAGTCCAGTCGTTTTCAGCAGTTGAGACAGACACGCCGAGCGACTTCGCTGCCTGAGCGGTAGTCAGGCCAGCAAAGAACCGGAGCTTGACGAGCTCGGCCTTGCGGGGATCACGCTGCTCCAGCTTGCGAATGGCGTCGTCGAGGCCCAGTAGATCATCACAGGCCATCGGCAGGACGGCGGGGACGACCGCGTCCAGAGTCGACCCGCTGGTGATCGCCTCCACCTTTCAGACTCTGCTTCTGACGCGCCCGCTCGATCAAGATCCGACGCATGGCCTCCGCGGCCGCAGCAAAGAAATGGTGGCTGCCGTCCCATTGCTGTGGCTGCGTCTGGTCCACCAGCCGCAGATACGCCTCATGCACCAATGCGGTGGCCTGCAAGAGTCTGCCCCGGTTTTTCGTGGGCCAGCTTGGCCGCGGCCAGTTTGCGCAGCTCCTCATACACGAGCGGCAGCAACTGCTCGGCAGCGGCCGGGTCGCCAGACTCGATCTGGGACAGGATTTGAGTCACGTCGTTCATGCGTACCAGGATACCGCTGGGGGAAGCTCCGATCCATCGGGGGTCGCGAACCTGGCAGGCCGGGGAAGTCGGAGACTAATGTCCGCAACACTTGTGCGGCAAGACGATGCGAGGTAGGGTGAGGACTCTTCATCGGGCCTGTTGGTGTGAGCGAGGTGAGCCGCAGGCTCAGTCTACAAGTGCGGGCTCTTTCGTCGCGGTCTCTTTTGCCAGTTTAGCAAGGTAGACTTTGGACCACCAATACTGAGCAAAAACAAAGCTGCGTTCTGCGGAGATTTCAAAGTGGTGACGTGCCGTTTCGCGATCACCTTCTGCATATGCCTTAAGAGCAATATCGAAATGCCCCAAGTTGGGAGATTCTTCCAGTAGCTCCTCAGCCCTCCCACCGGCGAGGAACCTGATGTGTGCCTTGTACGGCAGTATCAGTTCCTGTGAACTTTCAAGCAGCCTGCCTGCTTCGCCTTCAGCTTCGCCCGACCGTCCCAGCATCAACAGCAAGTAAAGTGCGAACAAACGTGGATCACAACTCGTATGCTCATCCACGATCTCACGGTATGTTTGCAGCACTACATCTGTGTGTTCACCAACATGGGCATACACATAGGCAAGTGCCAACTTGGAAAAAGTATCGTCTGCTTCGGCAAGTCTGTGAACGGCTTCCTTTTCTCGCCCATAAAGACATGCGATTGGTGCGAAGATCATGGGGCTGAATCCTCTTGCTCCAGGACGCAGACACGCTCTTCCAGTCCGCCATCGCCTCGTCCATCTGCCCCGTAAGCGACAGAAAGCAGGCCCGGTCGTACAGCACATATTGCGACCCCGTCTGTTTCAATTGTTTGGCAGCCTCTTCAGCCCTCTTCAGGTACGACGATGCGGCCGTCTGCATTGCCCTGTTGCACTTGCGATTTGGTAAGCGACACTGTGCACATACAGGTAAGCGGAAAGAACGAACGTGTTCTCTGGTTTGAACGTACGACACGCTCGCACCTCATCGATTGCTTGTTCGATACAGGTGCATTTCATACCATTGACACTCGCATTTGCCAGTGCCAGGGCGTTGATTGAGTGGCCAAGTATGGATGCATCGTTGAGCTGCAACCCACTTTCAATATCCGAACGAGCAGCGAGCGGAAGCACAGCAGAATGCAGTTGCCCCCGCAGCAGAAAGTCAGGTGGCGATGACCGGCTCCAAGTGTCTAAGTTCGATCGCAATTCTGGCAAAATCGTTGTGATGTCCGGCGACGGAGTAGGCCCACGCCAACACTGCTCGCGCGGCAACCGACTTTTCCCCTTGCTCCAACAGACGTATAGCATCCTGCAGGTCGCCACGATAGAAGGCCTGAAGCCCGCGCAGCACAAAGAGCTTCGGCTGCGAGACTTCCAAGGTTTCAGCTCTCTGAATCAGGTCGTCGGCATTTGCGCCGCTCAATAATGCTTCGTTCAACGCCCGCTCGTAGGCCTCGTCTTTCAGCCTTTCCAATGTGGCCCGAGTTTCTTTTTCGGCAACTATGGCTCGCACCCCTTGCCAGGTCGTCAGTGTGATTGCCGCAACAAGTGTAATCAGCACGATCCCGATCGTGGTCAAAGCCACGCGATGGCGAGCGGCATTCTTCCTCAAACGATAAAGCGCAGATGGAGGCCTCGCCTCAATAGGTTCACCATTCAAGTATCGCTCGATATCTGCGGCAAAACTGGCGGCCGTTTCGTAGCGTCGATCGCGTTCTTTGTCGAGTGCTTTCATGACCAGCCAGTCAAGATCGCCTCGCAGTAACGCCAGGAGTTTGCCTGGCTCGGTCCGACAGTCTGCTGCCGCCGTGGATGGTTTGCCCATTGACGTGCTCACGCGAGTGCTCGGCTTTGGAGGTTCTTCGTTCCGGAGGATGCGGATAATCTCATCGAGGGCCGCAGCGCGGAGTCGCTCTCGATCGAACGGCGTCACTCCGGTCAGCAACTCGTATAGAATGACGCCGAGAGAATAGATGTCGGTACGTGTGTCCACGTCCAACTGATTAAACCGTGCTTGCTCAGGACTCATATACTCAAGCGTACCGGCGATTTGACCAACAAATGTCACGAGCGTCTTTTCGGTCAGCTGATGTCCCGTGGCCTTTGCCAATCCAAAATCGATTATTTTGACGACAGGCTTGTTGTCATAATGCGCAACCAGCACGTTGGAGGGTTTCAAATCGCGATGGATGACACCTTTCTGGTGAGCATGCTGCACAGCTCGACAAACGGACGCGAACAACTGCAATCTCTCGCGCGGAGTCAAGCGTTGTTCGTTACAGTACGTTACGATGGGAATGCCTTTGACGAGTTCCATTACGAAGTACGGATGTCCAGTGGCCGTTGTTCCGGCATCCAGGACCCTGGCAATATTCGGATGATCCATCATCGCCAACGCCTGCCGTTCTGCTTCGAAGCGGGCAATGACCTGCTTCGAATCCATGCCGGGCCTGATGATCTTCAGTGCCACGCGACGCTTAACGGGTTCCTTCTGCTCCGCCATATACACAACACCCATACCACCTTCGCCAAGCACTTGAAGCAGTTTGTACGGGCCGATGCGGGTGCCTACTTCTTCAGCGATCGCCGGCGTGGCCGTGGTGTCGCCCGGCGGCATTGCCGGCTGCTCCAGGAAGCTTCCTGCGCGAAAATGGTCGACCACCAGCTTCTCTACCTCGGCCCGAAGTGTCGGATCGTTGCCGCAGGCCTGATCCAGAAAGGCAGCACGGCCCTGGAGCTGACTCGATCTCGATGGCTTGGCCGAAAATGGACTCCGCTCGTTTAGGTGGGACGCTCATGCTTTGGTCTCCTGGCAGTTGTTAGCTCCATCCTACAATGCGTAATTGGCGCGCGTCGCTGCTCAAAGGAAAGCAGATATTTCTCGGTCCGCAGCGGCTCGGCTTACGTCCCCTGCAGCCGCCCGAAAAGCCAGGCGCGAGCGTAAGCCCATTTGCGCTGGGCAGTTGCGCGTGAAATGCTGCACGCTTGGGCCGTTTCCTCCAAACTCAGACCGGCGAAGTAACGCAGCTTTAGAATTTGGGCGTTTTCAGGATGCAGCTTTTCTAGAATCGCCAGGGCCTCGTCCAGCGCAAGCAGATCGACTTGCTTGTTCTCCGCCATACGGGCAATTTCGGGAACGTCAATGCGGTCGAGGTCACCACCTTGCTTCACGCTCGCCTTGCGTCGAGCGTTATCCACCAAAATCCTCCGCATCGCCTCCGCCGCCGCGGCAAAGAAATGCCCCCGACTATCCCACTGCTGAGCCTTCTCCACGTCCACCAGCCGCAGATACGCCTCGTGCACCAGCGCCGTGGCCTGGAGCGTCTGCCCGGGCTTCTCGTGAGCCAGCTTGGCGGCGGCCAGCTTGCGCAGCTCCTCATACACGAGCGGCAGCAGCTGCTCGGCCGCGGACGGGTCGCCGGATTCGATTTGGGAGAGGATTTGGGTGACGTCGGTCATGAGATTAGGATACCGCGACGAGAGGCGTGATTCCATCAGACTATCCCATGGACGGCGCATGATGGATACACAGATCCCGCCGGTCTTGGAATGCGGCGACCTGCGGGAAACAGAAAGCCGGCAAGAGAGGAACGAGAAATACCGGAATGGCACAATACTTGGGCGTTCAAGTGGTAAGAGTGCTTTCTCGGCGCGGCAAAATCACCGGCGGCGAGACAATGAAATAACGTGACCTCTCCGCCCCAGGCATATTGTGAGTATTTGGCTGTCAGCACAGACGCGATCGAGCACCCCTGAACATGGTACGGCTTCCAATCAATATTCTGTTTGCGAGCGACAGCAATGACCGAAGCATGAGCGAGCAGATCCACTTGCAGCGCGAAAGGAGTATCTCCCAGAAGCAATCGAGCAGCAGGAGCATGGAACAGCACTGGCAAAGCCAGTGCCACTCCAATTCTTGCTCCTGCGGCACCACTAGTCCCGGCGTCGACTTGGCCAGGTGCGGTCTCTCTCCATACGCTCTTTGTAAGCGCGTGCCCATTCATAGCCATAGGTGCCAACAGCATTCGTTTCAACGGAACGTTTGAAATGCTCATACGCGCCGATATTGTCCGCGTAGGCTAAACGCAGCATTCCGATCGTGAAGTGGGCTTGTGACATAGCGAGAGCGGCTATCCCCGGCCTTCTCCAGGCATTCCTCTTCTTTACCGCCGGCAAGGACATCTATGTTGGCCAAATTGCGGAACAACTCGCTGTCGGAATACGAAATGTGCCGCATTCTAGAGGCGAATTGCTTTGCGCGTGCGTGGATTTCCCCAGGTTCGGCGATCCGACAAAGAGCATACAGTGCAAAAAGACCTTCGAAGGACGAGTCTTTTTCAAGCAATTTGGCCACGAGTTCCTCCGTTTCTTCGGAGTCGGCATCGCGTCCAGAAAGAAGATGAATCCGCGCCATCCGAACTGGTTCGCTTTGCCTGAGTTCGGGAGCAATCGCTTCGTCAAACTCATTCCGGGCGGCAGGATCATCGAGGCGATGCAGACAATCCGCCGCAAGAAACATGACAGAATACGTGGGGAATCGCCCGATCTGCCGTATGGCCCGCTCGCGGTCCTCTCCGGCTCACCGTCGGCCCGGTAGAAGAAGTATCGGCTCACGTAGGTTGATGGATTGTCTGGTGCCGGTTCTTCAACTAGAGAACGGCCTGCCAGAAGATACCGAGCCGCGTTCTGGGCGTCACCCCGAGATCGCGCAATCTCGAAGGCGACCGAGATTGAATACAGTTGCTGGCCCAAACGAACACCCTCTCTCTCTGTCAGCAGACGTGAGCAATCGATGTCTCGAATCGCAGCATTTATCATACTCGTGTCCTGATCGTCGCACCCAATAAGCGTATGGACAATGCCACGAATCAGAAGTCCAGCCGCAGTATTACTTGCCTTCGGTGTTGCCTGCAGGAGAAGGTCTGATTGACGAGGATCAAATAACATCAGCGCGAGTGCCATCAGCAGATGGTCGGTGTCTGTCTTTGGCTTCAGATCTCGCAACTGCCTGCATCCCTGCCCGTACCCTTCGGAATCGCCCAAATGCCGGCGGGCGAGAGCGTACAGCGACTGTGCGGCGATTTGCTCCGCCGGCTTCCGACCCAATTCTTCAGACAGGGCCAACTTGGCGTATTGATTCGCCTTTTCGTACTGCTCGCTATTGAATGCGATGAGCCCCTCGATCACATTCCTCTCATATTCGTATTCGGTCGCGCTCAATTGCCCGAGTAATTCGAGCGACGCACGAGCTGTTTTGTGATCGCCAGCTAACGCGGCCGCAGCCGCTTCTCGCTTGACGGCTTCGAGTAGAACCAATGATTTGCTCTTGATCTCTTCCTTCTGGACCTCCAATTCCTTGGCCAAGGCAGTTGCACGGATTGCTTCCTGTTCAGCGTGAACCTTTTCGTTGAGCGCCCATACGGTAACTCCAGATGTCCCCACGATACCGCCCAGCAAGACAACCGACACCGCGGCGGCGGCAGCGGCAAATCCTTTGTTCCTCTGAACGAACTTGCGGGTTCGATAGATTGCCGATGGCGGGCACGCCTCGACCGGTTTGTTGTCCAAGAACCGAATGAGCTCATCGCCTAGGAGACTGGCGGTTTCATAGCGCCGCTTGCGATCCTTTTCCAACGCCTTCATCACGATCCAATCCAAATCGCCACGAATCGATTTGCTCAAGCTTCGTGCATCAGTGCATCTCAACTGAGATATGAACTGGGTCTTGTTGCCCAGGCTGCTGACCTTCGTACTCGGCTTTAACGGATCCTGCTCACGGATCATGCGCAAGGCTTCATCCAAGGCGCCTTGTTCGAGTTTGTCTCGATCGAGCGGTGTGGTTCCCGTGAGCAACTCGTACAGCAGAATTCCCAGTCCGTATACATCAGCCCGAGTGTCAACGTCGTGTTGACTCAGCGTGGCCTGCTCGGGGCTCATATACGCCAGCGTGCCGATCGCCTGGAACACCGCTGTGTAGATTGAGCGGTCGGTAAGTGATCTGTGCAGAGCCTTGGCAATTCCAAAGTCGATCACTTTCGGCACAGGCTCGCCATCCTGCTCGGTCACGAGCACATTCGACGGCTTGATGTCGCGATGAATGATGCCTTTCTGGTGAGCGTGTTGCACCGCTTTGCAGACCTGAATGAAGAGCCCGATGCGATCTCTTATCGTCAGTTTCTGGGCATCACAGTACTCGGTGATGGGCACGCCGTGTATTAGTTCCATCACAAAGTAGGGCCGACCCTGTTCAGTTGTGCCCGCGTCGAGCACACGAGCAATGTTCGGATGATCCATCAAGGACAGTGCTTCCCGCTCCGCCTCGAAGCGGGCAATGACCTGAGAGGAGTCCATTCCCGGCTTGATGACCTTGATCGCCACTTTCCGCCGCAGTGGCTGCTTCTGCTCGGCTGCCCAGACGACGCCCATCCCCCCTTCGCCAAGCCGTTCCCGCAACTTATACGGCCCAATCATCTGGCCGGGTTGTTCGAGCCTGGCAGGTTGAGCCAACGTTGGCTCAACCCCACACACGGGACCTTTCATGAAGCTCCCAGCACTCGCCACTGCCGAGCGACATCGAGAGACCAGACACCCTGCTTTGCTGATCGGGCGGCTGAAGCGACAACCCGACACGCTGCTCGATGGCCTGCATCGCAGAGCGAACCAAGGGTTCAGCAGAAGCGGCCGTCGGTCATCCTGAATGTCCGAGGCTGTGACGCTGCCAGCTACGCCGTAGCTGAAGTCGCCAGACCTTCCGTGGCGAGGGAGTATCCGTCCCCAATTCAACTGAGCCCTGGGCGGGCTCAGGTACGAGCGTAGCTGAACCCGGGCTTCTGGTGTGCCGGCGGTCGCCTTCCGAGTTCTTGGGTGGCTTGACGCATTGGTTGGCGACCTTGTCACACCCTACCGCTGAGACGGAAGGCAGAAAGAGACGCGGCGATGTGGGATGAGAGCGCACGATGAGACTCGGGAAGAACGGGACGAAAACAAAACGAACCCGGGAGGAGCGAGAACGAACTGACGCTGAAATGCAGCAGCGACCAGCGGTGGCACGCTGGTGGCAAATCAGATCCGCTGCAACACTGCTTTAGTCCGGGGCGTTGGAGATGGTGCGTGACTTCGTCGTGCCAGGTCTCGCGCAGGGAATCTCCTGGGATCAAGCCGTGGCACGGCCTAGTGACCATCCTCCTATCTGCAACTGCGACAGAAAATGCCTCTATCTTGTGAAGCACGCTTTGAGCCGCGAACCCCTCAAGAATTCTGGAAAACTTGCCAAACCCTTTTTCCCCAGCCGCAGATGCCGGTCGATGGCCACAGGTGACAGACCTATGTCACCATAGAAAGGAGAGATAACAGGGGCTAGCAGCGGTGATGAAAAGACGGCACAATGAGCGTGCGAGGCTTCGAAAGACGCGGGCCAACGTGAGGCGATAGCATGTTGGCCAAACTGCATACTTTCTCGCTTGTTGGGCATCGATGCGGGGAGCGTGGAAGTGGAAGTCGACGTTTCCCCGACGGCGGTGCCCAAGACCATCCTGGTCGGGTTGCCCGAAGCGGCGGTGCGCGAGAGCCGGCACCGAGTGGACCGGGCCATGGTCAACTCGCGCCTTCGTGCGGCCGCAAGACCGCATCGTGATCAACCTGGCACCGGCCGAACTCCCCAAGCAGGCGTCCTCCTTCGACCTGCCGATCTCGCTGGGCGTACTGGCCGGCAGCGGCCAGATCGCCATGGATCGGTTTGCCGAGTACGCGGTGGTCGGCGAATTGTCGCTCGAAGGGGCCACGCGCAGTGCCAAAGGCGCACTCTCCATGGCCATGGCGACGGCCCGGCAAGGAAACTTGCGCGGGATCATCGTCCCCGACGTGAATGCCGCGGAAGCGGCGGTGGTGGAAGATATCGATGTGATCCCCGTCTCGTCGCTGGCCGAGGCCGTGGCTTTCTTCGGCGGGCATATCGAGATCGATCCCGTCCCCTCGCGACTGGACGAACTGTTCAGTTCGCTGTCGCGGTACAACGAAGACTACGCCGACGTGCGCGGTCAGGAGATGGCCAAGCGCGCGCTGATCATCGCCGCCGCCGGCTCGCATAACCTGCTGATGCTCGGCCCGCCCGGCTCGCGGCAAAACCGTGTACATACCACGACACCGTACCGTCGATCCTGCCACACCGTTTTGCGTGGATATGCATCCGGCTTGTGGTAGAATGTGCGGGTCGCAAGGGGATCGGCACGCTGAGGAAAAACAACCAAGTACGCGAAGATCGTCACATGGTCTGAAGTGAATCAGTGTTTCAATGCAGAACAACGGTCCTCTAAATTCGATTGTCGCTCACCCATCCCCGACAGGTACGCTTGAAGCGCATGACCGCAACCAGCCTCATCCTCTCCGTCGTGGCAGCCGTCTTAAACACTTCCGCCGGCACTCACTCCGAGGACGTGTTCTTATGCACGATGGATCCGCAAACGGGCTGGCTCACCAGCCTCCGTTGCGCACAGGGACGCGAATCGCCTCGAGTTCCTGCGTTCCGGGCAGTCCCTGGGCCAGGTTCGGATGCAGGTGCGCACGCCCAGGCGTGCCCTGGCGCGAAGTCCAGTTGAATACGAATGAGGTGGCGCTGTCCTCGCGATTTCACCAACAAGGCGATGACTTGTTCTGGGAGATTCGTGTCTGGAACACCGGGAGCGAACCGCTGGAAATCGGCAATTTGGCACTGCCGTTGCCCATGAACACCGACTACATGTGGGACCATGAGGAGACGTTCGAGCGGCGTGTGTTCCGGCATGCGTTCATTGCCGGGCACGGTTCGTTTCTCTACTGGCTACCGGCCAAGGGTAGCGGACCTATCCTGGTCCTGATGCCCGAAGGCGACACCCACCTGGAGTTCTTCACTGCGGAGGGAATGGACTATGCGCATGGCCGTGAGCGGTTCACGGTCTTTGTGTACTCCAAGGCCAGCAGGATCAGCAGCAGCAGCGGCGCCTCGCGGCGGCCGCGCACCAGCCGAGTACTGCCGCCCGGCGAAGCGGTCACCCACCGCTTCGCCTTTCGCTGGGCCACCAGCTATGAGGGCGTGCGTGCCTTGTTGCGCCAGCACGGCGGCGTGGACGTGCAGGTCGTGCCCGGCATGGTGGTGCCCGCGATCTGGAGGCCAGACTCTTGTTGCCGCCTGCAACAGACGATTGAGGGTGTCGAGATGGAGTTTTCCGAGGAAACCCAGATCACGTCGATGCCCGTCCGTGAAAAGGAAGCCGCGCATGGCTATCGCGTGCAGTTCCGGCGACTGGGCGAGAACCGGTTGACGATCCGCTATGGTCATGGCCGCACCATGCTGCTGGAGTTCTTTGTGACGGAACCGCTGGAGACCCTGATCAAGAAACGTGCCGCGTTCATCGTGAAGCACCAGCAGCATCGCGATCCCGCCAAGTGGTATGACGGCCTCTACAGCCTGTGGGACCGGCGTCAGCCCGAGGGGCGGAACCTGCTCGGCCCCGAGCACCTCGCGGGGCAGCATCCGTACGCTGTGAGCGGCTCAGACGATCCGGCGAACAGCAAGTGCCTGCTCGTCGCGGAGAAGAACGTGGCCTACCCCGACGCCGCGGAGATCGCGTCACTGGAGTATTTCATTCGGCATTTCGTCTGGGGTAAACATCAGCGCACCGACGCCGAGTCGCCTTATCCCTACGGCATTTACGGCTCCGACTCCTGGAAGCAAAACCGCTTCACCGACCGCGATCCGCTCGACGAAGGCATCAGTCGCCCCGGCGGCCCGAGCGCCGTGTCGGATGGCGCACGTTCGACTACACCACTTACTTCGCGCTTTATTTCGACCTGTATCGGATCGCGAAGCAGCGGCCTGATTGGGTAAAAGACCACTCTGCTGCGGAATACCTGGAGCGTGCCTATGGCACCGCTCGAGCCTACTTCGAAGTGCCAGCCAGCATCCGCATGGAGGGCGGCTGGAGTTTCACCGGCTGGGTTTACTGGCAATACACGGTTGGCAACTTTCATGAGAAGTACCTTCTGCCGCTCATTGCGGCGCTGGAAGCCGAGGGCCAGCAGTCGCAGGCCGATTTCCTGCGCGCCGAATGGGAGAAGAAGGTGAAGTATTTCATCTATGACCATCGGTGGCCGTTCGCCTCGGAGATGCCCATTGATTCCACCGCTTACGAATCCACCTACGCCGCCGGAAAGTACGCGCTAGAGCACGGCTTGAAACCGGACACGAACCTCTGGCACGACCGTAATCTGCAGAAATGGTTCTCACATCCGGTGATTGACCCGAAGCGTCACGAGGACTTCCTCGAGCGACAACACCTCGCCAATCTCGCCTGCCGCGGCGTGCTCGAGGCGAACTACTGGTCGCTGGGCAGCGACTTCCGCGGCTGCGGCTCAGCAGCGCCGCTTACACGCTGAGCTACATGTCCCAGATGAGTCGTTGGGCGCTACTCGATTATGCGCTGCGTTTCATCCGAATCCCGCCGCAAACTTGCGGCTTGGCTACGCCTCCATGCTCAGTTCCTGGGCGCTGATGAACACGGGGAGTGCGTCATCGAACTTCGGCTCTTGGACGCCAGGATCGGTCCACGACGGCGCCGACGAGCTGGGGATTCCAGCCGCGCCAGGTCGGCACGGAATGGAATCCCGCGACACAGGACCTGCCTCGTGGCGCGTGGCCCTGTCTGCGGCGAGGCCGATCACGGACTGGTGGCCGGAATCGAAGCAGCCTGCACAGTGCTGTTCGCTGATCCGCTCTTCGGTCTTATCGCGCTGGGTGGCGAAGTCACCCAGACCCCGACGATGTCATCAGCGTCATTGCCCGCGACGGCGTACGCCAGCGTTTCCATGCCGTGCTCGGCAGCCGTCGTCTGCACCTGGCGCTGGACCGGGACGGATTTGCGGCGGAGCAACCAATTCAGGTTTCCCCCAAACTCGACCGCCTGACTCTTGCACTTGAGAGCCGGGGCCCCACGCCACACGAAACCACGCTGGCCATCGAAGGATTGCCAACCGGCCAATACTCCGCGACCGTAGGGAAAACGGCCCCGCTCGTTTCGCGTGGAAAGGACGGGGATAACGACAGTTCCAATCCCGATGGAATCCGACCAGCCGACTCCGGTGCTACGACGCCGTTGAGTGACCGTACCGCCAGGATCCGTGACCTGCCAGCGAGTTCCCGATGAACGCACCATGGAGGATGACACTCGCTCATTAGCTCATGGCAGCGAGAGAAGGGGTCAGTCCAGCATCAATACTCGCGTTTGTAGAACGCCAAGCCAAGTCCAAGATAACATCGACTTGAGACGTCGCGCAGGGGGGACATACTCGCGACGACAAGGAGATTATCGATGACCCTGCGATTTCACTCGTGGGCCACCGTGGTTCTGCTGGTACTGATCTCGACCGTTGCCTGGTGACGCACCGAGGCAAGAAATGCTCTTCGATTGCAATTTGGGTGGCGACGTCCACGATGCGTTTGCCGTCGCCTTGTTGCTGACCAGCCCGGAGTTCGACGTGTTGGGCCTGGTCATGGATCACGGCAATACGACCAAACGTGGCCAGCTAGCCTGCCGCTTGCTCTACGAACTGGGTGCAGGCTCCCTAAGCCCAAGTTCGACGAACCTTTGAGCCCGTCGAATCGAGACTTGCCAACGGCTTTGGAGAGCGGTCATACGGGATTCGCGGAACATGTGGTTGCGATATGGGAATTCAACTGAGAAGGAAGCACGGATCCCTGTTTCACTGAGTCATTGTTTGACGTTGCGCGGCGGTCCGAGGCAGATGCGGAAGCCGTCGCGGGAGTCGGAGTAGTGAGGGCCGGCCAATCCCAGCCGGACCGCGCAACGGGCGTTGCCGGGAACGTCGAAGTAGTTGCCGCCGCGGCAGACCGGACGGTAACCCTCCGTTGTCACATTCAGTTCCTCATGGCCACCCAGCGGATCAAAGTGATCCAGAACGACCTCCCACACACCGCCGCACATGTCGGCAAGACCGAATCCGTTTCGGCCTCGTTCGCCATAATGATCCACCGGGGAGACAAACGAAAAGCCATCGCTCCACGGAGCACTGGCTGAGCGGCCATTTCCGTTTCCGGTCGGGCAAGAAGTCAACGGCGGAGATGTTGAAACGGCCTTCGCCTTCACTCAGTTCGTTCCCCCACCAGTAATAGGTGCTCTCTTGGCTGCCGCCGCGGCAGGCGTATTCCCATTCGGCTTCCGTGGGGAGGCGATATTCAAGACCTTCCGGCAGGCGTCCCGCCGCGCGCTCGTGTTTCGTAAGCCACTCGCCAAACGCCCGGGCATCTGACCAGCTCACACACACCACCGGGAAATCGTCACGCAAAGGGAACTGAAAGTTTGGGTCACGCCAGCTCTTTCCGGGCATTGGCTCCCACGGATGCGTGATCTGAGTCGTCAAGTTGTAGTGGGTCCATTGCGGGTTGAAGCACTGTGTTCTTCCGTCAGGTTTCTCCGCGTCGCTGACGTACCCGGACTCTTCGACAAACCGCCGGAACTGACCGACCGTCACTTCCGTGCGGCCCATCCAGAATCCATACGTCACATGCATGCGTCGTGGTTGTTCGCCTTCGTATGACTCGCGTTCTGTCCCGGGCTGGGCACCACCTTCGATGCCCGTCGCCCAGAGTTTTTCTTCCGGCGTGCTGCCCATCATGAATTCGCCTGGCGAGAGGTAGACCGTCTCCAGCACGACCTCGCCGCCCAGCATCGCCCGGGTCACAGTCCCCTGCTTCGGCTCATCGCCCCGCAACGCCGCAAAACGAACACCCATGAACGTCATCACGCACAAATACACCATAATCTTGCTTCGCATGGTACACTCCCAAGTGCGGACATCTCTGCCGAGTTCTTACTCATGCTGGACTCTGATGAGGCAGGTTCATTATCGATGCGCAGGAGGAGCGCAAGAGGAAAGCAAGAGGAAAGCAGACACCTGATTTCTTGGTCCCTTCCTGGAAACCTTCCGTCGGGTTCATCCCGACGGAGGCAACAACTGGTGAGCTACCATCGCAGCCAACATTCGATCGGTCGAGCCCCAGACATGGCACACCACCGGCGCTCGGCCGAGACCGACAGAGAGCCGCGGCGTGCTTCGCGCGTCGGCGCACCTTGCGACCTGGACCGCGGATGGATGCGGCCTCGCCATACCGCCGCTGGGATGGATGCTTGTTCGCTCGGCCACCGTCTCCCGTCTTCTCGATACCCAGGACTGCACTTGTGGCTTCGCCACGGCGTGGGTCCTGGGCCATTTTTCGGTCGTTCGCTCTGCGGGCTGCACTTCAGTCGAGGAGCGTGACCACAGGGTGCGCCGTGCTGGCCGCACGTCGATGCCTGGGCTGCGGAGTGCCACCACGTTGTAGTGGGGAAGCCACGTTGTGGTGGGGAAGCAATGGGTGGTGGCATCCGCTGTATTGGCCGGGACCGTCATTTCGGGAAGGGGAATCCTCCTTCAGGCAACCACTACAAACGATACCTCTATTTCATGAATCACGCTTTGGGCCGCCAAGCCCTCAAGAATTCCGAAAAACATTATTGAACTTGTTCCGGCTGCAGTTGCCGTCCGGTCGGAGCATCGGTGACAGACGTATGTCACCCTATGAAACAGCTATCACCAGGGACTTGCAATGGCTCTGGAAAGACGGCACAATAAGTGTGCGACGCCTTGGAAAAACGCGGGCCAACGTGAGGCGATAGCATGTTGGCCAAACTGCATACATTCTCGCTGTTGGGCATCGATGCGGGGAGCGTCGAAGTCGACGTCTCCCCGACCGCCATGCCCAAGACCATCCTGGTCGGGCTGCCCGAAGCGGCGGTGCGCGAGAGTCGCCACCGAGTGGACCGCGCCATGGTCAACTCGGGCTTTGTGCGGCCGCAAGACCGCATCGTTATTAACCTGGCCCCTGCCGAGCTGCCCAAGCAGGCTTCCTCCTTCGACCTGCCGATCTCGCTGGGCGTACTGGCCGGCAGTGGCCAGATCGCATCAGATCGCTTCGGGGAATACGCCGTCGTCGGCGAACTATCACGCGAAGGGGCCACGCGCTTCGCAGAAAGCGCGCACTTTCCATGGCTATGGCGGCCGCCCGCCAGGGAAACTTCCGCGGGATCATCGTTCCCGATGTGAATGCCGCCGAAAGTCGCTGGGCCGCTACAGCGGACATTGACCACGAACTTGATCATAAGGCCGCCCACGCGGGAGCTTCGTTCATGCATTTCTCGATTAGGATGGCGGAGTGTTCGAGGGCACACGATCGCTCTGTCGCAGAACAAGCTACCTATGCCCCGATTCCATTTGTGCAAGGCCTCGGTCATTTGTGTCCTCAATCCACCCGTCCAGCAGCGTTCGAAGCTTGGCGATCGTTTGTTGATATTGTGGGTCTTGAGCAAGATTGCGCATTTCATGCGGATCGGTTTGGATGTCGTACAGCTCTTCGTCCGCTTTCCGTTCTGCCAGAATCACCTGCTGGATCTCGGTCAGTTTCCCTTGAGAATGGAGCTGCAAGATCTCGGCCAGCATGGGACGGTTGTCCCGGACGTACTCGCATTCCCGATAGCCGTTTTCCGGCGTGTAGTTCCGGATGTACTTGAACTGCTTGGTTCTGACACAACGTATGTGGTCCATCACTTCGTCAATGAGATCTCGTGCAGCGAACACATGGTCTCGTTTCTCTGCCCGCGGCCCAAGGATCGGACGGCCGTCCAGATGGTCAGGCAGTTCGGCTCCCGCGATGTCCAGGATCGTCGCTGAGATGTCGTTTCACGAAGCATCTCTCGACGCGGTTGGCAGCTCACTCTCGGAAGGAATCAGTGTGAAACCGCGTCCTTCGATGATTATCGAGTCGATTACGATTCTCGTGAGCGGCGGAACTGAAGCGATTGCGGCTCCACTGCTGAATCGGCCATTGTCAACTTTCGAAAACCTGTGTGAGGCGCTGGACATCGAAGCCGTTGTGATAGTAACATCGCGAATTCTCCGAATTGAGTGTCGCACAGAAGGAGTTTGTCCGCCGGCTGTCAAGACGTGAATAATCGCCCGCGATACGCACACTTCAGTCATTGTGAGAGGCAAGTCAAATGAACGGTTGTGACGCGCGTCGAGGCAAGGCAGCCATTCGAAAGTTGTCGCCTTCCCAATTCAATTGATGCCAGATCAGCAGCACTGTTCCGCCTCGCGCAGCCAGTCCGATCAAGTCCGGGCAGCGTCGGAGCAGCTACAACCCAGGAACTGGCAGTCATTTTTGACTGGAGCGAGGGCGGGAATCCCGGCGATTCGCTCGAAGTCCAACTTCCCTTGCATCGCCTCGCCCAGCAGATTCGACCAGTCCATGAATTCCTGGTCGTCGATCAGGTGGCAGTGCGAAAAAAGTCGACCTTCCACATCCGCCAGTGCACAGCTGGCTTCACAGGGTGAGAAGCAGCCGGACCCGATCTTCACGCGTGCGATTTTGAGTTTTTCGTGAATCTCCGGCGGCAACACGATCCCCTTGCGCGACATGCTCATACTCATCGCAGCGAGCACCGCCCATTTGCCGCCAAATCTCTTGAGTACCTCGAACGCGACTTCACCTTCGTCCCTTGTTTGCGCCATAACAAAGTCTCCCCTCTGTAAGCCCATAACACGACAGACTGGTAACACGCTGAACCAGCAGGTTTTGGGGGCGGCGAAAGCTATGCGTTGCGCGACAGTGCAGGTACCTCTTTCTATGTACCTAACAGCTTGTAGAGACAAATGCAAGCTTGAAAGGACCTATTGCGATTGCAGGTACGTTTGGCAATCATCGATCGCATGCCCGGCGCGGTGTACAATTGCTGATGAAAGCGATAGAAATTCGCCAGTTTCCAGGTAGCTCAGTGTGATCGTTGTGGAACGGCATCCTGGACCACAGGCAACGCCTGCCAAGGGGCTCGAGCCGAATTCCTGCCAGCCAAATTGTTGTGCGTTTAACGCGTTGGCCCTGGGAATGCTCAGCACATAGATGGCGGTCCATTTGCGGCTTGACGAACTCTTAGCGTCGGCTCGAATTCCCTGCTGGAAGAGTGAAGAGGACCGTATGTTCCCAGTCGCACGTGGTGTTTGGAGACGGTTTTCATTACGCCAACAATCAGCCGGGGAAATCTGCGCGTTCCTCCACTCGCTGACCAGCGATGTGCGTAGGACGATCGCACGCGGAGGGGACGCGGTTGCGGGCCAGTTGCCCACTGGCCACCTGGTGTGCATACCGGCAGCGTCTTGCGTAATAATCCCCGAAGCGTCCGATCCGCGCATCGAACGCGTCCTACGAGTTGCCTGCTCATTGATTGGCCCCACTTATCGCTAGGGCGGCAAGACCGCGAGGGGCGTCGACTGTTCGGGGCTCGTGCAACTCGTCTTCGCAACGGAAGGCATAAACGTCCCGCGTGATTCGAATCAACAGGTCTATATGGGACGCTTGGCGGCGACCCGGTGGTGTCCTGCGCTCCACCGGGGGGATACCCTGTACTTCATGGACGCGCACGGCAGAATCTGACCGAAGCGGTATCATCAGTCATGGTAACATCTTTCTTAGTCGCGACTACAAAGACATTACATCTACCCCGACGCTCGTGTCCGAATTGATGATTTGCTGGCCGGACGGTTGAGAACAAACGCTGTGAGAGGTGAAGGCCGACCAGTTGCTCCGGGTCGAGCAGGGGTCTAAATAGACTTGCGCGAAGCTGGATCATTTACGTAAAAAGGGCTTCCATAAGAAGTTACGTTTTCCCGGAAAGAAACGCAAGGAGTCCCACATGTACGGTACCAGTTGGATGCACCGTGTCCAAGAAGCGTTCAAGTTGTTGCTCCCGCGTGTTCGGAAGAAACTCGATGAAGATGCCCAGCGTGCGCCGGATGGCGTTTACCGCATGCGATGTAAGATCATCCGCAACTTGGTGAGAGGGATTTGCCCTGTGGCGATCGCGGAAGTTCTCGAGTGCTCGGATCCGCATGCATCCAAGATCCATCTGATTCTCGACAACTACCGCATTCACAAGAGTGAGCGTACAAGGCTGGCGCTATTAGCTTTAGAAGATCGGGTGGAACTCCACTTCCTTTCCCCATATTGCCCGGACCACAATAAAATCGAACGCGTCTGGAAAGACCTCCATGCCAACGTGACGCGAAATCATCGCTGCAAAGACATGAACGAATTGATGCGCGAAGTGAACAAATATCTGCGTCGCCACGACGCCGTGAAACAAAAACAATACGCGGAACGACGTGCCGCATGACGGACTGACCACAAATCACGCAACGTTATTTAGGGTAATACGGTGTCACTGGTCACTCTGCGCTAGATTCCAGTAGTGGTACAATTCGGCTCGGCATCTGGCATTAAGAGTGCACCTTCAATGACTCTGTTTTCTAAACGCAACTGACCGTTATAGTCTATGCTCGAACGACAACCACCCTATTCCAACACATCTGGAGAAGACGCCGTGTTCAAACCGCTTCCTCGTTTTATTCGCTTCCTATTCTGCGTTGATATTTTCTTAGTGATTGCCTTCCTGTTGAACTATTTTGCCGGCGATCCCTTTTGGAAGCTCTCTCAAATGTTCCATTTAGAACAAGAGAACAATATTCCAACTTGGTATTCCTCGATCCAACTGTTCATTCTCGCTGTATTCCTGGGGCTTTTTGTTTGCAGGAATATCGACTATTCACGTATCCGGTGGTGGCTCCTGGCCGGGCTGTCGCTCATATTCCTGCTTCTTTCGATCGACGAGATTGCGCAATTCCATGAGTATATCGGTTACAAGCTGGACTATTTCTTGCCGGGAGGAACGAGAAGTGGCACGATGATATCCTACACAGGCCTATGGGGCGTCGTTGTCGCAGGCCCGTTCCTTCTATACCTCTTGGCCATGATGTATGCCGTGAGAGAGTATTTCCGCGGTGTTCGGAGCGCGATGAGTAATTTCTTGATTGGCGCTACGTTCCTCGTCATGGGTGCCGGTGGAATGGACATGGTCGCGAATTTTGTCGAACGCAAGTCCGGTTTTCACATCGTCGAGATCGTCATTGAGGAGTTTCTCGAGATGGCTGGCGTGACTTTCATGCTCTGGGCAGTGTATTCGCTCCTGCTCACCTACAACCTGCACATCGCCCTGGACCGGGCAGTGCTGAATGCGCCGAATTTGCCGCGCTGTGACTCAAACACTTCTCCAGGAGAATAGGATCGACGTTATGACATCGCGTCAGACTTGCTGAAAGGCTTGTCTCGTAACGTCCAAGATCGAGACGAGTGCCAGACTCTTGAGCAGAAAACTCTCGGAAGGTCGCTGCAGCAAATATCGTCCGAAACACAATCCGCCGATGTACACCAGAAACCAATTTCGCAGCAGTGCGCAGACTCTTTCACCACGA
The DNA here is from genome assembly GCA_963700515.1 of uncultured Planctomycetota bacterium. Taxonomy (GTDB): domain Bacteria; phylum Planctomycetota; class Planctomycetia; order Pirellulales; family Pirellulaceae; genus JAJRVM01. The sequence goes on along the minus strand of CAVOXY010000063.1, from coordinate 300,740 downwards.
TGTTGCAGTGCCCACAACACGACTAGAATGAAGTACATCGCCAGGAAGTTATAGCCGAATAACGGATGTTGAACAGAGCAAGGGTTTGGTATGCCATGCTTCGTAGCCATGTGGGCCGAGCAAGGCATCGTCGGTATTTCTCGGTTGGGCGGATGTCCCACCGAAACGAATCGCGGAAGTGGCAGGATGCTTCGTTGTCGAGTATCTCTGCCAACGAGTGTTCTGTGAGACTCCCCATCATGTTTCTCCCGTGCGCGTCCCAACAGCAGGATGTCACGCCTCCATGTGAGAGTATTGAGAAGCTGGTCTCGTACTCTCGGCAGGTGCCGTATTTGGAGGGATAAGGACTCCTGGTGTGCCACCAATCCAGTTCCTGTTCGCAGAGAAAGGTCCCGTCCGGGTTGTACCGGACCATAGCGATATCATCCGTGCCGACATCCAGCATTGCCCCGCGAAGTCGTGATCAAGTGATGTCATCGACAGGGCGCATTTAGCGCTGAGTCGCGGGCCCCGGCAACGCTCAATCACCCGAATCTTGCCCAGATCTACGATGTGGATGTATGCGAAGGGCGTCCGTTTCTGGTCTTGGAGCTTGTCCGTGGTCAGACATTGGCTGACGTTGCCGCTCAATCGCGAACAGCGCAAGACACTGAGTGAACGGCTGCTCACGCCAACCGGTGCGCAAGACGAAAACGGCTGGCACGCAACTGCGCAAGCGTTGTATGCGACTCGCATCGCGCCGTTACGGGCGTGGCTGGAAGAGACTCCCGAGCTTCCGGTCGTGCGTCGGATTGTGGTGGTGCCAGCTGGTGACATGCAGAGCGTGCCCCTGGAAGTGCTCTTGACAGAGTGGCCAGGTGCGCCAAGTGTCAGCTACGTGGCCAACGGTATCCCATTCTTCCTATTCGTGAATAATCCGGGCTAGACTTCAGGAGGGTAAGAATGGGAGCAGGGTGTCTGTTGGCTCCTGTGTTGGCTCCTGCGACATACGGCATCAACCCTGCCCCAGATCCGTCTGTCGCGATCTTCGGCACTTCGGGCCGGTTGACAGAGCAGCCAGATGGCGGATTGCTTAATCCGGGCCGTTGCTTTTACGACATCGTCGATAGTCTCGCATCGGTGATGAGGTGAAATGTGGACGGAACCGTGGACACCGGTTTCGGCAACATTGGGAACGGTTCCTTCCTGTACGACTTTGGTGGCACCACACAATCAGACAGTCTCCCTTCGCCAGGCTGCTTTCCCTATCGCCAGCGTAGGCAGGAGCGGCACGTACATATATACTACGGTCGGTCGCCCTGCGAAGGCGGATGAGTTCTTTGTTCGTTAGGCAATTGGAGCGTCGAACCATGAACCGTGTTTTCTTCTTTTTTGTCCCGGTGCTGATCCTGGCCGGATGGGTGGTGGCTGATGAGCCCCGTGTTTTGTTTGAGGACTGCTTTGACAAACAACTCGGTGATGGCTGGACGTGGCTCCGTGAGCACCCTGACGCTTGGCGGATCCAGGATGGCGCTCTGGAAATTCGCGTCGAACCAGGCCACGCGGAGACGGTCAATAACGCCTTACTACGCGCGACCCCCGATCGCTCCAAGACAAAGTTCGCGGTGGAGGTGACGACGACATTTACCAGCGATCCGACGCAACAGTATGAGCAGGCCGGCATCACGTGGTATCAGGAGCACAAGCCTGTCTTCAAGCTGGTTCACGAACGGATCGACGGCGATCTGTGGATCATTCCCGGCCGCAAGCCCGCGCCGCACAAGACGGTACAACTGCGCTTGGTTGTCGACGGCAGGAAATGGACAGCCCAGTTCCGCGAGGATCTCGAAGGGGAATTCCAGACCGCCGGTGAAGGTGAGCTTCCACCTCCCGGTAAAGATATGGTTAGCCTTCAGTGCTACCAAGGTCCGGCAGACGCTGCACATTGGATTCGCTTTGACAATTTTCGCATCGTGCAACTCGCCGACTGATTTGAAGACCGGATGCAAAACTATGGGTGGTGCTCGCACCGCCAACGTGGCATGCGAGCCAAGCCGCGGCAGGAGAGTGTGGCGGAGAATGAAGAATGTGTGGCGGCCGCATTCGGGTGTGCCGGCGCCCGTAATTACGTGCGGCCCGGTGCCACGACGTTCCACGCGGGCTTGGCACACCTACTCAAACCGGACCTCAGCGCTCGCCTCCCCAGAGGCGTCCGTCAAATGCCATACATCTGAATTGATTCGTCACGCTTCCTGATTCCACCGCGACGCGGTGGCACTCCACAGCCCCGGGTCGCCGCGCTGCGCGGCGCACCCGGGGTATCGACCCACCCACATGCCCGGCGGCCGAGCGCGACGGTCACCACCACACCGGCGGCGTGCCGAGGCCGGTTCAATCCGTTGCCGGCATCACGCTATTGTTTGACGCGCGAGACAAACCATTCTCGGGGGTGGATGACCCTGTTCACGAGGTCGCCAACTCGTCGTTTCTGCTGAGGCCAATAGGATATCGGTGCAAATACAGCTTGCTGTATGACCGCGTCGGCAGCAAAAGCAAGAAAGTCCTGGTCGTCGGTTAACAGCAAACGTCCGTCGGCCAAAGACTCAGCCAACAATGAGGCGTCAACCCCTGCTGGCTGTCGATCCAGTCGTCGTCGACGAACAAGTGGAGATTGGCATCGTGCGTGGTCCGGGGCGATTCGATTGCCACGCCGAGGTTGTTGCCGGCGACTCGAAGATCGGAACGGGTATCCGCATTGGACGAACCGGGCTGATGTCGCCATATCTCTCGTGGAAGGCGGTCATGATATCGGTGGAACTGGCGAGTATCACCTTCGGATAGGCGTATTCCTCGTTCCAGCTCCTGGCGGCCTCGGGGAGGTCGGCGTCCACGGGTGTGTTGCCAGCCAGCGCCCACGACATGGGAAGGATGTCGTGGGGGTAGAGCGGATCATGCTCCAGCGTCTCAAGTATGTTGTTATGTCGAGGGAGTCCCGTACCCCAGAGGTAGGCGTCGATGAAGTTTTCGCGGGAGTGCTCGGTCCTGACGACTGCGGAGAGCTTGCTTCGGTCGGTCTGTCCCATCATCGACGGCCAGACATACTTGCCCTTGATCAGCGCACAGGGCTTATAGGAGCCAGCCTGGATACAGAGGACTTTGGATTGGCCGTCAGGCCCGATCCACCAGAAGGGGTGGAACGAAAGCTCCATCGAGAGGCCCACCCGGGTGAACCCGTTATTGAACAGGAACACATAAGGGATGCCGTGTCGGGCGGCGGCCTGGACGGTGCCCCAGGACATGCCGGGGACATCCGCCTGCATCATGGTTTTGAACGGCCTGCCGGTCAGTTTCTCGATCTCTTTGGTTGGGCCGAACAAAGCCGTGAACTCTTCCTCGGCGGTGACAGAGGTGTTGTCGTTCACATAGCGCGCACCGACATGAATGATCCCTGATCGCGTCGAGCATCACCTGCTTCTCTTCTTAAGACACTACCTTTTCTTCAAAGTAGGCATCGAACTATCCCTGCGGTTTCAGATCCCCTTCGACATCCCAATCATTCCCCACGCATGCGCTCGACCATTCCGTCAGATCGTGGTCGATTTCTTCCAGATCGAACAGCGTTATTCCTGGAGAAGACCAATTGTCGCCGCGGAGAGAACCATCCGGTACGGACTGGGCGAACGCTCTGGCGGCAGTCGTCCAACTGCCACGGGCGAAACCGGCGAAGTGAACGGTCCAGGTTCCTGTGCGTGGCACAACCTTTGGCGCCCTAGCCAGAAGATCGGTCAGGACTTGTCGGCCCGCCGCCGATGTTCCCCATTTACATTCTCCAAGGAGCATGGTTCGCGTCATACGATTCATGCCCACAACGTCGATCTGCACGTCGCGTGTCCAGACGCTTCCGACCTGATCGACGAGCACGTCGCCGTCCGCATTCAATCGGGCAGTCAGCCTGTGACCGGCCCGCAGCAGCCACTCCCGACATAGCTCCTCCCAAGTATGCGTGCCAATGAAATCGATCAAGTGACGCTTGATCTCAGCCAACACCTGATCCTGCACACCCAACGCCAGTTGCGATTGCCGCGATGCAAGGAATCGATAGTAGAAGCGCAGATACGGATCCCGGATATGGTAACGGCCCGATCGCGACTGGGGCGGAGCTGTCACGGATAAGCGGCGTTCGACGAAGCCGGACTCCTGTAATACACTCACATATTTCGACACATGCCCTTGCGTCAGCCCGGTGAAGGCGCAGATTCCCTTCTGCTCGCGGTCCCCTGACGCAATGGCCCGCATGATCGCCACGTAGTTCTGGGGTTCCCGCAGGAAATCTTGCAGCAGCAGTTGCGGCTCGTCGTGCAGCAGGCTACCCGTTGACAGAAGCAACTGGCGGATATTCTCGCTGACCGTGACCGAAGGGTCGACACGCTCCCAGTAAGCCGGCACTCCGCCGAAGATCGCATAGATGGCAACCCGTTCCGCTGCCGCATACCCCGGAAAGAACTCCTGGCTGGCACCGAACGGCATCGGCTGCAATTCCAGCCTGGCACTGGCACGACCGTATAACGGAGCGCTGGGAGCCAGTATGTGTCGATGCATCATCCCGAGATGTGAACCGGAAAGCGCCAGGACCAGGTTCTGGCGACTGAGCGACTGATCCCAAGCGTGCTGCAGGCGTGCAGCAACGGTGGGATCGGCGGCTAACAGATAAGTGAACTCGTCGATGCAAAGAGCCGTTCGTTCGTCCCGCGTCACAAGGGTCAACTGCTCCCACGCTTGCTCCCAGGAGGCGTAGGAGAAAGCGGCCGGCGCCGGTGTTTCCGGGTTGGCGAAGTTGTAGACCGCCTGCGAAAACGATCGCAACTGCTCGGTTGCCGTTGACGGCGTCGCCACCCAGTAGATCGCACGCCGCGATCGGTGGCGGATCCAATGGGTCAGCAGCCTGGTCTTGCCAATCCGGCGCCTCCCGTAGAGGACCAGCAGCTGTGCTCCTTCGGCACCCCACAGCCGATCCAGGAGCTGCAATTCGGCCTGCCGTCCGACGAACTTCTGCATCTGCGATTCGCCTTGAGTAGTATACTCTGAGTGTATATTACGACTGATTCTAGCGTGGCAGATTGGGCAGTCAAGCCGCTCGTATCCGGGTTTACGTGCTTTCGGTTTGTCGATCTATCGTTCGGGCATATCGCTGGTTCCCGTTCCAGGTGAAGCTATTGCCTTCGGTGCGAGTCTTGGCAATACGAATCATCGCTCGACACAACCTTCGACATTTTCCAAGCGCCCTCCCGCGTGCGGGAGGATCGGTTCGCGGCCATCCACCAACGGCGGCAGCGTTTCCTGGGCGGCACTGGCAAGTGAACTGGGAAGACCGGTGCGGGGCAAAAGATCGCCCAATATCGGAACATGCGTTTGGAGATGAAGGTGTGAATCGTTTTCATGGCGTCTCCTTCCCCCTGGTGACGGTCAACCGCATGGTGTCCAAGCAGACGATCCGGGGCTATTGGGCAGACGTTGCGGTGCTGCTGAACTTGGCCGGTTGATCGGCGAACATCAACGTGTCGAGCGCCGCGTCCGCTCCATCTCGAAGGCGCCTGCTGTCGCCACGACCGGTGCGCAGTCGCTCCACCGCCTGCCAGGTGAACGGCGCCTCGAGTCCCTTCCGGTTGTGATAGTGATTGAACACGCGTTCATACATCGGACGGAAACGTCCGCGCGAATTGTCCGAGATCGCCTTGTAGTGGTAGCGCCCCTCGAAGCTGCGGTAGGGTTCGTAGAGCACATCTTGGCCGAGGTTGTACTTGGCGGTGTATTCGAAGCCTGTGAGCAGTCGGTTGTCGAGCGCGCCGTAAAGGTCAACGCCCTGGATCCACGCGGTTTCACAGGTGGCGGCGAGGAAGTCCAATCCCATCTGCGTGTGGCCCTGATCGCGGCCGCTTTCCTGACATTGACCGGACTCCTTAAAGTAGTTGCCGATCGCGCCGTTGCCTGCGCCGTTCAGGAAATAGTTTTTCGCCCGGTCGAACATGGCCCGATCATCGAGGAACACGCCCATGGCCATCATCGTCTGGAGCATGGCGGCGTCCCAGTTGCCGTTGGCTGAGGGGTAGAAGTCCTGGATGACCGGATACCAGATCTCGCGCACCATGCGGGCGAAACGTTCCTGTCGGTCCGCGGGCCAGCCGTTCCAAGTGTGCTTGAGTAGTTCGGCGGCGACGGTGAACCTGTAACCACTCATGCCCACAAGCAGGCGGGCGTCGTGGTTGCTGATGGATTTCAGAGTGGCCGACCAGGCATCCAAGATCTCCGCCGATTTCTCGGCGTGCGTCGGGTCGCCTGTGAGCGCCCAGCACAGGGCGTGGATGTAGGCGGCGGCAGCATCGGCACTGAAGTCCGAAGAGCCAATGTTGGGCCGGTTGTAGGGACCGCGCTCGACGTGCTCGCGAGGCCGAGGAGTCCAGGACAACGAAGCTCCGCGGGACGACTTGACCGTCTTCCAGGCGTCCGTCCAGGGCTGCTGCTTTGCTTCGAGTTTGGCCCGGACGAAGGCGATGCTTTCCGCGCTGTGGGCGACGCCGGGATGGGTAAAGTCCGCCTTCGCCCAGCTTGCGCCAAGGCAACTGGCGGCCAGAACCAGGATGCCGAAATGCTTCAGCCACGATGAATGGAATCGGATGTCAGTGTGCATCAGTCTTTGGGGGCGGCCAGTTCGGGCGGAATGTCCGCGTCCACCAGGGCCTGGATGCCCGCGATGTCCACCGGCGACTGGCCCATGCGCGTGAGGACCTGCTTGACGTATTGTTTGGACCATTGTGCGGCGTAGTCCTTCCAGTGGTTTGACGCGGCGACGAGGTGCGCCCGCGCCTTGGCGTGGTCGGCGGCATCGCCGCCGGATTGATACCGGCAAAGGGCCACCGCGCCGCGAATCTTCTCGGCGTAATAGCGGCCCAGCAAACTCATGGCCTTGATGTCGCCCAGGGTGAGGCGCAGTTCCTTGTCCGTCCCGGCATCGAGTCCCTGGATGCTCGCCAGGCCGCGCTCGGCGAATTGCTGCAACTGATCCGCCACCTGTTCGGGCGTCAGCCGTCCGGCGGGCGGCACGCCGTCCACGAATTCCTTCACCGACATGAGCAACGGCCGGTCGCCGTCCTCGGTCGCCTTCATCGGATCCCAGCGGGGCTTGATGAACTTCTCCACGGTCTCGAATCCCTCGCGGCTCCAGCAGGCTTCGGGATACCATTGGAAATCGTACTCGCCCCAGTAGAACCGGGTGATGAGCGGAAAGATTTTCGAGACCGTAGCCCAGCCTTCGTAGAGCTTGGGGCTGGAAACGCCGGGGAAGCGTTCGTCGAGGAGCGCCTCGAAGCGGCTGTTGGGCATCGTCGGATCGTAGGCGAGCCGTCCGTAAATCTGGAAGAAATACCACATCTTCCGCATCACCAATTGGCGGGGCGAATCAGGTTCGGTGCTCACGTATTCCCTGCCCCAGGTGTAGCCGTCCGGACCGATGTAGATGCCGGCGATTTTCGAGCGGTCGGGCAGATTGGTGATGTAGGCGCGGGCGAAGTCGGGATCTCCCCAGCGGAAGTAGTAGGTGTCGTCGTTGCGCACGGTCAATATGACTTTGCTCCCGTCGGGGATCGTGTCGAACCAGTCCTTCTGAAAAATGAACAGGGGCTTGGTGGAGGACAGCATGTGCGCCTGGGAATACTTGAAGCTGAACCACAGGGTGGACTCCGCGTCGGTGCGGCCCGGCAGGTCGGAAAACACCTCGATGATCCGCTTGAGGTCGGCCTGATGCGCTCGGTGAATCAAGTTGATCTTCCGGTTCGGCGCGTAATACGGGCTGGCGGGATTCCGGGCGTCGGCCACCGCGTCGGCCACGCCCAGACCGTAGGTGTCCCAAGCCCACTGTTCCTTTTGCGCGCCGTTCAGGCCGCGCATGTGTTCGCCGGTGGTCAAGCCCACGCCCGCCAGCAGGGGATAGGTGTTGAGCACCGCCCGCACGGACTTTCGGAAATAATCCTTCGTGACCGCGTTGGTGGGAGAATCGGTGATCCCATAGCCGCTCGACTCGGTGCCGTAGGTGAAGATGTTCCACGTCATGAGGTAGCAGGCGATGCCGCGGTCGTGGGCGTATTGCATGACCCAGCGCCAGAAGGCGATTTTCTCGTCCATGCTCATCGTCTTGAGCGTGGTCAGTTCCCAGGAAGGATCATACATGCCCACGCCCGTGCCGCCCGCGTCCCAGATCGGGCCGGCCTTCTGTTTCACGTCCGCCAGCGCCACGTTGGGATACTCCGGCACGCGCACCATCGAGGGGAAGGGATGAAGACTCCAAAGCGAAAGCAGATTGAAGCGATGCCGCGCCATGTCATCCAACAGGTCGGCCCAGAAAGTCTTGTCCCACATGTTGGCGATGTTGGCCTGGGCGGAATCCGAATCGTCCGAGTAGCTCGGCGTGCGGGCGTCAAGGGGGATGTTGAACTTGATGCCGCGCTGCTCGAGATAGGGATTCGCTCGCCGGCTCGACACCCCGTCCAATCCGTCGGCCAACCGCACGGCCTCGGCCAGTTCCAGGCCGCCATACATCGCCCCGGCGGCGTCCATGCCGATCACCCAGTAGTTGGTGGCCGAACCGCTGGCGACGCGCTCGATCGCATACCCTTCCCGCTTCAAGCCCGGCGTTGCGGGCTGGCCGGGCAGCCTGGCCTCCGCCGTGGTGAGGATGACGCGGATGGCTGGCTTCGCCGCCGCCGGGTCGCCGGGGGGCAGCACCGTGACCGCGTAGCCATTGGCCGTCAGGGCCTGCCGAAGATCGCGCGCGGCAAAGGCAATCGGGCCAACGCCTTCGTCATGAATCAACGCGGCGGGAGTGGCTGCCTGCGCCGTGGCCGCGATGAGCCACGCAGTGGTCAGGATGCCAAACGATTTTTTGTGGAGTCGTTTCATTTCTGGTTGCGTTCTTTCTGCGTTAGAACGTGTTTTGAAATTAACAGCTTTGGCGGCATCAAGGGATACTCCACCGACCTCTCCACAATGATGGTCTTCTGTCAATTCAACTTGAATTCCTGGCGAAGTTCCCGGATCACCGCATCGGGCATGGCGGAGACCTTCCCGATCGAACGGGCATTGATGACGGCTTCCGCGGTGGATTCGAGGACTTCCAGCCGGTCGAATGCATCCAGCACACTCGCGCCGGTGACCAGCACGCCGTCGTTCTCCAAGATGGCCGCGGGCGAGCTTGGCGAAACGTAATCGACAATCCGGCCATCGTCGCGGTATTGGACTCCGTACGGAACACGCGCAACGTCGCGCAGGAAGACATAGCTTTCCGGAATCGTGCGGGTGTCAAACGGCACGTCGGTCACGCTGAAGGCGGTCGCGTTGACGGGGTGAGCGAACACGATCGCATGAACGCCGGGGTTCTTCCGGTAGATTCGCTCGATGAGCCCATACCGCGCGACTGGCTTTCTTGCCCGCTTCTCGCTGACCGTCGCTGACGAGCACGATATCTTCGGGCTGCAAAAGCTCGCGGTCCCGTTGCGTGGGGGTGATCAGGAACGAATCGTCGTCCAACCGCGCCGAAAAACTGCCTTCGGTGCTGATCAGCAATCGCTGCCGACAGCCGCGGCGAAGGAACTCGCAAAGTTCACGTCGAAGTTCACGTTCGTGGGCGCTGGCCGTCGTCGGCTCGAACGGTTCCAGCGTGACGCTCCGCTCGGCGGCCTGCTGTAGCTGCGCATCGTCCAGATAGCGTATCTCGCCAAGCTGCCGAGCTTTGATGAGCGTCTTGCCGGCGAATTCGAACGCTTCAAACCGCTGAAATGCGTCGGTGAGCGAATCGCCGCCGACCACCACGCCGTGGTTCTCCAAGATGACGCTGTCGCAGCCTTCGGCAAAGGTCGCCGCGATGTTCTTCCCAAGCTGTTCGCTGCCGGGGCAGGCATAGGGCGCAAACCCAAGTTTGCCGCTCACCGAGTGCGTTTGATGGAACAGCTTCGTGTTGGGAACCGACCGGCAGATGCTGAAAGCCACCAGGGCGACTGGATGGGCATGCACGATCGCTCGAATGTCGGGTCGCGAATCGTAGATGGCTTTGTGAAAGGGGAACTCGGAAGATGGCGGATGCAGTCCATCCACCGTGCCATCCGCTTTGACGCAGACAATATCGTTTCGAGTCAACCTCCCTTTATCCACCCGCGCCGGCGTGATCCAAATGAGGCCATCCTCATCACGGATCGAGAGATTCCCGCCGGAGGTCGTCGTCATGCGATAGCCATAAATGCGGCTCATCGTCTGCATGATCTCGTCACGCGGGTGGATGAGCGATCGAGGCGGTTTCGTTGTGGATGCTGCTTCAGTCATTACACTCGTCCGTAAAGCGGGCCAAAATTCTGACACGCCCGGAAGTCGGCCGATTCCAGGTTGTCTGTCCCAAAAGCGTTCCAGGCACGGGGCCGAAATACGCGGGATTCATCCACGTTATACATGTAGACCGGAATTCGCAACAGCGAAGCGAGCGTGATGAACAAGTGGCCGACATGACCGGGCGTCATCACACAATGATTCGCGCCCCAATGATCCATCACTTCGTAGGTGGATGTGAAGGCGCCTTTGCCCGTCAACGACGGAGCGAACCAGGTCGTGGGCCACGTTGGATGGCTGCGATTCTCCAACACGCTGTGGACATCGCTGGGCAGTTCGACCGTATATCCTTCCGCAATCTGTAAGGCCGGACCCAGACCAGAGGCCAGATTGATGCGAGTCATCGCGGCCGGCATGCCGCCCCGCGTGCAAAACCGCGTGCTCATGCCGCCGCCGGGGAAGTACTCGGTGATGGACGGATGCCAAAAGGTCGCCGTGAGGCACTTCTCGATCTCGTCGTCGCTGATTTCCCAGAACGGCTTCATCGTCGGATTGCTGAAGCTGCCAAGCTTCAGACTGAGCCCTCGGCGGGCTCAGCTACAAGGGTGGGGCTCGGCCAGGTAGCTGAAGCTGCCAAGCTTCAGACTGAGCCCTCGGCGGGCTCAGCTACAAGGGCGGGGCTCGGCCTGGTAGCTGAAGCTGCCAAGCTTCAGACTGAGCCCTCGGCGGGCTCAGCTACAAGGGTGGGCTCGGCCAGGTAGCTGAAGCTGCCAAGCTTCAGACTGAGCCCTCGGCGGGCTCAGCTACAAGGGCGGGGCTCGGCCTGGTAGCTGAAGCTGCCAAGCTTCAGACTGAGCCCTCGGCGGGCTCAGCTACAAGGGCGGGGCTCGGCCAGGTAGCTGAAGCTGCCAAGCTTCAGACTGAGCCCTCGGCGGGCTCAGCTACAAGGGTGGGCTCGGCCAGGTAGCTGAAGCTGCCAAGCTTCAGACTGAGCCCTCGGCGGGCTCAGCTACAAGCGAGAACGAACTGACGCTGAAATGCCACAGCGACCAGCGGTGGCACGCTGTTGGATTATCGTACCCGCTGCGGCACTGCTTGAGCGGGGCGGTTCGGGATGGTCCGTCGTTTGGTCCTGCCACGTCTGCGCGCGGAGAATCTCCTGGGATCAAGCAGTGGCACGGCATGGGGGATCCTGCATTCGGCGACTTCGACAGATAATGCCCCTATCTTGTGAATCACGCTTGGGGCCGCCAAGGTCCACCAACTCGCGCCTGATGGGAGATACCGCTGTCACACTCAAGAGCCACCGAAAGTGGCTGGACCACTACGCCGGGTGCAAGGCGGGTGTACGTCAGGTGCACCAGTGACGATTCAAGGTGATTCGCCTGTTTTCAGCAACGTTTCCACATCCCACAGGCGAATTCGTCCGTCTGGTGAAAACACGACGGAGTAGGTAACATCCGCATTCGAATCAGCGCGGAGGGTGTCCAGCGGTTCCAGAGCCTCACCGTCAAGGAGTTCGATTTCCCTGGCGTTGGCAGCTGACGCAACTATCGTTCCATCCAATGAAAACCCTACGTATTGCTGGCCTTGACCACAAGCGTGTTGCTGCCGATCAAACCGGCTATGGCCGAGACCGGCAACGAGAACCCAACTATCAGCAATCAAGATTCCGGTTCGGTCGGTTATTGGAAACTCCGCGGGGATTGCCAGGACTATTCCGGACACAATAACCACGGCATCAATCACGGCGTCGACTTCAACGTTGCCAACAACAAGAACCTGCTAATCGGATTTGGAGCCGAAGACTACTTCAGCGGCAAGATCCGCGATTTGCGCATCTACAACCGGGCGTTGAATGTAAAGGAAACGGATCAGGATTTAAATCGGCCCTGAGCCGCCATGTACCGAATCTCCTTCGGTAGTGAGAGCGAAGACCGCCGCGGCGAGCAGCTCGCTCATGGACCGACTCGAAACCCCACAGAATGGTATCGGGCCGCTCGCGAAAAAACGCTTTCCTCGATTTCCGAAGAGCCGAAGAAGATTCTCGCGCAGCTTCCGCTAGATCCAAGCGCGCATGCCGAATCGCGGTCGATCAATTATTGCTCCGCGATTTCCCGAATGTGGTGCAGCACGCGAAGGTGGACACGATGGACAATCGCGTCGGTCCACAGCGTCCAATACCACTGTGGAAACATCTGCACTTCATACCATGTGCGGCCTTCCAGTCGCGTGCGGCCGCCGGGTAACGCCACTAAATAAAACTCTCCGCGGTTGCTGCGCATGAAACCGTCCAGGTGAGGTGGATGGATGTCGCCGTAAGGGCTCAACTCAAACATGGGGGCCGGCTGTTCGGTCACGTTGAACGCCAGGCGAGTGGGCGGATTCCAGATCGTAATCGGTTCGACAAACGTTCCCGTCGTAAACTCGCAATACCGTGTGGCACGTGCGCCCCGGCCGTCGATGCGGGCTCGCTTTGGCGAGGCGATTCCCAAGCGAAAGTACCACTCTTCGTCCGACGGCAGATCGGGAAACTCAATCACCTTGTCCCAGACCACTTCGGGCGGCGCATCCACGACGACGGGGGTCATGACCACGTACTCGGTCGTCGGCTGCCAATACGCTTCCACCAGTGCCAGGAGGGGGAGCACCAGCAGACCGCCCACCAAACCGTGTGGCGCCCGGCGCGATGCATCGGCAATCATCTTGCCCACAAAGGCCCCGAAAGCACCGAGCGGCAGCATCACCGGCATCGCCATCGCCACGCAGATAGCTCCCTCAAGTGCGAACAACAACAGCGCGACACCGGCGAAAAACACACTCCCCAGGCCAACACCCATTGACCCCCAGAACCCTCGCCGTGATCGCCGATTGTACAGGTATCCAGCAATGGCCCCCATCATCATCGGCGTGCCCAAGAACAACGATGCGCCGTACGACGACAAGACGTACACCGTCAAGGCCAACATGAAACCCCCGAATATCAGGCTCACACCGACCGACATCACCGCGTCCCAAGCACTCGGTACTCCAGGCTTCGGGTCCGACCTTCTCCAGTAGTCACCGCGGCGCGTGGGAAGGAAACAGATGCCGATCATGAAGAGCAAATTGATGACCGGCACCAGCACCAGAAACCCGAGCCAGGGCGATGCTCCGGCATCGGCCGATCGACGCACGCTCATCGTGATGCCGATCCACAAAAAGGGCAATGTCCACACGAACCAGGCCCAACCCAGCCATGCCGGCGCCCCTTGAACCATGGCGAATCGAGCACTGATGAGCGGATTGAGGAAATGCCAAGGCATATAGATCGAGCCAGTACTCACCCAGATCGCCAGGGCCTCGACAGAGTACTTCCACAGCATCAGCGTTACTCCGCTCGCCGCATACGCGATCGGGTTCACCGGCGCACGCATCCCAAACCACAGTTTCACAACCGATTCGATAGAGCTCAGATAGGTCCTCGGTCGCCGCTTCGCGCCGTCCATATCGCCGTCGTCGAAGGGATTTGAGCGGTTTTTCGCCGTTGTGTTCATATCAGACTTAACCGGACAGCTATGAGGGGTGTTAACACGAGCAAATGATTGCGGTTGCAATTGTACACAGCAAGGCAATTCCAGGTGAACAGCCTTTCACATCGGCAGCCGTGACGAGTATGAATGGGGCAGAGATGAGAGCGATGGACACAACACAGACGCCGAAAAGTGCTGTAGCGTGCCCCCGTTACAGCCTGCTGGCGATGTTTCAGTTCGTAACCATTTGCTCCGTCCTCTGCGCGCTCATCCCCGTGGTCGGGCCGTGGAGCGGAGCCCTGCTGATGCTGGTAACGCTCGCCCTTGTCGCCGGGCAGGGCGAGCTGACGATCGGCAGCCTCGTGCTTGCCGTCGCGTTGGATCCGGTCTTCCACGAGACATCCATCGCCAGCCAATTGACAAAGTAGGCTGCTTTGCGAGCTGTGTTGCGGCACACACCCAACCCGGCGCCGGGGAAGCCCAGCCCCTCGGGCTGAACTCCTGTTTCGCGCGAACCCGGCCAGGCGTCCGGGAATGACGAAGCAAACCCCCAAGGCCGTCACAAGGCGAACCGAAATGGAGGGGCTTAGCTTGCGGCCAGCAACAGCCGGGGAATAAAATATGCCTACCACTGCTCGCTGTACTTACCACCGGAATCCAGCCCATGCTTCGACACAACTTGCTTTCCTGCCTGGTGATCGCCTGCCTGGCCGCAGCCCCTACGCATGCAGCCGACGTGTCGCTGACCGTGCATCCAGATCGCGTGATCAACCGCATCGACGAGAAGGTCTACGGCCACTTCCTCGAACACATCTACAACTCGTGCAACGGTGGGCTGTGGGGCGAACTGATTTGGAACCGCAGCTTCGAACTGAACTCGGCCGGGCAATGGAGCATCGAAGATGACGTCGTGGCACAACAGGGCGGGGGCGTCAACAATCGATGGACGTTCGGCGACCCCGCGTGGACCGATTATGAATACTCGCTCGAAGCCCGCAAGACAGGCGGCGCGGAAGGCTTTCTTGTGCTGTTCCGCGTGAGCGGCGAGGCGGACTTCTACTGGGCCAATCTCGGCGGCTGGGGCAACAGGAGCCACGGGTTGGAGCGCGGCCGCACCGGCGAGCAGCGATGGCACGGTGTCGGCCAGCACGTCGCCGGTAGCATCGACCGTGACCGCTGGTACAGGATCCGCGTTCGCTGCGAAGGTCCGCATTTGGAAGTGTTCCTGGACGACCAGCGGATCATCGACTTCCGCGACGACCAACTGGCCCATCTCCGCGGCAAAGTCGGTGTCGGCACCTGGGCCACGCAGGCGGAGTACCGTAATCTGAAGGTCGCCACGCTGGACGGCCAGAGTCTGTATGAGGGTGTGCCCGAGCTGTTGATCCAGCCGCTGGTCGGCAAACACTGGAAAGCGTATGGGCCCGGCACGGTCTTCCTCGAGTCGGCCGCGCCATGCAACAGCTGCTGGAGCCAGCGGATCGTCTCGGCTGACGGTGAGACCGGCCTCGAACAAACGCCGTTGCAAGTCCACGCCGGCCAACTGTATGGCGGGTCGCTGTGGGCGCGCGGACAGGCGGATGGGCTGGTCGTGCGGTTGCTCGACGGGCAACAGGTGCTGGGTGAAGTTGCTTTGCCAGGCCCCGGCAGCGCGTGGCGCGAGTTCCCATTCCGCCTGCAGCCCACGCAGAACGCTGATGCGGCGACGATTCAGGTAGGTGCCCGCGGCCAGGCGGAGGTGGTGATCGACCAGGTTTCCCTGGTACCCGACAGCTGGGCGGAGGCGGGCGGGTTCCGGCCCGACTTGGTACAGGCGGTGGCCGAGTTGCGGCCGCCCGTGATCCGCTGGCCGGGCGGTTGCTTCGCCAGTGCCTATCGTTGGAAGGACGGCATTGGCTCGCAGCACCAACGTCGCTCGTACCCGATCGAGATGTGGGACGATCGGGATACCAACTCCTTTGGCACGGACGAGTTCATCGCCATATGCCGCAAGGTCGGCGCCGAGCCGCTGCTGGTTGTCAACATCGGTACGCCGCAATGGCGACAGCACGACTCGGAAGAGACCTACCTGCAGGACGTGCTAGACTGGATCGAGTACTGCAACGGACCCGCGGATTCGACGTGGGGCCGAGTCCGCGCGGCGAACGGGCATCCCGAACCGTACCGCGTGAGATATTGGGAGATCGATAACGAAACGTGGGGCATGGGAGCAGAATCATATGCCGCCGCCGTCTGCCAGATCGCCCCGCTGATGAAGAAGGCCGATCCGTCGATCAAGCTGGCAGCCTGCGGCAGTGCGGGCTATGCGTTGGACGGGATCGGGTTGCCGTGGAACAAGGTCTTGATCGACCGGTGTGCGGCACTGGTCGACTACCTCAGCATCCACCACTACGAGAACCCTGATTTGTACGCGGACGGCCCGCGCCGATACGAGGAGTTCTTTCGCAGGACAGGCGATTTGATCGCTGCCTCGAAGAATCCCCAGCTGAAGATCTACGTGTCGGAATGGAACGCGCAAAGCACCGACTGGCGGACGGGGTTGTATTGCGGTGGTTTGCTGAACGCCTTCGAACGCTGCGGCGACGTGCTCGAGATCGGCGGCCCGGCGTTGTTCCTCCGCCACGTCTCGGCCAGCGCTTGGGACAATGCGTTTGTCAACTTCGACCACCGCACCTGGTTCCCGGCGCCCAACTATGTGGTGATGAAGCTGTGGCGCGAGCACTATGCCCCGCAGCGAATTGCCCTGGAAGGGGAGGCGGGCTCGCTGAACGCCGTGGCCACCAGGTCCGCCGACGGCAGGACGTTGTTCGTCAAGGCGGTCAATCCGTCGGACGAGGCCGCAAATGTACTCCTGCAAGTGACCGGTGACACCCCAGACAGCGCGACCCTGCAATTGATCGCACCCGGCCAGCTGGCCGCCCGCAATACCTGGATGGCCGAGACGTGGTCCAACCCCGATCGGCCGCCGTGCATCAGGAAGGCCGGATGTTACGGTTCACGCTGCCACCGATTTCCTGCGGTGTGGTGAAGATACGATGTCCGTAGCAGTCTGAGCCTCGGTCCGGACTATTCACGAATGGGAGAAGTGAGACGGGCATCCTGCCTGTCATTCCTGGCCTTCGCCTGCGGTGGCAGGGCCGCGAGCCAAGAAGCGAGAAGAGCGTGAGATGATCCGCCCACCGTTGGTGGCTTATCGAAGCCTGCTCCCGCCGCGCGCGCATCGCCACGATCGTGTGCTCCGCTTCGGCGGGCTCCCCCAGGTCTGCCGACCCTTGCGCCCCGATCGCCCCGCAGCCTAAAAAAGCCCCGAACCTGAAAAAGAGTCCTGACCCGTTTTTCCACCTTCTGACCCGTTTTTCCACCTTTTTCCACCGAAGTCTGGTCGAAGTGGTCGATAATGACCAGTTGCGGGATCTGACTTGTCCCAGCTGTGGCCGCTCGTTCAACCTGTTGCCCGATGACACGCGCACACGTCATACCTCGGCCCATCGAACACCGGGCCGTTGCGAGTTGATTGAATCCCGCAGTCGCCGGTAGCTAGAATGTGGGGAGGCGATTCCAATCATACCCAACGATACGAGGAAGGGCGGCCAGAATCACCGTCCCCAGAAGAATGCCGAACTCCTCAAATCACGAAGACGAGCCGCCGTACCAGGCGACGGCGTTGCCGCTAGACATCCAACGTCTAATCCAGTCGGGTGTTGTACAGCCACCGCGCAAGTCGACAACGATTGGGTCTGTTGACCAATATGAGCTTCTCGGACTACTCGGCACCGGCGGTATGGGCATTGTCGTGATGGCCTGGGACCGGCGTCACGCCCGGAAAGTGGCCATCAAGTTCCTGCGTCCCGAGCTCCTTGGGTGTCATGATGTCATCCATCGTTTCGAGGTGGAAGCACGCCATATGCAGCGCATGTCACACCCCAACATTGTATCCATCGAATCATTCTGCAAGGCCTCCATAGCGCCGTATCTGGTGATGCGGTTGATTGAAGGTCTGTCGCTCTCTAAGGTTATCAACCACCGTCCGATGCATTCAGCGGCAGCCCTGAATATCGCCCTGCAAGTCGCCCGGGCGTTGCACTACGCGCATCAAGAGCGAGGTATTTTTCATCGCGATGTGAAACCGCAGAATGTTCTGATTGACGAAAGTCAGCGAGCCTTTCTGACCGATTTCGGTTTGGGAAGGACGACTGCCAACGATTCGATTCTGATCAACGAAGTCGGATTACCACTGGGAACCCCCGCCTATATGTCGCCGGCCGTCGCTCGCGGACAGGCCGAAGACACTCGAAGCGACATCTATTCTTTCGGGGCAACGCTGTATCACATGTTGACAGGGTCACCGCCGTACCAAGGTGCGAATCGGAACGACATACTCAACGCGATTCGCAGCGGACCGCCAATCCCGATCGTGGACCGCAACCCCAACGCTCCTCAACAGCTGGCGCATGTTTCCGAGGGTGCGATGCAACGAGAGCTTCGCGATCGGTATGCCGACATGGGCAACATTGTCGAAGATCTCGAGCGTCTGGACCGAGGTGAAGTGGCGCTGGGTCCTCACCCGAACCATTCCACGGCAATCGGTGTTTCCTTTTGGCGAAGCACGCTGATCGCGATCGTGGCGTCTCTTCTGATTGCCGTATCTTGCTGGTATCAGAATTACTGGCGTTCGGCCGACAAGACAAACCGGGGGGCCGAGAATGTGCCAGCCAGTAGAAACCAGTTGCCTGGGGAATCAGTCAATGAGGTGCAGCCCTCATTGGCTATTGCGTCGGTTAGTATAGAAGGGTATCGGGGAAACCCCACCCAGCCCTTGGGAACGATCGGCAAGGAATGCTTTCGCACGCGTTTTGGAGACACCGTGCGTATCAGCATTCAATTGAACAAACCGGCGTATTGTTACCTGATTGCAATCAATCCCGATGGTCGAATACAGTATTGCCTACCCCAAATGCGACCGCTCGAACCAGGATCAATCTGGCATTATCCAGTGGAATCGCGGAAAGTATTTCCGCTCACCGATGATGTGGGACTGCAAGCGTTTGTTGCAGTGGCGATGCGCGATCCACTGCCGGATGAATTCGATTGGCAGGAATTGGTTGAGCCGAGCCTTTGGCGGGAGTGCCGGAAAAGCGATGGTGTGTGGAAATTCGATGGCCGCCAATTCATTCCTTTGGGCACCGAACGCGGACCAGTCCAGGATATGGCGGGCCTCCCGGTTCCATTTGCTAATTCGCTCGAGCAGTTGCGGCAGGTTCTGCCCGACGCGGTCGTACAAGCAACAGCATTTCCCGTCGATACTGCCGATTAGTTCTACATTCGTCAACGACACTCTGCTGTCCCCCTTGACTGCACAGAGGGAAACCCATGCGACTCTGTCACGTATTTCACAACGCGATTTTGACATTCGTGGCCGTGTTCCTGGCGGGCCCATTTATTGCACAAGCAACAGCGGTGTGGCAGACTGACGAATTCAGTGCCGCGTCACAGGGCAGCCCGGAAATCCCTCTCTGGAAACGCAATCTGGCGGGCGATCAGGCTCGGCGCGTCGGCGAATTGCAGCAGAACATCACCCGTCTGAGAGAGCAAGGTGCCTTCGGCGAGGCTGTCGATCACGCGGAAGAAATCCTGCACATTCGTCAACAATATCAAGGACACGATCATTGGCAGGTCGCGGATGGCGCGGCTCGCAACATTACTAAAGCATTTCGCTAAGCAACCACCCGAGGTCCAACGCGAGTTGGCCGAAGCCAGTCGAGTTGAAGGCAGCCTGGGAAGAACTGTCCCACCAGAACAGGTACGGCGAAGTTGGTCCGCACCTGGGGCGAATTGTGGACATTCGCCGCAAGCATCTGGATGCCAGCTCGCCGGAGCTGGCATCAGCGTTGATGGACTACGCCATCTACTTGACAAATGTCGAAACAGAATATGAGTGCGCAGAGCGATTACTGCGCGAGGCGATGCAGATCCGCGAACAATCACTTGGCCAGCGACATCCCGACTTGGCACTAATCTACAAAGTCCTAGCGTTTAACCTGTCGCAACGGGGAGATTACAGGGAGGGCGAACAACTGTGTCGCAAGGCCATTAGTATTTACCGCGATTGCTATGGCGAGGACTGTCACGATCTGGCTGAGACCTACAACAACCTGACATTCAATCTCGTGGAGGGCGGGAAGTATCAAGAGGCGCGAGAGGCCGCACAAACATCTTTGGATATTTACCTCCGCGTATTAGGACTCGAGCATGAGCAAACCATGCTCGGGATGCAGGCACTTGCCGCCGTGCTGGCGCGACTGGGTAAGCACGCCGAAGCGGACTATTATTTGCGGCACGTCATCACGGTGCGCCGGCGAGTGCTCGGCGACGCACATCCCAACACCTGGCTTAGCATTCACAACTTGGCGAGCAATCTCACCTCGCAAGGAAAGTATGCCGAGGCCGAGACTCTACTGCGTCGGGTCGTGGAAGCGTCGCACAAATGCGAGATCCTCGCTATCCAATAGCCTTGACGAACTTGGCCACTTGTTTGCACGACCAAGACAAATACGATGAGGCCGAAACGTTTCAACGCATGGCACTGGACTACTGGAAGACACAGCTTGGCGACCACCCCACGGTGGCCCATGGACATGATCAACTGGGAA
Source organism: uncultured Planctomycetota bacterium (assembly GCA_963700515.1). Classification (GTDB taxonomy): domain Bacteria; phylum Planctomycetota; class Planctomycetia; order Pirellulales; family Pirellulaceae; genus JAJRVM01. The sequence continues at coordinate 280,234 of CAVOXY010000063.1, read as the reverse complement.
GAATCCTGTTGTCACAACACAAATCGGAAGAGGCGTTGGAGCAGTTTCGCGGTTCTCTGGCTATTCGATGCAGTCGACTTAGTGAGTCGCATCCTGACACAACGCGCAGCTACGTCAATTTGGCCACTCAAATGCATTACATGGGGAAATTCAAGGAGGCTCAAGACATTTTTGACCAAGCCGTGAGCCATCACATGCGGGTGTCAGGGATGGGTGCTCCCCACACCACAACCGCGCTGAACAATATGGCACGTAACCTCTACGCCCTTGGCCGTTATGACGAAGCCATCGCTTCCTGGACCAAGGCTGCGATCAGTTTCGAAACGACTCGTCGCAACGTGGCCCGTTCGGGGTTGCAGCGGGCTTTGGCCGAGGTGGCCACGCCCTACGATTCCCTGGCCGCCCTGCTGGCGCAAAGTGGCAAGTCACGGCCAGCCTGGGATGCCTTGGAAAAGAGCCTGGCACGGGGTCTGTTCGACGAAATCGCTGCCCAAAGGCAGCAGCTTCCCGATAGCGAGCGTGCAGAGGGCCAGCGGCTTGTCCAACAGCTCCAGGAAGTTGACGAACAGTTATCCGTGGCCGAGCGAAGCGGAGCCGAGCAAGCGTCACTCGAGCAAATCGAAGCCGCACGAGACCGCTTGCAGATGGCACTCAGCCAGCACAATCAGGCGATCACCCAACGTTATGGAGCAGCAGATGGCAGCACCTACGAACTAGCTCGCATCCAAAAACACTTGCCACCTGATACGGCACTCGTCGCCTGGGTTGATTTGTACACTCATCCGCGCCCGGCCGATCCTGAAGGCGAGCACTGGATCGGCGTGGTAAGAAACACGGGTGAACCGATATGGCGCAGAATTCGCGGAACTGGACCTGGGCAGAGCTGGACGGACGGCGACCGGCAACTGGCCGCTCGTGTTCGCGATCAATGGAGTCGCCAGCCAGAGAATCTGTTGGCACCGTGGCGCGATGACGCGGCAAGGCTCGCCAAGTTGCGAGTGGAGCCGCTGGAGGAACTGCTCGGCGAGATCGACCCCACCGTGAAACGACTCGTAGTGCTTCCCTCGCCAGATCTTGCGGGGATTCCCATCGAGGTCCTAACGGATAAGTACACCGTCAGCTATGCGCCCTCGGCGACCTTTCTGGCGTGGTTGAAGGAACGCGAACAAAATCGAGAATCCTCGCTGGGGCCAGCAAAGATCCTTGCTGTTGGTGACCCGCTAATCCAGCCAATTGACGCCGAGCCACTGGCCATCGCTGCCGATCAACTCCCTAGCCACGGGCTGCTCGTGACTGGCGTCGAAGCGGAGGGCATCGGCGCTCGATCGGGCCTGAAAAGCGGTGACGTGGTGGTCAGTTATGCCGGCCAAACGACGAATACCGTGGCCGATTTGAAGCAAGCGATCACTGAGTCCCTGTCGGCGGCAAATAAGACTCCGACGATGAGAATTTCGAGAGACGGAAGTCAGCTCGACCTTAAGGCGCTGCCGGGATTATTGCAGGTTACGGTCGATCCGCGGCCAGCCAAACAGGCAATTGTGGCTCGGCAACGCATCGACACGCTGCTCAACCAAACACGGTCGGCAAAGTTGCGGCAGTTACCCTATTCGCGGTCGGAAGTCGAGGCCATTGCCCGTATTGTCCCCCAGGCCACGATTCTATTGGGAGATCAGGCGAGTGAGGCGAATCTCGAGGAGCTCGTCCAGAGCAATCGCCTCCGCCAGTTCGACTATGTGCACTTTGCCACGCATGGCATTCTCGACCAATCTCGTCCCCTGCATTCCTTCATCATGCTATCTGTAAGTCCTCCGGCTTCGGCCGAGAAAGCCGCTCTCGTTCCTCGATATCACGACGATCGCGTGTCGGCGCACCAGATCATGTCGACTTGGAGTATGAACGCAGAACTTGTGACGCTCAGCGCCTGCCAGACGGGATTGGGACGGGCGGAAGCTGGAGAAGGGTTTATTGGTTTCTCCCAGGCACTGTTCATCGCCGGAAGTCGCCGCGTGGTGCTCAGCTTGTGGAATGTCGACGATGAGGCCACGGCTCTACTGATGGTCCGGTTTTATCGCAACCTGATGGGAACGCGGCAAGACCTGTCGCGAGCGATGCCCAAGGCCGAAGCGCTTCGAGAAGCAAAAAACTGGCTGCGACACCTAGAATCGGAGGAGGCTGACGACGTGGCCCGCCGCATGTCACTGAAACGGGGCGATCCAATCGAGGCCGATTTGCCGGCAGTCGCCCATACCATGTTGCGTTACGAACACCCTTACTACTGGGCCGGATTTGTCCTGATCGGTGACCCTGATTGATTTGGTGGCACGCTGGTGGATAATCGCACCCGCTGCAGTACTGCTTGAGCGGGGCGGTTCGGGATGGTCCGTCGTTTGGTCCTGCCACGACTGTGCGCGGGGAATCTCCGGGGATCAAGCAGTGGCACGAATGGGGGAAATCCTGCTTTCGGCAACTACGACAGACAATATCCCTATCTTGTGAATCACGATTGGGGTCGCCCACCCCTCAGAACTGTGGAAAGTTTCCAGGCTTTTTCGCCGAGCTGCAAGTGCCGGACAGTCGAAGGCGAGATGACAGATCTATATCACATCCGAAAGGATGGATAACAGGGGCTTGCAGGCGTGGCGGGAAGTTGGCAGATCGAAATGTCGTGTTGCGGTCGTCAACCGCCGGGGATTAAAATTCCTATCAGGCGGCACCACGCCGCGGCCCTATTCTGACCTGCCGTTTCTTCGCGCGGCTGCGCTCGCCGACTTGCAGTGGATAAACAATCGCGTCGCCGGGCTCCGCTAACCCGAACTGAGACCCGTCACATTGCCATGAAAATCACTTCACCCCTGTTCGCCGTTCTGCTCGCCGCCGCTTCCGTGGCCGCGCCGGCGCTCCTGCTCGCCGCCGCGCCCTTGCCCAAACTCAAGGTCTCGGACAACCACCGTTTCCTCGTCACCGAGAATGGAGAACCGTTCTTCTGGCTCGGCGACACCACCTGGGAACTGTTTCACCGGTTGAACCGCGAGCAGGCGGAACGTCTTCTCGATAACCGCGCCAGAACGGCTTCAACCTCGTCCAGGCCGTCGCCATCGGCGAACTCGACGGCCACACCGTGCCCAATCCTTACGGCCACCTCCCTTTGGTGGACCTCGATCCCGCTCGCCCGGCCGCGAAGGACGGCCCCAACAACGACTACTGGGACCATGTGGACTTCATCGTGGACGCCGCCAACCGGCGCGGCATCTACGTCGGCTTCCTGCCCACCTGGGGCCGCTATTGGCACGACAAGGTGAAGGATGAACAGCCATTGTTCACACCGGCGAACGGCGAGATCTACGGCGAGTGGCTCGGCAAGCGATACAAGGACAAGGGCATCGTTTGGATTCTCGGCGGCGACCGCGGCGTGGACGACGACACGCAGCAAGAGATCATCCGCGCGATGGCCCGCGGGCTGAGGAAAGGCGATGGCGGCGCGCACTTGATGACGTTTCACCCGCCCGGCGGCAACGGCTCCTCGACGTGGTTCCACAATGACGACTGGCTGGACTTCAACATGCGCCAGAACGGGCATGTGGCCGAGTTCACCGGCCGCTACGACCAGACCCGGGCCGACTACGACCGCAAGCCAGTGAAGCCGGTGCTTGATGGCGAGCCGATCTATGAGGATCACCCAATTTCGTTCGACGCCAATAAGCTCGGTCACTCGACCGCCGCGGACGTGCGCCGGCCGATCTACTGGGATTTGTTCACCGGCGGCTTCGGCCACACCTACGGCCACCACTCCGTCTGGCAGATGTGGTCGCCCGACAAAGGCCCGATCAACAACCCGCTCATGCCGTGGTTCGAGGCCCTCGAACAATCCGGCGCGGCGCAGATGCAACATGCGAAACACCTCATGCTCTCGCGCCCGTTTCTCACGCGCATCCCGGATGACGGGGTGATCGTGACGGATCGCGTCCCCACCGCCGTGCCGGGCGCGGGACGTTACCGCTTCGTGGCCACGCGCGATCAGTCCGGCAGCTATGCGATGGTCTATGCGCCGGTTGGCCGGCAGTTCAAGGTGCGCACGGACAAAGTCGCCGGGCCGACGGTGAAAGCGTGGTGGTTCAATCCGCGTACCGGCGAGGCGACGGCCATCGGCGAGTTTCCCAACACCGGCGAGCGCGATTTCATTCCCCCCAATCCCGGCGAGGATCTCGATTGGGTGCTGGTACTCGATGACGCGGCGAAGAAGTTTCCGCCGCCCGGCCAGGTGCGGAAGTAAGAGTCCAGCGTGCGCGACATGAGCGTTGGATTGCTCCATCGTTGGCGAGGCTGTGGCCGCACGGAACGCCTCCCCGTATGACCTGCAGGCTCCACGTCACATCTGGGAGAGCCGTGACGATCTCGGCGGTCCTGCCCGGGAGGTGGTACACCTTGAAGCTCCCGTGATGGAAGCGGTAGACGGAACCTTCGTAGCCCCAATGGCTATTCGCCTGTTTCCGGAGACGTTTCAATCTGGGCAAGGCATCCTTGACGGCGGCCAGCAGCTTGATTTCCTTTTCTCGACGTTGCTCGGCCGCACGCGGCGTCGCGGCCTGCTGCGATATTTGTTCAACGTCCTCGCTTGCCTGTTGATGCCCAACGGCCAAATCGACGCACGCACCACAGTGGAACGCCACGATGACTGGTTTTCTCATCCACCCTCCCCTCGTCCACCTCCCCATTCACCATTCACCATTCACCATTCACCATTCACCATTCACCATTCGCTATTCGCTATTCCGGTCTGTTTACCCCCTGGCACGCCTTACCTGGTGAAAACAGAGGCATTGCGCACTGCACACGGCTAAAGTGTTACGCTTCCATCAAGAACCTTCATCACACTTCCCGTGCTGTTGGAGATCACTTGTTTAACCTGTAAGGAGCCCCAGGCTCAGTCCACGGTGAGCTCGAAGAACGCGGTTGGGCCGTGCTTCAGGCTGGCGGTGTCGAGATGGATCTTGAGCCGACCATCTTCTCCCCAGGCAAGCGGCAAACGTTCCCGACGCGCCCCATTGAGGCCAAGCGGATAAAGGGCCATGTTCTGTCCGTGGGCGTTCTGTAACGTCGCGTCCAGACGCCCAACCTTCATCAACGTCGGCAACGTGCCGTAGTCGAACATTGTCGCGCGATCGGGCGTCACCACCATGCCGGTGTTGGCGGTCTCGGTCGTATAGAGCAGGACCATTCGCCGGCTTTCCGCCAGATCCTTCCCATCCACGGCGCAAACGCCAACCATGGCTGGAGTATCGCTGCCGATCACTTCCAGCCGCCCGACCGGCTCGCCTCGGCCGCCCTCCAAGGTCACGGCCTCGCTGAAACGCGTGGCCACCTTGAGGAGATTCTCCCTGGCTCGCAGCGTGATCTCACCAGTATCGCTCTGAAATACTCCCTTTGAAGGCTCGCTGATGTTCGCCTCCGGAAGAAGTCCGCTGCGCTTCATTCGGTCGACCAGGGCATCGAGCGAAAGGCTGGCCTTCTCGGCATCGGCATCGGTGACTTCGTCGGTCCAGTTAGTGTTCTGGCGGATTTTCACGCCGCCTGCAGGAGTGACAATCATGTCTGGTTCAGCAGGCTGGACGACTCCCTCCGGAGGCTGCAAATCAGGAAACGAGATGGCGAAACCACTGATCAACCCGAGTTTGGTCTGCTCTGTCGAGGCTTGCTTGAACTCACCCAGGATGGACTGCGGCACTTGAAGCTCAACCCGATGGGCGGACGTCTTCACGTCACCCCGCACAAACAGGCAAGTGAAAAGGAATTCACAGGCACGGGTTACCGGAGAGCCCTCAGGCTGGAAGGAACCGAGGCGTTTTGCCTCGAACACGACGGGAGCGGAAGCATAAACCATCGCATCGAATCCTTGAAACGCGGAATAGGCGCCATAGACGAGTCCGAACTCACGTTGATACTGATTCCAGAAGCAATGGTTGTATTCGGTCGCACAGAATGGCCGGTCCGCAAATTTCGCACCGAACATGATACGAATATAAGCCGCGGCGTCGCCCAGCGAGCTGTTTTGCGGGCAGACTACTCCAGCGCCTCCACGCCAATCCCCGGGTGCAAACGCAAAAAACTGATTTCTGATCGCCATCGTTGAGTATTCGTATCGTGCTGCATGGTCTCCCCACCAATTTGGCAGGCTATAATGGCCTACTAATCCATCGTATCCGATGCGCTTGAGATTGGCCGTGTACCAAGCGATGTTCTCGCGGGCCAGTTCAGTACAGAAGAGTGTAAAGTCTTGATCGCTTGGACTCGATCCTATTCCGGTCCATTCGAAATACGGCGGCACGAACGAAAGGTTCCGCGCCGGCACCGCCACTTGGTCGAAAGAGGCAATGGCGGCGTCTCCCCATGCCTTGGCCAGGGCTTCCGGCGTTTGATACTTAGCCCCCAGCCATTGGCGGAATCGCTGGTTCATCGTTCCTATGATTGCCTCGGACGTAATGAAACGGGCCAGCAGTCCCGATTCCTGTTCATTATAGGGTTCGATGCAGGCGATAACCGGATCGTCCTTCCACGCCAATCCCGTGTAGGGATTGACATGGTTCATCAGAGTCTCAGCCGCATAGAGCCAGATTCGGCGCATTTCAGGATCCCCCAAAAACATCCGCGCCTTGAATCCATCGAGCAAAATGCGCTCGTAGCCGTAGTCCGCCACGCCACTCGAATCCACCTGGGGATCCCTGACATCCCCGGTCCGAATCCAGTCGACGAAGATTCCATCGACCGGATATTTGTCGAGAACCTCTCGGATAATCGCGAGTTTGTAGTCGCGCACCTCGGGATAAGCGAAACTCAGTTGGCTGTGATAAGCGTTTCCATCCCGTCGCGTCCAGCGATACTCCGGATGGGCGAGGGTGAACCGACTGGGCCATCCCCACGCATGATCATCTTCGTTGATGCTGAACCAGGCGTGAATCTCCAGGCCGATCTCATGCCCATAACGAACCGCTTCAGCCAGCGAATCGACGGTGCCGTAATGAAAGCTGTCTGTCATCTTCCGCAGGATCGCTTCATTCTTCCGCGCCCGACCTTGCCCACTTCCTCCGGTTTTGGATTGAAGTAGTTGTCGCCCTGAGGAGGCCCCATCGGGTCCATCAGTTTGCTGGGATACAGCGAGCGGCCCGCATCGAGGCAGCGCCAGTAGATCCTCGACCACCCCGTCGCCTTGCACATGTTCAGCATGTGCCGCACTCCCGCGAGACCGTCGTCGAGCCCCAATACATTATCTTTCAGCACCCAGTCTGAATGTGTGAGCGGCGCGCTGAAAATGAGCTCGCGAGCCGGCGGCACGTCGGCGATCTACACCCGCGGTGCGATTGCCCATCCACTGACCGGCGACCGGCCCATCACCGCCATCTACCCTCTGGTGGATCGCTCGACTGACGAGAAAGGCTGTATGCTGTCGATGCCGGTGGTCGCGCTGGCGTTGGATGCCCCCGAGGCACCTCCGCTGTTCCTCTCTGTCGCCACGGATCCCTTTTATGGCATGCAGACGACGGCTTCCCTGGAGAATGGCCAGGCGATTTTGGAGCGAGATTCGATTTTACGCGGCAGTGTCGTGCCGTTCCAGCGTCAAGAGCGAGTCGTTGTGCTGGAGTGGACGCAACGCGGTGCGGAAGGAATTTTTAATTCATTTTACCGGACCCTTCCCGAGATCGAGCCATGTGCACCCTGGGCCAAGGAAGTGGCGATGGGATACTACGATTACAACAGCGATGAAGGGCAGGGCTGGTACAACGATTTGACCAGGTTGGCGGAACGGATCCCGATGGAACATCGCGGCAAGGTGGCCTGTTGCCTGCACGGCTGGTACGACCGCATCGGTTTCTATTGCTACGACCAGCCGAGTGATTCGCTGGCCGATGCGTGGACCGCGTTTGACAACGGCAATCCCGGTCGCAAGCCGATTCGCATGAGCAAGAGGGAAATGCACCGCAAGATCGCCTTTGCCAAGACACTCGGCTTTCGCGTGGTGCTGTACTGTGCCGACAGTACCAACATGACCGCCGGCAAGGTGGAAGATTCCTGGTGCGGCACGGACTTCGAGAAGTATCTCTACACCAACAAGTCGGGCGTACGGCCGGCGGGATGGACCGGACCTTGTGGCGGCGGACTGCAACTTGACATCTCCCGTCCTGAGGTCCGAAAGTGGTTCACCGACTACTTCCAGGCACTGTTGCGGGAATATGGCCCGGAAGTGGACGGTTTCGTGCTCGATGAAACGAACTATTTCAGCGCGGGCGCCCTCTGCCTGCGGGGCGACGGTTCGCGGGCGTACGGAGACCAGTCACAAATGCGATTCATTCACGACCTCACGCTGCGGTTGCAGCAGTATCGGCAACACAACCCCGACTTGTGTCTCTTCGAGGGCTCACACTATCTCTTTGGGTTGGTGACCCACGGATCCTTTACGGATTTCGAGGGGGTGCCGCTGGTGGCGAATTATCGCAACACATCCATCCAGTGCTGCTGGGAGGATCCGGGGATCCGGAACGTCCACTGCCAGTTCCGGACCGATCCCAATTTCGACTATCCCTACGGTCTCGACGTCGGACTCAGCAACGGCTGTGGTTCCGACACAGGCCCCGCGGAGATGCCCGCGGCAACGCTGACCAATGTGATTGCCCATTTCGAGAAACGCGTGGGAGAGGGGCCCCCGAGCCCGAAAATCGGCACGATTTCCGGACTCGACGAGTTCCTGCACAAGGATTGAAGTTTTTTCCCGGCGCGACTCCCTCGGCCACTGCAGCCAGCCCGTTCGGCAACGCCAGATGCTCCGCTGACACCGGCCGAAGTACTAGCATGTCATTCATCGGGACGTCAAGCCGAGCATCATCCTGGTGACGTTGCACGACAGCAAACCTGTGGTCATCATCGTGAACGGTGAAGTCTATGCCCCGCAAAACGGGATCGATGGCCAGGTTCGTGACATCTGCGTGTCTGGCGGCAAGATCTCTGACGGCAAGATCGTAGCGGAGGTGGAGCCCGGCAGTGACGTCATTGACGCCAGTGGCATGGTCGTCTTGCCTGGGGGCGTCGAGATCCATGCCCACGTGGCGGGCCCCAAGGTGAATGCCGGACGTAGAATGCGGCCCGAGGATCACCGGAACCTCGTCATTCCCCGTACCGCCATCACGCGCTCGGGGACCGGCCACACCGTTCCCTCGACTTTTGTGACGGGCTACCATTTTGCCGGATTCGGCTACACCACGGTCATGGAAGCCGCCGGACCGCCGTTGGAAGCCCGCCACGTCCACGAAGAACTCCACGACATCCCCATCGTGGACAAGGGTTTTATTGTCATGATGGGCAACAACCACTTCGTCATGAAGTTCATCCACGAAGGCGACTTCTCGAAACTGAGGGACTACGTGGCGTGGTTGCTGGAAGCAAGCGGAGGTTACGCCATCAAGGTGGTGAATCCCGCGGGCGTTGATCGCTGGAAATGGGGAAAGAACGTCCACAGCCTCGATGACCCGGCCGATACTTTCCCGGTCAGCCCCAGACAGTTCCTGATCAGCCTGGCACGGGTGCAGCAGGAGTTGGGTATCCCCCATCCCATTCACGTGCACTGCAACAATCTGGGCTGTCCGGGCAACGCCGAAATCACTCGGCAGACGATGGAGACAGTCAGTGACCTGGGCATCCACATCACCCATCTTCAATTCAATGGCTTCGGCAAAACCGACAAGAATGATTATCGCTCTGGAGCAGCCGAATTGGCGGAGTTCGTCAATGCGCACCCGAAAGTCACCGCGGTACCATGGACGGTCGGCCTGGAGTTTGCCCTGTTAGTGAACGATCCCTGGCGAGTGTACTTGACGACCGACCATCCCAACGGCGGGCCGTTCCACGCCTAGCTGGATGCACCTTCAAAATCCCTGTAGCCATCTTTCTGAGGAGACGCTGGGGGTGTCAAATGACAAGAGAAATTGGATACTCCCCCGTGGAAATCAGGTCTAAACTTACGACGAAGGGAACACGGCAAATGATCATCAGACGACAATTCATGATCCGACTGGCCTTGCTTGCAGGCACCCTCGTGAGCCTCTCCCGCAGCGACGCTGCGGATGATCCGCCGCGGCTCAAGCGTGCCGAGAGCTTCTTGGGGCTTCATCTCGATTTTCATGCGCAGGCGAGCGATCAGAACATTGGCCAAAACACGACGCCGGAGATGGTCAACACGATCCTCGACATGGTCCAGCCGGACTACATTCAAGTTGACTGTAAGGGGCACGCTGGGTATTCCAGTTACCCGACAAAGGTAGGGAATCAGGCTGGCAGCTTTGTGGGGGACCCGCTCAAGGTCTGGCGAGAAGTCACGGCGAATCGCGGCGTGGCACTCTACATGCACTATTCCGGAGTCTGGGACGGCAAGGCGGTGCAGGATCATCCGGAGTGGGCTGTTGTCCATCAGGATGGCAGTCACGACGAGCAGAAGACTTCGGTGTTCGGTCCCTATGTCGATCAGCTGTTGATTCCACAGCTTCTCGAACTGGCGCTCGACTATCGGGTCGATGGCATGTGGGTCGACGGCGAATGCTGGGCGACCATCGTCAACTACTGCGACCAGGCCAAGCGGGAGTTTACGGAGAAGACCGGCATCGAGCAGATTCCTACGGGACCGCAGGATGAGCACTGGTTCGAATGGACCGAGTTTCATCGCGAAGCGTTTCGTAACTACCTGCGACACTACCTCACAGAAGTGAAGCAGCGTGCGCCGATTTCCAGATTGCCAGCAACTGGGCGTTCTCGGACCACATGCCGGAGCCGGTCTGCTGTCCGGTCGATTTCATTTCGGGCGACTATCCGCACAGCAACAGTGTGGTGGCTGCCAGATATTCGTCTCGATTCATGTCGACGCAGGGCATCTCCTGGGACCTGATGGCGTGGAGTTTTTCTACCCTGCCTGGTAAGTCGGGATGGACGCAGAAGTCCGCCATCCAGTTGATGCGGGAAGCGGCTTGCGTGCTGCCGCAGGGAGGAGGCTTTCAGGCTTATTACACGCAGAATCGGGACGGCAGCCTGAACCTTGACAAACTGAAATCGATGGAAGAGACCGCCAAGTTCTGCCGGGCGCGTCAGGCGGTCAGTTTCCAGTCGAAAGCTGTTCCTCAAGTGGCTCTGCTCTGCAATACGGCAGCTCATTACCGGCGCGTGAGCGAGCATAACCTCGGCCTGTTTCCCTGGTCCGTGGGTTGGCAGCGACCCATGCTCAATCGGTTACTGGAAAATCAATACTCAGTCGAGGTGTATGCGGAAGCGAACCTGATGCCGGTGCTCGAGCGCCTATCCGCTCGTCGTGGTCTGTGAGTGGGAGTACTATGCGCCCGAGCTCAAGAGGGCACTTGTCGAGTATGTGCGAAACGGCGGCAAGCTGCTGCTGGTCGGCGAGCAGATCTGGAGCCATTTCGAGGAGGCGATGCAAGGTGGAAAGGTCGTCGCGGAGTCGGTGGATGGGCTGCCGATCAAGCGAATGGACGTGGGCAGTGGCCAGGTAGCTGTGCTATCGCAGAATGTGACCAGCGGACAGCTTCCAGCCAGCGTGGTCCGGAGTGCCGTCGAGTCACTGGCTCCCGGATTCGTGGTTAACGTGAACGGCTGCAGTACTGTGGACGTGTCGGTTCGGACTACGCAACATGGACGATTGGCAGTACATCTGGTGAACACGTCGGGAGATCATGAGTCGGCGGGCATCATCGAGTCGATTGATCCGATCGGCCCGTTAACCGTGGCGATTCGCTGTCAAAACCACCCCCGTCGTGTGACCCTGATGCCATCCGGCCGTGCCCTGGATTATCAATACGAGGAAGGTGAGATCAGATTGACGCTCGATAAGGTAGCGATTCACGACGTGATCGTGGTGGAGTGATCACAGCGAAGATAAAAAAAAACGAAAAAACGGAGTCCTCCAGAAAAAACGGAGTCTGCCTCCATATTGTCAAACTGCGGCAACTGGGTGGATTAAGGTAGCGTTGCGGCCAGATCCCTGGGAGAATGCCTGTTGACACAATATGTGTACGCATGTACACTTTCCGGCAAGGGCGGGATTGGCGAGGTCACGCATGAGCGAGCGGCGACGCTATTTCGAGGAAGGGTACTGCTACCACGTTTTGAATCGCGGTGCGCAACGCCGGCAACTCTTCTTCTCGGACTATGATTACGACCGGTTTGAGGACTTGATGTTCGAAACACATGACCGTCTGCGGCTCTCCATATTCACGTACGAGCTGATGCCGAATCATTGGCACTTTGTGGTGCGGCCTCACAATAAACAGGAGCTATCCGAGTACTTTCAGTACTTGGCGGGAACGCACGCCAAACGTTTTCACGCAGCGCTCGGCACCATTGGCGAAGGTCACGTTTACCAAGACCGCTTCAAGAGCTTTCCTGTCGAGAGCGACGGCCATTTTTTGTCGCTCGGCCGGTATGTCGAGCGGAATGCGCGACAGGCACATCTGGTCGCGCGGGCAGAGGATTGGCGGTGGAGCGGTCTCTGGCGCCGCCTGCACGGCCGGGACACCCAGTTGCTGTCGGAATGGCCTGTCCTGCGGCCGGATGATTGGCTGCAGCGGGTCAATCAGCCGTTAACCAACTCGGAGCTTGCCGCCATCGCGCGGAGTATCCGGCGGGGCGTGCCGCTGGGCAGTCCCGAGTGGATTGCTCGGACAGCAAATCGACTTGGCCTGGAGCATACATTGCGTTCTCCTGGGCGTCCACGGCTTGCTCGGCGCTGACGGGTCCGCCGGTACAGCAGTGCTCCGAGCTATCGCCATGCGCTGCGCACATCATTCCTCAGTGTCGCTCTCGGTGGGCCATGGTACGTCACCCGCGCAACGCTTCCCCATGCCTCATAGCCCCCCCGGTTTCACAATAATGAGGCAGACTCCATTTTCCCCCAGACTCCATTTTCCCCCAATCACGATTGTCGTACCGAACGGTTATCGTGGGCCGTTACTGGTCGAATACCGACCGGTCGATCGCTGGCTACAGGGCAACGTGAGGCAGCGAGAGTTCACCTACTGTGCAAACGAGAAAGGGTACGTAGGTATCGATGCAACTCCTCTCCTGTTGACCATCAGGCGCGAGATGCGTGTTCGCTATGCTAATGGCGACGACATCCCAGAGTGGAATGGTGGACTCGGCGACGACGACGTCGCGTTGCGGTGGGTCGAATCTAACGGAACACAGATGATATATGTGGTGGGAACAAAATCAGATGAAGAGATTCTGCCACCACCTGTTTACAATTACTACACGCTCAATACGCGAGCGACGAACCAGGATGCCGTGAATAGACTGTTTCGCGAAGCAGCCAGTTCGCCGGAATGATACTGAATCCGATCAGACTCTCGTGTGAGTCATCTCGGCGAAAGCCCCTCACATCGACCGCATGTCTAAATGGGGCTATGGAAGATTGACTTTCTAGAACCTACGTCGTACGCTAGCAAACGCTGGCGGATCACGCTGTGGGGCTCGCGCGAGTTGGATGGCTAGTTCGCAGTGTAGTGATGGTTCAGCGACTCAGACCATAACGGCCGTGCCATTCGGAAAATCGATTCAATGGGTCAGCTGTTCAAAACGATTCGAGAACTGGTCGCGGACGACAAGTACGTTGTCGGGGAACACGCCTCCGAGCGATTGGAGGAACGTGGTATCATGGAGTGGCAGGCAGTGGTGGGGTTGGCGGACGGCGAATTGATGGCGGAACGTTCGGACGCGACCCCCAATCCCGCCGTGGAGGTTCGAGAATTCCTACCAGACGGTACCGAAATCAAGGCCGTTTGGTCGTATCTGCGTGCGAGTGGTGTGGCCAAGCTGGTGACCGTGCACTTTTTTGACAGAGTTTCGTTATGCGAGTACCCGGAGAGCGAATCAAACGGACGCGATTGATTCAGACTGACAAATACGTCGTTGCGGTTGATGTCGAAATGGTCATCCCCGTCGACGACCCAAGCGAACCCTGTTACGAGGCGGAAACGGTTCAGTTTCTGCACGACGTCAAAGTGTACGCCGAGCGAGGCGACGTGGCTTGGTTGTCCAAACACGGAAAGGTCTATGCAGCAATGGAGCCGGCATGACAACACAGGGCCATCACTGAGCTGCAGAGTGTTTGCAGCGAAACTCTTTCGGGGTGGACGCGAAGCGCAACGAGGGCACTCGACCCGGCGATTGGGAGGGAAAACCTTGGTGGCATCAATTACGCGCACCCGTTGCGGCAGTTCCTTACTGGCGGCAACGTGTAAGCTCCTCGTGTCATCAACTCGTCAAATCATTTTTTGATTCTTGCGACACATCGAGAAACCACCGTATTCCACACTGAGGGCATCCAGCCCGTCAGAGGTGCGAGGCGGTCGGTGGTAAGTTGCTAGGTATCCATCAAGTCTACCTTCGGCTATGTCATCCTGAGGGGCTACAGAGAGTGCTTGCTGCTGTAGAGTTGGGCGAGCGAGGATCTTTGGAGGATATTGGCCTGCTTTGCGATTTGCTCGCACTGCCATCTTACGCGGAAGAGCATCCATGCGAACGGACTGCCCTCAGCCACTCGCTTGCGCGCCTGGCTGGCGTCACATCGACTAGCTTCGACCTGACAGACGCGATTCCACCACCTCCGCAAGCGGACAATGCGGACGAGATCAATGGAATTGACGACTGGATTTGCTGTAGGTGTCAAAAGAGCGTTCCGGCCAACTTTGAAGTATGCTGGTCGTGTGGAACGACAATTGACGGGACGGAGGACCCAGCGTTTTTGGCTGCTTTTCGTTTGGAAGAGGACGATTCCAACGAAACCCCGCCACCATAGCATGGCCCTCATGGCATCACCTGATAGGGCAACGTTGGCATGCCACGAAACCACCGTATGACGAATCGATCCGGGCCTAACTCCGTAGAGGTATCCGTCGGTCGATATGGAGCGGCTGGGCAAGAAACGGTTAAGATGGGGTTGTTGGAAGCCTGCGGAAATCGAAGGAAAGGTGGGACGTGCGTCGAATTGGTTGTCAGGTCATCCCGTACGCGTGTGTGAACTGAAGCAATGTGGCAGTTATGATCGCAGTGCCAAAGAGACTGTCGACACGGATTCAAGTTATTGCCCTGAACATAATCTTGTTCCCTGCAATCGTTGTATTCTGTCTGGCTGCTAAGGCGAACCTGACTGATTTCGTATTCTTGCTGCTAGGCTGGCATGCAATGGTCGGCTGGACCAAGGTCGCGTGCGGCGTGTTTCCCACGTTTGACAACATGTCATTGCCTGTTCTGTGTATGATTGGTTACTTGGGTTCGGTATTCGTTGGCACATGGCGTGCGTTGGACCGGCTTGTCATGGGGAACCTTCCGACGGCAGGAGCAGTGTTCATATTCGCGTACGCTGCGATTCCGGAACTGGTTGTACAAAGCCACAACCCCAAATCAAAAGCATTCAGCGGGTAATGCCGTGAGCCTGGAATCCGGTGTCGGCAAACGACCCTGTTTTTGAAACAGATTATGGCTGACGTCTTCGTCCTATATTTCACAGGGCCAGATTCTGGCGGGCACACCGTCGGGAGATTTCTTGGCGTGTTCTCGTCCCAGGCCAATGCGGTGCGCGCCGCCGAGCGGCTTCAGAGGCGGCCCGGCTACCGCCATCATTCGAAAGGATTTCAGGTGGAGGCTATCGAACTTGACCTGGAAATCGATCTCGGTAAATTCGGGCCGCCACCCCCGCAGCCGTTGCCGCCACCCGACTGAGCCGCAGTAGAGAAAAATGGCAGCCATCGGACGCGACCCAACGTGAGTGTGGATGAACCAAATAGGAAAAACGGAGTCTGCCTCCATATTGTCAAACTGCGGCACTGGATGGATCAAGGTAGCGTTGCGGCCAGGTCCCTGGGAGAATTTCTGTTGACACAATATGTGTACGCATGTTGACGCACGTATACTTGCCGGCAAGGGCGGGATTGGCGAGGTCACGCATGAGCGAGAAGCGACGCTATTTCGAGGAAGGGTACTGCTACCACGTTTTGAATCGCGGTGCGCAACGCCGGCAACTCTTCTTCTCGGACCAACTCTTCTTCTCGGACTATGATTACGACCGGTTTGAGGACTTGATGTTCGAAACACATGACCGTCTGCGGCTCGCTATATTCACGTACGAGCTGCTGCCGAATCATTGGCACTTTGTGGTGCGGCCTCACAATAAACAGGAGCTATCCGAGTACTTTCAGTACTTGGCGGGAACGCACGCCAAACGTTTTCACGCAGCGCCTCGGCACCATTGGCGAAGGTCACGTTTACCAAGACCGCTTCCAGAGCTTTCCTGTCGAGAGCGACGGCCATTTTTTGTCGCTCGGCCGGTATGTTGAGCGGAATGCGCGACAGGCACATCTGGTCGCGCGGGCAGAGGATTGGCGGTGGAGCGGTCTCTGTGCGCGCCTGCACGGCCGGGACACCCAGTTGCTGTCGGAATGGCCTGTCCTGCGGCCGGATGATTGGCTGCAGCGGGTCAATCAGCCGTTAACCAACTCGGAGCTTGCCGCCATCGCGCGGAGTATCCGGCGGGGCGTGCCGCTGGGCAGTCCCGAGTGGATTGCTCGGACAGCAAATCGACTTGGCCTGGAGCATACATTGCGTTCTCCGGGGCGTCCACGGCTTGCTCGGCGCCTGACGGGTCCGCCGGTACAGCAGTGCTCCGAGCTATCGCCATGCGCTGCGCACATTATTCCTCAGTGTCGCTCTCGGTGGGCCATGGTACGTCACCCGCGCAACGCTTCCCCATGCCTCATAGCCCCCCCCGTTTCACAATAATGAGGCAGACTCCATTTTCCCCTTTGGCAATGAAGACCCCTTCCCGTGCATTGACTCCACCGCGTCTGGCCTCCGGCGAGTCGGCGTCGTAAGCTGTGACTCCCAGCCGCACGGAGTCGACCGACGTGGCTTCCTGAGCGCGTGCTGCGCCGCAGGTGAAAATCACCACGATTGTTGGCAAAACGCTCAATCCGAATCGAAGCATGATGGCCTCCCGGACGCGATTTCCAGCCAGCAGTTGCCTTTGACAGCAAGAGGACGTGAGACTACGTTTGCTTCCTCGGCTCTAATGTGCACAATCGGTACAGAAAAAGACTGCCGCTCAGGAAATGGAGAAGTCAATCGAGTCCTGATCGTAACGAGACAGCCCAACCTCACAATCGGTATCATCGGCGGGGCTGAAGTCGTCGGGATGGCGAACTACTCTATCCTGACTGCGGTGGAGCAGTGGGCCGGAAGATTCGCCGACAGAGAGAACGGCTAGAAGGCACGATTCCCCCGGCCCGAGTTTTCGTTGCAGCGGGCGTTGTCGAGCGGCAGCACATCTTGAACTTGATCAAGGAACAACTGGCTGGAGGCAGCTCGGCCCAGGCGCTGGATAGTCCAGAGAGGACAAGCGGAAATGAAACGATTGAACTGGCTCGTTGTGTTGGTGGTCGGTATGACCCCATCCGGTCTTTACGGCGATGAGCGTGCATGGAGTGGTTTAGCCGATCCCGTGATCGAAGGGAGTTGGGTTCGCCCTCCAGCACAAGAGCGGGTAGCCAAGCCGGTGTGGGGATTGGCCGAAGGGCTGCGAATCGGACTTGCCCCCTTGCCCGGACCACGTGGGCTCCTGCGCGTCTACACTCCCTACGCTGGTCAGCCGGACTGGCGGATGATCAACTTCATTGCCATCGAACCGATTGTCGAGGGGCAAACACCTAGGGCCTACTCGGAGTTGGAGCGGTCGTCGCTGGCCGAAGGAACCGGCAAGGTGATGTGGAGCGTGGATCGACCCGACGACTGGACTCCGCGGAACCCGGTCCACCCTGCTCGCGGTGTGATTGGAGAGGAGAACGGGGTCGAGACGCTCACCGTCTTCATCGGCATCGAGAAGTTTCGCAGCGGCGCTGCCGTCTTCCTCCGACTTACCTTTCGTGAAGATCGGCCCTCTGAAGTCCAGATCGCCACGTTCACACAACCGAACTCCGAACCATTGTCGTATTGCGTGGTGACTGCCACGATGGGCAACTATGCAAGGCTTCGCCGACTTCACCTTGCCAAGTGGCGTTGTGACCGCACGTGATCTGTTCGCCAACGCGACCTTCGGCGCCATCGGCTTCGCGCCGCACGAGCGGTTCGGTCTCGAACGATTGGCGACGAACGCGGGACGGGGCTGTGATACTCGCCGCGACCAGCGACGAACGCGATCCCGCGGCGGCGGACCAGACGACCGTCGCTGGTGGGTGGCGGTACGTCGGACGGCCCGCGACGCAGTACTGGCGGTGCGATCATCCCCAGCCCGAGCTGATGGCGCTGGTCAACGCTCGTCGCACGTACTGGGCGTCAAACAACTCGATTCCTGGCGGCGTGAGCTTCGAGAACATCGAACTGATCGCTCCGTTTCAATCGGGGCAGACCTGGATGTTCGGCGTGACTACCGATCCGCCGACAGCGCTGCTCCACGCCGATCGTGTGCCCGATGGCGCGAAGGACTGACCCACCGTTGAGCGGAGCGAACACCATGACTGCAACCACCCGCTGGATCGGCCTTGTCGTCTTCATCGGCGTCTGTCTCGGCGGAGGCGGCCTCGGGGCCATCGCCACCACGCCGGAGATTGACGGCTGGTACAGAACGCTCGCCAAGCCGCCCTGGAACCCGCCCGACAGCGTGTTTGGCCCGGTGTGGACCACGCTCTTCATCCTGATGGCGATCGCCGCCTGGCTGGTCTGGAAGCCGGAGGGTTCAAGGCCGCAGCGATGCCCCTGACGCTGTTCGGCGTCCAGCTTGTCCTTGAACGTCTCCTGGTCCTGGATCTTCTTCGGCATGCACCAGCCGGGCTGGGCCTTCGTGGAGATCGTGATCCTGTGGCTGGCGATCGTGGCGACGACGATCGCCTTCTTCCGTCGCTCTCAGAACGCCGGCTGGTTGTTGGTGCCGTACCTGGCCTGGGTGAGCTTCGCCGCGGTCCTGAACTTCGCTATCTGGCGGCTGAACGTCGCCTGACAGGACTGCCATGTCAGAAATCTCCGCGTACCACGTGCCCATTCCCAACTTGATGATCTCGCGTGCCACCTTGCGAAGGACGGGGTTCTTTGTTTGCCGGCCCGAACCAGGCGCTCCTGACGGCCCGCACCATCTCCAGCATGCCGTCGGCCACATCACTCGGCCGAGAGTACACGTTGGGTTCCCGGGGTCGACCGCGCCGGTCCGGATCAGCGAATGATGAGAGGGGCATCCCGACGGTGGCCGCTCGACGCGTTTCCGCGGGGCTTGCGAGAGCCGCGAGCCACGCCGGCCCACGCGCCGGCCCGCCATCATCGGGGTCACGTGTGTTCACAGCACGCGTCGACCCAGACCGCCCCATTTTCTGCCGCACATGTCCCTGTCCCTTTTTCCTGTCCCCTTTTCTTCCGCGGTCGTTAACTCCGAGGCAGGCTGGAGAGCTACCTCCACGTGATTGCAGAAGCTACGATAACCGGTGGTGCAACAGGAAGTTGCGGTGCGCCAGTATCGGAGCAACAACCCGTGGACGAGAACAGTACCTGATTGATACGAAAGCATAACCATGCGCACGAGGCATCATCTTGCGAGGCTCGCACCCTACGTATTGCTGGCCTTGACCACAAGCATGTTGCTGCCGATCAAACCGGCTCTGGCCGAGACCGGCAACGAGAACCCAACTATCAGCAATCAAGAATCCGGTTTGGTCGGTTATGGGAAACTCCGCGGGGATTGCCAGGATTATTCCGGACACGATAACCACGGCATCATGGCTGTTCCTGCGACGAATGTATTAGCGCCCCACGATTCGTGTTAACTTCGACTGCCGGACAGACGAGTCGAATCGGCTATCACCGCCGAAGGACTCGCTTGAATTGGAAGTTCTGGCAACGCTACGTTCGTGCTCGTGCTCAGCCGCTTGCGGCGGTGCTCGTGATCTTCTTTGGACGGTAGTTGGAGAGCGGCACGTTGCCTGTGCTTCGAAGCCGGGCGTTCGCTCGAAGGGCGCATGGATCGGCGGCCAGCAAGTGGGGAAGCAGGGGTGTCTGCTCTCGCCATGGGGCAACCGGTCTACGTAAACTTGAACAATGGCGAGAATCTTCCGTACCTGGGTGAGACCGTGACACTGCTCGGCGTCAGGAACAACGTGGCGTCGGTTTCGGTGGACGGCGATACCTGCAAGTTGGCTGTAGCTCGACTGGCGTTGCCCACAGTGATCAACGGCGTGCGGGTGTTCTTGGTCGATACGCGGCCCATGGCCACCTTAATCACAGACGCGTACTTCCCACTGATCCACGCGGCGCTGACGGCTTGTAGGGCTTTTCCTCCGTCCCGCGGCGATTTACGATATGTTCCATGAAGCACCGCACACATCTTGTCGCCGTCGCTGGTCTGATCTGCTCGTGCCTCGTGCCTGCCGCCATGGCACAGGCGCCCTCCCAACCGGCCTTCGTCTGGTGGGAGGCGGAGAAGACCGCGGAACTCAGCAATGGCCGGGTCAATCGGTTTGGTCCCAATACAGCCGAGGGTAAGGTTCTCTCCGAATCGGCCAGGCTCTCCCCCGGCCCCGCAACCACTCCGATGATGCAGGCGGCGTATCAGGTCGATGTGCCCCGAGTGGGCGAATATGACCTGTGGGTGCGAAAATTCTGGAAGCATGGGCCTTTCAAGTGGCGCATCGCCGATGGCGATTGGCAGACCTGCGGCCGCGAAGTCGCCCTGCACGATTCCACCTTCATTCGCCTGCACGAGGGCGCCAACTGGGTGTTCCTGGGCAAGGTCAGATTGAACGCCGGCCTGGCACGGATGGAGATCGAGAGCATCGACAACAAAGGCTGGTTCGACTGCTTCCTGCTGATCAACGGCCCGTTCATGCCCGCCGGCCGACTCAGGCCCGGCGAGTCGGCCAACGCCGAGGAGCCCGGCTGGTTTGCCTGGGAACCCTTGGCGGACCCGTTCGCCGATTCGCCCATCGACCTGCGCCACCTCAACGAGAAGTTCGCCGGCGAGCACGGCTATGTGCGCCGTGACGGCAACCACTTCGTCCTCGGCGACGGCACGCCCGTCCGTTTCTGGCTGACCCAGGCGAACCTGGATCAGATGCAAAAGCCCATGATCGACCTGCACTCGCGGCGTCTGGCGAAGTATGGCGTGAATCTAGTCCGCATGGGCTTCATGGACTTGTTCAAGTCCTGGCGACTCGGCGACACCGAACGTTTCCAGCAGCAACTGGACGCCGTACACTACACCGTCGCATCGCTGAAGGCGCAGGGCATCTACTGCTACTTCGGCCACCTCTTCTGGGACACCGCGATCACCGCGCTCAATGACAACGATCTGCCGGGATTGAAGAAGGGCGAAGCCGCCACCACCGCGATGTTCTTCAATGAGCCCCTGCAGGAGAAGTATCTCCAGTGGGTGGCCGCGGTAATGACCCCGAAGAACCCCTATACCGACCTGTCACTGGCCGAAGACCCCGCCGTGGCCATCATCGAAGTGCAGAACGAAAGCAACACGCTCTTCTGGACGCTCAACCCGCAGCGACTTCCCTTGCATTCGCGAACGCTCATCCAGAAGGCATTTGCCCAGTTCGCGGCCCAGCGCTACGGCAGCATCGACGCGGCTCTTCAGGCATGGGGCGACAAGGTCGAGGGGGACGCCCCGGCCGATGGGTGCGTGGGCTTTCTCCAGGCCTATGGCTTGACCACGGCCGGGATCGGGCAACACCCCAAACGGGCAGCCGACCAGATCGAATTTCTCACCGAGGCACAGTACGCGCTCTACGAGAAAATGGCGAAACGCTTTGCCGGCATGGGTATCCGCAAAATGGTCGCCGGCAGCAACTGGAAGACGGCCGACCCCAGCAACCTCGGGCCGCTGGAATACTATTCCTACACCGCCACCGACATGGTCTGCAAGAACGAGTACTTCGGCCCCAAGACGATCAAGAGCCTGCGCGGCTACGCGGTCGATGTCGATGATGCGTTTGTCTCCATCTCCGCCATGCGCGGGCCCGAGGCCGCCGGTGCGCTGATGACCGCCCAGCCGGCCAGCCATCCCTATCTCATCACCGAAAACAACTGGGACAACCCCAACGAATACCGCGCTGAATTCCCGTTCCTGGTCGCCACGTACGGCCGGATGGCCGGCATCGACGCGTGGAGTTTCTTCGCCCATAGCACGCCGCTGTGGGATACCGGCATGGGCGTATGGAATACCGCCTCGCCGGTGATCATGGGGCAGTACCCGGCATATGCCCTGATGTTCCGGCGCGGCGATGTGGTTGAAGGTCTGCCGGCCGTGCAGGAGACAGTGAACCTGAAGAACCTCTACAAGGGGCAGCCGATGGCACTGCCCGAGATCCAGTACAAGGACTTCGTCTGGCAGGCCATGCTCGGCGGCGATGTGAAGGTAGACTTCAAGTCCACGATTTCGCCCCTTGCATTTTTCGCCGGCCCCGTGCGTCTTGAGTTCAGCGAGAAGGAAGCCGACTTGAAGACGGCCGACCTCGCGAAACTCATCGACGATCAGCAGGGCACGATCTACAACACCAACGGTCAGCTTGAGTGGCACTACAAGAAGGGATTTGCCCAGGTGAATACGCCCACGAGCCAAGGGGCGGCCGGTTTCCTGCAAGACGCCGGCGAGATTGCCCTCTCGGATGTGACGCTACGTTCGCAAAACCAGTACGGTACGCTCACCGCCGTGTCACTCGATGGCAAGCCGCTGCGCGAATCCGGCCGCATCCTCATCCAGGCTGTGACGCAGGATAAGCCCTTTGGTTACAAAACCGAGCCGATTGACAAGCAGGGCGGCGTGAAGATCACCGCCTTGGGCGGCTATCCTTTCATGGTCCGCCAGATCACCGCCCAGGTCACGCTCCGCGGCAAGGCCGGAGGCAGGTCACCGTGCTGGACGAAAACGGCTATCGGACGACCAAGCCCGTTCGAACCGAAACTCACGGCCAGGACCTGGTCATCCAACTTCCGTCGGACGCCCTCTACACGCTCGTGGAATAGCCTGATCGGCGCGGCCGGCGAGCGTGGCGCACCGCTGAAGTATGCACGCGGGTCGCAACCCAGTTGCTCCGCAACGTCTTCGGGAAACCGTTCCTCGCCCTCCGCCAAACTGCACGTTACGCTCGGCCCCCCGTGCAGTGCCCGTCGCACCTTCCGTCCACCCAAGAACTATCCGTCGAGATTTGCCTGCCCCGTATGCGAGCCTCGCACTCGATGCCCCGTCGGCCGAGTTAGCGCGCAGCCTGTTGTATGCCCAGCCGGTCTATGCCGATGGCCGCATCTACTGCCTCTCCGAGTCCGGGGAAACCGTGGTGATTGCCCCAGGAGCCGAATTCGAAATCCTCGCCCGAAATCCGCTGGAGGAAACATGCCAGGCTTCGATGGCCGTGTCCGGCGGGCGGCTCTTCATTCGCACGGACAAACACTTGTATTGCATCGGGCACAGGGGACATGAATCCCGTTGAACACCGTCGCCAACGGGTGCTTGGCCATTGAGCGATTGCATCTATTTGAAATCTCCGATGACGTGACACGCTCAAGATGAAAGCGGAGATCAATGTGAGCTTGCCTGCGCATGGTTCCAATGACTCGAATTGAGCGGAGATATGGAACGAAACGACATCAATCACGGTATGCGTGCTGAAGAGCGAGGGCATTTGGCAGGTCTCCACAAACGGACATTCGCGACTGACTCGGCCTATTTCCTGCTCCTCTTTGAGAACTGGCGTCGTTGGATGACCACCCTGGCACCAGAAAGATCGATCCTGATGTGGAGACGGGCGCGCCCCACGTCGGCGTCCGCCCGCGACGATGATGGCAGCGGTGACAACCTCACTGTCGCATGCGGGTTCATGCGTTCATGATTTCCCGCAGTGCGGACAGGAGCATGTTGACGTGGTTGGCGGTCGAACTGTGTCCCATCAGACCGATCCGCCAGACCTTGCCGGCGAACTCACCCAACCCCGCGCCGATTTCAATGTTGTACTCGCGCGAGCAAGGCTTCACGGACCGCAGCATCATCGCACCCTGCCGGGATCTTGACGGCGTTCAGCTGCGGTAAACGATACTCCGACTCCACGAGGAACTCGAACCCGAGGTTCTCCAGTCCCTTCTTCAGCAACTCGTGATTCCGACGGTGTCGCCGGTACCGGTTCTCCAATCCTTCTTCGAGCACCAGCCGCAATGCTTCGTAGAGGGCATAGATCGCGCTGACCGGCGCCGTGTGGTGATAGGCCCGCTTGGCCGAACCACTCACATAATGGCGGATCAAATTCAGGTCCAGGAACCAGCTCTGCACCTTGGTCTTGCGCGAAGCGACCGCGTCCATTGCTCGAGCGCTCAGCGAAACGGGGCTCAGGCCCGGAGGCGCACTGAGGCACTTCTGTGTGCCGGAATAGACGGCGTCAATTCCCCATTCGTCCACCTTCACTTCAACCCCCCCCAGACTCGTCACTGTATCGACCAGCAGCAGCGCGCCGGCCGCGTGCACCAATCGGCTGATTTCGTCCAGCGGCTGCAACACGCCGGTGGACGTCTCGGCGTGAACGATGGCGACCACTTTCGGCTTCGACGTCTGCAACGCATCAGCAACCTGCTGCGGATCAATCGGTCTTCCCCATGGCGCATCGATGCGGCTTAGCCTGGCCCCCACGCGCTCGACGTTTTCGCACATACGGTTCCCAAACACGCCGTTCACGCACACCAGCGCTTCATCGCCCGGCTCCAGCAGATTCACGAAACAGCACTCCATTCCACCGCTGCCCGGCGCAGAGACGGCAAACGTCATCTCGTTCGACGTGCCAAATACTTCCTGCAACATGGCCTTGATTCTGTCCATGATGGCCACGAAGTCGGGATCCAGATGACCAATCAGCGGTGTGGACATCGCCTTGAGAACGCGGGGATGGACATCACTAGGGCCGGGGCCCATCAGCGTCCGACACGAGGGGTTTAGCTCTTGCATGCTGTGAACCTGAATTTGGAGGAAAGAAAAAGTAGATGGGAAATTGCGTCTTGCGCGACAGTCGAATGCCAAGTTGTTGTTGAGACCTGAGGTAGATTCTCCGCGGATGTTGCGACAGTTTACCAGTGTTGGCCTCCGGCGCCGTGGTGTGGGAGTTGTTGAACTCGAAATGGAAGGCCCCACCGGCACAGAGATCTACGCCACAGGCTGGATTCTCGTTCCGGCGCGTGGGAGTTAACCAAGCGTCGCGAGCGCGCCATGCGACCGGCTCCGCACATGGCCCGCCATGGACGCTTACGGGAGGCCACAAACGGGACTCAAAATGCCACCCAGCCGCCGCGAGGAGGACGAAGAAGAGCCAAGTAACCGCTACGACAGGTTACCTCTGATGGCGACCAGGGATTAAAATGCCTATCAGTTACGAACAGCACGTTGCGTCAACGCAGAATCGATCGCCGGCACGGCTCGTCGAGCGGAGTTGCTGGCCGACCTGCGCCAACGTACCGGCATCGACGCGGTACGAGTCCAGATTCGCAATATTGATTCTGCGCCAATCGAAGGCGACCCTCACGATGTGGTGCGATGTCCCACGTTGAACGACGGGACAAAAATAGAGTCTGCCTCCGTATTGTCAACAAAGCAGCTTGTACAACTGGAGACTATCTAACGTGCCCGGTTCACTCGAAAATAGTCGAATCGTCATCGCGGGCGGCAGCGGCTTCCTTGGCATTTCGCTGGCCCATCACCTCGCTGAACGCGGTTTTTCGATTGTCATTCTCTCCCGTAGCGTTCCCAAGGTGTCCGGGCCGTGGCGACATCGGTCGTGGGACGGACGGACACTCGGAGAATGGCGCGACGAGTTGAACCGGGCGGCGGGCATAGTGAACCTCGCCGGTCGAAGTGTGGACTGCATCAAGACTCCGGATCATCAGGATGAGATCTTGCGGTCGCGAGTTGAGCCCACCCGTGTGCTGGGCGAGGCGCTGCGCAGCATTGACTCGCCGCCTCCCACCTGGGTACAGATGAGTACCGCGCACATCTACGGAGATCCGCCGACAACTATTTGCACCGAAGACTCTGCCCTTGGTTACGGCCTGGCTCCCTTTGTGGGCCGAGCGTGGGAAGAAGCCTTTCATGCCAGCGTGTTGCCCTCGCAGCGGGGCGTACTTCTGCGAACTAGTTTCGTCCTGGGGCATGATCGCGGTGCGGGCGGCGGAGCACTCACGATGCTGGGATGGTTGGCTCGGATGGGCCTCGGCGGCAAAGTCGGCCAGGGAACTCAGGGGATGAGTTGGATTCATGAAGTGGACATGAATCGACTATTTGAGCGTGGACTTACCGACTCGACCATGCAGGGCGTCTATATTGCTTCCGCGCCGCATCCAGTAGCTCAGGTGGAGTTCATGCGTGAACTGCGACGCGCCATCCGCATGCCAATAGGCCTTCCGGCATTCGCATGGATGGTGCGAATCGGTGCGCGATTTCTTTTGCGCACCGATCCTGAACTGGCACTGTATGGTCGCTACGTCATCTCCCGGCGGCTCGAAGATGAGGGATTCAAGTTTCAACTGCCGACGCTTCGCGAAGCCCTGCAAGAGTGGCTGCGTCACCCCCGAGATAAATAGCATCCATCAAGCGTCACAACTGCCTTTGAGCGATGAAGTACCGCGTGTCACGGAATTTCCCATCAATCAACCGTATTCCGAATAGACCCGGCCTAACTCGGTAGAGGTATGCGAAGACCAATGTGGAGTGGCCGGGCAGTAGCGGGTAAAATGGAGCCGTGGGCACGTCCCGGCAAACGACCGCATTGAACAACGGTCTAATCGCGGTTCGACGATGTCTGGTTCGGACAAACAACTGGTGGCCTTTTCATTCAGCATTGCTCGCTTGTTGGCTGCTGTTGCGGTGTTTGCCATTGTCTTCGTGATCGCCAGGCCGTTCGGCACAAATGGAATCTTGGTGGGTTTGCTCGTTTCAATACCCATCGCGGTCCTCGTCCTCATTGCGCGAAGAAACGACACAGTGGGAATCACATGGTCGCTGGTTTCATCGGCTATCGGCTTGTTTGTTGGACTCATCCTTTGTGAAAAACGGAGTCTGCCTCCATATTGTCACAAGAGCTTTCCTGTCGAGAGCGACGGCCATTTTTTGTCGCTCGGCCGGTATGTTGAGCGGAATGCGCGACAGGCACATCTGGTCGCGCGGGCAGAGGATTGGCGGTGGAGCGGTCTCTGGCGCCGCCCGCACGGCCGGGACACCCAGTTGCTGTCGGAATGGCCTGTCCTGCGGCCGGATGATTGGCTGCAGCGGGTCAATCAGCCGTTAACCAACTCGGAGCTTGCCGCCATCGCGCGGAGTATCCGGCGGGGCGTGCCGCTGGGCAGTCCCGAGTGGATTGCTCGGACAGCAAATCGACTTGGCCTGGAGCATACATTGCGTTCTCCGGGGCGTCCACGGCTTGCTCGGCGCTGACGGGTCCGCCGGTACAGCAGTGCTCCGAGCTATCGCCATGCGCTGCGCACATCATTCCTCAGGGTCGCTCTCGGTGGGCCATGGTACGTCACCCGCGCAACGCTTCCCCATGCCTCATAGCCCCCCGGTTTCACAATAATGAGGCAGACTCCATTTTCTAGCTGGATTCACCACAGGGCCAGCCACCCCACTCTCGCGGGGAACTATTGCGACACTAAAGAGCTGCCGAAAGTCGGTGGACTGATTCACCACTGTGCGGTGTCGAGTCGGCTAAGCCCCAATTGGCGTAAGTTCCCCTGGGAATACATCGTCGCTCTCAATCTTATCACTAGCTACGCACGACAAGCGGTGGGTAGCTTAACGAGCGTACTTGCGCCACGGCCTGACGCGCATCGGCAAAGGCGTGACCGAATTGAACCAGGTATCGGAAGTCGTAGGCGCCACCGCAACTGATGCGGAAGTTCGTGTCCCATTTGTTGTTGGTGAGCCACGAGTAGAGCGGTCCGGTCGGTTCAATCTGCGTGGAGTAGGTCCACAGCCGCAACTTGCCAAGCTGGACCAGGGGCGCGTCGAGCGTGGTCCAGGCGACGCCACATTTCTTGCCGGCCAAGGCTGCTCCGTGCTGGACCAGGTAGTAGTCGGTGCAGGTTTGCGGCAATTGGTCAATCCCAGGCCTGATCGGCGCACCCGGCTTGTCCAGGTACCAGGTGCCGCCATCGACCGCCAACGGAAACAAGACGTACATCCCTTCCGGGTCGCGGACATCGGTCTTGATCAGGCGGGCCACAAGTTCGATCTGCGGCAGCTCGGGAAAGAACGTGGCCACCAGCACGTATTGGCTGGCGCCCGGCACCTCGTAGTGAAACTCCCAGCGTTCGTACACGGGCCCGGCGGCCACTCGCTCGATGGCGGTGCACCGCCCGGCTGTCACTTCCTCGTCACGGGGACGTTGACGCGGAGGAATGTTGGTGCCCGCCGCCCCGCGATCGCCTTTGGGAAACAACTGGTAGACCGGACTTCCCAGCGGCCCCACGGCGGGATCCAGGATCTGCGTTTGCGTCGCGCGGTCGGTCAGACTGACGATCCCTTGGTCGTGGTTCCACGCGGCCCGATACCACCGGTTCTCGAACGACTCGCGGGCCGGAGTCTCGACGGGCTGTCCGTGGTCTTTGTGCCGCCTCCGTCGCCGCGAACTTCAGGAGGCGGTCTTGCCCGGCATCCAACTCCACCGTTACCGCTACGGTCCAGCCGCGCGGTGCGGCTTCGACCTGATGAGGATAGACTCGGCCCTGTTCGTCCAATACCCGGAAACCCGCCTGGACGGTCGGCCATTCCCAGAAGTCCAGCGGCAGGTAGGCCACCGAGTGAACGGCCGTTTTCAACGGGTTGAGCACTCTGTATTCACAGGGCCGCCGGTCGGTGAACTCCCCTTCGCCTCGGGCGCGAAGCACGTCGTGGAGGCCGCCGCCGGCCAACGCATCCGCGTCGATGGCGTGTTTGGTCTTCCGCGCGAAAACCTGCTCTTTCAGCAACGTGGACAAGGAACTGTGCGAGTAGCCAAACGTGTGTTCCGCATACAGCAGCAGTTTGTCATCGATGGCCGCCCGGCGTTCGGGCGAGACCACCTGGGCGTCTGGATCGAGCAATTCGAGCAGGCGGCGCGTGCGCTGGGCGTTGCGAAACAGTAGCGTGTCGTGGGGCGAAGCCGCCACGCCGTCGGACCACCAATCGGTCCACTCGCCCCGCTGCACCGGCAGATCTTTCGTGTTGCGTTCGACGTGCTCAAAAAACTCGGACAGCGTCGCGGTCCGCAGATGCACTGCCTCACCGTGTTTCTCGTTCCATTGCTCGATGATGTTGAGGTATTGCCGGCCGGGCGGGCTGTTGTCGGTGTAGAGGCCCGATCCCATCAGCGGCAGGAAATCGTGGCGATAGCCGCTCGTCTCCAGCCATTGGAGCAGCGGCGGGAGCTTCCGCTCGGCGAAGGAAATGTCTTGCACGTCGATCCAGCCGCCGGTACCGGGCAACGCGAGGCCCGGCACCCCCGGATCGACGTCCGGCGTCTGGCCGCCCATCAAACCGAAAAGATTGGCCTTGTGATAGGCCAAGCCGTTCCAGGTCAGCAGTCGCTTGCCCGAGGGCGACTCCCAATAAAAAGGCACCAGAGGTTTGCCGAACGGGTAGCCGCCCTGATAGTTGTTGATGTTCATCGAGAGCCATTGAACCCCGGCTTCTGCCAGCGCGTCGGCCATACCCCACGACAGACCGTTGATGTCGCACCCCATCGCCGCGCGCAGGGGGATGCTCTCCTCTCTGGCAAAGGCGACCGCCGGGAGCAGGCTGCGGCGCAACAGATCCTGGTCGGGCAGTTCGGTGATGTGCATTCGACAGGCGGTCAGCTCCATCACGCCACTTCTGAGTGCCCGGATGAAGTCTTGCCGTTCCTGGGAAGTCGCCTTGGCGAGGAACTGATCGACCTGCCAGAAGCCCTCGCAAGTGAATTTGAACCGGCTCGACTCGTGCCGCGACTCCTGCTCCGGAGCCAGTGCCATTTGCACCGCCTGGCGAATAAACTGGGCGTGCTGGTCGGCGATGATCTCCTGCTTGTCCGTGTAGCCGATGTCGATATGGCTGTGCTGGATGATAAAGATCGTCCAGCGTCGGGCGGGTGCCGGTGCGGGTTCCGTTCCGGCCACCACGCCCGGAAGGAGCAATCCGGCCGCAGACGCCAGGCCCGTGGCACAAAATTCGCGGCGTGTTGGCCAATGCCTCGGTTTCATGGGAACGTCCTGTGCTACTAACGGTAATAGAATTCTGAACGGTGCGCAATATCCCAGCGACTAACGGCAGCGGGCCTATTTCTTCGAAAGGTAGCTTGTAATGGATTGGCGGCTCAGCCGCCCTGGGACGTCTGCTCCGGCCCAAAATGGTTGTGTTCATCCGCTGTAGCGAGCGGGTCGGTAGTCGATCGTCACTCCCTCGACCACCAACCGGCCGTCCTGGATCCGCTGGTCGCGGCCCGCAGGTGTCTCGACCAGGACCATCGCTGAATCGGGGGGCAGTTCGACCTTGGCCGTGCCGCTCACTCCTGTGACCACCGTGCGGTGCGTCACCGCGTCGTACAGGTCGCTCGGGCCCTGGCCCAGCTCGAAGCTCACGGACTGGGAAACCCCATAAGGATTATACAGCAGGTACGTTGGAAACGCCGGCGCATGGAAGTGATCAGTGGCCAACAGGTCGATCTTGAGGATTCTTGCGTCGCTGGTAGGGCCCACGATGCCGCCAAGGTTCCCGACGTGTGCCGATCCGTAGATGCCAAGATTCGACGGCGCTCCGAAGATGCTGGCGTCCCCGGTCCCATACGGTGCCAAATCGGGGTTGATGCTCTTGAGGAACAACCGCTCCACCTGCAGTACGAGGTGATCGGAACAAGGTTCAGCTACCGCCTTCAGATAGGCGCACCCGTTCGCGCCACCAGCACCACGTCGCGTTTCACCGGCGGATCACCCGCCAACACCTGGCAGCATTCGGTGAAAGGGCCGTCGGACGAGTTGGCCCATAACAATTGCACGGAGCCCGGGTCCCCCTTGGTGGTCTCGCACCGAACGGTGATCTGCAGTACGTGCTGCTTGGCTTTCATCAGGTTGAACCGCCAGAGGTGGTCGAGCCGCTGGAGGCCTTCTACCGGTTCCGTCTCCAGGGTCCATGCTTGCACGTTTTGTTTTGCGGTGCCGTGCACTCGCCGGAAGGTCTCACCGTAAGGGTTGTGCCGACGGGCCTGTGCCTGCCAGGACGAGGCCACCGTCTCGTAGCCGATCACGCCGTCCGGATCGTAGCGCGAGGCCCACTCGCTGCAGTCTTGATGATCCGGTGGCAGGAACGGCGGGTAGTACAGGCGGGACGCGTTGGCCAGATTCAGCAGCCACTTGCCGATGTCGTGGGCGAAGCGGGTGTCGTAGCGCACGAGTGGTGCTAGAGCACCGGCATACTGAAACGTCTCCATGGCAAAACCCCAGCCGTTCACGTCACCCACAAGTCCATGGGCGTCGTAATCTCCGAAGTTCCGGGTCACGACGCCCCAGGTCGGGCGCCAGCTCCGCGCGTGCTTGCCCTCGAAACACCAGTTGACCAGCTTGGGCAAATTGTAGTTCCGGCCCGACTCCGCGTTCATCCTCGCGGCAGTCACCGCCCCATACGGAAGCAGCATCTCATACAGAGGGTTGGACTCCAACGGCCGCTCCTGGAGGGCCCGGATGCACCAGTCTGCGGCCTGCAGGTAACGGGCCTCGCCAGTCCGGACATAGGCCATGTACTCCAACCAAGCGATTCCGGCCGCACCTTCCGGCTCACACCACTGACCATTGTCCACTGGGGTCATTCCATCAAATCGAAAACCGGTGTGATCGAAGTTGGGCAAGATGAGTGGATCCGTATTGCCGCCCATGGCAACGCAGGCATCGTGCCATTGATCAGCCACGCTGAGGAAATGCCGCCGGGTGTCGCCGACGTCCGGATACCGATCGGCCAACTGGTAAAACAGCAAACTCGGCAGGATATCGTACCAGAACATGCCGGCCAGACGCTGGCCGACGACGTGAGCGTACACGCGGTCATCCTCCGAGTAGTAGGCCTGGCACATCTCGACCCAGTTGTGGCCGCGGAAGTTGCTCATCTCGATCCCCACGAGCGCGCCGCTGACGACAGCACCCAGGCAGGTGACGGCTTCCTCGCTCCACCCCCCGACGTAAGCGCCAGGATGAAGCGTTTCTTACCCTCCGCAGGGAAACGAACCAACGGCAACCACGGGCCCTGACGCTCGGCATCGAGCGCGAAGTCCAAGAAATCGCGAGTCACCTTCTGCCAGTCCCGCATCACAAAGGGCGTGGGCATGTTCGGCATGCCGTCAACAAAGCGAATCATTTGGCACTTGCCCGCCGCTGACTCGCCAGAACGGTCGTCGGAGCTTGATGCCGAACAAGCCAAGGTCGGAATTCCCACGGTGCCCGCCGCAATTGCAGCCGAGGATGCGAGAAACTGCCTGCGACTGCTTTTCATGGCGATCGCGCTCCTTTTCCGTTGACGGTTGATGACAACGTCTCGTTCTTTGGTTCTGGCCGCAAGTCTACCCGCAAAGTCACCAGCTCAAATGCAGAATTGTCGACGGGACCGGCAACCTCTTTGATCGGCTCTTCGGCAAGGTTGCTGATCCAAGTCGCGCCGGGTTCAACGCCTTCCCATTGAAGGGTTGCTTCGGTGTTCTTGCCCGCCGCGCCGAAAAGCCGCACGAATCATGGCTCAGCTCATCAGGTGTGAATGGTCGGAGGACCGTGAGCCGCTCACGGAATGCGAACAGTTATCAGCAAGTTGACTTGTGCACGCTCATGATAGCCGTGGTGGAGGCGAAAAGAAGACGGGAAGACGGAACAGATTGCGTGGTAACAAGACGTCCGGTTGTCAGGTGCATACGGCGGTTGGCACGTGAGCCCGAATATTACGTGGGCGGTTGCATGTGAAGAGGGGAAGTGCCAGCGATTGTGGGATTAAAATAAACTTGCGCGAAGCTGGGTCATTTACGTAACAATTTGCTCCATAAGAAGTTACGTTTTCCCGGAAGGAAACGCAAGGAGTCCCACATGTACGGTACCAGTTGGATGCACCGAGTGCAAGAAGCGTTCAAGTTGTTGCTCCCGCGTGGGTGCAGGAACGGGTTTGTAGTGGTCGCCGTGTTGGAGTAAGCTTCTGGCCAGGATTTTGGTTGCTCCCGTCGTTGTAAGTTCAAGGAAGATCGAATCATGACGAGCAGGAAGCTATCGGAAGCGAAACTCCGGGAAATTCAGGAGGTCGCCGCAGGTTGGGGAAAATTGTTGGCGCGAGAGTCATTTGTAGCGGTCCGGGCTTGGATGTGACCCTGGCCGACATGGAGGATAATGCCGCGGCGGCCGCCCAGGCTCTGGTCCGAGGGACCATCGAGGAAATGACCGGCAGGCAAGCCCAAGGGCTGGGTGACGACGCGCCGTGTCCGACCTGTGGCAGGATGTGTGGACTCCACCGGAAGAAACGGGACGTCACCGTGCGAGGCGGGACGTGAAAAACGGAGTCTGTGAAAAACGGAGTCTGCCTCCATATTGTCACAAGAGCTTTCCTGTCGAGAGCGACGGCCATTTTTTGTCGCTCGGCCGGTATGTTGAGCGGAATGCGCGACAGGCACATCTGGTCGCGCGGGCAGAGGATTGGCGGTGGAGCGGTCTCTGGCGCCGCCCGCACGGCCGGGACACCCAGTTGCTGTCGGAATGGCCTGTCCTGCGGCCGGATGATTGGCTGCAGCGGGTCAATCAGCCGTTAACCAACTCGGAGCTTGCCGCCATTGCGCGGAGTATCCGGCGGGGCGTGCCGCTGGGCAGTCCCGAGTGGATTGCTCGGACAGCAAATCGACTTGGCCTGGAGCATACATTGCGTTCTCCGGGGCGTCCACGGCTTGCTCGTGCGCTGACGGGTCCGCCGGTACAGCAGTGCTCCGAGCTATCGCCATGCGCTGCGCATCATTCCTCAGGGTCGCTCTCGGTGGGCCATGGTACGTCACCCGCGAAGCTTCCCCATGCCTCATAGCCCCCCCGGTTTCACAATAATGAGGCAGACTCCATTTTCCCCATTTTCCCCGGTGGGCCATGGTACGTCACCCGCGCGACGCTTCCCCATGCCCCATAGCCCCCCCAATTTTCACAATAATGAGGCAGACTCCATTTTCCCATTTTCCCAAAATCAGGTTTTAGTTCGTTGATTTGTTGTATGGCCTGCCGAAGCGACTTGAGGTCGGCTTCATAGCCATTGGCGCCGAAACCGAGTTGGGGATCGCACAGGTGAGGGCGCAGGAGCCGCAAAACCACAAGAATCTGGCACAGGCGATGGGCTGGATGGTCGGAACCTGGGAAGATGCCGAGGGTCCACGTACGTTCAAGTGGGATCTTGGCCAACAGGTGCTCACGTGGACGCCCAAAGACCCGGATACGGCGAGGGCAACGTTCTACTGGGATCCGGCCGCTAAGCAGGTTAAAGCTATTGCTTTTGGGGCTGCGGGCTGGCGGCTTGAAGGGAATGCCGAAAAGGTCAGTGACAAGCAGATCACATTCTCGGTAGTCAACGTCTTTGCGTCCGGAAATAAGGTGACTGGCACGCTCACATATGCACTCAGCAACACGGGGGACATGGCGGTGGAATTGAAGACGGTGCCGGCGAAGGGCCATGATGAGACTTTGCCCGCACGGAAGTGGACGCTAAAAAAAGCCAAATAGATACGGGAGGGTATCACGACGGAACGATTGTTGGATGGACCCACAATCCGGCGACCAAGCAGCCAATGGGTCAACCGGTTCGTGGCTGTGGGCCCGATGCAAGATTCAGCCAGCGACGGCGACCTGTTCGCCGGAAGCCATCGCGAGGCGAACGTGCTCGGCATCATCCAGCAGAAAGTGGCTACTTTGACCGGTAACCGATTCCAGACGTAGGGATCGCGGGCATGCCGACGACGCCGGCATCGCCATGAGATTCTTGCGCCGATCCATCTCGGTCTGAATGTGCGGCCGGTTAAACGACCAGGAGACGGGACCCCGTCTTGGTGCTGGTCCGGCGATATTTTCGAGGGATTTCGGGCTGACAGCGCGTGTTTGCCAGCGGCTGATCGCGACAACTGCCTATCCGCATCGCGATCGCCTGCAGTTGTCTTTTAACACGTCGGACTCGAAAGTCACCTGCCAGAGGCTATGATAAACCAAATCCCCGCCGCGGGTTGTGCTGAGACGGAGGAGACGCGATAACCGGTGGACCACACAGTCGCAAGATCGCGAACTCGCTTTGGCACTACCTGGGAGTCACACAACACAGCAATCACATGGCCCCGTTGAGTCCGGTGGCGGTAACATGAAGTATTCTGGCGAGACACGACACTGGACCAGACCAGGCCCGACAAGTGAGGAAAACACATGCATCATTTCACGACACTATTCATCTGCGTGATGCTCGTTACGTCGCTGTCACCTTGCAGCACACAAGCGGAACTCACCGTCAGCGAGAATGGGCGCTATCTGAAAAATGCGGACGGTTCTCCTTTTTATTGGCTCGGGGACACGGCATGGGGCCTGTTTCAAAAACTCGACCGGGCTGACGTTGAGCACTATTTTGAAGTACGTGCACGCCAGAGATTCTCGGTGATCCACGCCGCCGCGTATAACGTCAACCCGTTCATTCTGCCCCCCTTGTCCAATGCCTATGCGGGACATGCCCTTCATCGATAACGATCCGACGCGGCCCGCCGTCACACCCGGCAACAGGCCTGATAACGCGCAGGAGTATGATTATTGGGATCACGTCGACTACGTGCTGGAGATGGCCGCGGGGAAAGGACTATATGTTCTCTTGTTGCCCATTTTCGGCGTAGCGGAAGGCGACGGCTATAATTATCTGACTCCTCAGAATGCCTTCGCATATGGCAAGTTCATCGGCGACCGTTTCAAGAACAAAACCAACGTCATCTGGTGCATGGGCGGCGATGTGCTTGCAGATAACGACACGCGCAAGGCCGTTTGGAACTTGCTGGCAAAAGGCGTCACCGTCGGCGTGGCCGGATCAGAAGAATACCGTCGGACTCTGATGACGTATCATCCACGTGGAGGAGCGTCATCCGCGCAGTTTTATCAGAGTGCTCCTTGGTTGGATTTCAACATGTTGCAGACCTGGTCTGCCTATACAAGTATTTATGCAGCGGTCACCGCTGATTATAATCGACGACCATTGAAGCCAATCTTACATGGCGAAGGTGCTTATGAGGATGGACCGGAATATCCCACGAAACCCATTACGCCCCACGTGATTCGGAAACAGGCATATTGGGCATATTTTGCGGGAGGATTTCACACTTATGGAAATTCCAACATCTGGAACTTTGGCACCACGCCCTACTATGTCTCGCAGGACTGGAAGAAGGCTTTGAATTCTCCCGGCGCGAATTACCTGACGGTCAGTCGGGCCTTTTTTGAGTCGGTGGAATGGTGGACACTCATACCTGATCAATCGATTCTCACCAGCGGTGCCAGCCACAGCGACACGTTGAATGTGGCGATGCGTTCCACCGACAGCAGCAGGATCATCGTCTATCTTTCCAGCGCTGCCACCGTCTCGATCGATTTAGGTAAAATCATTTCGCCGGCAAAATCCTCTGCCTGGTGGATGGATCCGAAGACCGGCGACAGGCGCGAAATAGGTGATTTCAAGCATGAGGGCTCAAGAGCATTTTCGACACCCGAAGGTTGGGAAGATGCGCTGCTCGTTTTTGAATAATCGGCATCGGCGAAGGGGGCAGGGGACTGGGACATTTATTGTGGTCAACTGACGCGGCAGTAGCAGTTGCATGAGGGACGTGGTCTCCAAAGATGAGGTAAGCAACTCGATCGATTCAGGTCTACTGGCCATCCCACACTGTGAGCCCCGTCTCGTCGCTGGCCGAAGCGGTGACCTTTTTCGCGGGACAGATCGATATTGATCCCGTCACGTCTGTTGGCACTCCCGTTGCAGCGCACCTGGCGTCTGCGGTGTTTTCTCCTGGCTGACCGCGACTGGGAGCCGTACCCTACTTCGCGATGAGGGCCTCCGCCTCCCGGAGCACGATTTGCATCATGCTTAGGTAGCCATTCTGCGGCAGCGGCATACCAGTCACGAACTGTATCCCGCTCTCCAAGCGTCGTGTCAATGAGCGAGCGCAGGATCCAGGGAGTTACGGACCACATGACGTGGGTTTGGTTCAGCGTCTTGAGGGCCTCTTCCGGCCGGCCACCGCGCATTTGACTTTGAGCTAGGGCAATCATGCTCAGCGTCCGAAAATCAAATACCTTTTCGAGTTTGGATATTTCAGCAACCTCGATGCCGCGATTCGCCAGCGTCATGGCCCGTTGAACATCCGAGGCTGATGCGTTGGATGCATGGCTTAAGCGTGTGCTCAGTTCTGCGACAAATCTACAAAGGCGGACCGCCGCATGGCGAGTCTCCAGGTTGTCCACGCCCAGGTTGCCACGCCGCCAGTCGAAAGCCAATTCGTAAAACTCGCAGGCACTGTCCCATCTCTCTTGCCTTTCGCAAATGTCTGCCGATCTGTCCATCGCCTGGAGAGTCAACATGTGCGTTGATGCCAGATCGTGCCGGCACGCACTCAAGATGTTTCTGTATTTCTCTTCCGCAGGCCCGAGTTGTTTACTATCGATCAGACCGTTGGCATCGTCGCACATAGTTTGAATCTGCGCTACTTTCTCTTCCAGCCTTTTCTGGTCTCCTTGCTCACTTATGACGCCTGCCACGATGCCAGTGATCAGCATGAAAGCCGACAAGAAGGCGACAGAACCGGCGATGAGCACCACCGTCTTATGTCTGCGAGCGAATTTTCGCATGCGGTAAAGCGTCGATGGCGGCCGTGCTTCAATCGGTTCATTGTTTAGGTGCCGCAATACGTCGTCTGCGACGCTGGAGGCCGTTTCATATCTCCGGGTGCGGTCTTTCTCGAGCGATTTCATCACGATCCAGTCGAGATCGTCACGAATCGCCGCCGTGAGCCTTTTGGGTTCTGTCTTGCGGTGGGCCGATACGGCACCAAGTGTATCTCCCAGCGTGCTCAGACGCTTGCTCGGCCGCGGCGGTTCCTCCTCACGAATGATCCGCCGAACTTCGTCATAAGCAACCCTGTGCAGGCGTTCTTTGTCGAACGGTGTTGTTCCGGCCAGCAGTTCGTACAACAACACGCCGAGGGAGTAGATGTCGGTGCGCGTGAACATATTGGCCACGTTCGTTAGTTGACTGGCAGCTTGATTAATTTGCTGAGCCACGTTGTTGTAAATCGGTGCTGACATGGCCACCAGCCAGACGCTGACCGAGAAGACGATGTTTACGCAAATCGGTCAGATCGTGGGAACCCTGGAATACATGAGCCCTGAGCAGGCTCAACGGAACCAGCTCGACATCGATACCCGCAGCGACGTTTATTCGTTGGGGGTCTTGTTATACGAATTACTTACAGGCGACACGCCGTTCGACGGGCAGCGTCTGCGGTCTGCCGCCTTCGACGAGATGCTGCGGATCATCCGTGAGGAAGAACCGCCCAAGCCGAGCACCAGAATCAGTAGCAGCGAGGCGCTGCCAGCCATCGCCGCGAATCGCCACATCGAGCCGCAGAAGCTCGGTACGATGATCGGAGGCGAGCTGGACTGGATCGTGATGAAAGCGTTGGAGAAAGACCGGGCGAGGCGGTACGAAACCACCAGCAAGTTTGCAGAAGACATTCAACATTACTTGAACGACGAGCCGGTGCACGCCTGCCCGCCTTCGACTGCGTATCGCCTGCGCAAATTCGCCCGACGGTACAGGAAGATCCTCGCCACACTGTTGCTGGCCTCGATGGCATTGGTCGGCGGAACTGCCGTCAGTATCTGGCAGGCTGTCGAGGCCATCGAGGCAAGGAAGTGCGCAGGATGAAGCCCAAGAACTCGCCGTCAAACGATTCGTTGAGGCCAATATTCTGAAGGAGCGGGCCGAGAATGCCGCAAAGGAAGCTCGGGAAAATGAAGCCTATGCGCGGAAACTGGTCTACGACGCCGACGTGAGACTGGCCGCCCAGGCCTGGGACGCCGGTGACGTCCGACGCTGCATGGATCTCGTTGACCGATACAGGCAAACCGTGGGAGAGGACGATCTCCGAGGTTTTGAATGGCGTTACCTCCACCGACTCGGGCAGGCCGATTATCAGACCATTGCCGAGGAAAGGGAAGGTATTTGTTGCGTCCGACATTCGCCCGACGGCAAGTACCTTGTGACGGGGGATTGCGAAGGGACGATCTGTGTCCGCGACGGCCAGAGCTACGCCCTGGTGGCCAAGGTAGTCGGACACCGCGGGCTGGTGCGAGGAATCGGTTTCTCCCCGGATGGACGGGCGATGGCATCCACGGGAGACGACGGCATGATACGTGTGTGGGACACTGCCGCATGGAAAGAAACTCGCCACATGCGGGTCGACGACGGCATCGGTTATCATGTTCTCTTCGCTCTGGCAGGTAAGGCCCTGGTCTCATGCGGTCAGGAATCCGTGGTGAAGTTGTGGGACGCTGCCACAGGAGAGTCGCTTGGCACATTCAATGAACACACGAGTGATGTGGAAGCACTGGCCGTATCACCGGACGGACAAGAGTGTGTTTCCGGAGACCGGGACGGTATCGCTGTCGTATGGGATCTCAAGACCCGCCAGTCGATCTGCCGGCTCAAGTCCGCGGGACATCTTCGGTGTCTCCGGTACTCCCCAGATGGCTCCCAAATCGCGGGCGGCAGCCTCGATAGGCTGCTTCGACTCTGGGACGCCGGTACGGGGGAGGTCATCAAGACGTTCGCCGGCCACGAGGATTATGTCCACGACGTAGCGTATCACCCCGCGGGTGCCAGGCTCGCGTCCAGTGATCGGTTCGGAATCATTCGCACCTGGGCACTGGAACCGGCGGAAGATCTGCGCGGTTGGCCCGTCTGTTTTCAAGGGCATTCCGACCGCGCCTGGTCGCTCGATTTCTCGCCGGACGGAAGTCGGCTCATTTCTGCTAGTAAGGATGGGACCGTCCGCAGGTGGATTGGGCGGGCTCAGCTACGTAGCTGAAGCCGCCAGGCTTCCGTCGCGAGGGAATCTTGGTCCCCAATTCATCTGAGCCC
The DNA here is from genome assembly GCA_963700515.1 of uncultured Planctomycetota bacterium. Classification (GTDB taxonomy): domain Bacteria; phylum Planctomycetota; class Planctomycetia; order Pirellulales; family Pirellulaceae; genus JAJRVM01. The sequence continues at coordinate 240,030 of CAVOXY010000063.1, read as the reverse complement.
TGGGCGGGCTCCGCTACGTAGCTGAAGCCGCCACGGCTTCAGAGGGTTCGAGCTAGGGGCCACTTGCCGCAGCGGCTGAGCCCTGGGCGGGCTCAGCTACGAGCGGGCTCAGCTACGTAGCTGAAGCCGCCAGGCTTCAGATGCAGCGGCGTCACGTTGGACGGGGCTGCTGAGCCCTGGGCGGGCTCAGCTACGAGCGCAGCTTCAACCCGGATTCTGGTGTGCCGGCGGTCGCCTTCCGAGTTCTGTGGGTGGCTTGACGCATTGGTTGGCGACCTTGTCACACCTACCGCTGAGACGGAAGGCAGCAAGAGACCCGGCGATCTGGGATGGAGTGCGCGATGAGACTCGGGAAGAACGGGACGACAACCAAACGAACCCGGGAGTAGCGAGAACGAACTGACGCTGACATGCAGCAGCAACCAGCAGCGGCGCGGTAATGGATAATCGTACCCGCTGCGGCACTGCTTGAGCGGGGCGGTGCGGGATGGTTCGTCGTTTGGTCCTGCCGCGACATTCTACCAACGATCCTGCCGCAGGCACGCCTGGACGCCGACCCAGCCTGGCCACCTGGATTCAGAACAACTCCACCAACAATTCCCGCCTGATGGGGGACACTATTGTCACACTGAAGACCACCGAAAGCCGGTGGACCACTACACGGGGCTGAATTGCACCAATCCCAGGCGTTCAGGGCCACCATGTCGTCGCCAGTATCGCCACGAGCATTGCGAATCACACCGTAGCTTGCCGGACCGTTCACGTGGATGCCATCGCGCCGGTGGCTGTCAAGAGTCACGCCTTCAACAAGGAACTCGTGAGCATTGCTTAACTGCACGGCATGCGCTCGCGATTGGCGCACGACCACGTTACGCACAACCACGCCGCGCACGCTATTCAGAATAATCACACCATGACACGGCCATGTAGTTGGAGAGTGCGTCTGGCTCTCCCTCGAGGCCGAACGGGATGTAAGACGCACGCTCCACTCGCTGGAACTGCACGCCGTCGCGAATTACCGCCATTTGAATGCGTACGACTGGCATGCAGCAAAACGCTCGGATGTCGTGTCCGAGGGTCCAAGGACGTTCTCGTCGTGTAGTGGGCGTCATCCATGGTCGCTGCGTTAATGCCTGTACGCGTCCAGTTCCGCGGTGGTGTGTTCTTGGTCGGTACCGATGAGCATTGCCGGAAAGCTGATTCCGCCGAGGCCAATGGCGTGGGTAACTCTGATGGCCACGCGATTGGGAGAACCGGGCTTGAGCCATCTTGCCGCATCAAAGCTGAAGGGGCACGCCGATGAGGTCGCCCACATCCGCGCCAGTCGAAGCGTAGGTCCGCTCGAAGGCCAGCTCTCCATTGACGTACACCCAGGCCTGCTCATTCACGCTCCGGAAGTAGAGGTAGATGTGTTTTCGGGTGACGAGGTCGCAAGGGACCTCCACGTTCTGGAAGTACCAGCCGAATCCGTCGAGCCCCGAGAAGCCCTGCTGCTCCCAACCCACGCCGCGATTGACATGCAGGCGGGCAAGGCCCTCCGGCAACGGCGTCTCGTTCTCCTGGCCCACGGACAGCGTGGCCGCCGCGTGGAAGGGTTGCGGATCTGACTGCCACTGCTCGCCGGCACCCCGATCCTCGGGATCGGCCTTGAAGATCCACTCCGCGGGAAGGAAGACGCGGGGCTGACCTGCTTCCTCCTGGTCCATGCACGACTGCCACTTGGTGATGATACGCTCGACGGTGATGGGTATGCCCAGGGTGGTGAGCCCGTGTTTCTGGCAGAGCGCGGCGAACTCGTCGAGGAGGGGTTGGAAGGCCTGCCTCTCGGCCCGGGGCAGCGAGATGCTCCGGCCGTATGCGAAGTCGCCGAACTCGGTGTAGTAGCCGAGCTGCTGGCTCAGTTCCAGGTACAGCAGCGACAGCTTGGCCCGCTTCACGCGTTCCAGGATCTCCGCGCTCTGCGCCAGGCCCTCGGCCTGGTCGAAGTCTCGCCTCATGGCCCGCATGAACTCGGGGGTGAACATGGGGCCATCCGGGGCGTAGGAGCACTGCAGGTTGTTCAGGAGCGGATTGCCGGAGGCCACGCCGCACTCGTGGGGCACGTCGTGCCACTTCTCCCAGTACTCCCACATTCTCATCTGGTAGTCCCAGATGGGTTGGGCGGACTCCTTGTAGTAGCCGAAGACGAAGTCTGCGCATGAGCGCTCGGGTATCCAGGTCCGGGTTCCACAGTTGCTTGGCCCAGACCCAGGCGCGCATCTCGTCGATGTCGTTCAGTTCGGACTCGTACATGATGCCCGTGGCGCCGTGCGCGATCAGGAACCGGGTGTTCTCGGCGACCACGGGCCAGTTGGCCATGGGCACCAGGTAGTGTACGTAGTCGGTGGTGTAGTCCCAGATGAAGACCGTGGCCTTGACGGCCTGCCAGGCCTGGATGATCTCCTGGAACTCCTCCGACTCCCGGAGGAAGCAGAACTGGTACTTCCAGGCATGGGAGTCGGTGCAGAGCTGGATGATGATGTTGTCGTCCACTTGGAGGTTCGTGGGAGGGGAAGCGTAGTCGAGGTATGCCAGGGAGATGATACGGTGGTGGGGAAACTGTTTCTTCACGCCCTGGGCGATGCGGTTGACCATGTAGAAATAGCTGCCTGACCGCCCGCCGTTCTCCTCATCGAGTTTCTGGCAGTCGGGGCAGTCGCAGAATCCGCGACCGTCGTTGGGGCCGATGGCGGTGATGGTGACCTCGGGATGGTTGCGGAAGATCTCGCAGGTCTTCTCGATGCTCAGGCGGATGACGTCCTCATTGGTGTGGCAGAGCTGACTGGGCTGGCGTTTGCCGTTGACCAGCGCGTAGTACTCAGGATGCTCGGCGAAGTACTCCTGGGTGGGGAAGTACGAAGCGTACGTATGGCCCATATGGTGGTAGCGGATACTGCCGCCCCAGGCCAGGGGTATCGCGGGCGTGGGGAGTGTTGGTCTTGTTGCGCAGGGACCAGGTGGGATCGTGCATCGTCAGGATGTATGGGTCCCGCAGCTCCAGGATCGGGACGACCTTGCGCGAGGTCAGACTCACGACAAAACGTTCGGAGTGCGGGGTATCCACGGCGGTCGGGGAATACCAGCGACAGCCCAGATCCTCTTCCAGGAGGGAGTAGACGGCGTGTAACAGGCCCCGTCCACTGCCGCCGACAAGGTACACGTTCTCGCCCACGGTCTCCAGCGCGTAGCCCTCGACCGCCAGATCGTCGCTCTTCCATTTGCACGGTGAGTTGGCCAAGAGTTCGGTCCGGCCGATACTGATATGGGAACTACTTCCGGCCAGAAACTGGTCCTCGGTGACGATCGGGAACTCGGCCCCGCAGATCAGTTTCAGATTATGCCGCAGATCAGCGGCGGCCTTTCTCTCGCTGGGCCGGGCGCCTCGGGGGATGACCAGGGCATACCGTGCGGCCTGCATATCCGCAAGCAGAAGCGGAGGCCCGGCTGCGCCCAAGGGCTGTAGGGAGTTCATCCACTCCCGCGGCATGTCGGTCCGGTGAATTCCGGCATCCCCATCGATCGTGACCGAGCCCATGATGGTGAAGCCCTCATGCCGAACGTCCTTGTCTTCGATGTACTGGTGGACATTGTAGGTGCCCTTGAGGACTCCGGGCTTGAACTTGATGCGGTAGGAAACAACCATGTCGTCGTCGGTCCGCCGAACCGTCGTCCCCTCGCAGTCGAGGTATCCCTGGTCGTTCTCGATGACCGTGCCCGGCGCGCCCGGAGCCCCGGTGCCCTCGGTGGCGTTCCAGATAGCCGTGCTTGACGATGCTTAACTGGTTGGTGGGCAGGTGGTAACCCACGTCGAACCCGCTGCGCAAGTCGCCCCCCCTGGCCAGGATCAGGTACGTGTTGGTGACGAGCCCGATCTTCCCGCCATAGCGGTAGGAGGCCGTGATAGTATGCCAGGTGTCGGTGGCCAACGGCTCGGCGACGTCCGATTCCCCGTTAAAGGTAACTCCGCGGTTCCGCGGACCGTCCGCGGTCAGGCACCAGACCGTCGATTCGCAAAGGATGCAGGCGCAGAGGCACAAGCAGGAAACTGTGTTCAGGGGAGTGTTCATGGTTGGATCATTTTCGGGTAGGCGTTGGCGATGCTCGGCGCGTCATCCCTTCGTGCGCTGCGGAGCATTCAATCGTGCTTTCGCACGAACAAGGTGAACGATTGACGGAGCGACCTTTTACCTTTCAAGTGCATGAGCAATCCATACGACGGCTCTCTGAAGCCGCCACTTACGCGCTCACACGACAATCCGGTCGTGGCGGGCGCAACTTACATCCCGTGGAGTCTCAAAACAATGCCCGTTGGGGGAAATCGCGGGCTGGTGTGGTGGTCCACCCGTTTTTGCGCCTGCCGAGCCGTCACGCTACTCGCACTGCCATCCCAGATCATCATAGCTTCTGCACGTGCGGTCAAAATATTGAGCCGAACTCCAAGTCCCCTGTTCGACATGAGTTACCGCAAGTCTCTGTGGGCAAGAGTTTGACGGTGCCGTTGGCTGCACTCGTCACGCAATCCGCACAATCGGACAACGGTAGTGGAACGTCGGTACCTGCTGCGGCACTGCTTGAGTCGGGCGGATCGTGTTGGTACGCGGTCTGGTCGTGCCAGGCCCGTGCGCATGGAACGTCTGGGGATCAAGCAGTGGCACGACTTTGGGGGCAACCCCGTAAGGTATCGTGGCGGATTGACTTTCACCAGCCCGAGGGCGGAGGCACGAACCCGCTATGCGGCAAGCAAGAAGGCCTTATGGGAATTCTTCTTTTCACGAACTTCCGTTGGTCCTTCCATGTAGAATGATTGTCGTCATTTTGAAAATACAGGAAAGGATCCAACGTGAACAAGCAGCTCATCGCGGTGGCCACGTTGCTGGCAACCAATCCCGCCATCGGCTCTGCCGAGCTGGTTACCATTGTCGAGGATATCAACCCGGTCGGGATCACCGCTTCGTCCGAATTCAGTCCGGCACAGACGGTTAATAACCTGATCAACGGATCCGGACTTTCCGGCGACCGCCATGACGATCATGCTTCCGCGGAAACCATGTGGCATACATTCGAAAACCCCACGGCTACCGCGCCCGCTACCGGACTGCCCCCCTATCCGGCCTGGATACGGTTCGACTTCTCCGAGCCGAAGAAGTTCGATGAAATCAGCATCTGGAATCACAACCAGACAGGCCTCACCGACCGCGGATTTCGCCAGACCGTGATCTACGGTTGCTCGGACGGCTCGAATTGGAGACGGCTCGCCTCCATCGACCTCGAGCAGGGAGGGTCTGCCGCGCAGTCCGTTGCGGTTTCCACCGATACTCCGCTCACGGGGCTGATCCTTGCAGCGGTATCGAATCACGGCGGCGCCTATTACGGGCTCAGCGAAGTCAGGTTCAGCAGTAACCGGCAGGTTACGCTTGATGAGGCCCCGTTCCCCACCGGGATCACCTGCCAGCCGACCAGGATTTACCGACATCGCCCTGACGGACACGCGGGACGCGAAATCACTGTCCGGTTCCATGGAGCCAGGCTTTACGGCCAAGGCGAGATCGACGTTGCCGTCGCAGGATATCCGCCGGAGACCGTCAAGTTTTCCACCGATCCCAGGGGCGTGGCGGAAAGATCCGTTCTTCTCCCGCCGGATGCCTCGGTCGACCGCGAGGCGCAGGTCTCCCTCAGCGTCCGCTCCGGCAAGCGTGAAATTCACAGCTCCCTCGTGGTTCCGGCCCAGCGTCAGTGGAAGATCTACATCATCCCACATTCCCATGTGGACATCGGCTATACCAACACTCAGGACAATTGCGAATTCATCCATACCCGCAACATCCTCGAAGCCATCAAGCTTGCCCGGGAAACGGCTCATTTCCCGCCGGAATCGCGATTCCTCTGGGACACCGAGGTCTCCTGGCCCGCCGAACGACTTCTCGCCAACGGCACGCAGGAAGAGAAGGAGGCCATGCTCGACGCGATCAGGGAAGGCATCATCCATGTCGGCGCGAGCTATGTGAACGACAACACGTCAGTCACCGCCGATGAAGAGTTCGCGGCCCTGTTCGGCCCCACCAAAGAGATCGAGAAATTAACCGGCAGGCAGTTCAAAACCATGATGCAGGTGGATGTCCCCGGCATGTCCTGGGGCACCGTCCAGGCCGCCGCCCGACACGACATCCCTTATGTGTTCCTGTTCAATAACGGCTCCACCCGGGTGGGCCTCTCGATGGAGCTTTCGTTCCGCCCCTTTTGGTGGATCGGGCCCGACGGCCAATCCAAAGTCCTGTGCATCCAGGCCGGCTCCTATGAACCCTGTGCTCTCATCAAAGGCAAGTATGTCTGGCCATCGATGATGGGGCAGACCGACCGCAGCAAGCTCCCCGCCGTGGTCAGGACCGAGAACCCCCGTGAAAACTTCATCGACGCCTACCTCTGGGGTGCGAGACTACCCGCGCTATAACGACATACTTGAAACACTTGAAAACGATCCGCTCTATCCCTACGACATTCTCCCCATGTCCTGGTCACTGGCCGACAACACCCCCGTGGACGCCGATCTCCCCTATGCCGCCAGGAGCTGGAACGAGGAATACGCCTATCCGCAAGGTGATACTCGCCAGTTCCACCGATATCATGACCGCCTTCCACGAGAGATATGGCGACATCATCCCGGTCCGCACCGGCGAGTTCACCGAATACTGGTCCGACGGTCTCGGTTCGGCTGCCAGAGAGATCGCCATGAACCGCAACTCCAAGGAACGTCTGATCCAGACCGAAACCCTCTGGTCGATGCTCCGTGCCGACCGGCCCGCGCCGCGCGCCGATATCAATGAAGCCTGGCGCAACATACTACTCGGCTCCGAGCACACTTGGTGTTATGCCGACCCGACAGCTCCCCTGCAGGATGCGATCAAAAAAGTCAAGTTCGGCTACTTCCAGGAAGGCAGAGACCGCAGCACAGCACTGCTCGCCGAAACTCTTGAGCCGGTCACAGATCCCGCGGGCAAGACCATCACCGTGTTCAATACGCTCTCCTGGCTGCGCACCGGGCTGGTGACTCTGCCCGAAGGCGTTACCGCCGTCAAAGACGCTCCCACCCAGCAACTCACCACCGGAGAAACCGTCTTCTTAGCCCGGGACATTCCGCCACTGGGCGCCAGGTCCTTTCAGTCGATTTCGTCCATTGCGGACATCCCTTCCGATCTGCGAGTCGCCAGCCATACACTCGAAAACGCCCTCGTCAAAGTCACGCTCGACCCCGACACCGGCGACATCGCCAGCCTGGTCAGCGGCGGAGTGGAGTATGCCGGAGGCCCGCTGAATTCCTATCACTACCTCCAAGGCGACGGTGCGCCGGAAACGGCCACGGGACCGACCGAGGTGAAAGTGTCCATCAAGGAAAACGGACCCGTGCTGGTCTCGTCTGATGGTCGAATCCAGGGCGGAGGGCTGCCACTGGCTCAAACGCGAAATTCGTCTGACGGCCGGACAGCCCCATGTGGAGATCATCAACACCCTCGACAAAATCGCCGTCACCGCCAAAGAGGGGGTCCATTTCGGGTTCAACTTTGATATTCCGAACCCCCGCAATCGCATGGACATCCCATGGGGCGTGGCCGAGGTTGATACCGATTTCTTCCCCGAGGCCAACCGTAACTGGATTTGTTTCCAGCGATGGCTCGACATCTCCAACCAAGAGCGCGGCGTGGTCTGGTGCTCACCGGACGCTCCCCTCTTCCAGCACGGCAACATCACTGCCAACATCATGGGAGGCGGGGGCCTCAGCTCTCCACCCTGGATTCGCAAGCTCGAACCCAGCGCGACGGTCTTTTCCTGGGCACTCAACAACCACTGGTTCACCAACTTCCCGTTGAGCCAGGAAGGGGTGCTCACTTTCCGCTACGGCATCCTGCCGCGCAACACTCCTTTTGATGTCGCCGTCGCCAACCGATTCGGCATGGAACAGGCCCGCCCGCTGATCGCTGCCCGAACCGGGACGACGGTCAATGTCACCCCGCCGGTCTCCATCGATAACCGCCGCGTGGTCGTCTCCAGCATCAAGTCAACGCCCCAAGGTCTCGTCGTCACCCTCCGCTCGCTCTCCGACAGGCCCGAGACCGTCACGATCACCCGCCCCGGCGCAGTCGCGACATCCGAAATCGAAATGCTTCCTATGGGAACTCAAATGATGTCTCTTGAGTAGCTCTCTTCTGGATCATGCCCCTGTTTGACTGGACCGACGAGGCAAGGTGTATGGCTGCATGGCTCACGAATACCTTCAAAGCCTCGTCCGGTCAACATATCCGAACGGCACGTAAGTACATTGGCAACTTGGTGGTATTGTCGCTGACGAACGCAGAACTCGGCCAACGCTGTCGGTTATTCAAGTAGTTGATCGCCCAAAGCACGTCGATGGGTGAGACGTTGCCATCGCCGTTCACGTCGTAGAACGGTGGAGGAGTTGCGGGAGGAGCAGGAAGCGGTCCGGCACCGACGGAATTCAAGTAAGTGACGACCCACCACACGTCTATGGGGGAGATCGGAAGAGGAACCAGACACCTGCTTTGTACGAATGGGGGACCAGAGGTGATGGAATATCGGTCCCCAATTCATCTGAGCCCTTGGCGGGCTCAGCTGCGGGAAAAACGGGAAAAACGGAGTCTGCCTCCATATTGTCAAACTACGGCAACTGGATGGATTAAGGTAGCGTTGCGGCCAGGTCCCTGGGGGAATGCCTGTTGACACAATATGTGTATGCATGTTGACGCACGTATACTTGCCGGCAAGGGCGGGATTGGCGGGAAAAACGGAGTCTGCCTCCATATTGTCAAACTACGGCAACTGGATGGATTAAGGTAGCGTTGCGGCCAGGTCCCTGGGGGAATGCCTGTTGACACAATATGTGTATGCATGTTGACGCACGTATACTTGCCGGCAAGGGCGGGATTGGCGAGGTCACGCATGAGCGAGCGGCGACGCTATTTCGAGGAAGGGTACTGCTACCACGTACTGAATCGCGGTGCGCAACGCCGGCAACTCTTCTTCTCGGACTATGATTACGACCGGTTTGAGGACTTGATGTTCGAAACACATGACCGTCTGCGGCTCTCCATATTCACGTACGAGCTGCTGCCGAATCATTGGCACTTTGTGGTGCGGCCTCACAATAAACAGGAGCTATCCGAGTACTTTCAGTACTGGGCGGGAACGCACGCCAAACGTTTTCACGCAGCGCTCGGCACCATTGGCGAAGGTCACGTTTACCAAGACCGCTTCCAGAGCTTTCCTGTCGAGAGCGACGGCCATTTTTTGTCGCTCGGCCGGTATGTCGAGCGGAATGCGCGACAGGCACATCTGGTCGCGCGGGCAGAGGATTGGCGGTGGAGCGGTCTCTGGCGCCGCCTGCACGGCCGGGACACCCAGTTGCTGTCGGAATGGCCTGTCCTGCGGCCGGATGATTGGCTGCAGCGGGTCAATCAGCCGTTAACCAACTCGGAGCTTGCCGCCATCGCGCGGAGTATCCGGCGGGGCGTGCCGCTGGGCAGTCCCGAGTGGATTGCTCGGACAGCAAATCGACTTGGCCTGGAGCATACACTGCGTTCTCCTGGGCGTCCACGGCTTGCTCGGTGCTGACGGGTCCGCCGGTACAGCAGTGCTCCGAGCTATCGCCATGCGCCGCGCACATCATTCCTCAGTGTCGCTCTCGGTGGGCCATGGTACGTCACCCGCGCAACGCTTCCCCATGCCTCATAGCCCCCCCCGTTTCACAATAATGAGGCAGACTCCATTTTCCCTGGCGACTGAGCGACTGATCCCAAGCGTGCTGCAGGCGTGCAGCAACGGTGGGATCGGCGGCTAACAGATAAGTGAACTCGTCGATGCAAAGAGCCGTTCGGTCGTCCCGCGTCACAAGGGTCAACTGCTCCCACGCCTGCTCCCAGGAGGCGTAGGAGAAAGCGGCCGGCGCCGGTGTTTCCGGGTTGGCGAAGTTGTAGACCGGCTGCGAAAACGATCGCAACTGCTCGGTTGCCGTTGACGGCGTCGCCACCCAGTAGATCGCACGCCGCGATCGGTGGCGGATCCAATGGGTCAGCAGCCTGGTCTTGCCAATCCGGCGTCTCCCGTCGAGGACCAGCAGCTGTGCTCCTTCGGCACCCCACAGCCGGTCAAGGAGCTGCAATTCGGCCTGCCGCCCGACGAACTTCTGCATCTGCGATTCGCCTTGAGTAGTATACTTTGAGTGTATATTACGACTGATTCTAGCGTGGCAGATTGGGCAGTCAAGCCGCTCGCATCCGGGTGTGGTGGTCCAGTGATTTTTGTGTCTCATGTCGGTGGTCCCAGAAGGACGCGAGACCACCCAGACGTGTTATCAAGACTCAGTGGACCACCACACCGGGGAAAGACTGATGCCGCGTTTCATTCGCCTTGTTGCGATTTAGTTTACACCTATGTTGCGAGCCGTTAGATTCGCGTTGCTCTGCTCCTACTTCACCGCCGGAATCACCGGCAGCAGGATGTGCGAGGGGTGGTCCCGGTCGTGGTACACCGTGTTGACTGCCGTGATCATCCGTCGGTGGTCGCTCAACGGCTCGCCCGTGTTGGGGTTGAGATCGAACCGCGGGAAGTTGCTGCTGGAGATGTCCACCCGGATGCGGTGTCCCTTCTTGAACACGTTCGAAGTCGGGTAGAGCTTGATGGTGAGCTCGTAGATCTCGCCCGGCTCCATCAGCTTCTCGTACTTGAGCGACTCGCGGAACCGGGCGCGGACGATGCCGTCGCCGATGTTCAGGTCGAACCCGCCGGGGAAGTCGGGGCTGGGCGGATAGACGTCGATCAGCTTGGCCGTGAAGTCGGTGTCGACCGCGGACGACGAAACCCACAGCTTGACGGCGATCTCGCCGGTCACCTCCAGATCCTCGGCCAACGGCTCCGACTGGAAGACCAGCACGTCGTTCCGCGCCGAAAGCGGAATCGGCGCCTGCCAGTTCCAGATGTGCTCGCCGCCCCGCTGGTCCCAGGCCCCCTGCAGCATGATCTCGTTGCCCGACGAGATGTTGCCGCCGATCGTGGGCACGGGATTGCGCGGATCGAAGATGAAGCTGGTCGACGAGCGATCGTTCATCGGGCGGGTCGGTCGAGAGGCTGCCTGCCGGATGCAGGTGGAACTTGGTGTATCGCGTTCGCGCCAGGGGCCACTCGTGCTCGTCGCGCCAATAGCCGCCGTGGTTCGAGTTTGCCGTCTGCCGTCTTGCTGCCGTCGCCGGTGCCCATCACGAAGATCCGCACCTTGGTGGCGAAGGGGGCCTCTTGGCCGACCTTGTTGTCGATTCCCTTGAGCCAATGGTCGTACCACTCGAGCCGCCAGGCCAGCGGGTCGGGAATGGCCGCGTCGGGGCCGAAGCTCACCTGGCCGTGAGCCGATCGGCCTTGCTGCCCGTGAATCCACGGCCCCATGATCAGGTAGACCGGTCCCTTGATTTCGGGCGTCAGGGCCATGAAGTTGGCCGTCGTGTTGCCGGCCCACGAATCGTACCAGCCGCCGACCAGGTAGACCGGAATGTCCTGGTAGCGCTCCGGGAAGTCGATGATGTTGTTCTGCTCCCAGAATTCGTCGTTCGTCCCGTGCCGCATCGCCTCGACGAGCCAGTCCTCGTACTCCGGGACGAGCTTCAAGGGCGTCGTCCCGCGCCGGAGCGGGAGATTCGCGAGGTACGCGTGGCGGTTGTTCATCATCTCCGTGAGCACCGCGGCCGTGCCCGGATCGCGCGACTGCCGGCTGCCCTGCGGGCTGCAGAACATGATCCAGTTCCAGAACCGCAGCTCGAAGGCCCCGGCATTTCGCATGCTCTGGTAGCCGCAGTTCGACACGGCGTCGACGGGGATCACGGTCGTCAGCTCCGGCGCCCCCTCCATGGCCAGGGCGTGCTGCGTGCCGCCGACGTACGAGGTGCCGATCATCCCGATCTTGCCGTTGGACCAGGGCTGGCGGCCGATCCACGCGGCGGTGTCCACGCCATCCGGACCGTCGTCGGTCATCCAGTGCCAGACGCCCTCCGACTTGTACCGCCCTCGCGTGTCCTGAGCCACGAAGGCGTAGCCCCGGGCAGCGTAGTACCGCGCCGCTTCCGCCGCATCCGTCCTTGTTGTACGGGCGCCGCTCGAGGATCACCGGCAGCTTCGCGTCGATCGGCTTGCCGTCCTTTGCGGGCAGGTAGATGTCGGTGGCCAGGCGGACGCCATCGCGCATCGGCACCATCACGTTGGTCTGGGCCGTGACCTCATACTCGGCCTCTCGGGCCGCTGTCGTTCGGCCACTGACGACAATCACTGCGGCGATGAGAAATCCCGCAAAAACCCTGCTGCCTGTGGTTGTTGGCATTATCATGACCTCGTCCTATCCAAAAACTCATCCGACGTGAAACCGTGGCGATCGCAGCGGTTTATCATCCCCAGACTTCCGCCACTTCATCCGACATCGCCGATGTCGTTGACATCTTAGCAGACAAACCGGATGCTGGGGTCGTCGGTTAACCGCGAGCACACCTAACCCATTTCTTCTTCAACCGTTGCATCTGTGCGTTGCTGTACTCTTCGAGCAGGTACGCAAGCAACAGAAACTGGTCATCCAATACCTCCAGCTGGAGAACCAAGTACTTTGCGAGCAGATTGGAGGCAAACGAGTTTTGCTCACGGATGATCAGCGACGCCTCTTGGCAGTGAGAGGCGAAGCCCTCGGCAGAAAACAGCTAGGAAAGATCGCGACAATTGCTCGAGCGGACACCGTCCTTCGGTGGCACCGAGAACTTCTCGAGCCCGACGGCGACCCGAAACCAACCGGCAAGACGGGGCGGCATTCGTCTCGGGCGTCAGCGGATCGGCGTCGAACCGTGCGGGATCGAGCCAAGCCGATACGAAGAAGGGAAAGCATTTTGGCACGGGCATCATCGGCAAGTTCGACGTGAAGAAATCCTCCAACGACGGCAAGGTTACGATGTCCGCGCCGACGATGTCCTTCACGGAGTGTGCCGAGAAACGAATAGTCCTCGCTTGGTCAGACCGAAAGGAAGAAAGTCAGCCTGTTCCTGACGGGACAATCGTCCTGGAGCAACAGCCAGAATAAGAACGTCGAGCCAAGCAATAGCCGGTCCTGGCCTACCCTTTGTCAGAGGCGACTTCGGCATTAGTGGCTGAAGTGATTCACACGTAAGGCCACGGTCCACCGCCCGTCCGCACACGGGCGATGGGCTTCGGCACGTTTCAGCGTGTTGAGTGTTTTGCCACGTTCATCGCAACCCATACAGGTACAGGACATTTCTGCTTTGCCGGAGCGTTCAGAGGCGATGGAATATCGGTCCCCACTTCATCTGAACCCTTGGCGGGCTCAGCTGCAAAGGCCGGGCTCAGCCAGGGAGCTGAAGCTGCCAAGCTTCAGACTGAACCCTTGGCGGGCTCAGCTGCAAGCGAAGGGAAGACAGAACCAACCCGGGAGAAGCGAGAACGAACTGACGCTGAAATGCCGCAGCGACCAGCGGTGGCACGCTGTTGGATCATCGTACCCGCTGCGGCACTGCTTGAGCGGGGCGGTTCGGGATGGTTCGTCGTTTGGCCCTGCCACGTCTGCGCGCGGAGAATCTTCGGGGATCAAGCAGTGGCATGGCTTGGGGGAACAACGGTTCCTGGTATCACGGCAGAGAAGGCCCCTATCGTGTGAATCACGCTTTGGGCCACGGACCCCTCAAGAATCCTGGAAAGTTTTCCAGACTTTTTCGCCGCGCTGCAGGGGCCGGACAGTCGAAGCAGAGATGACAGATCTATGTCACATACGAAAGGGCGGATAAGAGGGGCTTGCAACGGTGGTGAAAGACGGCACAATGAGCGTGCGACGCCTTAGTAAAACGCGGGCCAACGTGAGGCACCAGCATGTTGGCCAAACTGCATACCTTCTCGCTGTTGGGCATCGATGCGGGGAGCGTGGAAGTGGAAGTCGACGTTTCCCCCACCGCCATGCCCAAGACCATCCTGGTCGGGCTGCCCGAAGCGGCGGTCCGCGAGAGCCGGCACCGAGTCGACCGGGCCATGGTCAACTCGCGCGTTCGTCCGGCCGCAAGACCGCATCGTCATCAACCTGGCCCCTGTCGAACTCGCTAAACAGGCTTCCTCCTTCGACCTGCCGATCTCGCTGGGCGTGCTGGCCGGTAGCGGCCAGATCGCCTCAGATCGTTTTGCCGAGTACGCGGTGGTCGGCGAATTGTCGCTCGAGGGCGCCACACGCAGTGCCAAAGGCGCACTTGGGATATCGAGAACAACGAACTCATTCGCGCCGTGCCAGCGTCGTACGCGGCGACTTCGCCGCCGCTCAGGCCATGGGCCTTGGCAGTTCTCCGACGTGGGCTACACGGCGGAGTAGACTTGGAGCGTCTCCTGTTTTCCCTTGACCGACAACGTCCTGGGTGGGCCGAGGTTGGCGATGCGCTGTCGTTCGTTTTCTGGCAGCGCTTCAAACGTAGCCTGGCTGATGAGCACTTCGGTGTGGAGTTCCTTGTTGGCGGACTCCAAGCGTGCGGCGGTGTTCACCGTGTCGCCGATGGCCGTGTAATCCAGTCGATGGGGGCTGCCCACCGTGCCGACTACGACCTTCCCGGTGTGAATGCCGACTCCGATGCGGAAATCCGCGGCATCCAGTTCCCGCCAGCGGTCGGCCATGGCATGGACGCGTCGCACGACCTCGCTCGCCGCCCGCACGGTGCGCGGCGTGATCGGGCTGCTCCGCCGGTGCGCCGAAGAGCACCATGACGGCATCTCCGATGTAGGAATTGACCGTGCCTCCTGCCGCCTCCATGGCCGGCACCGCGGCCGTGAAGAACGTATTCAAGAGATGCACGACTTCTGGTGCCGTATGACACTCGGCATACGTCGTGAAGTTCCGGATGTCGCAAAACAACACGGTGACTTCGCGCTGCGTGCCGCGCAAGTCGAGTCTTGCACCGTGGGATTCCAGTACCTGAGCCACCGCTTCTGACTTGACCAGGCCGAACATGCGGCGAATCCATCGCCATCGCAATGCGAATACCGTTCCGTAGACAAGCACCCCAAGTGCGTACGTGGACACCGCTTCGACGCGCCAATTGCCCCAACAGAACGCACACAGCACCAGCACCCGCCAGGTAATGTGATGGATCAAAGCCACCAGCAGTCCCATTTCCAGGCTGCAGCGGGCTAGAATCGTCCCCAGCAGGGCGCCGGTAACCAGAAGCGTCAGCGGCGCAGACAGCAACCAAGGCGTGGTGATGAACGCGCGATCCAGCAACGTGGCCAATACGTTCGCGTGAATCTCCACACCCGACATCTGGAGTGCACCAGGGCGATCTCCTGTCGGCCGCATCAACCGGAACAACGAAGGAGTCGTGTACGGCGTGAAGGAATTGTCGTTCATGCTCGCCACGGTCGCACCGATCAAGACGATCGAGTCCTGGAAGAGCTCGCGGGGGACGGAGTTCGCCTCCGGCCCCTGCGAGGATTGTCTGGCCGCCGCCAGCACGTCGCGGAACGGCACCACGCGCAGCGTGCCGGCCGGTCCGACGTAATTGATCCGCAAGCAGCCCTCCGCATCAAGCGGGATGGCGGAGCCGTCAAACGTCAACTGGGATGCAGTCAACCACTCATCGGACAAGCTGCGGGCCTTGATCAGCAGCGCCAGCGCCAGGCATGCGTGTGTTCCTTCGTCGTTCGACCAACGCATCACCTGTCGCCGCAAGCAAGCGTCAGAATCGACTGTCTGATCCACGAAGCCCAAATCGGCCCAGGGCATGTCTGAGGGGACCGACCATTCGAACGGAGGCCGCATTGGTTGCTCCCCCACCAGCATCCATTGGGGTAGCACCACGCGTCCCGATCGCCCAACCGCCTGGCCCATTGCCTCCAGGGACCCCGGTTGGCCTGGCAACAGGTACTCCATCGTCGTGTTGCTGCCGGGAATGAGGAAATCAACTCCGATCGCCGCGGCACCCCCGTCGTGCGCGTAGCCGACGACCTGAGCCAGTTCCGGACTGAGGAACATCAGCGGCTTGTCGATCTCCTGCAAGGAATCTTCGTCCAAGGCGACGATAATCACGTTCGCGGCTGTGTCCCTTGAGCCGCGGAACGCGAAACAGCCGTCGAACTCCCGTTCTTCCAGGACTCGCAACAACGACGTCTGACCCAAACACCAGCAGACGGCCGCACACACGACGCCAATCACGGCCCCGCGCCACGCTGTCGTGCGATGAAAGCCGCGCCGCCAGCGACTCGCGGAGTCAACCGGCGATCGCGAACTACCTGAGGCAGTAGACATAGAGCGTCGGGGCCGATGGTTGGTTGATGGTGGAGCGATTGCACAAGGCACGAATCCGGAGCAACCTCCGTCGTGACATGCTTCGATTGGGCGAGTCGCTGAACGGATGACTCAATAGCAACGCCACGGGAAACCGCCGCTTCCGTCAGGGAATCTCCTTGAAAAACTCATCCAGTTTCTGTTCCGTCGCCCGGATCCGTTTCTCGTCGTTGGTCTCGTAATAGAGTTCGAGCAGTTCCTGATAGACGGCCTGATCGGGGTTCTTTTCGGCAAGCCGTTCATTTACCTCAATCGCTTCGCGCAGCAGTCGATGCTGTTTGTACCACATGGCCGCGAGAATCAGGTATTTCGGATCGGGGTCTTCCAGCATCTTCTTCAGTTCCGCCATCGTCGCGCGTTGCGATTCGCTGGCCATGCTGAACTCGCCCTCGAAGAACTTGGTGCGTTTGCCGTCAAGCAACGCGATCACTTCCCAGGTATATTTCCCGCCGGATTTCAGTGGCGTCTGGCCCCCATATTCCAACTCGGTCCCCGCGGTGTCGGCCGACCAGATGCGACTTCCCGTGTAGGACAGGTTGAGCTTGTACTGTTTGGCATGCTTCACGGCGGGCCAGGAGAACTTGGGTTTGGGCTCCAGGAGGGTGGCGTCGAAGACGGGTGTGAAGCTTCCAGCGGCCATCTCGAGGGCCTCCGGGTCCTGCGGTATTTCGTCGTCGGGATTGGGAGACGCGACGGAACGAGCCACCAGTACGCCCCCGCGCACGATGCCACGGTTTCCCTTGCTGATCTTGCCGATCGTGGCACGGTGCCGCTCCGGTACCGACACTTGTTCCACACCCGTTCGAGGTTCGCAGCCGTGAGGGGAAATCGCGAATGTGCCGGGTGCCGCAATCCGTTCGATCTGCCCTTCTCCGCGGAATATCAGCGTCACCTGGGCACCCTCGCCCACGACTACCCGCTCACCGCCGTAGATCGTGCCGTACAAGGCGACCGGCCGATCGAAGTTGTCGCTATCCAGGATGGTGGCCGTCCCTTTTAACTCCACGACGCGGGCAGCCGGTATCGGATCGCCTGCCCCTATCTCCCCAAGCAAGAACATCAAGGTCAAACCAAGAAGCGTCCCGTAAAGGTGCATGATTGTGTCCTCCATTGCTCAAGCATAGGTCTCCAGGGGTGCCATGACGGTTTCCGACCTGAACTCGGCGACCGCCGCCAGCCAATCCGGGTCGGTGGAACTCACCAGAACGATTATGAAGCGTCGGCACATTTGTCTCAAGTCCGGCACCATTAATGGAGTGTCGACGTCCGGTTCCCACATCGCTATAACGGATGCTTCGGCAGCCCCGGCAGGGCAATGCCGTAGCGGATTACTGACCAGTGGCAGTGATGCAGACGAACGCATTTACAACTGCTACGTCACCGTCAGTCCGGAAGGATACGTGGCGAAGTATCGCAAGCTGCATGCCTTCGTCAGCCCGCACCTGAACACCTGGTGCCGTACCACGGCTGGTACTCGCATCGACGCCGTGGCCTACGCGCCAAGTCGCCCCAGGAGGTTTTGACGGCGCATGAAGCGGAATCGGTAACCGCGTGGAAGTGGACGTCTCCCCGACCGCCATGCCCAAAACCATCCTGGTCGGGCTGCACGAAGCGGCGGTGCGTGAGAGCCGCCGTCGAGTGGACCGGGCCATGGTCAACTCGCTCCGTCGTGCGGCCGCAAGTCCGCATCGTGATCAACCTGGCACCGGCCGAACTCCCCAAGCAGGCGTCTTCGTTCGACCTGGTCATCGCGGCGGCCGGGAATGACGAAGAAGCGCCCCCATGCCGTCAAAAGGCCAACCGGAATCGAGGGGCTTCGCTTGCCGCCAGCAACAGCCGGGGATTAATATGCCTATCAGTTGCTGGCTTTGCCCGTTGTGAACGATCTCCGGTTGTGAACGATCTCAAGGAACAACGGCTTGTCGGAATGATCCGACGATTTGAGTTCTCCGATGCCTGTATCCGTCATCTACATGCCCCGCCCGAGTCAGGTGGCGCGATCGTGTCGTGCCCCGTTATCACTCGATGTTGGGTTCACTCGGAAAGACTGCCATGATTAGCACTGTCGTCTTGATCTCGTTGCTATGCAGCTCCACACCCGCTGACCTGCCCTCGGTTACGCCCGACGCGGAGTTCGTGGGTGTCGATCCACCCGGTTGGGTCCTGGACGGCGCGGCCAAGGTCTTCTTGTCGCTCGAGGATCCGGCATCCATGGAAGAGGCCGCGAAGATCGGAGCAACCATCCTTCACGCGGGCGGTCCATCGCTTTACTACCCGCTGCGACGGGACGATTCCAGGTCCGGCCTGGCTGAACCGGAACGGTCCAAGCTGCTGGCCGGAATTGCCGCGGCGAAGAAATGTGGCATGCGCGTCGTGCTGGGAGTCTCTCCGTATGCGCCGTCCAGATTGTGCGCCAGCATCCCGAGTGGATGCATCATGCAAGCGATGATCCATCGATTCGCGAACGAGCGAAACTCGATCTGACTTTGCCGGAGAACATCGGCCTGCGTTCGCTGCCGCTCAACACTCCCTACGGCGATTACGCGATCGAGTGCCTGGCCGAGTTGATGCGGGACTTGCAGGTCGATGGGTTCTCGATTTGACGGCTGTTACCATCACGCGATCAACTTCAGCCCCTATGAAAAGGAACTGTATCGTCAGGAGACGGGGCGCGACCTGCCCCAGCGAATCGATCTCCATGACGAAGACTATCGCATTTACTTGTTGTGGGCGGACGAGAAGCTCGAACAATGGTATCGCAAGCTTGGCGAACGGCTGAAGGAAATCAACTCGGATGCGGCCATCTACACCTGGACCACCAATGCTGGACGCTTCGGCCACTTCTTGACGAGCCCACGCGTCATGTCGGCACGCATGAACCGGTTGATTCACTGTCCGGTACAGGAGTGGTGGCTCGACGAAGTCAATCAGGGGGCGACCGTTTTACCGTATTTCGGCGCGGCTTATGTGCGCGCGGTCAGTGGGGGCAAGGTGGGAGCGAGCGAACCGTATTTGATGTCCCACGGCAATCCGTACAGCACCGACAGCTTTCCTCCGCATGAGCTTACCGTTCGATGCCTGGGGGCCATGACCAACGGGTCCTTTACGCCACTGGCGCAGATGGCTGGCAAGCAGGCGACGTACGACACGCTGCGGGAAATCGTGCGGCGACAGGAGTGGTTCACACGCCTTGAGCAGGAGCCCTGGGCTGCGCTGCTCGTGAGTGAGCAGACGCGACAGTTCTACGCTTATGGCAACATCATCGAACGCTGGCTTGCTCACGCGTTGGGCGTCTATCGGATGGGGATGGAAGAGCACCTCCCCGTTACGCTGATCACGGAATTGGAACTCACAGCCGCAGTCCTGGATCGGTATCGCGTGTTGATCCTGCCCAATGTGGCTTGCCTGTCCGACCTGCAGGTTCAAACCATCCGTGACTATGTCCTGCGCGGCGGCGGATTGGTCGCCACCGGCGAGACCTCACTGTGCGATGAACTGGGGCGTCCCCGAGGGGACTTTGCCTTGAAAGATCTGTTTGGAGCCAGTTACGCTGGGCGGCCCGCGATGTCGCAGGTCCGGCCTGGACTGGATGCCAACTTTGCCCTGGCGATCAACGATGAATACTGGGCGAAACGCGGCACTGTCGGCGCCTTTCGCTTCTCCGACTTCCCGAATTCGATCTTTGCACGCGACGAACGGTTGAAGAAGATTGTGCCCCATGCGCAAGCCACGTTCAAAGGGCCGGTGGTGCGTCCCGGCACGTTTGTGCCTCCCATGCAACCGGCCGTTCTGTACTTTCCGGAAGGCAGTCGCGATGCGTTTCCCGTGGTGGCGACAGGCGAACATGGCCAGGGGCGCGTGGTCTATTTCGCGGCCGGCGTCGATGCCGCGCTGTTCAGTTACGCATTCCCTTATCAACGCGTCATCATATCTACCGCGACGAAATGGGCGGCACGGACACCGTATCCCATTACGGTCAAAGCACCCATGTGTGTCCAAAGCACGTTCTGGAAGAAGCCGGACGGTCGTTTGATCATTCACCTGTGGAATGGCCTGAACACGACCTCAGACCACGGTCAACAAGATGTCGAAACTCCGCTGCGGGAAGAATCCGTGGCCATTCACGGTATCCAGCTGCGCGTCGAATCGCTGGCATTTCGCACGGCGCGATGCGAACCCGATGGTACCGTTCTGCAGGTACGGCAAGATGGCGACTGCCAAGTCATTGACGTGCCGCCTGTCAGCATCCACAGTGCCATCGTGCTCGAACCCTGACCGCCTGGGGTCTAAACACTCAACCGGGCTCCAAGTGGTATTCTGACACATCAGAAAAACCAGATGAGAAGAACCAGACATCCCGCTTTGCGGCTTACCTGGCTGCTGAATGCCGAGGGCTCACGTCAAGCGGACGCCGAGCGGAAAACGCTGCAAGAGCTGGCCGACGGCATATCGCGTCCCGCTGTGCGAGCCGGGTTTGGAGTGTCCCGTGACCGACATCACGAAATTGTTGCAGCGATTCGCCCAGGAGCTACACGAACTGGCTGATCAACTCGAGCGGAAACGGACCTGGCCGTAGCAGATTTTGTCGCGATCCACTCTTCCGAGGCGAGACAGGAAACTGCATCGATTTAAGTCCACGTGTCCCCAACGTGTCGTTCGGTGGTTTTGCAGCGCGTCAGCACCCTGGAGCGTCTCACGCCGTGCCAACTGGACGGCGAAAGTGCCCGACGCTCCGGCAACACCGCCGGTCGTGCAGTCCTGCTTTAGGCAGGCGAGGCAAGGAGAACAGACCAGACACCCGAATTTGCTGAACGGCCGGCTGCAGCGACAATTCGATACCCTGCCTGATGACCCACATCGCAGAGCCCATTGAGAGTTCGGTAGCGGTGGCCGTCAACCAACGTGAACGTCCGAGGCTTTGGCGGCTTCAGATGTGCGGAATACGTTCGCCAGCTTCCACTGAGCCCTTGGCGGGCTCCGCTACGAGGGCAGGGCTCAAGCAGGTAGCTGAAGCTGCCAAGCTTCAGACTGAGCCCTCGGCGGGCTCAGCTACAAGCGAGAACGAACTGACGCTGAATTGCCACAGCGACCAGCGGCGGCACGCTGTTGGATTATCGTACCCGCTGCGGCACTGTTTGAGCGGGGCGGTTCGGAATGGTCCGTCATTTGGTCCTGCCACGGCTGCGCGGGGAATCTCCTGGGATCAAGCAGTGGCACAAAACGGGGAGAATCGGACTCCTCGTTGGGCAGCCGCTAATGCGTCCTATCAAGAGAATCACGGTTGAGGGGAAAAACCCCTCAAGAATTCCAGGAAATTTGTGGCAGTATTTTCCAGGACCCACATGCCGGTCCATGGCCGGATAGGTGACATACATGTCACCGTATGGATGAGATAAGAACAGGGTCTTGCAGAGGGCACGAAAAGACGGCACAATGAACTCGCGACGCTTCAGAAACGCGGGCCAACGTGAGGCGATAGCATGTTGCGGAAAAACGGAGTCTGCCTCCATATTGTCAAACTGCGGCAACTGGATGGATCAAGGTAGCGTTGCGGCCAGGTCCCTGGGAGAATTTCTGTTGACACAATATGTGTAAGCATGTTGACGCATGTACACTCGCCGGCAAGGGCGGGATTGGCGAGGTCACGCATGAGCGAGCGGCAACGCTATTTCGAGGAAGGGTACTGCTACCACGTCTTGAATCGCGGTGCGCAACGCCGGCAACTCTTCTTCTCGGACTATGATTACGACCGGTTTGAGGACTTGATGTTCGAAACACATGACCGTCTGCGGCTCTCCATATTCACGTACGAGCTGCTGCCGAATCATTGGCACTTTGTGGTGCGGCCTCACAATAAACAGGAACTATCCGAGTACTTTCAGTACTGGGCGGGAACGCACGCCAAACGTTTTCACGCAGCGCTCGGCACCATTGGCGAAGGTCACGTTTACCAAGACCGCTTCCAGAGCTTTCCTGTCGAGAGCGACGGCCGTTTTTTGTCGCTCGGCCGGTATGTCGAGCGGAATGCGCGACAGGCACATCTGGTCGCGCGGGCAGAGGATTGGCGGTGGAGCGGTCTCTGGCGCCGCCTGCACGGCCGGGACACCCAGTTGCTGTCGGAATGGCCTGTCCTGCGGCCGGATGATTGGCTGCAGCGGGTCAATCAGCCGTTAACCAACTCGGAGCTTGCCGCCATCGCGCGGAGTATCCGGCGGGGCGTGCCGCTGGGCAGTCCCGAGTGGATTGCTCGGACAGCAAATCGACTTGGCCTGGAGCATACATTGCGTTCTCCGGGGCATCCACGGCTCGCTCGGCGCTGACGGGTCCGCCGGTACAGCAGTGCTCCGAGCTATCGCCATGCGCTGCGCACATCATTCCTCAGTGTCGCTCTCGGTGGGCCATGGTACGTCACCCGCGCAACGCTTCCCCATGCCTCATAGCCCCCCCCGTTTCACAATAATGAGGCAGACTCCATTTTCCCATTTTCCCCCTCGTCACTGGCCGAGGCCGTGGCTTTCTTCGGCGGGCATATCGATATCGATCCCGTCCCTTCGCGACTAGATGAACTGTTCAGTTCCCTGTCGCGGTACTACGAGGACTACGCCGACGTGCGCGGTCAGGAGATGGCCGAGCGGGCGCTCATCATCGCCGCCGCCGGCTCGCACAATCTCTTGATGCTCGGCCCGCCAGGCTCGGGCAAGAGCGAGTACATATCACGACACCGTACCGTCGATTCTACCGCAGGCACGTCTGGACACCTACTCAGCCTGGCCCAGCTGGATTCAAAGCAAGTCCACCAATAACTCCCACCTTACAGCGTCTATGAATATCACACTTAAGAGCTGCCGGAAGTCGCTGGGCCACTACACCCAACGCGATCTCCCAGCCACGCAACACCGTAAGTGTTTACGTCGATTGCTGCTGCCCGCGGTGCTCAGTCGGTCAACGATGGATCAGATCAGCTCTCTTACCTTCCAGAGAACGCTCACTTTGCCAACTCCCGCAGTTGTGGTTCAACCTCGCGGGACAGAATGTCGCAGGCCGCTACGCCCCACCAATCACCGCCGCGAACATCGTTACGAATGGGTTGGACGATCTGTTGCGCCCGCTCGTACATTTTCCGGGCTTCGCCGTGCCGCCCAAGTTCAATTAGCCGAACTGACTCCCACAGTGCATTCTCTGCCGCCAACAGCGGCTCGCTGCTGGCTGCAGAGGCTTCGGGCTGGGGCGTTGCTGTACCGTGCCGAATATCAACGACTCGGAGAACGTTCTGCACCTCGGGATCACTTGTGGCAAATGGCCGCAGTTGGTCAACGACCCTCGCCACCTGCGGAAGTTTTTCTAGGGCTCGGGGATCCAGTGAGCACACCCACGCAGCAAGAGCCTGAGTACTTGTGTCCATCCCGCCCACAATCGACAGCAGGTTCTCGCACTCCTCAAAGTAGGCGGGAGCGTTCTGGTCAGCCAAATGAATCACAGCTTTCGCACAACGCGCCCATGCGTTCTTGGGTTCCAGCGTGTTGATACGGTTGAAGTCATCGACTGCCTCCCGCCATAGCCTCATACGGGCGCGAACAGCAGCGCACGTCCAAAGTACCGTTGTATCTTCAGGCTTCCACTTCAAAACCTCATTAAGCAATTGATTCGCCCTTGCATGTTCTCCATTTGCAGTCAGTTCGATTGCTGCGCGGAACTGCCGTATCGTTTGCCCGGTGAGGAAAGTGGGGTTGTGGACCAAGTGGTATCCGTTCGATGCATCCCAGATCTGTATGGCGCCACTGGCACCCGCACTGGCAATGGACCATCCATCAGGACTCCACGCAACGGACTCGGTGCCCGATTCGTCGCCCACGAGCGTCAACAACTGTTGCCCTGTGCCAGCGTCCCAGATGCGGATTGTGCCGTCAGCACCGGCTGTAGCGAGGCGGTGTCCGTCGGCGTTCCAGGCTATGTCCCGCACATCAGCGGTATGGCCATGTAATTCACAACGTGTGACGTTCTTGCCAATATCGTGAAGGAGGACATTATGACCGGAAGCGTAGGCGATTTCGCCACCGGTGGGAGAAAAGGCAATCGCATCGGCGACTGTATAGACGAACTTGATATCGACAAGAATGTCGTTCGTCGCATGGTTCCAGACACGGACGTTTTGAGCACTGATGCACGCCAATCGTTTCCCATCCGGAGACCATCGCACATCGCGGATCGTCGCGTGCCCTTGTCCTGGGTGATCCCCCAAGTCTTTGCCTGTACCGGCATCCCATATCTTGACCAGTCCGTCAAAAGCAGCACTGGCAAGTTGCTGACCATCGGGGTGCCAGCCGAGGTGTTGAATCGGTTCGCTGTGGCCTTGCAGCGTGACGAGCGCCTCCCCGGTAGCCATATCCCATATCCTAATGGTCTTGTCCCCGCCGGCGGAGGCGAGTCGCTTACCGTCCGGCGACCAGACTACAGAAGTAACGATATCTGAATGACCTTGAAGTGTCTTCAGGCATTCCTGGGACTTGGCGTCCCAGATGCGCACAGTAGCATCCCATCCAGCCGAAGCGATCAGTCGGTTATCGGGACTCCACGCAACGCAAAGAACCGTGTTTGTGTGACTCGCCTGCCGTTCCGGCGCTGAGATGCTGGCCTTAACGTCCCAGATGTTTACTATGCCATCGTCGCCGACGGATGCGATATACCGACCTTCGGGAGAAAATGCCGCGTCATGTACGGTTCCCTTGTGACCTTCGAGCGTGCACAGCGGCGCTCCATCTGCCGCCGACCAAACACGGATTGTGTGATCGTAGCTGCCGGTGACGATGCGGTCGCCCGATGAGTTCCATTTGACGGTATGTGGGGCTTCACGGTGTCCACGCAGCTTGACCAACTCACGGCCCGAATTGACGTCGAACACAGCCACTGCGTTGTATCCATGCGGATCCCCGATGCCGCCGACAGCGATGCGCGTCCCGTCTGGATTGAACGCCAGGCAACGACCTAAGCTCTTGCTGTCACTCAGATCGAGCACTTGCTGTCCTGTTGCCACATCCCAGATGACGCACACGCGGCTTGAAATGGCCGCCACACGTTCACCGTCCGAACTAAGAGCAACCTGCAACGGACATGTCTCCCAATCATCCGTGCCCCATGAGGGAGCAGGTGATCCTGGCGACGTTCGCTGAAAGACGATGGTCTGAACAAGCTTACGTTCGACGAGATCCCAAACACGAATGGTCTTATCCCACCCGCACGTCGCGAGGAGCTTTGCGTCGCCTGAGAAGTCAAGCGAGCTGATGCCTGGAAACCAATTGGGACTGGCCTTGTGTCCCTCGAGCGTGGCTTGAGCCTCTAACGATGCGGCATCCCACAAATGAATCGTTCCATCAACCTCGCCGGTCGCTATTGTCCTGCCGTCCGGCGACCAGCGAACTCGGCAAGGGCTGGATTCTGCCTTGCCGAGCTGCCCAATCTCCTTTCCCGTTTCGACGCTCCAGATTCGAACCACACTGTCATCACCGACCGAGGCATAACGTGCACTGTCATCCGACCAAGCAACATTGCGTACTGGGCGTATGTGATCATGCAAAGCCCACGTGACGTTTTTGCGAGACTGACTTAGAACATAGTACCATTCCCAACCACGGTGGTCGGGTCGCCCGGGTTCAGGCGTCCAGCGTTCAAGGATGTCCTCGACCGTGCCTGCATGCGGGCGACTCAGTGCGTCGTAGGCTAACTGCATCTGAGCCACATAGAGGCTTTGCTCTGCCCTGTTGCGCACGGATTCCGCCAATTCACGATCACTTTCTGCCTGCTGACGAAGGCTCTCTTCGCGATCTTTCCCCAGGACAGCAGCGTCTTTCTGGGCCTGCAGCTCTTCTCCCTTCCGCACCAACTCCTTTGCTTTCTCCGTCAGTTGCCGGCTGACCAATCTTGTCCGGATCCAGCCAGTCGTTGTGCCGACGACCGCGACCACCAACATTGCCGCGACCAGTACTGCCGCTGTAACCAAGCTGCGGTTGCGGCGGCAGAACTTCCACATCCGATATGTCGCAGATGGCGGACACGCCTTGACGGGCTCGTCGTTCAAGTACCGGTCGATATCGTTCGCAAAGCCCGCCGCTGTATCGTAGCGCCTCGTGCGATCTTTCTCCAACGCTTTCATCACGATCAGATCAAGGTCGCCCCGAATCAACTGGCAAAGTCGCTGTGGCGTTTCACTACGGTGGCCAGCCAGAATCGTCAGTTCCGCGCCGAGGAGCTGATGCGTGTACTTGGCTTGGGGGGCTCCTTGTCGCAGATTAGTCGCTGGATATCCGCGTAAGCGGCTTTGCGGAGTTGTTCGCCGGTAAGCGGTGTTGTGCCTGTCAGAAGCTCATATAACAGCACTCCGAGCGAATAGATGTCACTGCGAGTATCGACATCCAGGCCGCTCATTTCCGCCTGCTCGGGACTCATGTATTGAGGCGTGCCTATCATTTGGCCATAGGCGGTAAACAGCGTTCGTTCGGTTAGTTCGCGATTCAAGGCCTTGGCAATACCGAAGTCGATGATCTTCACCACCGGCTGTCCATCGTGCAGCGTAACCATAATGTTGGCAGGTTTGAGATCGCGGTGAATGATCCCCTTCTGATGGGCGTGCTGGACCGCATGGCAGACGGATCCAAACAACTCGAGCCGTTCGCGAACGTTGAGACGATTAGCATCCGCATACTCAATGATCGTCTTACCCTTTACCAACTCCATGACAAAGTATGGTCGGCCGGAGTCCGTTGTGCCTCCGTCGAGCACGCGAGCGATGTTCGGATGCTCCATTATGGCCAGCGCTTGCCGTTCAGCTTCGAAGCGAGCGATGACTTCCTTCGTGTCCATGCCAGGTTTGACAATCTTCAGGGCGACTTTTCGGCGCACAGGCTGTAGTTGTTGAGCCATGAATACGGCGCCGAATCCGCCCTCGCCGATCTGCTGGAGCAGCTTGTAGTGGCCTACCATTCCACCAGGACACTCGGAGATAGATGGGCGATCGATAGTTGCCAGACTTGCAGGCTCCGGTTCCAGGAAACCACCCGCCTGCCCATGTGCATCAAGCAGTGACTGGATGCTTGCCCGCAATTGCGGATCGGCCGCGCAAACGCCATCGAGGAAGGCCGCACGTTCCGCTGGGGTCTTCTGCAGGGCAGCCGCGAAAATGGATGCTTCGTCCATTTCTTTCAGTCTCCGATTCGGGGTGTCGTGATCTACGAATTCAATGCGTCATCTGAGGCGCGATCACCCCGCGGTTTTTCGGCAATTTTTCGATTTTGACGGTCCAACTCCCCGTAGTGCAACTGGCGAAAGAGCCAGGCACGTGCGTAACTCCAGTAACGATCGGCAGTTGAGAGAGAAACGCCCATGGCCTCGGCTGCCTCAGGGACGGTCAGTCCGGCGAAAAATCGGAGCTTCACGAGCTCGGCCTTCTCCGGGTGTTGAGTACTGAGCTCCGACAGTGCCTCGTCGACGGAAAGGAGGTCTTCGGGAGACGCGCTAGTGGCCTCGTGAAGTAGTGTGAGATCACGACGTTCCAGGGTTACGTCCCGCTTTAGCCGACGTTTGCGCCGGGCGCTGTCGACCAGAATGCGCCGCATGGCTTCCGCCGCAGCAGCAAAGAAGTGTCCCCGACTGTCCCAATGCCGCAGCTCATCGGGCTTGATCAGGCGAATATACGCCTCGTGCACAAGCGCTGTTGCCTGCAGCGTGTGGCCTGTTCTCTCTTTGCGGAGTCTATGTGCGGCCAAATTCCGCAATTCCTGGTAGACCAGCGGCAACAGCTTTTCTGCGGCCGTAGGATCGCCCTCTTGGATCTGCGAGAGAATCTTGGTGACGTCGCTCATGGTCAGGTTCCACTTCCTTATGCTTCCTTCGATTGTAGCAGCCTATCGTTCAGAAATCCGCTGTGGTGTGCGTTTGCAGTACTTGAGTACCACCACCGACCCGACAACGTACTGTGCGGAACGCGGCGTGCGACAGCCTCTCTGCGCGTCCAATTCGCACCCACATGGGCGGATTTCCTAGTAGCGTACGTCTGGCGCCAGCGTCGACGTGACTGTATCCGATAGTGGACGTCACGGCCGTGGCGCACGCAGATGATCATCTCCCCTCAGGACAAGATCAGACAGATCTCGCTTGGCCGTTTTTTCGGTCACTCGGAGTTGCCGCTCAACATCTACGCGTCGTAGTTCGCCTCCGCTGTGGAATTCATTGAGAATCCACTCCTATCGCGAGTTGATCGCCTTGTCTGCAGGGTCATTTGGGGATCATCAACAGGGACATTGCCGTCGTCCGCGTCGTGAATCGTGATCCAATCCCCGAAATAGTATCCCTGCTCGTTATGGGCGATCAAGTTCTCCAGGCCACATGCGACACCTGCGTTCCGCGGCCGCACGTTGATGTTGCTCCGAAGCGTCTCGAAAAGCCAGGACTGGAATCAGAAGGACTGGAACCAGACAGTCCCGATAAATCTACAATAAACTCCGCCCCCGACAATCGGCCCAGCCAGGGCGACGAGCGGGGAGCCTCATGGACAGCAATGAGGTAGCCTGATTCAAGAGGAATCATGAAGTGTCTTGGCGGAGACGCAATATCAACATTTCACAATCTGCATGATGATGAAAACGACTCTTGCGCTGACTTGCCTTGGCCTGTCCGTAGGACTTCTGACGGCGGCTGATTATCCAGAAGCTGAAATCACGAACGGGCAGCTCCGGGCCAGGATGTACCTCCCCGATGTGGAAAACGGGTACTATCGCGGCACGCGATTTGACTGGTCGGGGGTTGTCTACAGCCTGCAATACAAGGGGCACGACTACTACGGGCCTTGGTACCAGAAGACCGATCCGGAGGTTCGCGATTTTGTATA
This sequence comes from uncultured Planctomycetota bacterium, assembly GCA_963700515.1. GTDB lineage: Bacteria > Planctomycetota > Planctomycetia > Pirellulales > Pirellulaceae > JAJRVM01. Next base: position 210,754 of record CAVOXY010000063.1, on the reverse strand, counting down.
CGCGGGGCCGGATATCATCACTGGGACGAACAGCGCGATTACCGGGCCGGTGGATGCGTTCGGGCCGGTCGGCTGGGACGACGCGGAGCCCAGTGGCACATTTATCAAGGTCGGCATCGGGGCGCTGAAAAAGCCGGACGAAAGCAGGCACGACAACTACAGAGTCTATGAGATCGCCGACCCGGGGAAGTGGACCATCAGGAAACGCCCCGACTCCGTCGAGTTCACCCAGGAGCTGGCCGACTCGACCTCCGGATGCGGTTATGTCTACCGGAAGACCGTCCGGCTGGCTGAAGGCAGGCCGCAGATGGTGTTGGAACACCGTCTGCGAAACACCGGAACCCGTGCGATCGAAACAACCGTCTACAATCACAATTTCCTTGTGCTGGACCAGCAGCCGCCCGGTCCGGACTTCGTGATTACATTTCCGTTTCAGGTTCAGACTTCACGCCTGCCCGACAACGAGCTGGCCGAGATCCGCGGCAACCAGGTCGTTTACCTGAAGACGCTGGAGAACCGCGACTCCGTGGCGACTCCTGTTGAGGGATTCGGCGACAGCTCCTCCGACAACCAGATCCGTATCGAGGATAGCAACCTTGGCGCCGGCATGACCATTACCGGGGATCGTCCGCTATCGCGGGTATATCTCTGGTCGATCCGGACGACGATTTCGGTGGAGCCCTTCGTGGCCATTGCGATCGAGCCCGGGATGGAGTTCACCTGGCAGAGCGCATACAACTACTACACGCTCCCGCGGAATTAGCCTCCGTCTGCCTGGCCTCGGTTGGCGACCATGGGCAAGGACATCTCGGCTCACGCCCGCCGTCAAGACGTGCATTTCATCGACACAACAAAGATCCGGTTGTTGAATGCAAGCCGTGACGGCCTTCACGCGGTGATCGACGTACGCACTAGCGGCACATTCTAACATTCCCGAACCATGTAGTGCCATCATGGCTGCGCCACCATTTTTCTTCCAAGTGTGGTGCAGCCGCCGACTGAATCTGGCAGAATGGCATCGTCGGCAAAGGCCCCCTGATCCTGGAAACTCCACTCATTCAAAGGAGTGACATCATGACTCATCGAATAATGTTACTGGCAACCTAGTTGTACTGCTCGCGTCCGTGGCATCGGACGCAAACTCTCACACCATACCCCTCATGTCAAGAACTCGCTGGACCGATTGGTCGGTGTCCGCGGGCGTCCAACACCCGATCAATGACAGTCTCGGAGAAATTCGGCTGGGGCAACAGCGGTCTGTTTGCCGCATCGTCTTGCGGTACAAGCCTAACCCCGATCCAGTCGCCCGAGGGGTGGCAAGTAAGCCTTATGGAGTCTTCTCAAGGCTCTGCTGAAGATCCAATCAAGACCCCCCGGATGTTCCGCCGCAACCGCTCCGGTGTCACCCCCCTCTGTCTGGCGATAATTGTCAACGTTGTCCCCACAGTGCTCAATCGAGTATTTGGTGTGGGCGCTTCCTCTTCACGGATGAGCCGCTGCATCTCGGCATATCCGCACGATCTCAGCCAGCCATTCTCCATCCGCGAACCACGTGGAAAATTGCGAGCGGCTTTGTTAACGTAGTGTCGACTTCTCTGGCGTTAGCCATGTATCCGAAAAAAGCGATGGGCACACCAAGGTGCAGACTCGCCGTTAATCTGAAAACTGGAGACACACTCATGCGGCCTCATCACGCAACAACTTTCTCCCGGCGGCACTTTGTCGCAGCTTCAGGAACATTCGGAATCGTCGGTGCGTTGTGCGATGGATTGAATGCTGTAGAGAAGGGGTCACAGAATCAGCAAGAGAATCGTGACAACAATGGCGACAAGATCTCCTTTCCCGCTCCAGAGCCTATCGTGCTTGCTGCCCAACGTACCGTCCTTCTGGTTATCGACATGCAACGGTATTTCGTACATCCAGACCAAACCTTTGGCAAGGCCGTGGACAAGGACTCGCCTGGTTCATTAGCTTACTACTTTGATCGTGTCAAGAATCTGGTCGTTCCAAACTGTCAGAGAATCCAGCACGCTTTTCGCGCGGCCAGGAGCAATATCGTCTACACTGCTTTTGGTTCACTACGCGAAGACGGCCTGGATATGCCCCGCTGGGCCAGAGGGCACAACGCGTGGTGTTACGATTTGGTGGGCAAGCCCGTGTATCCATCTTCCAAAGACCCAAGTTGGCAGATTGACGACAGTCTGGCCCCCGCGTCTGACGAACTTGTCGTGGCGAAGACGTCGAGCGGCCCGCTCAACTCAACGATGCTGGATCAGATGTTGCGCACCCTCGGCATCGATACGCTTGTGGTGGCTGGCGTAGTTACAGATGGCTGTGTGACGCAGGCAGCGCGGGAGTTCGCGGATCGCGATTTCAAGGTTCTCGTAGTGGACGATGCCTGTGCCACCAAGAAGCGGAGTCGCCATGAGGCAGCTCTTGAGACCTTTGCCGATTTCTACGGTGAAGTGGCGACAACGGACCGTGTCCTTGCCATGCTCGCGGAAGCTAACAGGTCCAAATGATCCTTTTCTCGAATTAATCAGCGTCCTCGTCTACTCTATCCCGCAGTAGATCGCTTGATTTCGGTAAAAGCCTCGTGGAATCACGTCGCTTCCGGCGGTAGTCTGATCTTCTTGGACGGCGTTTACCATATGATATCTCAGTGCAACGCTGACCGACTGCCTGCGTATTTGTTTGGCGACATGGAAGCGAACAGTTGTTGAATCGGAGGTTCGTCGGGGAATTTCGATACCGAGTGGCTGGCATAAGAACGGACAATGACTGCAATATCTGTATGAAGAGATCACCAGTGAGAATTGAATCCCTGCTAATCGCGAGTATGTTCATCATTCGTTCACTTGCCATCGTGGCAACAGCTCAGGATCCACCTGATGTTGTCAAAGCGGCAATCGAGAACATACGGCCCGCGGCGATCCGTGCTCACGTGCGTTTCTTGTCGGACGATCTTCTGGAGGGGCGACGCCCGGGCACTCGAGGGTATCAACTGGCTGCCAAATACGTATCCGCGCAATTCGAGGCAATGGGCCTGCAACCGGCGGGGGAGGACGGAGGATTCTTTCAGCCCGTGCCACTTCGGACGGCGAGGATCATGGAACCTCGTTGTGCCCTGGTGCTGAAATCCGATCGTAGCTCGAGACCATTGGTTTTCGCGAAAGACTACCTGCTACGGGCCAACTGCCAAAGTGCGGAAGTCAGCGTGACCGCACCGGTTGTGTTTGTCGGTTATGGTGTGACGGCACCAGAGCGAAACTACGACGACTATGCCACATTCGACGTGACAGGCAAATTCGTCGTGATGCTGTCCGGAGCACCGGAGGGGTTTCCCAATAATCAGAGAGCATTCTATTCGTCACGAGCCGAGAAATTGAGGATTGCCGCCGCGCACGGAGCGGTAGGGGTCTTGGAAGTGCGAACGCCCGAAGACCTGCAGCGTTATTCCTGGGACCGGCTTGTGGCCGATGGACGACAAGGTGATATGTGTTGGCTGGATAAGCAGAACGTGCCACACAACGTCCTTTACGGTTCCGAATCGAAGATTCAAGTTGTTGCTATCATGAGTCCAACCGGCGCTAAAGAGCTTTTCCAGGGAACGGGCCATAGTCTGGAGACTGTCCTCTCGGCCGCCAAGGCAGACAAATCGCAGTCATTCGACTTGAAAATTGCCGCGACGATTCGATCCGCCACGACCCACGAGGATTTTGACAGTCCGAATGTTGTCGGCGTGATAGCGCGGATCGGATCCGATTTTGCGTGACGAGTACGTCGTGTTTAGTGCCCATCTGGACCATCTGGGCAAAGGCGAACCGGTCAATGGTGACGGGATCTACAACGGAGCTCTGGACAATGCCTCGGGAATCGCCGGATTGCTGGAAATCGCGCGAACGTTTACTGACTTACCTCAAACTCCCCGGCGATCGGTCCTGTTTCTCGCCGTGACAGGTGAGGAGATGGGTTTACTGGGATCGGATTATTACGCTCACTTCCCGTCGATCCCTCTGGGCAGCATTACCGCCAACATCAACATTGATACGCTGATGCTGCTCCACCCATTTCTCGACGTAGTGGTTTACGGGGCAGAGCACTCCACGCTGGGAGAGGTCGCTGAGCGAGCCGCGACCCAAGTGGGGGTCAAAGTCATCCCGGATTTCATGCCTGCAGAGGTGTTATTCATTCGCAGCGATCAATACTGTTTTGTGCGACAAGGCGTGCCGTCTGTGGCCACATTGGGAGGTGTTGAAACTGGGGACCGCCAGCAAGATGGGAGCAAGATTCTTGCGCAGTGGATTCAGTCGGTTTACCACACTCCCAAGGATGATTTCGAACAACCATTTGACTTCGAGGCAGGTGCGAAGCAGTCCGCATTGTATTTTCTGATTGGTTATGACGTAGCAATGGACGCTGTGCGACCAAGCTGGAAAGAGGGCGACTTCTTTGGAGAGATGTTTTCCAAGCCCACCGAACCTAGATGACGAAACACGTCGTGGAAACATACAAGTTCAATGAGCGTTTCTTTCGGCGCAGTCCCGTCCCGGAGCCTCGGCCAGAGTCCGGCGCGGTGGGGGCGGAGTAACCACTCGACAATAGCACGCGATCGCGCAAATTGTCGCGTGAGCCGGAATTTTGGACCGCGGCCACAGTTTCTTATTGGGGCGAAAAACGGGTGACGCCTCTTGGTCAGCCTTTTCAAATTCGCTGTCGAACTGATGGCAGAAGGGCTTCTGGTTATTTACTAATCCTACTGCCGCTTCCACGACGAGAGCACCTTGCCCTTGTGGGGTCCACCAACGAATTTGTATACGTACGAGTCCAAATCGGAAAACTGCAAGGAGATCGGCCACCGATCTGTTGGAAATCCGGGTGCCGTGGCCGTGTAGGTGCCGAAGAACGTTGAGCCTTGCCGCCTCGTGAGGAAAAGCTTCTCGACAAATCCGTCACTCCAGTAGGCGAACAGACGAATTTGTCCCGAGTCGGGGTCCCACCCGGCGACAACCTGCGTCTGAAGATCCAGCGATTTCGCTTTCACATGAAAATCCTGATTCCCCGTCAGGACGTTGCCGTGCGTTTCTGTGTCGATGGACAGTTCAACGTCAAAAGCGTCGCCTGCTGACACGTGATAACGAGGGATATCCCACAGTAACTGGCCTTCGGCAACCCATTTTCCCGCGGCCGCCTTCTGGTAAGCGTTCCACAAGTCACCGGCCGGCGCACCGGTCTTTGGCCGGAAGGTCGCCAGCGGCATGTCCGGCATCGTCTCGCCGTCGTGCGTTTGCTCGCGAATCTGCCACGTCCAGGAGTCGGGGCCTTTCGACACATACGATTTTGCTTGAAAGGTGCCATATGGTCCTTCGATGGACCAGTCGAGCTCGGCCGTATCCCCGACTTTCGTCCAGGTGCCATGCCCTGTTCCCCAGGTACCAAAATAAGAATGACTGACCACGGACTTCTCGTCGTTCCAGGAAATGACCTCCAGGCCCGTCGCAATCTTTTTCCCATTCACATCAGCCGAGGAATTGTTCACCATAAACGTACGATCAGGCGACCAATGAAGAGAGAAACGCGTTGTGACTGTGTCTCCTTTCTTGATCGGACCTGAGTCCGCTGAAGCCTGGTACTCGGCTATCCAATCGCCAATTTGCCACGCGAGCGGGTCAAGTCGCTCGTGGGCGGACGATTTTCGTGGCGCTGATGCCGACTCTTGGCCCTGGGCAACCAAGGCGGCAATTGAGACCGCGACAACCGTGGCCAGGCAAGTGGCAGTCGTTTTCATGAGATTCTCCTTGGGGTAGGTGCAAAATCGAAGTCGACTCTCGGGCTCATCGCTCTTCATTTGCTGGCAATCATATGGCTACCTTGAGCAGACGCTCCTTCCGCTCCGAACAGAGCGGTGTTCCAGCGCGAGGTAAAGCAGTGCTGCGCAAGGCATGGGAGAGCCAACAAGTGGCGGCGGTTTCGGTGTCAAGACAACGCGAATTGTGCAACAGCTATTTTCGCAATGCAAGCTGGTGGATGGTGAATAACGCCACAGAGGTAACTGCATAGGACAACACGGCCAGTATCACGCGTTCTTAGAGCCATGAACAGGTTGACAGATTGTTTCTGCGCATACTCCCACGGTCCGCTAACAGACATTTGTTCCAACACGTCGGCCGCGTCTCACACAACACGAAATCTCTTGGGGGGTAAGTATTCCGTATTGGGCATGGTGTCGGTACCCATATTGACGCGGTGGATAGTCGAGTTCTCGGAACCGTCTGCCGGTTGTTCTCTTCTGTTGTCACTCAAGTTCTCGGAGCACGCACCATGACCCTTCGCCACAGCCTTGCCGAAAGAGCTTCTTGGAGAGTTGAATATGAACGAGCTTAGTCGACGGGAGTTTCTGGCCTCATCGGCCGCAGCTGCCCTGGCGTCAGCTGCAGCCGGCAGCGAGTGCGTTGGGAACCAAGTAGCTGCCACGGTGACTGAGTCTGCGGATCTCACGAGCTGTCCTGCGACAGAACTCGCCCGCTTGATACGTCAACAGGAGGTGTCATCCGCGAGTGTCGTCGAGGCCCATATCAAGAGAATTGAGAAAGTCAATCCAGCGCTCAATGCCGTGGTATGTATGAATTGCGACGACGTGCGGCGTGACGCTCAATTGGCCGATCGGATAATTCGTCAAGGAGTTGTCGACTGGAATCACCAGCCACTGATGGGCGTGCCTGTGACGATTAAGGATGCATTCGATTTGGCCGGCATGCCGACGGCTTGTGGAGTACCCCGACGAAAGGAAAAGGCCGCTGAGATCGATGCCACGGCTGTACGACGACTCAAAGACGCGGGCGCCATTGTCCTGGGCAAGACGAATACACCGGCTTTGTGCCTGCACTTTGAGACCGACAGTCCGGCGTACGGCACGACGAAGAATCCGTACGATACGAAACGGACGCCTGGTGGCAGCAGCGGGGGTGAAGCGGCCATCATTGCCTCAGGCGGGTCACCGTTTGGACTCGGCACGGACGGTGGCGGCAGTATTCGCACGCCGGCGCATTTCTGTGGGATTGTGGGCATTCGTCCAGGGGGGGGGCGTGTGTCGCTTGCCGGTTCATTCCCGCCACCTCCCCGCGCATATGGCAATTACTACACGGCTGGCCCAATGGCCCGCTACGTGGAGGATCGAGGATCTAGCGATTGGCCTGAAGGTTCTGGCGGGACCCGATCCGCGAGATCCGTACGCATTTCCCACCCCCTTACTCAATTATGCGGACGTGAAAATCGAAAACCTGCGGATAGTCTTCTGGACCGAGTGCGAGCGCTGTCAGACTACCAACGCAACCCGCGAAACGGTGGGACAAGCGGCCGCCGCGTTAGGGGAGGCCAACGCGAAAATCGAGAAACTATGCCCACCGCACTGGGACAAGACCGGCACCATTCTGCAGGCAGTTTACGAAAGCGAAGTCACGACTTTCGAGGATGTATTGAAGGAATTTGACATCAGTAATCCGACGGCTGTTGACCGGCAGGCAGTCGCTTTCGCCAAATCGCATTGGGAAAAAATGCCGGCTGACGAGGCCAAGAGGGCCCTCGACGAGTGGCTACCCATGTTTCAAATTGCCATGCTCGAATTTTTCGAGAAGTATGATGCGCTGCTGCTTCCAGTCAGCGCGGGGCCGGCAGTTCTGCTGGGGGAAAGCTGGAATCAGATCTACGACTTCGACTTCACGCTGGCAACCAGCCTGGTACCAAAAGTGCCTGCTGGCAGTATTCGGTGTGGCTGGTCACCGGAAAATCTACCCATCGGCGTACAGGTGGTGACCAAACCCTATCGGGAGGACATCGCCTTGGCCATCATGCGACAGCTGGAAACAGATTTCGAAGGGTGGAAAACGCCTCCGGAACGCAATTTTGTATCGTCTTGATGACTCGGTCGTTATTACCGGGTGACCAACACACAGTTCACCGAGACCTATGCTCTTGCCAATTCATAGTTAAATAGGTCCTGCTGTTTGCCGTCAACGTCAACCGCCTATATTCAATCTTGCAGGCACACAAGCACGAATACGAATCGTCGGTTAACCAGCGGGGTTGCGTTGTACCAGCCGAGCTAGTCGCGGCTTTCGATCCAGTCGGGCCAGGTCGGATCCTCCATCCGCCGTAACAGGCCCATTCCCATTGGACACGTCGTGAACCAGTATGCAGGGTAGGCGCAGCCTGCCGGAATGACTCCTTTGCCTCATCGCGTCTCCCGTATGCCAGGTGCTTGGCTCCAATCAGCCAATGAGCAGCACTTTGAGTCAATTTGGACCACGCCGCGACCGCCAGCAGATCCTGTTCGCCAATCTCACCGGCCACGAATTGTAGCTGAGAGACTCCAAAGTCACCCCAGTTGCTGACAGCTCCCGCGGCCACTGGTGAGCCGTGCCGCGGCAACCAACCTTTGGCACGGGACTCTGCTTTCTGCGGATCACCCAGCAGAAGCATAATGCTGGCGATGCTCGCCGCATTCGTCTCTCCAGGGTATTCTCCGCGGTCATAAGCGTCAGCCAACTCGCTATACAAATCAGCACACTGCCGGCGTCCTTCCACCGTGTCCAGCAGCGCCGACGCGACCATCGCTTTCGATGGTGACGACGGCATTTGGGCTATCTCCTCATGTGCTTCATCCCATCGACCGCAACGGTAGAGCGTCATCCCGGCACATGACGCGTAGTATGGATTCCTGGCTCGGATCCTCTTGAATTGCCCGACGGCTTCGTCCGTTTCACCCAGAAAGTCAAGATAACTGGCAGCAAACACGCGCGCATGGGGGTAGTCCGGAAATTCTCTGACAATCTGGTCAGCCAACCGATGTGCGAATCGTATCCGCTCTGCCAGCGGTTTTCTGTTGGCGTCGATGATATCTGCAATGTAATTGGCAAGGACGGTCATATGCAGCACGTACGGATTATTCGGCATGATCTTCTCTGCTGCGGCGATGTACTCGAGTGCTTCCTGCGCGTCAGCCATCTGCCCTCCGTGAATGGCCCGCCAGATAAGTGTCTCGGCACGCACTACTAGCGACAGGGGGTAGATGCGTCCAGCCATCGACACGTTCAGGCGTTTCAACACCTCATCCGGATCGACGAGAACGCATGTGGCCTGCGCCCAGAACAAGAGGTCTTCCGGAGATGGCTCGCCCATTCGTCGTGTCCAAGTCGCGAATGGCCATTGCTCCGGCCAGCCAGTTGTCCATGTCACCCGAGAAATGATACGCGACCACAAGCATTCCCCGAGCCATCAGGCTTTCACGCAGCTGCAGCGCTTGCCGCAGGTATTGCACGGCGCCCCCGGGATCGCCGCCGTATAGTTGCTGTTGTCCGCGCAGCATAAGGATCCGGTCTTCCGATACCCCCACGTCATCAGCCCGTTGGATCAGCCTATCCGTGTTACCTTGACCGGACATGGCCGCCCCCAGCGCGTTGGTGAAGGCTTCGTCTTGCAGTTCCCTCAGTAACCGGTGCTGCCGCGTGTATGCGGTGACAAACTGCAACCCGATCAGCAACAGGCAAGTGGCAATCACACCAGAGGTGGCCACCGCACCCCGGTTGCGGCGCAGAAATTTCCCGACCCGATATGCAGCCGATGGCCGCCTGGCCACCACAGGCTTGTCATTTAAGTAGGCTTGGATATCGGCGGCCAGACTGGCTACCGTGTCGTAGCGCCGATTGCGGTCTTTGTCCAGCGACTTCATAACAATCCAATCGAGGTCACCGCGAACCATCCTGCGCAGGAGATTGGGGGTGGCATTCCGGTGTTTGGCGATGGCTGTCAGCTGCTCACTTTCCGTACTTAAGCGTGTGCTTGGTATCGGGGGCTCTTGGTCGCGGATTAGTCGCTGCATCTCTGCATAACCGGCAGATCGTAAGTGTGTGCCGTCGAGCGGCGTGGACCCGGTGAGGATTTCGTAACAGAGGACACCGAGCGAATAGACATCGCTGCGGGTATCGATATCGAGACACGGTCAGTTCGGCCTGTTCGGGACTCATGTACTGCGGTGTGCCGATCATCTGACCGAATGCCGTAAACAGTGTCTTCTCAGTGAGTAACTGATTGAACGCTTTCGCCACCCCGAAATCGATCACTTTGACTACAGGCTTTCCGTCCGCCTGAGTCACTAAGACATTCGACGGTTTCAGATCGCGATGAATGATCCCTTTCTGGTGCGCGTGATGAACCGCCTGACATACGTTGACAAATAATGCCAGCCGCTCCCTTATCGACAGTTGATGTGTGTCGCAATATTCCGTGATCGGTACGCCGCGAACCAACTCCATGACGAAATAGGGTCGCCCGGTTTCTGTAGTCCCGCCGTCGTAAACGCGAGCGATATTGGGATGGTCCATCAGCGCCAGTGCCTGTCGCTCCGCTTCAAATCGTGCCACGACCATACGGGAGTCCATTCCAGGCTTGATGATTTTCAGGGCCACCTTGCGCCGCACGGGACGGTGCTGTTCGGCCATGTAGACGACGCCAAAGCCACCCTCGCCGATCTTCTGCAGCAACTTGTAACGGCCGATTTCTTGGCCCGGACCTTCGCTGTCCGGTGGCTGATCCGCCGTGGCTGCCGGTTCCGGAGATGATTTCAAAAAGCTCTGTTCTTGTTCGTGAACCTGCAGCAACGCCTCCACTCGCTCCCGCAGAGCTTGGTCACCGGCACAAATCTGGTCGAGGTAGGCGGACCGTGATTGAGCATCCTCCAATTGTCTGGCAATGTGAAAGATCGCTTCTTCGTCGAGTTGTCGGCTGGCCATGTGAGCACCTTGTCGGCAGAAAGGGATTTGTCCTTCACATTACTATGCGAAATCCAGCGGCCGAGTCCCTAACAGATTGTCGAAAAATCAGGGACTCTTTCCCCCGGACATCTCCAAACGCAGCCAGCAGCGAGCGTAAGTCCATTCATTTTCAGCAGTTGAGACAGACACGCCGAGCGACTTCGCCGCTTGAGCGGTAGTCAGGCCGGCAAAGAAACGGAGCTTCACCAGCTCGGCCTTCCGGGGATCCTGCTGCTCCAATTTGCGGATGGCCTCGTCCAGACCGAGCAGGTCGTCGCAGGCCATTGGCAGGGCTGCGAGGACGACCGCGTCCAAGGCAACCCGCTGGTGACCACCGCCGCCTTTCAGGCTCTGCTTTTGACGAGCACGCTCAATGAGGATCCGCCGCATGGCTTCGGCGGCCGCGGCAAAGAAATGGCGGCTGCCATCCCATTGCTGTGGCGTCGTCTGATCGACGAGCCGCAGATACGCCTCATGCACCAGTGCCGTCGCCTGGAGGGTCTGGCCGGGCTTCTCATGTGCCAGCTTGGCAGCGGCCAGTTTACGCAATTCGTCATAGACGAGCGGCAGTAGCTGCTCGGCAGCCGACGGGTCGCCGGATTCGATCTGCGACAGGATCTGGGTGACGTCGCTCATGAGGACCAGGATACCGGTTGGAGAGGAGCGATTCCATTAGGTGCTTTCCCGTGTCAACTGGACCGTAGCGAGAGGGGTAGGCAAAGATGTTCAATGCGGCTTGCTGCGCGGTTCCTTGTCACGCGAACGCAGGTAACTCGCAAAAAGCCCACCCGCGAGTGCGGCAAAGAGTGTGATAATTGAGTGGCCAATCTGTTGGAAGTTGACTTCTCGCAGTACCTGGGGACGGCCAGTAACGGGGTCCCAAATGCGAATCGAGTTATCCCTTTCCAACCAAGAGAAGGAAGTTGTGTACAGTATTCTCGATTGCTGAATCTGCGACTCGTCGGCGGCGAGGGAATCGTTTAGCTTAAGTAGGCATTGGGACGTGAGCAGAGGTGGAGGGACCTGTAGACCGATCAATGGGCTAAACGAGCGAGGAACCAGACACTCTGCTTTGCACGAATGGGGGACCAGAGGTGATGGAATATCGGTCCCCAATTCATCTGAGCCCTTGGCGGGCTCAGCTACGACGAGCCTGACGGGCCAACATCTGCTTGGCGGGCTCAGCTACGATGATGGCTCGTCAACTCTACGAAAAGAATGGAAGACAGAAAGAGACGCGGCGATGTGGGAATGAGCGCACGATGAGACTCGGGAAGAACGGGCCCAAAACAGAACGAGCCCGAGAGGAGCGAGAACGAACTGACGCTGAAATGCAGCAGCGACCAGCGGTGGCACGCTGGTGGAAATCGTACCCGCTGCAGCACTGCTTGAGTCGGGGCGGTTCGGAGATGGTGCGTGGTTTGGTCGTGCCACGTCTGCGCGCAGGGAATCTCCTGGGATCAAGCAGTGGCACGGCTTGGGGGGATCCTGCTTCCTGGCAACTACGACAGACAATGTCCCTATCCTGTGAATCACGCTTTGGGCCACGAACCCCTCAAGAATTCTGGAAATTTTTCAGACTTTTTCGCCGAGCTGCGGATGCCGGCCGATGGCCGTATCGGTGACAGACGTATGTCACCGTATGGAAGGGCGGATAACAGGGGCTTGCAGGCGGTGGCGGAAAGACGGCACAATGAACGTGCGACGCTTCAGAAAACGCGGGCCAACGTGAGGCGATAGCATGTTGGCCAAACTGCATACCTTCTCGCTGTTGGGCATCGATGCGGTGCCCGTGGAAGTGGAAGTCGACGTCTCGCCGACGGCGATGCCCAAGACCATCCTGGTCGGGTTGCCCGAGGCGGCGGTGCGCGAGAGCCGGCACCGAGTGGACCGGGCCATGGTCAACTCGGGCGTTCGTCCGGCCGCAAGACCGCATCGTGATCAACCTGGCCCCGGCCGAACTCCCCAAGCAGGCGTCCTCCTTCGACCTGCCGATCTCGCTGGGCGTGCTGGCCGGCAGCGGCCAGATCGCCTCGGATCGGTTTGCCGAATACGCGGTGGTCGGCGAACTGTCGCTCGAAGGGGCCACGCGCAGTGCCAAAGGCGCACTCTCCATGGCCATGGCGGCGGCCCGGCAAACGAACCTGCGCGGGATCATCGTCCCCGACGTGAATGCCGCCGAAGCGGCGGTGGTCGAAGATATCGATGTGATCCCCGTCTCGTCGCTGGCCGAGGCGGTGGCTTTCTTCGGCGGGCATATCGAGATCGATCCCGTCCCCTCGCGACTGGACGAACTGTTCAGTTCCCTGTCGCGGTACAACGAAGACTACGCCGACGTGCGCGGTCAGGAGATGGCCAAGCGGGCGCTGATCATCGCCGCCGCCGGCTCGCATAACCTGCTGATGCTCGGCCCGCCCGGCTCGCGGCAAAACCATGCTCGCCAAACGACTCCCCACGATCCTGCCCGACCTGTCTGCGGCCGAATCGATCGAAACCACGCGCGTCTACAGTGCCATGGGGCGATTGCCGCCCGGACAGCCGCTGCTGGCGCAGCGTCCCTTTCGCTCGCCCCATCACACCATCAGCGACGCCGGCCTGGTCGGCGGCGGAAGCATACCGGTCCCGGGAGAAATCAGCCTGTCGCATAACGGAGTGCTGTTCCTGGACGAATTGCCGGAATTCAATCGGCGCACCCTGGAGGTGCTGCGTCAGCCCTTGGAGGACGGTGTCGTCACCATCTCGCGGGCGCTGACCTCCACGACGTTTCCGGCCGAATTCATGTTGGTCGCCGCACTCAATCCCTGCCCCTGCGGCTTTCGCACCGATCCGCGTCGCGATTGCCACTGCACCACACAACAGATCGAAAAATACGTCGGCAAGATCAGCGGACCACTGTTGGATCGCATCGATATCCACATTGAAGTGCCGGCCGTTCCTTTCAAGGAACTCGCCAGCCACCAGCCTGGTACCAGCAGCGGAGAAATGCGGGAACATGTGGTGCGCGCGCGGCAGCGGCAAATCGCTCGGTTTGTGGGCACCAGATCGCGCACGAACGCGCACATGACGTCACGCCAGATCCGCGAATTCTGTCAGCTCGATCAAGAGTGCCTGGAACTGCTCAAGTCGAGTGTCCACGAGATGGGGCTCTCGGCGCGGGCCCACGACAAAATCCTGCGCGTCGCGCGGACCATCGCCGACCTGGAAGAGTCGGACACGTGACGCAGGATCACCTGTCTGAGGCGATCAATTTCCGCCTGCTCGATCGAAAGTTCTGGACGTGATAACTCAATGTGCAACCTCGCCTCTTGGTACCACACCGTTCCCACGCCGGGAAAGAAGAGGAGCAGCTTACCCTATCGCCGCAACCACCCCCACTTGACACATTGTTATAACTCAGTAGGCGAGTACAAATTCCGCTGGGGGGTACGGTTGGCGAGGGATCGAGTGCTTCGAGTCGACTGGTCCAAAGGATGTCGGCACCGCGCCCGAAGTTGACGACATTGGCGGGAGCCAAACCGCCGATACATAAGAAAAAACGGAATCGTCTGGCCGCCGCGGCCGTGCGGGAACCCGTAGGGGCCCAGCGACCGAGAAATTTGCGACTTCCTGAAAAAACGGGATATCGTATATACTAGCTGGCGCCGAATGATTTGCCGCCGCGAGCGGGGCTGTTAGCCGCTGCTAACAGGCATCTCCGCGACGTGGCAATGGGCCGCCCTCAGGCGGGCATTCGGCAAGTTAATTGCGTTCGTGGGCCGGATCTTGTTCCTGGAGATGCGGATTCGCGACGGGCAGACGGAGAGAGTAGACAGGAGTGGCTGGTACCGCAGAAATGCCGGCGTCCGCCTTTTCGTAATCGTCGACTCAGTGGTTATTCGTACTAGTGTGCGGCCGAGCGCAGCGAGGTTGCGATAGCTAACCCAAAGAGAAAGCCCATGACACGTTCCTACAGAAATCACTGCCTGTTGGCCGGAGTTTCCGGACGGCTACCGCTCTGGATGCGGCTGTCGGCGACTTTACTATTGGTGGTCTTGGCGGCACCCCGGGTGTACGGTCAAGTTGCCGGCCGCGATCTGACGGAAATGAACCTCAGTGACGCGGAGCGTCGTGAATCGACTCTCCTCTGGCTCAACACGTTCCTCACCGAATCGGATCTACTGAGGCAGGAGGACGTCGACAAGATCCGCCAGGCTGTGGCTCAGATGTCGCCGAGCCAGCTGCAGCGGTGGCTGGAACAGACGAAACAGCTGCGCACGTATGTGGAAAGTGAGAAGTGGCAGCAGACCAAGCGTTGGCTGCGCGAATTCATGCGGGTGCAGGCCATTTACAGCGAGGGGGAAATCCAGAAGCTCCGCGACGATATTGTCCGGGCCGATGCGGATCAAATGCTGGCGATCTTGAAGCGGATTCAGGCCAAGTACGATTCATTGGTCTGGATGCAACAGGCATCCGAACGGAATCGGTAGGTGGACGTCCAAGAGCGAGACGCGCGTGCTACCCAGCAAGCTGAATCGAATGCTGCTGCTCGAGCCATGGCAGCCTAGCAATCTGCCACTTCTGGGAAGTGCGCGGACGGTGGCGTGAGGCCGTCCAAGGGCGACCGGGGCCCGGGGCCGCTGATTTCTTCTCGCGAGATGTCGCGTGCCGCCGTGTGGTCGGAGTTATGGGGACCGGGATGGCTGCTGGGATTCTAGCGAGGCTCTACCGCAAAGCGTAGCGGGATATCCCCGCACCAGTAGTCTCCGATCTGGCTACCCGAGGCATACATATTGGGTTTCTGGTCGATCAGGGGAAACTGAGCCACGCGATCGATCACATATCGCCGCAAATCCTCCAGCGTCAGCAAGCGGCTTGCGGCATTAGCTTGCAAGCTGACGGGACGCGCGTGGTCCTTGGTTTCCACATCAAACTGGCGTTGCGTAAAGAACTCCAGCACAGCCGCCGTCAGCGCACCGTGTCCGCCGAACATTCGGCTCTCGCCCGCTTTTTCGCGGGCTTTACCAGCCACCAGCACGGCCAGCGCCGTTTCCGACTGCGTCATCCGCCGCAGGGCAAGCGTGATGTCTTCATCGGTTCTGCGCGTGATCACTTGATCTTGCGCCGGGCGTGCCGAGCCGCTGTAGCAGGTATCGATAATGAGCAGCACATTGGCGCCGAGCATTCTCAATTTGCTCTGAAACAGGTCGATGCTCAACCCGGTACTCAACAGACTCCCCGGCTCGTAGTCGTGGGGAAGGAAATAGAGCGAGCCGTCCAGATCCTGCACACCGTGCCCGGACAGACTGATCACAACCAGGTCCCTTCTCAGATCGGCAGCTGGCAGGCGGCGCAACTCTTCCACAAACTGCAGCATCGCACCTCGCGTGGCCTGTTCATTTGTCAGCAGGCGGGAGAGCGTGGAGGCCTCGTAGATGCCGTACGGGTTTGCTCCACCATGCCCATCCTCGCGGCGAAGGAAGTTGAAGGCGTGATGCAGGTCATCGGCATCCGAGTGGGCCGACTGGAGATTCAACGGATGGTCGGCGGAATGAGAGCGGTAATTGGACACTCCAACGGCCATCGTGTGTAAGCGAGACGAATCGGGCAACAGCGGTTCCGCCAGGGTGGCCGATCCGCGAAAGACCCGATGGGCTTTCTCCAGCACCGTGAGTGACTCACTAAGTTGCTGCGACACATTTTCGTCATCGATCGACCGGCCTGCTTGCTGACCGGCGAAATGCGCGACCCGTGCATAGCGGCGAAAGAAGCCTGAGTGATCCTCCGTCAGCTTTCTCGAACAGTGCTGGATCAGGTTGGCCATTTGTTGCACGACGCGCGTCGTCCGCTCCGTTTCGCACCGGCCGTCCTCGAGCAACAGCTGCGCGGCGAGTACGCGGACAGTGACGTTTCGCGGATCGGTCTGGGGAGCATAGACGAGCAATTCCAGCGTATTACGGGCCTGCTTCCGCTGGTCCTCCACCTCGGACCGCAACAGGAGTACGGCGTGAGCCAGCGCACGATACCGCACCATCGTCTGCCTCGGTGGCGACGCCAGCGCCGGTTCCTCGAGCAGCGCGGCGATCGGCTCGATCGGCATCCCGCTGTGGCGCTGCCAGCTGGCATCCGCAGTGTCGAGTGCCAGGACTGCGTCTTCGAGACGGCCCGCCAGCACTCTTGCCAAGGCGAGTTTGTACTGGCGGACCAGCGCGACTGGCCAGCGTGCCGGGTAGCCCTCCGGGCAATTCACCGCCTCCTCGTAAAACTCACTGGCCACGGCATAGTCGTAATCCGCGCCGCACAGATAGAAATCGCCCAACTGAGATAGCAACTGCGGCCGCAGCGACTTGAGTTGCGAAGCACGCAGCGGCGAGACGACTTTCGCGGTATCGGATCCGGTCGCACCATCAATCGTGGACAGTAAGCTTTTGAGCGACCCCGATGCCTGCAACGGATCTCCCATGAACTGCAGTGTCTCCGCCAATCCCTTTCGATCGTCGGCCAGCACGGGCCAGAGAGACCGCGTAGACTCTTGAGCCTGGAACTGTTGCTCGCGCAACGTCGTCGCCTGCTGGAACAATGTTCGTGCTGCACGCAGATCCCAGCCGTTGAGCGCAATCCACGCCTTCTCCTCCGCGATGCGACAGCGCAACGGATGCGCATCGGGCAAATCGGCCGTGTCGGCGATCTGCTCCCCACACGCGATCGACTCGGATGCTTCCCGCAACCTGCCGAATCTCTTATTGAGCAACGCAGCTTTGCAGCAGTATGCCTGGATTTGGAGCGGCATGGTACGCGCATACGGGAGGGCACACTGATCGAGTACGTCCACGGCATCGGCCGTGACGATGGGGGTCTCGATGCAGAACACGGCGAAGTCGCACGCGCACAACGGCAACAGCGGACTCTGCTGCAATCGATATTGCGTTAAGGCAAGACGGTAGTCGGTCGCTGCCTGTTCGTCATCGCCGCAAGCCTGGCGCAGTAGCGCTCGCAGATGACAGGCCGTGGCAGACTTGGACGAGTTCAACATGTCCGCCAGTCGGGCATACTCGTGGCCAGTCTCCGGCAACGTCAACTGTTCCTTTCGCGACAGCTCCAGGAGCCGGCGCGACACGGTTGCTTCCGGGCTGTCGAGTGACGACAACGCGGACTCGACCAACCGCTGCAGCTGGCGCACGTTCTCGTCGCTCGGAACCGCCGCCGATGCCGTCACCGCTTGTACCCATGGCCGCACATCAATCGGCTCCAGATTCTTCCGCCCGCCGTTTGACGGACGTGCCAACTGCTGACGCACCAGCGGCGAATACCACGGCATATCGTCGAACCACCGTGTTCCTCCCTCCTGAATGAACTCAGCCAGCGTCGACTCGACCGAGGCTGGCGGGGTCGTCAATAGTTGATTCGCGCCCCAGTAGCCCACGACAGACGCCAGGATCACCAGCCCGGCAACCACGAGAATCGAACGACGGCGAGACCGCCGGGTGCGTGCCGATTGCGCCGTCACCAACGCGTCACGTGCCACCGACTGATCGCCTGATAACTGCGGCTCCGTCGCCGCGGCAGCAGCCTCCTGGCCTGGCAGTCCGTCTGTTGGTACGGACATGTCCGGACGATGCAGGACGCCCGTTTCGCTCGCCACGGGTCCTGCCACATGAATGCCACCGGTCAGTCGTTTGCGGCGTGCCACGGCCGCTTCGACTTCCTGGACCAGCAGTCGGTAAGCCGCGGCGTCGCGCAGCGGCGAAAGGATCTCAACAACTTCGTGTGCTGACGAGGGACGCCTGGCCGGATCTTGTGCCATCAGGCGATCAACGGCCGCCGCGAGCTCGCGCGGCACTTTGCCCTGCGCGCCACGGAGTGCCGTACGTTTCCATAACACGCGGATGTGTTCCTTGGTCTCACTCGATTCCGACCCCTGAGGACGCTGGCCTGACAAGAGAAATCGCAGCGTGCAGCCAAGGCTGTAAACGTCGCAGGCAGGATTCACCAGGTCGGCCTGGTCGGCCACTTCCGGTGCCGCAAACAACCGCCAATCGTATTCGGTCTGCAGCTGTGTCTGCGTGAATCGCGACAGAGACAGGTCGGCGACTTCGGTTAGCCCGACGCTTCCCAACTTCACAATGCCTCGCTCCTCCCCTTGAGTAGCGACGACTGAGGTCGTCGGCGTCAGGGCACCATGGACTTTTCCATGGGCATGGAGTTGTTGCAGCCCTGCCGCCACCTGGCAGACGAGCTCACAAGCAATACCGACTGGCAGCTGGCCAAACTCTTCCACAAGTTGGCCGAAATTCATCCCCTCGACATACTCATTGAAGAGCAGCAGGTTCCCCTCTGCCTCGACCAGTTCCGTGGGTCGGGCGATATGTCGGTGGATCAGGTAGTCGAGATCGACAACTTGCTGCGCGTCGAGGGTAGCAGGTCGAACCAGCAGTGCAGGCACGATCTTCACCGCATAAAGCCGCTGTTCGGCTCGGTGCAGCACGCGATAGACATCTCCTGTGCGGCCAACCTCGATCTTCTCCACAAGATCGTAGCCGCATTGGTGCAACAGCGGACGTAGCGCTTCACCCAAGGGAAAGAGGGCCGAAATCAACGCGTGCTCGGCCGGAAACCGTCGCCGGTATTCCTCCACGGTCACATCTTCGCCGCGCAGTTTGCGATGGCTGATCTCGCGTTTGAGCAATCCGAACAACAACGCTCGCCGATCCTCGACCGGCGCGTCCCCCGCCATCGCCTCGGCAGGTCGCGGCTCGCCCACCCGCCAGGCGCGCTCGAAAGCAGCGCAGACTTCGATGGCCGAGCGGCCAGGTCGCTCATCACCAGCGGGCTGTTTCGTTTTGCTTCGGTCCGCCATGAGCGGCCTTTCCTACGACATTTCCCGTCTGCCGACGCCAACTGGTAAGAGGTAAGAGTAAGAGTAAGAGTAAGAGTAAGAGTAACGGTGAACGGTCACTTGCCTGCATCACCGGTGCACGTTCTCTGCTACCGGCACGCTCACCCACACCCATGACAGTACCTGCGGGGTGGCTGGATCATCGGCCATGGCGGCTCGTTCCCAAACCGCGTCCGCGTGGCGTAGCGCATACAACAATCGCTCCAAGGGGGACGAGGCCGCGGTCCCCGGTGCGGCGACGCTCCGGGAATCGAATCCCAGGGCCTGCTGCTCCAGAAACTGATAATCGGGCATATGTGCCGACTGCCGCACGGGAGCGGCCAGTACGATGAACCCTTCGGCACCCAACGATTCATCATCCACTCGCACGGCCAGAGGTTCAAGCGATTGCGCGGCTTTTATCGCCTCCGAGACCCACACATGAATACCGAAGTTGGCATCGAGGTACAACAAGGTCACCCACTGGTCCTCGGCGCTCGTGTTCGACAGTTGCACTTCCATCAAGTCGCCCGCTTGCAGGATGTGCGAAGCTGGACGCTTGCCCGTTCCCGCCTTGGGTGGCTGGAGGTGGTCCAATGAAAAAACATCCAGACGCAGGCCCTTCCCTGTTGGCGGTGATGACGGCAGATCACCGGTGAGGTGCCACAGGGTCTGCCAGCGGAAGATCTTGCGCAGATCGCGTTCGAGTTGGCTGGTCAGGGCATGCACGTCAGCCGTACGGTAGTGAGCATAGACGCGCTGACGTGGCCGCTGCTCCTGATCTTCAGCGACTCCCGCCCGGCGCGGTGGCGCACTCGCGGACGCCGGCCGCTCGCCCGACAGCAGTAGAACGCCAGGTTCTCCGTCCTCGACCCCAAAGTCGCGGCGGGCCTGGCTGGCACCCACAACGCGGAGAACCCATTGGGCATTCTCCACCTCGGCAGCGACCTGCAGTTGCGGCCCAAGCCGCGCGGCGACTTGCTCAAGAGCGGCTTCCAGGTGTTCGCGATCGCTGGCAACTTGCGTATCGGTGCTGGCGGATATGGCGACACTCAAACGTAGATCCCCTAATTCCTGGCGAACCATCGAGCAGGTGGCGAGGGGAGGGATCTGTTGCAGATCGAGCGGAGAGCGAGTGTCTCCGTAGGCTGTACCTTCCACGTCTGAAAAGAGAGGCGTGACGCGCGTCACGCGGACGTAACCCAATACGTGCGATGGATCACCGGGACCGGTATCCGGCGGATGTACCGCCAGGATACTACCGGCGGTCAACCCGGCCGGTGCGCCCGAGGAGAGACGCAGCTGGCCACCGATCCGTTCCAGATAGACCGGCACGCCATTGACCTGGTGACTACCGAGCACATCCTGATCCAATGCTCCGGCAAACATCGGAGTGGGACCGCGGCTTCCGCGTTCGGCACGATAGCGGGTGGCGATGCGGCGTCCCAGATCTCGGTAGGTTGCGCCGCTGCCCAACTGCTCCAGTTCGCGGGCCAAGGAATAGCTCAAGAGCCCGTAGTAGTTCTCGCGTCCACGTGTCGCACCGCGCGGCTGCGGCAATTCTGGCGCGATCTCGTATGCCTGGGCCGCGAAGAAAGCCGTAATCGTCCCTTGGTTGGCACGGTCGCCGGCAGTCGGCTCGCTCGGAGCACTCCACAGCGTTTCGCTCGATCGCACGTTCGTCGTCGGCTGACCATCCTGCCCGCCCAATGCGGTGGCCAGCCGGCGGGCGCGTTGCAGGGACTCGGGCGAGACCCCTAGGTCCCACGCGCTGACACCCCGCGCCGCTCAGGCTCCACATCGCTGCGCGTCATGGTGCCGGCATGGCAGCAGTCGAACACAATCCAGACCCGGGCTCCTCGCTCCTGCAAGCGGCCCAACCAATGGGCAATCTGGTTGTCACGCAATGCGCGCGCCAACCCCGGCTCGATGTCGGCCGGCAGAAAGACCTCGTCGAGTCCGTCGAACTCGTGATTTCGTGGATCGAGCGCATCAAGCTGCTCCGCCTCCGCCGGAACCTGGGTCCCGTGCCCACTGATCATGATGAAGATCTGAGTGCCCGGCTTGGCCCGCCGAAATAACGACTCGAAGGCCTCCGTGATGTTCTCCAGTGTGGGGCGGTCACGCCGATCATCGGGCCAGCCAAGCAGAATGCGCACGTTCTCGCGGGGAAAACCGAACTTCGACTGCAACAAACGGGCGAAAACCGGGACATCGTTCGCTGGCCCCCACAGTTCTGGTGCCTGAGGACAGTATGGATATCTCGTGCACCCGATTAACAGGGCGAGTCGCTCACTGGTCGCCGCGGTCCCTGCATCCGCTCTACCGCCGCCGTGCGCTCAGGAGGAGCACCGTTAACCACACATATCCACATCGCACGAATTGGCGTTTCCAGTGGCCCATGAGTTTCCAGTGTTCCAGGATCGATGACGGACTTCCCGACCGCGGCCGCCGTCCGCAAACCAACGGGTGCCAGAAATTCGAAAACCGCATTTCAAAATCCGGTAACACTTTAGTGGATTGCAGTGAGGAGTGCAGACTCCCCTGGGCTTGTCCCAGGGGTGAACATGACTTGCCAGCTACAAGCAATACGTAAGCCCCGAACCTTTTCCGGGCGGTTTCTCGGTACCTCGCCAGTCATGTCTCCGCCGGGGCGAGCTCAGCGGTGGACCAGTCGCAATCCTACGAGTTGGAAAACGGACTCGTCGGTCAACGTTCTGCCAACTGACCAAAACAATTGTGAAATCCGAAATGGAAATGAAACGCATTGGCAACGGTCGTGGATCAGTCGCCGCTCCGCCCGCACGGGCAACAACGGGCAAGACCCCGTGGCGGCAATTCGATTCGAGCACACTGTCGCGCTCGCGCCGCCTTACTCTCGTCGATTTTACACTCCCCCCCGCGTGCGGTACAATCAGCGGCACCTCCCATGCGCATCGGTCGGCACAAATCCTCCGGCAAAACAGGGAGGCTCGTCCCTCGGAGAGAAACGCGAAATTGCTGCGGATCGGACAGATGGCATACGTCGAGGGGACGGTTTCCACGCCCCCAGTGCCGCGCGAGCAACGGTTTCGGAGCACAACGATGACCGAGCGTGAATCTTTTGAGCAGCTGATCGAGCGGGTGCGAGCCGGGGACGATCAAGCTGCGGGTGATCTGGTACGGCTGTATGAGCCGGAGGTCCGCCGCTTCATTCACTTCCGGCTGACCACGCCGGCTTTACGGCGACTGGTCGACTCGCTCGACATCTGTCAGTCCGTTCTGGCCAATTTCTTCGTTCATTTGGATAAGGGAGGTCTGCAGCTGGAGCATCCGGATCAGCTGCGACGCCTGCTGATGACGATGGCCCGCAACAAGCTCCATGATCATGCCCGCAGGATGAAAGCGGCCCGCCGTGACGCGCGGCGGCTGGAGATGGGGGGAGACGCCTCGCTGCAGCATGTGGCGGATGCGATGGACGGTCCGGCCGAGCAGATCATGTCCGAGGAGCTGGTGGTGGCCCTGCGTTCGCGGCTCTCGGACGATGAACTCTACCTCGTTGATCAGCGGTTTGGCGGTCGCAGCTGGAGTGAGTTGGCTCTGGAATTGCAGACCAGTGCCGAAGCATTGCGAAAACGAATGACGCGGGCCATGGACCGCGCCGCCACGGAACTCGGACTGATCGAGGAACAACATGAGTGAGCGAAAGGCCGCATCGATACCACGTCCCGACGCTTTGGCACCCGATCAATGGGTGAACTACTGCTGGTCCGACATGCGCCGCAGATGGGGTCGTCAAGAGTATGTCGTGGTGGAAGACTACCTCCCGGCGAACTACCGCGAGACGGTCCAGCAGGAGACACTTGTCGATCTGCTATACGCCGAATACCTGTTGCGGAAGGAATTCGGCAGATCGGTCGACCATGAGCAGTACGTGGCACGATTCCCGCAGCTCGCATCGGCATTGCGCAGGCAGTTCGCCGTGGACGATGCCCTGTCGAACGACGTGTTGATGGAATTCGGTTCGACGCTGACGGGAAGTTCGGATGAGGTGGAAGCGGAGAGCGAGCCAATCCCGGAACGCGTCGGCAAGTACATTGTCGTGGCTCGGATCGGGATCGGTGGGCAAGCGGAGATCTATCGTGCGGTTCATCCGGTGCTGGGGAAGGAAGTGGTCCTCAAACTTGCCCGGGCAGTGCCTGGCATGGGAGCCGCGGACCGCCAACGCGTGGAGGCGGAAGCGAAGATCCTGGCGCGGATCGAACACACCAACCTGGCCCGCATCTATGACGTGGACTTTCATGAAGATCGTCCCTTCCTGGTGATGGAGTCCATTCGTGGACGCACACTCGAACAGTATGCCCGCCAGGAGCAGCCTTCGCGGACGCAGTCGGCCATGCTGCTGGCGAAAGTGGCCCGTGGTCTGGCCGTGGCACACCGCTGCGGTATCGCTCATCTCGATATCAAGCCCAGCAATGTGCTGATCGACGATCGAGGTGAGCCTCGCTTGATTGATTTCGGACTGGCTCATCTTGCCGATGCCTGGCACGAAGAAGTCCTGGAGGCAAGCAGCCTGCGGGGCACGTTGTACTTCATGTCGCCCGAGCAAGCGCAGGGGCTCGCGACTGCCATCGACTATCGCAGCGACATCTTCGCGCTGGGCGGACTGCTGTTCTTTCTCTTGACCGGTGCGCCACCTTATCCGCAGTGCAAGTTCTCCGAACTTCTGCGCCGAGTGCGGGCGTGCCAGTGGGACCAGGAATTACTATTTCATCGGCACATTCCGCCGACCTTGCGACACTGCTGCCTGCGGGCCATGGACGAGGACCCTAGCCGGCGCATCCCAAGTGCGGAGGCATTTGCCAGGCGGTTGGAACGGTACGGTCGCCGAAGATCTCACGTGCGGAGGGTCGCCATCAGCAGTCTGACCGTGTTGTTGGCGATGTTGGCCATCGTCGCCATCAGCCGAGGGTGGGTGCAGTTCGGCAAACGGCCGCTGCCCGGAGCGTCCCCTGGCCACGCGAGCTTAAACACAGGGGAGACAAACACAGAGGAGGTAGAAAAGTCGCATCCCGCCGCGGCGCCGGCTCCCGACCTAACGGTCGAAGCCTGGGAATCGGAGCGTTTTCTGCAGCTGCCCGATATCGCGCCCCTCCGCACAGGCGACCAGGTGCGTGTGACGGCGACCATTCCCGCCGGCATGTACTACGGTTTGTACCTCCTGACCAGCGAGGGGGTACTTGAGCAACTCCAGCAAGGCCATTCGCAGGGCGCGGCATTGGAGATGCGTTACCCGGATGCCGGCCAAGCAGTCCCTCTGGTCGGTCCTCCCGGCACCGAGCTGATTCTGGTCTGCGGACGGCGGTCGGGTCCGGTCGATGTCGCCGAGTGGAACCGTACCTGGCAGCGCGACACGCGACTGCCAGCCTTGCCGGAGTTGTCGGTGTTGCGCGTCGATGTCGAGGGCGTTTCGGTGTTGCAGCGAGGGCGTGGCTTCGGCACCCCACTGGATCTGCCTGATCCGGAAACCGCGGTCCGCGAACGGCTGGAATCGCTGCACCGCGTCCTTCGTTCGCACACGGACTTTTTTGAAGCGATTGCATTTTCACACCAGTAGCGTGGTTATTGGCCATTGGGGATCGGATCGCTCACACGGGGATCGTCACTTCGCTGCGGCGGAACCACTCGACGGAGGGCTGATTGCATCCCCAGGCGAACCGTGTTAAGTTGTCGGAAGCATTCTCGTCACCAGAGGGTTGCCTATTCAACCTTCTGTACCCTCGCAGGCATCAACGGATTCTTCCCATGACATTGTTAAGAACTCAGGAAACGGACGGTGTGCTCGTTGTCTATTTCAGCGACAACAAGATTCTGGACGAAGCCAAGATCCAGAAAATCGGCACTGAACTGATTGACGCAGCCGACAGCGCCACGTCTGACAAGCGACTTCTTCTGAATTTCACCGGCGTCGGCTTCATGTCATCGGCGATGATCGGCAAACTGGTGCTGCTAAACAAGAAATGCAAGACCGATGGAGTTACCTTGAAACTGAGCGACATATCCGGAAACGTCTCGGAAGTCTTCAAGATTATGAAGCTCAACAAGGTCTTTGAGATCTACAAGACGGAAGAAAAGGCTTTGAAATCGTTCGACAAGAAAGGCTGGTTCGGGTAAGCGGTTCGGACGGTGCCCGAGGGTAGACCGGCCAGGTCGATTCGTGCCTGGGGGCAGCGAGGTTTCCGAGCCAGTCCCTCCGAGACTATGCGGCGGGCGTATTGTTCGACTGGCGTCTTGCGCCGCCGGCGAAACACTTCCCGCTAATCCACACCAACAACTTCGCTGGGTAAGTAGTCGGGTGAGTCCGACGGCCAAACACCGCTCACCGAGACTCGTCGCGAGACCCAAGAGACCAAGTTATGTCTGATGGCAGGCAAGCCGCAGAGCAGGGTCCGTTCAGCTGGCTGGAATTGGTTGCCGATGCACTGCCCGGCATCATGTGGTCGACCGATACGGCGTTGCGCATCACGAGTTGTCGGGGGAGCGACCTGTCACGCGTTTCTCGGCAGCCAGAGCATCTGTGTGGGACGAGTCTCTTCGAGTTGTTTGGAACGGAAGACGTTCAATACCCTCCCATCGCCGCACATCGCCAATCGCTTCAAGGGGAGCTGTGTCCCATCAGTTTCACACTGGGAGGGGGCACATTTCGAGGTTTCGTCTCGCCGCTCCGAACAGACGGCCAGATGCGTGGGTGCGTGAGCGTGGTTTTCCAGCAGACGTTATTGGAAGCACGATGCCATTCCGTGTCCGACGCCACGATCGACCTGATCCTGTTCCTCCGACCGGATGGGACCATTGAGGACGTCAACCGTACCGCCACCGGTTCTCCCTGTGAGCGAGTGATTGGCAAGTCCGTGTTCGAGTTCACGCCGCAGACGGACCACGCGCGGCTGCAGGCGGCCCTGACGAAAGTCATGCACACCGGTGCGGTGGAGGTGCTCGAGATTCGTTTCCCGCGCCGCTTCGATAGTCCTGCCTGGCACACCATGAGGATCGGTCCGGTGTGGACGATGGGCAAGATCTCTGGTCTCGTCATGTTGGCCCAAGACATCACTCAACACAAACAGGTGGTGAAGAAATTAGAGGCCGAGGAAGCCCTCCTCCGCGACTTACTGGAGCTGCAGGATCGTGAGCGGCGGTTGGTTGCCTACGAAATTCACGACGGTTTCATTCAGGATGTTGTGGGAGCGCGGATGATCGTGCAGAGTATCGGGAAAGCATACGTCAATAACGACCCGGGCCTGCGCAAACGCATGGACACCGCGGTTTCGCTGATGGCGAGCGCCATCAATGAAGGACGACGCCTGATCAGCGAACTGCGTCCCATGATCATCGATGAGATGGGGATCGTCGATGCGATCGACTACCTCATCGGGGAAGAAGAAGCGCGGGGCGGTCTGGAATTCCGGTTCACACACCGCATGCAGCTCGACCGGTTGCCTCCTCTCGTGCAAGCGACGATTTTTCGGATCATTCGCGAAGCGGTCACCAACGCCCGACGTCATGGCCAGGCAACCTGCGTGGAAATCCGCTTGACACAGATTGGTGCCCAAGACGTGATCATCGAGATTCAGGATAACGGGATCGGATTCAATCCGCTGGACGTCCCCGAAGACCGCTTCGGCTTGTCCGGCATCCGCGAACGAGCCCGTTTGTTTGGCGGCGGCGCCACGATCGAGAGCGCACCGGGCCAGGGAACCCGCATCACGGTCAAGGTGGCCCTGGACACACCACGTGACCTGCCACACTGGGAGCAACCCAACTGGACCTGGACGGTCTGAGCGGCCTGTGTGCCCCTCGTTGTTGTGCACAAGTGGCCGGACACTGAAGTTGCACTGTCCACCTCAGTCTCCTGGCGACGAAGCGCTCGGGTGCGGGTATCCCCGAGAAGCTGACCGCTGGATGGGGGAACGATTAGGGAATCCGCAATCGTTACCGCGGACGAGCTCAGCCACCCCAGGGAAAGTACCCGCTCACTGCTGCCACGGGAATTCCCATATTGCTGCTTTGTATCTATTTAGCCGAATGGTGTTTCTTCTCTTGTAGGGTGTGACAAGCTCGCTCAGTTATCCACGTTTCTTAAACCGTCGCTACGGGTTGTGGCGACCGCCGGCACACCCTACGGGATCCCCCAATCCGCTCAAGTGTTACGTTGCTTTGAACAAAGCCGTGCGTATTACGTTGCGCCAGGAGAAACCGCGAAGCCCTTTTCTTGTGATAGCCAACGGCGGCGTGGCGAGTATGAGTAAGAGTAAGAGGACTGAGTGTTTGGCGGAGCGCGCCCACGGCCGGGAGCTATCCGCCCAGCTCGTACATCGATCGTGCGGGGCGCAGGAACTCCGGTGAATCGATGCCATGGCCAGCCTTCTTGGCACCCACACACGCTTTCACCAGGTCGGCCAGTTCATCATCGCCCGCCCCGCTGCGCAGCAGGGCGCGGGCGTCCCATTCCTGCGTCGAGAACAGGCAATTGCGCAGTTGCCCTTCCGCCGTGATGCGAAGTCGATTGCAGTCACCGCAGAACGGCTCGGTGATCGGATTGATAAAGCCAATTCGCCCAACTCCATCCGCAAACTCGTAATCGACCGCCGGCTGGCTCGGATCCGGTCGATCGGCAGGCACCAACGGACCAAATTCCCGCGCCAAGATGGCCCGGACCTCGGCTCCTGACAACACCTGCTGAAGATCCCACTGTTGTTCGGCATCCAAGGGCATGAATTCGATGAAACGAAGTTCCAGCCGTTGCCGCGGGCAAACGCCCCCAGTGGAATAACCTCCTGTTCCGTAATCCCACGGATCGACACGGCATTGAGTCGAATCTTGTCAAAGCCGATACGTTGTGCGGCCGCAATGCCAGCCAACACTCTGTCCAGTCCCCCGCGGCGGGCAATCTGCTGGAAAGTCCCTTCGGTCATGCCATCCAAACTGATATTCAATCGCCGCAACCCGGCCTTTTTGAGGTCTGTCGCATAATCCTCCAGCAAGATTCCGTTCGTGGTCATGGCGATATCGGTGACGCCCGGTATGGCACTCAGCAGCCGCACCAGTTGCGGCACATGGCTGCGGACCAGCGGCTCACCCCCCGTAACGCGTAATCGATTGACCCCCAATGGCACGACAATCCGTACAAATCGCTCGATCTCCTCAAAGGTCAGAATCTCATGCCGCGGCTTGAACCGCACCTCCTCGTGAGGCATGCAGTAGAAGCAACGAATATTGCAGCGATCGGTGACACTGATCCGCAGATTCGAGTGGACCCGTTGAAAACGATCGATCAAGGACCCCTCAGCGTTCATCGGTAAGCTCGGATTTGGTTATTGGTTATTGGTTATTGGTCATTGGTCATTGGTCATTGGTCATTGGTCATTGGTCATTGGTCATTGGTCACTGGTCATTGGTCACTGGTCACTGGTCACTGGTCACTGGTCACTGGTCACTGGTCACTGGTCACTGGTGATGGGCAGGCAGTATCAAGAGTGCCGGGCCCGAATCTCGAGCACCAAACAACTGGCAACTAATGACTAATGACTAATGACTAATGACTAATGACTAATGACTAATGACTAATGACTAATCAGTCATTCCTCGGGGCCGACACCGGGATGCACCCATTGGCTGGTACCGTCGGACCAGTTTTCCTTTTTCCAGATCGGAACCACTTCCTTGATGGTGTCGATCAGCCATTGGCCGGCCGCGAACGCCGCTGCGCGGTGCGGAGCACTCACCGCCATGGCAATACTCGTCTCGCCCACCGACACTGGACCCACCCGATGGACGATGGAGACCTCGGTTAGCTGCCAGCGCCGACGCGCCTGGTCCTCGAGTTCCACCAGTTTTGCCCGGGCCATTTCCGGATAAGCGTCGTACTGGAGCGACAGGGTTTGGCGCGAGGCGGTGAACTCCCGTGTCGTCCCGACGAACAGGACGATCGCCCCCGCGTGTCGCGATTGAACCTGCCGCAATACTTGTCCGCAGTCAATTATCCCGTTTGTTAATTCGATCATTGGTCATTGGTCATTGGTCATTGGTCATTGGTCATTGGTCATTGGTCATTGGTCACTGGTCATTGGTCATTGGTCATTGGTCATTGGTCATTGGTCATTGGTCACTGGTCATTGGTCATTGGTCACTGGTCATTGGTCACTGGTCATTGGTCACTGGTCACTGGTCACTGGTCATTGGTCACTGGTCATTGGTCACTGGTCATTGGTCACTGGTGATGGGCAGGCAGTATCAAGAGTGCCGGGCCCGAATCTCGAGCACCAAATAACTAGCAACCAATGACAAATGACTAATGACTAATGACTAATGACTAATGACTAATGACCAATGACAAATGACCAATGACTAATGACTAATGACTAATGATTCATCCGCCGCTGACCGGTGGAAAGCAGGCCACCTCATCATTGGCGGCCAGCGGTTGATCGGCGGCGGCATACTGTTGATTGACGGCGATCAGCAGGTGCGACTGCCAGGCGGAGAGTGCCGGACATTGTTCCACCAGTGCGCGGCGCAGGTCGACGACCGTGGCCACGTCGGGCAACGTGACACACACCGACTCGCTGCCAACTGCCTGTCGAGCCCCGGCGAACAGTTTAATTTGCAGCATCACGTAATCACCAACTCCTCGCCACGGGCAGTGAGCAGGGAAGCAATACCTGGAATCAGCCCGTACGACAACGCCAGGATCTTGAGCGGATGGATGGTCGGTTTGGTGGTTCCCTGCTCCATCTGGATTTTGCACGAACTGCACTCCGTCGTCCCCAGTTGAATGGCGGGCGAACGGAGCGCGGAGATCAGTCCCCAGCCGGCACGCAGGCTACTGCGATAGCTGGCTCGCCGAAGACCAAAGAGGCCGGCCATGCCTGAACAGGTGTAGTTCAATGGCAGGACGGTCAGCCCCGGCACCAAACGCAAGAGGTTATAGCCTGGCATCCCCACATTAAGCGCTCGCAAATGGCACGGCAGGTGGTAACCGAGTGTCACGTTGACTGGTTTCAAATCCAGCTCGAGTTGTCCATCCTGGTGCAATTTCCACAGGTAGGAGCACGCTTCGCTGGTGTTCTCGGCCACCAGGCGGGCATCATCATCGTCGAGCAGGCTCAAGTATTCGTGGGTCAAACAGAGTGCGGCGGCCGGTTCGACGGTCACCACATGGTATCCTTGCCGCACTGCTTCGGCCAATAGTTGCACATTGCTGGCAGCGAATTTGCGCGCGATGTCGAGCGCTCCCATGGAAATGGCCGCCATCCCGGACTGGGACTGGCCCGGCGGCACATAGACGGCGATACCGTTGTGTTCAAACACCGACACCAGCGCCTCCGCCAGTTGCACATCGCTCCAATTGCAGAAGACATCCACAAAGAACAGGACCTTTCGACCACTGCGGCGAGTCGGTCTGGTCAGACGACGTCGGTGCGCCTTGCGAATGAAACTGCGGGGCGAGAAGCGTGGCAACTTCCGTCCTTGGGCGATCCCCAGTGTCCGCTCGATGAGCCATCGCATCTGGCGATTGGTGATCGACCAGTTGGCGAGGCGGTGAAAGAATGAGCCCCAGGCGCACAGCAAGTCGAGTCGAGCGAGAAACCAGTCGCTGGGACGCAGTCCGTTGGTGACGACGTACTGAGCCTTACACTCCACCATCAGCTTTGGAATGTCCACGTGCGCGGGGCACTCAAGTCGGCATTGGTGGCAATTGACGCACAGATCGGCCAGCTTTTTCAGTTCGTCCCCCTTCAACTCAGTTGGGTCAAGACGTCCTGTCAGGATGGCTCGCATCAGATTAGCCTTGGCTCGCGGAGAGGCTTCTTCCCGCGGACCGTAGCGAAAGATCGGGCACATCCGCTCGGTTGGCAGCTGCGTGCGGCAGTCGCCGCATCCGTTGCACATGCGTGCGGCATGCTCGACCGTGACGTCCTTCCAGGTCAGTTGCAGCGCCACGGGATAGGGCGAATTGCCCGGCGTGGGAGTCGCTGCCGATTCGTTCCCGCCGCTGGCCGACCGGTCGAGAGTCACGCAACGCAGATTAGCGGTCAGCGGCTGCGGCGCGTCCGCCACGACTTTCCCTGGGTTCAGAATGTTGTGTGGGTCAAAAAGCTGTTTGAGTTGGCGAAAGACGCCGTAGAGTGGTCCAAACTGCTGCTGCAGGTACCAGGATCGGCTCAGCCCGTTGCCATGTTCCCCGCTGATCGTTCCGCCGACCTGCAGCACCTTCTCATACAGATCCGTCGCCACATCCTGCATCTTCTGCACGCTCTCGGGGGATGCCAGATCGAGGAATGGCCGCACGTGCAGTTGGCCGTGCGCGGCATGCGCGAACAGAGACGCCGTGACCTGATGGGCCTTCAGCACATTCTGCATCTGGACCAGGAAATCCGGCAGCTCCGTGGGAGGTACGGCGATATCCTCCACGAACGGCAGTGGGCGACTGGACCCTTTCAAGCTGTAGAGTCCCGGAACCACTCGCCGCACCAACCGCCAGAACAGGTCGATTTCATCCGCCTCCAACGCCAGTCGCGAGTCAAATGCCAGCCGTCTTTCGGCGTTGGATTCGCACCACCAGACTCTGCAGTCGCTGCCGCACCTCATCCTGGCTATCCCCCTGCACTTCGACCAGCAACATCGCTTCGGCATCGCGCGGGATCAGCAGGTCATAGCGCACGTCCGCATCACGGGCAATGCTCAGCAGCCGGCGATCCATCATGTCGCACGCCGAGGCCTCCAAGCCGGCGATCTCCAGCGCGCCGCGGGCCGCCGATTCCAGCCGATCAAAAAAGAACAGGGCCACGCCCAGGCACTGGGGCAATGGATGGGTGCGAACCGTCGCCTCGGTGATCAGCGCCAAGGTACCTTCCGAGCCGGACATCAGGCGCGCCAGATTCAAACGGCCCTCCTGCAGGACACCCTGCAATCGGTAGCCCGAGCGATCGACCCGCGTCTTCGGCGAGTACTGTTCGATCACGTCCTGTTCGCGCTGCATGATGGCCGCCACGTCGCGCACCAGCGTTTGCCGACGCGCGATGGTCGCGTCCTCGCTGACAGCCTCCTCGACGGCATGTGTACCCGGCTTCGATCACCGATCCGTCGGCGAGCACCAGTTGCAGCGATACCACCGCGTCGCTGGCCGACCCGTACTGCAACCAATGGCTCCCCGATCCATTCAGAGCCAGCACGCTCCCCATCGTCGACACGCTGCCGGTCGCCGGGTCAGGGCCAAAGACCCGGCCGCGGTCGGCCAGGAAGCGATTGAGTTGCGACAACACCACTCCCGGCTGGACACGCACAGTCTGCTGGTCGCAGGTCAAAATACGTCGCATGGAATGGGAGAAATCCAGAATCAGGCCCGGCCCCAGCGATTCACCCGCCAGTCCGGTTCCCGCTCCCCGCGGGTGCAACGGGATCTCGTTCTCCACCGCGTACTGCACGCAGGCCACAACATCGGCCGTGTTTCGCGGTCGCACCACCCCCAGCGGACGGATCTCATAAATACTGGCATCCGTGGCATACATCTGCACAAACACGTCGTCGCAACGGACGTCACCGTCCAGTAACCCTCGCAAGTCGGCTTGGATCCGTTCTCGCTCTTGGTCCATGGGCGGTCGTGTCTGGCAAAAGTGTGACGCGAATATGGAAAAACGGGTACCCAGCCCTCTCCGACCCGTGGCGAGCCAGCCTCAAGCCGCAGTCCCGACAGCATGCTACCTGCCCATCATACGCCATCGGACGGCCAGGCGGACAGTAGCGGAATCTGAAATCACTCCCACTGGCCAACCCGACCGCCAGACTTCTGACCGGCTCCCAGGCGACGACCGGCCGAGCATCGCACGGGACGCCATGAGCCCTTCTCAACTTGGGCCTTACCCGCAACCCAAACGGGCGTCACAGTGTCTGGTTTTTCCGTCTGGTTTTTCCGTGGTTATTCCGGCTGGGACGACGGAGATGATTACCAGGGAATGCGGAATGCGGAATCAGCATTCCACCTTTCACGCCGTTTCTCATTCCGCACTGCGCATTATTGATTCGTTCCCCATCGAGCAGTCGGCGTCACAAGCCTCCGCGCACCGCGTGCAGGTGATGGACAAACACTCTAGCCGCTTGGCGCCACTCGCTCAGCGCTGTCCACCATAGATCAGTTGCATGACTTCCGAGCGAGTCGACAGGTTGGATCGAAAGATCCCCTTCATCGCCGACGTGACGCACAGGCTACCTGGTTTGCGCACGCCGCGCACGGTCATGCAGGTGTGCGTCGCCTCGATCACCACGGCAACTCCGCGCGCACTGAGTTCCGCCAACAACAGGTCGGCAATGGCCTCGGTCATCCGCTCCTGCACCTGGGGTCGCCGAGCCACCGCCTCGACGACCCGGGCAAGTTTGCTCAGACCAATGACTTTACCGGCCGGCATGTAGCCAATGTGAGCCTTCCCCATGAACGGCATCAGGTGATGCTCGCAGATGCTGCAGAAACTGATGTCTCGCACCAACACCACCTCGTCGTACTTCTCCGTGAAGAACTTCTCCAGGTAGATTCTCGGATCAACATGCAGCCCGCTAAACAACTCGGCGTACATCCGCGCTACTCGTGCGGGGGTCTCCCGTAGCCCCTCACGGTCCGGATCGTCCCCCACGGCAGCCAGGATTTCGCGCACGGCGCGCTCGATCCGGGGCTGGTCGACCGCGGCGCATGCCGGGCTCTCGCCGAGGCCTGTCGGGGTGGCAGAATCTGGCTGGCTGGTTGAATTCATGTCACTCGTATCCCTGGTGAAAACTCGCCAGTCCGTGTGGACGGACCACAAATATCAGTTCCAAACATCACTACCGTGGGCCATTACAAGTCTCGGCGAAATGAATGCGTGGCAGCAGGGAGGGATCTAAACGCGTCGTGGGCGTCCGTTCTTCGCTGGCCAACAAGTCCGCGCAGCAGCGTCGCAAATCGGCTGAGCAGGCGATCCAGGTCAATCCCCAGGTGCCACGGCCGGTAGACACTCAGATAATTGCTCGAACTATGGAATAACTTGCTCGCCCCACGCGTATTCCGGTTCCCAAAATGATGCAGGCAGACGGCAACTTGGATCAACCCCTGGTAGAACTTGCGTGAACCGTCATCACACTGCATCCAGAGCCCCTCCCAGACCTCGTGTGCCTCGAAGAAGTCAGCGTCATTAAAGTAGGCAATCCCCCGCAGATAACGAGGGTCGTAGTCATCTGGCATCGTCGGCCGGTCGCTCTCAATCACGGCTCATAAACAACTGCAAGATATACCAGAACAGTAGCGCCACCGAGGCGAACAGCGCCAGCGAGGCAGCTACGTACTGGTCAAGCCGATAGTGATGAACGATGTTCGAGGTGTAATAGAGGATGTACGCCGCGGCAAAAGCGACCATGAGCCCCGAGAACAGGTTGCCCAAATGCAGATCGAACAGCATGCTGCAAACGATGAATCCCAGGACGGCGATCCCGGCCAGTCCCAGGTATCGCCCCAACCAGGAGAAATCGGCGCGGGTGGTGAACACGAGCACGGTCAGTCCGCCAAAGACAACAAACGTCATGACACCGGCCGAGGCGATAATATTCTCGCCCTGCGCCTGCCCAAAACGCTCGGCCAACAGCAGGAGGGGTATAAAGATCACCGCTTGACACGCCACATAGAGCCCGAGACCGGCGTATTGCATCCCCGGCGATGTGGCAGAGCGGGCCCAACGATCAGCCACCATGCTCACCACCATGAACGAGCCAAGGACCATCAGCCAATGCCAGCCGCCGAGCATCCACTGCGTCAGCCTGGCAAGCTGCTCCGCGGGAACCATATTGAAGATGACCAATTCAATGGCCATAAACGCCATCACCGCACCCGCCAGATGAGCATAGGTACGTCGAATGAAGGTGGTCCGTTCGGATTCACTGGCCGCAGCCGCAAAATCACTCATTCCCATCGCCGCATACGGATTCTGGTCAGCAAAACTCATCAATAGTGCCCTCGAGAAGTCCTGTGAAGTTCTGTGAGTTCTGTGTAGTTCTGTTGTAGTTCTGTGAAGTTCCGTGAAGTCCTGTGGGGGGGGCCGCCGGGAGCGCCAATCGTGTTTCCTCCCGGATTCAACGGCGGCGTGCGAAAAGCCCCAGCGGCGGCTCGCAATCACCCGGGGGCGGGGCCTCCGGCGAGAACTCGCAACCCATTCTGCAGTCGCTGCTTAAGTCTAGGCCTGGGTGTGGGAATCGTCAACCTTTCGGCGCGGCAGTTCCCCGCCGCGACGGGCCCGCTGACGCGGCCCTGGCACATGCTTGACACGGTCGAATCGCCGGGCGCACAATTGGCCATCGGCGGTACGTCGCGATGTGCCGGCCCTTTTCCAGCAAGTACCTCAGCGGCAAGATCTACGATGGCCCCGTCCGCAACCGAAAAACGCTTCGCCGCCAAAGTTGTGCGGGCGCTCTGTCAGGATTATCCGGATGCCGAGTGCGCGCTGCAGCACGAGACCCCGCTGCAACTGCTGGTGGCGACCATTCTCTCGGCTCAATGCACCGATGTGCGGGTGAATCTGGTGACGACCGAACTGTTTCGCCAGTGTCCAACCGCGGCGCAGCTGGCGGCACTCCCGCTCCCTCAGCTCGAGAAGGCCATTCAGAGCACGGGTTTTTTTCGCAACAAGGCCAAGAACATCCAAGCGTGTTGCCAACAGCTGGTGGATCACTATGATGGCGAAGTGCCCCGCGACATGGAGCAGCTAGTGGAATTGCCGGGGGTCGGTCGCAAGACGGCGAATGTGGTGACGGGCACGGCATTCGGGGTGCCCACCGGGGTGGTCGTCGACACGCACGTCGGCCGCATTACGCAGCGTTTGGGACTGACTCGGGAATCGCAACCGGAAAAAATCGAGCGCGACCTCATGGAAGTATTGCCGAAGAAAGAATGGATTGACTTCTCCCATCGCCTGATTCACCACGGTCGCCAGGTCTGCAAGGCCCGCAAGCCCGACTGTGGCGTCTGTTCCATGCAACGTTTTTGCCCTCGTGTGGGTGTCTCTAAGTGAACTTCGTAGTGATGACAACGGTCCTTGATGGGAGCCACAGAACATGATCCTTTCGGGGGAAATGATCCGTGAAAAACTCGGTGGCGACATTGTCATCGAACCGTTCAATCCGGACCACTTGAATCCCAACAGCTACAACTTGACATTACACGACGAGCTGTTGACTTATGAAGAAGTCGTGCTCGACATGCGGAAGAGCAACCGCGTGCGCCGCACCACGATCCCGGAAACCGGTCTGGTCCTCAACCCCAATCAACTGTATTTGGGGCGTACGGTCGAGCGCACCGAGACGCACAACCTGGTACCGATGATTGAAGGCCGCTCCTCGATTGGCCGACTCGGACTATTCGTCCACGTAACCGCGGGATTCGGGGACGTCGGTTTTTGCGGCTTCTGGACGCTGGAGATGTTTGCCATTCAGCCCGTTCGCATCTATCCGGGCGTGCCGATCTGTCAGATCTTCTATCACCAGATCGTCGGCGATATTCGTGAATACGACAGCGACAAATATCAGCACAATCGCGATATTCAGCCGAGTCTGCTGTTCAAAGAACTCAATCCTGACGCCAAGCAGGACGATCCTCAGCTGACGTTGGATTTCGGCACTGAGCGTTACGAATAGGCCCGCCGTGGACGATCTGGTGAGGCTGTGAGCTCAGATTTGGCGGGCGTTATTGGTTACTGGTTATTGGTCACTAGTCATTGGTCATTGGTTGAATCAGAACCTGTGGCGGTTGGCGAAAAATCGCCTACGGACCTTCGCAACGACCGTTCATCAGATAGCCAAATGACTAATCGACAAATGACCAATGACCACCGTCACATGACCGCGAAATAGTTCTCGACGGCGAAGTCGAGCGATTCGCACGTCAACTCCGGTTCCCGCCGCTCGTAGCGGCAGCGGTTCCTGACTTGCAGGAGCAAGTCACGTGGCTGGCAGCAACGGAAGGGGCGGTCGATCGGGCGGTAGTGGGTTTCGATCAAGTGATCGATGGCCTGATCGCAGTAGGGGATCTGGAGTGACTTGCACATCAGCTGGAACAGACTGCGGAACTCCATTTCGCTCGGGTCGGTCACCTCGATTTTGTAGGGGATACGGCGGAGAAACGCGTCGTCAACCAGGTCACGAGGCTCCAGGTTGGTGGAAAAAATAATCAGCTGGTCGAAGGGAACCTGGATTTTCTTTCCGTTCGCCATGTTCAAGAAGTCATAGCGTTTCTCGAGTGGCACGATCCAGCGATTGAGCAGTTCATCGGTACTCATACTCTGCCGGCCGAAGTCGTCGATCACCAGCGTACCGCAGTTGCTTTTCAGCTGCACCGGCGCTTCGCTCGTACCGGTCGACTTGTTCTGGGTGACTTCCAGGTTGTCCATGGTCAGTTCACCTCCCACGACGATCGTGGGCCGGCGAATGCGCACCCAGCGCCGATCGATCCCCGTGCTATCGAGCAATCCATCCGACTTCTCGTAAGGAAGCTCTTCGTGGTTCATCGGGTCAAACAGCCGCATAATTTCGCCGTCGACACCAATCGCACGTGGGATCCAGATGGCCTGGCCAAAGGCGGCCGTCACGCGTTCGGCAA
This sequence comes from uncultured Planctomycetota bacterium, assembly GCA_963700515.1. GTDB lineage: Bacteria > Planctomycetota > Planctomycetia > Pirellulales > Pirellulaceae > JAJRVM01. Next base: position 172,449 of record CAVOXY010000063.1, on the reverse strand, counting down.
TGCTCGTCTTGCCGTTACCGGGTGCACCGAACAGAAACAGGCCGCGTCCTGAATTGATGGCAGGTCCGAGCCGGGCGAGCATATTGGGGTTAATCAACAAGTCGCTAAAGGCGTGACGCAGATCGTCTTCCGTCGGGTGCTGGATCTCCAAAGACTGGGCCTTGACCGAAGCAATATATGCTTCGAGCGTGACCGGAGCCGAACCGAAGTAACTGCAGTGCTCGGCATGCCTCCGCGCTCGCTCGCGTCCCAGGTCGGTCGGTTGATAAAGGTAGTCGTTCATCGCGGCCGAACCGCGATAGACCACTAACTGATCATGTTTGAGTTGCCGCAGAACCTCATCGATCAGCACGAAGGGTAACCGAATGTGGTCGGCCACGTCCCGCCCCACCAGATCACCGCGCGACAGCAGCAACTTCAAGATCAACGCCTCGACTTCGCTTTCCGACAAGCCCACTTCCTGCAATGACTTAGGCTCGCGCGGTATGAAATCGACATCCGCGTCGTCACCGCGCGGCAGGCGAGCACTCAGATTGTCGGCTTCGGCCGACCCGGTGACGCGCCGTCAATTGGTTGATTCGCTGTAGCAACCCGTTCAGTTTGGCATCGTCACCGCTCTGGTCCGGATTCGCTTCGTGAGCAGGTTCCGTGGCAGCCAGTGCTGCCCATGGATTGTCCTGCCCATTGGATGCCTGCCCGTTGCGCACGAGTCGTGCGAGAATGTCAGTCTCTGAAGACATGGATGCTCTACACTCTGCGAAGAAAAGTTGAACGAATAACCTATCGGAGCGCATTGATGCACGTACTGCAAACCTAGGTTGCTCGCTGCCCGCGGTCAAACAGCACAACCTGCGGCGGCCAGGCGGTGGCTGTTTGGACTGATTGTAGAGGTGATGCGGCGGCATGCGGGAGGTTGCCCGCCCCGCGGTACCCGTTCGGTGTCGGACCCCACTCACTCGGCGTCCGATGCCACGCGGCGTCCGACGTCACGCGGCAGCAGGCCGCCTGCGACCGGGGATCATGAGCCGAGGGGGCGGTGACGTGAACGCGCACCCCCTCCAGACGGGGCGAACGCTCGCGGGCGTAACCTATACTTTGTGCAATGGGTTTCGGGCCGGTCTTATCAGAGGTTCGGTGGACGATGCAAACGGCATGCAGCAGTCTCGACTTGCTTGCCAATCGCCCGATGGGGCGTGGACCGGCGCTAAAGCGGTTGTTTGCGCGCATCAGTGACTTGTCGAACCTGTCCATCGGTGCTCAGCAGATCGTACGCCTGTCGCGGGGCACTTCCACCAGCCTGGAGGAACTTCAGGAGCTGATTCAGACCGATCCGTCTCTCGTGGCTCTGCTGTTGCGACGGGTGAATTCCAGCTACTACTGCCTCGACACCGAGGTGCACGACTTGTCCGTCGCCGCCCACTTGCTCGGGTTTCGCGAATTCAGCAATCTGGCAGTCACCGTCTACCTGTCGCGCATGTTCACCCCTTCCATGTCCTTCGGCACATTCAGCATGGTGGGGTTATGGGGACACAGCGTGGCGGTGGCCGCCGCCTCCCATCTCGTCTCCCGTGTCTGCGGCTGTGGCAGTGCGACCGATGCCTACATGGCGGGTCTGCTACATGACATCGGGCTGCTGTTTGCCTGCCGCCAGATGCGTCGCCGCTTCATCCAAGTGGTGGAGCGGGCGCGGAGCAGCGTGTCGACATGCGAGTTGGAGCGGGAAATCTATTCGTTTGACCATGCCCAACTGGGTGCTCATGTGGCCAAGACGTGGGAGTTCTCCGACGCCATCGTCGATGCGATTGCCTATCATCACGACGTGGGTCGCTACGACGGAGTGCACCGCGATCTGGTTTTTGTGGTCGCGGCCGCCAACTACCTGTGCAGCCGTGCCGGCTGGACATCGCTCGGTGTGCATAACGTCTCCATACCGCCCGACGATACCTATCGCGTACTCGGGCTCGACGAAGTGGCCCTCTCCATCATCTGGGAGGAACTAGCGCCCACGCTGGAAAAGGCCTCGTTGCTGGCAGACGCGTGAGTCGGGGAAGAGCCTCCGGGTGGAAACGAGGCGACGCTCGACGACGTGGCCGCGGGACCATCGCGACAAACCAGCGAGGATTCGTTACAATTCCCCTCGGCGTTGCTGGAGCAGGTGCCAAATCCGCGGGGGAGCCCGGCCGCTTCCCACTCGCACCGTCCGTTGGGCCGCTGAGCCCATTCTATCACCGCGCGGGTACCGGCTATCCATGAATCACGTTCGCAGAACCGGAAGTGGAATTTGATGAACTCTTCGACACCGTTAACCGATCCGTTTGGCCTCCGTGACACCCTCCAAACCGCCCACGGCCCCGTGGGGATCTACCGGCTGACCAGGCTGGAGAGCCAGGGAATGGGCACCCTTTCCTCCTTGCCCTACTCGATCCGGATTCTACTGGAAGCCGTGGCACGTCATTGCGACGGCTACGTGATCCAGCAAGAAGACGTGCAGAACTTGGCGCAGTGGAAGGCAGGCTCTCCGGAGAGTGTGGAAATTCCCTTCCGCCCGGCGCGGGTGGTGCTGCAGGATTTCACCGGCGTGCCGGCCGTCGTCGATCTGGCTGCGATGCGCGCCGCCATGCATCGACTCGGCGGCGATCCACAACGCATCAATCCGCTGATCCCGGTCGATCTGGTGATCGACCACTCGGTCCAAGTCGATCGGTTTGGCACGGCCGACGCACTGCAAGCCAACATCGAGCTGGAGTTTCAGCGCAACCGGGAGCGTTATGAGTTCCTGCGGTGGGGTCAGCGGGCCTTCGACAATTTTCGCGTCGTGCCACCCGGCGTGGGCATCGTCCACCAGGTGAACCTGGAGTTACTGGCCAAGTGCGTCGTTCTCCGCGACGATGCGCTCGGCCCCGTGGCTTTGCCCGACACGCTCGTCGGAACCGACAGCCATACGACCATGATCAACGGACTGGGAGTCGTCGGTTGGGGAGTTGGTGGGATTGAGGCCGAAGCGGTCATGCTCGGACAACCCATCTACATGCTGATGCCCGAAGTGGTTGGGTTTGAACTGCGTGGTGTGCTCCGCACCGGCGTCACGGCCACCGACGCCGTACTCACCATCACGCAGATTTTGCGGCGTGAAGGAGTTGTCGGCAAGTTCGTCGAATTTTATGGAGCAGGAGTCGCTGGGATGTCGCTGGCCGATCGAGCCACCATCGCCAACATGGCTCCGGAATACGGTGCGACGATGGGGTTCTTCCCGGTCGACGACGAGACGCTGCGGTATCTGCGGCGGACGGGGCGGAGCGAGCAAGATGTCGATCTGGTCGAGCGGTACATGAAGGAACAGCAACTGTTCCGCTCCGACAACCAGCGTGCCACCCGAGTACACCAAGACCATCTCGCTCGACTTGAACGACGTTGACACCGTCGCTGGCCGGCCCCAAGCGGCCACAAGATCGCGTGCCGCTGGCGGATGTCAAAGAGTCTTTTGCCGATTCGCTCCAAGCCCCGCTGGCTCAACGCGGGTTCGCCCTGTCGGACCAGGAGAAAAGTAAAACCGTTCCGTGCCGGTCCAATGGCGATGGCCATGAGATTGGGCACGGTGCCGTGGTGATCGCTGCCATCACCAGTTGCACCAATACCAGCAATCCGTCCGTGATGCTCGCCGCCGGACTGCTGGCTCAGAAAGCGGTTGCCAGAGGGTTGGCGGTGAAGCCCTATGTGAAAACCAGCCTGGCTCCCGGTTCTCGCGTCGTGACCGACTACCTGCAAAAGGCTGGCCTGACCGCGGCGTTGGACCAACTTGGCTTCAACGTGGTCGGGCTACGGCTGCACGACGTGCATCGGAAACAGTGGGCCACTGCCAGACCACGTGGCCGCGGCCGTGACAGCAGGCAATTTGGTGGCCGCGGCCGTCCTGAGCGGAAATCGAAACTTTGAAGGACGCGTCAATCCGCTGGTCAAAGCCAATTACCTCGCCAGCCCTCCGCTGGTGGTCGCCTACGCGCTCGCCGGAACGGTCGATATCGATCTTACGAGCGATCCGATCGGACAGGATACGCAGGGTCGCGACGTCTACTTGCGGGACCTCTGGCCGACCAACGACGAGATCCAGCAGGCCATCGAATCGGCAGTCTTGCCCGAGTTGTTTGTGAAGGAGTATGGCGAAGCGTTCGACTCCAACGTCATGTGGAACGCCATCCAGGTAACGGAAGCGAGCCTGTATGCCTGGGATTCGCACAGCACTTACATTCAGGAACCACCCTTCCTCGTCGATGTGACTGCCGAGGTCAGACCGATTCAGCCGATTCGCGGCGCCCGAGTATTGGGACTCTTTGGCGATTCCGTGACAACCGACCATATTTCGCCAGCCGGGTCGATCGCGCAGGACAGCCCCGCCGGTCGCTATCTGATCGAACACGGTGTCCATCCGCGCGACTTCAACAGCTACGGCTCGCGTCGCGGTAACGACCGCGTGATGGTGCGAGGCACTTTCGCCAACATCCGAATTCGGAACCAGTTGGCACCCGGTACGGAAGGAGGCTGGACGCTTCATCTGCCGGACGGCCAGCAAATGACGATCTACGACGCCGCTCAGCAGTACTGCGCCGAAGGAGTGCCGCTCATCATCGTCGCGGGAGCTGAATATGGTACCGGCAGCAGTCGAGACTGGGCCGCCAAAGGAACGTACCTCTTGGGTGTTCGCGCCGTGATTGCCGCCAGCTATGAGCGAATCCATCGCAGCAATCTGGTGGGTATGGGAGTCCTGCCGCTGGAGTTCGCCGCGGGCGATACCTGGCCATCGCTGGGAATCACCGGGAAAGAAGTATTTGACATACCGGAGTTGGACGATCACCTGCAACCGCGCAGTACAGTGCAAGTGCACGCGACCGCGCCGGACGGAAGTGTCAAGACGATCCACGCCACACTGCGCATCGATACTCCAGTCGAAATGGAGTATTACCGCAACGGAGGCATCCTCCAGACCGTGCTGCGAAAATTAATGTAGTCGGTGCCTCCGGCATGCTTCCCGCGAAACCAGCGTTAGTTGTTGGATGACTGGGTACCCGATGCCAAATCCGAATATCGAATTCGGAGCATCCGCACACCGTGCACGATTCTTGCACGCCAAGACTCGCGCCGGCCCCGCTGCGCCGCGTCAGAAGACCCGAGCTTCCGCACCGACGACCACCAGCGGGTTAGGGAGTGTTTTCTGGATCATCTCCAGTGTACTGCCGAACAACAGTTCGCGCATCACCGACGAATCGGCCACTCCCGCCACCACCAGGCTGTCACTCGGAACGTCGTAGAGACTCTCCTCCAGCGACCCGGCTTCAAAGAATTGCCATCGGTATTCCGGCTGCGCGAGCGTTTCATCCAAACCCGCCTCCGCGATTTTTGCCTCGCACACTTCACGCACGGACGCATCGCCGTGCGTGTATACCGTCAGCGGCACCGAAGCTCGTTCGGCCAGACTAATCGCCTGTCGCACAGCCTTCACACCGAGGTCGGATCCACCGAAGAAGACGACCACGCGAGCCCACGCCTTGAAACACAAACTCGGCACAAACACGGAAAACGGCGCATGCTTGGCAATCGCTCGGACACGCGGGCCAATATGTCCCAAGCCGATACGCGACACACTCTGGCTCATCACGCGCGGGCAAGCCATTACGTGCCAGCGGGTCGGCAGGTCGGGCAGCTTCGTGGCCGTGAATGAAATCGGCTTGACAAGTCGGTAGCGGACCTTGGTGGTCCCCATTAACTCAGTCACATGCCGTCGCCGCCGTCGATGGAAAACGCGTGTAACTGCCGTCCAGATCCAACGTCACACTCGTCCGCTCAAAGTACATCAACGCTTGCCTCTGCACCGGCAAATAGATGTTCAACTCGAGATTGCCAACCTGCTCGCAGAAGTAAATCGATTGCAGCAGGTTCTCACGTCCCAGCGGAGAGTTGCGAAAAACATGAAACATTGGCTGATTGCTATTTGTTATTGGTCATTGGTCATTGGTCATTGGTTACTTGTTACTTGTTACTTGTTACTTGTTACTTGCGGATCTCGGTATTCACATTTTGGACGTTGCACTGAGTACTCAGTCAACCAGTGACCAGTGACCAAGTGACAAATGACAAGACAAATGACCAACGCCAGCCCCTCAGTCGACGACTTCCAATTCGTGCTGATAACGACGAATCGTCTCGGCGGGGTTTAGATTGAATATCGCGCGACCGTCCGAGGTCCACATGTCTTTCTCGAAGCGAAAGACAGCCGTCGCCAAACGAACGGCGACGCCAGCTTCGCCCCCATCCAGGGCCACCCCATCTTCGGCCTCGAAGCAGATGGTGACTTCCACCAAGGCGCGCAGCTGGCCCGTGCTGCGATCGCGTGCAAAGGCCACGGCATCGGCGAACTCACAGCCCGCCCAAGCGAAATCGCGGGGCTTACCACGTTCCGACGCGCGCGTCACGAATTCCGCTTCCAGCCACTCGCGACGACGACGAAATATGCCGCGGGCCAACTGCAATACTTCCTTCGCGCGACGCGCCTTCCGCCACCGACCCACGTGCCATCCGATCAGTCCCGTCGCAGCCAGAGCGCCGACGGCACACACGACCCCCCAGAAAACCGCCATGGAGCCGCTCCTGTTCGAAACCCCGGTGATCCACGTTTCCCGCATCTTGATCATTATCGACAACCGCACCAGCAAGGGGAGAGGGCCAACGGCATCCGCGCAAAAACCCGTCAGGAATGGACGAGCCCGTCCCCCTGCCCAAACCGCGGACGGTGTTATTAGTAGGGGCTCTCGCAGCCTCGTCCGCACTGTTGTCTTGATGGAATTCTACCGAGCGCCCGCCCACCGCGACAACCTGTTCGCGGGCTGAGGCGGGCACCTCCCTCAACGTATTTGCCCTGACGCACCCCAGGGGAGATATTCTGCGATTTGCTTTGCCAACGGGCGGGCGAGTTGATATTTTAGTAGCATTCGACCTATCCGGGTTTCTCTGTGGACTCTAGCCGGGTGCGACGGCTCTATGACACAATTCTCCCGATATCCCTTCTCCCACCTTCGACTGGGCACCTACCACCGGGTCCCGGCACAGCCGATTCTCTCGGAGTCCCACGTCATGAAGCAGCCTGCCAACGTCAAGACTGCGGCACCTAGCCGTCGCGTTTACTCCCTGCGATTGTGTGCCATGTCTCACGCCACGGCGTGTGAAAGTACGGCGTTTCAACGTACGGCGCTGTGGATCCTGGCGTGGTGGGGAGCGATGTTGCTCGGTACGGCGCTACTCGCGGCGGCACTGCTCGGTGCGGCGGCCCTGGCGGGACCGCCAACTGGGGACGTTATCGGGGACGGTACGGGAGACAAAGTCAGCTTCTGCCGTGACGTCTATCCGGTCCTGCAAACCCACTGTCTGGGATGTCATCAAAGTGCCAAAGCCAGCGGCGAGTACGTGATGACATCGTTCACCAAGCTCCTAACCGGGGGGGAGAGCGGTTCGGCGGCCATCGTACCGGGGGATCCCGACCAAAGTTACCTGCTCGAACTGATTACACCCTCGAACGGGCAGGCCGACATGCCGTCGGGCAAACCGCCGCTGGACACCACATCTATCGACCTGATTCGGCGGTGGATTCAACAGGGCGCCGTCAGATGACACTCCACAAAACACACAGCGCGACTACGATATCGATCACCCCCCAACGTACTCCGCACCGCCGGTAATTACGTGTCTAGCTTGTTCCCCTGATGGCCGCCTGCTGGCCGTTGCCGGCTACCACGAGGTGCTCCTGCACCACTCGGATGGCAGCGGTCTGATCGCGCGGCTCATCGGTACAGCGGAGCGGATTGAATCGGTGGCATTTTCGCCGGACGGGACGAAGTTGGCCGTGGCAGGCGGCTTGCCGGCTCGTCGCGGGGAACTCCAGGTCTGGGACGTCGCGGTCCCGCCGGAGAATCTCGAGCAGTGGAAACCAAGCCTGCTGATGTCCATACCGGTGACGTACGAGACCATCTACGGCGGGAGCTGGTCTCCCGACGGGAAGGTGATTGCGGTCGGCTGTGCCGACAACACGCTCCGCGCCTTCGAGGTGGCCACGGGTCAGCAAGTTCTGTTTCAGGGGGCCCACAACGACTGGGTGCTGGATACCGTTTTTTCGGTGGACGGCTCTCATTTAATTTCAGTCAGTCGCGACATGACTGCCAAGTTGACCGAAGTAGCCACGGAGCGATTTGTGGACAACATCACCTCCATCACACCCGGCGCCCTGAAAGGGGGCATCCTGGCTGTGGCGCGTCATCCACAGCGCGACGAAATCGTGATCGGCGGCTCCGACGGTGTCCCGATGGTCTATCGCGTGTTTCGTCAGACGGAGCGACGCATCGGCGACGACGCCAACTTGATCCGCCGCCTGCAGCCGCTGCCGGGGCGCGTTTTCAGTGTGGCGGTCAGCGGCGACGGACGCCGTATCGCGGCAGGCAGCAGCTTGGACGGGACGGGTCGAGTCGCCATCGATTCGTATGAGTTTGATACGGCGTTGCCGGAAGATATCAAGCAGATCATGTCGAAGGTCTCGACGTCGCGGTCTGCCGAGGAAGTCAAGCGATTGGAGCAATACGTGCAGGAAGGCGTCCGCCGCATCGCTGAGTTGGACTTGCCGACCAGCGTCTACGCCGTGACGTTTCTGCCGGACAGCCAGCGACTGGCGGCGGCCGGGTCGGACGGCATCGTCCGATTGATCAATGTCGAGCAGGGGACCGTGGAAAAGGAATTTCCGGCCGTCCAGAATCTGACTGAGGCCGTGGCCGAGGCGGACCGCAAGCGAACAGGCGCCAGCGCACCGGAGGTGGTGAGCTTCGCGGAATCATTGCCGGCCGGAGCGGAAGTGACGTCGCTCGAGGCCGAGCCATCGAGTGTGCAATTGACCGGTGCCATGGAATACGTACAGCTGTTGGTCACCGCCACATTAAAGACCGGAGAGCGACTCGATGTGACGCGCATGATCAGCGCACAGGTATCGGGTAACGTCGCCACCGTATCCCAGCTCGGCATCGTGCGACCAACGGCAGACGGGACTGCCAAGCTCGAACTGGCATTGGGGGGTCAGTCGTTGGCCGTTCCCATTTCGGTAGAGGGCTTGGGCGCACCGTCTCGGCCCGATTTCATCCGCGACGTGGCTCCCGTCATCGCCAGAATGGGATGCAATCAGGGAACGTGCCACGGGGCAGCGCAGGGGAAAAACGGTTTCAAACTGTCGCTGCGCGGTTATGACGCTATCGCGGATGTGCGGGCCTTGACTGACGATCTGGCGTCGCGTCGGGCCAACGTCGCTGCGCCACAAGCGAGTTTGATGTTGCTCAAGGCAACCGCCACGGTCCCCCACATGGGAGGCCAGTTAACCAAGGCTGGTGACGATTATTACGAACTGCTTCGTCAATGGCTCTCGGGAGGTGCCAGGCTCAACAAGACGACTCCGGCAGTCACGTCCATCCAAGTATCTCCCGAGAATCCAACGATCCAATCCATCGGTGCGATCCAACAAGTGCGTGTCGTCGCCACCTATGCGGATGGCCAGGTGCGTGACGTGACTCGCGAAGCATTTGTGACCAGCGGCAATACCGAGGTGGCGATGGCCGGGGAGCGTGGATTGATGACCGCGGTGCGTCGCGGAGAAGCGCCGGTACTGGCCCGGTACCAAGGTGCGTACGCCGCCACCACCCTGACCGTCATGGGGGACCGGTCCGGTTTCGTGTGGCAGGAGCCGCCCGCCTACAACCGGATCGACGAACTGGTAGCGGCAAAATGGCAGCGACTCAAGATCGCACCAGCTCCGCTCTGCAGCGATGCGGAGTTTCTGCGGCGAGTCTCCTTGGACTTGGCCGGGTTACCACCCTCGGCCGAGGCAACCAGTGCTTTCTTGAGCGATCCTCGCGACTCGCGCGTAAAGCGTGAAGAATTGGTTGAACGATTGATCGGCAGCGACAGTTTCGTGGATTACTGGACCAACAAATGGGCCGACTTGCTGCAAGTCAATCGCAAGTATCTCGGACCCGAAGGTGCCGCCGCATATCGAGATTGGATCCGCACACAGATTGCCGAGAACCGCCCTTACGACGAGTTTGTACGGAGCATTGTGACCGCGTCCGGTTCCAACCGCGAGCATCCCCCGGCGTCCTTCTACAAGATTCTGCGCACGCCGACCGACATGTCCGAGACAACGACCCAGTTGTTTCTTGCCGTCCGTTTCAACTGCAACAAGTGCCACGATCACCCTTTTGAACGCTGGACGCAGGACCAGTACTACCAGACTGCGTCCTACTTCGCTCAAGTCGCCCTGGAGGCTGATCCGGAGAGCAAAGGGCAATCCATCGGCGGCTCGGCCGTCGAAGGAGCCACGCCGCTCTATGAATCCGTCACCGACAAAGGCACGCAAGAGGTGGTCAACGAACGAACGGGACAGCCCGCTTCGCCCACCTTCCCCTTCGCCTGCCAATGGGAAGCGCCCGACAACAGCACGCGCCGGCAGCAGTTGGCCGCCTGGCTGACCTCTCCCGACAACCCGTACTTCGCGCGCAGCTTTGTGAACCGACTCTGGGGCTATCTGCTGGGCGCCGGAATCATCGAACCGATCGACGACATTCGGGCCGGCAATCCGCCTACGAACCCGGAATTACTGAACTACTTGAGCCAGCAGTTCATCGAGGCGGGGTTCGACATGCGACACGTGCTGCGCATGATCTGCAAGTCCCGCACCTATCAGTTGTCGGTGGCCACGAACCAGTGGAACGAAGACGACCGTTTGAATTATTCCCACGCCCTGGCGCGCCGACTGCCGGCCGAAGTGCTCTTTGACGCCGTGCATGAGGCGACCGGTTCCGTCCCAAAAATCCCCGGCGTCCCGGCAGGAACACGAGCGGTGCAGCTGCCCGACGTCGGTATTACTCTCCCCAGCGGATTCTTATCCACTCTCGGGCGTCCGGCGCGCGAAAGCGCCTGCGAATGCGAGCGCGTCAATGACATCCAACTGGGACCCGTCATGGCCATGATCAGCGGTCCTGTCGTTGCCGAGGCGATTGCTGACCCGCAAAACGCTCTCACCTCACTCGCTACCCAGCAGACCGATGATCGCGCTATGGTCGACGAGGTCTTCCTGCGCATCTTGAATCGGCATGCCGGTGACGAGGAAGTAGCGGCTGTCGAGCAACTCCTGGCGGAGATCGATGCGGACCATCAACGTCTGCTCGAACAACGGCAGAACGCGGAGCAGGCATGGACCCAACGGAAACAGCAATTGGAGGCCGAGCGGAAAGAGGCACTCGCCAAAGCCGAACAGGATCTGAAAGCCTACGAAGAGCAGATCGCCCCGCAGGTCGCTGAGGGCGAACAGAAACGGGCCGAGGCAATTGCCCAGGCAGAAGCCGCGGTCACAGATTTCGACGCCCATCTGGAGCAACGTTTCCAGCAGTGGGCCGACCAGCAAACGCTCGCTACGCAGTGGCATCCGCTACGCCCCAACACGGCATCCGCATCCAACGGCGCGCACTTCACAATCTTGGAAGACCGCTCGGTACGGGCGGAAGGGAATGCGGAGAAGGGAACCTACACGCTCACCTTCCAGACGAATTTGGCGAGCATCACCGGCCTTCGTCTGGAGACCATTCCGGTAGATGGCATTCCCGGCGGCGGCCCGGGATTGCCCGAAAACGGCAACTTCGTCGTCACGGAATTCGAAGTGCGTGCCGCGGACGCTGCTGCTCCCGCTAATCTGCAGCCGGTGACACTGCAGCAACCCGTCGCGGACTTCACCCAGCAGGGCTTCGACATCGCCCAAACCATCGACGGTGTGGCTCAGGACCAGTTGGGCTGGGCCGTCGCTCCGGCAGGTGGCACGATCCACTGGGCGACGTTCCCCACCAAAGAACCGATCGCTTACTCGGCCGGGACCGTACTGCAGGTAACGATCCACCAATTCCACGAGGCGAAAGACCATCGCCTCGCCCGTTTTCGCATCTCGGTTGCCAGCGGCGCTGCACCCACTGGCTTGGGTCTGCCCGAATCACTCGCGGCCATATTGGCCACTGACAGCCAGGTGAGATCGGAATCCCAGCGAAAGTTCGTGGCCGATTACCTCCACAAATCGCTTGCGCAGTACCGCCAGTTGCAGGATGCGTTGACCTCCGCACAACGCCCGCTGCCGATCGATCCCGGCGTCCAAAAACGGCGAGCGCTGGTGGAAGCATTGCACCAGGATGTGGCCGATGATCCGGCACTGGTACAGTTGCGATTAGATGCCACAGAGAGCGCCCGACAAGTCGGCGACCGGCGACTGACGGCCATCCAAGATCTGGCCTGGGCGCTGATCAACAGTCCCGCTTTCCTCTTTAACCATTAGTCAGCCTAGTACGGTATCAACCGTCGTCCGTCGAACAGAATGCCGGCACTGCGGTCGGCAGAACAAACTATATTGGGGAGTATCAGCATGTGGGTGATCAAAGGACAGCCGGGCAAAGATCTGTGTGACCAGAGTGCGTCCGTCACGCGCCGCGACGTGCTGCGTGTCGGAGGCGCTGCCATGCTGGGAATGACCTTGGATGGCCTGCTCCGTTTGCAGGCTCGTGCGGACGATACGCCAGGGCAGGGGGGACCCGGCTGGGGGAAGGCAAAGAGCGTCATCTTGATCTATTTGCAGGGCGGGCCTAGCCACATCGACCTGTGGGACCCCAAACCCGATGCGCCGGAGAAAGTGCGGAGTGTTTTCGCACCGATCTCCACCAAGATCCCGGGAGTCCAGTTCACCGATGTGCTGCCGCAATTGGCACAAGTGAACGACAAGTTCACGATGATCCGATCAATGAGCTACACCCCCAATGGCTTGTTCAATCATACGGCCGCGATCTATCAGATGATGACCGGCTACACCACCGACAAAGTCAGCCCGTCAGGCCAATTGGAGCCTCCCAGTCCCAAGGACTTTCCGAATTTTGGCTCGCAAATCGTGCGTCTGCAACCAACCAGCGAACCAATGCTCCCCTTCGTCATGCTCCCGCGACCGCTGCAGGAGAGCAACGTGGTCGGGAAGGGGGGAACCGCCGGCTTCTTGGGTAAAGCCTTCGACCCGTACTATCTCTACCCAACCGGTGACGACATGGACATGGACAAAATGGATCGCATCAAGGTGGATGATTTGACGTTGCCCCCCGAGGTCTTTGCCGTGCGGTTGCAGCGGCGTGCGCGCTTGCGGACCATGATCGACGCGCGGATGAGCGATCTTAACAAGGCGGTGGAGAACCAGAATCTGGATGAATACTACGAGCGTGCTCTCAACTTGATCGTCTCCGGACGGGCTCGAGAGGCCTTTAATTTGTCGGCTGAGGCGGCAGGGACGCGCGAGCGTTACGGCCGCAACACCTTTGGACAAAGTTGCCTGCTGGCTCGTCGATTAGTGGAAGCCGGAACACGCGTCGTGGAAGTCATCTGGCCCAAGGTCGCCAACTCCGATAATCACTCGTGGGATCACCATGTCGGACTGAGTCAACGCATGAAGAACCAGTCGGCCCCCATGTTGGATACAGGCTTGTCGGCCCTGATCGAGGATTTGGACCAGCGCGGCCTGTTGGATGAGACCCTGGTCGTGGCAGTCGGTGAGTTCGGGCGCAGTCCGCAAAAGGGCGTCAGTACGTCGGGCAACGGCAATAGTGCCGACGGGCGCGATCACTGGCCCTATTGCTACACTGCGGTCATCGCCGGAGCAGGCGTGCGCCGCGGCCAGGTGTATGGACAATCGGACAAGACCGGATCCGCCCCGCTCGAGGATCCCGTCCACCCCGGCCAACTCCTCGCGTCCATCTACCATGCCTTCGGAATCCACCCCACAACGATCGTCTATAATCACCTCAATCAGCCCCGCGAACTGGTGAAGGCGGAAGCGGTCACGCAACTGTTCGCGTGAGGCGACATTGGTTATTGGTCATTGGTCATTGGTCATTGGTCATTGGTTATTGGTCATTGGTTATTGGTTGTTATTCGCTGACCGAGAGTAATGAGTTGGACGGCGCTGTTTTCGAGGGTGGTGAATAACGGCCCGCTTGTCTAGATGGAGGCAAAGCGACGGTGGCGGTGTCCAACTGAGGAACGGTTCAAAAAATAGCTTTGGCGTTTCCTACATCGGACGCTACTGGGCTCTGCCAGTGCCGAGTCCGGTATTGAATGTCCACTTCCTGGCGTGCCACCCCGTGAAGTGGTGAGCGGGGAGCTGCTTCCGCCGTGCGTCTATTGCCTCTACTTCCCCATTCCGCACTCCGCACTCCGCATTCCGCATTCCGCATTCCGCCCTCCCCATTCCGCATTCCGCCCTCCCCATTCCGCATTCCGCCCTCCCCATTCCGCCCTCCGCATTCCGCATTCCGCATTCCGCATTCCGCATTCCGCATTCCGCATTCCCCATTCCCCATTCCCCACTTCCCCATTCCCCATTCCGCACTCCCCATTCCGCATTCTCCCCCCATACGTCCAAGCCCAGCACCGTCTCGTGCCCCCGCAGCTGCGACCGGCCAACTGGCTGAGCGTACCGCATGTGCCCCGCCTTAACGAGTGGCTCCATCGCACGTTACGTTGATTGTGCAGGCGTCGCACAGTACACTGCCAAGATCGAATTGCCGCGGTCGAATACCTAACTGGTCATACGCCAGGCGTGGATCGGGTGAATCGATCAAGCGACAATCGGCCGAAACTGGCCGGACGAAGGACTTACCGGGCAGATTAACGGAGGAGTGAGCAGACTCAGATGCCTATCGAGACCATATGCCAGGGATGTGCCCGCAAGCTTCGCGTCCCCGATGAGCACGCTGGCAAGAAGGCGCGTTGCCCGCAATGTGGGATGATTTACGTCGTCCCCGGCTCGGTCGACGCGCGTTCGCCGTCGCCAGTTGAGAACCAGCAGTTTTTCCAGGAGACCGCCTACGCACGGCAATGGGATGCCGTGCAACCGCCACAGGATGCCGAGCAGCAGGGCCCGGATCGTTGGCAGGTTCGCACACCCGACGGTCGCGTCTATGGGCCGGTACCGCGTGCTGAGTTGGACCAGTGGTATGCCGAGGGGCGCATCCCGGCCGCCGCGCAACTGCGGCGGGAAAGTGCCACGCAATGGCAAACGGCCGCGGAGATCTACCCCGGTTTGTCAGGCAGGCGACGTGGCATCAGCGAACAGCACAATCCGTTTGCTGAGCGGGCGACACCGGCGGGCACCCCCAACCCCTTCGCCAGCCCATCAACTCGCCACCAACTTCCCCATCGCGGCGGCGTGATCCTCACGCTCGCCATCCTGGGGTGGGCCCTCTGCCCCGTATTTGGGCCATTCGCCTGGGCCATGGGGCAATCCGACATGCGTGCCATGCGTACCGGCGCGATGGATCCTGCAGGTGTCCCCTTGACGCAGGCGGGAATGGTGCTGGGGATTATTCAGACAGTCCTGTTGCTGCTCGGGCTCTGCTTGGTCTGCTTCGGGGCCTTCGGGTAGCAGCACCGACGACGTGCCACGCCACCCGCAACTGTTCGCCGCGGTTCCATCTTCCACCATCAGGACGCGTCGAGTATCCTGCCGCTGACCGGTCTCTTCTCCGCCCTCGACGCGAAGCCCCGTGGACCAGAAGTTGGACAACACCACTTCCTACTCGACCGCGCACCGTAACGGTCGGAAGCGCCTGCGGAGACAAGGGGAACCGTTTGCGTTTTCAGGAGCGAGAACCGGGGAAGCGATACATGCCCTCACCAAAACCCATCCTGGGTGCCCACATGTCCATGGCTGGCGGCTTCGACAAGGCGGTACAGCGTGGCCACGAGGTCGGCTGCGCCTGCGTCCAGGTCTTCACGAAGAACAATAACCAATGGAAAGCGCCGGCACTGACGGCCGATGTCGTCTCCGCTCTGGAGCAAGCGAAGAAACAGTTTCACATCCCACACGTCATTGCACACAGTTCGTACTTGATCAATCTGGCAAGTCCTGACAAGACGTTGTGGAAGAAATCGCTGGACGCCTTCGTCGTGGAACTGCAACGTGCGGAGCAGTTGCGAATCCCCTCTGTCGTGCTCCATCCAGGTGCCTATACCTCCAGTTCCGAGAAAGCCGGTTTGCAGCGTGTCATCCGGGCGTTGAATGAAGTCCATCGCCAGACGCGCGGCATATCGGCTCAGTGCCTGCTGGAAAACACCGCTGGGCAAGGGAGTTGTCTGGGGTGGCGGTTCGAGCAGTTGGCGACCATCCTGGATGCCGTGAAGGACCCTGAGCGGCTAGGAGTCTGTTTCGACACATGCCATGCCTACGCCGCCGGTTATCCTTTGGCCTCACACAGTGAATATCAACAGACAATGCGCGAGTTGACGTCGTTGGTGGGAATCCAGCGAATTCGTGCGATCCACCTGAACGACAGCAAGCGTGAACTCGGTTCGCGTGTTGATCGCCACGAACACATCGGCAAGGGCTATCTCGGTAGCCGGCCGTTCGCCCATCTGTTAAACGATCGCCGCTTCAGCCGGATTCCCATGTACCTCGAAACGCCCAAGGGCGAAGATCCCAAATCGAAACGGCCGTGGGACACGATCAATCTGCGCCGACTGCGGCGGCTTGTCGGCAAGCCCCCAGCCTGAATCATCGCTCACGATTGAGTATGCTAGAAGAAGGGTCGGTTGATGCTGAGATGGGAAGGGAAAGCAAAGGTAATGGCGGGTTCGAACCGGGAGCAATCACAGAATGTCGCGTTCAGCGTGCCGTATGTGCACCGGTTACGATTCACTACCGACGTGCTCCAGCAGGACGCCCACGTGTTGCTCGAACTGCTGGAACCCGCGGGAAACGGTCCCGCAAGAGTCCAGTTCTGGCTGGACGACAATATGGCTCAAGCCGCCCCCGAACTGTGCCGGCAACTGGCATCTTTCTGTCGCCAGCACTCGGATCGCTTTGAATCGGTGGGCCAAATCGAGCGGGTGCCGGGCGGTGAATTGATCAAAAACGATATTCACATTCTCGAACGGATGTTGAAGGTCATGCATGCCGCAAACTTGGACCGCCGCAGCTATGTCGCGGTCATCGGGGGTGGAGCGGTATTGGATGCAGTGGGCTTTGCCGCGGCCATCGCACACCGCGGTATCCGGCTGGTACGACTCCCGACCACGACGCTGGCCCAGGCCGATTCGGGCATCGGAGTGAAGAACAGTGTCAATCTGTTTCAGAAAAAGAACTGGCTGGGAACATTCGCCGTCCCCTGGGGCGTCGTCAACGACACCGCTCTACTGAATTCACTCAGCGACCGCGACTTCATCTGCGGCTTTTCCGAAGCGGTCAAGGTTTCGCTGCTCAAGAGCCCTGAGATGTTCCAGCGGTTGGAGCAGACAGCGCTGGCGATACGCCAGCGTGACAAGGCCGTCGCCAGTGAGATGATACGCTGGTCCGCGCAATTGCACCTGGATCATATCACCCAGGGAGGCGATCCTTTTGAATCCCTGGAAGCACGACCGCTCGACTTCGGACACTGGTCGGCTCATCGCCTGGAAGCTATGTCCAACTTCGAACTGCGGCACGGCGAAGCCGTGGCGATCGGTGTGGCCGTCGACACGGTGTACTCGTCGCTCGTGCACCAACTGGACTGGGGCGTGGCCGAGCGGGTTCTGAGTTGCCTCCGCCGGTTGGGTTTCACAATGTATCATCCGGCACTCGCCGACACCGAGGCCATCTTCGCCGGGTTGGAGGAATTCCGCCAGCATCTAGGCGGTCGCTTGACGCTGACCATGCTCCGGGACATTGGTCGGTCGTTTGAGGTCCACGAAGTCAACTCCCGTCAGATGCGGCTGCGCCATCTCCCGCGTGGTCGAGTATGCGACCACGGCGGCCGATTCACCCAGTGGCTTGAATGGGCCTGACGCAGGAGAACTGTGAAACACCGGGAACTTGTTAATTGTTACTTGTTATTTGTTACTTGTTACTTGTTATTTGTTATTCATTGGCTGTTGGACTAGCGACACTCCCGATTCGCCTCTGGCAGGTTCGCCCCGGTGGGACCACAACTGGTCAGCTACCAGCGATCGCTCCAACACGGTTGCCACCGGATTTATTCCGGTGGGACCACAACTGGTCAGCTACCAGCAACGCTCCAACACGGTTGCCACCGGATTTATTCCGGTGGGACCACAACTGGTCAGCTACCAGCAACGCTCCACACAGGTTTCCACCGGATTTATTCCGGTGGGACCACAACTGGTCAGCTACCATCGATCGCTCATCTGGGACATTTGCACGGATTTTGTCGTCCCACCGAGCGGGCTCCGGAAACGTTCGTGACGTTTGCAGCGGGACAGTTGTCTGCCCAGCGAGGCGGGCTCGGTGGAAACTGTCGTGCGTTGAGGTGTAGCGGCAGTGTCGTCCCACCGAGGCGGGCTCGGTGGAAACGTGTCGTGGGCGTTGAGGTGTAGCGGGACAGTTGTCGTCCCACCGAGGCGGGCTCGGTGGAAACGTGCCGTGGGCGTTGAGAGTGTAGCGGGACAGTTGTCGTCCCACCGAGGCGGGCTCGGTGGAAACGTGTCGTGTGCGTTGAGGTGTAGCGGGACAGTTGTCGTCCCACCGAGACGGGCTCGGTGGAAACGTGCCGTGGGCGTTGAGGTGTAGCGGGGCAGTTGTCGTCCCACCGAGGCGGGCTCGGTGGAAACGAGGCAAGGCGCCTGAGCGTAGGGATCGGGACTCTTTTGCCGACTTTCACCCGTTCCTTGGTAGGACCTGTAGGGGTTATCCCTGTCCGAGAAAAATCGCCGACCGGTCGGCACTCGGAGACCGATGCTATCTGAGCCATGGAGTTCGGCACGATCGGGCCGTGGCCGGCAGCGGGGTGCAGGGTCAGCGACACGCCCAAAAGATTGCAAATCGTGTCCTTCGCCGATACGATAAATCCGGTTGGCTCGCTGCAAACGGCGGGTCAGGTCCCCGATTCGAGCGTTCGTCGTGCCTGAGGCGTTATGGGTCTCACATATTTCAAGCGTTACCGGTTGGAAATGTCCCTGTCGGGGACGCTTTTCCACTGCCCCCGTCTACCGGCGAACTACCAGTTGCTTCCCTGGCACCCGTCGCTGCTGGAGTCTCACGCCGACACGAAGCATCGAAGTTTCTGCTGCGAGATCGACGCCAATGTCTTTCCGTGTCTTGGTGAGCGCGATGGGTGCCGCCGACTCATGGATGAAATTTCACGCCGGGATTCGTTTGTACCCGAGGCAACATGGCTGATGGCCCACCAGTTGCCGGGACAAGCAGCGCCCGAGTTCGTCGGTACGATTCAGGGGCTGAGTGACCGTCATGGGTACGGAGCGGTGCAGAATCTGGGTGTAACTCCCATGCATCGTTCCCACGGGTTGGGCACGGCACTCTTGTATCAGGCGTTGGACGGATTTCGAGCGGTTGGTCTGCGGCGGGTCTACCTGGAAGTCACGGCCCAGAACACCGGTGCCATCCGGCTCTACCTGGCACTCGGGTTCCGCCGGGTGAAGACCGTTTACAAGGCTGCCGAGGTTGCGTACGCCTGATATGGGCAGTAATCTCTAGCATCTCCGCACCGCTCCCGTCACCCACCATTGACACGATCGGGTATCGCACGACGGGAGGCACGTGCTCCGGATCGGCGTCGCAAATATCCGACGACGTGCAGGATCGCGTGTATCGCCCGGAGGATTGAGGTGGCTGCGTCCCGTGTGCCGGATGCCCAGTCGCTGTGAGCCAGGGCGATGCGTGCGGCCCGGAGCGTTTTATCGAATTGCTGATCTGCCGCAGTGAGAGTTTTTCGTACAGCCGCGCCGATTCGTTCGGCCACTAGAGAATTGGGGATCTCGTGACGAAGTCGATCCAGGTTCACACTTATGACAATGGACTGGTGCTGGTTGCTCAGCAGATGGATTGGCTGGAATCCGCGGCGTTCGCCGTGCTGGTACCGGCAGGTTGCTCGCGCGACCCGGCCAAACTGCTTGGGTTGAGCAACATGACGTGCGAGATCGTCCAGCGTGGCTGTGGCGATCGAGACAGCCGGCAATTCCTTAACGATTTGGAGAACTTGGGAGTCGACCACAGCGCATCGGTGGCCAACGCGCACACCAGTTTTGGTGGGGCCATGCCCGCCGAAAAGCTTGAGCAAGCGGTGGCCATTTACGCCGACCTGGTGCAGCGTCCCCATCTCCCGGCCGATCAGTTGGAGGACGCGCGGCTGGCTTGCCTGCAAGAGATCTACGCGTTGGATGACGACCTGGCCCAGCGCGCCATGCTGGAACTGCGTCGTCGCCAATACGGTGATCCCTTTGGTCGCCGTAGTCCGGGTCATCTGGAAGCTGTCGAGCAAATCTGCTTGCGGGACATTCAGCAGCATTTTGCCAGTCATTACCGCCCCAACGGCACGGTTCTGAGTGCGGCGGGGAACATCGACTTCGCCCGCCTGCGGGATCAGGTGGGAGAACTCTTCGGGAATTGGCAAACGGCCGAGGAACCTGCCCTGCTCGATGTGCCCGGCGACCGGACACACACGCATCTCCAACACGAGTCGAGCCAGACGCACATCGCCATCGCCTATCCGAGTGTCCGCTACGGAGATGACGATTACTACCAGGCCAGAGGGGCCGTTGGCGTGCTGAGTGACGGAATGAGTTCTCGGCTCTTTACGCAGGTGCGGGAGAATCGCGGGCTCTGCTACGCCGTCTATGCCACGTGCCACAGCGTGAAGGACCGTGGGTGCGTGATCTGCTATGCCGGTACGACCACGGAACGAGCCCAAGAGACACTTGACGTGGTCATCGCGGAACTGAGACAGCTCGCCAGCGGAGTCCAACCGGACGAGTTGCAGCGTCTGCAGGCACGTCTGAAGAGCGCTTTGATCATGCAGCAGGAGTCGAGTTCGGCGCGGGCCGGTTCGATCGCTGCTGATTGGTACTATCTGGGTCGTGTCCAAACTTTGGAGGAAGTCCGGGGAATTGTCGAAGGCCTTACCTGCGACAGCATCAACGCCTACCTGGCCGCACACCCTCCTGCCGATTTCCTGGTGGTGACACTGGGTCAGCAAACACTGGAGATCCCCCTTTGAAATTCCGTGAACATTGCCTCGACAACGGACTGGAAATCATCGCCGAATGCAATCCCGCCGCCTACTCGACGGCGCTCGGGTTCTTCGTGAAGACCGGTTCCCGCGACGAAACCGTGGAAACGTCTGGAGTCAGCCACTTCCTGGAGCACATGGCGTTCAAAGGTACTCCCACCCGCTGCGCCGCCGATGTGAATCGAGAGCTGGACGAATTGGGTGCCCACTCGAATGCCTTCACGAGCGAGGAACAGACGGTCTACTACGTGGCCGTGCTGCCCGAGTTCCAGGATCGAGCGGTGGATCTGCTCTGTGACATCATGCGTCCGTCCCTGCGCGGGGACGATTTCGAGATGGAGAAGCAGGTCATTTTGGAGGAGATCGCGAAGTACGAAGATCAGCCCCCATTCGGCGCTCATGAAAAGAGCATGGCCGTACATTTCCGCCAGCATCCGCTCGCCCGCAGCGTGCTCGGTTCGCAGGGGACCGTTTCCGCGCTGACCTCCGCCCAGATGCGATCGTATTTCGATGTGCGGTACGCTCCCAACAACATGACACTGGCGGCCGCCGGCAATCTCGACTTCGATCGCCTCGTTCAGATGGCCGAGCAGAAATGTGGCGCAGTGGGAACGGCGGCCGGTCGCGCGAATCACTCCTCGCGCAACGACCAACAGCGATTTCCAGGTGTTTCCCAGCGACATCGCCTCGCAGCAATACGTAATCCAGATCGCCAACGGCCCGGCCGCCGATGAAGACAGCCGGTACGCCGCCCGCATCCTGAGCACCGTGGTGGGCGACGACAGCGGCAGTCGACTCTTCTGGAAGCTCATCGATACCGGTCGTGCGGAATGCGCCGTCATGTACTCGCACGAATACCAGGGAACCGGCATCTTCATGTCGATGCTGTGCGGAGTGCCGGCAGACACGCCGGAAAACCTGCAGGAAATACTGGCACACGTTACGGGAAGTCGAGTCCGGGGGCATTACCGACGAAGAACTGAGCCAGGCGCAAAACAAGATCTGCTCGCACATCGTGCTGCAGAGCGAACGTCCCACCAATCGACTCTTCTCCCTCGGCGATAATTGGGTCCAGCGGCACGCGTATCAGACAGTACGCGACGTCATCGCCGCTTATCAGGCAGTGTCCCTCCCTGACGTGACGGATGTGCTGCGGCAATACCCACTCACGGCACACAGCACCGTGGCGGTTGGCCCGCTGCGTGACTTGCAGCGACCCGCCTGAGCCGCCCTGTACCACCCGCACAATTGCTGCAACACATCGTTCGTTCGCCGGGATGAACCCTCGACAATCTCACGGTTCGATACCTGAATGGAGTGGTCATTGGTCACTGGTCATTGGTCATTGGTCAGTTTTCGGATCTCCGTATTCGAAGTGCGGACGTTGCACAGGCCGAACCCAGTCAGCCAACAGCCAATGACGAATGACCAATGACGAATGACCAATGACGAATGACGAATGACTGACAATGACCAATGACGATGACGATGACCAATGACCATGACCATGACCAATGACTAATATCTGCGAAAGGAATCCTGATGCGATTCTCCGTACTTCTAGCAGCGTTGATGTTGGCCGCCACGTTGATATTCGTTTCTTCGACGGCGGAGGCCGGTCACACCTACTTCGCCAACCCCCATCCGCTGATGAATCAAATCAACCGCTGCCTCGGGATCGGCTGGAGCGACGGTTATCACGCCTATGGGAACCGAGACAGCTGGACGGTCGGTCCGTACGGTTATTCCACTTACCGGCCGAGTCAGGCTAGATCATGTGGCCTGCCACGACAACTCCGGTCATGTCTTACGAGCAGCCGCGAAATGTCGATTGGCTGCCGCCGCCGACTCCGCTCGCCAAATAGCTCGCTGACCGACCGCGAAACACCACACATTGTTGCTGGGAGCCCAGATGATCATGGAGCGTACGCTCGTTTTGCTCAAACCCGACTGCGTCCAGCGCCGCCTGATGGGGCAGATTATCGCGCGTTTCGAGAACAAGGGGCTGAACATCATCGCCATGAAGATGATGCATATCACGCCCGAACTTGCTCGCCAGCATTATGCGGAACATGTCAACAAGCCGTTCTATCCAGGCTTGGAGCAGTTCATTACCGGCGCTCCGGTCGTGGCGATGATCGTGCAGGGCTTGGACGTCGTGCGTGTGGTGCGTGAGATGGTGGGGGCCACGAGTGGCTTGAAGGCGTCGGCCGGCACGATCCGCGGCGATTTCAGCAGCAGTCGCCAGATGAATCTGGTGCACGCCTCGGATGGTCCCGCGGCCGCTCAGCGCGAGATGCAACTCTACTTCTCTGCCGAAGAAATCTGCGACTTCCAGCTCACCCTGCTCCCTTGGCTCAAAGCCGCCGACGAGTAAGTGTCACAAGTCCGTCTCTTACTCTTACTCTTACTCTTACTCTTCCTTTACTCCCTTCCGCGACTTCGCCACTTGTCGCGGGTCCAATCCACGTTCAGGCACCGCTCGCGGCCGTCAAGCGGCCGGCTGGCGTGTCGGCACTCAACTGCTGGATCATGTCGCAGGTAGCCTGTTCGACAGCCTCCTGCCAACGGGAGTCGTCGAAACGATCGCGATATGGCGGGAGGCTATGTGCGAAGATGATCCCGCGTGAACTATTCACGATGGCACCCAGTCCATCGGGTGCAAAGGCGTCACGTACGTCGCGAGCCTGAGCGCCTTGAGCGCCGAAGCCCGGCACCAGGAACCAGGTGTGCGGCATCTGTGCACGCAGTGTCGTCAGCTGCTGCGGATAGGTGGCGCCGACGACGGCCCCCACGATCCCATAGCCACACTGACCGGCCGTACGCCGGGCCAACTCCTGCGTGAAAGCCGCCACGTGTTCATACAGCGGTTTTCCCTCGCACATTCGATCCTGAAACAGGCCGCCACCGGAATTCGAAGTCTTCACCAGGACGAAGATCCCCGCACCGCGCTCTGTGGCGGCATCCACAAACGGCTCGAGGCTGTCGCCACCCAGGTAGGGACTGACCGTCAACGCATCCCCGCCCCAAGGACTCGCGGCGTTGCCCCCCAGGTAAGCTTGCGCATAGGCCGTCGCCGTCGAACCGATGTCGTTTCGCTTGCCATCCACGATCACCAACAGATGTTTCTCGCGGGCGTAGCGAATCACGTCCCACAGCGACTGCATGCCGGCCGGCCCCAGTTGCTCGAAGAACGCAGCTTGGGGCTTCACGACGGCCACCAAAGGCGCCACCACATCGATCACCCCGCGACAGAAAAGCGTGTACGCGGCGGCCATGCCCGGCAGATCATCTCCCTGGACTCCGCTCCGCAGACTCCTCCGGCAGGCTCTCCCAGCGAGGATCCAGACCGACCAGCACGGGACTCGCGCACCGCTTCACTGCCCCGGCCAAGCGGTCGGCAAAATGTGTCACAACTGTCTCCTGTTCACTGCAAGCAGCATCACACTTGTCAGGAATCGATCTTGCTTTGTCCGAACACGGGCCAGCCCCGGCCCCAACATTGGTCATTGGTCATTGGTCATTGGTCATTCGTCATTAGTCGATTAGTCATTAGTCATTAGTCATTAGTCGCCATTATCGTCATTCATGTTGGACAGCGTCATGTTCCCTTTGACTCCGCCAGTTTGTCCCGGTGGAGCAACGACTGGCCAGCTACTGACAAACGGAGAGCGACGCTATCGACGCCAATGCAAGCCTAACAATGCAATGCCAATGACCAATGACCAATGACCAATGACCAATGCTGACCAATGACCAATGACCAATGACCAATGACCGTTCTCACTCTGTCGGCATGACGACGACGACCACCGATTTCTCCGGCGCGTAGTAGCGTGCGAAGGCTTCACGGACCTGATCGGCCGTAATCGCCTGGTAGGCAGCAGGCGCTCCGACCACGTCATCCAGCTGCCGATCGTAGAACGTGATCTCCGACAGTCTGCTCGTCCAGTAGTCCGGATCGAGCATCTGGGTATCGAGCGTGTTAGCAATCTGTTTCTTGGCCACCGCCAGTTCCTCGTCGGTCACTCCCTTTTCTGCGAGGGAGGCGTACATGGACGCGATCTTCTGGAGCAGTCGGTCGGCTTTGGCAGGATCTGTCGGTGCTCCGGCCGCGACGATACCGAATCCGGGATAGGTCGTTCCCGGACGCGAGCCGGCACTGATGCTGTAGACCAGCTGTTCTTCTTCGCGGATTTCGCGGACCATGCGCGTCGAGAGAACCATCGTGGCGATGGTGAGCGCCGCGTATCTGCCAGATTCGACTCATCGGATCCGTAGAAACCGGAATAGACGAAGGCTTGTGGCGTCTCGGTCTTCACGGTCTGGTGGACGGCGCGCGGGGGGGAGGAACGGGCAAATGCCGCAGCTCCGAGAAGAGTGCCGGGGAAACACGCTCGCGCTGCGGGAGTGAGCCGATATAGCGTGCGACCAGTTCCAGCGCACGGTCCTGGGGCAGATCACCCACGATCGCCACCTCGATCGGAGAGGTGGCGATGAGCTGATCCAGCCAGGTCTGTGCGGCCGCGGCATCGAAATGGTCCACTTGCTCGATCGTCAGCGGTTGGGTACGCGCCACGTCGGCCGGGTAAGGGGCACCTTGAGCCAGCTGCATACCCGTCATCATGGGATTCGTGGCTGCTTGCTCCAGCATCTGACGCAGCAACGTGGCGAGCTGTCCCAGAGCCGCCGGTTCGACCTTGGGCTCGGTCAGCAGCAGATGCGCCAACTGCATGCCGGCCTCCAGGTCCTCCGGGCTCCCAGACACACTCAGCGTGATGGAGTTCGTATTGCCGCCATCACCACCACGACCGCCTCGACGCCCGCGGCCCACTGCGCCGGAACCACCTCGCACGTTCACATTCTTGCCAATCATCAAGGACTGCACGTCGGACGACGAGAGATGTTGCGTGGCCGGCCGCGACCAAGCTACCGTGGCGGCTTGCGTCAGGCCGCGACTGGCATCCGTCTCGTGCAGTTCACCTCCCATCAGGGAGATGCTGATCGTCACTTCGTTCTGACGCGTGTCCATGTACCGGTAGTGAACCCGCGCGTTATTGGAAAGCCAGCCGGACCAGACGCCGGATGCCGCATGCTCGGTCAGTTCCACGACCTCCCCCGGCTGCGGCAATTGCTCCATCAGTTGCGTGGCACGATCGGCCATTGCCTCTTGGTCCGGCTTGACCGACAGTGCCTTGGTCCCCAGAGCCAACAGTTCGTCTTGCGTGGGAACATCGGCGGTAGACGGCAGGATGGCGGTGAAAGCCACGGCAGTCGGGTCAAATTCCTGGGCAAAGCGGCGGGCCACCTCCTTGAGCGTTGATCATCGCGAGCAACGGTTCGATGAGTTCCAGGCTCTGCTGGGCCGAGAGAATCGGCTCTTCATCCGCCACGCAACGGTTCATGCGGCTGATGATGGAGCTTGCCTCGCGCGTTGGCTCCGTCTCGACAGCCCGTTTGGCCGACGCGACGATCTCCTTCTTCGCATCGTCGATTTCGCGATCGGCGAAACCATACAGCCGAGCACGCTGCAGTTCCAGGGCCAGCTCTTGCAGCGCGGCCCGCCACTGGCCTGGCTTCGCGCGCCCGTTGAGTTCTGCCGTGTAGATCGCTCCCACATTGTTGCCCAGAGAAACGCTGGCGCTCAGGTAACTCGTGTTACCCGTGGCCACCTTTTCATCCAGGCGACGATTCAGCGCAGAAACGCCCAGCCCCGCCACCAAATCGTCACGGTACTGAGGAACCGTGGTCGTCGGAGCACGAACTGGTTCGAGTCGCGTAATGCGAATCTCTTCATGGCGGACTTCGGGATCACTGGCGACAATCGCAAAACTCTGTTCATAGGCTGTGACGCCAACTTCTTGCGGTGTCGGACGCGGCATCCGGGGCGCGTCGCCGAAATTCCTCTCGATCAGCGTCGCCACTTCCTGCGGGTCGGCGTCGGCCACGACCAGCAACGTGGCGTTCGAGGCCACATACCACTTGCCGTAATAATCGCGAAAATCCGCTTGCTGGACGCTGTCGATCGTCTCTTCGGTGCCAATCGTAATCCGCTCTCCCAGAATCGAGCCGGGAGCCATGCGTTCCAGCACGTAGTACATCGTGCGCTGCCGTCCCGAAAGACTGCGGCGCCGCTCCTCCTGGATGATCTGTCGCTCATCGTCAATTTCCGCGGGCAACAACGTCAACCGATGCAACACGTCCGCAAAGTACAACATCCCCTTGTTCATCGTATCGGGCTGAGCGTCGGGCAAGGAAAGCTGGAACGCCGTCTGATCGAAACTCGTGAAAGCGTTCTGGTCGCGTCCAAAAGTCATTCCCAGCGACTGAAAGAACGGCACGACCTGGCCGGGGGGAAAATTCTCGCTGCCATTGAAGGCCATGTGTTCCAGGTAGTGTGCCAAACCACGTTGGGGAGCGGTTTCATTGAGCGAACCAGTGTCCATGTGTAGCCAGATCACCGCTCGGCCCGGCGGATGAGCGTGCTGGCGAATGAGGTAGCTGAGACCAT
The DNA here is from genome assembly GCA_963700515.1 of uncultured Planctomycetota bacterium. Lineage (GTDB taxonomy): Bacteria > Planctomycetota > Planctomycetia > Pirellulales > Pirellulaceae > JAJRVM01. Next base: position 144,831 of record CAVOXY010000063.1, on the reverse strand, counting down.
TCTCCAACTTCCCGGTCACCAAAGAGGGGTCCGTGGGAAGTGCCTGGGCAAAGACGACGCGGGCCAAAAGACTGGAGACGAGCCAGATTGCCATCGCGATCTTGGGAATGGGACGCATCAAGGAAGCTCCTCAGAGTGAATTCGACGGACTGCGGATCGACCTGCCATCGGAAAGATGCCAGCAAGTGTGCCCAAGTTTAGCCCAAGTTCACACGTTTGTGCAGAGCCGTGGCCATGTTCTCTCCGCACCCGACTCCCGAAACACACAGCTTCCAAACCACCCGGCTCCCGAGCGACCCTGTGCCCGAATCATGCGCCATGCCAGGATTTCCGGTGTGAAACCCGGGGTCGCGAGGCGAGTTTTTCGGGAAAATCCGTTTTCGGTACGGCCCGCGAGTAGCCCGCCGACGCCCGTTTTCGTAGAATAATGGCGATGCCGTGGCCGCGAAATTGCCGCGGCATCGTGATTTGGCCCGAGTGGTCGCCAGGAGGCCTCCGCCGTCAGCAGGTGACTCCGAAATCTCGACTATTCTCCGATACGTAGACGAACGCGCCGGCCGCGGCCCAGGGCTGGGGTGCGTGAAAGGACAGACGTTTGACCACCACGAACAACGCACGCATCGTCGATATGGCCGCTGTGGACCTGAACACGGTTGTCGCCGACAAGCAAGCGATTCGCAAGTACAATCCGCAACGTTTCGATATGGAACAGATCGACGCGGTCGTACTGGAAGACACCGATCGGGCCATTTGCATCGGCTATAAAGATGTGCGGGCAGACGAGTTCTGGGTGGCGGGGCACATGCCCGACATGCCACTCATGCCGGGCGTCCTGATCTGCGAAGCCGCCGCTCAACTGGCCAGCTATTTCACTCTGAAACACGATTTACTCGGCGCCGAACTGGTCGGACTGGGGGGCATGGAAGAGATCCGGTTCCGCGGACGTGTGGTACCGGGCGACCGCCTGGTAATCGTCCTGCAGCAAGTTCGCGTTCGTCGCGGAGCGCTGATTGTCTGTCGTTTCGAGGGCTACGTCCAGAGATACGCTCGTGGTGGAAGGAAAAATCATGGGAGCACGCCTGCAGTAACGTGGCTGAAGGGTTAGCGTTGTTGATTGCTGGTGTGGCTGCATTTTGTTATTTCGGGTTTTGGACGTGGCTGCGTAACCAGTCATCAAATAGCCAACCCTCAGTGGCGGGCTGGCGGATTAAGATATTGACATAACGAATTGAGACAAGAACCGTGCGGTGGAAAACGAGTTGACCGCTCGATGCGAGGAGGCGTAACGCACCACAATTGGATCAAGTTGCGTGAATCATGACCGGCGTCCACCGAGGCGTCTGGCTCAGCTTCTGAAACCCCGTAGAGGAGGGAACGATGTTCTCGGACTCGGAAAAGAACGTGTTTATGGTGTTTCGGAACTACCAGATCACAACTGGACAACTATTGTGCTTCAACGGTCCGAACCTGCAGAAGCATGAAGCGGCCTTGAGGCGGTTAGCCGCCAAGAAATTGCTCATCAAGGAACGGTTCAAAGGCGCCTATTCTCTGACACGTGCCGGGTACGCGGCGATGGAAGGCTGCGAATCGACCAGGCGTCGAGTGGTGCGAAATCCCCGCTGAGGCAGCCTCCGCGGACCTTTGTCGCTCCCGCTCACCCGTGCCAGTCCGACAGCCGACAAGATCCTGGTGCTCAACGTGTTATGTGTAAGTCGCGACTTTCACGTCCTCCGCTGACGAACGCCCGTTGATTAAATCGAGCCCATCTGCCATATTCTGTGTCAGGAGAGGGAACATGACCCACTGCAGCGGGTCCCATACCATCTCCAGCGGGGTGTAGCGCAGCCTGGTTAGCGCGTTTGACTGGGGGTCAAAAGGTCGGAGGTTCGAATCCTCTCACCCCGACTTCAAAAAGCCTGTAATTCATAACGAGTTACAGGTTTTCTATTTTCTTGTTCCGAGAGGCAAAAGCAGTCCCGGAGGAGAAAAGCACTGTCAGGGAAAAAATCAGGGAAAAAAGGGGTCAGGACTCTTTTTCTGGGCCCCTGAGCGCCATGCTGGCTAATCTCCTGGCCCAAGGCAGGGCTGGGACGCTGCGTCAAGGGGCGGCGATTTGGCCGAAGCGGCAGAAACCGCCTCATCACTAACGGCGTTTTCCCCTCAATGTACCTTCGCCGATGGGGTCCCTGCGGGGCAATGACTTGCGGCCAGGAGATGGCTGACGCGCCCCCCTCCATCGCATTCCTGGGGAAGGGGCGAGCCTGTTCGGCAGTTGCTCGCCAGTCGTTGCTCCATTGTCGCAGGCCCGCCGGAGGCAAAGCAACAGGACACGATGCGCCTTGCCACGCACTGCCACTGCCACTGCCACCAATGACCAATGACCAATGACCAATGACCAATGACCAATGACCAATGACCAATGACCAATGACCAATGACCAATGACCAATGACGATCACATCACGTGAACAGCATGGAAGCCATTGCGAACAGCGGAACGAGAATACAAATACTGTAAATCATGTATCCGAAGAAGCTGGGCATTTTGATTCCCGCCCCTTCGGCGATGGTCTTCACCATGAAGTTCGGCCCGTTTCCGATGTACGTATTGGCACCCATAAACACGGCTCCCAAGCTCACGGCAATCAGGTACGGCAGGTAGACGCCAGTTGCCGCCACGGTGGGCGACAGACTGCCACTGGCCGTGACCGACTTGGCAGTTTCGAAAAAGACCACGTAGGTCGGCGCGTTGTCGAGGAACGAAGACAGGATGCCGGTCGCCCAGAAGTAGTGCCACGGCTCGGTCAAACCGAGACTCGGTCCGCTGCTCTGCAGGACCTGCAGCGGCGGTTGCATGCAAATGAAGATGCCGAAGAACAAAGCGGCGACTTCCACGATGGCCACGAAATTGAACTTATTGGCCCACCGCACTTCCCGATCCCCCAGGGCCAACGAGCAGGCCACCATCACCAGTTGCACCATTTCTCGCAAGTACATCCAGGGGTGCCACGACGTGCCCGGCAGCGGCTTGGAGGGATCCAGCAGACCGACGGCGGCAACGACACCCAGCAGCAGCAGAGCGTTTGGCCAAAGGCCAGTGATCCGCAGCGGGCGGACATTCGACTCGTCGCGGATAATGTCGGCTTTTGCTTCACGTGGATAGCAGAGGAAATGATCCCAGACGTAGTAGATCAACAACAGGCTGCAGTTCACGAATAGCCACGACTTCCACAGCCCGAGCGTCCACAAGAACGGCACTCCCAACAGGTACCCCAGAAACAGTGGCGGGTCCCCGGTCGGCAACAAGAGGCCACCGCAATTGCAGACGATAAAGATGAAGAAGACCACTGTGTGTCTGACATGCTTACGCTCGCGGTTGGTCTCGAGCAGGGGCCGAACGAGCAACATCGCCGCTCCCGTTGTACCGACCACGCTGGCCATGAGTCCCCCAATCGCCAGAAAAGCGGTGTTGGTGGCCGGGTGGGCAGGGAGGTCCCCCTCCAAACGAATGCCGCCGCTGATCGAGTACAAGCTGAACAGCAGCACGATGAACGGAATGTATTCAGCCAGCATGGCGTTCGCAAAAACGGCCCAAGTTGTCTCGACGTTGGGTCCACCGGCAACAGGATGAACCAAGTAATGGGCGGGAAAATGGCCGGCCATCGTCAGCTCATGGAAGAACAGGTAGTACAGCAGCGTCACGATGGCCAGACCGCCGGCCACGTAAAATTTATTGATGTTATGCTCCCACCAATGGGCAATGCTCGGCACCAACGGAAAAGTCGCAATGGCACCTAGCAAGAGGGCGAACGGCAAGATCATCAGTAGCGGCGGCGGCTGAAGTGATTCCTCGTGCGACTCGTGGACCGGGGCAGCCGCCTCTTCGTTCAAGGCAGGCGTCACGGCGTGCGCGATGACCAGCGAAGTCGCATGCTGCGGCACCTGGAACACCAAGCTGACCGCGTACGCAACCATCAACAAGACGAGGCCGGTCAAGGCGATGCGAAGGGATGGTTTGGAGGAACTGGCATGGTCCATGGAAAGAGGTCCTTTTGCGGGATGATCGTGAGCGGGTGCCCAGTCCGTTCTGCTCAAAACCTGCTATTGTGCATCCACCGGGGCGGGAGCGGCAGGTGGTATCGCCATACAATACGGCTCAGCACGCTGTAAGCGGGCGGAGCTGTCGGCCGCAACGGTTACCCTCGTGCGTACAGTACCGAATCAGACGTAAATACCACTTGGCCACTATTATTTACTGCAATGGGCCGTGAGCCTGACGCGCCCTTGCGCATAGTTGACCGCAAGTCTACCTCACGATTTGGCGCTCGCTGGGCTCAGTAGGCCGGATTTTGCGGCGTGAGGCGAGTCCTGTAACTGCTTGACTTGTGGGGATGCGTCTGGTGTGATCAGGGGGAAGCAGTCGTGAGCAAGGGCACCGCGAGCCGGCATCCCCACAGAGATGAATATGAGGAACGTTGTGATGAGCACACGTCGACAGCGGCGCAGAGGCCGAAGGCAAACACGCCGCGATTTCCTCAAGACAGCCGCCACTACGGTGGGTGTCCTCTGTGCGCCCACAATTGTGCCGGCGACCGTCTTCGGAGCCAATGCCCCCAGCAACCGAATTCACATCGGTTTTATCGGCTGCGGCAACCAGAGCACGATTGACCTGCCGGCGTTTCTGGGCCACAGCGACTGCCAAGTGCTGGCCGTTTGCGACGTCAACACCGCCAGTCACGGCTACCGCTCATCCGACCAGTTTCTCGGTCGCAAGCCTGCGCAGGAGAAGGTCAACGCTTTCTACGCCGCCGGGCAGACGTCGGGGATCTTCCAGGGCTGCGATGCGTATGAGGATTTCCGCGAGGTATTGGCTCGAGACGATATCGATGCCGTAACTTGCGTTGTGCCCGATCATTGGCATGCCCTGATCACCGTGATGGCCGCCCGCGCGGGCAAGGACATCTACTGCGAGAAACCGCTGACCCTCACCGTCCGCCAAGGACAGGCCATGATCAAGGCCGTTCGCGAGAACCAACGGGTGCTGCAGACCGGCAGTCATTACCGGTCCAGCCCCGACAACCGCCGGGCCTGCGAACTGGTGCGCAACGGACGGATCGGCGAGGTCAAACGGATCCTTACACAGGTGGCGGAGATTAACGCGGTGGAACCCGGCCCGGGTTGGCAGCCAATGCCGGTGCCCGAGGGTTTCAACTACGAGATGTGGCTCGGCCCGGCCCCCTTGGCTCCCTACCACGAAGGCCGCTGCTTCTACCGCTTCCGCTTTAACTTGGACTACTCCGGTGGCCAAGTGACGAATTTTGGCGCCCATTCCAACGATGCTGCCCAATGGGCACTGGGTATGGACGGCAGTGGCCCAGTGGAAATCGAAGACTTGGGATCCGAGTGGCCACCCAAGGGTTGCCTGTATAACACCGCCACCAAGACCGCTTTTCGCGCACAGTATGCCCCTGGAGTGGAGCTGATCTGTAAGACCGCCGAGCCGGGTTTTGGTGTTCGCTTTGAGGGAACCGAAGGGTGGGTCGAATACGGTTACCAGGGCATCAAGACCTCTCCGGAATCGCTGAAAACATCCGAGATCGGCCCCCACGAAATCCACTTGCCGGTGAGCAATCCGCAGCGCACCGAGGAGTCAAGCAAGTACCATATCCCAGACCATGTGCGGAATTTCCTCGACTGCATCAAGTCTCGCCAGGATCCGCTGGCGCCCGTCGAAACCGGTCACCGCAGTGCCACCGTTTGTCATTTGGGGAACATCGCCATGCAATTGCATCGCAAACTGCACTGGGATCCGGTCAAAGAAGAATTCCCCGGCGATGACGAAGCCAATCAGATGCTCAGCCGAGCAATGCGAGCGCCATGGACACTGGGGTAGTGACTGGTCACTAGTCACTGGTCACTAGTCATTGGTTAGTTGTTCGTCGGACAGTGTCACTTTCGCTCTGCTTGCATTGGGCAAGCCCGAAGGAGGCGAAACAAAAGCCGCATTTTCCAATGACCAATGACCAATGACCAATGACCAATGACCAATGACCAATGACCAATGACCAATGACCAATGACCATTGACCAATGACCAATGACCAATGACCAATGACCAATGACCAATGACCAATGACCAATGACCAAAAACTACCACGGATTCTGGCGCGTCAAACGAATGGAGACTTCCTGACGTTCCTCAATTTCAATTTTTGCGGCGCCCCCCAATAACTCCGAGCCAAAGCCTCCTTTCACGTGAAAAGTCTCGTGAGCCTCCGTCACGTGCTGAACGGTGGGGTTGTAGAGGAACCAGCCGGAGGCCTCCAACAGATGGAAATCCGGATCGCCAATGTTGAAAGGAAGCAGGCCGGACACCGTGGAACTCGGCGGCTTGTATGTCAGGTTGTGCGTGTAGTGGAACCTCAGATTACTGCCCACTGCCGAATCTTGCGCATACGTCGTCACGCCGGTCCAACTGCCCACCTGGCCCCAATCGTGGACGAATTGTCGAGTCCATGGTTGTCCTGGCGCGATGTGTTTGTCGGGTTCCAGGAACGAAAGGTGCGTCATCTCTTTCCAGCCATCTTCATCCAATACGTCTGCCACCATAAAACCCGCAGAACCATCGCGGCTGACCGGTACCGCCCCTGGCCGTTTGTCGTAGCCAGTAAACTCGACGACATCGCCCAGTTCCCCCAGCTTGTAGACGAACTTTTTGCCTTTGAGTTGTTCCAGATTGGCCTCGAGCGCCAAGCGTGACATTTCGTCGGCTTGCTTCAATCGCGTACCGAGCACTTCTTGAGTCACCGTGCGCGTCGCGTCGGCTTGCCGCGGCTGAAGGTTCAAACGCGAAAGGATCAGATAGCGAATGTCCTGCGCCATCGCCCCACCGGCAATTCCATACGACGGCCGGCGATGCATATCAATTTCCTGAAACAATGTGCCTGGCGGGCCCGACTCGTCCGCGGTCGGCAATGAGTCGGTCGTGGACGCGGCCGCAGTGCCTGCCGTGCCACTTGGCGACTCCGTGGCGGGTCCCGTCAAATCGCGCCTCGTCCCATCGGCATCGCCAGCAGGTGGTGTCACATCCGCTGCCCGAAACGGTGAGGTCGTGCCATCCATGCCAAGTTGCGGCCGCGAGCCCGTTGCGGATTCAACCGGCACGTCGATACCACCGACACCTGGCACATCCATGGATGCATCGTTAGCGGAGCGAGTACGCGCTGGGCCAGCGGTTGAGGCAGCCTTTGCGGGCCGGTCCATACTGGGAGCATCTACTGCTGCAACTCTGCCGGACGAATCGCGACGCAGTGCATAGCCGATGACCACACCGACAACCAGTAAGCTGGCTGCGGCAATCACCATCCACAACCGGGGCGTGGACTGTTGCGGAGCACGCTGCCGTCGCCGCCGCCGTGTGGTCGTGGGTGGCGTAGCCTGCTTGTCTGAGCGATCGGCAGCAGGCAGGCCGTCGGCTCGTCGCTCCCTCTGCCTGTACGTGGCCTCCTTCAACTGCTGTGCAGATCGGGGAGGAGGAGGGGGCACAGCACGAACCGTCAGTCCCAGTTCGCTGGCGGGAAGCCAATCCGTCATTCCCTCGCGCCACACCAGCGTGTCCGGGGACAACACCCCCGAGGCCACCAACTGACGGAGATGCGACGCCGGAACAGGCCCACGCGATCCACCTTCCTCCAGGTAATACCAATCCGCGGCGGCAGGTTTTCCCAGTGGTTCGCTCATATTCTTCTCGGCTGCAATTCGAACAAAGTTCCACAATCGGCGTCATCGTGGTCACATGTGACGGACAGCTTCTCTCTCCAGTAATAGCCCTTTCCGCAACCCGAGACAAGCATGTTGTTTTGCAGGGGAACATCGGGTGCGCAGGTTCGCTGGTCGGGACGGTAGGTCGGGACCCTGCGAGCGACCATAAGGAGGTTCGCAGGTCGGGCCCCGACGATCGGCTGGGCCACCAAGCTGATTGCCGGCGACGTTTTCGAGGACAAAAATATCGGATGACAAAAAATGAGAATGAGAGAGAGTCCTGCGCAAGATCTTTTTGTCAGTCGATCTTCTTGTCCCCCTTTCGTCCCCTGAAAGTCTTTTAGGCTACCTCGTTGCTGATTGCTCCGGACAATATCTCTATAATATTGGCGGTCGTCCGTGCGTGACCGATCGACCCTGCGAGTCTCGCCACCTGCAATTATTCGCCGGAGAATCCCATGCGAAGATACTTGTTATTGACCGCCGGCTGCTCCCTGTGGTTGTCCCTTGTGATGCCGACTCTGTCCCACGCCGCCGAGGGCAAAAAGATCGTGTTCATTGCTGGTGGACCCAGCCACGATTATGGCAGCCACGAGCACTATGCCGGCTGCCTGCTGTTGGCCCAATGCCTGAAAGAAGCGATCCCGTCAGTGGAAACGGAGGTCTACCGCAACGGCTGGCCCAGCGACCCGGAGGCCCTGAGCGGCGCGGCCACCATCGTCGTGTTTGCCGATGGAGGTGGTGGCAACCCGATTGTTCGGCACCTGAAGGAACTGGACCAACTCATGAAACAAGGAGTCGGCCTGGCGTGCATTCACTATGCGGTCGAGGTCGAAAAAGGAGAAGCGGGCGACTACTTCAAGGACTGGATCGGCGGCTATTATGAGCTCTACTGGTCCGTTAATCCCACCTGGAATGCCGTGTTCGACAAATTCCCGGATCACCCCGTCGCGCGAGGGCTGAAGCCGCTGGCAATCCTCGATGAATGGTATTACCACATGCGATTTCGCGACGAGATGCGAGGCGTCACGCCCATCCTGTCAGCCGTGCCACCGGACGCCACGCGAAATCAACCCGATGGCCCGCACAGTGGCAACCCAACCGTCCGGGCCGGCAAGGGCATGATCGAACACGTCGCCTGGGCCTGTCAGCGCGACAACGGCGGACGCGGCTTTGGATTCACCGGCGGGCATTGGCATTGGAATTGGGCCAACGACAATTTCCGCAAAGTGGTTCTCAACGGCATCGCCTGGACCGCCGGGATCGATATTCCTCCCGACGGGATCGTCGCGAAAACTCCGACGTTCGAGCAACTCGAAGCCAATCAGGACTTTCCCCAGCCCGCTAATTTTGATGTGGAAGGGTGGAAGAAGAAGATTGAGGGTTGGAACAAGTAGTAGCTGGACCCGCCAGGGTTCAGCCGCAGCTCAATACGCTCCCCCTACGTAGAACGGGTTTCAACCCGTTTACCGCGGCTCAATACGCTCTCCCTACGTAGAACGGGTTTCAACCCGTTTACCGCAGCTCAATACGCTCCCCATCGTAACTCATTAAATAAACCGAGCCAGCCTGGAACCACGATGCGGAACGAATGCCGGAGCACTCTCACGCCGCTCACTTAACCGCTGTCCATTCAATGCGGCAGTGGATTGGCCGATGGGATGACATGAGGTTTGGGGTGGCGTGTATTCAGCTGCGCAAACGGGTTGAAACCCGTTCTACGTAGGGCACCGCGAACTGTGACGCACGCTATGCCACGCTGCGCAAACGGGTTGAAACCCGTTCTACGTAGCGGGGATCTTGCTGTATTATGGTGTGCATGACTAGTCGATCAGCCGATTCCAGTTCGACCTCCTGCACGCTGCTGCAGCGCATCAAGCGGCGGCAGCCCGAAGCGTGGCGGCGGCTGGTCGATCTGTACGGTCCCTTGGTGTATCGCTGGTGCCGTCGCGCACAGCTGCGGCCTGAAGATGCCGCGGACGCGGTCCAGGAAGTCTTTGCAGCAGTGGCCCAGCACATCGAAGGTTTTCAGCGCCAGGAGGGGCAGGGGAGCTTTCGCGGGTGGCTGGCTACAATCACCCGCAACAAGATCTTCGACTTCTTTCGCCGGGAACGTGGTCGAGCTGTGGCGCCAGGCGGTACAAACGCCTACCAGCAAATGGCTCAGGTCTCGGCGCCCGACGAACTGTCCGATGCAACTCAGGCCCCCGATGACGACCGGTTGCTCACGAGCCGAGCGCTCGAGTTGGTGCGCGCCGAGTTCGAGAACCGCACCTGGGAGGCATTTCGCCGAGCCGTGGTGGAGGGCCAGCAACCGGCTCATATCGCGGAAGATCTGGGCATCAGCATCAATGCCGTCTACAAATGCAAGTCTCGCGTACTGCGTCGACTGCGTCAGGAACTCTTGTAGGATTTGTTACTGGTTACTGGTTACTGGTTACTGGTTACGTTGGTTATTGGTGTTCGTTGTGGAAAACGAGCGGTATTGGTGAGACGCTTTTGGTCGCTGTCACGTGCAGGCGGCAGCTGTCGACCGCATTCTACCGGATCGGCCCAATCGCAACACAACCCATTGTCGCCTAACGACTTATAGCACCTCTGCCAAAATCGTGGCAGACGCTCCCGTTTGTTCTTGTAGTGGCACCCCCTTGCGGCCCGATCATGTCGATCGTCACCAGGACCCGGAGACCGAGAGAAATGCCCGCTACCAACTGCCCCAGCCCGGAAGAACTGCATGCCTATGCCGTGGGCCGGCTCGATGACGAACGGTCCGAGGTGGTCGCCCAGCACCTGGACCGATGCGATGCCTGCCAGGCCTGTATCGCCACGCTCGACGATGCCGACGACACATTGGTCACTCAGCTGAAGCGGGCTCCAGCAGACATCGCGGTAATCGACGAGTCGCACTGCATCGCGGCATTGGACCGAGCCCGATCGCTGGCCGGCGATTCCGCCGAGCGCAAACCACCGCACGACAACGTCACGCGTTCACTCTCCGGCAAGTCACTCGGTGAATACCGGCTGCTCGAAGAGATCGGTCGCGGCGGGATGGGCCGCGTGTACAAAGCTCTGCAGACAAAACTGGACCGGATCGTGGCCGTGAAGGTCCTGCCGTACAGTCGCCACGACGACGATCGCGCCATCGCACGTTTTGAGCGCGAAATGAAGGCCATTGGCCGCCTGGACCATCCCCACATCGTGCACGCCCATGACGCCCGCGAGATCGACGGCAAGCCGGTTCTCGTGATGGAGTTTGTCGAAGGAATGGACCTGTCGCGCGTGTTGCAGAGTCTGGGCCGCGTGAAGGTGGCCGATGCCTGCGAACTGGTTCGCCAAGCGGCATTGGGACTCGCGTACGCTCACGAAAACGGACTGATCCATCGCGATGTAAAGCCAAGCAACCTGATGCTCACTCCGCAAGGCAAAGTGAAATTGCTCGACTTGGGTTTGGCCCGGTTTGAGCACTCTCCTTCCGCCGCTGACGAAGTGACTGGGGCGGGCCAGCCGATGGGTACGGCCGATTACATTGCTCCGGAACAGGTCAGCGACAGTCGAGCGGTAGATGTCCGAGCCGACATCTACAGTCTGGGTTGCACGCTCTATAAATTGCTGGTCGGCCAGGCTCCGTTTGCGGGAAGTGAATGCCGCGGCACATTTGACAAATTGACGGCTCATGTAAGCACAGCAGCGCCATCGATTCGGCATTTCGACCCGTCGCTCCCAGTCGGACTCGTTGAGCTGCTGGAAAGCATGTTAGCCAAATCGCCGGACGATCGGCCTGCCACACCCGCCGCCGTCGTCAGCGCGCTGGAACCGTACTGCGCCGGCCATGACCTGGTGGCTCTGCAGTCGATTGGCGGCTGAGGCCGAAGAGCGGCAGTGCAGCGCGGCGTACAGCGGCCCGATCCCACCGGTCAAAGAGACTCTCTCGTCGGACGATGGCAATTCCATCCGCACGCGATTGTTCTCATCCGGCTGGTTCTGGGGTCTGGCGGCCGGGTTCCTCTTACTGTTTGGTGCGGGCGGATACGCGTTGGGCGTGATCATCACGATCCAACGCAACAACACGAAGACCTCGCTGGAGGTACCCGACGGCAGCAATGTCGCAGTTAGCGAGCAAGGGAACGTGAACGTACATCTTGCCGACGGCAGCACGCGCCCTAATAGTCTCGCAGATGCGCCCCGAGACGACGAAATGATGCTGCAGCTGACGCGACTCAGTGGACCGCCCGAGAACGAATCGTCGGATTCGACGTCTACCGGCGACCTGTCAGATGAGGAACTGCTGTCGTGCGACACCGCCGCTCGTGCGATCATTGCGAAATACGACACGGACGGAGATGACATGCTGACTTGGCCAGAATGGCATGAGGGCGGTATCGATTACTCTGTTCCGGATTTCGACGACAATGACCGCGCCGATCATACTGAACTGACATATTGGGTGCGATCAATAATCCGTCGTTACAAGCCTTTACACCGCACACGAGACAGAAACCGAGATGGCGTCCTCACCGTCGACGAATGGTCCAAGTTGAAGGGAAATATCTCGTCGGCGGACGCGAACAACGACGGGCGCATCACAACGATGGAACTTGCCTTCTACTTTACGATTCGCGACCCCGCACACAGAAATGTCGTTTTGTCAAGCATTCAATCACAGCGTCGGTTGCCGGTCATGATGGTGCGGTCGCGCGATTCCCGCTGGAAAGGCGACTGTTTTTGGCCGGTCGATGCCGAAGGAATCCTACTGCCTCCAGATGAATTCTCGGCAGGCCAGACCACAAGCTGCTTACGATTGGAAGCCGCAAATCAAGTACCTACGGGTCCGGTCGGCACCCCGTTCGGTGGTCCGGCCGTGGCCGGTGCCGCCCGTCTCGCCGTAATACTCGGAGACGAATGGAAATCGATGGGCTTGCAGTGGATTGTGGTTGTCAAGGACAGACCTGACGCGGGGGCAGAGCCGACCGAACCGACTTATGTCCTGCTGGCCAACGGTGGCGATCCAACCGCGGTCCTGAACTGGCTCGACGACAAAACAACGCGAACATTGCAGATAGAGCTGAAGCCAGACGATCAACCACCAACAACGTTGGTGTTTTGGGGCCACGCGCCTCCGCGAGAGTTCGAGGGTGAACCAACTGCCGGTCAGAAGATCGCTTTGTTGCGCGAGTTCGTCAAGCAATACGGCCCGCTCGATCGTCTTGCCGCGGCAACGGTTGTTGATCTCGTGGAAGGGGACACTGCGTCCCAAGACTCTGCCGCAGCAGTCGCTCCCGCACAACTTGATTTTCGCATTGCGATCACGCGAGCGAGTGGTGATAACCCGACAGTGTCGGAAGTCGTTGGGAAACTGATCGAACAACTGACGTTGTCCGACAAGACCGTAGTTGGCAGCGACTCAAAATACCAATGGTTGGTATGTGACAAGCAGATCTGGGGTAACATCACCAGCAGGAAGGACGAGCTGATCAGCACGATGCATAATGCGAAACTTTATCTGCTCGTCAGCAACGAACCGGATGGCACGATGCTGTCGAGCGACCAGGGTGATCGAGCGTGGAAGATCGTGAGTGCGCGAGCGACGAAGGATGCGGTCGATCACCCAGCGATTTCCATCGAGTTGGACGAAGCCGGCGGGCGTCGGCTGGGTGAGTTGACCGCACAGAATCTCAATCGTCCGCTGGCCATGATCATTGACAACCGAGTGGTCATGGTCCCCACGATTCACAGCAAGATCACGAATCAGGTGCAGATCACCGGCCAGTTTTCCCTCGAGAATCTGGACCGACTGGTCAAATCGCTCAAAGGAGTTGAGCAGACGCGGGAGACGAATTAGCCCTGCCCGCCGAGGTGCCACTGGCTGAGCGAGCGTCGAAGGCATTGCCAACCACAAGAGACACTGACCGCGAGCGGAGCCAGTGCTGAAGCAAACCCCCGCTCGCCACTTCACGACGTACGAGGTGCCACTGGCTGAGCGAGCGTCGAAGACATTGCCAACCACAAGAGACACTGACCGCGAGCGGAGCCAGTGCTGAAGCAAACCCCCGCTCGCCACTTCACGACGTACGAGGTGCCACTTCAGGCTGAGCGAGCGTCGAAGACATTGCCAACCACAAGAGACACTGACCGCGAGCGGAGCCTGGGAGGTGGAACATCGATGCCGGCTCCAACACTGGCTCCGCTCGCGATTAGCGATTTGTGGTGATGTGAACGGTTCTTCCGCTCGCTCAGGAAAGTGCCACCCTGGGGCTTGGATATTTCGCGCTTCGTCATTCTCCAGGCCTTTCTGCCGGTTCTTTCCGCGTCTAATATGGCGATGTTCAACTGCAGAAAAGGGAACCTGATGACGAAATCGCCAACCCGCTGCCCGTGGTCCCTGGCTGGGAACGAACTGTACGTCGCCTACCATGATCAAGAGTGGGGCGTGCCGGTCCGCGACGACGGCAAGCAGTTCGAGTTCCTCGTGTTGGAAAGCGCTCAGGCTGGCCTGAGCTGGTCGACGGTGCTCAACAAGCGTGAGGGCTATCGAAAAGCCTTCGCCAATTTCGATCCGGAAAAAGTCGCTCGTTTCACGGCTCGCCAGATCGAGCGACTGGTGGTTAATCCGGCCATCATCCGAAATCGGCTGAAGATCACCGCGGCGGTGAACAACGCCCGTGAGTTTCTCAAGATCCAAGAGGAACTGGGCAGCTTCAGCCAATACGTCTGGCAGTTCGTCGAGGGAACGCCTATCCAGAACCGCTGGCAGCGACAAGAAGAAGTTCCCGCCTCAACGCGCGAGTCGGACGCATTGAGCAAGGACCTGAAGCAACGCGGCTTCAAGTTTGTGGGAACCACCATCATGTACGCCCACATGCAAGCGGTCGGCATGGTCAACGACCACATCGTCACCTGCCATCGCCACAAGGCCTGCACACGACTGGCGTAGCTGAACCCGCCGTAGCTGGACCCGCCGTAGCTGGACCCGCCGTAGCTGGACCGCAGCCGTTCAGCAGAATTGGCAAGCAGCCGTAGCTGGACCCGCCGTAGCTGGACCCGCCAGGGTTCAGCAGAATTGGCAAGCAGCTGTAGCTGGACCCGCCAGGGTTCAGCAGAATTGGCAAGCAGCCGTAGCTGGACCCGCCAGGGTTCAGCAGAATTGGCAAGCTGTAGTCTTTGCAGGGTGTGCCAAGCTCGCCTGCGACACTTTCACGACATCCACAAACGCCATGGCCAGCGCCGGCACGCCAGAATCCGGCCCGCCATTGCCGAAGTACTTGACGGATGCCGCCCTGTGCGAGGCGATACGCGGTACGATGACGGTCGAGCGACGTGCCAATTGTTGGCGACCCTCTGGCACGACCGCCTCGTGATGGTTGAGCGTCTACCCAGGGTGCGCTGTGCCACGCCGTTGGCGTGAAGACACGCGGCCCTCGCACACTGCAACCTCGCTGAAGCCTGGGCGGCTTCAGCTACGATGGGGGGCGTAATCAGCTGCGGCTGAAGCCTGGGCGGCTTCAGCTACGATGGAGAGCGTAATCAGCTGCGGCTGAAGCCTGGGCGGCTTCAGCTACGATGGGGAGCGTAATCAGCTGCGGCTGAAGCCTGGGCGGCTTCAGCTACGATGGAGGGCGTAATCAGCTGCGGCTGAAGCCTGGGCGGCTTCAGCTACGATGGAGGGCGTAATCAGCTGCGGCTGAAGCCTGGGCGGCTTCAGCTACGATGGAGAGCGTAATCAGCTGCGGCTGAAGCCTGGGCGGCTTCAGCTACGATGGAGAGCGTAATCAGCTGCGGCTGAAGCCTGGGCGGCTTCAGCTACGATGGAGGGCGTAATCAGCTGCGGCTGAAGCCTGGGCGGCTTCAGCTACGCAGCTATTTGCCCATCTTCTTGAGGCTTTGCAGGCAGCGATCGACGTTCTCCAGCGGCGTGCCGGTATCCCGCTCGTGCTCGACAATATACCACTCGGTTCCGCCGGTCGATTCACAGATTTCAAAGACGGTTTTCCAATCCACATCACCTTCGCCGACCACCGCAGTTGCCGGCCCGCCGGTTTCTTTCAGGTGAATGGTCTTGGAACGACCGGGGAACCGTCGGAGAGAGGCGATCGGGTCGCCGCCGGCTTCCAGGCTGTTGCCCAGGTCCATCTGCATGACGACGTCTTTGCAGGTGTTTTCGAAGAGCAGGTCCCAGGCAAACTCGTTGCCGATCTTTTTGAAGTCGCCGCCGTGCGCGTGGTAGCCGACCACCATTCCCTGATCTTTGATCTTCGCGGCAATGTCGTCGAACTGCTTGGCCGCTTTCTTGACCGACTCGAGCGACTCGGCATACGTGTCCGGCATCCAGGCCACGATCAGATACTTGTTGCCAATCGTCTTGTTGAACTCGATGGTCTTCTTCAGTTCATCCCCTTCGAGAACCGGCAGTTGAAGATGGGAACCGCAGCACTTCAGGCCGTTCTGATCCAGCAGTTCGCGCAGTTGCTGAGCGGTATGTCCGTAATACCCCGCGAACTCGACACCTTGGTAGCCCATCTCGGCTACCGCTTCGAGCACCGGTGCGAGGTCCTTTTCACAGTCCTGTCGCACGCTGTAGAGCTGCAATCCAATCGGGATCTTCTTGTCTTTCACATTTGCCAGGGCCGCCAACGGCCTGACTCCCGCCAAAAACATACCAGCCGCTGCCGAACCGAGCTTCAACAAATCGCGTCGCGTGAAATCCATGGGTTGTTCCTTACTTCAAAGGTGCGTGTGTCAGTCGAATTGGCCCAAGACAATTAGTATAGCGTCGCCCCGTTTAACCGCTACGGCCAAAGACGGCTGCGGAAGAACCGGTCGACGCCCAATACACTCGCTGCCAGCAGCCTTCGCAGGCCTGCGTGTGGGCGGGCGAGCCAGTCATCCGATCCACGTCCGCCGCGGGTGGCGGTTTGGGGGGGCGTCGGGCCCAACCGCGACACGTCGCCGGCTGGCAACTGCGAGTGCAGTTCCCGGCCGACGGTCCAGCGGGCGCCGTAGGCCTGTGCACACGCCGAATGTGCCCGTGTGCGGAAACGGCCGTCAATCGCCTGAAAGGACGATCATGCTGCGTCCACTCACCACTTCTCCGCCACACGCGGCATGCAATGTGAAGCTGGCTCCAACTCTCCATCGTAGCCGTGGATGCCGCTGACCAGCTTCAACACTGCTTGAGTCGAGTGGGTCGAAATGGAGGACGTATCTGTTGTGCGACCTTGTTTCAAATGGATCCTCATCGCATCAAGCAGTGGCACCTGCGACCCAATAACCAATAGCCAACAACAAGTAACCAACAACTACTTCAGCAATTCCTCCAATTGGTCCATCAGGTCTTTGAACATGGCCATGCAGTCCTCGACCGGTTGCGGGGTGGTCATGTCCGCGCCGGCGATTTTGAGCATGTCGAGCGCGTACATACTGTTGCCCGTTTTGAGGAACGTCATCCAGTTTTCCACAGCCTCCGGTTCCTTGGCCATGATGCGTTTGGCGATGGTGGCCGCCGCTGAATAGCTGTCGGCATAGCGATAGACGTAGTAGTCGCGGTAGAAATGCGGCACCCGCAGACATTCGACGTCCGCCTCCGAGTCCAACACCAACTCGGGGCCATAATATTTCTGAAAAATCTCTCGACTTTTTCCCATCACTGCCTCGGCCGTCATCGGTTCGCCATGCTCAGCCATTTCGTGAATCACCAGGTCAAATTCGGCGAATCGCGTTTGCCGAAAGACAGTCTGTCGGATATCGTCCAGCATCCGGTCGATCATCTGCGCTCGTTGCTGCTTGTCGGTCGTCTGGCTCAATATCTGTTGTTTGAAAACAATCTCGGCGGCAGTGGAGGCAACCTCGGCCGTGAACATCGGATAGTCGCCGTAGATCGGCGGCTGTGTCGTGTTCGCGAAATGACTCTGCATGGCGTGTCCCATCTCGTGGGCGGTCGTGGACACGCCGCTGTAATTCCCCTTGAAATTCAAGAGCACGTAAGGGTGCACCAGGTACGGACCACCGCAATACGCACCACTGCGCTTCCCCTTGTTCTCATAGACGTCAATCCAGCGCGACTGGAAGCCTAGCTTCAACGCATCAACATATTCCTTTCCCATCGGCTCGAGACTCTGCTCGATCAGCGCGACGGCCTCTTCATACGTATAGCGTTGCTCGGGTGCATCCACCAGACTGACATACAGATCGTAGGGATGGACTTCGTCGAGTTGGAGAATCTTCTTGCGCAACGCCGTGTAACGATGCAACAACGGCAAGTTCTTGTTGACCGTGTCGATCAGGTTGTGGTACACAGCGGTCGGTAAATTCTCTTCATTCAACGCCGCTTCCAAGCTACTCTTGTACCCACGCGCCCGCGCATAGTACCAGTCGCGCTGCATGGCACCTTCCAGCGTCGACGCCAGGGTACTCTTCACATCCAAATAGCTTTGGTGCAATGCCATGTAGACATCTCGACGCACGCGGCGATCCTTGGAGTAAATCAAGTCGTAGTAGGCCGGCACCGTGACGGCGACTTCGTGACCCTCAGCGTCCTTGATCGTGCGATACCGCAACTCGGTGTTGGTCAGTAGCCCGAATGTATTGGACGACGCCCCCGCTGCCTTCGACGCCATGGCCAACAACTCTTCCTCGCGCGGTGGCAGGATATACGGCTCCATCCGCCGCAGATTGTCGAAGTAGTGACGATACAACGCCAATTCGTCAGTGCCCAGCCACTCGTCCAGTTTCTCCTGGGGCAAGCCGGTCAATTCTGGCTCCAGCCACGCGCGCGCTTCGCGATACTTGATCGCGATCGTACGAGCCCGGTCTCGCAATGCCTGCTGCTTCGACTCACGCATGTCCTGATCGAATTTCATCGAGGCATACGCATAGAGTTTGTCAAGCTGCACGTTGAGCTGATCGTGCAACTCCAACACTTTGAGCAACTGGTCCGCCGACTGGCCCGTGGTCCCTTTGAGGCCCGCGAACTGGCGGATCATTCCCTCAATCTGCTGATAGCTTGTATTCCAAGCTTCTTCAGAAGGATACATATCGGCCAGATTCCACTGGTATTGCGCAGCAATTTCACTGCGGTCAGGCGGCCCACCGGATTCTTGAGCCGCAGCCGCAATGGCAAGCGTGCAACAAGCAAGGACACTCAAAATGGCAATGTATCGATATCGTCTGTAAAACATTTCCTTGGCGACTCCTGATCAGACAGCAAATAGTGGGATTTCTTCGGCCTGCGAAACATGTGACGAAGATATTGGAGGACAAACTAAGCGGATTCCCACTACTCGACCAGCGCAAACGCTGTGCGCAGGGCGGCGGCGGTAGCGGCGATGGCGTCGTCGTCGTTCATGTCGTTGAGCGTCTTGTTGAACGGTTCCGCGCGCACCGGTCCGTCGTAGCCGATCGCGACCAGCGCACCGAGAAATGCTTTGAGGTCGATCACCCCGGTAGCCGCCGGCAGTTCGCGCCGACTGTCAATCTGCTGGTCGATCGTCACACCGACCGGAGCGTCATTCAGATCGCAGGCGACGATATCCTTGTTCGTCAGGGTCAGCAGGTCGTCCTGCGTTTCGCCCGCCGTGTACCAGTGCCAGCTATCGAGTACGAACCCGACATTGTCTTGCCCGATAGCGGCCAGCAAGTCCTTCATCTCAGCCATACTGTGAATGAACGGATATCGTTTGGAACTCCACAAGGTCTTCGGCCCGACGTACTCCAACCCGAAACGCACCCCCTGGTCAGCCAAGACCTTGGCCACTTCGCGCAGTCGCGTTGCATGTTGCTGGAAATTCGCGGTGTACGTCAGTTTATCGTCACAGGGCGAAAGCCATGTGCTCATCCGCGTGCCACCGGCTCTGCTGCAAGACTTTAGCCAGTGCCGGCAGCTGTCTGCAGGCCGTCGCGGAAAGTGGCATCGTCTCGGCGAAACTCCACCGGCATCCCCGCTGCGCCCCACGCGAGTCTACTCTCGCGTAACGTACCCAACAGGTCGTTCAACTGCCCTGCAGAAAGTTCCGCCAGTTCCTGCGGTGAGGGCTGCACGGATTCAAAGCCACCTTGGCGAGCTGAGCTCAATCGCCTTGCGCTGGTCCGCCCCCACACCAATCGCTCCACAGACCAGGTCCATGGTGAACTTGCGTTGTGAGGCAGCAGCCAGCAAGTTGCTACCCAGCCCGGTAGCGAGCACGCCGGCCGAAGCCGCAACTTGTCCTAGGAATAGCCGTCGATTCAAGTGACCCATGAACCCAGTCTCCCTTCATTCATTGCATCTATGGCCGGCCGGACCGCGCGGAGAAAACACTCCTCACTAGTCTAACTTCTTGTGCTCCCCCGGAATACGCACCCTCCCTGTTCCGCGTCGATCTCCATCCGGTGCGAACGTCTTCATAGCTGAGCAGCGTCGTTGGGTGGCGAAAGAGTTGCCGCTTCGCGTTGTCGCTGGCTGGAACCGACCGCTCGGCGAAGCGCAATGCGATGGTAAATGGGGGCGGTTGTAGCTGGCCAGTGGCCGCTGGCCGGAGATAGGCAGCTTGCTGAGTTAGTCGTAGGAATGGCTTCCAGCCTGTCATGAGCGCCCAGTTTCAAGTGCCGATTCTGTGTGAGGTCCCCGGATGACAGGCTGAAAGCGTGTCCTCCTTGCCCTTGGTAGACCAAATCAACGGCTCGCATGTTCGCCCTGCGACGCTATAAACGGTCACCGGTGGATTTTTTGGGGTCCCACTTACCCCCCGTTGCCGCAAAGCTGTCCCCTCCTGGAGGATCCAACATGTCAGAGCCCTCGAACAGTAGTCTATCTCGGCGTCGTTTCCTGGCCGCGGCTGCCGCGGCGACGACCGTCACGGTTGCTGCCCCCGCCATTGCCACGGACAGCAAAACGGACGGCAAATCGATCGTCGGCAGCGGAGACTACCAGTATGAGGTCCTCCACAATTGGCCTCAGCTACCCAGCCAGTTTCAGTGGCAAACGACCCACAACGTGGCCGTGGATAGCGTTGGACAACTCTACGTGATTCATGAAGGGCACGCCGACAAGCCCGACCATCCGTCCATCTTCGTGTTTGACGCCGACGGTAAATACGTCCGCTCGTTCGGCAGTCAGTTTCAAGGTGGTGGGCACGGCATCGAGGTCCACCAGGAAGAGGGTCAGGAGTTCCTGTACATCTGCGCATACCAGCAAGTCAAAGCCATTGCCAAACTCGATTTGAATGGGGAAACGGTCTGGCAGCAACACGCTCCCATGCCGTCCGGGATCTACCCGGAAGGTGAAGACACCCACCCTGAGAAGGTCTGGGGGCGGGATCGGTTCATGCCGACGAACACAACATTCCTTCCCAACGGCGATTTCTTTGTGGCCGACGGATACGGCTCGTTCTTCATCCACCGTTACGACAAAACGGGCAAGTGGTTGAGCTGCCTGGGCGGGCCCGGGGCAGGGGAGGGGAAATTCGACACGCCGCACGGGACTCTGGATCGACGCTCGCCCTGGCCACGAACCACATCTGGTGGTGGCCGATCGAGCTCATCATACGCTGCAATACCTGACACTCGACGGCACGTACGTGCGGACCATCGAGGGATTCGGCCTGCCCGCCAATATTGACACGTTCGGTGAGCTGATGGTTGTCCCCGAACTATTTGCCCGCGTGTCGATCCTCAACGGCAACAACGACGTCGTGGCTCAGCTCGGTGACGACTCCCAGCGGATTCGCAGCGACACAAAGTTCGCGATTCGCGGCGATGAGAGACAGTGGCAGCCGGGCAAGTTCGTACACCCGCACGATGCCTGCTTCGATCGTGAAGGTAACATTTTCGTGGCCGAATGGGTGGCCACCGGGCGCGTGACGAAACTGAAACGATTGGGCTAGCACGACGCTTGAAACAGGCTGATTCGAGCACGAAGTACTCTTACGAAAGCACGAAGCTCGAAATACCCAAGCACGAAGGACAAAATAGAATGTGCTGCGAAAGTCCATAGCCACGGATTTCCACGCCAGTTCGTGATTCGGCCTTCGTCCTTCCCTCGTGCTTGGGTATTTCATGCTTCGTGCTTTCGTATTTCGGCCTTCGTCCTTCCCTCGTGCTTGGGTATTTCGAGCTTCGTGCTTTCGTATTTCGGCCTTCGTCCTTCCCTCAAAGGCGATTTGTCCTTTTCTTGACGGTCTGCACCGCGTCGGTGGCGCAACGCACGCTATTTCAAGTACTGGTAGGGAGTCGCTTCGCCCTTTTCAATCTTCCCGTCGATGGCCTGCCGCATGGCGGCCATGTGGGGGGTCTTGCCGTGCGCATCGAGCGCTGCCTGGCTGGCCCACTGTTCGTAGAACATGAACACGGTCTTGTCTTTCTTGGACTGATGCAGGTTGTAGCAGAGGCAGCCCGGCTCTTTTCGCGTGGGAGAGACCATGGCCAAAAGCGCTTCCTTGACAGCCACTTCTTCGCCCGCCTTCACCTGCAGTTCGGCCACCAGAATGATGGCATCCTCCGGTACCTCGGACTTCTCGACGTCGGCCAGGCCGGGCGTCGCCAGGACACCGGCACCCAGAACGCCCAGGCCTGCAACCATGACACCACGTCGGCTAATCTTCACAGCAGCATCTCCTTGGACAGTGTGATTGGCACAGGCGCTGGGCCTGCCTCGATTTAACTACTTTTCGCAGCATACCACAAAGCGTGGCCACGTGAGGCAGGATCCCAGACGGCGCCAAAGTTCCACGAACCGGTGGTCTCGCGCGGCGCAATAAAGACTCGCCCTTGTAGGCATCCAGACATAGTCCCGTTTTTGTTCCGCTCGCTGCTCCAGCCCCGGCGGGTTCATCCCGGCGGACTGAGGACTGGCCGGCTACTATCGATGAGATGCGAAATATGCTGGCCGAGGCGAGTGTCCAAGGGCAAAACGGCGCCCCGCCGAGGCCGAAACAGGCCGCAGCTTGATTCGGTCTCGAAGGCGTGCCGGCGTGTCATGGTGTGCGGGTAGCTGACCAGTTGTGGCTCCGCCGGGATGAACCCGACGGAAGCCTGGAAGTCGGATTGCCTGACGGTTGCTGACCAGTTGTGGCTCCGCCGGGATAAACCCGACGGAAGCCTGGAAGTCGGATTGCCTGACGGTTGCTGACCAGTTGTGGCTCCGCCGGGATGAACCCGACGGAAGCCTGGAAGTCGGATTGCCTGACGGTTGCTGACCAGTTGTGGCTCCGCCGGGATGAACCCGACGGAAGCCTGGAAGTCGGATTGCCTGACGGTTGCTGACCAGTTGTGGCTCCGCCGGGATGAACCCGACGGAAGCCTGGAAGTCGGATTGCCTGACGGTTGCTGACCAGTTGTGGCTCCGCCGGGATGAACCCGACGGAAGCCTGGAAGTCGGATTGCCTGGCGTTGCTGATCAGTCTGTCCTCCACCGGCGGAAGGCTGACGGAAGGTTGAAAAATGGTTGCCACGGCACAGCGGATTCGTGGGGCCGACTTTTTAGCAGCCCAAGTCTCACGGCTCGACAGGAGCGGTTGTCCGCAGTGCCACTGTGCCACGGGTTGTCGTCCGGCGGGCAGGGAGCCGGTGACGAATGACCGGCTCGCGATCAAGCGACTCGCCGAAAGGCTTCCCCGGTCTATAGAGTTCTGGTGGGGCCCGTTCCGGGGAGCAGCATCTGAATATCGCATTGTGCAGACGTCGCATTTTGCTCGGGGGGCGCGGCCAATCAACAACCGACGTTTGATTGCGGGCCAAGCCCGCGTAGGGAGAGGAAAAGATGGCGATCGAATCGGTCGAGCAATTACGGACCAAGAAATGTGTTCCCTGCGAAGGGGGAGTCCCGCCCGTGTTGCGGCAGGAAGCCGAACGGCTTCTAGAGGACTTGCCGGGTTGGACCTTGACGGAAGACGGCAGTCGCATCCGACGTGAGTGGGTGGCGAAAAACTTCATGGCAGCCATCGATTTCTTCAATCGAGTTGCGGCCCTGGCGGAGGACGAGGGACACCACCCGGACCTGCATCTGGCCGGTTATCGCCATGTAGCCATCGAACTCTGGACACACGCTATCGGTGGTCTGTCCGAGAACGATTTCATCACTGCGGCCAAAATTGAATTGCTGCCGATCAAGGTGAAAGCAAGCTAGTCGAAGGAGACGAGCGAAACACATTCGCCGCAACAACGTGACCGACTGAACCGCCGGTCGCTTGGGCGTTCGTCCGTGCCGCCTGCGTTCCCAGGCACGACGGACCGGAGCGTCCCGGCGGCGGCGCTCCGGAGGCGGGGGCGGATGGTCGGGCGCCACGCGCGACAACGACAGGAGGCAAATTGTGTGGGAGTCGATTGCCGGTGTCTGCTTGGTCACGGTCCTGGCGTTTCTGCCCGTGGCCGCGTTGGCATATCTGGCTCTGGCTGACGAACGCCCTGACGATCCTCGCGATTCTCGCCATCCGCCAAGCCGTTCCAGATCATGACAGCCGAATACAGCTGTTCGACACTCTCTTCGTCCGTCATGAGCCGCTGGTTTGAGCCACACAAGAAAAACGAATCCGGTTCTTGACACAAGAACCGGATTTGTTTGGGCTTTGGTTTTGGCAGAGTCAGCGGAGACTAGTACGGCGAGCAGGGTCCGGTGTTGACATCGCCCACCATGTGGAAGTGGTTATGGTCGATGTAGATCACTTCGCGGGCATCCTCGTCACGATACGAGTACGGAATCGGCCAGCCAACCCACGTGATTTCCTCGAAGTAGACCGTGCATTTGTAGTGAGCATGGTGGAGTTGGGCCGGGCCGATCAGCGGAACGAAACGCGGCGGATCCACATAGTCGGCGATCTTCTCCTTGCAGATCCGCACGTTGTTTCGCTGCACTTCATGCAGCAGCGGTAACCCCCCCGCGACCGGGCGAGCCTTCTCGAAGGCCACCATCACCTCGTCGTCGCTCGGCGGATCCAGCGCCACGGCCGGTCCACCCGCCGTAATCGGTCCCAGAATCGGGACCCGCTCGTATCGTTCGTGCTGCCAGGCTTCGTCTTTCTTTCTTGTCCTGGAAGTAAGGGCTGACAGGAATCGGAATGGGCAACATCGGTCCCATCGTCGGACGGATACACCCGGTACTACCCAATACGAGGAGCGCCGTGACGGTGCAGAGGGCGGCGGAAAGAGTCTTGTGCGACATCGGATCTTCCTTGATGGTCACGTGATGAGCGGTCATGCGGTCGGGAACTGACCAGCCAGTTGATTCATCCAAACGCCCGCAGACGTGCTCGTCCGGGCTGGTGATTATCGCTAACCTACTTATCGTGTTAATCTAGGCCGAACTTGCGGGTTTTTCTGATTCTTCTGGAAAAAACAACTGACCCAGCTGTTTGAGGGGGTTCGCCGCCAAAATGCTCCGTGGTATCCCGCAGACGGTGCTACCAGTAACGCCAGAGGGTCATCCCAGGCATTCAGTATCGGGTCAAGATGGGGCGAATATTACTGTTTTCCGGCCTGACCTTGGTCTGCGCCGCGGCTGGCGATTTGATCCTCGAGACCTGACACGGGGCGTGCGCAGCGTGCGGCCACATGCCATGACATCCTGCAAGACGTGAATGACAAGACCAATGACCAATGACCAATGACCAATGACCAATGACCAACAAAAAAAGCTCCCCCCTCGATTCGACTCGCGGGGGGAGCTTGATCAGCATCCGAAGCTGAGACCCTAGACCTACTTGCTCTTGAAGTCCAGCATCCACCAGCCGTCATCCCATTCCAACGTGACCTTCCGCCATCCCAAGGGGACCTGGGGATAGGGATAGAACGGACCGATGTAAGGCCACGCGGCTGGCGAGTACTGTCGCGGATAAGTGACAGCACCGTAGTTCGGATAAGCTGCGTAACTGGGCCAAGCGTAGCCGGGCATCGCCGGGTGATCGAAGCGAGCTCGAGCGACACCTGCCGCGGCCGGTACCTCAGGCATGGGCTGGCCCATGACCTGCTGCGTGTAAGCAACGCTCTGGGCCGGGGCGAACGCGAGTGGGGCACGCGGGGCGGCCATCTGCTGAGCGGGTACGTACTGCAACGGGCGGGAGCCGGCGGGAGCGGCGGCCGCCGATCGGGGCTGGTTCCGCCGTCACGGGGGCGAGCCGGGGCCGGCTGGCTCACGGGAGCCGAGACGACTTGCACCGGGGCCGGGCTGCTGACATGCAGATCGTTGACCACCTGCTTGACGCCACGCACGCGGCGTGAGACGTCGAGCACGAGGGACTGCTGAGCCTCCGAGGCGACTCGGCCAGAGACCCACACGACACTCTGGTTAACTTGGACATCGACGTCGAAGTTCCGCAAAGTGCCCCGGTCCTTCTGAGTCCGAAGCTTGCCGATGATCTCCTCGGCCAACTGCTCATCGGAGGGAGCAGACTGCTTCGCTTGCGAGACCTGCGCGGCCTGAACCTTGGTCGCAGTCGCTTCCCGCGGCCGGAGCTGCCACTGGCTGCTGCGCGACGGATTCGGCTACCGCTGGGGCAGGAGCCTGTTCGCGGCGTGCTGAGCCGGAGTGCGGTTCCGCGCGGGCACGGCATCGGGTCGCGAGCAACTTGCGGCTGCTCGGCTTCTTCCTTGTCGGCGCCGAAGGCCCGTTGCACGCTGCCACGCAGACTGGTCAGCAATTCACCGGGCTTTTGCAGCAGTTTGCTGCCGCCATCGGTCCGCAGCAACGCTGGTCGCACCTGCGACTTTGGCTGCGGCTCCGCGGCTTCCGTCTTGATTTGCAGGTCATTGACAACCTGCTCGACCCCCGGAACGCGTCGCGTCATTTCGAGCACCAGCGTCTGCTGCTCGCGTGAACTGACGTGGCCCTTGAGCCAGACGATGCCGCTCTCGACCTCCAGGTCGATGCCGAAGCCGGTAAGACTACCGTCGGCTTTCTGCTGTTGAAGCTGCTGGACAATCTGCTGTGCCACTTGCTGATCATCAGCATGTACCCAGCAAGGCAACAGGGCGGCGATGGATGCAATCGCCCATCCTACAAGTAAACGTCGCATGGGTCCCCCTCCTGAGGTTAATCTCCCTAATTTTGTCGGTCGTCCGCTGTCATGAGAACCAGCATCCATGGCGGCGGACCGGCCGCATAGCGATGCGTCCTGTGACAACAAAATTGTGGGGTCGTTGGGATGTTAGGTTGGCAAGCTAGGCTGCTCGACCACGAGCATGACGGGAGTCATCGGCAGGTCTGGAAGGAGGGAGCGGCGCCGTGGCTTCGCCACATCGACCGCCGAGCTGCTAAGCAGTTCCCCCCTGCGCAACTCTGGTGTCCGATTCAACTGCCCGATACTTAGTTTCGGTATCCGACAGCAAAGAAAGGTAGGTTTTTTTCGATTTTGCCGATGTTCGCGGAATGGACGAATGATCCCAACGCAGGGGCATTGACGCAAATACCGGCAAAATAGCCACTTACACGCGCAGATGGGGATTTGGCGCGGGAGGAAGGGGAAGGCCCGCAGGCGGCTAGAAGGCGACCTTTCGGCCGCTTTCACGCCGAAAATCAAAGGTCGCGCAGACCGTCATAACCGACAAAGTCGCCCCAGATGTCACCCATGAATCGCTGTCCGCACCAACAGACATCACGGTGATCATCCCCAACGCAAAGAGCAAGCTGAGAAACAGCTTCTGGCACGCGCCATGACGCCGGCCACTGGGGAATAGTCGCATGGCCACAATGGCACCGAGCCCCATCAGTTGAATGGCGATGGTCGACCAGAAAATAACGGGCAGAGACAGGGTCCACATGAGCTTCACTTCTCCCAGCTTCCATTCCAGGTGAACGTGCAGCCGCCAAAGAGCGGCGGGACAGATCCGTTGGCGACCGAAAGATCACACCAGCGGTGGCAGCGACAACTCCCTCGTCGCCGGGTGCAGCTACCTGCATTTTGCGGGCCACCGGGCATGACACACACACCAACGTAACGGAATTCCCGTTTTCTGGCAAGATTCACTCAAGACCGACTGCCCAGAGGTCGCGGCGCGTGGCAGGCTTTGTAGAAATGGGCCGCTGGCAGTGGAAGATGTTACAAACCGTCTTCACCGCGAAGTGGTGGCTCGCGGAGCCCCATGGGAACTTCCGAGCGTCTGCTGCGGGAGCCTGGGCTGTGGAATGCCACCACTTCGTGGTGAATTCAAGATGCGCGGTTTACCGCAGCAGCTTTCGCAATTCGTTGTCCACTTCGCCGGCGGTCAGGTCGCGGCTGATGACTTTTCCATCCTGGCCGGCCAGCATCATCGTCGGCAAAACGAGAATGCCGTAGGCGGTGGCCAGCGGGCTGTCCAAACCGCCCGGGGCATACAACTGCGGCCAGGGGAGGTTGTTTTCGGCGAGGTACTTGTTGAGTTCCGCCTGGTCGTTGTCCACGTTGACACCGACGATCGCCACATTGTCCTTGCCGTATTTCGTCTGCATGTCTTTCAGGACCGAGGTATCGGGCCGACCGCGGACGGACCAGGTGGCCCAGAAGTGGACCAAAACGACTTTGCCGCGGTAGGAAGCGATATCGACCGCGTTGCCCTGCAGATCTTTACCGGCCAGGGTCAGGATCTGGCCGACCGATTCAATCCGTCGCTGAGCTCCGCTCGCCTTGGTTGCCAACTGCGTTCCTGGGAATTCCGTCGCGATGCGCGTGTACCACTTAACGGCGCCTGCGTCGTCTCCCGCGAACTCTTCGGCCATGGCCAGCTGAAGCATGGCGTCGGCGGCGTCCGGCGTGGTGGCAAAATCGGTAACAAATTGCTGGAGATCAGCGAGCCATTTATCCTGGATCTTGGCAAAGTCAGCGTTGTCCTGCTGCAGACTCTGCATATAGGCGGCCGACAGGTACCGGAATTTCGTGTATGCGACGAGTTCCAGACTCTCCTTCTGCTCGCCCAGCTTTGTCCAGAGGCGGTTGAGCCGGTCGATACCTTCGGGATAAGCTCCGGACTGAGCCGCTGCGCTGACCGTATCTGCCAGTTGGTGTATCCAGCTCACCCGTTCCTCATTCTGCGTGGTCTTTTCGGCCAGTTTTTCCAGCACGTCGGCGCGGCGGGCGTTGAGGGCCGCAAGTTCAGCCGGCGGCTTGGGTTCGCCCAAATCCTTGTCAATCTGCTCCATCTGATTGATCAGCTGTTGGACTTCTGAGCTGAGCCCCGCGACCGGCACATCGGCTTCGGCCCGCCGAGCTAAGATAGCCAGGAAAAAGAACCCATCGGGGGTCGAACTGGCCTGCGAGTCGGCCATGGTTTTGGGCAGGTCGATTAAACGCCACACGTTGCCAGTCTGGACCAGCGTACCGATCAGCACCTGGCTGTGGGTTCCACCCGTTTCCACGACAGCCACCGCGTTTTCGTAGACCACCAAATCGCGTTGAGCCCCATCGGTCCCGGCAGGCACCACACCGGGTCGTGTCCCACCAAAGTTTACCCAGTGGGAATCGCGGCTCACGATATCCGGCCGCTTGAAAAGCTCTTCAAAACCGGCCGCGGAGTCGGCGATTTTCTTGGCCAGCTGCTTGCCCTGGCCGTCGCCCAATTGCAGATTGCGGAGTTCCTCGGGAGTGAGCAACAACCTCTTGAACCGAGCCACGTCTTTGGTACTCAAAGCGAGTACCACCTCTTCGGAAACCTCTTCCGGAGAAATGGCTTTCCAGGAATCCGGCTTACCGTCTTCGTCTTCGTCGATGGCCCAACGCATCCCGGCGGTCCCCAGCCAGCGGTACTGGTCCGCATTGCCCTTGAAATTACTGTCGATATCCCGATAGACCTCGATGCCGTTCTTGAAGTAGCACCATTGGTCGACCTTATTGTCGGCGTTCGTGTCCAGATAGCGTCGCAGTACGTTTCCGTCGGGGTCGCGAACCTCCCAGCCGGAGACTTTTCCCGACTTATATGTTTCGAGGGTACATTTGTCGGCTGTGGCGGCGTCGGGCACATCGTACTCCACGTCCGCCTGGGTTGGTTTGAGGCCCAGGGCTTTCGAAACCGGGGGTTTGCTGGCTTGAGCCAGTGCAGGGGCCAGCGGTGCGAGAGCGGCCAGGAAACCCAGCACGACTGCGACAGCCCATTTCTGAGGGATGTTTGCCATGAGTTACCATTCCTTTTGTGGGAGCGAAAAGTGCATCGACTTGGAGCAATATGCGGCCATCCGCGTTGTCTATACCGGCCGGGTACGCGGCAGCACCCCCCGGGCGAGTGTTGATACTATCGATTCCATCGGTCGGCGGTCCGTACTCTGGCGGCCACAAACTTCAGCACCACCAAGCCACAGTGTGAGTATCGGGCAGTGAGCCGAGAAAATCTGCAATGGTCGGGCAGTTTACAGCCGATAACGATAGGACAAAATCGGCCTGTACGACAAGCTCGATTTATGCCGGTTTGACAGCCAGCCGTGGGAATCTACAATGAGCGATCTCGGGGGGGTCATTCTCACGAGGTGCCGGGCGCATAGCTCAGTTGGTTAGAGCGCGTCGCTGATAACGACGAGGTCCGAAGTTCGACTCTTCGTGCGCCCACTGCTGCCATTGAGCCGAGGTGCGGATCGATCTTCATGAGGTTCGGTCGAGCCTGGGTCCCTGGGGCCGTAGCTCAGTTGGGAGAGCATCGGCTTTGCAAGCCGAGGGTCGAGGGTTCGAGTCCCTTCGGCTCCACTTTGCCAGCCGACCGCTGGTCAGGGTCGGTTGGAGTCCGGTCGGCACACGGTGGTTGTCGGTCCGCGACACGAGAAATCGGTGGCTGGGGGGTTTTCAGCGCCGAGTGGCCTGAGTAGAATGCTTGGGGTTCGCCTAGTGAGGCATCGGGCTTGCCGGCGAAGTGCGAGGCAGGAGTGAGCTGTCAGGGCGGGTGTGGGACGGCGAGAAAAAAAGTTTGCTCGACTTCCCACTAGCTGCATTGACAACTCGAGGGCGGATCGCTAGATTTGGCTCTTCCGGCACACAAGCCGGTGGATGCAAGCCGCCTTCCTGAGCGAGTTCGAGCTCGGAAATCGAGTTCGATGCGAAGCCTGAGGGATGCGGCTTCTGTCCATTAGGGCGGAGAGACTGGGCACTCGAATGAGTGTCGTCACGATCTTTGACAATTTGGTTGTAGAAGGTAGTAGGCATCTTCAAATGGAGCGAGGAAGCTTGCGGGTGCCATTTGGTGCAGACGTCTGGAGGTGGAATCGCTTCATTTTAGAGTGCGACGCGAGAACGCAGGCGCGTGAGCGTTTGCGATCTCGAATGAATACTCGGATTGAAATCGTTGTTGGTAGTGTGACTACTCGCAACTGAATGCCTGGTGCGGAGCTGCCGAGATTCGCTTGGCGAGCGACTTACTGGGATGCGAGAGTTTTGGATTTTTGTGGTCAAGCTACTAAGGGCGTATGGGGGATGTCTCGGTGTCAGAAGGCGATGAAGGGCGTGGAAGTCTGCGAAAAGCCCGGGGGAATTGACAAACGAGTGTTGATCCCGGGATTCCCGAATTAGCTCACGCTGAATACATAGGCGTGTTGCGGCCAACCCGGTGAACTGAAACATCTAAGTAACCGGAGGAAAAGAAAGAAAAATCGATTCCCTCAGTAGCGGCGAGCGAACGGGGAATAGCCCAAACCGTGGAGGTTTTCCTCTGCGGGGTTGTAGGGCCTTTCACATGGGAGTTACAAAGCAACCTGTTAGCAGAACGACTTGGAAAGGTCGACCACAGAGGGTGACAGTCCCGTAAGCGACAGCTGTGTTGTCTCCCGAGGGGTACCTGAGTAGGTCGGGTCACGTGGAACCCCGACTGAATCTACGGGGACCATCCCGTAAGGCTAAATACTCTCTGACGACCGATAGTGAACTCAGTAGGGCGACTGAAAGATGGGAAGAACCCCTGCCTAGGGGAGGATAGTGAACCTGAAACCATGCGCCTACAAGCGGTCGGAGCACTATGGTCGATTTATCGACAATGTGTGACGGCGTGCCTTTTGCATAATGATCCGGCGAGTTACCGTTTGCGGCTTGGTTAAGCCCTTCCGGGGCGGAGCCATAGGGAAACCGAGTCTGAATAGGGCGAAATTGTCGCAGGTGGTAGACGCGAAACTGCGTGATCTACCCATGAGCAGGTTGAAGCGCGGGTTATACTGCGTGGAGGACCGAACCCACTTGGGTTGAAAACCGAGGGGATGACTTGTGGGGAGGAGTGAAAGTCTAATCAAACGCAGAGATAGCTCGTTCTCTCCGAAATATCTTTAGGGATAGCCTCGAGCCACTACGTACCGGGGGTAGAGATACTGAATTGGATGGGGGCCCTTTCCAGGGTACCCCACTGAACCAAACTCCGAATACCGGTGCGATTATCTCGGGAGTCAGTCCGCGAGGGATAAGCTTCGCGGTCGAGAGGGAAACAACCCAGACCATCTGCTAAGGTCCCGAAGTAATACTCAGTCACTAAGGAAGTTGAGTTGCTGTGACAGCCAGGATGTTGGCTTAGAAGCAGCCACCATTTAAAAAGTGCGTAACAGCTTACTGGTCGAGCAATTCTGCGCCGATAATGAACGGGAGTAAGTATTACACCGAAGCAGTGGACTATGGGAATCTTCGGATTGCCATAGTGGTAGGAGAGCGCTGTACGTCAGATACAAGCCGTACCGAAAGGAGCGGTGTCGGGGCGTACAGGTGATTATGCCGGAATGAGTAACGATAAAGCAGGTGAGAATCCTGCTCGCCGAAAGCCTAAGGTTTCCTGGGGAAGGTAAATCCGCCCAGGGTTAGCCGGTACCTTAGTCGAGGCCGAAAGGCGTAGACGATGGATAGCAGGTCAACATTCCTGCGCCATGAACGTGGAGCGATGGAGGGACGGCGTTTGGATGGTGAGCGGTACGATTAGAAATGTCCGTGGACCATCTGGAGGTGAGGGATAGGAAAATCCGCCCTCATAAGCCAAAGGATGGGACCGAGAGCATTTAAGTTCTCGAAGTCATCTGAAGAACGTCCAAGAAAAGCTTCTAAGGGTTGAAGCGTTCGTGACCGTACTAAAACTGACACAGGTAGGCGAGACGAGTAGTCTAAGGCGCTCGGGAGAACGGTGGTTAAGGAACTCTGCAAAATGACCCCGTAAGTTCGCGATAAGGGGTGCCCCTGATGGTTCACGCTGCTGGGGGCCACAGAAAATCGGCTCTTGCGACTGTTTATCAAAAACACAGGACTCTGCTAACTCGTAAGAGGATGTATAGAGTCTGACGCCTGCCCGGTGCCGGTAGGTTAAGGAAGACGGTTATCCACTTCGGAGGAGAAGCTGGCGACCGAAGCCCCGGTAAACGGCGGCCGTAACTATGACGGTCCTAAGGTAGCGAAGTTCCTTGTCGGGTAAGTTCCGACCTGCATGAAAGGCGTAACGACAGGAGCACTGTCTCAACCACCGACCCGGTGAAATTGTAGTCGTGGTGAAGATGCCACGTACCCGCGGTTAGACGGAAAGACCCCGTGAACCTTTACTGTAGGCTGATATTGGGCTGAGGTATGTTTTGTGTAGGATAGGTGGGAGACTGTGAAGCGGGAGCGCCAGCTCTCGTGGAGTCAACCTTGAAATACCACCCTGGATATGCTTTAGTTCTAACCTTGATCCCGTGAATCCGGGCAAGGGACAGTGTCAGTTGGGCAGTTTGACTGGGGCGGTCTCCTCCCAAAGAGTAACGGAGGAGTACAAAGGTACCCTCAGCCTGGTTGGCAATCAGGCGTAGAGCGTAAAGGTAGAAGGGTGCTTAACTGCGAGACCCATCAGTCGAGCAGATACGAAAGTAGGTCTTAGTGATCCTGTGGTTCCGTATGGAAGGGCCATAGCTCATCAGATAAAAGGTACTCCGGGGATAACAGGCTTATCGCCACCGAGCGTCCATAGCGGCGTGGCGGTTTGGCACCTCGATGTCGGCTCATCACATCCTGGGGGTGAAGAAGCTCCCAAGGGTTTGGCTGTTCGCCAATGAAAGTGGTACGTGAGCTGGGTTCAGACCGTCGTGAGACAGGTCGGTCCCTATCTGCCGTGGGCGTTCGAAACTTGAGGAGGTTCTTCTTTAGTACGAGAGGATTTAGAAGGACGTAGCTCTGGTGTACCAGTTGTCGCGCTAGCGGCACGGCTGGATAGCTAACTACGGAAAGGATAAACGCTGAAAGCATCTAAGCGTGAAGCCCTCTCCAAGATTAGGTTTCGTAACTCGCATTGCGAGGAAAGTCCCCTGGAAGACGACCAGGTTGATAGGCCAGATGTGTAAGCACAGTAATGTGTTCAGCTAACTGGTACTAACGGACGAAAGCTTGGCCACATTTATCCAACACTCTCCAGTATTCATGTTCGCACGGGCCCGCTGTGTCGCTGACACAGTTCGGCCTTGCCTGCTACCCACTACAACCGACCAAGCGCGGTTGGGTTTCATCGCCCGCCGCGCTTCTTCCCGGTGACCATATCGGAAAGGTCACACCTGTTCCCATCCCGAACACAGTAGTTAAGCTTTCCGAGCCGATGATAGTGCCAAAAGCGTGAAAGTAGGTATCGCCGGGTTCATTACAAGAAAAAGCCCTGGTGCGAAAGCACCAGGGTTTTTTTGTTACTTGTTACTTGGTTACTATTGGTTACTGGTTACTTGTTACTGGTTACTGTATGGTTATTGGTTACTTGTTATTGGTGGTAGGTCCAGGCTGCTGCGCTGCTGGCACCATTTTGACAATGAGCGTGCTCTTTTGTTCTTTCTTGAATAAGCCGGCAAAATCATGAATCGTAAGGGCCCCTTCTCCAATCTGCTGCGCCACGAGCTCTGGCGAAACGCTGCCAATCGTATCGAGAAATGGCTCCAATGCAGGACGCAGTTCGGCCAGATGCTTGCCCACTTTTCTGGGATCCGGGGCCAGGATCAAATGGAATCGGTCGCCGAGCCGCTTGCGCAATCCCGCCTCGTCGTAGTCGACTTTGACCGAGGTGCGAACAGAGGCATTTACCGTCGTCTCGCCGATGGTCGTCGCTGCAAAGCACCCTTGCTGCTGCACAGCCGACCTGATTTGCTCGCGCAGCTCATTCTTTCGTTCCTCCAACGACTTCAATTGTTGTACGATGTCATAATATTGCTGAAGCAGCCCGTTCAAGTCCATCATCGCTGTCCCCATTCCCCCAAGATCAACACCTTGACATAGTATATCTGGCACGTCCGATCGCCGCACCAATGACCAATGACCAATGACCAATGACCAATGACCAATGACCAATGACCAATGACCAATGACCAATGACCCCTAATCCTCGCCAGCCAATCTCCTCGACGCCGCGAATTGCTCGCTGCCGCCGGCTATCAGTTCCAGGTCATCCCACCCTCTGACAGCGCCGAATGTGGAGTGTGCAGCGGCGAAACGCCGCCCGAATTGGTGGCGCGGCTGGCCTACCAGAAAGCAGCCGACGTCGCTCCACGCGTGGACCACGGAATCGTTATTGGCTGCGATACGGTCGCCGAATGCCTCGGCCAAATTCTCGGTAAGCCGGTCGATCAGGATCATGCTCGCCAGATGCTCCGCTTGCTCAGTGGCCGCGAGCACCGTGTGCTCAGTGGAATCTGCGTCTGGACGCGCCCGAAAAACGTGAAACGAGTCGCCGTCGCCGTGACTCGGCTGCGGATGGACGAAGTGTCGGATCAGCAACTCGAACAGTATCTCGCCACCGATGCCTGGGAAGGCAAAGCCGGCGCGTTCGGCTATCAGGACGGTGTGCCCTGGATTCATATCCTCGAAGGAAGCGCATCGAACGTTGTGGGCCTGCCTCTGGAATTGCTCGATCAGCTTCTGTCGGACCCGTCGCTGCTCGAGAGTGTCTAGCGACGGTCATTTCTCAAAGCAAAAGCGAACGTCGCCCAACAGGAGAGCGCGTGACGGTCGATCAATGAGCTCAGCACAACCCTGGGAAATCTCGTTGAGCCAAATCTCAAGCTCGGAGTCGGAGACCCACCCGACACGCACCGTCCAATTGACCACGACGATCCGCCATCACGGCTGGGTGGCCAGCGCTTCTTGTTCCGTGTCGAATACACCGCGCAAAACGCGTTCCATCCGCAGAATCCGAAACACGCCGCGGGGGCCTTCCTGCAAGTCG
Organism: uncultured Planctomycetota bacterium; assembly: GCA_963700515.1. Classification (GTDB taxonomy): domain Bacteria; phylum Planctomycetota; class Planctomycetia; order Pirellulales; family Pirellulaceae; genus JAJRVM01. The sequence continues at coordinate 109,031 of CAVOXY010000063.1, read as the reverse complement.
CACACGGCCAGCGAGCCGTGCAGGTGCGAGAGTCGGCGGGCGCACGTGGTGATGTATCCGAGCGCTTCGCTGTTGAGATAGACGACATCGGCAAGATTCAGGATGATGTGGGCGCCCGGGTTGATGTAATCGCGCATGGCGGCCACCAACTGCCGGCCCATCATCTCATCCAATCGGTGGGTCTCGGGTCGAACCACGATGAGGTTCTCGAATTGCCGCACCGAGATCATGGCCCCCCCCTTTTTGGGACTGCGTGGCACCTGGTCGCTCGCACCTGGTCGCTCCGCTCAAACGTAGGTTGCGTCGGGTCACAGTCAAGTGCGCCGGAAAACATGAATTTCCTGTTGGGTTGCGGCCTCCGGCCGCGCTACAGTAACTTGCCCTGTTATCACGTTTCTCCCACACAACGGTTCGCGGCACTTCGACCTGGAAATCCATGCCTGTTACGCCATTTCAGATTCTGTACGAGGACAACCACTTGTTGGCGATCAACAAGCCAGCCGGTTTGCCCACGATGGGAGTGGAAAGCGATCGCGCCAGTCTGTTGTCGGTAGCCAAAGAGTACATCCGGCAAAAATATCACAAGCCGGGCAACGTCTTCCTGGGAATTGTCAGTCGACTCGATGCGCCGGTGACGGGCGTCGTCCTGATAGCACGCACGTCGAAAGCCGCCGCTCGGCTCTCCGCGCAGTATCGGCAGCGTGACGTCGAGAAGCGTTATTGGGCATTAGTCGAACGTGTTCCCGTACCCGTTGCTGGCACCTGGACGGACTGGTTGCGCAAAGACGAGCGACATCGAAAAGTGCTGGCCAGCCAGTGTGGGGAGACCGGCGCTCAAGAGGCGATCCTCTCCTATCGAACTCTCGACGGCACGCGGCGACCGGTGGCGTTGGAGATTGAATTGGAGACGGGGCGCAAGCATCAAATCCGCGTCCAACTCGCCAGCCACGGGCTCCCCGTGTTGGGTGACAGGAAATACGGCAGCGCGGTGGCGTTTGAGCCGGGTATCGCCCTGCACGCTCGCGAGCTGAAGTTTTCCCACCCGACCACGAAGGCACAGATCCACTTGGTCGCGGCGTTACCTCCGTCGTGGCGGCGGTTTGTCGCCACCTGAACCGGCGGGCCGATGAGCGCCCCGACGGTCGTCCGCCCTCACCGTGGCGGGCAACGCGAGGAAGCATTTCCGTAGCCGAAGTCGCCAGAATTCGGACAGCCTCCGAAGTCTGGCGACTCCGGCTACGAGCTGACAGGCAGCCTCCGAAGTCTGGCGACTTCGGCTACGAGCTGGCAGGCAGCTTTTCTCGACTCCAAAATGCTTCACCGCGTTGCGTGGCGGGATTGGGCCGGATGTGCGGACTGTCACGCGCCCCGGCACGCGTTGCGTGCCGCAAACACTTGGCGCAATAAGGCTTCTCAAGTTAGGCTAGTAGGTAGTCTGTATGTCACTTCGCTGCCACAGTCCCGTGCGGTTTTCACAGCGCGGAACGAGCTTTTTCCTCTGTTCTTGAGGCGTCCCGGCGTGGTTACCCCTGAAGTCTCCTTATTTCGCACGTCCGCATTGGCGAGCAAGCTGATCACGCAGGAGCAGCTCGATCGTGTGGAGGCCGCTATTCGCAGTTTTCCTAGCGGGTCGGCGTCGCGCGAAGTTACCGACGAGGAGCTCGCCGCCAAACTCGTGGAACTCGATGTGCTGACTTCCTATCAGGCGGACCAGTTGAAGGAAGGCCGCACAAAACTGAATTTGGGCCCCTACATCATCACCGACTGGATTGGGCAGGGGGGGATGGGGCAAGTCTTCAAGGCTGTTCATGAAATGATGGGGCGCGAGTCCGCCGTAAAAGTGCTGCCCCTGAACAAATCCACGCCGCAGGCGATCGTCAATTTCACCCGTGAAATCCGCACGCAGGCCCAATTGGATCACCCGAATCTGGTCCGTGCCTATGACGCGGGCCATGACGGGAACGTCTATTACCTGGTGACGGAGTTTGTCCCCGGCATGGACCTCCGCCGATTGATTCGGACCCAGGGACTGCCGCTCTCCATCCAACAGGCGGCGAACATCATGCGGCAGGCGGCACAAGGGCTCGAATATGCACATCAGAGGGGCTTGCTGCATCGCGATGTGAAACCAGGCAACGTACTGGTGACCCCTGACGGACGAGCGAAAGTATCGGATTTGGGGCTGGCCGGCTTCATTCATATGGCGGAAGAAGACCCACGTGCCGGGAAAATCGTGGGGACCGCCGATTACCTGTCGCCGGAGCAAATCAGGAGTCCTCGCGAGATCACTCCCGCCAGTGACATCTACTCGCTGGGCTGCACGCTCTATTACGCCGTCACGGGCAAAGTGCCTTTCCCCGGCGGCACGACGCGCGAGAAGGCGCGGCGGCATCTGGAAGACACGCCCTGGCACCCGCGGCGTTTCAATCCGGATATTAGCGAAGAATTCGTGGAAATCATCGCCGACATGATGGAAAAGGACCCGGCGGCCCGCGTGCAGACGGCGGCCGAGGTCTGTCAACGTCTGGAGCCGTGGGCCAGCGATGCGGTGGCATTGCCGTCGCAAAGGCTCACCAAGAGTCCCTGGATGCCACCGCCGCTGCCGACCGGCAATGACGATCTGGAACAACTGCACGACACGAACGAGGGGAGCTACGACGCGGAAGACGTGGAATCGAGTCGCGGTTCAAGTCAATGGTCGCAGAATACGGACCCCTTGGCAGGCGCGGGACAAGACACGCTGCGGATTCGCACCGGTCGTCGCCGCCGCAAACCGCCTCCCCCCGCACTGACCTATCCGCATTCCTCGTACCGAGACCTGACCGTGCCCGTCGCACTGGCCGTGTCGATCTCCGTTTCGCTGTTGGTCGGTGTCGTACTGGGATTTCTGATCAGTACCTTGCTGAACTGATCGCGAGACACACCGGCACGATGTGGGGACTCGCCATTGCGTAACACCGATGCCACACGCCTCCAGGCCAGGTGCCGGTTCATGGCGGCCGCCTCGTGATGGTCGGTCGTCTCCCCAGGCTGAGCCGCGACCCTGGTTGCAGAGTGCCACACCGTCGAGGTGATGACACGAGCCCTTGACACAACCACGCAGATGTCTGGCCTACGAGATGAAATACTATGATTTCGCGTGGCAGTCACTGAGTCGGTGTGGGGGTTGCTTCCGGGGTGACTGTTTCCGGGGTGGTCTGCTCCACAGCGGCCGCATTCTCGTCTGGCACATCTGACTTCTGAGGCTGCGCAGAGCCAGGCGATGCGGCAGCTTGATCCACTTCTCGCTGCAGTGCGACTAACTGGTCCGGGTCGAGGTACTTGTTGAGCAGAATGCGCGTGCCACTCAATAACTGATCGATACGACGTTGCTCTCGTTCGTCGGACGATGCCAGACCGGCTTGCTGCCGGCTGCTCAACATGACTTCCAAATCATCCTTGGTTTGGAACGACTTGATCTCTTCGAGCAATTGGCGAGCTTCGTCGATTTTCCCTTGGTCGAGGCGGCGGCGAATGCGGGCGGCGAGGATTTCACGGCGCGCCACCAGATCCATTACCGTACTCTCCATGCCTTTGACAAACGCCTCGGTCTCGAGACGCTTATCATCGTTGGGCAACTCCACCGTCTCCTGGCGCAGGTAGCCTGGCACGATCGGAAGCCGGGCAATGAGATACGTACCGTTCTTGACATAGACCAGTCGCAGCGGCAAATTCGTCAGAAGGGATATCGATCACGCCCCGCCAGTCGGTCAGCCCCAGCCGCACCGCCGTATTGTTTTCTTCGGACTCTTTTGGCAGCGGTTTCTTGGCAAAGATCTCATAGCCCTCCAACGGCTTCGAGACATCTCCCTTGGATAGCAGGCGCAACCTGGTTTTCTCGCCGCGTGGCCGGACGAGCAAAGCCAGTTTCTCGACGCTCACGCTGCTGCGACCTTCCAGCGGATTGCGCATGGCGGAAAGGACTTCGCACTGCAGCAAATAATCCTGCTGTTCACCCGCACGGTCAGGAAAGTCCAGTCGATCTCCTGAATCCCGCCCGGTTTCGGCTCTCCACGCCGGTCATTGCGACGGATCACCGGCCGCAACACGTCCCCCAATTTGACGAGTGACACACAATGCTCGTGCCGCACCAAACCACCGGCCCGCACCCGCGCCGTGGCGTGGCGGCCACGTGATTGCTCCACCCGCACCAACGGCGAGAAAGTCGTGGCCACCACAGCAACGCAATCTCGAGCCAAGCGAGAACGTTGCAGCACGCGGCGGTGGACCACCTGACTTAACGAACGTGCTTGACAGTCCAATTCGCGGCACGCCAACAGGAAGTCCCCTTGATCCTCCGCCACCGTCAAGAAGATCAGTTTGTCGGCCGAGAAGACTTCGTTGCCGGTCGCGGCAATTCGATCGACCGTCAGGTCCTCCAGGGTCGTCGCCAGCGTCGAATTCAGTGCCGCCGGCGCCCTCTCCGCCTCCAGACGCCAGGTCGCTCCCGCATAGACCGGAGCCTGCGAGCGCAGTTCAGACAAAATCGCCTGTTGCACCCGTGGCGGCAACTCGGCGGACGGACAGACGGCCAGCCACACACACACGCGATAGGGCGAATACTCCCACGTGTCTTGCGCCCATGCGACGTTCGTCCCACCGACGAGGCACTGGATCATGATCGCCAGCCACGCCAGGGCACAGAGGCATACGCTGCGGGTTGTGTACGGAGGTGGTTTCATGGGTCTTTGTTACTTGTTACTTGTTATTTGTTATTTGTTATTCGTTACTTGTTAACAAATAACAAGTCGACTACTGACCCGATTCGCGCGCGGTGACCTGCCACTGCTCAACGTCCTGATAGAGTGTCAAGGGACGAGGCCCCAAGCCGCTGAGTTGGCGACTGTGGACCAGATAGTTCACCGTTTGCCACAACGGTATGACCGCCACCTGTTCTTGCACGATACGATGCAGCTCGTGCAACCGCTCGCGTGCCTCACGCCAGTTCTTCGCGGCATCGAGCCGCCGCAGCGCCATGCCGACATACTCGTTCCCCAAGGCTGCCACGCCCGACGGGGCAAGCAGGCGGCGCGCATCAATCACCGGCTCCCACATCGCCACCTGGAGATAGAGCAGATCCACCTCACCCGTCGGATCCGTGCTCATCCCCGGCGGCAACTCGCGCAGCTCGCACTCAATACCGACCACCTGCAAATACTGGGCGATCGCCTGGCAAGCCACGCGTGTGATCTGATTGCCGGGATATCCGATCACCAGCTTGATCTCGTCGGGGATCTCCTCGTTACGTTTCTTGGCTATCTCGCGCAGTTCGCGATGGGCCAAGACCTTGAGGATGGAGGCCAGCCGTGGATAGTACGGCTGCGGGGCAATCCGCGTGTCATAAGCGTAGGCGAGGGGATCATTGTCGCGCGTGCCGAGTGGAAACGGGCCGCTAATGACCTGACACCCGGCGATCTTACTGTTCCCCAATACCTCCGTGTCCAGAATCGTTCGCCGGTCAATCCCGTACAGCAGCGCGCGGCGAAATGTCTGATTCGCCGTGAACGGATTGCTGTAGCTAGGAACGAGCACATGGATCGTGGGCAGGGCATAGGGAACGACGTTGAGGGAATCGTCGTTTTTCAACCGGGCTGCATCATCGGGGAACAAATAGTCGATCGACGTCGATATCGCCCCGCCGCAACGCGGAGACGGCATCTTGCGACGTCGCAAAGTACCGCTCCACAATTTCCGACGGATTTTCCTTCCCCGGGAATGGGTAGTGCGGATTGGCCACAAAATGCAGATCTTCATCCTGAGTGTCGGCCAGCAGATAGGGCCCGTCGCCGGGGGACAGGGCGTCGGGATCATCGCTCGTTTTGTCGAGTCGGATCTGTAGCATCGCCTCGGGAAGAACGTGGGGACGGCGCAGATCGATGTGGACTTTAAACACGTCCTCGACACTGACCCCGCGCGTCAGAGCCGCCCAGGAAGGGTCGTACCGCGGCGACTCGGGATCCGCCATGGCCAGCACGCGGTCGGATACGTCATAGCCGGTGACTTGTACTCCGGCTTTGTGTTCGGCGTTCTGCGCCAGTTGCACGGTCAGTCGGCGACGATCGTCGCTCTGGTAATAGTCCCCCAACGGGCAAAGATATTGGCCCCCTTCCGGGCCAGCGCCGATGAACTGCACGAGGGTCCGCTGCGTCAACCTGCCGGTGCGCCGAGCAGGCCAACTCTCGATGCTGGTCACATCCTGTTTTCCCGCTCTTTCCGCCACACCCACGATGACCATCGGATAGCGGCGGGCGATCTCGCGCCGCAACTCTTCCCCGCCGGGCAAAGCGGGCCAGATACGCATCATCCTGCGGCTCAACCGCTCGGCCTCGCGATACGACGCTTGCTCCATCTGCTGCCGGGATTGCTGCTCCAGCTGCGTCGCTTCCTCGATCAGCCGTTGCCGCCACCGTCCCAACGACTCGATACGCTGTGACCCGTATTCTTTTTCCAGCCTTTCGATCATGCCGCGCGCTTTGCGAAAATCCTCGCGCTCCACCTCCGCCAGGATCAGCTTGTCGGCGACCTGAGCGAGCCGAGTGGCCACTTCTGCCGCGCGGTAGTCGGGATCGCGCCGCGCAACCTCCTCCAGAATTGCCAGTGCGTGCTGATAGTTCGTCTCGTCCGCCAGCACCGCCGCATTTTCCAGCAGGTATTCCAGCACGGACTGGTTGAGCCCGGGTGTGACGGCCGTGTGGTGCAGCAAGTAGTCGAAATCGCGGAATGCTTCGTCGTAATTCTTCTCGCGCATGCGACGTTGAGCTTCGTCGAATACCAGCTGATGATACGATTTGAACTTGACGATGTGCTGCCACAAAACCTCATAAGCCTGCTCCGGGTCGCTCACCAGGTGAATGCGCAGTCGATCCGTCGGCTTGGGGTCGGTCGGGATGCTCTCCAGCGGCACGATATCGAGCACGGCGTTGCCATTCTCGGCGTCGAGCGTGACCTGATCGAACGGTGAGCGTTCCAACAGTTCCAACTTGACCTGGAGCTTCACCTCCGGATCTTCCCCCGCCGCTTCTTTGTCGGCTTCCTGAGGCATCCCGACGGCAGCCATCCCGCGGAGGACCCACAGCCCGACAAGCACGACCAGGCATAGGTGGCGCCAGCGCCGAGAGCCACCGCATCGGCGGGACATCTCTCTTAACCAACCATGCTCGTTGTAAACCAATTTCATCCCGCAAACCTCAGGGACTCGGGTTGGCGACCATCATCAGCACACCACACTTGCCGGCGACCAACCACCGGTCTTGATAGGGAATCGGTCCCCAGGTGAGCGGCTCACCCACATTGACCGCCGCCACGGTATCGCCGTTTGCCGCGTCGATGCGCAACAGCATGCCGTCGTCGGTGGCCAGAAGTAGCTGCGTGTCGACGACCCACGGCAGGCCCACAAGCGGCGCATGCTCCAGCGCGACATTCCAGCGCGGTTGTGGCTGCCCGTCCACACAGATCAACTCCGTATCGGTGGCCAGCAGCACCAGGTCGCCGACGCGCTGCGGGCCCCAGCGGACGCGCCCCTTGAGCGGCCACTTCTGCGCTTCTTTCAGCGCCGGAAGCTCAAAGCCCACCAACGTGTCGCCCGCTCCCGCACGCGTCGTGCCATAGCACACCTTCTCGAGGGCGGCCAGCGGCCCAAAAAACCGCTCGGATACGGCCAATGAGCTGAGTTCCTGCAAATGCAACTGAGGCTTCTCGCTGATCCCCACGCGATAAATCCGCTGCCGGTCGTTGGAAATCACGAACTCCTTACCTCCGTCCAGCACTGCGGCTCCATTCCAGCGAGTATCGGTCCCCGCCTCAATCTCCGGATGAAACGGATCGGCCTTGTCGGCACCGGTCGTGGTATCGGACAGTGCCACGCGTCCGTCGCGTTGGGGAACCAGCAAGCCACCCTCAAACGGAGTCGGCTCGATCGAGGCATCTCCCAAGGGAACGGTGAGCGTGAGCAGGCGCAGTCCCGCGTTCTCCCCCTCGGGCCGGTAGAACACGATCTGGTTGTACCCGCTGCGAGGCGCAAAACCCCACTGGCCACTCCCCATGTCGATGGCATCGGTCAGCGCCAAGACCAGCCTGTCGTCGCGCGTGGCACTGGCTTTGGCCTGCGTGACAATCCCCTGGCTCATGCTGGCGGGATCGACTTCAAACAATCGGCCACGCGCCGTCACCGATTCGATTTTCTCGCCCTTCACCGAGATACTGCGGGAGGGGACCGCAATCTCCGTCTGCCAACTGGGGTCCTTGTCATTCACGCGCGTGGCGGCGACCGTGAATCCGGCTGCCCCCTGCCGCCGCCGCACGTGGATGATCACGTCCTGAATCAACTGTAACGGAGCCACATACACGTCCTGCTCGTCCTGCACCCATTCGCTGGGAAGTTTGCCCGTTGAGGCCTGGACCTGGTATTTCGTGAAGCGATTATTGGCGATCCACATATAACCACTCGTCAGGAGCGGATAGCTGATGATCGGAGCTTCGGCCGTGGCATTGTTGCGGCCGGCCGACGTCACCGGCGTGGTGCTCGCATTGTTCGGATCGACATCATAGAGTTCCACCGCTCGCAGATCGGTCGCCACCAACACTCGTCGTCGTCCGGCAACGGGGGGAACCAGCACCTGTCCCTGCAAGCGTTCCGTTTTCTGCGCATACTTGAGATTCAATCCTTCCTGGTCGGTCGCGATGATGTGCAGTTGACAGAAATCGGGCCCCGCATTCTCCACGACAAACAAATAGCCCAGCGCCATCACCGGCGGTACGGCAATCGTTCCCCGTCGGTGGCCGATGTAGAAGACCTCCTTGCACTCGAGCGTCTCCCGGGAAATGACATACAAGTTGTCTTGATCCCCCAGCTGGTAGAAGTACGGCCGACGATCCGACACCACCGGTCCCGTCTCCAGCGACTGTGGGATCAGTACGTGCGAAGCGGCATTTCCCGTCGCCGTGTCGACGATATACAGCTTGCCCGAGCGAGCGGCAATGTAAACGCGGTCCTCGATGATCACGGGATCGGCAAACGGTTCACCAATCGGCAGCCGCCAGACCAGTGTGCCGGTTTTCGCGTCCAGCCGTAACACTTCCTGTGTCCGCTGATCCGCTGCAATGGCATCCGAGAGTGCGGCAGCGTTGGACAACGGCTGTGGAAAGGTAGTCGTCTCGAGTCCCACGAAACGTCGCCAGAGTACATCTCCGCTCGAGGCGTCCAGCGCGAAGATGGATCCGCCGGCGAGCACGTACACGACATAGTCCGCCACGCCTCCCACGGCTTGCCCCATCCGATGGGATAGCACTACCGCTGTAGCGGCTGGCGCCGCCGGGTCATCCACCAGGGCCGGGAGCGGCTCATTAACAATATGCACCTGTTCCCGCTGCTTTTCGGAAATCTGCAGGACCGCCTCGTGCAGCATCTCGTTGGTGTCCAACCCAGGGTACTTGCTCAACAGCGACTCGCGTGCCTCGTAAGCCGACTGCGTCGCTCCCGATAAGACGGACGCGTTGATGGCATTGACCGTCTCCACCAGATCCTTTTCGCGATCAATCTCGCGCTGCACGCTGCGCGACATCTTCCTCGATCGTCGCAATGGTCGTCTGCTGAGATTTGCGCAGAGTGGTGGGGATGTAAACGGCATTGTTCACCAGCTTCATGGCGTTTGACGTCTGGACCAGCAAGGTTTCCTTCTCGGCACGATCATCCGTCAAGAAGGCCTGATCCACGAAGCCCCGGGCAATCTGCGGCAACATACTGGCCAGTTCGTCCCGGACCTGGGGAAAATCCTCTTCATTCTCGATCACTGGCAGTACTTCGGTCGCAACGGTCAGCCCCTGGTCCGGATTCTTAAAGACCTGGCGTATGCGAGCGATTTCACGTTTGACGCGTGCTAACCCTGCCTTCTCGTGCGTGGGATAGTCCTCCAGATACTTGTCGTAGAGCTTGATCGACTGCGCATACGATTCGTTGCCGTAAGCCGTCTCCGCCGCCCCGAACATGTCCTCGGCGGCACCACGTGTCAGCGAGAAATAAAGAAACCCTCCGATGATCAGCAACACTCCCAACGACGCACCGCCGACCAACAGCAGCATCGAATCCCATTCACTCGACTTCTGCAGCTTGCGCACAACCGGTGGCTGGCCCCCCACCGAAGCCGCGGCCCCCGAAGCGCCCGAAGCCAAGTACTGCTCGCCTCCAGCTCGGCCCCCAAATCGTCCAGCGCCCGCTCGCCCCGCGGGGCAACCGGTTCGATGGGGGGCTGTGGCGGGGGGGTGCCGGCAACTGGGACGATGACGGCTCCTGCCTCGGGGCCCCCTGTTCCGGTCGGCCCTTGGCCGCCCGTTTCTGGGCAGCGGCTTTTTCGGCCGCCGTTTTCTCGGCCGCCCGCTTGTCGGCGGCGGCTTTGTCGGTGGCCGCTTTTGCCGCCGCCGCTTTTGCCGCGGCTTGTTTCTCCGCCGCCAGCTTCTCCGCCGCCTGCCGTGGAGCGGCCGACTTCTCCGCTGGCTTTGGGCCCGCTTTCTTGTCGCCGAAGAGGTCTTCGTCAATGGCGGTGAGTGCTTCCAGATCCTCGTCCGCGAGGACCGCCGGTTTCTTGTCCGACGCGGCGGTGGACTGTGCGCGTGTTTCGCGCACCGACGTCAGCGCATCGTCGTCCGGCAGCAGCGTCAGCTCATCGGATTCGGCTTTCTTCCTCGGCGTGTCCGCACTCCGACCGGCCTCAGGCAACGAGATAAACTCGTTCACGAGTCTGGTCGCCTGGAAACGCGTGAGATGTCCTTTATCGACGAGATATTTCGCAACCGCTTCGGGAGTGATCTTTTTCCCTTTCGCGCGGCGACTCGGCGCTGCAGGTCCTCGACAATTTCTTTGTCGAGTAGCCCCTGCTGTTGTAAGCGATCGATAAACTGTTCGATCATCATGCCCAAATTCCCTCGCATCTCGCCGGAGGATCAGTCGCTGACCGGTCACCGCCCAAGGTTGCCACTGGTTCTGCCAGTGCTGGCCGCAGCGAGGGACCAACATCGCTGGCAGAGCCGGTGGCACCCGCCGCCGCTACTCGTTTTCTTCCACCATCATCAGTTGAATTTGCTGCATCTCCACCTGGCTCCCCGCATCCATGGCCGCAATTACCGATTCGTGCATGGCATCCACATTGGCCATCACCAGCAGTTTCGAAGGCCGGCGTCCCTCGTTGCCTCCTTCACACGCCTCGCGCAACCTGATCAGCAGCTCGTGCTTGCTCGGCGCTTCCACATCCCATTGGGTCGTCACAACACGAAACGTGTTGTTCTCATCCACATGGACCGTGACGATGTCGGGGTCTTCCGAGGGGTCGCGCTGTTGTACATTAGCACTCGGTTCGTCCGGATGCGGGGTCGGCACCGGCAACGAACGCTGGAGGCTGAACGCCGCCGTGACCATGAAGAAGATCAGCAGCAAGAACGTGACGTCGACCATGGGAGTCATATCCATCTCGTTCGAGTCACGAAACGAGCTGCGGAACACCACGCGATCCGGGGCCGCTCCCAACTCTTCCACATGGTGATACGCGGTATCGAGTTCGGCCCCGTCGATGATCAAGCTGTCGACCGTAACGTCGTCCGGGCCCCCCTTGAAACGTGGTCGACGCGGCTTACGCGGCACACCCGCTTGCCCCGACTGGCCGGCCGGACCGAGTGGCGCATGTCTGCCGTCCGCTTTGTCCCGCTGGTCATTCATGCGTTTCTCACTACGTCTACCCGACACACCAACTGGTGCCAGCAGACGCCAGCCCCAACAAAACGCGTGCTTACCATCAGTGCAGGCCGATCAGTCACTACCGTTATTTCCCATGTCAACGTTCATTTCGGATTTGGAATGCTGATGTGCGCGGCGGCACGGTCGCGCTCGACGATGCACACGTTGGCGGCCAGCCGGCTGGCCGATGTGCGGACCGTACCGCTATTGAACCTCCGTGACCGCATAATTCAACAGCGGCGTATCGGTCACTTTTCCAATCGCCTCGGCCACACGAGCGACATCACCTTCCCGCACGTCTCCCTGCGCCTTGACAATGATCTCCTCCATCGGCCGGTCGAAGGGGGGCGATCCCGTCAGGCCCGCGTCCACATATTCGCCAATCTCCGTCTCCTGCTGCACAAGATCGGCAGAGAACGGACTCCCGTCGCGGCGGGCGACGATCAGATCGCCAGCCTCATTCTTCTTCACAATGACAACAATCGCGTTTTCGCGCGCCACGTCGATGCCCCGCCGAGCCGGTGGCAATTTAACCGTCGCCGCCTCGTCCATTTTCGAGGCTACCAGAAAGAAAATGAGCAACAGAAACACGATGTCGATCATCGGCGTGATGTCGATTTCGGCATCCCCCATGGACCGCCTGGGGTGGAGCACCACAGGTTCCATGTCCTGCTCTTGCACTTCGGATTGACTAGCCATCGGCACGATATCTCGTATTGGTCAGTGGTCATTGGTCAGTGGTCAGTGGTCAGTGGTCAGTGGTCAGTGGTCAGTGGTCAGTGGTCAGTGGTCAGTGGTCAGTGGTCAGTGGTCAGTGGTCAGTGGTCAGTGGTCAGTGGTCAGTGGTCAGTGGTCTGCTTCGCATTCCGGATTCTTCCATTTCACGTACGTGACACTGCGCCACCGACTCAACAAGCAACTAATGACTAATGACTAATGACTAATGACTAATGACTAATGACTAATGACCACCATCTCACTTGTGTCGCGGTGTATCGGAAGAACCCAGCCCGGCGCGAAAGGTGTCCAGGAAACGGGTCAAGCCGGACGCCACGAGATCCTCCATTTTGCGGATCCGCACATTGATGCTGGCGGTGGCCAACAGCAACGGAATGGCAATGGTCAGCCCGATCGCGGTGGTAATCAAAGCAAAACTGATATCTCCGGCCAACTGTGCTGGCTTAACCGTCTCCTGGCTGGCCAGGGTCTTGAAGGCCCCCATCATGCCCATCACCGTCCCCAATAGCCCGATCATCGGAGCGCTCTTAATGACCGTGTTGACCCAGCTGAGCCGATATTCGAGATCGGCCAAGACATCGCGCTGGAAGCGATCGACCAACAGCTGACGCACCTTGGCGAAGCCAATATCGCGATTTACGATCGCCAACAGCGCCAACTGCGACATCGCGCGACGATCCATCGCCAGGATGTTTTCGGCCGCTTCGAAGTCACCGCGGAGTACCGGCTCGTCCAACGCATCGAGAAACTCAGCTTGGTGGTCTTCGTTGCGAAAGCGTTTTTCACGCACACGGTTCCAGACCATCACCACGCAGAAAGCGCCCCAAATGGCAATGACTCCGAGTGCCACATACATGAGATTCCCAAGGATCCCAAAGACATTCATTTCGGCAATTAACATGCTTTACCGCTCGACAAATACAAAGGTTTAGTGGTGGTTCACTTCTCTCAGGTCACCCCCGGGGTTGGAGACCGGGAGTGTTGGAGTGTTGGAGTGCACGTAGGACCTCACTGCTCATCCAGCAGCGACGTCGCTCGACCGAACATACCTGCGTGCCCATTCCTCCATCACTCCATCTCACTCCATCCCGCCATCCCTACGCTGGCACGGCTCGATAGAGCTGACTGACGACATAGAACTCAAAGCCGTTCCCTTCACGGCGGACCCCGAATACCGTCTTCTTGATTTGCTTAACGCTCGTCTTCCCATTCTTATTGGCAAACGCCATTTCGGTGCGGGCCAGTTGGTCTTCCACCAGCGGAGGATAGAATTGCATGGCAATTCGGCCCGCTGTTTTCACTCCGGCGTCCCGCAGCAACTGTTGATCGAATCGCTTCAACGCGCCGGAAGTCCACAGCATGTACAACCGTTTCTCGCTCTCACCACCGGGACCTCGCCGCGTATCGGGCCGCGATTTCCGCAAATTGAAGGCATAGTCGACTTCTTTTTCGCCGCCACCGACCACTCCCAGCTCGATCTGGAAGAAGTCCAACTGCTGCGCGTACGCTTGGATACTGTTCGAGTTGTACTGGATCTCCCACCGTTCGCCGCGCGGGATAATATCGTCTCCTTCCCCCAAGGGACCGGGTGGCCGACTATCACCCAGACCGGAGCCCGTGTTGCTGCTCAGCATCGTGGTCTGAACGCTGTCCAATGAGGCCGCCTGTGTGGAAACAACGTTCGTGACCGCCTCGAGCAACTGCTCGACCTTCGGCTCGGTCTCTTCCTCCAACTCTTCAATTCCCGGCGCTTCCACGTCGCGAGCGTAACCAGCCGCGTGATCCCCTCGGCCAGCCACGTTTTCGACCAACAGCACTTCACTCTGCTCGCCCCGCAAGACGATGACGTGACTGAGCCAGAAGAGAAACAACAAGGCCACGGCCAAGCCGATGAGAATATTCAGCGACACGACCCAACTGGCCGCGCGATCGTACGCAGAAACCGCCATCCGAATCTTCTTGGTGTCCGTCGTCATCGTCCCTCAACCGTCACCTGTAGCTGTGATCAACGCCCCGACTGCCGGCTTCCGATAATTCCCTTTCAACCCCATCTTTTCTTGTGTCCACAATTATATTGTGCCCACAGCGTAGCCCGTTTGGCGAACCTCTTTTCTGACGCGAGCACGGACGGGATAGGATCCCGTCCTACCGTATCCTAAGTGAGAGCACGGACGGGATAGGATCCCGTCCTACCGACAAACACTCTGACGCGGGTCCGAGCCCGCCTGTTACTGCAGGAATACCGCATCCGGCCGCACGGACTTGTACCAAGCTTTCCACTGACTGACGACCGACCCTAACTCACCCGGTGTAGGCTTGTCGGGCAATCCGAAGCCATCGAACTTGCGGCTGATCAAGCGGAGTCCGTCCCGCGCCTCCTTCATCACCCGCTCGTCGGGATCGGTCAGGGCGTAAATCAGGATCGGAACATTGTCCAGACTCCCTTGCCGCCCCAGGGCCCGCGCGGCCACAATCCGCGACTTGTAAGACCCCGTGCACAGAATCCGGACCAGCCGCTGCGTGTATTCTGTTCCCGACCCCTGCAGGCCGCTCAACGATAGCGAATCGGGGTTCTCCAGCAGGTTCTCGATCTTCTCCCCCTCTTCATCCTCCAACATTCCGATCAGATCTTCCACTTCCCCGGTGATGGCGGGAGCCACAATCTTGTTGTTCCGCATGCGGACTTCGGTCAGGTCGTTTGGCAGCCCATACCCTCCGCGCAAGATGCCGTCACGGTCAATCGATGCCGTGATCGTCCCCTGGGTGCTGCGGAGCAAGAACAGCATGGCGAACGCCGTGGCGACAGGTGGATCGCAGCCGGTGTCGGGTTGCCCCTGCGGCTTCGCCACGCCCCAGGACCCTTCCCGATGCTGTTTCTCCCGCAGGACACGCACGCCCTCGTTGTACCACTTTGGCTCCTCTTCGATGGTCCCCTCCACCTTCTCGCGGAAACTATTACATCGCTCGATACCGTAGAGGAAGTAGTATTGGTATTGCAGGGAATCCAGCGACGGGAGCTTGCGAATCCACTCGTTTCCATCGTTCATGGCCGCGCGAAGATAATCGGATTTAACCAAGGAGGCCGCCGCTCTGTCCGCCCGCCGCTCCTCGACAGAGGCCACTGGAATGAGGGCGGGGGGCAGTTGCGCCGCGCTGGCCGAGATCGTTCGCGGCTTGCCGGTCTTGGACATCCCCAGAAAATCGGCTCCCACATAGAGGCTCCCGAGCCCGGCCGCGGTCAAGGAACGCTTCAACTCGGTTTGGGGCACGCGCGTGAACGTGCCCGGATCGTTCCCCTGATATCCCCAGGCACCGGAGGGGTCCTGGACTCGCAACACGTAGTTCACGACGTCGGCCATGACCTTGTTGTCGACTTCCAAGCCGGCGTTTCTGGCCGCCCACAGCGCCAGTACCGGGTACTGCAACTGCGACAGGTCGCCCGTGGTCCGCCCCTCGTACCCCCAGCCACCATGCGGCTTCTGCCGCCGATATATCTCGCTCAAGTACATCCGGATGAACTGCAGATTCTCCTCGGGATGCACTTCGCACAACATAATGGTGGCAATTCCCACACTGTAGTTGTCCTCGCCAGCCAAACGGTCGGCCTTCGCTCGCGCCTCCCCCAACGCATACTCGGTCATCGGCGGCATCACGTTGCGGTCGCCAAACCGAGCGTTGTACTTGTATTCGGCCAGCCCGATCAAGCACTGGCCGCCCAATCGCGCAGCCTGTCCCATCTTGGCCGACGTGCTGAGAAAGGACATAGCGCGGGCGAGCATCTCCCGCACTTCGGGACTCGTGGGGGTGTAGGCAACCGCACGGGTCGGGACCAGCAGCGGAACCGAAACCGCAGCCACCAGCACCACCAGCCAGCAGGTTGGCTGCCGTAAACGAGTCTGTACAGCTCCCATCCCCTTGATCGCCATCATCAGGGTGCTCCCGCATTCGAACCGGGTCGCGCAAGGGCAGCGTACCTGAACGTCGGTGTCCCGACGGCCTCAGCGGTCCCGCAGGCGACTCATCGCCAAAGAAGCGCGTATCACACGCAACACGCGACGGAGTTCGATCTGTTCCTACCAAAGAAGCGTTGATCCTACCGCTGGTAAACTGGGATGTCAAGCAACCTCGCCCTGCAAGTCGTTGGCAGCGGCGGAGTTGAACGGCGGCGGCCCCGCAGCCGGGTCCAACGGGTGGCCAACGTCGACTGGACAGCCAACATCACATCCGCGACGGAGCGTTTCATCCACAACTTTTGGCCATATCTCTTGCATCTCAGGTGGTGGAGGACTAGAAATACAGTCAGGTTGAGCTCGATACCTCCATTTCTTCTATTTTCTTATTGAGAGGGAGCTGGTCTATGTCCAATTCACTTCCTGTTGGCCGGCACCGCCGCGGCTTCACGCTGGTCGAGTTGCTGGTGGTGATCGCCATCATCGGCATTCTTGTCGCTCTGCTACTGCCGGCCGTTCAGGCCGCACGCGAAGCCGCTCGCCGGATGCAGTGCAGTAACAATCTGAAGCAAATCGGGCTGGCGCTGCACAACTACCACGACGCGAATAACACCTTTCCGATGGCCTACTTCGTGTACATCGACCCGGCGCACAACAACATCAACATTGGGACCTGGGGTGTCATGACACTCCCTTTCTTGGAACAATTGCCGTTGTACGATAAGTACAATCCGAAGGTGCCGGCTGCTAACGAATTTGGGCCTGCGGGCCAAGCGAACGTCGCCATCATCCAGACGCCACTGCCTGCCTTTATCTGCCCGTCGGCGCCGGGTGACGCCAAAACTCGGATCTACAATGGTGCGATCCCTGCCGGTGCGGTACCATTTCTGCCGGCTCTCACTTGGAGAGCCGCGCCGTCGGACTATTGTGTTCCCACCGGTGTGCGGGGCGCTTTTTCGAACCTGGCCTATCGCGGGAATTCCGGAGGCAACCGCCACGGCGCCCTGCAGGATCACATCATGATCGTGGGCTGTGGGCCAGGGGGACAATCGTTCGGCGCGAATCGCGGATATCCCGGACGGTACGTCGAACACTTTCCTGATTGGAGAGCGCACGGGCGGAAACGATATCTACACTCTCCGGCAATCGTGGGACCTCGCCCCGGCTGCGATTAAACAGCAATTGGTCGGCGCGAACGGTGGCGGGTGGGGAGACCCCTTGAACGGCGAGCACTGGCTTTCTGGGACCCTGCACAGTGGACTGCCTTTTCCACCCCTGGAGGGACCTTGCGGCATCAACTGCACAAACCTCCGCGGCTACGGCTTCCATGGCTTCCACCCTAGCGGCTGCCATTTCTCCATGGCTGACGGTTCCACGCAGTTCTTCACCACGTCGGTTGATCCCCTGGTGATCGCCGGCCGGATCACACGCCAGAAGGGCGAGCTCCTTCCGGACTGATCCGTTGTCTAGTTCGGGCGGACACACGTTGTCCGTCCAGGCGGCGATGGCCGCCAGCACAACTAATTTCCGACATTTGTCTCTCGGGAGGATTCCCCATGAAGACTCGGCTGTCCCTTCTGGGGCTGTTGCTGATGGCTTGCCTGATCACATCATGCGGGCCGAAAGGACCTCCCCGCAAGGAGACTTTTCCCGTCACCGGAGAGATCGTGGTGGATGGGAGTCCCGCCGCATCGGTGCAGGTCACGTTGACGGACGTGAAGGGCATGGACGAGAAGATGCCGACCGTCTCCTCGGCAATGACGGATGACAACGGAAAATTCGCGATCTCGACTTACCAGCAAGCGGATGGCGTCCCGGAGGGTGAGTATTCGGTGACGTTCATGTGGGGCACGCTAAACCTGTTCAGCATGCAGTACGGCGGCCCCGACAAGCTGAATGACAAATACAGCGACCCCAAGAAATCGACCTTCAAAGTCACGGTCGAGAAGGGAAAACCGACCGATATGGGGCGGGTCGAATTGACCACGAAAAAGGGCCCGTGAAGAGAGGTCAAGTTCGTACCGCACCATCGCCGCTTTTTTCCCCTGCGGGAGAGAGTCCTGCTGGCACCTTGTCGACGGCATTTGTCAACGGATCGTCGACGAGGCCAGAAGCTGCCAGGGGTGTGGCCATAATGGGCTTGCATCTTTTGATGCGAGAAGTAGACTTGGGCATTGCTGGTTCGATTGGTTTAAAGACCCCTCCTGGTTGAGCGACTAGGATGAGTAGCCCCTGTTAACCACAGGGGCGTTTGCTTTGACACTCCTCGCGTATCCCTTGTCGCAGCAACTGAATCGCCAGGGTGTATCGAACATTGAGGCCCTGAAAACCAGCACTTTTGGTCAGGTAGCTCAGTTGGTAGAGCATCGGACTGAAAATCCGAGTGTCGGCGGTTCGACCCCGCCCCTGACCACTACCGCCCCGTCTCGCCGTTTGTCGCCAACTGTGTTCATGGGCAACACCTTACGACAAGCGGCGGTGGTGTTTCTTGGGACGGTCGGTTCGCCGTCCCCGCCGCGTCCAGCCCGGTTTTGCCTTTCAACTGCCCCCGCATATGCTCCTATGAACCGCCTACGGCCAGTACCTTATGGCTTTGGCGTGGAGAGTAGGAAAGGTCACACCGGTAGTCCCAGTGCGAGAGAGGCGGGGGTCGTGGTAAGAAGACCGCCAATGCGCCAATTCGGGACTTCCGGTCTGGGGCTCCCTCCCGGCTGACCTGATCGGGCAACCGCCACGGTGCTGGGCCTCCCGAAACCGGTCCAGCGGACCGCCGCCAAGCACACAACGCGGTCGTTTGGCTCTGAGCCGCTCCAGCCGCAATAAGGCCTGAACGTGGCTGCGGACGCTGCACTTCTGGCAGCACGTCGCTCTAGTGCGAGTTCGCTTCTTTTTTCCCACTGTCGATCGCCTCCTCTGGGTCCGGGACATTGAGAAACTCCCGGTCAAAAGTACAAATGTCGGGCCAGCTAAGGACGAGGCCTGTTGTTGACGCGTTCATCACGATGCAACTCATCACAAACCACCTCCGGCGCGGATTAGGGCAAGAACGGCGGATTTGATGTCATCTGGGAGCGTTGGATGAGCATCATTGAGGATCTGCAGCTGGGGGCCGGTTACCGACCAGGGGGCCGCTCGGACCACTTTGACGCGGACCCGTCGAGGCCCTGCGGACCCGTCGCGGGGTCCTTTTTGATGCGGCAACTTCCTGTTGGCGAACGAAGGCGAGACTCTAAGTCCGAGCAGACCCATGCTCACGCCCCCCTGCCGGTGGGACATCATGCACAGTACCAGAAATATCAGAAAAATCCCCACCAATTGCTTGAGCATTGAAACAGCTGCAATTAGACTTGGCGATATATCAAGAGTAGTTTGGCGGTCGAACGAACTGCGGACAATGATTTCACGCCATGTAAAGGAACTTAGAGATGTTAAAGAGATCTGGTTTTGCAATTGCGATCGTCCTGATGGCCCTGGCGGCGCCGGCGTTTGGGGACTTGTATACATTCAATATCGATCAGAGTAAGTCGACATTTGACTTTTTCAACGGCAGTTATGTGACGCGCATGGCGGGCACGTTTTCTTTGAATTTGGATGGCTCATCCCCCACCTGGGCAGGAACCGCGGAGTTGGAGAGTGTCGACGCGGTGAGCTTGGATCTGCTGCAAATAATTATCTATAACATTCAGGCCGGAAATCTGAAGTTGCTCGACTTTGACGAAGGCGATAATGATTCTGGAACTCTGACTTATGACAGCGGGACACACATCGCCAGCGGTACAGTCAACACCGAAGTTTGGGTCGATTACCTTATCGACCCGGACGACGCGTCTTCAGGTTGGGAGGGCCCGTTTGATTGGACCGTCGAGGTATCGGATGACGATTACATTGGCTCCGCGGAACCCGGCTGGACGCCGGAAGCTAGACTCACCATGAGCGGCAGCATCGGTTCCGACATAGGACCTATCCCGTTCAATGTTGAGTTGGTCGGAGCGGCGGCGCCGATTCCCGAGCCGGCGACGATGACGCTGCTGCTGGGCGGAATGCTCATGGTATTACCCATCGCGTGGCGTCGAAGACGACGTTGAGTTGAGCGGAACACCGATCAAGACGGCCCAAGCATGGGCTGGTGATCACTGACGAACAACGGGCGTGGCTCGGATTTCCGACACGCCCGCTTCTTTTGTGCCCTTGTTCTCTGGTGATTGAGTTATCGCCATCGTACAGCGTGAGGTAGCCGGAATAATCAGGAACTGCCGCGCCCTCCTCAGAGCTTCCGTTGATGATAACTGAAGCTCTCGTGTTCGCGGCACCTGAGTAGACAATCATCAACGCAAGAAGAAACCGGATTCTCATGGTTCACCTCTCAGCTTGTGGACTGTCGCACCAGCCCAGCCGAACACCAACCCACTCCCACTGAATCCCGAAAGCAAGCATACGTGCCAGTGATAGCGCAGATACGAAATGGCTGGAACTCTGGCGGGTGGCAAGTGTTTTCGAGGATTCTGGCAGATTCTGTAAGGGGTGGCGGCCCTGTTTGGTGATTACCTGGTAGGGACACCAAACATCCCAACGGCATCGACGTGAAGCGTGCACTCGTTGGGCTTTTCACGCGGATCCAGGCAGAGGCATTTCCCATTCGCCACTGAAAAATGTGCGTGTTTGTTTCGCTCACCGAGTTGCGGAAGCAGACAGAGTGCAAGCTCGACATCGTTCGGAGCAACGACCACGAACCGATTCTGAAAATGGGAGGGCCCTTGCCGCAGGATAGTCCCACGACAATCCGTGATCTTGTGCTGGAATTGAACAACGTAACCTTTCCCGAGCCCGGTGCCTATATTGTCCGATTCTTCGGACACGATCGCATATTGGCGCAACGGCCGATATCAGTCGTTGGGGTGGATGAAGACGAGGAGCAAGGCGATGCCAACTGATCAAACGACCAATAAGTGGGAAGATTGTGTTCAAGTTGTCCGGGCTGATCTTCGCGTCGATGTTTCGAAGTTTTCGACTACTTCATCAAGCACTTGTGAACATCATGTTTACGATGAGCCGACAGCGGATGAACGACACAGACTTCTTGAGAACGGTGGTGCGCTGGACTTCTGGAACAATCCAGCCGAGGATATCTATTCGATGGATGACGGTGAACCTGCATGAGACACGCAGATGTTTGCCTGGTCCCGTTTCCGTTCACGGACGGAAGCGCCGCCAAAGTGCGCCCGGTAGTGGTCGTTTCCGTCGATGAGTTCAATCGTGAGGATGATGTGGTTGTTGTTCCAATCAGCTCGCAACCATCACCCGACGATCCCTACTCGATTTCGGTGGAATCATCCTCGCCATTCTTTCCGGCAACCGGCCTAAAGACATCGTCCGCGATCAAGTGGAATAAGCTGATGACAGTATCGCAGAGGCTTCTCAGGCGTCGCCTGGGACGGATGCACAACAACCTGATGGTTCAGGTGTCCAAAAAGATCATAGCAATGATTTCATGCTAGATCTGATTTGCATTTGACGCGCACCCGGACGCTGGCTACGGCGGTTGTGCCACGGCGGTCCTGAAGACAGGTTCGCAGCTGGTAACCACCCTGGGGCTTGCCGCCGGTACACGCTTTCTGGCGATCTCCGGCTCCACCGGGCCACTGACGGAGTCGACGATCGAGTCCCGCACATGCTATGATCAGTCGGTTCCGTATTGGCCGGAGCGGTTTTTCGCTGCCAGGTCATCGGCGGCGATACGCGTCTTGGTGGTTGTCCCCAGTCCTGACGTCGAGTTTCATGGATTCCTGCTCAGTCCCCCAAGACGCCACTCGTTGGCAGAACCTGGCACAAGCCGCCCTGGAAGGATATCGAATTTCCCGGCAGGATGGCTTTTCGATCCTCGACGCGGGGGACGACGATGTGCTCGGCTTTTTGGCCGCCCCCTATCGAATTCGTCGGCAGTATTTTGGCAACACCGTCCAACTCTACTTTTTGATGAACGCCAAGGGTGGTCTGTGTCCGGAGGATTGTTCGTGCTGTTCCCAGTCCAAGACATCCACCGCCGGAAGAAGATTACCGCATGATTCGCGACCTGGGGTTTGAGATCACTCGTAACACGCCGGGAGATCAGCCACCAGCTGATTTGCCGGCAGCAACGTCGCCCCCTTCCTCCCGTCATGCGGAAGCGTGACGACGCCCTGATTGTCAGGAGGCAGGCGGCTGGCGTTTTCACGCTCCGACACGCACGTGGTGCGTGCGAACGATTCTCTTCTGTGGGGAATAAAGGACCATGTCGCAGCAACCGTCGCAAGTCCTGAAAACCGGCCTCGAAAACCTGCTGCGTAAGTTCCAGAGGGTCGCCGACAGCCAGCTGCCGGTGGAGATCCAGCAAACGATCTTCCTGGCGGGTGTGCTACAGGAGCGTGCCACAGAGCTGCAGACGCCGCAGGAGCGGCGGCAGCAGGCGGAACTGGATCGCATGATGCAGCATCCCGAGGACAAGTCCACCTTGATGCAAATCACCGATCAGGCCTTCCGCGCTCGAGCGCCCTACCGAGTGGCCGATCAATTGACCCACGTGCTGGATGTCCAAGGCATCCCCCGGTTCTTCTCCCCCTTGGAGCGTGCCGCCTTGAAAGGTTTTCAGTCGTTCGGTAGTTACCTGCCGGGCGTGGCCGTGCCGATGGTCAAGGAGTATATGCACCGTGAAACGGCCAACGTGATCCTGCCGGCGGAACGGGAGTTGCTCGCGAAACACCTGACCCGACGTACGGACGAAGGCGTGCGGATGAACGTCAATATCCTGGGGGAAGCGTTGTTGGGGGAAGGCGAGGCCGAGCAGCGGCTCAAGCGGTACCTCGACTCACTGCAGCGGCCGGAAATTGAAGTGATCTCGGTGAAAATCTCCACCATCTTCTCACAGATCTGGCCGCTCGCCCGGCAACACTCGATCGACGTGCTGACCGACCGTTTCGAGCTGCTCTATCGCGCTGCCATGAAGGCGCGGTTTCGTCACGCGGACGGAAGAGAAGTGCCGAAATTCGTCTATCTGGACATGGAAGAGTATCGGGACATGACGCATCACGGCCGAAGCGTTCATGAAGTCGCTCGACCGGCCTGGCATGCAGCAGGCGGCGGCCGGCATCGCGCTGCAATCGTACATCCCCGACTCGTACCGGACACAGCTCCAGTTGAACCAGTGGGCACGCCAGCGTGTGGCGCGTGGCGGCAACCCCATCGTGATCCGCCTGGTGAAGGGGGCGAATCTGGAGATGGAACGCGTCGAAGCGTCGCTGCGCGGCTGGCCACAAGCTCCCTACAAATCCAAGCTGGAAACCGACGCTAACTTCAAACGGATGCTGCTCGAAGGACTCCAGCCCGAGAATCTGCAGGCCGTGCGACTCGGCATCGCGTCGCACAATCTGTTCGAAGTCTCCTTCGCCCTGGTCCATGCACTGAAAGACAACCTCCTCCCATACCTCCAGTTTGAAATGCTCGAAGGGCATGGCCAATCACCAGCGGCGAGCCTTGTTCGAGGTCTGTTCCAGTCTGTTGCTGTATGCGCCAGCCTGCACGCGCGAGGATTTTATTCACGCCATCGGCTATCTCGTGCGGCGGCTCGATGAAAACACCGGAGAAGATAACTTCCTGCGTCACGCCTTCAAGCTGGAAGTGGGAAGT
The DNA here is from genome assembly GCA_963700515.1 of uncultured Planctomycetota bacterium. GTDB lineage: Bacteria > Planctomycetota > Planctomycetia > Pirellulales > Pirellulaceae > JAJRVM01. The sequence goes on along the minus strand of CAVOXY010000063.1, from coordinate 84,923 downwards.
CCGGACTGGCATCGCCTGGAAGAAAAATTCATCCAATCGTATGAACTGGTCAAGACGGTCTCCGACGCTCCGCGCCGCACGCAAGATCGGCATCAGCCCTCCGGTCCGGTCATGGGTCCCGAGCAGCCGTGGCAGCAATTCGAAAACGAACCCGACACGGACTGGGCGCTGACACAGAATGCCCAGTGGGCCACCGAACTGGTGGAGCGCTGGCAGCGTCAGACGCTCGAACACCCCGCCGATCTCCCCTTACAGATCGCCGGCGAGACGATCACGCAGGAGCGGCGAGTGGTCGAATCGACCGATCCGTCACGGCCGGGCGTCGTGATCGGCCGCTATCGCCAGGCCACCGGAGAAGACATCGAGCGTGGCGTGGCCTGTGCCAAAGCGGACGACGACGGTTGGCGTACGATGGATGCCCGGCGGCGGTCGGCCATCCTGCGGGAGGCGGCCCAGCAGCTGCGCAATGCCCGCGGGGATTTGATGGGCATCGCCTTGGCGGAAGGGGGCAAGACCCTGGCCGAATCGGATCCGGAAGTATCGGAAGCGGTGGACTTCGTCGAGTTCTATCGCCGCACCGCTGATGATTTTCGTTCGTTGTCCGACCTGCAGGTCACGCCCTTGGGCGTGGCGGTGATCGTCTCGCCATGGAATTTTCCGATTGCGATCCCGTGCGGTGGCGTGGCCGCGGCGCTCGCCGCCGGCAACACCGTGATCCTCAAGCCCGCTTCCGATACCGTGCTCACCGCACACACCATGTGCGAGTGTTTCTGTGCGCGGGGGTCTCACGCAAGACCCTGCAGCTGATTCCTTGCTCCGGCGCACGGGAAGGCCAGCAGTTGGTTTCCCATGCGGATGTCGACGTCGTCATCCTGACCGGCGGCACCGAAACCGCCCGGCAGATGCTTCGCCACAAGCCGGACCTGCGTTTGCTGGCGGAGACCGGAGGCAAGAACGCGACGATCGTCACCATGCTCTCCGATCGCGATCAAGCCATCAAGAACATCCTCCACTCGGCACTGAGCCACAGCGGTCAAAAATGCTCCGCCACCTCACTGCTGATCCTGGAAGAGGAGATTTACAACGACGAGAACTTTCGCCACACGCTCTGCGATGCGGTGCGGAGTATCCCCGTCGGATCGGCGTGGGACCTGAAAACCAAAATGGGCCCCTTGATCCGCCCCGCCTCGGGGGTGCTCGAAACAGGTCTGAAGGAACTCGAAGAAGGCGAGTCGTGGGCGGTGATGCCACACTTTCAGGAAGACAACCCGCACCTGGTGACGCCGGCGGTCAAATGGGGCGTACAGCCAGGCGGCTTCACGCACATGACCGAGTTCTTTGGGCCGTTGCTGGCTGTGATGAAGGCCAAGAATCTGGAAGAAGCCATTCACTTGGTAAACCAAACCGGCTACGGCCTCACGTCGGGACTCGAAAGTCTGGATGATCGCGAGCAGCGCATCTGGAGCGATTCGATTCGGGCCGGCAACCTGTATTTAAATCGCTCGACAACCGGCGCCATCGTGCTGCGACAACCGTTCGGCGGGATGGGTAAGTCGGCGTTTGGCCCGGGCATCAAAGCGGGCGGCCCGAATTACGTTGCTCAACTCATGCAACTGCGCGACTCGGCGATTCCTCGCGAACGGGATTGCCAGCTCGATCCCCAATTGGCTGAGCTCGCCGATCACGTGCCTGCGTTGACGCAGACCGAGACGCCTCGTGGTGGGGATCAAGTCGAGCGGGTTGTGGCCGCCATGCACAGTTACCAGCGGGCCATGGAGAGCGAATTCGGACGCTCACATGACCATTTCCAACTCATCGGACAGGACAATTTCCGTCGCTACTTGCCGGTCAAGGAACTGAGGATCCGCGTGCACGCGGAAGATAGTTGTTTCGAAATCCTGGCGCGCATCTGTGCGGCACGCACCGCCGGCTGCCGCGTCACGGTCAGTCGGCCGCCGAACCTTGCATCCAACCTCTTGGACATGTTGGAGCAGCGGACCGCCAGTTGGGCCGGTTCGATTGAGTTCGTGGAGGAATCGGACGACGCGCTGGCCGAAATCGTGCGGCTTCAACACACCGATCGTTTGCGATACGCGGCACCGGATCGGGTGCCGACATCGATTCGCGAAGCGGCGATCGACCACTGTCTGTATGTTGCCGATGCGCCAGTGTTGATGCAGGGTCGCGTGGAACTGCTCTGGTATGTCCGAGAGCAGAGCGTTTGTGCCGACTATCACCGCTATGGCAATTTGGGGGCCCGCTCACACGAACCACGAATCGAACCCCGGTAACGAGCCCATACTCGCAGTATATTTGGGTCACCCTGATTTCCTCGCGCCGCGTCTGGCGATATCATCAGTCCTGGCTCGAACCCCAACCGGGCGTTTCCAGGTGCGTGTCCGGTCTGTTCTGGAAGTTGTTGATTTTTTTCGCATCGCGCAGCATGAGGAGACGATAAATGAGTCGCGGATGGAGTGTGGTATTGGCCGGTGTGGGCATCAATCTGGCCCTGGGTATCTTGTACACCTGGAGTGTTATCAGCAAAGCGATACCCGTGGAGTGGGGTTGGACGGAACAACAGAAGTCCTGGCCGTACGCCATCTGCTGCTTGGTCTTTTCGCTCATGATGGTTCCGGCGGGCCGGTTACAGGACAAGTTCAGCCCTCGCCTGGTCGCGTCATTCGGTGGGATCCTCGTCGGCTTGGGGATGATTCTGGCCAGCCGCGGCACGGGCTACCTCAATTTCATCCTCGGCTTCGGTGTGCTGGCCGGCACCGGGATTGGATTCGGGTACGCGTCGGCTACGCCGCCGGCGGTCAAATGGTTCCCAGCAGCGAAGACCGGTATGATCGCGGGGATCGTGGTGTCCGGGTTCGGCCTGGCTTCGGTCTACGCGGCTCCGCTCACCAACTGGCTGATCAAGCAGCAAGGTGGAGTCCCCGGTGCGATGTGGATTCTCGGGACCGCCTTCCTGATCGCAGTCGTGGGGCTGGCTCAGGTGCTGCGCACTCCACCGGCCGGCTACATTCCGCCGGGGACGGTGCCCGCCACGAAAAAGGAGGCGCTTCGAAAAGTCGACTTTCTGCCAACCGAGATGTTACGCACCAACCAGTTCTACTTGCTGTGGTTTATGTATGCCTGCGGCGCTGGAGCCGGCCTGATGATCATCGCCAAGCTGGCCACGATCGCCAAGACCCAAGCCGGATTTGAGCTGGGCTTCCTCCTCGTCGCGTCCTTGGCCGTCGGCAATGGTGCCGGTCGGATCGTCGCCGGTATGGTCTCCGACAAACTGGGGCGTAAGCCGACCATCGTGGGTTGCCTGTTGTTCCAAGCCGCGTTGATGATTCTGCTGACGCTCGCCGTCAAGGGATCGGCGCTGGCTTCGGTCCCCGTGCTGGCCGTCGTGTCCGCACTGATGGGAGCTAACTACGGGGCCAACCTGGCACTCTATCCCTCGGTCACCAAGGACTACTACGGCCTGAAGAATTTCGGCGTCAATTACGGCCTGGTGTTCACCGCTTGGGGTATCGGCGGCTTCGCTCTCTCCTTATTGGCCGGCAGACTCTATGACAGGTACGAAAGCTTCACGGTGTCGTGCTATGTCGCAGCCGGTTTGCTGGTCTTGGCAGCCGTGATGGCAATCTTCTTGCGGGCGCCGCACCACGATGCCGATGAGCAAGCAGCCTAGATTGGCGTGCACGCTCCTGGGGCACTGGGCAAGCCAGAAACGCGACATCCGACATCATTGATGGCGAATACTCAGCAATGGATTGTGGAGTATTCGCCATTATTTCTTGCGCCGGATTTGACGCTGCGAGTATTGAGGTATGGGCGGCGACGGAAGACGACGTCGTGCGCCGTGCCGCGCATAAAAAAAGGCCGGATTCCCTGCCCCGTTACCGCAGTCCCTGCGACGAAGTTGGCATCCTGCCCAGTGAATCTAGCCTTCAGACTTCGCAGCCATCGGCCACGTAAGTCCTCCTCTAATCATCTCGATCTGCTCGCTTTCCACAATATCAAAGTCGGAAAATTTCCCGACCCCTGCGGCAATCCGCAATCCGAGGCGACCACTCACCTCACTCCCACTCACTCCACTCCACTCACTACTCACTACTCACTACTACACTAACTAACACTAAATCACTCAACCGTCAGGCGCACACGACGTGTCAGCCTGGCGGCTGAGTGAAGCGACTGGGCAACGGTTTGCACCGCTCCAGCTGGAGGCGGTCGTCTGCCTTACACCATGTCTTTGAGGCCCTTGAGGGGGCGAATCTTCACGACGTTTCGAGCCGGCTTGGCGGCGAATACCGTTTCTTCGCCCGTGAAGGGGTTGAGCCCCTTGCGCTCTTTGGTCGCCGGCTTGCGCTGCACCGTGATCTTGCACAGACCGGGGACCGTGAACTGTCCCGGCCCACCGCGTTTGGCGATCGCTTTGTGGATCTCACCAGCCAGTGCTTCGAACACGCCGGCGACCTGTTTCTTGGACAGGCCCGCGGTCTCGGCAATGTTGGTAATGATCTCTGTCTTTGTCGGTGGTTTTGCTGCGGCTTTCGCCATGATTCAATACCCTCCTTGTGAGGTAACCTAATAACCAGCTTTCTACGTCCGTCCGCGATGCGGAACGCGATGATTAGATACTCTCGCCGCAGAATTACAACCCTGACTGGCCCGAAAACCCCGCAAAAACAGCGGAATTTCGCCAATTTACGCCGCTGAGCCCCTTATTTTGCTGTCTCAAACCGCTGCCGGACCCGATTTCTGCCTGTTTGGGCCCGCTCGAGGCCTGGTTCCCACGGGAGGCGATCTGTCCAGGTTTCCAGCACTGCGGTACTCCGATGCCACGCAGCTTGGCGCAGCGCCCCGTCGTGTTTGGGGGGTGGACCAGCCGGGGCTGAAAATGCCGGGAATCGCGGCGGTTCCAGGCCGGCGAGCGGGGCGGACGAGGCCCCCTCGGCAAGCTCGTCAAAGCCGCTGTAACGAGTCACGTCGAGGGGATTAAGTTGCCGATCCCTCAGTCGCCCTGTAAGATATTTACAAATTTAGAGTTACGCTATTTTAGTCGGACTTTCGTGGGCTGCGGTCGCGTCCGGTCCAGAGGTGTTTTTCGGGTCCGGTCGGGTGTTTGATTGGTCATGTTGCGAGTCGGACTCATGAAGCAATTTCTGCTACGCCAGCTCTGCCACACCCTCCTGCTGGGGGTGCTCGTTATCTTATGCCTGGATCCGACAGCGGGCCTGTTGCGCGGTGCAGATGCTGGCAAAGACGACGAGGACGTGACGAACATTTTCCTACCCGCTCCCCGCGGCCTGCGCCAGCAGCTCACTCGCGCTCGCAAGGCCTTGGAAGAAGAGCAGTACAGCGAGGCCGTGGATCTGTTGGGACAGTTGCTCGCCTCGCCCGAAGCGGGTGCGGATGCGCGGAATGGTGTCGGCGAGCAAGACTACTTTATGGGGGGCGTTCCTCAGCCGGGGACGCAAGTCAGCCTGAAGACGGAAGCGCAACGGCTACTGGGTGGCATGCCGGACAAGGGGCGGGATCTGTACGAGCTGAAATTTGGCGCCGACGCGCGGCAGTTGCTCGACACCGCGTTGGAGAAGCGTGATATCCAGCAGCTGATTGAAGTTACGCGACGTTATTTTCACACGCAAGCCGGCTACGAAGCCACGATGCTGATCGGGCGTCACTATTTGGACCAGGGGCGTCCCTTGGCCGCGGCACTCTGTTTCCAACGGCTTTCCGGGAGCGACTACGCCTTGAAGCGTTACGATCCCGAACTGTCGGTGCTGCTGGCCACCTGCTGGCTGTTGGCCGACATGCCCGATCGTGCCCGCGAGCAGCTCCTCCGTCTCAATTCGCGGGCTCCCGAATCGAAACTGCGCATTGGTGACACGACTGTGTCACTTTTTGACGATGCCGATGAGACGCTGGCGGCATTGACGATCCCTGCGGGGGGGAGCAGTGCGATGCCGACGGACGTGACGGACCGGGTCCTCGCCTGGCTGGAGCAGATCATTGGCCCCGAGTTTGCCGCCGGCTCACGCGAAGCGACGCAATGGGTCATGTACCGAGGCGATCCGTCGCGGAATGCCGAGAGCGCCGGCGGGACTCCGCTTTTGAGCGCGCGATGGCGCGTGCAAACCGCCAATCACCCGACGGACGAGGAATTCATACGGCAGGGGAGAAAGCAGTTTCTCGATCGAGGAGTGCCCGCCATCCCTTCGATCAGTCCGCTGGCTGTTGCCGACGTAATCGTGATGCGCACGCCACGGCGATTGATGGGTGTGGACTTTGAGACAGGCAAGCGCATTTGGGAATTCCCGTGGTACGAAGTATCCGCCGAAGAGACTCTGCAGAATGACCGAATACGCCCCCGTTCCCAGGCGTTGAATCCCGAAGCGTTGGAACTGAGCCAGCGCATGTGGGACGACGCGCCGTATGGACAGGTCAGCAGCGATGGGCGGCAAGTCTTCGTCCTGTGGGGACTCTCGACGGGAACTTCCCAGCCATCGGTGATCATCCAGCAGTTCGGAATCCAGCGGCCCAACGACGCCGGCTCCACCGATTCCAATAAGCTCGTTTCGCTGGAAATCAAAGCGGAAGGCAAACTGCGTTGGATCGTCGGCGACGAAGACGGGACGGACGAACCCAAGTTGGCAGGCGCCTTCTTTCTTGGTCCCCCCCTGCCGTTGATGGGCCAGTTGTATGTGATGGCTGAAATCAACGGCGAGATTCGGCTGGTCGTGCTGGATGCCGAGACGGGGCATCTGCAGTGGTCACAACAGCTGGCGCACGTCGACGCGCGCGACATCGGCAGCGATCCGGGCCGGCGATCTGCCGGCGCTTCACCCTCCTTCTCCGATGGTGTGCTGATCTGCCCGACGTCGAGCGGCGCGGTCGTGGCTGTCGACATCTCCACCCGCTCTCTCCTCTGGGGATACCAATACCCCATGGCCGGCACGCCGACCCGCGTCAGTATGTCCGGATTTCGCTACACCCCCAAGGAGATCGGTGACCGCTGGGCCGATGCCACCGTCACCATCGCGGATGGCCGGGTCCTGGTCACACCTGTCGAGGCGGACCAACTTTATTGCCTCGACCTCATCACGGGCGAGCCTGTGTGGGAGCCCCTAGCACGCGACACGATGCTGTACACCGGTGGCGTGGTGGACGGTAATGCAATCATGGTGGGGAAGAAGGATGTGAAGGCGATTGCGATCAATGATGGTCACATCGTCTGGACGCGAGAATTGCCCGCCGGCGTTCCCAGCGGCCGCGGCATGCTCAGCGGCCACCAGTACTATCTGCCAACCTCGGCCGATCGCCTCCTGAAGATCGATGTGAAGACGGGCGACATCGTCGAGGATATCGCCACCGATCTGACGCTTGGAAACCTTGTCGCCTACAAGGATCAGGTCATTTCGTTGAACGTCGACTGGTTGGCTGCCTATTACCAGACGGAGCCGCTGCGCCAAATCGTGGCGGATCGCCTGGCCGCCAATCCGAGTGACGGGTGGGCCTTGGCGCGGCAAGCGGAATTGCTGCTGCACGACGGCCGACACGGCGAGGCGTTGGAGGTCTTCCAGCGCGCATACAAATTGAATCCTGAAGATGATTCGATCCGCGCGTCGCTCGTCCGATCCCTGCTCGCGGCCCTCCGCGACGATTTCCCCAGCAATCAGACATATGCCGTCGAACTCGAGAACTTGATCGACCAACGTGCCGAGCAGGCGGAATTCTGCCGCTGGATGGCCGTGGGCTCGAAGAAACAGGGGGACCTCCCCCAAGCCCTGCAGTACTTCATCCGCTTGGCGGCGATGGAAACGGCGACCGGGTTTGGCGCCGATGCCGACGAGGCGAGCATGGTACGGGTGGACGGCCAGCTGCAAGTGCGTCGAGACCGCTGGCTGCGCGTCCAGATTCAACAGTTGTTCGCCGAGGCCGATGGCCCGGCTCGCCAACAGCTCGACGAGTTGATTCGCGTTCACTACGACGAAATGGCCCGCAGCCAGACGCCGACCAAACTGAGAGATTTTGTCGAGCATTTCAGTGGCCGCCCCATCGGCTTGACCGCGCGCATGGACTTGGCACGTTCGTTTCTCGAACGCGGCCATCTGCTGGCCGCCGAAGGTGAGCTGATTGCCTTGCAGCAAGCCGACGAGCCGGTGATGGCCGCGACGGCCACTGCCATGCTGGCCAAGATGCTGCTGGAACAAAATAAGCTGCAGGAAGCCGCCGCCTGCTACCAGCAATTGGCCACGGACTGGGGTGCTGTCGCGACGCTCGACGGCCCCACCGGCAAACAACTGGCCGACGCCGCACACGAGAACAATGCGTTGCGCAAGATGTTCGACAAACCGGTCAGCTGGCTGCGCGGTAAGTGCGAGGTGTCCGAGGAACCGAAAGGCTCGTTCCCCACCTACCTGCGCCTGTTCCCCATCGAACTGACCGACATCACCGGACCGTTCCCCACCGACTATACGCTGGTCCACAACCCAAATCAAAACTGTGTGATGCTCAGTGACGCCTACGGCAGCGTCGTGCAAAACGTCTTGCTCGGCGACACGAATCGCTTTGTCACCACGAACGCCACCGCTGGCCGAGCCGCGGCGCGCGGACACCTCGTCGTCCTCAATGTCGGTTTCGAGGTCATGGCCATCGATACGCTCCGGGGAGGCGATCAACAGGGGGATGTGGTGCTGTGGCGCACCGACCTGTCGAATTCGCTCATCCTCGCAGCCGGTCGCACCCGCCAACTGATGTCCAATACGATCACCCGCAAATGGGGACCACCCCGTTACATCCCGTCCGAAGGACGGCTGGGACCGATCGGCACCGCCGGTCCCGTCACACGGCAAGGAGTCGTCTTCCAGAAAATGCAGGAATTGACCTGCGCCGATCCGTTGACCGGTGAATCGATCTGGGTGCGCAGCGGTATCGAACCAGGATCGGATGTCTTCGGCGATGACGAATACCTGTTTGTCGTCGGACCCACCGCCACCGAGGCGATCGTGGTGAGCACCGCAGATGGAACGGAAGTGGGACGGCGGCCAGTGGCCTCGCGAGCCGAGCGCTGGTTGACCTCCGGCCGTTGCGTACTCGCCTGCCGCCCCGACGGCAACAACCTCCGCATCCGTTGGTTCGACGCGTGGAGCCAAACCGACGTATGGACCCGTGACTTCAGCAATGACGCTCAATGCTGGCAGCCCAGCCGGGACACGGTCGCGGTCCTGCAGCCGGAGGGCGATTTTGTCGTCCTCAATGTCGCCGATGGCCAGGAGCGCGTGGCCGCCAAATTGGATCCTGAACCCGACCTCGACCGGCTCTATGTCCTGGCGTCCCGCGATCTGTACATGGTCGTCGCCAGCAGCAAGAACTCCAATAGCGCCTCCTCGCGACTGCGACTCTACGGCTCCATCGGCACGGAACAGTGCCCCGAAATCAACGGCCACGTCTATGCGATCGATCGGGAGTCCGGCAAACCACTCTGGCCCGTTCCCGCCGAAATCCGCGAATACAACCTGCCGCTGGATCAAGCGGTCGAAGCCCCAACCTTGGTCTTCTTCCGCCATACCCAGACACAGGCGTCGGCGAATTCGCCGCGCACATCGTTCCAGGCCGCCGTGCTCTGTATCGATAAACGCGATGGACGGGAACTGTTGGCCAACGACGGACTGGCTATGATCCGCAGCTACGGTGTCGAAGCCAGTCCTGAAAATCAATCGGTCTCGATCAAAACAAACTCGAAGAACTTCCTGCTGAAGTTCACGGACCAGCCGGTGGAGCCGGCGACCCCGGTGCAAATGAAGGCACCGCAGACCAGTAGCAACAACGCCATGAAGAACGTCGGGAAAATCGCGAACGCCATTCTGGAAGCGATCACGGAGAAACAGAAGAGCGAACCGGCCAAAACGCCCCCCGCTGCCAACCAAGAGAAAGCTCCCGCCAAGGAAAACGGCGACACCCAGAAGGTCCCCTCGAAACCGCCATCCAAACCAGACACACAACCAGCAAAAAAAGAGAAGAATCAGTAACCAATCGCTGACTGGATCTGCAGGATCCTGGGGCGCTGCGAGAGCTCCTATCCGAAATCCGAATATCGAAATCCGAAATCCGTCGCTTCGCCGCGCAGCGAGACGCTGGGAACGTGTCAATCTCCGTCATGGAAATTCGTGGCGGATCTCGGGCTCCTGATTTCGAATTTCGGATTCCGTGTGGCGGAGGGTGCCCCGCATCACGCCTGGCTGCTGCCCTAGTTGCCTACCCGCTGGCGGCCATCCACGATCGCCAAATCGTGCTGTGAAGGTATGATAAAGAGGGAATTCAACGCGGCGGAAATTCAGTCCAGGTGAATTCGGAGCGAAAGTCTATCGGCAAACCTATCTTTCAGTACGGTGGACAGGTCGATCGCGGGTGGAGAAGCACCCCCAACCAAGGGGATCCGTCGCCGCCCACACAGTCAGCAGCCGAGCCCCCATCTGGCAACGCCGCTGAGCGGCCGGCGTAAACGTGGACGAGAATCGAACGGGGGCCAGCACGGTCCACCTCAATAGCCTGCGGCGGCCACCCCGACTGACGCCGCACTTGACAAATAACAAGTAACAAGTAACATAACAAATAACAAATAACAAGTCGCCATCCTGACACGCCTTGACCACTACGAGGAACCTTGCATGTCGAGCCACGCATCGCACGGCGGTCACCTGGAATCCGCCGCCATCCGGAAACTGGGTGAAGCCCGCGAGAAGATCCTGGGCCAGTTGTCGCAAGTGATTGTCGGACAGCACCAGGTGATCGAAGAGCTGCTGATCTGCTTGTTCAGCCGCGGCCATTGCCTGCTGGAAGGTGTGCCGGGACTGGCCAAGACGCTGATGATCAGCACGCTGTCCCGCACGCTGAATCTCTCCTTCAGTCGCATTCAATTCACGCCCGACCTGATGCCGGCCGACATCACCGGGCACGGAGATCATCGAGGAGAACCGGACCACCGGCGCCCGCGAACGGCGGTTCCTGGAAGGGCCCGCTGTTCTCGCAACATGATTCTGGCCGACGAAATCAACCGCACGCCTCCCAAGACGCAGGCCGCCTTGCTCGAGGCGATGCAGGAGCGGCAGGTGACGGTCGGGCGCGTGCGGCATCCGCTGTCCGATCCGTTCTTCGTGCTGGCCACGCAGAACCCGATCGAGCAGGAAGGAACCTATCCGCTGCCCGAAGCGCAGCAGGACCGCTTCATGTTCAAGGTCTTTGTGGACTATCCGAGTTTCGACGAGGAATTCGAAATTGCCCGGCGCACCACCGCGTCTGCAGTCGGACAACATTCAGCCGGTGCTGACGGCCGAGGAGATCCTGGAGCTGCAGCGGATCGTGCGCGAGGTGCCGGTGACCGACCACGTCATCCGCTACGCCCTGTCGCTGGTCCGCCAGACGCGGGTGGGCCGTCCCGGCACGCCCGACTTTGTCCAAGACATGGTCTCCTGGGGGGCTGGCCCGCGGGCCGTGCAGTTCCTGATCCTGGGCGGCAAGGCGCGGGCCCTGCTGCACGGACGGACGCACGTCTCGACCGACGACATTCAGGCCCTGGCCAAGCCGGTGCTGCGACACCGCCTGGTGGTCAACTTTGCCGCCGAGAGCGAAGGCGTTACCGCCGACGAGATCGTTGAGCGTCTGCTGGCCATCACCCCCACCAAGGAAGACGAACTGACGAGCGATGCCCGATTCCAAAAGATTTTTGCATCCTGAAGCGATCAAGCGGATCTCGCGGCTGGAATTGCGGGCCCGGCACATCGTCGAAGGGTTTCTTTCGGGGATGCACCGCAGCCCGTACTTCGGCCAGTCGGTCGAGTTCCTGCAGCACCGCGAATACGTGCCCGGCGACGATCTGCGCCACGTCGACTGGAAGGTCTGGGCCCGGCAGGACCGCTTGTACGTCAAGCAGTTCGAAGAAGACACCAACCTGCGCTGCACGCTGCTGGTCGACGTCTCGCAACAGCATGCGGTACGGCAGCGGCCCGCTGAACAAGTACGAGTACGCCTGCACGATCGCCGCCAGCCTGGCCTACCTGGTGCTGAAACAGAACGATGCCGTCGGCTGCGTCGCGTTCGACGAGCGGATTCGCATGCAGGTCCCGACGCGCAGCAAGCGCAACCACCTGCAATCGGTCATCGAATCGCTGGAGATCAGCCGGCCGCGCGACAAGACCGACATGTACGGCATCTTCCGCGGTGTCGCGGAGAGCTACCCGCGCCGTGGCATGATGGTGCTCGTCTCCGACCTGCTGGCCGATCCCGCGGCGACGATCCGCGGACTGCGGCTGCTGCGCCAGCGCGGTCACGACGTGTTGGTATTTCACGTCATGGACGACGACGAACTCGATTTCCCGTTCTCCGGCCCGACACGCTTCGAAGGACTGGAGTCGATCGACTATCTCAACTGCAATCCCCGCGCTCTGCGTGAAGGCTACCTGGAAGCCGTGCACGCGTTCCTCGACGAAATGCGACGCGAATGTGCTCGCAACAGCGTCGACTACGCGTTGATTCGGACCAGCCAGCCGTTGGACGCCGCGCTGGCCACCTTCTTGAGCTGCCGGCTCGGCACACTCCGGCGAGGTTGAGTGCGTGCCAGGCGGAGGGATGGGACCAATAACCAATAACAAATAACCTGCGACCAGCGGATCCCCTTCATGCAATTCTTCTATCCAGCACTCACCGCCGGCTTCTTCCTGGTGCTGCTGCCGCTGTTGATCCATTTGATCAACATGATGCGGCACCGGCGCGTCAAGTGGGCCGCGATGGAGTTCCTGCTGCAGAGCCACAAGAGGCACCGCAAATGGGTGTGGCTCAAGCAACTCCTGTTATTGCTGGCCCGCATGGCCGCTGTGGCCTTGATCGTCGCCATGTTGGCTCAACTCGTGACACAGCGGCGGTATGAAGGGCTGTTTGGCAGCACGCTGACGCATCACTACGTGCTGATCGACGACAGCATGTCGATGACCGATCGGGAGGGGGGCACGGACGCATTCGAGCGCGCATTGAAGTTTGCCCGTCAGCTGGGGACGGAGGCGGCCAAGCAGGAGTTTCACCAGCGATTCACGTTGGTGCGTTTTTCGACAGCAGCCGGCGGCCGCAGCGGGGCGGCAGATCCAGAGGCGGAGACGATCCCGCGGATCGCCGACATCAACGGCGAGGACGTCGATTCGAAATTCGCGCTGCGGCTGGAAGAATTCCGCAACGCGGTTCATCCGACACAACTCCCCGTCGGCCCTCAAGCGGCCTTGCAGATCGTCCGCCGCCTGATGCAGCAGAATGGCGAAGAGAACCGGATCGTCTATCTGGTATCCGATTTCCGCAGCCGGGACTGGGACAATCCGAGCGAAGTGCGTCAGTTGCTGAGCGACTTGGAGAAGGAGCACGCGCAGATCCACCTGGTCAACTGCGTGCGGACCCACCGCGGCAACCTGGCGATCACCGATCTGAAGCCGACCGACGAGACGCGTGCGTCGGGCGTGCCCCTGTTCATGAATGTCGACGTCACGAACTTTGGCCTCGCGGCAGCCGACAACGTCCAGCTCAAGATCCGCACCTACTTCCACGCATCCGCCCCGGCCAACCGGCCAGAGAGCCAGCGGCCGGAGGGACGCGTGGATGAGACCCCCACACTGCAGATCGACCACATTGAGCCAGGCGAGACGGTGACCGAGCGGGTCCAGGTGTTCTTCCCGGAGTCGGGCAAACATGTGGTGGAAGCCATTTTGCCGGAGGACACTGTGGCGGCCGACAACCGGCGGTGGTGCGTCGTGGAATTTCCCGATCAGGAATCGGTATTGGTGGTCGACGGTGACCCCAACGGGCGGAACGCGTTCTACATCCAGGCGATTTTCGAACCGGGGCAGCGGGCGCGCACCGGCATACATCCCGACATACAAACGACTGCTTTCCTCCGCGATACGACGGTCGAAACGCTGCGACGATTCAGCGCCATCTACCTCTTCGATGTCGATCGGTTGGATGATCGAGCGGTGACGAGCCTGGAGAACTACGTGCGTGAAGGAGGGGGGCTGGCGATCTTCGTCGGTCCGCAGGTGAACATCAGCTTTTACAATGAGCAGCTTTACCGCGGCGGTGACGGCTTGTTTCCCCTTCCCCTCGACCGCGACGACCTGCTCGATTCCGATCCGATCGACAGCACTCCGGATGTGGAAGTCGAGATCAACGATCATCCGGTCTTTCGCGAGTTGGTACAGGGGCAGAACCCGATCATCCGGCTGGTACACATCGAGCGGTTCCTGCGACCGCAAGCCGACTGGCAGCCGGAGGCGGGGAACTCGGTACGGGTCCTGGCGCGCTTGCGAAATCGCTCGCCGTTGGTCGTTGAAAAGCAACTGGGGAAGGGACGCGTCATCGCCTTCGCCACCACCTACGCTCCCTATTGGAACGATATCGCGTTGGGGCCGGGGGTGATTGTCGCGTTGCGGCTCCAGTCGTACCTCGGTTTCTCCCGCCGAGTGACGGTGGAGCAGACGGTGGCCAGCGAAATCGATGTCCGCCTGGACCGCGAAAAATACCGGCAGGACGTCCGCATCTTCGCCCCCAGCGAGGACCCCGGCGAGCCGATCGTGATCGAACGTCCGGCCGAGAAAGAGGCGGACGATGCGCGTTTCATGCTGGCGTCGATCGCTCCCCGCGAGACCGATCGTAGCGGCGTGTACGAGATGTGGTTCAACCGCGTTGACGGCACCGTCGAGGCGGATCGGTTCGCCATCAATGTCGACGCCCAGGAAGGCAATCTGGCACAGACCCCCACCCGCGAGATTGTCGCCAAACTGGACCCCGTGGCCGTCGATATCGGCTACGCGGACCAATACGAAACGGCGGCCATCCAGCAGGCCGGCTTCAACCAGAGTCTGCTGCTGATGTGCCTGTTAATTGTGCTCTTGCTGGGCGAACAGATCCTGGCCTACGTCACCAGCTTCCATCCTTCGCGGCGGGCTGGCAGTACCGCAGATGCCGGGCGAGGTATCTCAGCCCGTGTGGCGGAGTTCCGCGGCCAAGATAGTGCGCCCTGATCAAGTGCCCCGGTCTCACGCCAGGCATGGATGGCGAGCGATGAAGCGACGAGCGACGGCGAGACCGTCCCCCCCCCCTCAAACACGACAACCACAGCGGGAGGAGCACGAAGTTGACACCTGCATGGTGCTTGCTGGCCGAGACGGCCAGCCATACACTCTTCCGTTTCTCTCGACTGCAAACCATGTCCGAATGGTGGCATTGGCTGCTGATGTTCGCGTTTTGTGCGGCGATCTTCGGTTACGTCGTCGTGATGTATTGGTTCGACAGCGTCGACTTGAGTCGCGGTATCCGTTGGTCGCTCGTCTTGCTGCGATTGATGGCCTTGGGTGGCATTCTGTTCTTCTTCCTGGACCTGGAAAGACGCACGGAAGAACGGGAGATCAAACCGTCCCGCACCGCATTGCTGATCGATACCAGCCAGAGCATGGGGTTGAAGGACGTGGCCGGCGCCATCGACTCGTCATCGTCGCTCAGCCGTATCGAGCAAGTGGTGCAGGAGCTTCGCAGCGGCGAACTGCTCAAGCAGCTTCGCGCACAACACGACGTGGCGGTCTACCAGTTTGACGAACAGGCCGAACCGAACCAGATCGCCTTCTTCCAGCGGCTGGCAGCCACGTCGGCTGAAGGTGACGCGACGGTGCGAGCGATTGCCCAGAAAGAGAGTGATCTGCACGTGGCGCGCCGCACGATGCTGATCGCCGCGTCCCTGGCGGGTCTGGCAGCTGTTTCGCTGCTGGTTTACCTGCTGTTTGGACGACGTGCGCCGCGACGCGAATCGACTTCCTATGCCCTGCTGCTGGCGATGGTCGCCCTGCTCGCCGCCTTCGTGCTCTGCGGGGTAGCCAACCTCCGCGCGCGGGCCTCTCCCTGGGCGCTATCGCGGGCTGGGAGCAACCGGATATTTCCCGGCAAGTAGCCGCGGAACTGGCCACGTTCGAGCCCGACAGGCGATTCCGACCCGGCGGACCAGACACCACCGGAGCCAGTGGACGTGCCCTGGCAGCAGACGTTACTGCCGCGCGGCACCGAGACCAGAATCGGTGATGCGGTCCGGTCGGTCGTCAACAAGCAGCGCGGCGGTCCGATCGCCGGGATCGTGGTGATGACCGACGGCGGGAACAACGCGGGGCTCGACGTCAGCATGGCCACCAAGGCGGCCTCCGTGGCTGGCATTCCGATCTATGCCGTCGGCCTCGGTAGCGACCGCCAGAGTGTCAACGCCCGCGTCGTCGATCTGGAAGCGCCCAAACGCGTGTATCCCGGCGACAAATTCAGCTTGACCGGCTACGTCCAAGCCTACGGACTCGAAGGGCGTCAGGTCAACGTCGAACTCGCGTCAGCCCCCGCCGACGACAAGACGAACCCCGGTGAAGATCCTGGCGACAAGGCCACCTTCGAGGAGCAGCGTTCGATCCGCTTGGCCAACGACGGCGAAGTCGTCACGGTCAAATTCGAAGTCACTCCCATAGAAGCCGGCACCCGGCAGTATTTCCTGAAAGTCGTGCCTCCGGATCAGGATATCGAGAAACGAGACAACGTCAAGTCGGCACGCGTTACCGTGGTCGAGCGCAAATCAAAGGTGCTGCTCATCGCCGGCGGTCCTTCACGGGAATTCCGCTTCCTCCGCAATCAGCTTTATCGTGATAGCGACGCGACGGTCGACGTGTTGCTGCAGTCGGGGACCACCGGCATGTCCCAGGACGCCGACGATATCCTGTTTGATTTCCCGGAAGTGGCGGACGAAATGTTCCAATATGATTGCGTCGTCGCGTTTGATCCAGACTGGATGAAATTCAACGAACTGCAAATCGAATTGCTCGATCGCTTCGTCGCCGAACAGGCGGGCGGATTGATCGTCGTCGCCGGACCGGTCAACACGCCCCAATGGGCCGGACAACGCCGCGGTCGCGACCCGCGCAATCGACACCATCAAGGCGCTTTATCCGGTGGCATTTTACAGCCAGGGAGTCCCCAGTCTGGGACTGGGTCGCTTCGGAGGCGACGCGGCCTGGCCCCTGAGTTTCACCCGTGACGGCGCCAGTGCCGAATTCCTCTGGCTCGAAGACGATCCGCTCGACAGTGAGGCGGCTTGGCAGTCGTTTGAAGGTGTCTATGGCTACTACGCCGTCAAAGATCCCAAGCCAGGAGCGCGCGTGTACGCCCGTTTCTCGAACCCCGAGACGTCGATCGATGGCGAGTTGCCGATCTATGCCGCGGCCCATTTCTACGGAGCCGGCCGCGTCTTCTTCCAGGCCAGCGGAGAAATGTGGCGGTTGCGAGCGGTGGAACCACGCTATTTCGAAACCTACTACACCAAGCTGATTCGCTGGGTCTCCCAGGGCCGGTTGATGCGAGATTCGAGTCGCGGGGTCCTGCTGGTCGACAAGGACCGCTGCCTGCTGGGTGATCAAATTACCATCCGAGCCGTCTTAAGTGACGTACAGCACCAGCCGCTGAAGCTCGATAGCGTCCCCGCCATTCTGCTACAACCCGATTCGCTGCGCGTGCCCATCGTCTTGCGCAAAGTGCAGGACTCGGCACGTGAAGGCATGTACGAAGCGCAGTTTACGGCCGCGCAGGCTGGAGATTACCGGATCGAAGTGACGCCGACCGAAGGTAAGGATGACGAATTGCTGACGGCCGAAGTGCGTGTCCGTGTCCCCGCACTCGAAATCGAACACCCGCAGCGCAATGATGCACTGCTGAAAGAACTGACCGACAAAACCGGAGGGCAATATTATATCGGCTTCAACGCGGCGATGAACCGCGGAGGAGTCGGCCGCGCGACGCTCGCCTCGGTCATCGAACCCAATGATCAGATCATCTACCTGCCCGAGTCCGTAGACGTGCGATTCGACCAGCAACTGATGGGCTGGCTCATCGCACTGATCGTCGGCGTCCTCTGTTTCGAGTGGCTGATCCGGCGGCTGAGTAAACTGGCCTGACGCGTAAAATGTGACGTGCCATGTGAGTACCACAAGGTAACGCTGACCGCATCGAGTAAGAGAGTAAGAGTAAGAGTAAGAGTAAGAGTAAGAGTAAGAGCGGCAGCCACACCAATGACCAATGACCAATGACCAATGACCAATGACCAATGACCAATGACCAATGACAAGTGACCCATGACGATGCACAGCGACAATCCGCCACTGGGAACCGACATCCGCGCGGTGCTGGCCCGACTGCGCCGCCGCATCAAGGCGTATGTCTGGCTGGAGGGTCTGGCGCTGGCCCTGCTGTGGTTGGGTGCCACCTTCTGGATCGGGCTGGCCATCGACTATCTCCCGGTGCTGGTGGGAGCGAGCGAGATGCCTCGCGGCGCTCGGGCCATTCTGCTGGCTCTGATCGCGGCGATGCTGGTCTACGTCATGTATCGGTGGATCTTTCGGCGAGCGTTTGCCCGCATGCCCGACCACAGCATGGCCGTGCTGCTGGAACGCCGTTTCGGTCGATTCCACGACGCGCTGGTCACGGCCGTCGAGATGGACGATCGTCCTGATCACGCCGAGCAGTTCAATCCGGAAATGCTCGCTCGGACCCGGCAGGAGGCCGAAGCGAGGACCGTCGACGTACGTGTGCGCCAGGTATTTCGCCTGGCACCGCTGATCGCCAAGATCGCATTGGCCGCCGCAGTTATCGCTCCCATTGGACTGCTCTACGCCGTGAATGCTCGAGCGGTCGAGACCTGGGTCAATCGACTTTATTGGCTCGGCAACGAGCCTTGGCCGCGCAACACGCAGATCGCGGTGGCCGGCATTCAGATCCAGCGCACGACCTCGACCGATGGCTCGGTGTCCGTGTCGGACCTGCTCCCGTTCGATGACAGCCGCGAGATCAAAATCGCCAAAGGAACGAGCGTGCTGCTCAAGGTCCGGGCGGATGCCACGAAGGTGATCCCGGAATACTGCACGATCTACTACCAAACGGAAGAAGGCGATCACGCCACGGTCACCATGCAGAAGCTGGGACGCATTCGCGACAACTTCCAGACTTACGTGTGCGACAGCAAACCGTTTCGCGGCATTCTCTCCACGATCCGCTTCGACGTCCGCGGTCTCGACCACCGCGTACGAGACTACCGTCTCACGGTCGTTCCGAGTCCGATCATCGTGAAAACGGAGCTCTCCTGCACCTTTCCGCGATACATGGTCGACGAGCGACTCTCGCTCTGGCTGCCACGCACCGTCGAACTGGCCAACGGCACGCAACTGCCCAACGGCACGCACATCGAGATCCGCGTGGAAACCAACAAGGATCTCAGTCGTGTCGAGATCCGCGATTCCCAGACGGATGAGACAACGGTGTTGGATATTCGCCAGACCAGCGCCGGTCTACGCCACTTCGAATACCAAGTCGAACGACTCAACGGCAACCTGTCGCTCGACGTCTCGCTCCACGACACTGACGGAGTGGTGAGTGATCCGCCGATTCGACTGTTTATCGCCGGAGTCGAAGATACGGCACCAGTGGTCAAAACGACGCTCCGCGGAATCGGCACCGCCGTCACACCGGATGTCGTGATCCCGGCGACGGGTGAAATCAGTGACGACTATGACGTGGACAAGAGCTGGTTTGAAGTCACGGTGAACGACGGAGCGCCGCGCGAATACCCCTTCCCGCTGGGAGAACTTGGTCGCGTGACCGCACAACTCGACTTCCGCGCCGAAAGGGCGAGCGAAGGCGCGATGGAACTCAAACCAAAAGACAAAATTGCCGTGACGCTCATCGCGTCCGACAAATGCGACCTGCGGCCGACCCCGAATATCGGCAGCGGCGATCGCTATCAGCTCGATGTCGTCACCCCCGAAGAACTGCTGGCGATGCTCGAAAGGAAAGAACTCGGACTGCGTCGTCGCTTGGAACAGATCATCGATGAACTAAGTGAGACGCGAGATTCACTCAGCCGAATCAAGCGGCCGACCACTGACTCGCAGGGGACCGCCCCGGAAGACGCTCGTCAGGCCACCGAAAAGGGAGCGGAAGAAGCCGCCGATCCGTCGCTGGGAGAAACCGCCGAAGAGCGCACTCGCTCCTTGCGACTATTGCGCACGCAACGATCGCTGGTCCAAAGCGACAAGTCGGCACAGGAAGTGCTCGGCGTCGCTGCCTCGATCGATGATATCCGCGATGAGCTGATTAACAATCGAGTCGACACGAAAGACCGCGAATCGCGACTCAAAGCCCAAATTGCGGACCCGCTGCGTCGAATCGGTGAAACCATGTTTCCCGAGCTGAATCATCAATTGAAGACCGTGCAACAGCAACTGGACGATCCAGCCGCCAGCGATCAGGCCGTCGATCTGGCCGTCGAACAGGCGGATGCCATTTTGCTGGAATTGGACAAAGTGCTACAAAAGATGCTGGAACTCGAGTCGTTCAACGAACTGATGAACATCGTCCGGTCCCTGATTGAAGACCAACAGGAAATCATTGAGAAAACCCAGGAGGAACAGAAGAAAGGGGCTCTGGAACTGCTGAAATAGCGTGTCGTCGACGACAATAGCCAACAACGAATTCGGGGGAGTGGGCCGAGACGGTAGCAGGCCAGTCATTGCCCCACCGGGACAAGCCCGGCGGTGGCAGGAGGGAGAGCATCGGACAGGGCTACGGTAGCAGGCCAGTCATTGCCCCACCGGGACAAGCCCGGCGGTGGCAGGAGGGAAAGCAGCGTTAACCAATGACCAATGACCAATGACCAATGACAAATGACAAATGACCAATGACCAATGACCAATGACCAATGACCAATGACAAATGACCAATGACAAATGACCAATAACGGATTCGCAGCGTGCACAAAAGCTGGAGGTGATTATGTTCCCGTCAAAACAGGTGTGCCGGAACGGGTGTTTCTGGGGCGTATTGCTGTGCATGCTGCCCCTGTTGGCGCTGTCGCCGCTCACACCCTCCCGGTTGCTGGCGCAGGAGGAAGGTGAACCGGAAACGGAAGCCCCGCAGGACGCCCCACCGGGCGCCGAGCAGGACCAGCCGATTCCGTCCGCGAACATCCTGGCAGATGAACAGAGTCGCCTGGCTGACAAGTACCGCCGCTTGGAAGATCTGATTTTCAAAATGGCCGATTTCGAGGCCACCTCGAATCCGCGCCGTTCCGCGCTGCTGAAGCAAGCATACAAACAGTCCAAAGACCGGCTTACCCAGTCGCAACTCAACAGTATCGTCCAACTGTTGAGCGACCAACAATTCAAACGTGCGTTGGACGGACAGCAGACCATTAGCAAGGACCTGCAGGAATTGCTGCAGTTGCTGTTGAGTGAAGATCGCTCTGATCGACTCAAAAGCGAAACTGAGAAGATCAAGGAATACATCAAGGAGCTGAAACGACTCGAACGCATCCAGCGCTCTGTGCGCGGTCGGACGGAAGGCGCTAACGATCCGCGCGATCTGGCCAAGGACCAGGGCAAAGTTGCCGATCGGACAGGCGATCTCGCCAAACAGCTTGAAGATGCCGACGCTAAAACGGGACAGAACGGGGCCGGTCAGCCGGGTGACGACTCCCAACAGCCCGGCGAAGAAAAGAGTCCCGAGGGGGAGCCGAAGTCGGAAGAGGGAAACCAGCCACCCGAGAAGTCGGCTGCCAAAGGGGAGCCCGACAAGCCCGCTCAAGACCAACAGGAACCGGGTAAACAGGAACAGGGTAAACAAGGATCGCAGGACACTCCACCGGGCCAGCCGACCGAGGGCCAGCCCCCCGAGGGCCCACAGGAGCCGTCGAAGAGCCAGCCGGGCGGCCAAGATCCGCCTCCGGATCAACCGCCATCGCCAGGGCAGGGGGAACCACCTGAGCCGGGCGAGCAGGCGCCGCAGGCTCCCCCGAAAAACAAGCCTGATGAGAACCCGGCCAAAAAACGCGTCCGCGAGGCCGAACAAAAAATGCGCGAGGCTCAGCAGAAACTGGAAGAAGCCAAACGATCCGAGTCGGTCGAAAAGCAGACCGCGGCACTGGAAAAACTCCAAGAGGCGATTGCCGAACTGGAAGAGGTGCTGCGACAGCTGCGGGAAGAAGAAATGGAACGCGTACTGGCGCTGCTGGAGGGGCGGTTTCGCAAAATGCTGGAAATGGAAATGAAAGTCTACGAAGGCACTTTGCGGATTGACAAGATCCCCGAAGACAAACGGGGCAGGGCGGTCGATATCCGGGCCAGCAAACTGGCTTTCGACCAGCGCAAGATCGCCTCCGAAGCCGACCGCTGCCTGACACTGCTCCTGGAAGAAGGCTCTTCCGTCGCCTTCCCCGAAGTTGTCGAACAACTCCGCGACGAGATGGAGGAAGTCAGCGCCCGGTTGGATCAAGCCAAGGTGGAACGGATCACCCAGGGACTGGAAGAGGAGATCATTGGCACTCTGGAAGAATTGATCGCGGCGCTGCAGAAAGCCCAACAAGACATGGAAAAAGGTCGTCCCGCCCAGCCTGGCGAGCCGGGTGCGGGGGACGATCCACCGCTGGTGGACACCTTGGCCGAATTGAAAATGATCCGGTCACTCCAACAGCGTGTGAACTCGCGGACCAGTCGCTACGCCCGTCTGCTGGACAATCCCGAAGATCCAGTCGGCCAGGCATTGCAGGATGACTTGCGCAGTGCCATCGGCAAGTTGAGTGAATTGGAATCGCGTATCCAGCGCGTCACGCGCGATATCGTGTTGGGAAAGAATAAATAGCGGTGAGGAGTCATTGGTCATTGGTCATTGGTCATTAGTCATTGAGTCATTGGTCATTGGTCATTAGTTACTTGTTATTTGTTATTTGGTGGTCAACGTCCACGTCAGTAGGGAGATATAGCGATGCAGCCTAATTGCCGAGATTGGAGGTCGCGTTGCGTCGCCGTGGCGATGTGGGCCGCTCTCTCCGGGGGACTCGCCAGAGGCGATGATGAACTAGCCCGCCAGGCGACCTGGTCACTTCCCACGCCGGACCAAGTACGCCAGCAACTGGACGCGGTGGTCCAAAGGCAGACGTTGGATGAACCGACGCGAGCCCAGCTCGCTGCGATCTGGGCGGAGGAGGGGGGACCACACGAGCCAGCGCAAATGCTGGAAAAGACCGCCGACAGCTTGGCGCTGATCAGCGACGGCGCTCGGGAGGTGGTCGAGTTCTGCCACACGCAAACGGCCGTCGTATCGTTAAGAGATTTCGGCATTCTGCTCGACGAACAACAACCTCCTTTTGTCCGCTCTAACCTCCGACTGCTCTACGGGCAATGGCTGGCCCAGAACCGCTACTACGATGAATCGCTGCAGCAGCTCGAGGGCCTGCGGCCGGAAGATGTGATCGATCCCGCAGCGTTGCTCTTCTATCAGAGCACGGGTTACCACCGCATGCCCGATAAAAAGCAGTGCCTGCCATTGGTGGCCCGACTGCTGGAGAACGAGAAGCTGGTCCCGCGCCGATACGCCACGATCGCCCAGTTGATGCAAGCAGATCTCGAACCGCTCAAGACCGACTCCTTGGACGAAGTCTCGCGACTGATGGACGAAGTGCAACGTCGTCTCGACCTGAAGCGTGCGGGAACTCGTGTGCGGGAACAAGAAGATGAAATCTTGGCCAAGTTGGACAAGCTGATCAAGAAGCTGGAGGAACAACAGCAGTCGGCCTCCAGCGTGGCGAATCTGACCCCCAGCAACCCGGCCCAGGACAGTAAACCGATGGGCGGCCTGGCGCCGGGGAACATCGACCCGAAGTCGATTGGGACCAATAGCGGCTGGGGGAACCTGCCACCCAAACAGCGTCAGGAAGCACTCCAACAGATCGGCAAGGATCTGCCGGCACACTATCGGGAAGTCATTGAAGAATATTTCCGTAAACTGGCCCGCGAAGGCGGATCTGGAAATTGAAAGTTCGTCATTAGTCATTAGTCATTAGTCATTGGTCATTGGTCATTGGTCATTCGTTGTTTGGATAGCGTCACTTGTGCTTTGCCTCCGCCGGGCTTGTCTCGGCGGCGACAAATGGATTGGAAAGGGCCGCCAGTGAGTGGTTATCGTTAATCCCATCGAACCTTATGCACGCTGGCCAACTCGAAAGTGGCGTTGTGCAACTAGTCAGTAGCAACCGACAACCAATGACCAATGACCAATGACCAATGACCAATGACCAATGACCAATGACCAATGACCAATGACAAGAACGATAACCAAGGATTCACCCATTTATGTACGTAACGGCCCTCATCCTACTTCACGTTCCGGCGACCTTGAATGTCGTTGTGGAACCCTTGAGTGGTGCCACACAGACTGGCGCACTTGTAGAGCTGGACAGCCAGCACATTGCGATCGAAGTTGACGGCAAGAGGCAGTCGTTTGACATGCGCGATCTGCTGGCGGTCGTCGTGCGCCATGAGGAGGAATCGGCCGCGACGAATCCGGCAGTGTGGATCGAGCTGATGGACCGCTCGCGGATTCTCGCCAATCAATACACTGTGAAAAATCGCTCGGCGGAAATTCAGTGGGGGGATCGGACGGCAGCCATCGAGACGCGAGACGTGCGCTGCGTGCGGTTTCAGCCTCCGTCCGAAGCGCTAGACGCCCAATGGGAGGCGATGCTCGCCGACGACAGAACAGGCGACGTGCTCGTACTGCGCCGCAGCAAAACGTCACTCGATCAACTCGCCGGGGTCTTCCAGGACGTGACCGCCGACACAGTCGATTTCGAATATGACGACCAGAAAATCCCCGTCAAGCGCACGAAGCTCGAGGGCATCCTTTACCACCACGGCGTTGGCCGTGAGTTGCCGGAAGCCGTCTGTACGGTGCAGGAACCCAATGGAACAGCCTGGCATGTCAAATCGATGGAGCTTGCGGACGGTCATCTCCAGGTGGTGACCGTGGGGGGCGTCAAATGTGATGTGCCGTGGGATGCCGTAGCGCGACTCGATTTCTCTGCCGGTAATGTTGCCTATCTGAGCGACCTCGATTTCGACCTGACGCAGTGCACTCCCTATATCGCCTCGCTTGTTTCGCCCAAACGTATCATGCAGCTGAATGCCCCCCGCCGCGACAACAGTTTTGAGGGGAGCGGACTCTGGCTGGCAGCGGGAAGCGAGATCCAGCAGTATGACCGCGGGCTCGCCATCCACAGCCGCAGCGAGTTGGTCTATCGGCTGGCGGAACCATTTCGCAAACTGACCGCCATCGTGGGCATTGACAGCCGACT
Source organism: uncultured Planctomycetota bacterium (assembly GCA_963700515.1). Lineage (GTDB taxonomy): Bacteria > Planctomycetota > Planctomycetia > Pirellulales > Pirellulaceae > JAJRVM01. Next base: position 59,689 of record CAVOXY010000063.1, on the reverse strand, counting down.
GCAGGGGCGCGGGAATCTGGTGCTGGTGATTGTGGGGGACGAACGTGAGCTGTTTCGCCGGAATATTTCCGGGAAAGACCCTCCCTTTCCCTTGGACTTGAGTATCGAGGGCGTGCGGCGACTCAAGATCCTGGTCGACTTCGGCGAGACACTCGACGTGGCCGACCATCTGAACCTCTGCAATGCAAGGATCATTAAATGAAAACACGCTCGCAGCACAACTGGTTGGTCCGGCTGTGTGCCGTGCTACTGGCCCTCCCCGTGTGGCCGCTCGTCGCACAAGAGCCACCCGCGCCGGTGTTGCAGGCCCAGCAGCAGCGGATCGAGGCGATGGCTCGCGCCATGAAAGCGGCGGTGGCGGTGTTTGCTCCTGGCGGCAGTGGCGGCGGATCGGGCGTGGTCATCAGTCCCGACGGCTATGCTCTTTCAAATTTCCATGTTGTGCGACCGACCGGCAGTTACATGCAATGTGGCATGGCGGACGGCCAACTGTACGACGCCGTGCTGGTCGGCATCGATCCGACGGGGGACGTATCGCTCGTGAAACTGTTGGGCCGCGATGATTTCCCGGCGGCAGAATTGGGCGACAGCGACCAACTCCGGACGGGCGATTGGTGTTTTGCCGTGGGAAACCCCTTCCTGCTGGCCACCGATTTCCAGCCTACGATTTCCTACGGCATCGTCTCGGGCGTGCATCGATACCAACCTCCGGCTGGTACGCTGTTGGAATACACCGACTGTATCCAAACCGATGCCGCCATTAACCCAGGCAATTCGGGCGGTCCCTTGTTCAACGCTCAAGGCCAATTGGTCGGTATTAACGGTCGCGGCTCGTTCGAGAAGCGGGGGCGGGTGAACGTCGGCGTCGGCTATGCCATCTCCATTAATCAAATCAAGAAGTTTCTCGGCTATTTGCAGAGCGGTCGCATTGTCGATCACGCTACGTTAGGGGCGACGGTAACAACCGACGATCAGGGCCGCGTGGTGGTGTCGAACATCCTGGAGTCTTCGGATGCCTACCGTCGCGGTTTGCGGTACGGCGACCAATTGCTCTCCTTTGGCGGTCGCGAAATCACCAGTGTCAATGGCTTCAAAAACGTGCTGGGAATCTTCCCCCGCGGCTGGCGTGTCCCGCTAAGCTATCGGCACGAAGACGAGCGGCACGATGTGTTCGTCCGACTTTCCGGTGTGCATTCACACGAAGAGCTGCTCGCCAAACTCCAAAACGCGCCACAGGAACCGCCCGGCCAGCCGCCGGCACCGAAGAAACGGCCCGCAGATCAGCCGCCGAAGAAAGAGGATGGCGACCAGCCACAACCGCGTCCCCGCATGCCCCTGCCGCCCGGCCATCCCGGCCAACCTCAACCGCCCCCCGCATCTGTCGCCAAGTTGATCAAGGAGAAAACGGGCTACGCGAACTACTACTTCAACGAAGAAAACCAGCAGCGGGTGTGGTCCAAATTCGTCAGCAGCTCGGACTTCGCCCCCTCGCCAGCAACCTGGATCCTGTCCGGCAACTTCGTCGGCGGCGGGCCGTTCGAAATCACACTCGGACCTGCTGAAGCTTCCGGCCAGTTCCCCACCAGCCGGGACAAGGTCGATTTGCGTGTCGACTTCGACCAACAACTGCTGCCGGTCGGTAGCGGTGGCCTGTTGCCCACCCTCTCCCTCTGGCAACGCCTGTTGCGAGTCGGCCCACGGAATTTTGGCGAGATCTATTACCTGGGGACGGCTCCGCTGATCGACCACGAAGGTTTGTTCGATGTGCTGGTCGGTACGTACAACGTCGTCGAGGCACGCTACGCATTTGCACCCGACAGCGGCCAGCTGACCTCGGTAGAGATGTTCCCCGAAATGAATGCTGATCCCTGTGAGGTCTACTTCGACGATTATCGCAAAGTAGGTGACTATCTACTACCGCATCGGCTGATCGTGCGGCACGGAGATACCATCTTTGCGGAACTGCAGATTGAGAAATACGAACTCAAATGACTTTTTTGGATGACTACCTTTGAGGATATCACCGGCCGTGTTCCGCCATTCATCCCGTTGCCACCCGATCCGGCCTGCGACCGCCCACCAACGTGGCTGCTGCGGCAGGATGCCGCAGCCACAAACACGCGCGCCGCGCGCACATGTTACGCGCCGGAGCTTTAGTCTCTGCTGCACTCGCGCTGGTACTCCTCTCGATCGTCGCCGTGCCGGTCTCGGCCGACGCGGGGTCGTTTGCCGAGGTGATTGCCACGGTTCAGCCACGCATCGTGAAAATCTACGGCTCGGGCGGCCTGCAGGGACTCGAAGCGTATCAAAGCGGTTTCTTGATCTCCGCCGAGGGACATGTACTGACGGCATGGAGCTATGTACTGGACGCCGAAGAATTCATCAACGTGGTGCTCGACGACGGTACCCGGTACGGCGCCAAGTTGCTCAATCACGACCCGCGTCTGGAAATCGCCATCCTGAAGATCGAAGCCAAGGGACTTCCCTACTTCAACCTGGACGAAGCGGTCGAATTGCAGCCGGGTGCCCGCGTGCTGGCGTTCAGTAATCTGTTTGGCATCGCGGTCGGAGCGGAACCAGCCAGCGTGCTGCACGGCAATGTGGCGGCCATCAGCGAGCTGACGGCACGGCGCGGCGCGTTTCAGACGATCTACCGTGGCCCGGTTTACGTGGTCGATGCCATGGCCAACAACCCGGGTGCTGCCGGCGGCGCCTTGACCGACCGCCTGGGAAGCCTGGCAGGGGTGCTGGGAAAAGAACTGCGCAATGCGCTGGACAACACGTGGCTCAACTATGCCATTCCCATCTCCGAGCTAAAGACATCGATCCACGACATGATGGCCGGCCGCAGTCCACCACGTCGCGAAGATGTGAACGCCAAGCGACCAGCCAATCCGCACACATTACCGTGCCCTGGGAATCGCATTGGTCCCCGATGTCCTGGCCAAGACGCCACCGTTCGTGGACAGCCTCCTGGGCAATTCACTGGCCGAGCAGGCTGGGCTGCGGCCCGATGACCTGATCCTGTTTGTGAACGATCGCATGGTCTCCTCGTGCAAAGAACTCGCTGAGGAACTCTCCTTCGTCGACCACATTGACCCCGTGCGATTGACTGTCCAACGTGGCCAGGAACTTGTCGATATCGAAGTGACACCACAGTAACAGGACTGGTGAATTGAACCCACTGAAAGAACTCCTGATGATGGGCTTGTCGCGTCTGTTTCCGCTCCTGTCGCTGCTGACCTCGGTGACGATGGCCAGTACGGTGGCGGGGATCGTCGACCCGGGCACCGCGTGGGGACAAGACGGCAGAACCGTCCGACGCCACCGCCACGGTCGGGCCCCTGGCGCCAAGGCGTTCCGCCCCGTCGCCAATGCCCGTCGCCAATGCCCTGTCGACCGCGAGATTCTGTGCACTCCCGCACCCGGACGATCTGGCCGGCCTGGAAGAACAGGCGATGCGAGCGGCCACCGAGCGTGTCGCCCCGAGCGTCGTGCGGATCGAAAATGTGGGAGGCGTGGAACAAGTCGAGGGACAACTCCTCTCGACCGGCGCCACGACCGGAGTGGTCGTGTCGGAAGACGGCTATATTCTATCGAGCGCTTTTGGTTTTGCCGGCAAACCGTCCTCGATCCTGGTCACACTCCCCTCCGGCAAACGCACTTCCGCACAGATCGTCGCCCGCGATAACAACCGCATGCTCGTGCTCCTGAAGGTCAGCACCGACGAGAAACTGGTCGTTCCCGCCGTTGCCCCGCGCAATCAACTGGCCGTGGGGCAGTGGACACTGGCCCTCGGGCGGACCTATCCCGGTTCACTCCCCAATGTCTCGGTCGGCATACTCAGTGCCGTCAACCGCATCTGGGGAAAAGCGGTGCAAACGGATGCCAAGGTGTCTCCCAGCAATTACGGGGGCCCGTTGATCGATATTCACGGCAACGTGATCGGGATCCTGGTCCCCCTGTCTCCGCAACAAGAAGGAGAGATGGCCGGTGCCGAGTGGTACGACTCGGGAATCGGCTTTGCCATTCCACTGTCCGACGTCTTGCCACAGCTGGAGACCATGAAGGGGGGCACGGATCTGATGCCCGGCATCCTCGGCATCTCCCTCAAAGGCAATGACATGTATGGCTTGCCGGCCACCATCGCTGCCAGCGGGGCCAAGTCACCAGCCCGCCAAGCAGGACTCCAGGTCGGCGATACGATTGTGGAAGTGGATGGGATGAAGATCCAACGGCAGGCACAACTGCGGCACGCGCTGGGGCCTCATGTCGCCGGCGACAAGATCCGTGGTTGTCGCGGAGCGTGGCGAGAACAAAGAGCGGATCGAAGCGACGATTCAGCTGGTGGCCGAATTGGATCCGTACGTGCGTCCCGAGCTGGGAATCCTCCCCACCAGAGGTGGTTTCGCAGCAGGAACACCGGCGGCCGACCAGGCGGGAGTCGTTATCCGATACGTGCTGCCCGGCAGCTCGGCGGCCACCGCCGGCTTACAACCAGGCGATCGCATCACCCGTATCAATAATCAGGAAGTGGCGGACGCGGCATCGCTACGCGAGGTCATTATCGCTTTCGATCCGGGTGTGGAAGTGACCGTTACGTACGTGCGCGGCGGACAACCGGCCACGGTCAACCTGACGCTGGCACCCCAGGTCGCCTCCATCCCGGACGAGCTTCCGCCCGCACATGGGCCGCTGGACGCGGCACCGGGACAATTGCCAGCGGTCGGCACGGTCGACATCCAGATCCCCGAAGTCGCGAACAAGTGTGTGGCCTACGTTCCGGAAACCTACAATCCCGCCACACGCTACGGCCTGCTCGTCTGGTTGCACGCGCCCGGCAGCTTCGACAAGGATCGAGCTGGTGCAGCTTTGGAAACCGTTCTGTGATCAGTACGATCTGATCCTCTTGGCCCCGCAATCGGCGGACGTCAAACGTTGGACATCCACCGAGATGGAATTTGTCCGGAAAACCATGGATGACGTGGTGAGCCACTATGCCATCGATCCGGCGCGCGTTATCGTGCACGGTTACTTGGCTGGCGGAGCGATGGCTTACCACGTGGCGTTTGGCAATCGCGAACTCTGCCGTGGCGTGGCCGTCGTGGGAGCTCCGCTGCCAATGCGCGTGGGATCTCCCACAACCGATCCCGTCCAACCGTTGGCCGTCTATAGTTTTTCGTGCGAACGGTCTCAGGTCGCTGAACCGATCAAGGCGGGAGAGAAGAAACTCCAGCAACAAGCCTTCCCACTCATCGCCGTCACGATCCCAGGTCCTGAACGCTACATGAATACCGAGGAATTGACCCGGTTAATCCACTGGATAGACACGCTGGACCGAATCTGACATGCGTCGACACGCGGCCGGAATCCTTGCCTTGCTCTTACTGGCGACAGCCGGTTACGGATTTGCGCGATATGGATTGAATGCCGAGGATTCCAGTTTCTTTTGGAGTTCATGTTGGCGAGTGGGGCTGGTACTGGGAGCCATCTGGCTGGCGTTCCCCCAGCTACTGAAGCTCACCGACACCGTTTCCCCAGCGGTACTGGCGGTAGTGGGAACGATTGCCGTGGTGGTCGTGGTGCGTCCTCGCACGATCGTCGTCCTGGGCCCGATCTTGGTGCTGCTGGCAATCCTGCAATTCTTCGGCTGGTTGCTCAAGCCTCCTCCTAAGAAATCGCGGCGGCAATAGATGGCCTTTCGCGATTCTTTGCGCAGGGCGGGGCGGAAATTCGAAATCCGGTAGTTGTTTAGCCAATTGGCGGCACGTCAACCGATGAGTCTGTTTTGAAGCGTGTATGGCTGTTACTGGTCCACCGCCGGGCTTGCCCTGGCGGAGACATGACTGGCGAGCTGCCAAATCCGAATATCGACACCCGAAACAAGTTCGCCTATTCAAAATGTTAGTGACAAAAATCCAAAGATGTGAGCACAGGCAGACGCTCGGCCCACTTTGGCTGTGGCCACCGGCCACCCTACGGGAAATTCTTATCTGAGCCCTTTCCCCCTTTGAATTCAGCTGCGCGAAGTGTTCTAATTCTGAACAGGCAGTTGCAGGCTCACGGGCATGCCGCGATCAGAAGTCCCACACGGACGCAACCATCGGATTTCGAATTCCCTCCTTGCCCAGCGTCCCTGAATCGAGCGACTCTATTTAGCTAAGGAGAACAAGCCGTGGAAAAGTGGCCCATTGGAGTTTTCGCCAGTGTCGACGCCGGTCTGGGCGTAAAATTGGAAGTCGCTCACGAGCTGGGAGTGCCGACCATCCAGCTGCATGCGCCGGCCCAGCAAACGCGGACGCAGGAGAATGCCGACAAGTTTCTCGATCGGTTGGGTGAGTTGAACATCACGCTGACCGCCGTTTTCGGCGGCTTCGAAGGGGAAAGCTATGCGGACATACCGACCGTGTCGAAAACCGTGGGCCTGGTCCCGCTGGCGACGCGTGCCGCGCGGACCCAGGAAATGAAGGAAATCGCCGATTTCGCTCGCCTCTTGGGCTGCAACGTGGTGGCCCTTCATCTCGGTTTCATCACCCACGAGCGAACTTCGTCGGATTACCGTGACGTGATCGCCATCACACGCGACCTCTGTGATCGCTGTGGGGGCAACGGGCAGGATCTCCACCTGGAAACCGGACAAGAGACCGCCGACGGTTTGCTCCATTTCATCCAGGATGTGGGGCGCGACAACCTGTTCGTGAATTTCGATCCGGCCAATATGATCCTGTACGGAACGGGCGAGCCGATCGAAGCATTGCGTAAGGTTGGCAAGTACGTACATAGCGTCCACTGCAAAGACGGGACCTGGGCTGCTAATCCGGGCAAAGAATGGGGCGCGGAAGTCCCGTTGGGAGAAGGCGCGGTGGGGATCGAGAATTATCTGCGCACACTCGATGAAGTGGGATATACCGGTCCCTTGACGATCGAGCGGGAAATCCCTCAGGAGCCCGCTCGGCAGAAATCGGAGATCTCTCACGCCATCAATCTATTGAACCAGCTGAAAGCCAAGATCGGCTGAGCGCGTCTGCCCGTAGCTGAACCCGCCGTAGCTGGACCCGCCGTAGCTGGACCCGCCAGGGTTCAGCGGCAGCTCATTCCGCGTACCCCATTCGCTGAAGCCTCCGCGGCTTCAGCTACGACCGCATCCGCTGAAGCCTCCGCGGCTTCAGCTACGACCCCATCCACTGGACCCGCCGTAGCTGGACCCGCCGTAGCTGGACCCGCCAGGGTTCAGCGGCAGCTCATTCCGCGTACCCCATTCGCTGAAGCCTCCGCGGCTTCAGCTACGACCCCATTCGCTGAAGCCTCCGCGGCTTCAGCTACGACCCATCCGCTGAAGCCTCCGCGGCAATGGAGCGGGGACAATAAGGTCAGGTGCCGCACCGTATATTTTTTTGTCCTCAAGAATTGCTGCCCGAATCGCTTTGAGGGGACCATCCAACGAGGAGTAAGAGTAAGAACATGCGGTGCTGTTGAACACGCGTGCGCAAAAAAACGCAGCTCAGCCTGATGGCCGAGCTACGTGACACAAATCAGCTCCGAAGGACACCCCACATCCGCGTACCGGTCGGCTTAGCTCGACTTCTTTGCCAGTCGAGCGTACTCGTCGGCCACGACGCTGCCGTCGGGAGTGGCATCTTCGTGGATTTCGTACCAGGCATCCTCGAACTTGATGTAGCCACCCTGACCCTCATTGGCCCGCTTGATCGCGGTATTGGCGGTCAACGCGATGACGGCGTCGCCCAGTGCGACTTTCGGGTGGCAGCGCGGCACGTTGTCCGGATCGGGGTTACGAATGCACCACGCCCAGTGCTCGATCTCTTCCGTATACCCTCGGCTCACCGGACCGCTGGACGCCGCCTGGGACACCGGGGCGGAGGCCCCGCTGGCCTGGGTATCCATGGTCGGTCCCGCCTGGCCGTCGGCCACCGCCACCGTAGACGAGGTGGATGATCCGGCATAGAGCATCACGTCCTGCTCCCGGGCCAGCACCAGCGTTCCCTTGGTCCCCATGACGGTCTCGCCGTAGCCACCAAAGCCGTTGCCGTTGATCGACGAGTAGGTCACGACGATCTTCTTATTCGGATCCTCGCTGTAGCTGGGGATGCCCTTCTTGGGATCGGGCACGTTGTTAACCTTGTCCCTGTACCCCACCGGGAAATCGAAATCGTATTCCGGTCCCGGGAACTCGAACATGCAGTAGACGTGGTCTTCGGCCTGGCGAGTGATCGGGAACAGGTGCCGTCCGCCGACGGCGTGCACGGACAGCGGATGAGCCTTCTTGCCGTCTTTGCGCAGTGCGCTGACGAAGATCCCGGCCGCATCCAGCTGATGACTCCCCAATTCCGCCATCAAGCCGCCACCGGTGCGAGCCCAGAGCCGCCACCGGATCAGTTCGGCCATGGCCGACATCTTCTCACCGTCGCTCAGCGAAAATTCCTCGTAGCCGAAGGCGCGCGGATCAATCGACTTGTCCGAATCCAGCGCTTCCATTTGAGCCAACTGGTTGGTGAACAGTTCGATTCGCGTGGGATTCTTCTCTTTTTCCAACTTCTTTCGCAGCTCGGCAATATCCTTCCCGATCTCGTCGATCAGATTCTTCGCGCTGCCGCCCAGAGGAATTTCGCCGCCGGGCAGCGGCTGTGTCCAGCTGTCATTGCCTGGCAGGTTGCCACGATGCCACTGGGCCTGGATGTAGTGCAACTGTCCCAGCACGCCCCAGCGGATCAGGTTCACGGCATTGTCATAGAGAATGCTGTAGTGGCGTTGATGGCCGGTGGCCAACAGCTTGCCGGTTTCCTCCGACACGCGTCCCATGACCTTGCACTGGGCCACACTGTGCCCCATCAGCTTCTCGGTCAGCACGTGCTTTCCCTTGAGCATCGCTTCGACCGCGACCGGAGCGTGCAGGTGCAGCGGCAGGGCAATAATGACCGCTTCCACATCGGGATCGTCGAGCAGAGCCTGGTAGCCCTCTCGGTAGATCTTGACTTGCTTCTCGGCTTCCTCGCGGGTCTTCCAGCCATATTTCGCCATCAGGCCCGGCCGAGCTTCCAGTGCGGCGGGACTGGACCAGTCGCCATGGAAAGCGCGGTACACGTTGTAGGGGCGAATGTCGGCGATCGCCACAATCTTCACGTATTCGGGATTCACCGCCCCGATCAACACGCTCCCCTCATCGCCCGTTCCAATCACGCCGACGCGTACCGGGTCGGTGACCTTGCCGTACCCGAAGTACATGGCCCCCAGACCGGCACCGGAAACGGCACCCGCACAAACAACTCCCTTGAGGAAGTCGCGACGGGATACGCCACGCGCATCTTGATAGCCGGACTTATCCATGGCGCCCATCGCCTCATGGTAGTTATCCTGTCCGACTTTCTGTTCATCAGGCGTCAGGTTCATGAATTGGTTTCCTGCTTGGTTCCCTTGAGCTTTGACCAAATGCTGTAGAGGACGAAATCGAGTCCCGCATACTGCCCAGCCGCCATCGCCGCCAGAACCAACATGCTCAGCATTTCTATCGTTTGGTAATAAACCGGTTGAGCGCCGGGACTGCCCGGCCACTGCGTCAGAATGATCGAGAACAGGAATCCTGCTCCCGCCACCGCAGCCACGCGTGTGAACAACCCCAAGATCAACAGCACACCAACGACCGTATCGAACCAGGGAACGATGCGATCAATGGTGTTTGTGTCCAATAATCCCACGGCCGGCTTCGACAAATGAACCGGCCCCCGCTCCTTCTGCTCGGCCGTGGCGATGGCATTGAGCGCCGCGTCGTAGCCGGCCCACAGCTTGCCCACCTGCGCCAGCCAAGGCGCCCGCTTTGCAGTCAGCTTTGATTCAATCTGATCCGCCTGCCCGCGCAGCGACTCGACTTCCTGCTTGGCTACATCCTTCCGGTTATCCGCCCGGCGATCCAGCCCCTGGAAATATTCGATGATCGCGTCACCGTTGTCGTTGAAGTACCAAGTCAACTGCCCTTCCCAGTTCTTCAGACACTCTTCCGCCGCCTTCTGCTGCGCCGCGTCAAAACCGTACCGGTCGCTCACCTTGACGCGGTACTGATCCCAGACGTCAATCGTCTGCTGCAAATCGATGCTGGGCCGGCCGCTCTCGGACGTCGCGTAGTTCAGCCGCGCCCGACCGTCAACATCCCACACCATTAACTCAAATAGCGGCTTGAGCGGCCCTTTCGACCCGGTGAAGAAATGAGCTGCCGTCCAGGATGGATCCTGAACCTTGGTCACGCCCTCTTGAAAGAAATGCCACCCAACAGCTAACCGTAAGGCGACCAGCGTGATGACGGCAAGTATTCCCAAACGATATCGTGAAGTAGCCAGGGGAGAATCTCCTACAACGATAGGCACTCTGCGAGCACCTGACAGGCGGGAAGATATTTGCATGCGTGCCATCCGGTCGCTCGCCACTCGCTCGGCCACTCAGCGAACCAACCTGACACGATTGTATTATGGCCACACTTGGCCCCTTCGCCAACCTACCCAGAACACACTTTGTTGGATATACCGCTCCTGGCGCCACCCGTCGGTGCCTGGGTGAGGGGGGCGGGAGGAGGAGTGGAGCATGGAGGACTGGAGGGTGGGAAAATTGTCCCACCATCAAGCGAGCAAAACCGAGCTGAGAATTGTGTATCACTTTAGCCGTGTGCAGTGCACGGTGGCCTTGTTTTCACCAGGTAAGGCGTGCCAGGGGGTGAACAGACCGCAATAGCGAATGGTGAATGGTGAATGGTGAATAATTAACGAGGGGAAGGTGGATGAGAAAGCCAATCATCGGGGCGTTCCACTGCGGTGCCAGAACAGAAGTAGGGCGAATCACGAACCGTCAATTATTCACCATTCACCATTCAATTATTAATTATTGACTCGGGAGCCATGCGTCGTGCATCCGGGACCGTCAGCTCAGAAATCTTCCTCGGTTTCTTTGGCTCTCCTTACTGCCAACGGCTAAACAATTACAGAATTGTCCAACATGACTTCATGCCTGTCACCCACCGCTCCACCACTCCACCACTCCACCGCTCCACCGCTCCACCGCTCCACCATCCACCGCTCCACCGCTCCACCACTCCACCACTCCACCACTCCACCACTCCACCACTCCGCCACTCCGCCACTCCACCACTCCGCCACTCCACCACTCCAAGATCGCGCGGACAGTCGTGCCGCCCCAATACTCCCCCGCAGACTCGCCCGCGGACCTGGTGCAGTGATTCGGCGATTCGGTCACCGCCCCCCTCGCAAACCGGTCGGATTCCTGTCTGCGACGGGTGGTGTAGAATCAGGCTCTCGAGCAACCGTTTCCACTGGCCGTAAACATCCATGCCTGGCGGGAGATGCAAGTCGATATGCACATCGTACTCTGTTATCAGGTCGAAGATCGCCACCTTGAGCAGATCGCGCGAGTGGCCCCCGAGGCGAACATCGTCAACGCTCAGCCAGCAGTCGATTCCCGAGGACATCCTGTCGGCCGATATCTTCTGCGGCCATGCCAAGGATCATCCGGTTCCCTGGCAGCGCGTGGTGGCTCGGGGACAACTAAAGTGGATTCAATCCTCGGCCGCCGGCATGGACCATTGCCTGACTGCGGATGTCGTCCGCTCGCCCATCCTGGTGACCAGCGCCTCCGGACTGTTCGCCGATCAGGTGGCTGAACAGACACTGGCTCTGTCATTGGGTCTGCTCCGCAGCCTACCCGTCTTTTTCCGAGCCGCCCAGCAGAAGGAGTTTGTTCGCCGCCCGACGGCTGACCTACATCGCACCACGATCGGAATCCTCGGCTTTGGCGGTAACGGTCGGCGACTCGCCCAACTGCTGGCTCCGTTTCGCACGCGATTGTTGGCGACCGACTATTTCCCGGTCGATCGCCCTGCCTATGTCGAACGACTGCTGCCCCCGGAGGGGCTGGACGAGGTCCTTCGCCAATCCGATATCGTCATCCTGTGCGTTCCCCTCACCCAGCAGACGCGCGGAATGATCGACCGCCGCGCGCTACAAATCATGAAACCGGGTAGCGTGTTGATCAACGTGGCTCGTGGCCCCGTGGTGGTCGAAGATGCGTTGGTCGCAGCGCTCGAGTCGGGACATTTGAGCGGTGCGGGACTCGATGTCACCGAGATCGAACCGCTCCCGGTCACCAGTCGCCTGTGGGATCTGCCCAACGTGATCATCACGCCACACGTCGGGCGCAGTCCGCGCGGCGCATTGATGATGCCACCGACTTGTTCTGCGACAACCTGCAACGCTACCTCCAGCGGAAACCACTGCACAACTTGATCGACAAACAACTGGGATTTCCCCGACGCTCAGCGACCGATGGAATGTCTTGAGTCGTCATTGGTCATTGGTCATTGGTCATTGGTCATTGGTCATTGTCATTGGTCATTGGTCATTGGTCATTGGTCTGTACTTGGTACTTGGTACTTGTTTAGCCGTTGGCAGTAAGGAGAGCAAAGAAACCGAGGAAGATTTCTGAGCTGACGGTACCGGATGCACGATGCATGGCTCCCAAGTCAATAATTAATGGTGAATGGTGAATGGTGAATATTTAATGAGGGGAAGGTGGATGAGAAAGCCCATCATCGGGGCGTTCCACTGCGGTGCAGAACAGAAAAAGGGCGAATCACGAACCGTCAATTATTCACCATTCACCATTCACCATTCACCATCACCATTCACCATTGCCATTGGCCATTGGCCATTGCGGTCTGTTTACCCCCTGGCACGCCTTACCTGGTGAAGACAAAGGCACCGTGCACTGCACACAGCTAAAGTGTTACGTTATTTGTTATTTCCGCCGAGGCTCTGGCAGGGGACGACGATCTTTTTGGGGGCAGGGCCCGCGCCACCGGAAACATCCTGCCGGGGAGACGTTACCGCTGGTTGCCTGATCTACCGGCATCCGGGCGGCGTGCATGTCGCGAATTCCGACTTTAACAGACTATGTGTGGCGTTCATTCTTCCACCAGATCGATCTTCTGTTAACTACTGGTTCCGGTGGGCCGCGAATAGGACGGCCCAACGCGTCTTCTGCCGCTGCGGCACGGCGGGTGCCAGCATTCGACTGTACAGCACGGCGCCGAAGTTTTCTGCACTCCGGCGAAGATCGTCTGGACTCGCCCGGCGTGGTGTCGGTAGAATACGACCAACGTAATCCTTCTGACAAATCATGCCTTCTGGCAGTTTGAGATATACCATGTTGACGACCACCATCACCGGCCTAAATGCCACGGTAACGCGCGGACGTGATCCAGCCAGTCCCGGCTCGCAATTCCTGATGCAGCGTTACCAGGACATCATTTCCCACAAGCGTCTGCACTGGACTTCGCACCATCACCTGGAACGGATGCTCGGTTCCGGCGGTCAAGGCGTCGTCTACCTCTCGGAACGCCGCGGAACAGACGGTTTCACGCTGCCCGTAGCGATCAAAGTCTTTTCCCCCGATCGATACGACGATGACCGGACCTACGACGAATCGATGCGTCGCATTGCCGACGTCGCCGCTCACGTGGCTCAAATCCAACACGATAACTTGCTCGACGTGCACAACTTCGTCGACCGCGACCGAATTCGCATGATGGTCATGGAGTGGGTGGACGGTTACGACTTGGATCGTTTGCTCCTTCCGGAGCGTTTGCGGTGCGTCGAGTCGCGCGTGAGCCAGAAGCGCTGGGAGTATATTAACCGCGTCCTGGTCACCGCCGGACCGGCCCACCCGCGTTTCAAAGCCGGCGTGGCGATGGCGGTCATGCGTGGCTGCTTGGGAGCGTTGGGAGCGTTGCATCGCGAAGGAATTGTGCACGGCGACATCAAGCCGTCCAACGTGATGCTCAAGCGGACCGGCAACGCCAAGATCGTCGACATCGGCTCGGCATTCGCCATCGATGCGCCGCCACCTCATTTCATGTGCACGCCCCATTACGCGGCTCCTGAGGTGCTGGAGAACAGCGAATGCACTCCCCGCAGCGATCTCGCATCCCTGGGATACGTGCTGATCGAAATGCTGGCGGGCCAGAGTCCCTTCGAAGAACTGCAACCCGAGAAACCTCCGCGAACTGCTGGAGATGAAACGCAGCCTGCCGCATCGGCTCCACAACATCCTGCCCCAGGAAGTCACCGTCAACGAAATGCTGATGAACTTCTGCCGCCGCTTGATCGCGCCCGACCCGATGCAACGGTTTCCCAGCGCCGAAGCAGCGGATTTGCTGAAAGAAGGTGCCGCTGCCTTTCACCGCCAACTGGTGTTCAGCGACTTGGCGGTCGAGTACGAAAACGAGATCCGCGTCTGGCTCGAAGAACTGCGCGAACTCGAAGAACGCGATGCGCGAGCCAGATGAGCCGACGCAGAGGATTGCGGACGGAGCGATGCTGGCATCGCACGGCATGAGGGACGTGCTCGGATCGCGAGATGGATCGCATGCGCTGACACGCGACGTCACCCGCCTGCCGGCTGTCAGAACCCCAGAAATTCGCGTTTTCCGGAGCGACTGCTCTCCTGGGCGGCGAGGACCACGCAGAGCGCTCGGTAGGCATCCTCCAGGTCGCCCGTCTTGCGTACCAGGCTGGTGACGGCCCGATGGAATTGCATCAGCATCTGTTCGCCCACCGGCCGCTCTCCCCCCAGTGATTCGAGATGCCGCCCCGCCTCGTCAAACCACACCAGCGTCGTGGGGAGGTCGATAAACGCCACGCCATGCTCACAACATACCTGCAGTTCCGCCGGGGGACGAAACGACACGGATTCATGCCAGTCGTTGCGCAAGTACCTGCTGCAACTGATCTGCGCCAGTGGGCCGACTCCCACGCATCCAGTTGGTGAGAAATCCAGACTCATCATCTGGTAGTCAATCATTTCAGTGTCCTGCTGATGCACCGCACCAAACACCGAACTCGGCTCACGACCGACGACGTACCGACACCAATCCACCAGCTCCAACAGGTCCCGTACCGACGGCGGACAGTGCTGACTGCTACGCGGCGCGCCATTACGCTCCGTCAGCTTCTGTCGCTCGTGACAGAACAGCAAACGGGGCTCCCCCAGCGTGGTGGCAATGAGTTCCTTGAGCCGCAGGGTGGCCGGCGAATGGCGGCGGGGAAACTCCGCCATGAAAGCGACTCCCGATTCCTCCACACGCTGCTTGATCTCACTCGCTCGATTCGGCTCGATGTCCAGAGCCGCCGCACAGTACACCGCTTTGCCCGACTCACAAGCCGCGAGAATCGGCAACGGACCATACCATTCCGGACTCAACACCAAGACGGCATCAACATCATCTCGCGCCGTCAGCGCGCGGAACCCATCGACCGGCGTGGCACAAAACTCCGCTGCCACCTGCTCGGCCCGCGCCGCTACCTCGGCACAGACCGCGCGTACGTCAAAGCGATCACCCAACGCCAGTAGTGCCGCACGATGACGCAGTTGCCACACATCCCCTAAACCGACCAGACCCACGCGTAATTTCATCCTGGTTCCATTTCATTAATACACCGGTCGCTAAAACATACCACGAGCCCTGGTGGCATCACGCGTGACTCTCTGACCGCTCCACCAAACTGACATGCACCGAATTATATCGGCAATCCCGCCAAACTCAATTTCGCACCGGGCGGTGTGAGTCTGACGGGTGCAGCGGGTGATAACTCACAATATAGGCCCACGTGTCGGTCTCCGTGATCACTCACCCGAACATCTAGCCCGAGTCCCCCCAAATGAACCGATCTTGGCGGAAAACCGCAGAATTGCCGCTGAGCTGGCTGACACCCGAATATCCTTCGCATATATTCACAGACCTCCATTACACAAAGTCGCTGCATTTCACCCACCCGACTTGACCCTCACAACTTCACACGTGAATCAGGGCTCGGCGTAGACGCGCGACAGCGACGAAATGGAGTTTGGCGCGCGATGCGCACGGTGTTTCGAGGCAGGCAAGGTCTCGAGGCAGGCAGAGCCACAGTACGATCCGAGCGGGCGTTCGGAATTCGCGACTCGGCTCGTGCCCGTCGCTGCTTTTGTCTGGAACCGAGGAGCGAGGCGTAGGTAGTTGCGGTTTCCGCAACGGCTCGAACTCGCAATGGCGGACACAGCACGATCACACAACACGGAACCAATTGCTAGGAGGAGTACGAATGTTCGGATTTACTGCAGCCACGGTGATGCAAGTTGCTTTACTGACCGCAGCAGGGGGCGATTATCAGGAGGCTTATGATCGAGCGGAAGGTGAAGGTAAGCCCTTTCTGATTCTCGTCGGCACGGATTGGTGTCCGGGTTGTCGTGTGATGAAGCAGGAAAACATTCCTGAATTGAAGCGTGAAGGCGATCTGAAGGAAGTCGTTTACGCTGAGGTGGATGCGGACGCAAAACCGGCATTGTCGCGTCGCTTGCTGCGGGGTAATTCGATTCCCCAACTGGTACTCTATATGCGGATCGGCAAGCGGTGGCGTCGCACAGAGCTGACCGGGGTCCATTCTCCCGAAGATGTTCGCGGTTTTCTCCGGCGGGAAATCGCCGCTGGGCATGTCGAGGCGGAGGAAGCGGAAACCGCGAATGTCAGCAGCCATGTCAGCAACGCGGCACTTCACCCCGTTTCCGCCGAGCGTTAGCCCCGTAGCGAGTAACCTACTACCTCTGACTCTTACCCTTACAGATCAACCACCGCGATCGATCTTATAGCGTCGCAGTTTTCGATCGAGGGTGGAGCGTTCGATACCGAGGATCCCCGCCGCTCGGCTCTTATTCCAGCTGGTCGATTTCAACGTCGCCAGGATATGTCGTTTTTCGACGTCGGCCAGTGAAGAGGGTTCGTAGACGGAGCGGCCAAACATGGAGTCGGCGGACTCGCCTTGGGTCGAGAGCGTGGACATAGCCAGGTCATCGGCGTCGATATAGTCTCCCTGGCAGAGCACGACGGCGCGCTCGACCACGTTTTTGAGTTCTCGCACGTTACCGGGCCAGCGATAGTGCCGCATGCGTTCAAAGGCATCCGGGGTAAAGCCGCGGAGGCGTCGTCCGGTTTCGGCATTGAACCGTTCGAGGAAGTGGATGGCCAACTCGATCACGTCCTCCGGTCGTTTTCGCAGCGGCGGGATATAGATTTCGATCACGCGCAGTCGGAAATAGAGATCGCGGCGGAATTTCCCCTCGGCCACGGCCTTTTCCAGGTCTCGGTTCGTGGCGGCCACGGCGCGAACATTCACCTTGATCGATTGATTGCCCCCGACCCGTTCAAAGGGATGCCCTTCCAGCACGCGCAGGAACTTGGCTTGGATCGAGGAGCTCATTTCGCCGATTTCATCGAGCATCAGCGTCCCCTGGTGAGCGGCCTCGAACTTGCCGATCTTCCGATCCGTGGCGCCGGTAAACGCTCCCCGCTCGTGCCCAAACAGCTCGCTTTCCAACAGCGATTCCGTCAACGCGGCGCAGTTGAGGCAGACGAACGGACCTTTTTTGCGTGGTGAAGCATAGTGGACGGCGCGGGCGACCAACTCTTTGCCCACACCCGACTCGCCACGAATCAAGACGGTCGCACGACTCGACGCGGCACGACCGATTTCCTGCTGCACGTTGGCCATCAGCGAACTGCTCCCCACGATCTCGCTCTCGGCCCCCAAACGCAATCTGAGTTGCTGAATTTCCGTGCGGGTCCGCGAGAGGTTCTCGGCCAACTCCCGCTGCCGCTCCAAGTTCTTGATCGCCAGTGCCACGTTGTCGGCGACCGCCAACGTGAACTCCAGGTCATCGGGATCAGGCTGCCGTTGGTCGACCGTCGAATAGAGGTGGATCAATCCGATGGCGCGATTCGCCCCTTCGCGAATCGGCGCGCAGATGACGCTGGTCGAGTGGATTTCGCCCTTGCTGTCGCGTGCCCCCAGGATGCTGTCGTCCAGTACGTTGCGGGCCAGCACCGCTTCCTCTTCCCGCAGGACCGTGTTGGCCAGAAACGTCGACACACGATGGTAGCGTGGCTCCACGTCGGTGCGCGTGGCCACCACTTCCAAGTCAGTCGGCTTCGACCGGCCCGGTCTTCTCACGCCGGGCCAACAAGACGGCCCCGGCATCCACTTTGGTTCCTTCAAACAAGCCCTCCAACGCTCGGTTTGCCACCGCCGCAATGTCTGTCTGCTGCGCCAACTCGAACGCCAACCGACACAACATGGCAGCGGCGTTGCCGACGCGCGGGGTGGGAGCATCTTCCGCACGAGGCTTGAGATAACGCGTCTGGCCCCGCCGGTGCGTGATCGTGGTCGGCTCGTTCAATTCATCGACCGAGTCGAAATCGGCCAAGCCGCCAATATCCAGGTCGGCACTCTCGTCGCTGGTGAGCGCCAAGCCGCGGCGCGTCGGTGCTCCGTCGCTGGCGCTCTCGTCGGCCTCCGCGCGCATACCTCCTTTCGATTCCGGGAACGCCTTCGACAAATCGTGGACGAACGCCAGCTGGCACTGAGCGATCCGCACGATATCGCCCGGCGTCAGAGAGTGATCGCCGTGGACCCGCCGATCGCCGACCGTCGTCCCGTTACGGCTTTCCAGGTCGCGCAGCGTCCACCGCCCCTCGGTCAGAAACACCTCGGCGTGATTGCGGCTGGCTCGCTCGTCCTTGACGACGATCTGATTCGTCGCGGCGCGACCGATGGTGACGGTGCGGCCGGGCACGAGCCGAAAAACGTCGGTCCACTTGGTCCCTTCGCGAATGACCAAGTAAGCCAGCATCTTCTCTGGGCCTATCTTCTCCTGGCCTTCGCTCATTTCGGCGGCCATTTCCTGGGAAAAAGGATGAATCGAACGGACGATATGCCCCGCCACGCGCTGCGACCGCGCATTGTACCTGAAACAAACCCCCGAGCTGGGAGCATCGCGACGAAAAGACGGTCGGCGGGACCCGGTCTAAATTGTATCCCTTTCAACTTATCGTCACCGGCGGAGACGATTCAAGTCACAAATCCCCCCCCCCCAACGGTCAGGCTCGTCGGCTCCCGCCAGCCAACCCGAGTTTGTTGCTTGAAATTGCCCGATGCCAACGTTATTGTGGAATAACCGTGTACTCATGCGCCCGGAATTCGTGCGCGGAAGATTCGTGTGCCGATGTCTCGTGTGCGTAAGTCCCGGTAAACCCAGTCCCGGTAAACCCAGTCTCGTGAACTCGGGGGGCCGTGCGCGAGATTTCCGGTATTCGGCCAAATCCAGGTATTTGGTAGAAGCGGGCCAGAAAATACGGGCCAGAAGATCAAAGGGGAGCGACGGCGCGTCGCAGCCTACGTTTACAGAGGAGTTTTCGCATGTCGAGTCGCACCTTTGTGCGTGCCTTGCATCGTACGCTGACCGTTCTGTTGGTCGTCGCGATCAGCACATCCCAGTTCTCCATGGCACTGGCCGGTAACTACCGCATCGGCGCAGTAGGTGGCGTGGTGATTCAGATTGATGGCGTCGTCCGCGATGCCACCGTCGATCAACGAGCCGCGCTGGCCAAGTTGCGCCGCGAAGAATTCAAACAGGCCCCGGCCGACCTGAACCGTGCCGTGCCACTGCGGAAGATCTCGCTGCGAGCCCTGGAGGCGGCCTGCCAGCATTATCTGACCGAGAACAGCGGCAAACTACCCGACGAGATCAAGTATCTGGGCGGACTGCAGCGCGTCCAGTACGTCTTCGTCTATCCCGAACAGAACGATATCGTGCTGGCCGGGCCCGCCGAAGGCTGGAAAATCGACGATGCCGGCAACGTCGTGGGAGTAACCACCGGCCACCCCGTGCTGCAACTCGATGACCTCGTCGTGGCCCTGCGAACCGTCTCCGGCGCGCGGGAGGGCGGCATCAGCTGCTCGATTAATCCGACCGCCGCCGGGATGAAAGCACTTCATGAAGTCCTCGAACAGCAACGTACATCGGGACAGCAGTTCAACCAAGCCGTTCTGGAGCCGAAGATGCAGCAGGCCTTCGGACCCCAGCAGATCGCGTTGACCGGCGTGCCGACCAACAGCCATTTCGCTCGTGTCCTCGTGGCAGCCGACTTCCGCATGAAGCGGTTAGCCATGAAACTCGATCCGTCCCCCATCCGAGGATTCCCCAGCTACGTGGAACTGCTCAAAAACGATTCGTCCGAGGTGAAAAACGTCACTCCACGGTGGTGGCTGGCCTGTAACTACGAACCCGTGGCCAAGAGCGACGATAACTTGGCGTGGGAACTGCGCGGCCAAGGGGTTAAGTGCCTGACCGAAAACGACGTCATCGCCGGCGATGGCAGCGCCCAGGCTACCGGCCAGGCCAGCCCAATCGCCCAGAAATGGGCCGATATGATGACGGAGAAATTCGATCAGCTGGCGGCCAAAGAGCCGATCTTCGGGGACCTGCGCAACGTCATGGACCTGTGTGTCGTGGCCGCCGTCATCGACCAGTACGACCTGACCTCCAAGGCCGGCTGCAGCCTGCCGCTCCTCTCGGGCAGTAACAGCGACTTGATGCCAGAGCATTGGTTCGCCCCCAAGACCGTGCCACCCCAATGCAGCTTCCTCAAGACCCGCGCCGGCTGGGTCGTCACCGCTTCGGGCGGCGTCCAGATCGAGTCGTTCCGCATCGCCAGCCGAGTGGAAGCCAATGATGCCGTTGGCCAGGTCCGCAGCAGTGCCGGCACGCCCAACGGTACCAGCTGGTATTGGAATTAGTTATTGGTCATTGGTCATTGGTCATTGCATTGGTCATTAGTCATTAGTCATTAGTCATTAGTCATTAGTCATTAGTCATTAGTTTACGTCTAATTGGCCGGCGGTGAGGCGTTTCGCTCCCGCCGGCTTTTTCGTTGCGCGAGAATGGCGGACTGTGGCGGGCGTTCACTCCCTCACTCCCTCACTCCCTCACTACTCACTCCTCACTACTCACTACTCACTACTCACTACTCACTACTCACTACTCACTACTCACTACTCACTACTCACTACTCACTACTCACTACTCACTACTCACTACTCACTACTCACTACTCACTACTCACTACTCACTCCGGGAAGTGGTCGGCGACCACTTGGTGGAATTCGCCGGGGGAATTGACGTGCGCCACATGAGCGCGGAATTGACGCGCTCCGTGACGTCCCTGAGCGTAGCAGCAAGCATATTTTCTCATCAGCATGGTCCCTTTCTCGGCACCAAACCGCTCGACGATCAAGTCGTAATGACGCAGTAGGCAATCGCGTTGGGCGATGGGAGTCGGATCGGGCGGAATGGGCTGGCCGCACAAGGCCGCCTGAATCTGCTGGAAAATCCACGGTCTCCCCAAAGCCGCCCGCCCAATCATCACCCCATCAATCTCGTAGCGTCGCAGGCAGTCGGCGACTTTTTCGGCCGAGTCCAGATCGCCGTTGCCAATCAAGGGAATGTGCTGCAAGTGTCCCTTAATTTCGGCGATGCGCTGCCAGTTGGCGGTTCCCTTGAAAAAATCCGCCGCCGTTCGACCATGGACAGTCAGTGCAGCGCCTCCGGCCGACTCGACGGCCCGAGCCACCTGATTGGCCGTGATCTGTTCGCGCATGCGCCCCAGCCGGATTTTGGCCGTCACCGGAACCGGCGCACAGGCCCGCACCACCCGCTCGACAATCGCTCCCACACGCTGCGGATCCTGGAGCAGATAGGAGCCGCTCTGAGCCTTCTCGGCAACCTGCCGCACTGGGCAACCGAAGTTGATATCCACCACGCTCACGCCGTACTCGTGAACCAGGCGGCGTCCCACGGCAGCCAGAGTCGCCGGATCATTGTCCCAAATCTGTACTCCCAGCGGACGCGGCTCGTCCGCGACGCCCCATAAGCGGTCCGGCAACTCACCATGCTCGTCCATCCACGCGAACCCCTTCGCGCACACCATCTCGGTGAACTGCAGTCCCACTCCCCCATAATCGCGTACGACCCGGCGAAACGCCAAGTTGGTGAATCCGGCCATCGGAGCCTGTAGCACCGGCGGTGCAATGACCAGTGAACCAATGGTGAGCGATGAGGGGATCATGCTGCTTCATCTCTTACTCTTACTCTTACTCTCCTACTCTTACTCTACTCTTACTCTACTCTTACTCTTACTCTTACTCATACTCTTACTCTTACTCTTACTCATAATCTTACTCTTAAGCCGGCCTGCGGCCACAACCAAAAAGGGCCCCGAAGTGTCTGGTTCTGCTGGCTTGGACGATTGAAATGATTAGGGAGTGCGGAGTGCGGAATGCGGAATGCGGAATGGGAAGTACAAGCGATGAAGAGTAAGAGTAGAGAGAGTAAGAGTAAGAGTAAGAGCGGGCATCAAACCAATGACCAATGACCAATGACCAATGACCAATGACCAATGACCAATGACCAATGACCATTTCATCACTTCTTGAGCGCGATCTGGCCCGATTTGTAGCGATCCCAATAGGCATCCAGCGCTCGGCGCACCCGCCCACTGAGAATCGCCACTCCCAGGATATTCGGAAAGGCGAGCGAGAGGATCATCAAGTCGGCGAAATCCTTGACGTTGGTTGCGGTGATGATTGAGCCGAGCACAACGAACACCAGGAACGTGATCTTATAGATCATACTGGTACGTTGGCCAAACAGCAGCGACCAGCAGCGTTCGCCATAATAGGACCAGGAGATCATCGTGCTATAGGCGAACAGCGTCACGGCCAGACACAGCACCCAGGGGAACCAGCTGCAGACCGATTCGAGTGCCCGCGAGGTCAGAGCGGCACCATGGTCGCCCGCGACCAGGTCAGCGTATTGCGGCTGCTCGTAGACTCCGGTGATCACAATCACCAGGCCCGTCATGGTGCAGACGACAACGGTATCGATGAACGGCTCCAACAGCGCCACAATCCCTTCGCTCACGGGCTCTTCCGTTTTGGCGGCTGCGTGCGCGATCGAGGCCGATCCGATGCCGGCTTCGTTGGAGAACACGGCCCGTTTGATCCCAATGACCGCCACCCCCAGAAAACCACCCCACATCGCGTTGCCCGTGAACGCCTGACTGAAGATCTCGCCGAAAGCTGGAATGATGTGGTCGTAGTGGTAGGCCAGGACGACGAGAGACATCGCGACGTAGATGGTGCACATCAACGGCACGACTTTGCCGGCTGTCGCGGCGATTCGGCGAATGCCACCGATGATCACGACGCCCACCAGCACCGCCATGATCAGACCATAGATCCAGGGATAGTCCTTGAGAAAGTAAATCCAGGGGTATTCTTCGAGAGACTCGATCCGCTCCTTGATCGGTCCCATCGATTGGCCCACTTGGAACGCGCACCCGCCGCCAAACGAAGCCCCCATGCAAATGACCGCATAGATGGTCGCCAAGATCGCTCCCAGCCAGCCCCAGCCGACGTCGCGCAGTCCGTCCCGCAAATAGTGCATCGGGCCGCCCGATACCGTGCCGTCGGCAGCCACCTTGCGGTACATCTGCCCCAGCGTACACTCGGCGAACTTGCTGCTCATGCCAAACAAGCCGGCGATGATCAGCCAGAAAACCGCGCCCGGCCCGCCGCTGCCCACGGCGATCGCCACGCCCGCGATATTCCCTAGCCCAACGGTGGCCGATAAAGCAGATGCCAGCGCCTGGAAATGGGACACCTCGCCCGTTTCTTTGGGATCGTCATAGTCCCCCCTGGTCAGCCGAATCGCGTGCCAGAACCCCCGTACGTTGATGAACGACATCCGGAGCGTGAAGAAAATCCCCCCCATCAGCAGCCACATCACGACAAACGGCACACTTGGGGCCAGCACCTGGTACTCGGTTTCGGTCAGATATCCGGTTCCGGCCTTGTCCAGCTCGTCAAACCCCTCCGCCAGCCGACCGCGCCGCCTCGTCCCGGCTGATCTTCCCGTCACCGTTGAGATCCTGCTTCCCGAGCAGGTAGAGCTGCAGATCCCGCGTCCAAAAATCAAAGAACAGCACTTTGCTCATCGGCTGCACAAGATATTTGCCAAACACCCCGTCGACACGATCCATCCATGTCGGTTCGGAGGCGGCGGCCCCGGGCCGGACTTCTGCGCCGTCGGCGACCGTCGATTCCGCCGCCGCGGCGACCGTCGATTCCGCCGCCGCGGGCACCTCTTGGCCTACCAGAAGACTCAGCGGATACCAGATGAAAATTGCCGGGACGAGCGCCAAACAGGTCAACAATACCCACGTGCGGCGTTTCAAACCCATGCTCAATCCTCGTGCCAAGCGGCGGTCAGTTCGTGCGCGTCAATCCCCGGAGAACTTTCGCCCACTTCTAGCCGACAACTCTCGGAATGTCAATCTTCTGCAGCCAGAGCTTCGGTTTGCCGCAAAAGCTTCACCGTCGCCCGGCTGAGCCCGGTGAGACAGTGGACTACGGCCACCAGATAGACAACGCTAAGCTACTATTTCATAGCAATTTATGCATATCTTTGGTTATTTTTCAAACAATAAGTTGCTAAAAATGCGTTTAATGGATATACTACAACAGGTGCTCGAGGAAATCTGCTTCACAGGAACCGTAAGAGGCAACCATGACTGACGAAATCGTTGCTTCGGACGTCGCCATCGTCGATTTACTGCGGAAAAGCGTAGCGATGACGGTGGTGGACATGGCAACGGAGCTGGATGTAACCGCCACGGCCGTGCGGCAGCGACTGACTCGTCTCATGGCCCAAGGATTTGTTGCGCGGACGGTCACCAAGGCTGGGCGTGGCAGGCCGAGCCATCACTACGCATTAACGACAAAAGGTCGGCGGAAGGCGGGTTCCAATTTTGGCGACTTGGCAGTCGCACTTTGGAAGGAAATCGTTGCGATCGAGGACCCGGCGGTGCGACGGGCCTTGATCCAACGAGTTTCCCGCCGGTTGGCGGAAGCGTACCAGGTCAGTATTGAGGGGCAGTCCGTCGGGCAGCGGATGGACCAGTTAGCATTGTTGTTTCGGGACCGACGGGTGTCCTTCTCGGTCGATCATGACGGCGAGAAACCGCGGCTGACAGCTCTGTCGTGTCCCTACCCGGACTTGGCCGGTGAGGATCGCACTATTTGTGCCATGGACCGGGAGATTCTGACCAAGCTGTTGGGTACGCGTCTGCACATGGTTCAATGCCGCCAGGACGGCGACAGTTGCTGCTCGTTCGAGCCGGAAGTGACGGAGATTGAGACGCCCGCGAGGGAGTTTAAGAAACCAACAAGAAAGGTGGCTGCTGGGGGCTGACTTGGTGCGTGTCGGCCTCCGGCGGCTGCCTATTTCCGCCTGGTTTTCCGTGAATCTCTGCACCGTAATCGAGCATTCAACGTGGTGGCGAATGAGATCGGAGACTAGATCGCAGGCCACCCGATAGTGTATGCTGCACGGTTTAGTTCCCGACTAATCCGCAGAGTTTTCAGGCCAGGACGGAAAGCGCCATGACGCAACCGTGGATCGAAGCGTTGATGGAAGAGAACGCCGTGACAACGACGGTGGAACAGGCGATCAATTGGGCGCGTCAGAGCAGTATTTGGCCGATGACCTTCGGGTTGGCCTGTTGCGCGATCGAGATGATGGCGGCTGGCGCCAGTCGCTACGATCTGGACCGGTTTGGAGCGGGAGCATTCCGGGCCACGCCGCGTCAAGCCGACTTGATGATCGTAGCCGGCACGGTCACGTATAAGATGGCGAGTCGTGTGCGTCGCTTGTACAACCAGATGCCCGAGCCAAAATACGTAATTGCGATGGGGGCATGTACCGTCGGTGGAGGTCCCTATTTCAAATGGGGCTATCATGTCGTGAAGGGTGTCGACTTGGTCGTGCCCGTGGACGTCTATATTCCCGGCTGTCCGCCTCGACCCGAAGCATTAATTGAAGGCCTGCTACGCATTCAGGACAAGATTCGGGGACATCGGATCGCCAAACGCAAGGGGGCACCGCGCGGATTCAAAGTTCCCGACGAACTGCCGATTCCGCACCACACCGGGTATGTTGCCCCGCCCACCGAGCAAGAACCGTTGCGGAATCATCAGAAGATCACCGGCTGATTTTCGTGCCTCGCGGCGGTGAAGCGGTTCCCCAAGCCATTTTCCTGTGGGATTGGGTGTTGCCGCGCCCGCAGGGTGTGTGACAATTGGAACGATGTACGATTCTCACCGGGCGTCCCCCCGCACACGAGCAATCGACCAACCAGCGCGTCATCCAAACATTGAAACTGACCACTGACCACTCACACAAATAACAAGTAACAAGTAACAGAGTAAGAAGAGATGCAAGAATCAAGACCAATGACCAATGACCAATGACCAATGACCAATGACCAATGACCAATGACCAATGACCAATGACCAATGACCAATGACCATTACGAGAATCGCTATGATCGACACGCTAAAGATCGAAGGGTTACATGTATCGGTGGAGTCCAAGGAGATCCTGTGCGGGGTGGACTTGGAGATCCAATTCGGTCAGACACACGCGCTGATGGGTCCCAACGGTTCGGGCAAGAGCACGTTAGGACTGGCGATCATGGGCCACCCGAAGTACGAGGTAACGAGCGGTCGCATCGAGCTCAACGGCCAGAACGTGCTGGACATGTCGCCGGACGAGCGGGCTCGAAAAGGCATTTTCTATGCGTTTCAGCGACCGGTCGCCATTCCCGGCGTGAAGATGGCGGACTTTTTGCGGCACGCCACCACGAACATTCGTCATCCGGAGCGGAAAGAGGGAGAAGAGTTGATTCCGATGCGGGTATTCCGCAAGGAACTCACGTCGCGGATGGAGCAGCTACGGATGGATCCTCAGTTCGCTCGACGTTACGTCAACGACGGTTTTTCCGGGGGCGAGATGAAGCGGGCCGAGATCCTGCAGTTGGCTATGCTACAGCCCAAGTTTGCGATTCTCGACGAGACGGACAGCGGTCTGGATGCGGACGCGGTCCGCTTGGCCAGTGAGAGCATTGCCGAGATCGGTCGGGATAAGATGGGGCTGTTGATCATTACGCACCATGACAAGCTGCTCGAACACAATCCTCCCGACTTCACGCACGTGATGCTGGGCGGAAGAATTGTCGAGTCGGGTGGTGTGGAACTTGCCGAGGAATTGCACCAGCACGGCTACGACCGGATCCGCAAGGCCTATCCGGAAGCACACCAACACAATCAGAACCTGGTGCACGAGGAAGTCGCTTGACGCGAGTCCCACCCAACCGATGTAGGTCGGATCCTATCCCGACCAGAATCGAGTAGCTCGGGATCCTATCCCGAGCATGGTTGGGATGGGATTCTGACCTACAAAGATGCAAGGCACTTCAAGAGGTCCTTTATCCATCATGGACAATCATATGGCAACCGACGTTCAAACAAAGAAGCCGGATGACAAAATCGGCACCATCAACAAGTACGATTTCCGGACCACGACGCAGGCGGTGTTCAAGGCGCGGAAGGGAATCGATGCCGAAATCGTGAATCAGATTTCCGACATGAAAAACGAGCCGGACTGGATGCGCCAGTTCCGCCTCAAGTCATTGGAGATCTTCGAGTCAAAGCCGCTGCCGCGGTGGGGGGGCAATATCGCCCTCGATTTCCAGGACATCTACTACTACCTCAAGCCGACCGATCACCAAGGGCGGACCTGGGACGATGTGCCGCAGGAGATCAAGGACACCTTTGACAAACTGGGGATTCCGGAGGCCGAGAAAAAGTTCCTGGCCGGCGTGAAAGCTCAGTTTGAAAGCGAAGTGGTTTACGGGTCACTCAAGGAAGAGCTCGGCAACCAGGGGGTGATCTTCACCGACACCGACACGGCTGTCCGCGAGCATCCCGACCTGGTGCGCGAGTATTTTTCAACCGTGATTCCGCCGCACGACAACAAATTCGCCGCACTCAATTCCGCGGTCTGGTCGGGCGGTTCCTTCATCTACGTCCCGAAAGGGGTGAAGGTCGATTTCCCCCTGCAGGCCTATTTTCGCATCAATGCCGAGAACATGGGGCAGTTCGAGCGGACGCTGATCATCTGCGACGAAGGCTCCTCGATTCACTATGTCGAAGGCTGCACCGCTCCGATGTACACCTCCGACAGTCTGCACTCAGCGGTGGTCGAAGTCATCTGCAAGCGTGGCTCGCGATGCCGCTACTCCACCATCCAAAATTGGGCGAACAACATCTATAACCTGGTCACCAAGCGTGCCATGGCCTACCGGGACGCGACGATGGAATGGGTCGACGGGAACCTCGGCAGTCGACTGACCATGAAGTATCCGGCCGTCTACATGATGGAGCCCGGCGCGCGGGGCGAAATCCTCTCGATCGCTTTCGCGAGCGACGGCCAGCACCAGGATACCGGCGCCAAACTGGTCCATTGTGCTCCCAACACAACTGGACAAATTATTTCGAAGTCGATCTCCAAGGGCGGTGGCCGGAGCAGCTACCGCGGACTGGTACGTGTGGAAAAAGGCGCCAAGAACACCAAGTGCAACGTCGTGTGCGACGCGCTAATCCTGGACGAGCGGAGCCGCAGCGATACTTATCCCTATATCGAGATTGCCGAGCAAGATGTGTCGGTGGGACACGAGGCCAGCGTATCGCGGATTGGTGAAGAGCAGATGTTCTATCTCACCAGCCGCGGACTTACCGAGCCCGAAGCCAGTACCATGATCGTCAACGGATTTATCGAGCCGCTGGTCAAGGAACTGCCGATGGAATACGCCGTTGAAATGAACCGCTTGATCCAGCTGCAAATGGAAGGCTCGGTCGGCTAGTCGGCGAGTCAACCACGTGCGGCCGCGATGAACCAACACTCCATCGCCACGCGGGCTGCACTCGGCAGCCCCTTGCTTGGCGGCCCTCCGCGCCCCCCAACGCCCATCGGAAACGAATGCGGAATGCGGAATGCGGAATGAGCAGAAATGACCGATTATCCAAATAACCAATAACTAAATGACCAATGACCAATGACCAATGACAACAACAACGCAAGCCGGTTTTTCCCCATCCACTTTTGAAGCACTGCTCGACTCGCGCCGCGAACCTGCCTGGCTCGTCAACCTGCGGCGTCAGGCTTGGGACAGCTTCTGTGAGCTGCCTTGGCCGGACCGTGGCGACGAGGAGTGGTCGCGGACCGACATTCGCCAGCTCCAGCTCGATCGCTATGCCTTACCGATGGAAGTCGGTCCCGCACAACCGGTTCCCCTGGCATTGTTGAGCGAAGGAGTGTCCCTGGGTGGGCAAGTGACCTCGGTCAACGGCCAGGCGAACGACACGATGCTCGATCCCCAGTGGCAGCAGCGCGGCGTCTTGTTTGGCAGCCTGGCCGAATTGGTCGAGCAGCATGGTGATCTCCTGAAGCCCTATCTCCTGCGGCGGATGGTTCCGGTCGGCTACGACAAGTTTTCGGCGCTGCGAGCAGCCTTCTGGACGGGCGGGCACGTGCTTTATGTCCCACGTGGCGTCGTCGTCGACCAGCCGCTGCATACTCTCTCCGTCCTCACCGATGGAGCGGCGGACGTGAGTCATTCGATGGTCATTCTGGAAGAGGGAGCGGAAGCCACTTTGCTGAGCGAAACCGCCAGCCACGACGAACAGGACGGCGGGCTCCACTGCGGCGCTCTGGAAGTCCTCGTCCAGCCGGGCGCTCACCTGCGCATTGTCAATCTTCAGAACTGGGGATTAGGCACCTGGCACTTCGCCCACCACAAGGCCATTCTGCAGCGTGATTCATCCTTACAGTGGACCGTTGCCGCCATCGGCAGCCGCTTGTCGAAGGTCAATCAGCACGTCGAGATGGCGGGTGCCGGCGCCGACTGCCAGGTGAACGGTGTCCTGTTCACCGAAGGAAAGCAGCACATCGCCTACAACACGCTGCAACATCATGTGGCGCCTCACTGTCACAGCGACTTTCTCTACAAGAGTGCCTTGCAGGACAAGTCGCGTACGGTCTGGCGCGGAATGATCAAAGTCGAACCGGCCGCCCAGCAGACGGACGGCTACCAGCGCAACGACAACTTGCTGCTCAGCTCAACCGTGCGAGCGGATTCGATTCCCGGCCTGGAAATCCAGGCAGACGACGTCCGCTGCACGCATGGATCGACGTCGGGCCGAGTCGACGAGGAATTGATCTTTTACACCCAATGCCGCGGTTTCACGCGAAGAGAGGCCATTCGTGCCATTGTGACGGGCTTCTTCCAGCAGATCTTCGATCGGATTACGATTGAGAGTGTCCGCGAAGCGTTGGGACGTGCCATTGCGCGGCGTGTGCGTGAATACGAATGATGCTGACATTGGTCATTGGTCATTGGTCATTGGTCATTGGTCGCAAGCTGGTCACCGAATAACGGAATGGTCTGAGATTAAGACGCCCGGCTGGTTCAAAATCCGAAATCCGAATAGCCCAATGACCAAAACGCCGCAACGAGGACACCGTGTTCGTTGCCGGCAGCCTGCGAATCGCCCGTTTCTGTCATTTGCATTTGTTAGGTGCTTCGGATTTCGAATTTCTGCCTCACTCAGCGTCCCAGTATCGTGCAGCTCTATTTCGTTGAATGAGCCAAAGGGAATTTCCGACATGCCGCAGTTCGTCCAGGTCGCCAAGGTTGCCAGCATCCCTGATCCCGGTCGAGTGACCTTGGAAGTCGACGGTCGTATGGTTGTGTTGTTTCGTGTCGGCGGTGAATTCTTCTGCATCGACGACGTCTGCACACACGATGGCGGCCCGTTGGGCGAAGGTCCGTTGGATGATCATTGCGTGGCGTGTCCCCGCCATGGCGCTCAATTTGACATCCGGACCGGTAAACCGCTCACCATGCCGGCGACGGAACCCACCACGTGCCATAGCGTCAAAGTTGAAGGTGACGACGTGCTCGTGAAAATCGTGGAAGATTGAAGAGGAGGAAAACGAACCATGCCCCTCACTGAAGATGCGGTCCGTGAAGAACTCAAGAAAGTCATCGATCCTGAGCTGTTCGTAAACATCGTCGATCTAGGACTGATCTATGTCGTCGATCTGGCGGAAACGGACGAAGGCCAGACGAACATCAATATTGAAATGACGCTCACCAGCCCCATGTGCCCCGCCGGCCCGCAGTTGATCGGCCAGAGCCGCCAACTGCTGTCACAGTTGCCCGGGGTCCGCGACGTCGAGGTGAAAGTCGTCATGTCCCCCCCCTGGTCCCCCGATCGCATGACCGACGAAGCACGCGATCAACTGGGAATATTTTGAATTGGTCATTGTCATTGGTCATTGGTCATTAGTGTGTGTTCTGTTCCGCATTTCGTGGAATTGAATGCCGCCTGCAGATTTCACCAAAATCGACTCTAAATCCTATCTGGAATGAAGAAACGGACATGCAGATCGCAAAGTGACCAGTGACCAGTGACCAGTGACCAGTGACCAGTGACCAGTGACCAGTGACCAGTGACCAGTGACCAGTGACAAAATGCAAATCCTCATTTACGAATATTTCACGGGGGGTGGACTCTGGTCCGATGGCGTCCGGGACCCGCAGCAGCATCCGCTGCTGCCCGAAGGACGCTGCATGGTACGTGCGTTGAGTGAGGACCTGGCGCGATTGGCGGGCGTGCGACTGATCCAGCTACAAGACGCCCGCTTGCGAGATGCCATCGAGCCGCTGGGACGCGTGGTCGCGGTGCGGAGTCAGCAGGATGAACTCGAGCAATTGGCGGACTGGAGTTCACGCGTAGATGGCGTGATTCTGATTGCTCCTGAGCTCGAGGGACGCCTGCTCCACCGCAGTGAGATCGTGCGGCGGTCCGAGGGTCGACTCTTATCGCCCGACTCGGCATTCGTTCGATTAACCACCAACAAATGTGCCACCGCCCAGCATCTCGCTGCTCACGGTGTTGCCACGCCCTACGCCGTACGCTTGCCAGACCCCGCCGCCGTAGCGGAAGCCGCCAAGGCTTCCGCCGCACCCGCAGCCGCCGTAGCGGAAGCCGCCGAGGCTTCCGCCGCCCCCCACCGCCGTAACGAAGCCGCCGTAGCGGAAGCCGCCAAGGCTTCCGCCGCCCTGCCAGCCGCCGTAACGGAAGCCTCGGCGGCTTCCGCTACGCTGCCCGAGCGGTTTCCGTACCCGGCAGTACTGAAGCCGATTGACGGAGTGGGAGCATTAGAGACGTACTGGATCCAAGATCACCTCGCCTGGCCGGCCACGGCCGCAGCGGACCGCGTGTGGAGGCTGGAACAGTTCTGCCCGGGCACAGCCGTGAGTGTCTCGGCGTTGTGCGGGCCGCGTGGTGCCATGCTGCTGCCTCCCTGCCGCCAGCACATCGCCTGCGACGGTCGTTTTTCTTATCTGGGTGGCTCCTATCCGCTCGAACCACCGCTTGTCCGCCGCGCCTGCCAGTTGGCCCGTCGAGCTTTCGCGGCTCTGCCCGCCACGGTCGGTTACGTCGGGATCGACATGATCCTGGCCGATGAGCGGTCATCCCTTGCGGATGTGGTTGTGGACGTGAATCCCCGTCTGACGACGTCGTACATCGGCCTGCGTCACGCCACGACCGCCAACCTGGCCGACGCGATGCTGGCCGTGGCCCGCGGCGAGTCACGTCCGTTGTTCTTCCAGGCCAGCCGTGTACAATTCGACGCTGAGGGATGTGTCACTTCCGGCACTTTGACAGCGGTCGCATCATCATGACCTGGTTGGCTCTGGACATTGGGGGAGCGAACCTGAAACTGGCCGACGGGCGCGGGTTCGCCGCTTGCTACTCGTTCGCCTTGTGGAAAGACTACCGACGTCTTGCCATGGAATTGCGCTCGGCGATCGCCGAGTCGCCCGTGAGCGACCATCTGGCCGTGACGATGACGGGCGAGTTAGCGGACTGCTTCGCCAGCAAAACGGAAGGCGTGCGGTTTATTCTGCAAGCCGTGCGGGAGGCCGCTGACGGCCGGCACACACGCGTCTATTTACATGATGGCCGCCTGGTCGCTCTCCAGCTGGCCTTGGACACGCCCGAACTGGCAGCGTCCTCGAACTGGCATGCCTTGGCCCGCTATTGCGGACGCCTGACCGGTGGTGAACCGGCGCTCATGATCGATGTCGGCTCGACCACTGTCGACATCGTCCCACTCCGCGCCGGTCAACCGGCGTGTGCGGGGTTCACCGACCTCGAACGACTGGCGGCCGGCGAACTCGTCTACACCGGCGTAGAACGTAGCCCAGTGTGCGCAGTGGTTCAATCGCTCCCCTACCGCGGAGAGCGGTGCCCGGTCGCCCAGGAAGTCTTTGCCACCATGCGCGACGTGCACCTCTTGTTGGGCAACCTGCCCGAAGATCCACACGATCATCATACGGCCGACCATCAAGGGGCCACTATCGCGGCGGCTCATCGGCGTCTGGCGCGCATGCTGTGCGCCGATCAGCATCAGTTCACGCTCGCTGACGTTCAGGACTGGGCCCGTGAGATCGCTCGGGCGCAACTGAACATGCTGCTGCACGCAGCCGCAAGAGTTTTACAGCCGTGCCCGCAGACTCCGACCAAGGTGGTCATCGCGGGGCACGGCGAATTCTTAGCCCGCCAACTGCTCGCTCAGCTCCCCTGGCACGGGGAAATCATCTCCTTGATCGAGAAACTTCACCCCAGTGTTTCCCGCTGTGCGCCGGCACACGCACTGGCCATCCTCGCCCGCGAGCTGTAATGCATCCTCGTTACTCGTTACTCGTTACTCCTAGAGAATTGTCTCCTGAATCGTTTTGAGAGTGACGGGTAACAAGGAGATTAGGCGAATATGATTAAGAGCAAGAGCAGCGTATGACTGGAACAGCGACACGAGTGTTGAAGCTGGGTGGGAGCCTGCTCAAGAGCTGGGATCTCCTGGCCCATCTGCTGGCTTGGCTTGACGCTCAGCCGCCTGGTCCGATGCTCGTCGTGGCCGGTGGTGGCGAGCTCGCGGATGCCGTTCGCGCAAGACCGTCGTTTTGGCCTGAGCGCCGCGGCCGCTCACTGGCAAGCCATTCGCGCGATGCGAGTCAATGCATTCGTGCTTCGCCAGTTGTGGCAGGAGTCGATGTGGGTCGAACAACTGAGCGACTGGCAGGATCATCAGGCGCATGCCGCGCGACCGGTCGGAATCCTCGACCCGCTGTCGTTCCTGGCGCGGGACGAACCTACGATGGCAGGCCGCGCTCTGCCGTGTGGTTGGCACGTGACCAGTGACAGTATCGCGGCTCGCTTGGCAGTTGGGCTGGGCGCCGTGGAGCTCGTGCTCCTCAAATCGACGTTGCCCGCTCTTTCGGCAGCCACGATTTCGGCAGCTACGCTGACGTGCCAGGAGGCTGCCAATGCCGGGCTGGTGGACGAGCATTTTCCGGTCGCCGCGCAGTCATTGCCAAGGATTCGAGCGGTGAACCTCCGCGCTGCCGGTTGGCCAGAATTGCGATTGATCCACCCTACCTAACATCGCCATACCGCACGCCACGGCGCGGTCCTGCATCGACTGTTTAACTCCATGCGCACTGCGGGCTGCAAGATGGTGATTACCTGCTCTGCCAAGCAGAGGTCGAGGGCGTCGGGGGTGCGGAAGCTGCCTGAATTGGCGTGTTGCTGGCGGACCGCGAATTGAGAATCCTCAGAAACGATGGTGTCTGGATTGTGCCGGTCTGATTTGTGCCGGCGGGCGGCAGATCGGCGATGTTGATGGGCGTGGACGCCGGCGTAAACGATTGTGGTTCGTCGGCCGAGGTGGCATCGCTGACCGGCATGCCCTTTGATCCGGAGGCTCGAGGAACCGCCACCGGCGGTCGAACCGGGTTCGAAGGACGCCTGCGCCACCGCGAACGATCCAGCGGCCGGCGTTGGTTCACCGGACATTCCCAGCAATGCCGTACCGGCGGTGGCCGGTGGAGACAAATTGCCGTAGCCAGGCGTGCTCGGGGGCGGTGACGCGGGGGGTTGAGTCGGCAGAGGCTGATTCGGTACGGTCGTCGCTGGCGATTGCGGTGCGTAGTAGCCGCCAGAACCGCCAATCGTACCTGTGGGCGGGGCCGGCACCGTGGCCGATCCGTAGGGCGCAAACACGTTCATGGACGGAGTCGGCGCACGGCACCCCATCAGTAACAGCGCTAGCGAGATGGTAGCCAACAACCGCATCATCGACTCAGCTCCTTGTCCAACGGCACCGCAGCAGTCCTCGGGGGCGGTAGGGTATCCACTTCCCGCACGGTGTCCAATAGCGGTTTTTTTTGCAAGTGCTAGCGTCCCTCGCGTAGCTGAAGCCGCCGAGGCTTCAGCGGAAGTCGGCGAGCTCGTAGCTGAAGCCGCCGAGGCTTCAGCGGACGGCATGCGGAATGAGCTGCAGCTGAACCCTGGCGGGTCCAGCTACGGCGAGGCGGTCGTAGCTGAGCCGCCGAGGCTTCAGCGGGAGCGGCATGCGGAATGAGCTGCAGCTGAACCCTGGCGGGTCCAGCTACGGCGGGCCAGTCGTAGCTGAAGCCGCCGAGGCTTCAGCGGAATCGGCACGCGGAATGAGCTGCAGCTGAACCCTGGCGGGTCCAGACTGACGCCGCCGATTGACGACGCCGAATGACGAAGCAACTGCGAGTGCGGGAACGGCATGCGGAATGAGCTGCAGCTGAACCCTGGCGGGTCCAGCTACGGTGGGCCCAGCGGCCTGAGCCTATTTCTGGGCGACTTCGTCTGTCTTGCAGTAAGGGTTGATGATGACTTGCGGCTGCGAGGTCGCCTGGTCCACCTCCTCGACCGGTTCGTCGGGGACTGGGATCACGGGCAAGTCCAGCGGCTGCTTGTTCGACAAACGGATTGATGATCACTTGCGCCGAAACTCGCAACGGGCGTGACGAACGAGCAGGCCGCGCGTACGGACTCTCACCATAAGTGCGGTAGTAGCGTTCGCCATAGTAGACGGGTGGATGCACGGCGAAATACGGCGGCACCGGCAGGTAGCCGAGTCCGTAGAGGCTGCCACTGTAGCCAAACGCCGGGACGTCCCCCAGCGAGCCGGCCCAACCATCATACGCACGCGTTACGGACGGTACGGTCGCAAAGACGAGCCATACGACCAGACTCGACAGAAGAATTCGGAGCTTTGTCATCGGTCAGATTCCCAATCAAAGATGTGTGTCCCCAGTACGACTCGACCTCGGGCCTGGGCCCTATTTCCCACGTTAATTGGGACCGACGGCCAAAGCAACCATTCAGCGTCACACTCGAGCCAAGAGACGTGAGACGGGCCACTTGATCGCGGTCCTGCGGTCGTTCCCCACGTGCCGAGCCGGCAGTGACGTGCCAGGCCCTGCCGGCCTCACCGCCCCCCCTCGCTTGGCGTACAATGGAGGCCATGGATGCGGTAACCCTGACGAGAGAGCTGAAGGCCCGAGCTGAGGAGCTGGGATTTGCACTGACCGGGCGCCTGCCGAGCGGTTTCACCACGGGGGGTCGAGCCGCTGGCCCGGTGGCTGGAGGCGGGCTACGCGGGGGACATGACCTACCTGGCGGACCGGCTGGACGCCTACCGGCATCCGGCTGCCGTGCTCGACGGAGCGCGCAGTCTGCTCATGCTCGGCATGTCCTACCGCACTGGTGAGCCTGAGCTGGCGCAGGGCAGGGGAGGGGCGGGTATCTCGGTACGCCTGGGGGCGGACCGACTATCACGACGTAATTCACACGCGACTTCGGCAGCTGTGCATGTTCGCTCGGGAACGAGTCCCGACAGTTGCGGTCCGCGGCGTGGTCGACACGGCGCCGCTGCTGGAACGCGAGTTTGCCCAGCTCGCCGGACTGGGCTGGGTCGGCAAGAACACGCTGCTGCTCAACCGTCGGCACGGCAGCTGGTTCTTCCTGGCCGCGTTGTTGTTGGATTGCGAACTGGCGTACGACGCGGCCTTTGCCGCCGACCATTGCGGCACGTGCACAGCCTGCCTCGACGCTTGTCCGACGCAGGCTTTTCCGCGTCCGTATGTGTTGGATGCCACACGCTGTATCAGCTACTTGACGATCGAACGGCGCGGAGCGATTCCACTTGAGCTGCGTGCTGGACTGGGGGAGTGGCTCTTTGGCTGCGACATCTGCCAGGATGTGTGTCCCTGGAATCGCAAGGCGGCAGCCGGGGAAGCGGACTTCGAACCGCAACCGACGCTCAATCCGGCATCGTTGTCCGACTTGTTTGAGTTGAGTGACGAGGCGTTTCGCAGGCGGTTTCGCCACACGCCTCTCTGGCGAGCGCGTCGTCGGGGCTTGCTCCGCAACGCGGCTATCGCGTTGGGTAACCAGGCGCTCGCAACATCGCAGCCGGCGTTGCAGCGCGGACTACACGACAGCGAGTCGATCGTGCGTGGTGCGTCGGCCTGGGCTTTGGGCCAACTCTCCAGCGTCACAGCGATCCAGGTGCTCCAAGCACGACTGGCGATCGAGTCGGATCCCATGGTGCGCGACGAGATTGAGCAGGCAATTGCGGGACGTGCGTAGGTGCTCATACTCATACTCTATACTCTTACTCTTACTCTTACTCATACTCCTCTTCTTCGCAGCCCGCTCACGCCCACCGGACTTGACGTTGAGTTGAGCAGGATAAGCTGCGAATGATTGGGGAGGGGCGGGGATTAAGATTATGATTAAGAGCATGAGTATGAGTAAGAAAGCAAGACTGACCACTTGCTTAACCATGCGAAGCGATACCTAGCGCAGCCGTTGGCCGCCACCAAACGTCATGATCGTAGCATCTGTAGCCGGATCATCTCGCACCATGCACTCGGTCACAACCTACAATCCAACGGCGGGCCGCATGCCGGCGACGGCAGTCGAGCACCCTAATCAGTGCACGCATAGCGAGGGAAACGGAATGAAGCGTGCACCAGTCACCAGTGACGACTGACAATCGTTACAGTCAACACACCGTACCGCAGCGAAACGGGGGGCTATGATCTTGCTGAGCATCTGTAGCGCGCCACGACACAACCTAGAATCCATTGTTACGAAGCCTCGCTGCAACTCGAATCACACCGTGCAGGAATACGCAGGGCCATCTGGCACGCAGTTCAAGGAGTCCTGTCATGAAGAGAATCTGCTGTATTGGTGCCGGCTACGTGGGTGGGCCAACGATGGCCATGATTGCCCATCAGTGTCCGCACATTTCAGTCCATGTCGTCGACATCAATCAAGCTCGCATCGATGCCTGGAACTCGGATACCTTGCCGATCTACGAGCCCGGTCTGGAGGAAGTCGTGCAGGCCGCGCGCGGTCGGAACCTGCACTTTTCGACCGATATCGATCGCGGCATCGCCGAGGCCGAGATGATCTTCATTTCGGTCAATACGCCCACCAAGACCTACGGCACGGGAGCGGGTCGGGCGGCGAATCTCGAATATCGTCGAAAAATGTGCCCGCACGATCGCGCGTGTTGCGCGGGGACACAAAATCGTCGTCGAGAAATCCACGCTCCCCGTGCGCACGGCGGAAGCGGTGCAGCGGATCCTGGGCGGCTTCGTCGGGTGAGGCGACGTTTGATGTGTTGAGCAATCCCGAGTTCCTGGCCGAAGGGACCGCCGTGCAGGACCTGCTCAACCCCGATCGCGTACTGATCGGCGGCGCGTCGCCGGCCGCGGTGGAAGCCCTGGCGGCGATCTATGCCTGCTGGGTCCCGCGCGAGAAGATCTTGACGATGAATCTGTGGAGTTCCGAACTGTCCAAGCTCACCGCCAACGCCTTCCTGGCTCAACGAGTATCCTCGATCAACGCGATCTCGGCGTTGTGCGAAGTTACCGGCGCCGATGTGGACGAAGTCGCTCACGCCATCGGCACCGACAGTCGAATCGGCCCCAAGTTCCTCACGGCGTCGGTCGGCTTCGGTGGCTCGTGCTTTCAGAAAGACATCCTGAACCTGGTCTACTTGTGTGAGCACTTTGGCATTCCGAAGGTCGCCAAGTACTGGGAACAAGTCGTGCGCATGAACGACTATCAGCGGAGTCGTTTTGCGGCGCGGATTGTGCGCACGATGTTCAACACGGTGAGCGACAAGCAGATTGCCATTTGGGGATTTGCCTTCAAGAAGGACACCAACGATACGCGTGAATCGGCGGCGATCTACGTGTGCCGAGACCTGCTACGTGAGAGAGCTCGACTGGTGATCTACGATCCCCAAGTGGCGGAATCCCAGATCCGCAAGGATTTGGAGCAGGTGTTTCGCAGTCCGGAAACAGGGGAGATTTCCACCCTCGATCGGCAGATTCTCGACGAGCGAATCCGAATCGTGCCAAGTGCTCACGAAGCCGCGTCGGGCGCCCATGCGATCGCGGTAATGACCGAATGGCAGGAACTACGTCAAGCCGATTTTGCCGCCATCCGGTCGCAGATGGAAACACCCGCTTTTGTCTTCGACGGCCGCAACCTGCTCGACCACCAGGCGCTGATCGAATTGGGGTTCGAAGTACACGCGATCGGCAAGGCATTTGCGAAAAAGTAGAACGGACTTCACAAGTCGGTTCGCCAGTGACAAGTGACTAATGACAAGTGACCAGCAACCTACTTCGGCAGCAACTCATCGATCGACTTGCGGAGTTCGCCTTTGTCGTAGCCTTCTTTCACGTCGATACGCAGCAGTGGTAGGCCGGCATCGGCAAGTGCCCGGTTGACAAATCGATCGCGTGTGATGCGATCGGCACGTTTGTGCGTATCATCGTCCAGTTCGACGGCCAGTTTGGCTTCCATCGTCCCGCGATCGCAGAGCAGGAAGTCGATATGTTTGGCGTGGATACGATTCTGCCACGACTGGAATTTCGGCGTTTCCGGACGCACCTGGATCAGGTCCGCCATGCGCACCATGGCCTGAATGGCCCATTGTCCGTCTACCGCTTCCTGCAATGCTTTGTAGAATGCCAACTCCGACTGCGTCAGCAGACTGGAGCGTTTCTGGTACGGTAGCTTCTCGTTGCCCAGTACCAGCTTGGCAAAGACCCAAGCCACGAAGACCGCGACAAACAGGAAGACGATCGGCCAATTGTCGAAGATTAGATCGGACATCTTGGTACGGGCCAATCAGATAAAGGACTGATATTACAGTTGGTCAGGTCTGGTCATTGGTCATTGGTCATTGGTCATTGGTCACTGGTCAGTACAGGCCGGCAGCATGTCTCACGGCGTCAGATGCTCAACAGGTCGCTTGTCTCGGAGGAGTCACGACTGGGCCCATGCCAGCCCGGCAGACGCGTCACCCGCCGCCGCACGGCAGGTTCTCACTCAAGATTATCGGCAAAGCCGCCGGGGGGGTGGACATGAGAAAGTGCGGGCCGGAAGGCCACCGGCCAGTTAGCTGCCGCATTTCACGAATTATCCTCAGAGCCTATCCTGAAAGGCGTCTCTGCCCGATCAGCCACGGCAGGCATTACCGAGCGTTTCCGACTTTCCGTAACAGCTTATCAACCGGCTCCTGCCGCGGGACCTTACCGAGTACGATTATGTCGCCCGAGAAAAACACAACGTTTGCACCGCTTCACATTGGTGCGGTAGCGGTGGGGTTTCCGGTAGTGCAAGCCGCGCTGTCCGGGTATAGCGATTGGGCAATGCGGATGATTGCCCGGCGGCTGGGAGTCTCTTACGCTTCGTGCGAAGTGATGCTCGACCAGTTTCTCTTGCAGGTACGGAGCCGGGAGCGAACACGCCATTTCCTCTTCCTGAGCGACGACGATCACCCTGTCGGCGGTCAACTGATGGGTGCCGAACCGGAACAGTTTGCGGCCGGAGCGGCTCGACTGGTGGCCGCCGGGTTCGATGTGATCGACATCAACTTCGGGTGCCCGGTGAAGAAAGTACTCGGCAGATGCCGCGGCGGGTTCCACTTGAGTCAACCGGCCACGGCGTTGGAAATCGTGCGACGCACTCGCGACACGGTGCCCGCTCATATCCCCGTCACGGTGAAGATGCGCCGCGGTATCGATGACTCGCACGAAAGTCGCGAGAAGTTCTTCGAGATCCTCGACGGTGCGTTTCGGCTGGGTGTGGCTGCTGCCACCGTGCACGGTCGGTCGGTCCAACAGCGTTACATCGGACCAAGCGACTGGTCGTTTGTGCGAGCGGTCAAGGAGCGGTTCCCCAGCCGCACGATCCTCGGCAGCGGTGACCTCTTCACGGCCGCCGACTGTGTGCACATGATGCAGGAGACGGGAGTCGATGGAGTGACCGTCGCGCACGGCGCGATCGGCAACCCTTGGATCTTCGCCCAGGTCCGTGCACTACTGGCCGGGCAGGATGCCGTGATGCCGTCACTCGACGAGCAACGTGAAATCATCCGGGAACATTATCGGCTGGCCGAAGAACTGTACGGCCCCGACCGGTGTGGGCCCCTGATGCGAAAATTCGGCATCAAATACGCCCAGCTTCATCCCCAACACGAACAGGTGCGCGACGAGTTCA
This sequence comes from uncultured Planctomycetota bacterium, assembly GCA_963700515.1. Lineage (GTDB taxonomy): Bacteria > Planctomycetota > Planctomycetia > Pirellulales > Pirellulaceae > JAJRVM01. The sequence goes on along the minus strand of CAVOXY010000063.1, from coordinate 18,371 downwards.
TTCGCGTCCGCTGCCGCGGGGACTGGGACAGCGTGCTCGCAAAGTGGTTTTGCTGATTTGTTATTTGTTACTTGTTACTTGTTATTTGTTACTTGTTACTTGTTACTTGTTACTTGCGTTCGTGCTCGCAGCGGTCCTTTCTTACTCATACTCTTAATCATACTCTTACTCTCCCGGTCCCTTCCTGCCGCCCGATTCCGGGCGGTGGGATTGGGCTCGGGCTTGGCGAGCTGCGAAGAGGAGTAAGAGTATGAGTAAGAGTATGAGTAAGAGTATGAGTAAGAGTAAGAGTATGAGTAAGAGATGCGGTCTGAGAGAGAGGGGGGGAGCAAGGTGTGGCGCGATTCCCCGGCCGAGTTAACCGGCGGGCCTCAACCCTGCAGCCACGAGCTTGGATTACCTGGCCGGGGCAAATCGGCTATGATTGCACCAGGCTGGAGTCCCCAGTATTGATGAATGTTCAGCAGGTCAAATTGACTCAGGAGCTATTCCATGCCCGGCATCATGAAAAACAGCGGTCTTCTGACACTTTGGGCCTGTGCGGTTTGGCTTGGGATGCCCACGGCCAGCTGGTCGCAAGAACCGGCCAAGCCGGAGGTGGTCCAGCAGGTCCCGGATCCAAGTTCCCCGTCGCAGTCTGAATCAGGTCAAACGGATCGGCTCCGAACAGACGCGGCCCAAGCTGCCGGCCCTGACCATTGAGCAGGCGATCAAGGCAATCCAGTCTTCGGATCCGGCTGAGCTGCGAAAGGGCGCGATTGCGTTGATCCAATTGGGAGCGGCAGCCAAACCGGCGGTGCCGACCGCCGTGGAAGTACTGGACAAGCAGCCGCTGGACGGGCCGACCGATCTATTGTTCGTATTGAGCGAATTGGGGCTGGACGCTCAACCTGCCATCCCGGTGTTGGTCAAATATACGGCCAGCTCCAACTTTCATGCGCGGTATCTCGCCTGCCGAGCGCTGGGGCGAATTGGCGAACCGGCCAAGCCTGCGGTGCCGACCTTGATCAAGATGCTCGATGACCACGTCGCCTCGGTTCGCCGCAACGCCGCCGAAGCCTTGGGGCGATTGGGTGGCGAAGTCGCTCCGGAGGCCGTGCAGCCGCTGATGAACGCGACGGGAGACAAATTGGATCCGATCCGGGAAGCGGCGGTGCTGGCCCTGGGGAATTTTGGAGCGCTGGCCGATCCGGCCATTCCGCTGCTGAAGAAGATGCTGCAGGACGAAGATTGCACTGTCCGGCCCGAAGCAGCGCAATCGCTATGGCTGCTGAAGAAAGACGCCAAGTTGGTCCTTCCCGTGCTGCAACACCTGCTCAAACACGGTGAGTCTGGAATGGGAAGCCGCTCAAGTCATGGCCGTTATGGGCCCCGCGGCGGAGCCCGCCGTGCCGGACCTGATCGAAGCGCTCAACGGGGATGATTCCGTGCAAATTTACGTGGCCGAGGCGTTGGGGAGCATCGGCAGCGGTGCCAAGCCCGCCGTGCCCGCGCTGCGAAAGCTGCTGGATCACAAGGAAGAAGAGATTCGCGTGATTGCGCAGCAAGCGATCGACAAGATCGAAGCGAAGTAGATTTGGTCATTGGTCATTGGTCATTCGTCATTCGGTCATTGGTCATTGGTCACTGGTCATTGGTCATTGGTCGGAACCTTACTCCCATTCCGTGTGTCCTTCACTGAACCAGCCGGAACTGCATAGGAGCAGGATGGCGGTTGTCGCGTTAGAGGTGCGCACAAGGGCAATCGCAGTCTGTAGGACCAGGATCCTATTCCGTCCTGGCTTGCTCCCAGGGTCCCGACCGACTGTAGCTGCTGGTACGAGCCGCATTGGGAGTAAGAGTAAGAGTAAGAGTAAGAGTTCGCCCGACTCACACTCACTCACTTGGTTCACGGCGCAACTTGAGCCACTCCACGTGGAATTTGCCGGGCATGTCGATCCGCTGGAACGTGTGGGCGCCGAAGTAGTCGCGTTGTGCCTGGAGCAGATTGGCGGGCAGCACGCAACTGCTGTAGCCGTCATAGTACGATAGTGCGGCGGCCAGTGCAGGGACGGGCAATCCCAGCGTCGTGGCCACAATCATCACCCGTCGCCAGGCCGTATCGGCGCGCGTAACGGCCTCGGTGAAATAGGGGAACAGGAGCAGGTTCTCCAGATCTGGCTGATCCGCAAACGCTTCCATAATACGTTCCAGGAACTGAGCGCGAATGATGCAGCCACCGCGCCACAGCCGAGCGCACAGGCCGTAATCCAACGGCCACTCGTATTTGCCGGCCGCCTGCTGAAGTTGCACATATCCTTGCGCGTAGGAGCTGATTTTGGAGGCGTAAAGTGCTTGCCGCACTTGCTCGATAAACGTATCGCGATCTCCGATCAGTGCGCGCCGATCCGCATCCGAGATGTTTGGTTTGGGCAGTACGCGCGCGGCTCGCAGGCGAGCATCCTTCTGGGCCGACAGCGAGCGGGCGTAGACGGCCGTGGTGACCAGCGTACTGGGCAATTCCAGGTCGAGCGCATCCTGGCTCATCCATTTACCCGTCCCCTTGGCCCGCGCGACGTCGAGGATCTTGTCGACCAGGTAGCCGTCGGCCTCGGGATCCATCACACTGAAAATGTCGCGGGTGATTTCAATCAAGTAGCTCTGCAGCTCACCCCGATTCCACTGGGCGAACACGTCATACAGTTCATCATTGGTCAGGCCCACGGCATGCTTGAGCATCCAATAGGCTTCGCAGATCAACTGCATGTCGCCGTATTCGATCCCGTTGTGGACCATCTTCACGTAATGGCCGGCACCTCGCGGTCCGACCCAGTCGCAGCAGGGGACATCGCCCTGGGTGCCGACTTTGGCCGAGATGGCCTGCAGGATCGGCTTGACCAAGCGGCCACGCCGCCTCGCTCCCGCCCGGCATGATGCTCGGTCCGCGTCGCGCTCCCTCTTCACCGCCGGAGACACCGGTGCCGATGAACAGCAGCTTCTTCCCTTCGACATAGGTTGTTCTTCGTTCCGTGTGCTCGAAAAATGAGTTTCCGCCGTCCATGATCACGTCACCGGGAGACAGCAGCGGCAGCAGCTGCTCGATCATCGAATCGACCGGCTCACCCGCTTCCACCATCAACATCACGATCCGCGGCGATTTCAAACTCGCGACCAACTCCGGCAGCGTCTCGAATCCGGCAATATTCTTCCCGCGGCAGTCCCCCTCGACAAAGTCGCGCATGGTCTTGGTGGTTCGATTCCAGACCGCCACTCGATAGCCGTGATCCTCCATGTTCAGCACCAGATTCTGGCCCATCACCTTCAGGCCACACAGTCCGATGTCATACTTGTCGCTCATTTTTCTTGCTTTCCGGAACGGAGAAAATTCCACTCGCCGCGTGGATTTCGATTCTACAGGTGGGCACTTCCGTTCGCAACGTGGTCAGGCCCATGTGCCGCGAACAGCAGAATACCTGTAGAATCGAAATCCACGCGGCGAGTGGATTTTTCTCCCGTTCCGGAGAAAAATGAGCGACAGTATTGACATCGGACTGTGTGGCCTAAAAGGCCATGGGCCGGAGTCGGCCATCGAGTGGCAGTATGGAATCGGACCACCAAGACCATGCGTGACTTTGTCGAGGGGGTTTCCGCGGGAAGAATCTGCGGATTCGAGAGACTACCGGAGCTGGTCGCGAGTTTGAAATCGCCGCGGATCGTAACAAGCTGAGTGACCGTCGATTCGATGATCGAGCAGCTGCTGCCGCTGCTGTCTCCCGGTGACATGATGGACGGTGGAAACTCATTTTTCGAGCACACGGAACAACGACGAGACCTATGTCGAAGGGAAGAAGCTGCTGTTCATCGGCACCGGTGTTCCAGGGAAACGCGACGCGGACCGAGCATCATATTGGTGGAGCCCGATCCTGCAGGCCATCTCGGCCAAGCAGGGCGATGTCCCCTGCTGCGGCTGGACCGCGAGGTGGGCAGGTACGGTCCACGACGGCGGCGACATGCTGAGATCTGCGAAGCCTATTGGGATACTACGTCGTGGGCCTGACCAATGATGAACTGTATGACGTGTTGGCCAGTGGAGAGCTGCAGACTTGATTGAAATCACCATTTTCAGTGTGATGGATCCCGAGGCCGACGGCTACCTGGTCAGAGATTCTCTGGCAGGCCGGTGAAATGGATGACCAGGCGATCTGGAATTGCCCGGTCTGCGCTGGTCACCACGGCCGTCTACGCCCGCTCGCTGTCGGCCCAGAACAGCCTGCGACCGCGCCAGTACTGCCCAAACCAAAAATCTGGGATCGGAGATCGCGATACGTTTATCGAGCACGTGGCAGGCCGCTTACGCCTCCAAAATCAGCGGCACCACAAGGATATGTGCAACCTCAGCAGGCGGCCGGCAATATGGGCGGTTGGACTACGGCCCTGCAGTCGGCTGTGGCGCAGTAGCTGCGTGGTTCACGAGCTGGGTTGGAACGTGTATTGGAAGCGTTTGCAGATCAGCCAGATCTGGAGAACCTGCTCCTGTTCCCTATTTCACCGAGGCCGTTACGCACACAACTGGCCCTAGCGATTGTGGCCACGATGCTGGGATTGCCCGTCCCTCACTGGCCGCCCCATATCGTACTATAGACACTACAGGTCGTGCTGCCAGCAAATCTGCTCCAGGCACAACGCGACTACTTGCACACCAGCAGCAGACCCAGCGATCCCCGCAATTTGGGCATCAATTGCGCGTGAACCAAGTGAGTAGTCGGGCGACTCTTACTCTTACTCTAATGCAGCTCGTCTACAGGCAGGCACTGGTGCAGGACCCTGGGAGCAAGCCAGATCGGATCCTGGTCTGCAGATTCGAGTATGTGCGCCACCTAACGCGACAACCGCCATCGTGCCTCCTATGCATCGGCTGGTTCAGCGAAGGGAGTAAGGTCCCGACCACTGACTGACAATGACAAATGAGCGAATGACCAAATCTACTTCGCTTCGATCTTGTCGATCGCTTGCAGCAGCCATGACACGGACAGCTCTTCCTTGTGATCCAGGGCTTTTCGCACGGCACGGCGGGCTTGGCACCGCTTCCGATGCTCCCCTCGGCCTAAGATTAGGAATGTCACCCATTGACGCGCTCGAATCAGGTCCGGCACGGCGGGCTCCACCGCGGCGCAGGACTTGAGCCGCCTCCAGAGAATGGCCTTGTTGAGCAAGATGTTTGCGGCGCCGGGAAGGACCAACTTGGGCGTCTTTTTCTTCAGCAGCCATAGCGATTGCGTCGGGCCGGACAGTGCAATCTTCGTCCTGCAGCGTTTTCTTCAGCAGCGGAGATGGCGACGAGCCCAGCGTCCAAGGAGGGCCGGCGCCGCCGCTTCCGGATCGGATCCAATTTGTCTCCCGTCAGCATCATCAGTGGCTGCACCGCCTCCGGAGCAAGCTTTTTTCGCCACCCCAATCGCCCCAAGGCTTCGGCGGCGTTGCAGCCGCTGGAGCGGCATGGTCATGGCAGCATCTTGATGCGAGGTCAGCACGCAGGCTTGGCCGGTTCGGCCAATCCGCCAGCGATGCAGCCGGGAGAGGTTGACGTCCAGCCCCAATTCGCTCAATACGAATAATGATGCGGATTCGCCCCATCTGCAGCGGCTGCTGTCCTTCCACCGCGGCGGCACCGCCGGTTTGCAGCTGCCCCACTCCCCAACTGGATCAACGCAATCGCCCTTTTTCGCAGCTCAGCCGGATCCGAAGACCGGATCGCCTGGATCGCCTAATCGTCAGAGCCGACGGCTTAGGGCCGGGCCACGTACTCTGAGAGACATGGTTTGACCTGGGAACCTCCCGACTGCGGCGGAAACAATGCAGTTTCAGAGCCGATGTTTTTCATGATGCCGGGCATGGAATAGCTCCTGACAAATTGACCCTCGTTCATGAAAAATATAGGACCCCATCCTGGTGCAATCATCGTACAATGCCCGCGGGAATCCAAGCTCGTGGCTGCAGGGTTGACCGGGGTCCGTAAATGGACCAGAGAGAAATGCACCACACCTTGCTCCCCGTCCCCACTCTCGGACCCAAATCTCTTACTCATATCCTGTTACTCTCATTGTACCCGTACTCTTCCCGCCCCCTCCTTATGCGCGATTCCGGGGTCGTGACGGTTTTGGCGAGCTGGAAGGAGTATGAGCGAGAAAGGACCGCTGCAAGAGAACGCAGGCAACAAATAACAAATAAACAAATAACAAGTAACAAGTAACAAGTAACAAATAACAAATCAGCAAAACCACTTTGCGAGCACGCTGTCCCAGTCCCCGCGGCAGCGGACGCGAATGAACTCAGTGCGCACCTGTTCATGTTGGGGATGAAGCTGGGCGTATTTGATGCCGAATTTTCGCATCAGGGGCCCACACCGGTCGGGGCCGTACAGTTTTTGGCCAGCCGATAATGTTCCCGGATGATTTCACGTTGTCGTCGACTGGCGGCATCACGGCGACCCTGCCCCGGCCAGTAGTGGCAAAATCCAGAGAGAGGGACCCCGATCGCACACGCAGACGGTCACTCCATCGACTCCCCGTCTCCTGCTGTGCCACGTCGGCGGCCGTGAAGAGGTCCACTACCAATGCGGCTGGGGAACCGCTCTTTGACGGCTCCGCACAAACGACCAATCGCTTGCAGTACAATGTGACGCTGTTCAACCGCACCAAAAAAAAAACCCCAGTTGCACGGTGACAGCCACACCCCAGCCGAAACTCACCATCGAGGGTCTCGAAGAACTTCCGCAGCTTTTCCTGCGAGTCATCGTCCGCGCGCATCTTTCACCGTCACGGGGATATGAGCGGCACCGTGCTCGCGGTGCGTCGCACGAACGCCGTGGCCGGTTGACTCAAGTGGAACCCGCCGCCGCATGCTCCCGAGTACTTTCTTCACCGGGCACCAAAAGTGGTGTCGTAGTCGACCCACCACGGTCGAGCCGCTGCAGCTTGCCGCGGCACCCATGCACCGCCGACAGGTGGCCGGGAATTGGCGTGTACTCCCGGCTCCGTACCTCAAGAGGAACTGGTCGAGATTCGCAGGATGCGTAGGCGGGCGATCATCCGCATTGCCCAATCGCTATACCCAAGACACACTTTGCGCTACAGTCACCGCTACCGCGCCTAAAACGTTGTGTTTTTCTGGCGGGGCAACGTGCTCCGCGGCAGGAGCCGGTTGGGAGTTGGGGGCGCCGGGGCGCCGTGGCTGATCGGGCAGGGAGCGCCCTTTTAAGGAATACATTTTGAGGATAATTCGTGAAATGCGGCAGCTAACTTGGCGGTGGCCTTCCGCACACTTTCTCATGTCCCACCCCCCCGGCGGCTTTGCCGATAATCTTGAGTGAGAACCTGCCCGTGGGACAGCGGTCACCGTCTGCCAGCACGGTGGCTGTTCGGTGGGAACTGCCCGGCGGACCCGGCAATTCCAATAACCAATAACCAATAACCAATAACCAATAACCAACTGTAATATGAGTCCTTTATATATGAATTGCGCGTGTCAGATGTCTAATCTAATCTTCAACGACAAATCGTGCCTTCCTGTTTGTCGCGGTCTTCGTGGCTTGGGTCTTTGCCAAGCTGGGGCTGGGCAACGATACCGTACCAGAAGCACAGCAGCGTGCTGAGCGCCATGCGGAGTTGGCGTTCTACAAAGCATTGCAGCGGTAGACGGACAATGGGCCATTCAGGCCATGGTGCATGGCGGACGGGGAACAGAGGTCACCAAACCCCAGTCGTGGGCGGATCGTATCCACGCCAAACATATCGACTTCCTGCTCTGCGATAGCGGGACCATGGAAGCCGAACTGGCCGTGGAACTGGACCAATTATTCCCCGAGCAAATCGCATCACACGCGATCGGTTTGTCAACCGGCGCTTGCAATACCACTACCTCTGCTGCGTATCGAGCCGTGAAAGAAGGCTACAAGCAAGGTTCAAACTGCGCAAGTCGATCGATGAGTTGTAGAAGTCGGTTGCCGGTCACTTGTCATTAGTCACTTGGCGAACTTCGACTTGTGAAGTCCGTTCTACTTTTTCGCAAATGCCTTGCCGATGCGCGTGTACTTCGAACCCCCATTTTGAGGTTCCTGGTGGTCGAGCAGGTTTTTTTCGGCCGTCGAAGACAAAAGCGGGTGTTTCATCTGCGACCGGATGGCGGCAAAATCGGCTTGCCGTCATTCGGTCATTACCGCGATCGCATCCTCGCCACCCGACGCGGCTTCGTGAGCACTTGGCACAATTCCGGATTCGCTCGTCGGAGTCCCCGACCTGTCTTCGGACTGCGGAAACACCTACTAAATGCTTGCGGATCTGGATCCCACCACTTGGGGATCGTAGATCACCAGTCGAGCTCTCTCACGTAGGACGTCTCGGCACCGCGTAGATGGCCGCCGATTCGGCCATCTCGGTGTGCTTCTTGAAGGCAAATCCCCAAATGGCGATCTATATCGCCATTGTGAACATCGTGCGCACAATCCACCGCACCAGAAACAACTGCACATCGACTTGTTCCCAATACTTGGCGACCTTCGGAATGCCAAAGTGCTCGCGCGAGTGAACCTCAGGATGTCTTTCTGAAAGCACCAAGAACCACCAAAGCCGACCGACGCCGTGAGGAACTCCAGCCGTTGGTACCGATGGCGTGAGCGACTTCGTGGCATACACACTTGGCACAACGCCGAGTGGTCCGCGTTGATGGAGGATACACGTTGAGCCAGGAAGGGCGTTGGCGGTGGGCGCCGGAGCATCCACAGATTCATCGTCAAGATCTTCTCGCACAGGGACCCACACACCACCAGGCTTTCCACCGCGGCCAGCGACTGCGCACCCATCGCACAAGCAATCGGGGTTGAGCAGATCCTGGCGCATCGCCAAACTGGGGATTGCTCGACGCGTAACAGCCGCTGCACCACCTCCACCATGGTCTCGACGACAATTTTGTGACCCGCCAGACGATGCGTGCAGCATTTTTCCGACGAATTGCATTGCCGTAGGTCTTGGTGGGCGTATTGACCGAAATGAAGATCCATCTCCGCCTCGGCGATACCGCGATCGATATCGGTCGAGAAGTGCAGGTTCCGACGGCGGGCGGCCGCCGATTCCTCCAGACCGGGCTCGTAGAACGGCAACTATCGGAGTTCCAGGCATCCGACGCAGCTTGATTGATGTCGACAACGTGGTTGAAACGTGCGGACACTGATGGGCGATCATGGCCATCGTTGGCCCACCCACGTAGCCGGCACCAATACAGCAGATTCATGACAGGACTCCTTGAACTCGTGCCAGATGGCCCTGCAGTATTCCATTTCGCGGTGTGGAATTCGAGTTGCAGCGAGGCATCGTCACTGAGGTATGCAGTTAACGATGTTGATGCCGACGCGAGCCACGAACCCCAGTGCAATCATGACGGCGCCCCCTTTTCGCTTGGTACGGTTGTATCGTTTCGCATGGTTAAGCAAGTGGTCAGTCTTGCTTTCCTACTCTTACTCATGCCTTTACTCCGCCCCTCCATCGATTCGCAGCTTATCCTGCCAACTCAACGTCAAGTCCAGTTGGCTTGAGCGGCTGCGAAGAGGAGTAAGAGTAAGAGTAAGAGTAAGAGCTATGAGTATGAGTATGAGCACCTACGCACGGTCCGCAATTGCCTGCTCAATCTCATTGCGCACCATCGAATCCAACTCGATCGCCAGTGGTGCTGCTTGGAGTACTTGGATCGCTGTGACGCTGGAGAGTTGGCCCAAAGCCAGGCCGGACAGCCACGCACGATCGCTGTCGTGTAGTCCACGGTGCTGCAACACCAGCTCGATGCTGCGAGCGTCTGGTTACCCAACGCGACACATTGCGGAGCAGGCCCCGACGACGCGCTCGCCAGAGGCGTATGGCGAAACCGCACGAGTCGTCACTCAACTCAAACTCAGTCGGACAACGATGCAGTAAGCATCAGTTGGTCTCCGAAGTCCCCAGCTACTGCACCTTGCGATTCCAGGGACACGCGTCAGACGTCGCAGCCGTCCAGCACGCATCTCAAGTGGAGATCGCTCCACGCCGTTCGACATGCAGCTGATACTGTGGCATCGGGACGCGGAAAAGCCTGCGTCGGACAGCTGTGCAAGCGCGGTCGCCGTGCAGTGGTTCGCGGCAAAGGCCACGTGGTATGCAATTCCAGGCAATCCAACAACAACGTGGCCAATGCAACGTGAGCGGCACGGTGTTTCTTCCGACCCAGCCGGTGCTCGGCGAGCTGGGCAACTTGGCGCGTTTCCGCGCGGCGTGTCGACCACGCCGCGGACCGCAATTGTCGGGACTCGCTCCCCGCGAACGTACACATAGCAAGTCGGCGTCGAATTCAGTGATAGTCGGTCAGCCCAGGCGTACGAGAATGCCCGCCTCGCCAGCTCAGGCTCGCCAGTGCGGTGCAGGACGCAGTGCCAAGGTGAGTACCCGTCGAGCACGGCGGCCCGGATGCAAGTCCCCCACCGTCGCCAGAGTGCCATGTCCCCGCGTAGCCCGCCAGCCATCGGGCCAGCGGCTCAACCCCCATGCCTCGGCCGCACCGCCATTGCGAATCCCAGCTCCCGCACGTCAGCTCTCTCGTCAGGTTACGGCATCCATAGGCCTCCATTGTACGCCAAGCGGAGAGCGGTGAGGCCGGCAGGGCCTGGCACGTCACTTGCCGGCTCGTGGACCCGCAGAACCGCGATGCGTCTCACATTCTGGCTCGAGTGTGCCGCTGAATGGTTGCTTTGGTCAGTCGGCCCCAATTAACGTGGGAATGCGGGCCCAGGCCCGAGGTCGAGTCGGTAAGGAGAACACTACATCTTTGATTGGGAATCTGAGCCGTAAGACTCCCAATTCTTCTGTCGATTCATCGTCTCAGCTAGCGCGTGCTTGCGTTATGGTTGGGCTCCTAGGATAATGCCCACGTGGTTTTGGGCTACAGTGGCAGCCTCTACGGGACGCGGCTACCTGCCGGTGCCGCCGCTGTGCATCCACCCTATGGCGAACGCTACTACCGCAGTTACGGTGAGAGTCCGGGTACGCGGCCCTCTCGTTCGTCACGCCGTTAGTTTCGGCGAGTGTGGAGTGGTCCTGTCAACGGCCACCTGGACTTGCCCGTGATGTGCCGACCCGGTCGAGGAGGTGGACCAGGCGACCTCGCAGCGGCAAGTAGGATCATCAACCCTTACTGCAAGACAGACGAAGTCGCCCAGAAATAGGGCTCAGGCCGCTGAAGCCTCGGCGGCTTCAGCTACCCGTAGCTGGACCCGCCAGGGTCATTCCGCATGCCGATGCCGCTGAAGCCTCGGCGGCTTGGCTTACTCGTAGCTGGACCCGCCAGGGTTCAGCTGCAGCTTATTCCACGTACCGATCCCGCTGAAGCTCGGCCGCTTCGCTCTTCGTAGCTGGACCCGCCAGGTTCAGCTGCGGCTCCCCATTCCGCAGTGCAGCCGCTGAAGCCTCGGCGGCTTCAGCTACCCAGTAGCCTTTTCAACGCCAGGTTCGCTGCAGCTCATTCCGCATCCCGATCCGCTGAAGCCTCGGCGGCTTCAGCTACTCCGTAGCTGGACCCGCCAGGGCTGAGCTGCAGCTTATTCCGCATGCCGATCCCGCTGAGATTGTTCAGCAGCTCAGCTGCACTGCACCAGGGTTCAGCTGCGGCTTATTGGCGCTGCAGCTCCACTAGAAGCCTGCGCTTGGCTTACTGAGTAGCTGGGACCCGCCAGGTTCAGCTGCAGCTCATTCCACATGCCGCCTCCGCTGGCCTCGGCCACTTCGGCTTACCCGTAGCTGGGACCCGCCCGCCAGGCTCAGCTGCGGCCATCCGCCCCTCGCTGACAGCAGCTACGGGAGGGAACGCTAGCACCTGCAAAAAAAACCGCTATTGGGACATGGATGCTCCCTACCGCCCCCGAGGACTGCTGCGGTGCCGTTGGACGAGAGCTGTGGTGTGAGGTGCAGTTGTCGGCTACCCATCTCGCTAGCGCTGTTACTGATGGGGTGCCATGCACGACTCCGTCCATCGAACGTGTATTCGGCCTACAGATGGCCACTGTGCCCAGCCCCGCCCACAGGTACAATTGGCCGTTATGGCAGGTAATCCACCGCAATCACCACAACTTCGAGCCAAAAAAATCAGCCTCTCCCCGACGAACCCCCCACGTCACCGCCCCCGAGCACGCCTGGCTACGGCAATTTGTCTCCACCGGCCAAAAGGATACGCCGGGGACGCATGCTGGGAATGTCCGGTGAACCAACGCCGGCCGCTGGATGGTTCAGGGTGGCCCAGGCGTCCCTACCAACCTGGTTCGACCACCGGTAGCAGGTTCCTCAGCCTCCGGATCGAGGACGATGCCGCCTCGGCCGACGAACCGCAATCGCAATCAACATCGCCGATGCACCACACGATGGACCCGGCACACGTCTGAGGATGCTGAATTGCGCAGTCCGCCAGCAACACGCGCCAACTCAGGCAGCTTCCGCACCCCCAACGCCCTCGACCTCTGCTTGGCAGAGCGGGTAGAGCATGGAGTTAGACGGTACGATGCGGGACCACGCAGCATGGCGGTGGGCGATGTTAGGTAGGGTGGATCAATCGCAATTCTGGCCAACCGCAGCGCAAGGTCGCCGCTGCGATCCTTTGCAATGACTGCACAGCAACCGGAAAGTGCTCAGCCGGCATTGGCAGCCTACTGGCACGTGTAGTTGCTGAAATCAGTGGCTCCAAAAAGCATGTTGAGGAGCACGAGCTCCACGGCATGCCACCTAACTGCCAAGCGAGCCGCGGATGCTGTTCATTGGTCACGTGCCAGAAGCCCGCACGGCAGAGCGGCGCCCTCCATCGTAGGTTCATCCCGCGCAGAACGAGCAGCAGGGTCGAGGATTCCGACCGTCCGCGCGGCATGCGCTGGTGGCCAGTCGCTCAGGTCTAGAGACCCACATCGACTCCTGCCAGGCAAGCTGGCGAAGCACAAATGCATTGACTGGCATCGCCGGACGATGGCCTGCCAGTGAGCGGCCGCGGCGCTGGCCGAAAACGACGGTCTTGCGCACAAACGGCATCCGCACCTCGCCACCACCGGCCACGACGACGGACATCAGCAGTAGCGTGCAAGACCAAGCCAGCAAGTGGGCCAGGAAGATGCACGCTCTTGAGCAGGCTCCCACCGTAACGATCAGCGGAAACGCTGGGGGTGGAAGTTTCTCGATGGAGATGATTTCCCGTGCCAGGACGGCCGGTAGGCAGGCTAAGAATTCGCCCGCGATGACCACCTTGAGTCAAGTGCGCGGGCGCGGCTGCCTTGCGGCTGCATGCAGCAGCTCGCCGTGTCACGGGCCCGTCTGAACGTGCACGAGCGTGAGAAGCGATATGGCAAGGCACATAAGCACCAGACGCCGATAAGCGCGCGATAGTGGCCCCTTGATGGTCGGCCGTATGATCGTGGATTTTCGGGCAGGTTGGGAGGAAATTCATAGCGACTTCCTGGGCGACCGGGCACCGCTCTCCCCGGTGGGGGAACGAGGGAATTTGAACCACTGCGCACACTGGGCTACGTTCTACGCGTGTAGACGAGTTCGGCCTAGGCCGTTCGTTCGAGGTCAGTAAACTCCGCACACGCCGGTTAACCACGCAAGAAGTTGGAGCGATGTCGACAGTGGTCGAGCCGACATGGAAGTAGTAAGGCACGGTTCACCACCGTCTGGCGTCCGCAATAGCGGGCCAAGGCCGTCCAGTTGCGAGGACGCTGCCAGTCGGCATGTGCAAGCTGGAGAGCGAGACCAGGCGGCCATCATGTAAATAGACGCGTGTGTCGGCCGTGAGCACCTGCCCGCACGGCTTGCAGATAAACCGCACCACCTTCGCTTTGTCGGCGAGGCGGTCCGCTGAGGCTCCGCCGTCATCGTCACGGCCAGATGGTCCACTAGCGGCGGATTTGGCGATGGCCGAGGCCATTCCATGGCAAGACGTGGGTAGTCTTTCCACAAGGCGAAGCTCGAGTAGCAAGCAGGCGAACCCCGCACCGTCGGCCAGTTTCAGGTTCGCTCCCCCAATGTGCAGAGCCAACCAGGTCATGATGGTGGCATCCGGAGCCGCTGTCGAAAAGCGCCGGAAGTGACACATACCTCGCGTCGAATTGTACAGCGGCTGGCCTGGAAGAACGACGGACATGACTCGCCGCAGCGGCCACGGCCACCATCGCGTCGGCCAGGTTGGTGTGGTGGCGCAGGCCGTACGACGTCATGACGTGGATTCACGTCCACAACCACATCCGCAAGCAATGACCGCTCATCGGCCAGGGTAGTGTCGATCCCGACGTCTGAGCCCACCGTGGCAGGCGAGCACGCAGAAAAGCTGGAGCAGAGCAGAGCAAGCGGTGGTTCGAGCGGATAGGAGCCACCCAGAATAAGAAAAACGACCGTCGCAGGCGATGTGCTGGCGGCAGGGAGGCAGCAGCATGGCACAGGCAGGCCCGCACAACGCCGAGACACTCCACGGCTGTGCCGGGCAGACTGTTCCAGCCTCCACACACTGGCGGGCCCCGCCCACGAGGTGATCTTGATCCCGTTACGTCTCTCTAATGTGTCCCCACTCCGTCAATCGGCTTCAGTACTGTCGGAAACCGCTCGGCAGCGTAGGGGCCCCGCCCAAGGCTTCGTTGCGATTGCGCGGCGGAAGCCTTGGCGGCTCCGCTAGCGGCGGCTTTCGTTACAGCAGCTTCCGTTACAGCAGCTCATTACGGCGAATGGCGGGGCGGCGGAAAATGTAGCAGGCTTCCCGCTTGCGCGGCTGCGGTGGCTTTCGTTACGGCGGCTTTCGTTACGGCGGCTTCGTTACAGCGGCACAGCGGCCTACGGCCACTTCAGTTACAGGCGGCTTTCGTTACGGCGGCTTTCGTTACGGCGGTTGGGCGGCGGAAGCCTTCGCAGCTTCGGCGGCGGGGTCTGGCAGGACTCGTTACAGCATAGGCCGTGGCAACACCGTGAGCGGCGCGCGATGCTGGGCGTGGCACATTTGTTGGTGGTTAATCGAACGAAATCCGGTAATGAGCTCGACCCTCGAGCACCAGCGGCTCCGCGGTGGAGCAGGCGTCCCTCGAGCTCAGGACAATGGGATTGGCGCACTCGTGAACTCCAGTCCGCCAACTGCTCAAGTTCGTGTGCTGACTCCGCACCGCAACCGTGCGTCCCAGCGGCTCAAACGCGGCAAGGGCGCGTGTTGTAGCTGGATCAGTCGCACCTCACTTCAAAGCACCACCATTGCCGTCAGCGTCCTTGCGCACAGCGGATGCGCCCATCGGACCAAGTCCGCCCCCTGGAAAATGTGGCAATAAATGAGGATTTGCATTTTGTTATTTGTTACTTGTTACTTGTTACTTGTTATTTGTTATTTGTTATTTGTTACTTGTTATTTGTTATCACTGCTGTCCGGCTATAAGTTGATTCACATCAAAGGCTTACAGGTATGCCTGTTGGAAACGTGTATCGAACTCGTTGCAATATCGCGTTTTCACCGGTGTTTGTAGGGGCTGCAGATTTTTCTCGACACGCAGAATTTGTTTGTGGGACATTGCCGGAACCGTGTTCAATCGTCCAAGAATTTGCTGGGCTGCAGAGAATGTGCTCCAGTCAAGTAGGGCTTTCAACGCAAAACAACGCTCTGCAAATTGAGATCGTGTACAGCATCCGAGCGACGTAAATCACGATGCAAGAATGACAAACGCAATTTGAAAAAAAGTTAGCCGGACACCAGTGATTTGTTATTTGTTATTTCGTGGTGTGCGGTGCACGGTGCTTTTTTTCACCGTGCCGGGTGTAACAGACCGAAATAGCAAAGAGCAAATGGTGAATGGTGAATGATTAACGAGGGGAAAATGGATGAGAAAGCCAATCATCATGACGTCCACTGCGGTGCAAGGACGTCACGAGTTAACCAATCACCATTCACCATTAATCCAGTCGTCCATCCAAATATGGGAAATTTGTCGGTTTCTTTGCTGTCCTTACTGCCAACGGCTAAACAATTACGTTATTTGTTAGATCCCATACCGAATGAAGAAAGGAAAGTGCGGAGGTTAAAGTGCGCAAGTAACAAGTAACAAATAACAAGTGGCGAATTAACAAGTAACAAATTGGAAAATATTAGTAATCACGTGCTTGGTCGTGGGGACGGACATGACGACTTCACTCGACGTCGCGGCCGCTGATGAAGAATTCCCGCTCTGGTCCGAGCGCTACGACCGCGAGATGGCGGACGTGTTCGAGGTGCAGGACGAGATCGCCCGCAAGATCGCCGAGGCGCTGCGGGTGACGCTCTCACCGCAGGAGCAGCGGGAGCCGCGGCTAGGCCCACCGAGAACTTGCAGGCCTACGACCTCTACCTGCGGGGCAAGAGCTACGCCCGGCGCCTGACGCGACAGGACGTGGAGTTCGCGCTGCAGATGTTCGAGAGCGCGGTGGCACTGGACCCGGCTTCGCGCTCGCCCACGCCGCCATCGCCAACGCCTGCGCGCAGTACTACCGACTCCCAGCGCAACCCCGCCTGGATCGAGCGGGCCAAGGCGGCTGCCGAGCAGGCGATCGCGCTGCAGCCCGAGCTGCCCGAGATCCAGGTGGCGGAGGCCTGGATCCGGTACATCGAGGGCGAGCTCGACGACGCCATCAAGCGCGTGCGCGAGGCGATCGCTCGCAACCCCGACTGCGAAGGCGCCTACTACCTTCTGGGCCGGGCGCTCTTCGCCGCCGGTCGCTACCAGGAGGTGGCGGAGATGGCGGAGGCCGCGATCGACGCCGCGGGCGACGACTACAACGTCTACGTTCCGATCAACAACGCGCTCGGGACGCTCGGCAAGGACGATGCGCGCGGCAGCTTCAGGCAGCGGCGCGTCCCGCCCGCTCGAGACCCATCCTGCAAGGTCCCGGAGGACGCCCGGGCGCGCGTGCTGCTCGCGAGCAGCTACGCCGAGATGGGCCGCGCCGACGGAGCGCTCCGCGAGATGAACCTCGCCACGGCCCTGCGCCCCAACGAGTCTCCGTGCTCTACAACGCGCCTGCGTCTACTGCAAGCTGAAGCCAAGCGAGAAGCGCTCGACGCCCTGCGAAGGCCTGGGAGGCCGGCTTCAGGGACGCGAGTGGGCGCGGCGCGACCCGGATCTCGCGCTGCTCCACGGCGACCCGGAGTTCGAGAAGCTCTACCCGCCGGAGAAGACGGGCTAGCCGCCGGCCCGCTCGGCGCCCGACGGGAAGGAGGCGACATGGACGAGCGCGAACGTCTGGCCGCGAGGAACGCCGCAGGTGGGGCAGAAAGCCGAGCGCTCGCGGCGCGTCGAGCCCGAGTACATCCGTCTCTTCACCGAGATCAGCGGCGACAAGAACCCGCTTCACTACGACGAGGCGGCCGCGCGTGCCTCGCGCTTCGGCGAGATCGTGGTGCAGGGCGGCGTCACCAGCGCCATCCTCAACGCCGTCGTGGCGGAGGACCTGCCCGGCCCCGGGACGGTGTTCCTGCACGTCGACTGGCGCTTCACGGCGCCGGTGCGGCCCGGCGACACGATCACCGGCGCGGTCGAGGTGCTGGAGGTGCGCGAGGACAAGCCGATCACGAAGCTCAAGACGAGCGTGCGCCGCCAGGACGGGGTCGTGGTCCTCGAAGGCACGGCGGTCTGCTACACGATGGCGCTCGGTGGCGCTTGACGCCGCTGCCGCGCGAGTGAGCATGCCCCGCCCCGGGGGTCACCGCGGCCCTCACCGCGGTGGCGATGCTCGCCTTCGCAGCCAACTCGCTGCTGTGCCGGGCCGCGCTCGCGAGCGGCCACGCCGACGCGGCCAGCTTCACGACGCTGCGGCTCGCCGGTGGCGCGCTCTCGCCGCGGTCTGGCGCGCTCTCGTGGCGCGGTGCGCCCGCGTTACGCCTGGGCTCGCGGGGATGGGCGCCGCTGCTGCTGTTCGCCGCCGTCCACCTCCACGATGATCGGCGCCCTGCGCGGCGGCGGGCCGCCGAGATCGCCGTCTCCACTCATCGCCGTCGCGGCCGACCCCGCTCGGTGCGGCGTCGCCAAAACTCTATGAGTACCACGGTGCCGACGGAATTGAGTGCGATGTACAGAAATGGCCGTGGAGTTTGCTTCCTTTTCCACGATGATTTTACAGCGAATGACAGGTTTTACCGAATGTGGCATAAAATTCCAGCGAAAGTAAAAAACAGCTAAATCAGCCGTCGATTTTGATTCTTTTCTCGACTCACTACCCATCTGGCAAGCTGATAAATATTGAACTGAAGGGCTGATATTAGTATATTATTGATAAACTTCAGAAAACTGAAGAGTGATGTTTTAATCTCATCGTTCAAACATGATCCTGGACAATGTTTCA
>CAVOXY010000062.1:0-22049 GCA_963700515.1 uncultured Planctomycetota bacterium | reverse complement strand
GCCGCGCTTCGCGGTGCACCCTGGGTAAGCGTGGAAAAAACGAGAGGCACCGTGAAAGGGTGCGACGGAATCAACGCGGACCGACTCTCCCACGTCGGCGCCATGCGCAGGTGCGATTTCCGGTGGTCGCGTGAGCGCCCTGCCAGACCGTGTTTTGTCAAACCCCGTTGGGGTTTCTGCCTCGCGGTGAAGGAACTCGCCAGCAAAACTGGCGGACTGGTTGGGATTTAGCGAAGCAAGCAGCACTCAAGCTGCGCGACGGCGCCGCTTACGAGCGTATCGTGGCCTACGAGAAACCTGTGTATCGCGTTGCTGGATCGTGGACGTTGGCGACTTTGTGCCGGTGTCGAACAACTTCTGGCGGAGCCGTTTGAGCCGCTTCCATACGACGGTGATCATCACCAACCCCATCAGCACAGCCAGTGCGGACCACCGTGCATAGAACGTCCACGGGCGCGGCAGCTGCCCGAGCGTGATCTGCACGACCTCTTGCCCGGCCAGTTGCTCACCCTTGAACTCAAACACTGTTTCGCCTTGTCGGACATCCCCGTCGCCGCCCAAATTGCTGGTAATCTCCTCGGGACGTTCGTGCTGCACGCGAATCAGCAGATGTTCGCAGGGGACATCCAACCGATGCTCCCAGACGCGGCGCGCGTCCTCGTTGGGAATAGTGTACGTGAACCGCACCCAACGCTCGCCGGGTGTCCAGGGAATGGTCGTCAGAACCTGGCCGTCGATCACGTGGAATTGGCGTCCGAAGAATTCCTTCTCGAAGGTCAAGCGAGTGAAGTCCGACGGAATCCCCAAGCAAAACGTGGATACCATACGTCGCGTCCGGCACCCCCTGGCCGATGTACGTCGTGTCGCCAGGATTGTCGATCAGCATCGCTTCGACCACTTGGAGCACACCGGGCTCGGCACGCAACACGACTTCATGCTGCCGGACCACCAGCGGATTGGGCTGCCGGACTGTATCGTGGACCGGCACGGTCAAATGGGCAGTGCGCTGGGTGGATGACAGCTCAATACGCCGCCCGGGATAAAAAATCTCGTCGCGCGTGGCGCCGGGCAGATACAGGGCCTCGGGACCTACCGGCAAATTGTCG
Source organism: uncultured Planctomycetota bacterium (assembly GCA_963700515.1). GTDB lineage: Bacteria > Planctomycetota > Planctomycetia > Pirellulales > Pirellulaceae > JAJRVM01. The sequence continues at coordinate 20,943 of CAVOXY010000062.1, read as the reverse complement.
AAGTGAAAGCGGCCCAGGGCATCAGTCCGAGTCTTCTCGACCGGAGCGAACTCGCCCTCCAGCCGCACCTGCAGAATCACTTCTGCCTGGGCGACCGGCGAGTTGCCTTGCGTGGCATTGACCACCACACCTTCGATCGTGCCGGTGACCTGCCCCGCTGGATCGCTCGCGGCCCAGGCGAGCAGTAATGTGGCGAATCCCGCTACCACGATCAGGTCCCCTCCTCGCGTCAGGCAGCTCGCCGTATCGAAGTGTCCTCGTCACCGGCTCGCTCCAGCTGCCGTCGCAGCTCTTCATATTGCCGGATCAAACGCTGTTGGCGGCGAGCCATACTCCCTACATAGAGCACGACCGACGCCCACACGATGATGTATCCCACAACAAGTGTGTTCATGCCGATCTCCTTGATTGTGATGTCGCGTGGCTACCATCGCCAGACGGTGGGCGAATTTGGATAACCTCCTCCTCATTCCGTCACGCTCTGGCGAGCGTGGCCACGGGCGAGCTACATTACGTCCTCTGACGGTCACTCAAGCTCACCGTGAAATTCCAGTCGAATCGCCAGTTGTTCGAGTGTGACCTGCCGGCGGCGGTGATGGACCAGCCAGGCAAAGAACACCGTGAAAGCCACCACGCAGGCTAACAGCGTGACGCGCATCATCGGATCCATCTTCGGCGCGGCAGGATGCAGTCCGCGAAACCAGCGCGTGGCCATGATTACCAAGGGGACATCCAGGGCGCCCAGGATGGCCAGCACGGCCCCCAGACGGGCCCGGCGGTGTGGATCCTCCAGCCCCGAACGGACCACCAAAATTCCACAGAACATGCACCACATGATGAAAGCTGCCGTCAGACGGGGGTCCCATACCCACCATGTTCCCCACGCTTCATGAGCCCACAAGGAGCCGGTGACCAACGTCAAACTCGTACATAACCAGCCGGTCTCGCCCGCCGCCTGGAACCAGTGATCCCACAGCAGATTGCGGCAGACCAGGTAGATCACGCCACAACCGGCCATCACCAGGAATCCCAACAGTCCCAGCCAGGCGACCGGGACGTGCAGATAGACCAACCGTTGAGCATGTCCCATGGTGACTTCCGTAGGGGCGAGCCAGCAGGCACACGCGACCGCCCCTGCCACCAGACTCGCTACCAGCAACTGCCACACCACACCAAACACGCTTAACCGAGCCTTACCGTCGTGCATCGTGTCAATCCTCGATCGCGTAATCAAACAACAGAGTGCCGGCCGTCGTGAAAACCACGGCAAAAGCGCCTAACAACTGGATCCAGCGCCACCATGAATCGTCGAATTGCCCTTGCACCACTAGCCTTGTGCATTCAGCGGCCGCCAGCAACACCGGAATTACCAGCGGTAGCACGACCAAAACCAGGGGACTCCCACCCCGACCACTGCCAATCGCCAAAGCGCTGACCAGCGTTCCGACTGCCGCCAAGCCGGGACAGACCAATACCGCAATCAACAACATCTCGTCGGCGTGTGCCCAGAGTGGCAATTCGCCCAGCACAAAGAACAACGGGATCAACAGGCAGGCTAAAGCCAACAAGGCCACTACGTTCACGACCCACTTGGCCAGGAACACGATGCAGGGGCCGACGGGCAACAACTTCATGCCTTGCCAGCATCCTTCCTCGTGCTCTACCGCAAAGGAACGGTCGACGGCGGTCATACCCGCAAAGAAAATCGCCAGCCACAGCAGGCCACCGACCACTTGCTGCTTCTGTTCCAGTAACAAGTCCATCTGCAGACTGAAGACTAGCGCAACGACAATACCCAGAACCAACATAGCTGGCCAGGTACGACGAGCACGCAACTCGCTCATCAAATCCTTCTGGATGATCCACCAGAAATGCGTTAGCACGTCGGTCCTCCGTGACCTGTTTCGTCAAGCCGCTGCGTCTGCCAGCCTTGTTTCCTGCCGGTCCCCTGCCCGCCGCGGCGTCACGGGCAGCGACTTCCCGCAGTCTCCCACCGTGTAGCTGCCACATCCTGTCCGCCAGCTGACTCAGTTTCGTGGCATCGTGCGTGACGACACAGATCGCGCGCCCATCTTCTTCAGACCTGCAACACTTCCGTCAACCATTCGACGCCTTCCGTATCGAGCCCCGAGAAGGGCTCGTCCAGCAGCAAAATCGACGGCTCGTGCAGCAGCGCCCGCGAGATCGCCACGCGTTGGCACATGCCACGCGATACTTGCGAAGGCAAACGCCCTCCATGCGCACTCAAACCAACCCGCGCAACAGGCGTTCTGCCACACCCGCAGCATCCCCAACGCCGTAGATGCGCGCCGCAAAGACCAGGTTCTCTTTCAGCGTCAACTGCCCGTACAAGCGGCTCTCGTGCGAGACCATGCCAATCCAACGCCGTCGGGCTGGAGTCAAGGTGGACTGTCCGAACCAGCGGACTTCACCGGCCGTGGGACGAACGATGGAGGCGAGACAACCCAATAACGTCGTCTTGCCGGCACCGTTGGCCCCCATCAGGCCGACTAACTCGCCGGCCAGGACCTGCGTGTCAATCCCGCGCAGCACCGATCGGTGGCCATATTCCTTGCTCAAACCGCACGCCTGCAAGGGAATGCCAGCGTCGCCGTGCCTTGTGTCACCGGTGTTTCGACTCACAGATCGGTCCTGATTTGCTCGTGGTTGATCGATTCGTGAATGCACGGATAATCGCCAGGCGCCACGTTCCTGGTGCCGGTCGGTCGCACCCACTCGGACGGCGGCCGGATTCCCAGCGGAGCTTCGCCCTCCCGGCGTTGTCCATCTATTCTCAACTATTCACGTCCGTCTGTTTCGATTCGAAGCGTTGCATTCTGATCGCGCGATACTGCGCAAGCTCACTTCATGCTGCAACCTTGCGATGACCTGACACTGCCAAATCAGCACGCACATCATCCCCGCGCGGCCGGGATTGTCGGGCTTTCCTCGATCGCCGCCGGGATGGCCACAAACGCACACTGGTACCCGCGACCATGATGGCACCACCCAGCCACATGCAACGCATCAACGGGTTCTCGACGAACGTCATGTACAGTTGCCCTTCCGTGCCACCGCTGTGCAGGATCGTATAAAAATCCCCGCTCCAACTGGCATCAATATCCACTTCGGTCGTCTACATCTCCGACAATCGATGGAAATGCTGAGCCGGTCGCAGCAGCACGATGTTCCCCGCGTTGTCCGTCACTTCCAACTCGGCTTCGCCAACCATGATGTCGGGCAACTGTCGCTCGACAAAGCGGACGAGACGGATCTGTCGATCCGCCCACTCGACCGTCTCGCCCTCTTTCATCACGAAGCCTTTTTCGCGTTTTCCCAGCGATGAACCGGCAATCCCCACCGCCAGGCAGACAAAGCCCAGATGGATCAGGAACCCGGCATACTGCCGGCGCTGCAACAGCAGGATCGAAGCCATGCCCTCGAAGAGCCGACCGCCGGCGTAACGACGGGCCTCGACCACCACGCTGCCCAACAGAACCGCCACGGCAAAGGTGGCCAAGCCGGCAACCGCCAGCGCAACAGGATGACGAATGCCGCAGACCAGGGCGACAACCATGCCGACGACGCCCGCAATTCCCGATACCAATAGCGCTCGACGCTGCGGACGGTGTCGGAGAACCACCCCACCGCAACAGCGGCACGGCAGCCGTGAGCAGCAACAATACCAGGCCGGTCGGCATCATCACGTTGTTGTAGAAGGCCGGTCCCACCATCATCGCCTCGCCCGTCACGGCACTGGTGACGGCGCTGCTGAGCGTGCCGCCAATGACCACGACGCCAGCAGCAAGAAAGCCAAGGAACTGATGACGATCCCCGCCTCGCGACTCATCACACTGTCGATTCGCTCGCTCCGGGAGCGAGACTCTGCCAGCGCAGCACGAGCAACACGCCTCCTCCCATCCCGATCACGATCATGAGGCCGAGGAACAGCCAACCGATCGGCGACTGACTGAAGGCGTGCAGGCTGCTGAACACGCCGCTGCGTGTCAGGAACGTGGCAAAATTACTCAGGCCAAAGGTGACAAAGGCCATCATCACCGCGGTCTTCTTCAGCATCCGCCGGTGCTGCCAGGCCATCATACCGTGAATCAGGACGGTGCCGGTCAGCCACGGAAGCAGCGATCCGTTCTCGACCGGGTCCCAGGCCCAGTAGCCGCCCCAGCCCAGTTCTTCGTAAGCCCACTCGGCTCCCAACAAGATGCCCACGCCCAACACGGCCCAGGCCAGCAATGCCCAAGTGCGAGCCTGGCGAATCCAATCGCGTCGAGTTCACCCGTGAGCAAAGCGACCGCCGCCAGGGCGAACGGTACGGTCCACAGCGCGTATCCCAGAAAGATGATGGGAGGATGAATCAGCATCGCCGGATGCTGCAACAGGGGACTCAACCCCACCCCTTCCGGCACGTTGGATAGATTCGCCTCCATCGGATCGGCCGCGAACACCATCACCGCCAACAGGAAACACAAGCATCCCATCAACACGCCGAAGGCCGGTGACCGCAAGGAACTCGAATCGTCCGCCCGGCCACCAGCGAAACAGGACGGCCAGCAGCCCCAACAACCAGGCCCACAGCAAAAGCGAACCCGCCTGACCGACCCACAGAGCCGACAGGGAGTAATACCAAGGCAGGAGCTGGCTGGAATAATGGGCGACGTACGTGTAGGAAAAGTCTTTGCTGTACAGCGCCCAGGCGAGAATCACGGTCACCAACGTGAGTGCCAAGACGCTCAGCAACGAAGCAGCCGTCCCCGCCCTGCGTAGGAATCGGTGACCGCGTCCGCGCTGGGTCAGGTGCGCGAAGGCCGCGAAACCCGATCCGATAAAGGCCACCAGTAGGCATAGCTCGCCGACCACTCTCATCGCTTCTCCCTCGTCAGCGACACGGTCGGGACCGGCGTCGAGCCGTTCTGTCTCCGTCGACTCATACTTGCTGGCACAACGCGTCAGAACCTTGTCTCCCACGATCTTGCCACCAGCCTCGCATCGTCCTTCCACGACCACATCCATCGACTCCGCGAGATTGTCCGGCAGTGGACCCTGGTAGACGACATCCAAGGTGCCGGTCTGTCCCTGCAAACAGAAGCTAGCACTGTTTCTCTGCGGCGAGATGTGCAGCGAACCCGGTGCGACGGCACCACTGACACGTACCCGCAGGCCCTCGAAACGCGTCACATCGGCCAGGCATTCGTCGGCTGTGACATAGTATTTCCAGCTGGACGAGGCACCGACGTACGCCATGTAAGCGGTAACGGCGACGACAATGCAGGCTCCCAATGTCAGCTTCTTGCGAGGCGTCATGATCTTTTCACTCCGATAACGCAGATGGCCGCACGCCGCACCGCACCCTGAAGAATTCACCTAAATAGCGTTTCGCGTCCTTGGGGCGCTTTGCGAGGCTGAAATTCGAAATCCGAATTTCGGGTAACCAACCCATCTCCACACAATCCCATTTAGGCGCAGATCGCCCTCCAGAATCGACAAGCGGGGGGAACAGTATCAGAATCCACCCGATGTGTCAAAGCGGATCGAGGCGCATTACTTGCCCACAAGCACGCTCTGCAATGCCTCGCGCATGCGGTGTTCGGATCCAGGAGCGACCCACAACCAGTTGTCCTCGAAACCGTCCGCAAACGCCGACTCGGTGGGAATGTAGCCTGGCCAGCACTCACCGTAACCGATCGCCATCACGAACGAGTCGGGCCTCAACCCTTGGGCCATCAATTGGTAGCCGACAAACGACTCGCCAGGCAGCAAGACGATCTGAGCCGGTCCAAAATCAATACAGACCACATCAATCGGCTCCCCAGCCGACACGCGTTGGCGACTCGACAAGCCCATGGCGGCGAGAATCCGTTTCTCCACGGCTCTGATTCGCATCGTGCAGGTTCTGCGCAGGGCGGCCTCCGTCAGTTGGGGAGCCGGATGGAATTCCAGCGACAGCGGGATACTCCGCAGGACGACCCGATCCAGCGGAACACGGCGGGTATTCCTCCAAGCCACGACCATCGCTTGATACAGGCGATCGCGCAGAGCGTAGCGATCGTCAGTCGATCCAGTATTGAATTTGCCGGCCGTCACGTCTCCGCTGCAGCCACTCACATAGATCTGCTTCACGGAAAAATCATCACGTTGGCGCCGGTCGCGTGCCAATCCGACGAAATCGGATGACACCTCGCCGCCACCGTAGTAACTCATCGGATGCGTGGCATATGCATGCAACGCCAGCAGCGGTTGGTCATTGTTCCAAAAGGAGATGGTCTTCAATAGCGGATCAATCAAGCCTGAGGGTTGATCGCGATAGAATGCTTCGGCTCCGCTACGACTGCCTCGGTCGAATGCCACGCGTCCACCCTCGTGTACGATCCGCCGGTTGGAGGCGACCGAGTCGACCTCGTGCTTCCCCCAGCCCCAAATGCGTGACCGGTTTGGCTGTGGCCAGCGAGTCTTTCAGAGCGGTGGCCACCCGCCGCACCGTAGCATCGTGAAACTCCTCGTCATACAGTTCTCCTTTGAGCCCAACCCCCTCCAGCAACTTCCCCGCACCTTGATCCACCACCGGCGCATCGTGTTGATGCAAAGCGCACACCAGGACTCTTTCTCGTGATGTGCCGGCGGCTTCCGCCAGTGCATCCCGCCAATGATCGTAGGCACCGTTGCGGATCTCGCACCAGTCGACGGCACAGAGCACAATTGGATCGCCCCCTCCCCACAGCACGAATCCGTGCGCATACAACGGATCGACAATCCTTTGAGATTTGGTCGGCAGAATTCCCATACAGCGGTGCCCCAGCGGAATGGTCACGTCTGCCGAAAACGTGGCCAGCCGAAAACCCGGCGAAGAAACTGGTTCAGCAGCGGCGGCAGCCGGTTCCAGGAGAGTGTGGCCAGCCAAGAGACTGAACCAACACACACCCACGCACGTGAAGCGAGAGAATGTCATTTCCAAATCTCCTAGTGGCCGGCGGCCACAACCAAGGTGGGCGTCAACGAGTCTGGTTTTGCTGACTTGGATGACCGAAACGAGTATGTTACTGACTTACACTCCAACGCGGGCTCCGCCCGCCACCCATCTATTCCTGAGGTGAGGGCTTCGACGGATTTCGACAGCCGTGCATATTGCCGGAGGGAAGGGGCACACTGTCAACATCCACCAGTCTATTCGCCTCCTGCCCCAAAACAGAACACTCGCCCTGTGGCATCCAGGCTAGTTCCATTTCTGTTCCGTTCGTTTCTCCAGCCCCGTCGGGTCATCCCGGCGGACTGAGGACTGGCCGGCTACTGTGGAGGAGAATCGAAGTGTGCCGGCCGAGGCGGGTGCCCAAAGGCAAAACGGCGCCCCGCCGAGGCCGAAACAGGCCGCGGCTTGATGCGGTCTCGAAGGCGTGCCGCTATGATGGCACGTTGGGGACTCGACCGACGGTGTGTCATGGTCTATCGGTAGCGGACCAGTTGTGGCTCCGCCGGGACAACCGGGCGACGGAAGCCTGGAAGACGGAGTCCCTGAAGTAGCTGAGCAGTCGTGGCCGCCGCCGGAACAACGGCGACGGAGGGGACAATAATGGTCGCCACTGCACACGGCGCACAACAACGTCCAAGGGCCGACTTTTCAGCGGCCCACACCGGCGGTCCATTGGCTGCAATCCTGGTAAAATATGGCGGCCGAAACTTTGGACTTCACAGTACATGAGGCGAGAAATGACTGACAGAGGTCACACACCGCGGCTGTTTTCGCGAGATATCCTGCTGCGCCAGCGGGTGGTTCGTCGTGATCGCAGCAACCTGGCTGCCCGCGACACGGCCCGTGGGTGGACAGGAAGGAGCAGCGCCGCCCGTGGTAACGGCAGTGGACTACCGAATTCACCTCGACACGGTGCTGCAACACGACGACGGGGAGTTTCTTGTGGTTTCACCCTCGCGCGGCGGCCATCCCCGGCGCCGATGAGGCGACCTCACCCACCGTGGTCCTGACCCTGCAGAAGCATCTGCAAATATCCGACCACTATTCGGGCTTGTACTTCATGTTGACACGCGACCTGGGACGTACGTGGACTCCGCCGACATTGCCCCGCGAACTGGATTGGGCGCGTGACGGTAATGTCAACATCGCTGTAGCCGACGTCACGCCTTGCTGGGCACCGGCCGCGCGCCGGGTTATCGCGATCGGAGCCCAAGTACGCTACAGCGCCGACGGCGAGCAACTGGAGGATCAGCCTCGCGCTCACCAAACCGCTTACGCGCTCTTCGACCCTGTCACCGAAAGCTGGACACCCTGGCGGCGTCTGGCCATGCCACAAGACGAAGCATTTGCCTTCGCCCGCTGCGCGTGTGCTCAGTATTTGTGCGAACCGGACCAGTCGGCGGCCGATGAACCCGGCGATCGCTTCTTATTGCCACTCTACATTGCCAAGTCGGCCAGCATGCCATTCGAAGTCACGGTGGCCTGCTGTCGGCTAGTGGGTGACGAATTGAAGTTTGTCCAACACGGCAATATCCTCCGACTTCCCATCGTAAGGGGGTTGTGTGAGCCGTCCTTGATTCGCTTTGCAGGCCGATACTACCTCACGCTCCGCAACGACCTGGCCGGCTATGTAACCGTCAGCGACGAGGGGCTCGATTACGCGGCGATCAAACCCTGGCAATTTGACGATGGACAAGAACTCGGATCGTACAACACGCAGCAGCACTGGCTGGCGCACGGAGACGGTTTGTTCCTGGTCTATACGCGGCGCGGCGCGGACAACGACCATATCATGCGCCATCGAGCACCATTGTTCATCGCTCAGGTCGATCCGCAAGAGCTGTGCGTCGTGCGTGCCACGGAGCGTGTGCTGGTACCCGAGCGAGGTGCCACGCTGGGCAACTTTGGCGCGGCCGCCGTCACCGGAAATGAATCTTGGGTCACCGTGGCCGAAGGCATTTGGGACGATAAGGCGCGACAGCGAGGAGCCCAAGGCGCGTTGTTTCTGGCGCGTCTTGTGGTAGGGATTGTTTCAGTGCTCGACGACGTTCGTGGGCCGAGCCTACGCTAGGGATGTGGGAAAAATAACTTCCGTAATGTGGATGGGTGCACTGCCTGAGCGAGCGCCGAAGACATTGCGAACAATGAGAAACGCTTACCGCGAGCGGAGCCAGTGTGGAAGCAAATCCCCGCTGACCACTTCACGGATGAGCCACTGAGGTGGAGCGCGAAGACACGCTTCAGCACTGACTCCGCTCGCGATTGACGACTCGTCGTGATGGTTGCGATTAGTGTGCTCGCTCAGCCAGTGCCGCCCTCTGAGAAATGCCGAAGTTATTGTTGAACCATTCCTAGGGAGCAAGCCGCGAAAGTTTCCCGCCAGCGGGCTGCCGCGCCAGTACCACCAACTCGGGTCGGTCCACGGCGGACTGACAATCATCGGGCGAGGCGGACTCGGCATGTTGATCGGTCCCGGAAAAATGATCGGATCGGTAACCGACAGCCCGGGCGGGAATTGGTTGTTTGCCCCCCCTCCGAGATTCGGACGAAGGAAGCATGGGCGCTCGCGTCGGATCGGAGATCCCCGGCCCGATCGGCAACGAAATCGTCTTGCCCAGCAATTGGAAACCAACTTCCGGCAGCCATCCGCCGTCGGGTCGAGCGGCCGTCAGTTCCAGGCGATAGTCCCCCGGCGCCAGCAGCAACGTACCGCTCGATCGGGACTCGCCGGCGTGTGCCGCAAACCGCCCCACGACACTGCCGGCAGCATCGTAGATCACCGCCCACACAGCCACCGCGGCGGCGGTGTTCACCGGATCCATGGTCAGCACGAAATGCGCCAAAGTCGTCTCGTTGACGTGCAAAGACTGTTCGGATTGCGGCTTGGCACTGCTGAGCGTTTCCGCCGCGAACGTCTCGAGTTGTGCCGGATGATCGACATACTGAGCTTCCAGCTGATAACCACCTGACTGGAATGGCCCGGCTGGAGTCGGCTCCCCGTCACGCGAACCACGTAGCTCTCCTTGGGGCTGACATCGGCTACCTGCAGCACGAACGTACCGTTCGCGTTGGCCAGGACTTGCCCCTCCAGTTTCGTGCCCTCGCTCGAAAAGACTTCTACTTGCGGTATCAGGCCCCTGGGCTCCGTGGCGCGGACGGTCACCGTCAAAAACTTGAACCCATCTGCTTCGACGTCCCCCGCTGAGAGTCGAAAGGCATCAACATCCTTCGCGGAATCGATCACGCCCGACGACACGTAATGAAGGGCCTGGTCAGAGTTGGCATAAACGTATTGCACATCGGTAGCCAACCCCGCGCGAGACAGCTCCGTATGTTCGTCTTCATCTCGATCTTCGCGTCTCTCACCCTCCGCTTCGTGCGACTCGTCGTCATGCGATCGATCCGTGTTCGCGATTCGTCGCTTCGTTCTTCACTCTGGACAGGCGTGCCATAGGCCTTGCGTAGATCAGCAATGTCCTGTGCGGTCGGCGTCACAGCCAGCGACACACCGTGAAAGAACATGGGCGAAGCAGGATCGTTGCTGTGCGCCAGCCCAAATACGTGTCCCGCTTCGTGCAACATTACCGAGAACAGTTCATCCACGTTGGCGAAATGGGCGTTCGAATTGATGAGCACATCGCCCGCCCATGTGCCGGAAATGAACTCGTCATGAGGAACGGAGATGGCAATGACGTCGGACGAAAGTGGCACGGCCGCAATCCGTATGTCGCCAAAGCGAGGATCCCCTTGCGTTGGACCAGCAACTCCGAAGGGGTCCCCACTGTCGGTCACCACTTGGACATTCGTGGTAGTGTATTGAGCCCAAGTCCGAAAGGCACTCAGGACCGCGTCCTGCCAGGCGGCGGTCTGCGGCGTCTCCAACTCCGCAAACAAGTCACTGGCCTGACCGGCTACGTCGGTTCCGTCAGGTGCAAAGCTGATGGTGAGATCGGAGCCGTTGGTCCAAGCTCAGCCCCTCGGCATGGAGCATCACCCGTGACTCCAAGGACTCCACTCTCAAGCGACGCGTGACGCGACTCCGATTCTGCCCAACCGATCGGTATCGGGAGACACTCCCCTTTGGACGTGATTTTTTCGCTGGGCGACCGAACATGGGAACCCCTTGATCATAGCAACTGAGATGGTAGCCACTTGTGCACTGGAAAAATCCGACACTCTCTAGTATTGGTAGTCGAATAGAGTGCTCGTTACTGCCAGAAATCTTGACTTATTCCGCGAAAGCCTGCTCATTTCGACCGACCAAGCCCACGCGGCGGCACGACGGCACGACGGACCGGCGAGAGCAGACGCCGGCAAACCACGAACTCGTCAACGGCCACTCATCCCTTGACTGCCAGCAGCAACAGCATTCGCGCCCACACGACAATGCGGATACACGCTGACATACGCTCCAGAAATATCCCGACGTCCTTGCGACGGCAGGCAGCCAAGTCTGAAGAACACCTCCTGGCGACTTTCCGAAATGAACGCGGAAAGTGCACAAGCAAGCCTTGATCGACCGGCAAAGAACGTAGTTCCGACCCTGGAAGAGCAATTCGCACCGGCAAAGCCTAGACACTTTGCACGGACCGCATTGTAATTCATCCGCGGCACAGTTGGCAAGCGAACAGACCGCTCGTCAAGAAAAGCTGACTTGCCAGAAGGACGAGGACACGGGCACTTTCCGTCGCACCGTCATGCCAGCAGAAGGGATGATCAGGGCAGCCCCATGACGCGAGAGAGCCAACCGCAACAGCCATCTTTGGGTGGCTACTCCCCGGCCGCCTGATGTACGGTGCTGGCAGCCGACAGGAGGGCACGCAGTGCTGGATTGTCCCGCAGATTTGCCAGGTCTCGATCTTGAGAAACGATTTCAACAAGCGCCGCGTCCGCCTGTAGTGCCCGGGCTATCAGTTGAATCGCGCGCTGCTCGTCCTCCTGCTGCGCGTCAGCAGTCAGCGCATAGATACAGGCGACCTGATACTGCAAGAACGGCTCGCCGCTGGCTGCCAGGCCGCCACGGCGTCGCGCTGGCTGGCCTCACGTTGTCCTAACCGGGCCAGCAGGACACCGCGACTGGCCAGCGCCGCCGCGTTGGACGGATCGAAAGCGATCAGCTGATCAAGTGTGACAACCGCGGACGGCAGATCCCCCATCCGTTCGGCAAGCACGTGGGCGATGTTTTGCAGCGCCGTAATCGAATGGGGGTTCCACTTCAGTGCCTGGCGGAAATCGCTCAACGCCTCAGACGGCTCCTCCACGAGGCGAGCGACGCCTCTGGCGATCCAACTCAGTTCATCGCTGGGCGGGCGGCACATCCCCTCGCGATAATCGGCTTCGGCGCCGGCGACGTCACCCGCTTGCCTTCGCAGCTGAGAGCGGAGGAAATAGACACGGGTCTGCGTGCAGCCCAAATCGAGCGCCCGTGTCAAATCGTCCATGGCGCGCTGCAGCCAAGCCTGGGACACGAGCGTGTCGTCTTCCGCCGACGGGACGGCCAACGACGACGCACCCTGCCCGGCCGCGCTGCGATCGCCTGCCGGAGGCCGATCCGGCTGCCGCGATCCAGCCAGCTCCTGGCAGGCAATCGCGCGATTCACCAGGGCCGTTTGGGAATCGGGATTCAGCGCGAGCGCCGCGTCGAAATCGCGCACGGCACCGGCCTGGTCGCCGGCAAGCATGCCGAGCGATCCCGCGATGTTCGAATCCCAGCACGAAATCTGGCCGCAGGGAAAGGGCCGCCGTATAACTCTCCTCGGCTCGCGCATTCATCCGCGCACTCAAGTAGCAGTTGCCGAGGCTGAACCAGAGTGTGTGATCGGGGGGGGCGACCTGTCTGAGCTGTTCCAGCAACCGCGCGGCTGCTCGATACTGGTGCTGTTCGGCTTGTTCGTATGCCAACGTGCGCAATTCAACTGCCCGGCTCGAGCCTGTCTTCATCTGCTCCAACACCTGCTCCGATTCCTTCTGGCGACCGGCCGCTACCAGTAAACGAGCACGTTGCAACGCGGTTGCCGGCGCATCATCGGAAACGCCGCGGACAGCACCGATCAGCGAGTTGAGCCGGAGCGCTTCGCTGAGCCAGAGACGATGCTGGTTTGATGTCGGATCCCGCACGGCCTGCTGGGCTTTTCCACCTGCCAGCAGATAGAGCAACTCCGCCGCATCGCTTCTCAGCCGACGTTGATCCTCCTCGCTGAGCCACCTGAAAACCGGCTGGAATTCCAGGCCCTCTGGCGTCGTGACGCCCAGACGATTCAGCGCGTCGGTGGCGGAGCCGACGGCTGCATCGAGATCCCGATCATCCACGTAAGGTGAGTTGAGCACTGTCCGCGACCTGTCCAACTCCGACTCAAACTGGCGAAGTGCTTCACGAGCGCCGCGCCGTTTCCAGTCGATTACCGCGTGTCCAGACAGCGGCGACCAAAGCCACCAGGATGATGCCACTGAGCACAGCCACGGTGCTGGCCGAGGCCAATCGGGGGTGCCTGCGTGTCCATTTCTGGCAGCGTTCCACGATGCTGCGATTGGACGCATAACGGAGCGGTCGGTGATCCAGATGTCGCTGCAGGTCCTCCTGCAGACTGCGTGCGGTGAGATACGCGCTGAGCAGGCTCTGTCGCCAGGCACCGTGTGACGATGCTCTCCAACCCTGGTGTCACGGCGGAGTTCAACGCTCGAATTGGCGGAATGGGCTGCCGCCGATCTTCCAGCATCTGCCCGATGATTTCGCGAAACGAACCTTGTCGCAGCGGGTAGGGCAAGCGGCCGGTCAGCATTTGAAACAGGATCACGCCCAAGCTGTAGATGTCGCTCTCCGGTCCGACATCGCCACCATCGCGCAAAGCCCGCAGATGCTCCGGTCCAATATAGGGAAGCGTGCCACCAATCAGTGCGGCGGTGGCATCGATGGCAGACCGATCCGTGGCCAGGTTGAAGTCAAGAATCAGTGGTTCGCCGTCATCGGTGAGCAAGATATTGGCCGGTTTCAAGTCGCGGTGCACAATTCCATGCTCGTGCGAACTGGCCAGCCCGTCGGCAACATGGGACATGATCCACACGACGGCATTCAAATAGCTCATATTCCCCAAGCGATGGATCACGTCGCTGCCGTACGTTGCCGCCGCAACTTCGCTCCGCCCGCGGACCGCCGCCATCGCGTCGAGCACGGCAGTGTCATCGATGATGGTCGATGCTGTCCGGACGGCTATCGTACTCACAATCGCTCTACCGGACAGCGGCAGGGCGCGGGACAATTCAAATGTTCTCAGCAGATCGGCCAGCGTATTGGGTCCTAGAAACGGCATGCAAATCGCCTGCAAACGTTCCGTCCGGTGGACGGAAAAGATGGGTACGATATTCGTATGCTGCAGCTGGGCAAGCCGTTGAGATTCTTCGGAGAACTGCGGTGTGATTTTCAGTGCGACGAAGCGCCGAGCCAAGTCGTCTTGCCGCGCCAGAAAAACGCGACCAAATGCTCCGCGCCCCAACTCACCGACCAGGTCGAACCCCTCGAATCGGTCACCGACCCGTGGCATCTCGCGAGCTGCGGCGGCCATCCGCTCCGACCACTGAGGTGCCCATTGGGACAACTCGCGCAAACCAGCATCCTGGCACGACAACGTCGGTGCTTGCGAACCTGCATCACCCAGGGGCAACTCCGGCCAATCATCGGTGTCGATGGCGAAGCGTTGGCGGAAGTCGTCACGGGTCACGCAGTCCCCGGCCAATCGCCTCAGTCGATATTCCTCGAAAGCGACCCTCTCCAGGTTCTCGCCACTCTGCAAGACCTCGGGAAACAGGCCCTGATATTGCTCGACGCGCCGGCCATGCCCGCTCCTCCAACGATATTCCAAGTCGACGCGGACCAACTCGACAATCGTTTCACCCCGTTGCGGATGATCGGCCGGCGGCACGAAGTCCGCCACGTCGAGGGGCACTCCCAGTTCACTTGCAGCCTCATATGCCTCAACGTAGTCATCGAGTTGCTGGAAACGATCGTTCATGAGGTTTGCGAACCTAGTCCTCGCGCAACACTTCGCTCAGCCGACTGCGAAACTTCTGGAGCACGCGCTCCACCGATCGCTTGGCACGTCTTGTGGCCTCGGCGATCTGCTCTACGCCGTGCCCCTCGATCCGCATCGTGACCATCCGTCGCTGGACTTCGGGGAGGTGGACCAGCAGTTCGTCGACCGTCATCTGCAACACACTGTATGACTGCTCATCCAGTTGTTGCTGACCGCTCACACACTCCTCGACCTTCTCCAACGCGGTCGTCTGCCCGACATCACGTTTAGCGGCCCGGTGAAACTCGCCCAGCCTTCGCACCTTATTCAAGGCGATGACTAAGAACAGCTTCCACAGCTCTTCGCCGTCTGGAATGACGTAATGCCCCTCCGCGGCACGGCGGAAAAACGTGCGGAACACAGACTGTACCACGTCCTCCGGATCAAGACGGACGGCCAGGTCCTTCCCCGCCTGCGACCGCGCTAACAACTGCAATCGCTTGGCATACCGCAAATAGATGGCCGTGGCCGCATCTTGTTCACCGCGGCGAAACCGGCTCAGCAGCGAACCATCGGTTGGTTCCGCCGTCGACGCCGCTTCGTCAGTGGGCTTGGATCTGTCCGGCACGGCGAGTCTCGATTCCCCGGTTATCATGATAAGTGGCATGCGCGCAGCAAAACCGCCAAAATGCGCCGGCCCAAGCCACTCACACTGCGTATGATTCGTACAGTAATCAGCACTTGCCGCGTGTTATCGCCCGAGCGGCAAAGAAACCGCCAAACCGTCGACAATGCGCTCGCCCAGCCCCACCATAAACAACCCGCAGCAAGTCACATCGGAACAGGTACGATGGCGGAATCGTGACCGCAGCCTGTTCTCCGCGCACGGCGACCCACGCAAAACGGGCCGACTGCCAGTCGACGGTTCGCCACCGCCGGCACGGACGTGACCTGTCGCACCATTCCGATTGGGTCAAGTATAGGCACTTGCACTCGAAGAAAACAGCCGCTTCTCCCACACACAACCGACCAGCCGTGCCAGGCACCGTCCGCATCAGTCGGCCTGCAAACGCCAGAAACCGCCGGCGTGGTGGTATCCCCCTGGCATCTCGAATATGACACTGCCCGGCGACCAACGATCAACAGCCAGTCTCCCGTTGGCCGCCCGGCAGCGTCGTGACGGGGATGACCGGGTAACGAGCCCGTAACGCGACCGGGACAGGTGGTAGCGACCCTGCCGCCATGCACACTACCACCTGTCGCAGATCACTCAATACCGGCCGCGTTTCAGTCATCGTCTCGGCCCCCCTCGCCAGCCCAATCATCGTCGTCCAAGCGATGAGGGAACCGTTCGTCGGGTTGCTCGCGATGGCAGACCGTGCACTTGCGGATCACACCGGGAAATCCCTGGTGCAGAATCGCCTGCACGTTATCGGCGGCCGTCACGGTGGGCGTGATGGCGTGCGGGCTACCGTGGCAGGCCGCACAATGGACGCCGTGATGGCCGTGCGAGTCCTTGAACAATCTTGCCCGGTTCCTCGAACTGGAAGTCGGGTCGACGCCTCTGATGGCAGCTCTGACACGTCGGCTCATCCACCCACGGGCGTCGCGTCGGGCTGCCAACCGCCTCCATGTCGCCGTGGCAGGCGACACAGTAGATTCCTTTGGCAAAGTGGACGTCCCGCTGGCAGTTCGTCTGGAAACCGGGGTGACAAGCGTAACAGGTGTTACCCAGATGCTCCACGCGTCTCATGCGCGAGGCGTGGGAAGCGTGCATGGCGGCAGACAGCGACTTCACTCCCGGCCACTCCCGCAGTCCCCAGTGCGCGGATCCGCATGGCACCTGGCACACAGAACCGGCTTGGACGCCTGCAGTCGCGTCCCATGCAGCCGATCGTGATCGGCGAGAATGTCCTGATCGACCGCAGCCCCCGATCCCGCGTGGCAGAGATTGCAGCTGATCTCCCACGAGACCGGCACCACCGCCGAGGTGGTAGCGACTTTCCGGCGATCTGCCACCACCTCGATCTTCGCTAACGGGTACGGATTCAGGTTCATCTGATCGTCCAGCGGCGTGACCGGAATACCGGTCACGACCCAGTCGTTGGCTCCTGTGGGAACCATGACTCCCGAAAGTCCGTTGCCGGTCAAGCCAATATTCGGTCGCAGGGGCACGCCGAACAGTGCCGGTGCATAGCTCCAGAAATTCGTCTTGTGTGATCGAGATCGTATTGCCCGGAATCGAGTACAAGACGGAGATCACCACTGGAGGCGATGCGAGGTTCCTCGCCGCGACGATCGATCACCTGGGCATGCAGGTTGTTGAATGGCGGCAGAATGCATAGTTGCGAGAAGTCTTGATTCATGCAGTGCATGCCGAGGTCGTTGTAGCCGAGGACAACAAACGGATTCTGCCGGAGGGGCCGCGTCCTTCTTTGGGCCGCATATCGCGCCGATTCTTGTCCGCGCGTCCGTGTACGCTCCTCCGCACGCAGCGGCCGCTCCCCCCATCCGAGAATCACGCCCGCCGCGATGGCGATCACGAGAATGGGAGACCGGAAACGAAGTGATGGCATTTGAGACATGTTGGTACGTCCTCAGACTGGAATCATCAGGATAGGAGAACTCCCTATCTGGCAAAGCCGGTTTCAGGACCACCATCCGCCAAAGAGACACGCCTCACCAGCGAACCGTCGCGGCCACTCCCCAAAAGACAGGCATCGACGACGCGGCAGTTCCCGATGCTCGGGGCGGCAGTTCGTTCACCACGCACAGGCCGCAGCCCGCCCTCCTGTTTCTGATCGAACTTCAAACAGGGGAAAGGTCGGGACGGGCAGGAGCGAGTTGGTTTGAGGGAGTCTATCCGGCTGCAGAAGTGCCGGCACGGAGACCTCCTTGCCGCCTTCCACCTTCCTGATTTCGCTCCCCCCAAAGCTGCTGTCGCTCGCCTCATCGACGCAGCGTAATGGTGATGTCAGGGGGGACGAGCTATAATGCGAATTGGTCAGTTCACTCCCGTTTCCGTGCAGCGGTTTCCTCGGCCTGGTGCACATCACACCCTGCCGCCCAGTTCACGCTGAGGCGCCTTACGGTTCGGCTTCAAGACAAAGGACTCGTGAAGCGCGGGCCCAGGAGACTACATCATGCCCAGGTTGATTGTCGTTGCTGCCGTCCTGACGTGGTTGTCGGCCGACTTTTTGTCGGCTGCAGAATGGGCAACCCTGCGAGGCCGAATCGTCTACCGCGGTGAGGCTCCCGTGCCCAAGAAAATCACAGTCGACAAAGACCAGGAAGTCTGTGGAAAATACGATTTGTTTGAAGAGTCGCTGATCGTCAACCACGAAAACCACGGCCTCAGAGACGTCATGATCATGCTACAGATCGGACGAGGCGAAACGGTTGAGATCCACGACAGCTACAACGGTACGGCGAATAGCGACATCCTGCTCGACAATACGCACTGCCGTTTCGAGCCGCATGTGACGCTACTGCGGACGACCCAGCAGCTGGTGATCCGCAATTCGGACCCGATTGGCAACAATGTCAAGATCGACATGCGCAAGAACCTGTCCATTAATCTCACCGTACCGACTGGCACCACACATACCCAGCTATTCCCCAAGGCTGAAACGCTGCCGGCCCGCATCAGTTGCTCGATCCACTCCTGGGAACTGGCCTGGCTGGTCGTCAAAGATCACCCTTATATGGCAGTGACCGACAAAGACGGTAATTTCGAAATCAAGAACGTGCCCGCCGGCAAACGAAAGTTCATGTTCTGGCAGGAGCAGGCCGGTTATCTCCGCGAAGTAACGATCAACGGTACACAAGAGACTTGGGATCGCGGCTCACCTGTCTTCGATCTCCGACCAGGCGACAACGATGTGGGTGAGATCGTCGTTGAGCCGAGCTTGTTTGAACATTGATTTATTGGTCATTGGTCATTGGTCATTAGTCATTGGTCATTAGTCATTGGTCATTAGTCATTGGTCATTAGTCATTGGTCATTAGTCATTAGTCATTGGTCATTGGTCACTAGTCATTGGTTATTGGGCAGTTGGCGCGTTGGCACTGCTGATTTGCAGCGAATAGGCCAGCGAGTCCACGTCCGTGAGTGGTGCGGCGGAGCGGCAAAGGGGCTGTGGCCGCTGGTTGCGTTGGGGAGCATCTCGGCGAGTTTTCCGCAGATCTCCCGCATGCGACGCACACATACCGGACGATCCGTGGTACAATCCGATCATCGTACTGCTTCAACCACACGAGCAGCCTCGCAAGGGAGACACTCGCGATGGCCAGCATTGCAGAGATCCTCGGCATTTTCGCCTGTCTTTTTCCGGTCGCGGCACTGATTACGTACATGGCTTGGGCGACGCGCCGCAAAAGATGCCCGCACTGCCGTAAACTATGTTCGCCCGACGCCGAGAGTTGTCCGCGCTGCGGTCGATCGATGGTAACTTCGGGTTGAATGCATGCGTTGCCGCGTTTGCCAGCAGGCGGGGGGGGAAGCGGCATGGCACGACCCACTCCAGCAGCCCGAAACGCACCGAAATAACCTTTCGTGATCATGGGAACAGTCGGGAATTCAGGAGGGGTGCCACTTTCCTCTGCCAGGGCTGCAGCGAATCCCCGACAGGCTATCATTCTGGTCGGAACTGTTTGTTCCCAGGATCGCGCACAGCCATGTAGGTCGTGAATCGACCATGGAGCCTCAAGCCTGTCACCTCTAGCATCACTCTACGCGCGAAGCTGCGCGGCGGCGGGGGTTTCTTGAGCAGCCAGAATTCTTCGTCTTCGATGATGTGACGTACGGCATCCCCTTGCCCCGCCGCCGCCATGCGTTTCTTCAGGCTGCGGCGAATGGCACGATGATAACCGACACTCGTGGCGAAAAGAGTCACAAGATCGAGGAAATCACTATGGGCAGCCAGGCTTGGTTCGGTCACGGACAGGTACGCATTGTAGCCGAACCCGATCAGCTTCCCGTCAATCTCGCCAATCTGTTGCCCTGCCGATTCCATGACGTAATTGTCGCCGATCGAAAACCATTTCCGTTTGATGCTCACATACCAGGTGCGAATGTTTCTTGACGTCGTAGAAACAGAACGTGTAGATCGGCGGAATGCGAAACGTGCGATGATTCTCCTGGACGATCGTCAAGTACTCATAGCCCGGTAGGACTGCCACCATCGACAGCACTGCGCGGCGGGAACCGATTGAATTGTGAATTTCGCGAGTCGTAACTTCTTCGAGCGTGCCGGTCCAGTGAATCCGTTGGCCGGTGGTCCGGAACAGTTTCATGACCAGCCGCCGTTTCTCGATGTCTTCGACACACAGCGACAGCACCTCGTCGTGGCTCAGTTGCTCACTCAGTCGCTGCTGTTGCCGCTCGGACAGCGCGCCGGTCTTCTTCGATCCCGCGTCGATGATACTCGCGCCGCTGATTGTGGAGCGTGCGGAGCGTCTTCTCCAACTCGGATTTGTCGGGGTTCCAGATGTCGCTGCGGATGCCGCCAGGCAAATCGGCTCCCACGTGCCGGTCCTGGTATCCCACTGTGATACGTTCCCGCAGACGTCCATCTGGGAACCGAACTGGCGATCGTCGGCCGACTTGAGTCGCTGCAGAATCTCGATATTCGTCGGATGCATGCCGAGAAAGGCCCACATGTCGACATAGCGTCGAGCGGTGCTGACATCGCCCCCACCATCCTTTCTGGGACCAGACGGACAAATCCGGAGATGAAGAGCGGTCTTGTACAAAAGATGGGAAAACGAGGCAAGACCAGCCTCGCGATCAGCATGGTTCCGAGCTTCGCCGCCCACCGTTCCCGGCTTGGATCCCTCCGGGAGACAATTCAAGACATCGGTCCAGTAACCAGTAACCAGTAACCAGTAACTAATGACCAATGACCGTAACCAGTGACCAGTGACTAATGACCAATGACTAATGACCAATGACTAATG
>CAVOXY010000061.1:0-53480 GCA_963700515.1 uncultured Planctomycetota bacterium | reverse complement strand
TCGGCATCTATTGGGCCCGCCCGGTGGAACACCGTTGCGTGTGGCAAGTGTGGCGGAAGCCTGGTTCGGACGGATTGTCGATCGAGCCATCGCCGAGAAATTCGCCCGGACACTGGAATCGATCGGACTGGTCCGCCGGGACGATCATCATCGAGACCGGCTCTGGGTGCTCGGAGTTCAAGATTCGAAGCTGTTTCCCGACGAGGCGGCATTGGAGGAATCGTTGAAGCAGTCCAATCCCAAGGGACGCCTGCTGGAGTTCTGCATGCGGATGCGGATTGACCCGCCGGTGACAGATATCCAGCAAGTGGGGGCGTTTCACGAGACGCGGCTGGCGATGTGCTATGGTGGCGAATCACTCGACAGCGGTCCCTGCCGGGCAGCCTCCAAGAAGACGGCGGAACAGGCTAGCCGCTCAGGTGCTGCTGGACCTGGTCGCCCTGCGGGACGTCGCCTTGCGAGACAGCGAACAGGCCGTGGTGCGGATTACCGTCGATGACGCCTTCGGTCTGCAATCCCGCAATCCAAAAGGAAAGCTCTTGGAATGGTGTGCCAAGAACCGGCTACCGCCACCTCAATTCGAGCAGGGGGCGTCTGCTGCGGGCTATCGCGTGCGAGGATTGCTGCGGCTCACCGCCGAGCACGCACTCACCACTGCCTGGTTCGATGCCTCCAAACTGAAGCTGTCCGAACAAGGAGCGTCGGAAGCGCTGCTGCAGCAACTGCCGCAGGCCTCCCTTGAACAGGCACAACCGTTGGCTGTCACGACACCCGCCCCACAGGAGGCGACGCCCCAGCAAGCAAGCGGCTGCAACGCGTCGATGGCTTTGAACGAACTGTGCCAGGTGGGAGTGCTGCAGGCCGTTGGTTACGACGTGCTCGACCAGGCCGGCCCGAGCCACCAACCGACGTTCGCGATCGTCGCCTGGGCCGCAACTTCAGCCGGTGACTTGCTGCACGCCGAACCGGTCCATGCCCCATCAAAAAAAGCCGGTCAGCGGCAGGCCGCCGACCGCCTGCTCGATCTGCTGGTAGCGAAAGGGCTCACGCGCCGGTGAGCCGGGCACACGCCAGACGCTGCAAGAGTTGGCGCCGTGGATGAAAGCGATTGCCCGCCTTTCGCTCACCAGAAGTGCCAATATCCTATTCGATCCACTACCGAGAAAACAAACGGGTCAGAGAACAAACGGGTCAGGACTCTTTTTCCGTAACAGAGTCCTGGCCCCCGGGTATGCGCCCACCCAATCTTGCCCCTTGCGCAACAAAGACGTCCCACAGAAAGATGTGAGGCGTAATGGTTCGGACACGAACTGCGAGTGGGCTGTCTATGTTCGTTTGCGTTTCCTCCAAGCAACGAAGGCACCAACCAGACCGAACGCGGCAAACAGAACGAAGGTGGAGGGTTCAGGGACGCTGGCAAGCCATGCCTCCTCGATGCCGCTGGGATTGATGCCCCGCCCCACGATAAAACGGCCGTCGGAAGAAATGTCATTGGCCATGGTCAATTGCCATCCGTCGAGGCCCTCCACGCCGCCGGCAATCAGAAGCTCCTTCAAGTTGCGCATGCCGTTTTCCGCGTCCCAGATGAAGGCTTCGTTCCCTGAATCCGATTTTGAATATCCCACAACGACCGAGCCGTCCGCAGAAACGGCATTAGCGTTGCTGTAAAAGTCACCCCCAGACAGGTCGCCCAAGCCGACCATGCCGTCCGCCGCGGTCCAGCGAAAGGCCTCGGTTCCCAAAGCCGAATCTGAAGTGTCCGACAACAACGGAACCGTCGGCAGAGGCGTCGTCAGCGCCACTCACGTCACCGCCGGGCAGGAAGCCCAAACCGACCATGCCGTCCGCCGCGGTCCAACGGAATGCTTCATACTGTTGATACCCGGTCCCCACGACGACGGAGCCGTCACCGGAGATGCCATAAGCCACAC
Source organism: uncultured Planctomycetota bacterium (assembly GCA_963700515.1). Classification (GTDB taxonomy): domain Bacteria; phylum Planctomycetota; class Planctomycetia; order Pirellulales; family Pirellulaceae; genus JAJRVM01. The sequence continues at coordinate 51,549 of CAVOXY010000061.1, read as the reverse complement.
TCGAATCACCGCCGGGCAGGTAACCTAAACCGACAAGTCCGTCTGCCTGCGTCCAACGAAAGGCTTCAATATTCCCAGCAGAATTGATTCCCCTTCCCGCAATGACGGAACCATCGGCAGAGACGTCGTTAGCGCCACTGATAAAGGCGTTCCCAGGCAGGTCGCCCAAGCCGACCATGCCTCCCGCCGCCGTCCAGCGAAAGGCCTCGCGCCCCGAAGCCGAATCTGAATGTCCGACAACGACGGAACCGTCGGCAGAGACGCTGTTGCCAAGACTGTGAAAGCCATTCCCGGGCAGGTCGCCCAAGCCGACCATGCCTCCCGCCGCCGTCCAGCGAAAGGCCTCGGTTCCCGACGCGGAAGATCCAACTCCAACAACAACGGAACCATCGGCCGAGACGCCATTAGCGGAAACGCCATATTCGGCACTGCTGCCCCCGGGCAGGTCACCCAACGGCGTGAATGAAAACAGATCCGACCTCGCGGGCGGGGCAAAAGCAGTCACGCCCAGCAGTACCGGTCCAAGTATCCAGAGTCTCACGGTGTAGCTCCTGTCTGTAGAAGAAGTAGGTGGGGTCCCTCAAAACTTGCGTTGGCATTAGGTTCCGCGTCTGCATGTTTGCAGTTGTTACAGCAAACCATCGGGATTTCCATCACCGTCCGTGTCGTCCTCCTGGTCCATCAGCTTATCCCAGTAGTAATCCGCCATCGCGAGATCCAACACGTTGGCGTAGTAAGGTCATCGGCCGCTCTTGTTTCCTGCCCATGAGCGGTTGCGTTAGCGTCTCGCCGACGCATCCCACACGGGGCCAGAGTGTATCACTTATTGTCGGAGTCTTCTTTCTTCGCGGCTTTTTCGGCCGCTTCCAATTTAGTTTTCCATTCGGCAGCCCTCTCCGGCTGCTGCGACTGCTCGTAGAGCTTCACAAGGTACCCCAAAGCCGCCTGGACACACCGCTCATCGTACGGAATGGGAGCGGCAGCAAAGCACTTCGCAAATCCTTGATGGGCTTCCAGAAGCAGCGGTTCAGCTTCGCTATATTCGCCGCACTGCAAATGCAAGCTGCCCAACAACATCGTCGATTCCAGTGCATGGCGATGCTCGGCACCCTGCACTTGTCGCCGTAACTGCAGCGTCTTCTGAAGGATGGGGATCGCTATGTCAAGATCCGCGGCGCGGGCGTACGCATCGGCAAGACAGTGCATTGCCAGCAACGTGTCAGGATGTTCAGGACCGCATGTGTCCGAACGCACTCGAATGACTTCTGTCAGCAGGGGAATGGCCTCACTCATTCGACCTGCATCGGTGTAGGACACCGCCAGGTGAGTCATTGACTGCACCGTGGTTGAATGCTCAGGTCCCAACTTTTCCTGGCAGATTCTCAACGTTTCTTCGAGCAACGGCACGCCTTTATCCAGCTGGGCTGCACTGAGATAGGCGATGCCGAGCTCCGACATAACCTGAAGCGTGCTCGGATGGTCTTCGCCCAACGCACTTCGGTGTAAAGCGAGTGCTTCCTTGAAGAGCGGAACGGACTGGTCTAGGTTTCCCACCCACCAATGAATGAATGCCATGGTGGTCAGGGCGCGGAGTGCATCGGGGTGTTCGGGCCTTAAGTTCTTCTTGCTGATCTTCAATGCTTCGTCTAACAGGGAAAAGGCCATATCAAATTGCCGCTGCGCGCAGTAGACTCCTCCCAGATTGTGCATGCACAGGAGGGTCGTTGGGTGCCCTGGGGGCAGCGCCTTCCGGCATTTCTGCACAGCCTCATTCAGAATCAGCGTGGCCTTGTCTGGTTGGCCCCCATCCATATAGTTCCAGCCGAGTTCGGCCTGCCCACGAAGCGTAGAGGGATGATCCTCCCCAAGCACTCGTTTACTGAGCCTGACCATCTCCCCGAACATGGGAATCGATTCTTCGAACCTCTTCATCCTCCAATACGTGTCACCCACGTCGCTCATCGCCATAAGCGTATCTGGATGTTCGAGGCCCAGCTTCTCTTTTCGCGTCCTGAGCACCTGTTTGTACAACGTCAGCGCCTGGTCGAACTGTTGCATTTTGGCGTAAGTTGATGCCAGGTTGCTGGCTGACCTCAGCGTGTCACCGTGCTCCGTTCCGACCGCACTTACCAGCATGTCGTGTGATTCCTGAGCCAATTCCAGTGATTCGCGAATCAGTCCCAACCCTAAATAGGTTTCACCAATGGCTCCCAACAACTTGGCCTGGAGTGGCTGGTCTTCGAAAAACTCTTTCTCCACGCACCCCTTGGCCTTGTCTAACATTTCCGCCACGGTGATCTGGCGGCCATCCCGCTCCGGATCGGGACTGCGGAAGATCTCCACCAGAAAGTCAGCCGTTTGTTCGGCTTGCTTGCGGGCGGCGTCGGCCTCCACTCGCAAGTCGCGCTCACGCTGAGCGGACTCTTCGGCCAAGCGTTGTTGCACTTTTGCGACCTGCAATTGATCTTCCGCCGCCGTCTCAGCCTTGGTGGCGCGAATGGCCTGATCGGTGGCGATCCCTGCTCCGAGAAAGAGGGCTAGAGCCACGGCTACCGTCGCCACTGCCACAGTCCGGTGACGCCGCGTGAACTTGCTCAGGCGATAGAGCGTCGAGGGGGGGCAGGCCTCGACCGGTTCATCGTCCAAGTAACGCTGCACATCCTTGGCCAATTCATTGGCCGATTCATAACGCCGTGTGCGATCCTTCTCCAGGGCTTTCATCACAATCGAGTCCAACTCGCCGCTAACTTCGTGGGACAGGGTGCGGGGGTCGGTGTGACGTTTCTCAGCCACGGTTTCTAATGCAGCATCGAGCGTGCTCAGACGTGTACTGGGGCGTGGTGGATCTTCCTCTCTGACAATCCTCCTGACCTCGTCGAATGAGACACTGCTCATACGGTCTCGGTCGAACGGCGTGATTCCAGTGATAAGCTGATACAGAAGCACCCCCATAGAGTAGACATCGCTGCGCGTGTCGATATCCGTTGCAGTCAATTCGGTTTGTTCAGGACTCATATATATCGGTGTCCCCACCAACTGCGAGAATCCTGTTACGAACGACTCGTCCATAAGATGTCCGCTAATTGCTTTAGCGATACCAAAGTCGATGATTTTGGGTAAGGGCTTGCCGTCAAGCTGCGTCACCAAGATGTTTGATGGCTTCAAATCACGATGAATGATGCCTTTCTGATGGGCGTGATGGACTGCCGAACACACGTCACGGAACAGTTCGAGTCGTTCATTGTTGGTGAGTCGATGATCGTCACAGTAATCCGTAATGGGGATTCCCTTAACTAACTCCATCACGAAGTAGGGACGACCTGACTCTGTAGTACCTCCGTCATGTACCTTGGCGATATTGGGATGATCCATCATCGCTAGAGCTTGGCGTTCGGCCTCAAACCGAGAAACCACTTGCTTCGAGTCCATTCCCGGTTTGATGACTTTCAACGCCACTGTGCGGCGAACGGGCTTTTTCTGGAGGGCCATGAACACGGAACCCATACCGCCTTCGCCTATTTCTTCTACTAGCTTGTAGGGGCCGATGTAGGTACCGGATTGTGTCGGCGCCATTGGTATCTATCGTGGGCGGCAGGACTGCGACCGGAGAATCCAGAAAGTCTCCCGCCTCCCGATCACTGCTGAGCAAACCCTCGATTTCGGCACGCAAGTCAGCGTCGTTCCCGCACGCATGTTCCAAGTATTTCGCCTGTTCCGCAGCGTCCTCAATTGCGGCGGCCGCGTTGAAGATGATTCTCGTCTTGTTTGATGATTCAGAGTCCATATTCTGATCCCGATATTCAGTCCTCTAGAACTCAATGCGATTTCCGCGCACAAAAGCGATGTCACTTTCTTGAAAGAACTTTCGCCCAACCTAGGATGGTCTTCCATCTCGCATTTGGCGGTGCAGCCAGGCGCGAGCGTAACGCCAATGCTCTCTAGAGGTTACGGCAGAAATGCCGAGTGCTTCGCCAACCTCCTGATGATTCAGTCCGGCGAAAAAACGCAACTTGACTGTTTGGGCTGCGATCGGGTCTTTTTGCTCAAGCACCGTGATGAAGTCGTCTAATTCCAGAAGGTCATCAACCGAGTAGCCGCATTCCACTGCTACGTCACCTGGGGCTTGCCTTTGCATCTCGCCGCCATGCTTGACTCGCGCTTTACGTCTCGCATTCTCAGTCAATATCCGCCGCATGGCCTCGGCAGCAGCCGAAAAGAAGTGGCCACGCGAATCCCATTTCTGAGCTTTCTCGACATCCACCAATCGCAGGTACGCCTCGTGCACCAACGCCGTTGCCTGCAGTGTATGCCCCGGCTTTTCCTGAGCCATCTTGGCAGCTGCCAATGCTCGCAGCTCGTCGTATATGAGCGGGAGCAAATCCTCGGCGGCAGAGGGATCACCACATTCGATCTTTGAGAGGATTCGAGTAACATCGCTCATGCGTACCATCATACCCCCTACCGGGCGGGCGTTACAGTCCCCGCGAGCTAGACATTCTTGACTCTCCTATCAGGAAACGACTTCACCACCCACTTTGCCAGTGGCCTACGCATCCCACGACTCCTACTAAAACCTTGATTTCGTCGGCTCGTGCGTGAGACGCTGATGCCACAGGTGTATGAGAAGATACGGGAGGAGCCAGCGGCCAGACACATGGCATCAAAACAAGAAAAAAGGCGAGCGGTTTTCGCACATGGCACTACCCCGGGCCTAATTCAGATGAAAAAGAGATGAAAAAGAGATGAAAAAGGGGTCAGGACTCTTTTTCCGTAAAAGAGTCCTGACCCCTTTTGTGCGTCTTGTGCGTCTTGTGCGTCCTTTTGTGCGTCCGTTGCCGGTAATCAGCATTGCTCCGTCGGGAGTAAAGGCCATGCTGACCGCTCTGTAATCACCGCCCTTGAGAGGTCGTGATTGTCCCGAGGACAAGTCCCAGAGACGCACCGTTTTGTCCTGATACCTCGCGGCCAGATATTGACCGGACGGATCGAATACAACCGACTCCGGCGTGAGGCCCGGCGACTTCAACTCGTTGCCAAACATGCGCCTGGGCGAGCCAGCAGGCAAGCGGCAGCCAGGCTAGGCGAAGAGTCGTCGGCTACAGCCTGGTCAAAAAGAGCATCAGATAGCGACACCGATTGCCCTTCCGTTGCTTACTCCGTCAGGAGGAGTACAATCGGGGAGTCCGATGGTGTCGGCGAGCGAAGACCGGTATGGGGATTGACCAGTGGAGCAGTCGGTGCGGTGTGGTCAAGCCTCTACTGGCGTGGAGCCGGCGAGGATTGTGTTGTCCAGGATGTTTCTTTTTCCTCAGGTCCAATGGTTCGGGAGAGTTAAGATGAGACGATTCTTGATGACGCTCGTTTGCGCTGGACTGGTTCTCGCGCTCGTTGCCAACAGCGGACTTGCTGACGAGCCAGATCCTGGCCAGCTGCGCAAAGGCTGAACAACTCCAACGCGAAGCAGAAGGGCTGTTTCGCCAAGCCGAAGAGATGGAACGCTCGCATCACTCTGGTCCGCAGCACGACGGACCTCCGCCCATGAAAGAGTTGCACGAGCGGATGGGGCAATTGCACCAGAAGATGGAACAGCTTCGCGGCGACGGACGCCATGACGAGGCCGACAGTCTGGAGCAGGAGATGCGGGACATCAAGCGGAAGATCCAAATGATGGAGGGCCAACAGCACGACGGACAGCAGCATGACGGACCTCCGCCCATGGAAGAGTTGCACGAGCGGATGGGTCAATTGCACCAGAAGATGGAGCAGCTTCGCGGCGACGGACGCCATGACGAGGCCAACGGTCTGGAGCAGGAGATGCGGGACATCAAGCGGAAGATTCAAATGATGGAGGGCCAACAGCACGACGGACAGCAGCATGACGGACCTCCGCCCATGGAAGAGTTGCACGAGCGGATGGGTCAATTGCACCAGAAGATGGAGCAGCTTCGCGGCGACGGGCGCCATGACGAGGCCGACAGCCTGGAGCAGGAGATGCGGGATATCAAGCGAAAGATCCAAGAGATGGAGGGCCAGCACGACCAAGGTCCGTCCCAGCAGGGGCCCCGGCATGATTCCGAACACCATCGCCGCGCACTGGACGAGGCGGCCAACCATTTGTCCGAGGCAGCCAATAGGTTACACGATGTCGATATGCACGAACTGGCTGACCAAATCTGTCAGGCGGCCGAGCAGGTTCGTCGCAAGGCCAACAATCAAAGGCAACCTCAGGACAACCACCCGGGCTCCGACCCGCTGAGGAAGGACATCGGCCAACTGCGTCACGATCTGGACCAGCTTCGGGACCAAGTCAAGCGATTGCTTGATCAGCAGCAGCCGGCGCGCTGACCGCTCTCTGACTCCAAAGATGGAAGTACACATGGGTAAGCGGATCATACTTCTGGACATAAAAAGGGGTCAGGACTCTTTTTCCGTAACCGAGTCCTGGCCCCTTCTTGTGTCCAATCGGTCTGTAATCAAGGCGCAGTCACTGCCCACTGATCAGTCGGATGGGGCAGTGAATCGACTTCGCCCATTACGGTCGACGATGCGAACGTAGGGTTGGCAATCTTCGTGCAAACCGAACCGCAGGAAGGGCAGTTGTCCACCCGTCCCGTCCTCCTTCGCCGGGGCCAAGAAGGCCACCGAGGGGCCATCCACACCTGGTGGCCCTGTCGAAATCTGAAGTGAACGCTCGTGATCTGGGTGACTCATCTTGACCGAAGTACTCCCGTTGTCAGCCGCGAACACGGAATAAAGAGCGTACCCGTCCTTGTCATGTATCTTAAAAGCCCGAGTCCCTTCGCCAGCAGTCATTTCGATGGAAGATGGTCCATTCTGGCCGCTCTGGCTAATACCGAGCACTGGAAAGTTTCCATTTAGCAACGCTAGAAGCAGACGTCCTTGATTGCTCGCATCGCGGACGCGAAAACCATCCGCGTTCGTCAAAGAACTTCCTCGAGGACTTGCGATTGTAAGTTGAGCCTGACTGACATCATGGGGGACCTCAAGGGACACGACGGGAGATTCGCTGGAATCCAAGAGGCGGAGTCCTGAGGATACATCTGATTGAACTAATTCCAGCCGTTTCTGGCCTTTTTCATCGAACATGCTAATGGCAGGACCGCCGTCAGTTACCACCATCGTTAGACGCGAGCGACCAAGACGATCAAGGAGTACAAACTGATCGGCCTCAACGGTTCGCAAGCGATCTTGTCTGGCCGAATTCCCTTCGGGGGGCCGGTTCGCATCCATCGGTGGAGCTTGCTCTGGCGTTGTGGGCTTGGATGCCTGCGGTGTTACGCCCTGAGCAGCCGCGATGCAGCTTAATGCGACAAGTAGCAAGAGAAGCGTTCGACTGGATCGACGCGATCGTTGAAGGTCGCGTTCAAGTACCTGCAGGCGTTGTTCGATGGTATCCATCGTGACTCCCCAAAGACAAGGTCGAAACAAACAGACCGTTCGTGAAGTCAACAGCAATGACGACCGAGAGAGTGTTTGATGAACGCAACGTGGTTTTCCCCTTTGTCCCAAGTATTCGGCGAATGTGATTCCGAGTCAACTTGTCGGCTTCACCATTCCCTTTGTGCGGGAAAGCCTTTGTTACACCAGGCTCGACTGGTTTTTCCATTTCCGAGGGAATGACCGATTTTGACCGGGAAGGCCTGGTATTTGCCGCATCCGGTCAAGAAACACGAACGGCGCTCTTCGACTGCGATAATCTGGTCGTCCATGCTTGAACGTGCCAGAATTTCGATCGAGATCACAGGCTGGTTGAAAAGAAAAGGATGCCGGCTGAGAATGATGTGCAGCCCTCTCTGACGTGGCCTGCCAAAACGTCCTCCTGGGGACGTTTGATCACCTGTGCGCCGAACGCCAGTAGCCACCACTTTGCAGGAGCCCGCCATGAAATGTGCAACGCCTAATCTGACCTATCGGCGGCGGCAATTCGTATACCTCTGGTGGATCACCTACGGCGTGTTTCTGCTCGTCCCACCGTGCCTGCAAGCCGCGGATGCTCCGGATTTCCAGCCCGCCGGTGGCACGAGCCTCGACAGGCTCGCCTTTACGCAATGGTTGGGTGGCGAGGAATCGCCAATTGCCGAAGACGCTGCCAAGGGTGGACCCGGCGCCGTCGTGTGGACGGTGCAGACGCGTCCCGATTGGCCTGGCGTGAAATTCGGTGCAGGCCGCGCCAACGGGGTGCGGCATTTGCGGATCGGCTTTACGCAGAACATTGCCGTGGGCAGCGTACTGGTCCGCGGCGGTGGCACGCTCAGTGTGCTTAAACCGGACACGGCGTATCCGGGTGACGTCGCGAATGATGCTCAGTGGCTCGCCGCCGATCGTCTGGTTGGTGGTGAGGTGTCACGGCAGAAGTCGGAAATGAAGACTATGCGCTGTGGGTTTTACCGGCAGGCACGCAGACGCGAGCGCTGCGTTTTAGCCACTCGCCCTCACCGGGCGACCGCGAAACGGCAGGCTGGCTGGGCGGCGTCTGGATCAATGAGCAGCGACTCGGTAACGTCGCACCGCAAGCCCTGGTGCAATCCGTGGCGCGTGACGATGTCGGCGCAAAGCTGGTCGATGAATCCAACAATCGTACCTGGTTATCCTGGGACAACGGCGAGGAAGGAGCCACCTTGCCCGTATCAGCCGAACATCCGGAGGTCATCACGCTCACTTGGCCGCGGCCGGTCACGCTCCGCGGTATCTGCCTGCTGTGGACCGGCTTTTCCGCCGTCGAAGTCGACGCTTTCACGGGCGGTCGCGGATGGCAACGTCCACGAAGCCGCCGGTTCAAACTGGCGACAGGTAACCAGCCGCAGCGACATGGATGCGCTCTATCCCATGGCGTTGGGACCCAACTGGCTGCCATTTGCCGAGAGGTCGAGACACGCGGGCTGCGTTTGCGGGTTGTCGCGAGCCGCTGAGGCGGACCATCCACATCTCTTGGACAAGGTGAAAGAAGGCCGTCGCGTCTGGCTGGGCGAACTGATGGCCGTGGCGCCGCTGGTCAGCGATGCCGCGCTGGCCAGCCTCGTCCTGCCCAAAATCACCACGAGCCGCCACCGATCCCGGTCAAGTTCACGTTGCCGGAAGCCGGCCTGGTGACGCTGGTGATCGAGGACAGGACAACAAGCGTGTGCGGAATCTCGTCAGCGAGACGCCCTTTCCCGCGGGCGAAAACATCGCGTGGTGGGACGGCAGCGACGATCTGCTGCGCGATCCCGAAGCCGCGCGGCACGGCGTCTATCACATTCCGACTCGGCCTGTCGCGCCGGGCACCTACAAGGTGCGCGGTCTGTGGCATCAGCGCTTGAAGCTGCACTACGAGTTCAGCATCTACAACGCCGGCAAGCCCGCCTGGACGACCGCCGACAACACCGGCTGCTGGCTGACCACGCACACGCCGCCGACGAGCATGGCCGTCGTGCCCGGCTACGCGCACCACCGACGGCAAGCCGCTGATCTTCATGGGCGCTTCTGTCGCCGAGGGTGGCCATGGTTTGCAATGGCTGCACGAAGACGGCACGAAGATTGGCGGACAGCATTGGGTCGGCGGCCACTGGACCGGCGCGCCGACGCTCGCCGTCGATCTCGGCAAAGACGCGGTGACCGATCATCTCTGCTACGTCGGCTCCATCTGGGAAGGCGAACTGCGGTCACCGCGAAGACGCGTTCGCTCGCCGATCAACCGATCTTCAAGCAGCAGCTCGGCGATGATCCGCGCAAGCGGACGCGATCGACTGACCCGGCTGGAAGGGTTCGATGGCGGCGATGAGAGCTCAGTGCTCGGCGGAATTGCGGCCCACGACGGGATGCTCGTCTGTTCGCTGGTGCGGCAGAACGAACTGCTGGTCGTCGACGTCAAGCAGGGTACAATTGCCTCGCCGCATCCGGGCTTCCCAATCCGCGCGGCGTCAGCTTCGACGCTCAGGGGCGACTGCTCGCGCTCAGCGGTAAGCAACTCGTTCGCTTCGCCACGCTCGCAAGCCGGCCCGAGACGATCGTCGCGAAAGGACTCGACGATCCGCGCCACGTCGCCGTCGATGCGCAGGGCAACTTCCTGATCACCGACCGGGGAAACTCGCATCAGGTGAAGGTCTTCTCCTCCGCCGGTCAGCCGATCGGCACGCTGGGCAAGCCAGGTGTGCCGGCGGTCGGTCCCTACGATCCGCTGCATCTGAACAATCCTAACTGGCTCTGGCGATCGATAGCCAGGGCCGAGTCTGGGTTGCCGAGTCCGACAACTATCCGCGACGCGTCTCCGTGTGGACCGCCGAAGGAGAACTTGTGCGAGCTTTCTACGGTCCGACCGAATATGGCGGCGGCGGCGTGCTCGATCCGCAGGATCGCAACGCGATTCTACTACAAGGGCATGGAGTTCCAGCTCGACTGGCAGACCGGCACCGACTCGCTCGTCCGCGTCTTCGCCCGCGCCGATCCGCTGCTGGCGGCGCACTACGGTCCGTACTCGCCCGACACACCGCTCTATCCCGCTGCGCAGAAGGGCCGCCGCTACTTCACCAGTTGCTACACGCACACGCCGACCAACGGCGACGACGTCGCGTTCGTCTGGCTCGATGGCGATAAAGCAAGCCCGGCTGGTGGCGGCCCTCGGCAACGCCCACTCCTGGTCCGTGTTGCGCGACCCGAGTTTCGCAGCCGCTGGCCAGAGGGAACAGAGCCTGCAGAGGATCGTCCGCGGCCGGAGGCGCAGGCTGCCTTTGCGTGGACCGATGCGAATCACGACGGTCGGCCGCAACCCGGCGAAGTGCAGTTTGTCAGAGCATCGTGCGGGGGCGTCACCGTGATGAACGATCTCTCGGTCGTCGTCTCCCGGTTCGACGATCAGAACGTGCGATTTCCCGTCGATCGCTTTCGATGATCGCGGGATTGCCTCGCTACGACCTGACGAAACCGAACAGCCTTGGCCCGGCCGGTGGTCGGCAGCCATCGAGCGGCGGCAATCAATCGCTCACCGAAGCCGGGCGGCTGGACGATCAACACGAATGCGTCGGAGCCGTTCTCGCCGTACGGATTGGGCGGCAACTTCCAAGGCCGAGCCGCGTTGGAGCTATCCCAGCGTCTGGCCCGGCCTGCACGCCAGTCACGAAGCGGCCGTGCCGGATCGTCCCGGCATGGTCGTCGGCCACACCCGGCTGCTGGGCGGTTGGATTCAAGGCAAGGCTCGGTCCGATGTTCTGCATCAACGGCAACATGGGCAACATGTATCTCTTCACCGCCGACGGCCTGTTCGTGAGCACGCTGTTCCACGACATCCGCCTGCGCCCGAACTGGGCCGCGCCGGTCGCCGATCGCAACATGGACGTGACCGATGTCTCGCTGCACGACGAGAACTTCTGGCCCAGCATCACGCAAACAGCCGACGGCCAGGTCTTCCTGGTCGATGGCGGCCGCACCAGCCTCGTGCGCGTCGACGGACTCGAAACGCTCACGCGTCTGCCCGAGCAAACCATCACCGTCACCGCCGACGATCTCCAGCGGGCCCGCAGACTGGTTCGCCCGAACCGAAATGCAGCGCCAGCAGCAACGAGGCAGCGGCATCCTGAACGTGCCGCTGCGTCAAGACGCCGCCACAGGTCGATGGCCAGCTCGACGACTGGCCGGCGACGACCGACTGGGCCTTCATCGATCGCCGCGGCACCAAGGCCAACTTCAACAGCGACTCGCGCCCTACGAAGTCAGCGCCGCCGTCGCGTTGACCGACACGCATCTCTTTGCCGCCTGGCGCACCACCGAGAAGGACCTGCTCAACAACAGCGGCGAAACGCCCAACGCGCTGTTCAAACACGGCGGCTGCCTCGACCTGATGCTGGCCACCGACCTCGCTGCCGCACCCGATCGCAACGTCGCCCGTGCCCGGCGATCAGCGGCTGCTGATCACGCAGGTCGAAGGCGCAAACCCGCGCGCTGCTCTATCGTGCCAAAGTCCCCGGCACGAAAGAGCCGGTCGCCTTCAGCAGCCCCTGGCGCACCATCACGATCGACGTCGTCGAAGACGTCAGCAGAGCACGTGACGCTCGCCACCGACAAAGCAGGGCAACTTCGAGATCAGCGTCCCGCTCGCCGCGCTGCACTGGCGACCCGAAGCCCGGCGAAACCTACCGAGCGCGACCTCGGCGTCCTGCGCGGTGCCAACGGCCAGACCACGCAGCGCGTCTACTGGACCAACAAAGCCACCGCCATCACCGCCGACGTCCCCAGCGAAGCCGAACTCACGCCCAAGCTGTGGGGCAAGTGGCGCATTGCTGGGAGCAGGTGACCGATCACAGTCCCCAGCGGCAGAGGCTCACTAGGTTCAATCTTACTCCTGCTCTTACGCCCCTCCCCGGCGCTCCCAGACAACTTCACTCAACTCAGCATGAACCACCCCCCTTTGCCGGCCACTTCCGAAGAAGAGTAAGAGTACGAGTAAGAGTATGAGTATGAATAGGATTGCGCGGTTACCGCGTATCTGGCCCGATTTGCTCCTCGAAGATCTACATCGGTCGCTGCGTTTTACGGCCAGTTTCCATTCGGTTTGCCGAGCTCATAACATTTCAATTGTTGGCTGATTCTTTGGGCTGGACGCCGACCCTGCGGCTTTACGAGATTCAGCGCTTTGATCGCGGTGGAATTGGGAATCAGAATCGCAGGACTGTCGTTTCCACTCTCGTCGATGTGCGTCAAATGCATTGGGGTGTAGGGTGTTGTTGGCCTTTAACTCCGCCTCCCCCTGCCGGGACTCGACAACTGCCCGAATCACCTTGGCCAGTTCCCGCCTAGCCGTCGAGGTCACCTTGTCGTTCAGGTCGGCCAGGACGGCATCAGCAGCCCCTTCCAGGAGAGAATGGACCTTTCTCGGGGCGGTCGGAGGTGAGCTGGCCGTCCCGAAGTGAGCATTCCGCTGGCGGGCGCACCCACATTCGTACCGGGGACATGATCCTCTTGCAGTCTCTCGACGCTCGGCCTTCGGAGGCTCTGCCGTGGGGCATTCGGGTCGGCCCAGGTCGTCCCAACGTACACCGCAGTCGCCTCCACGTCGACCTAGACTCAACCGGTTCCGGCCGGGTTGAAATAATCAGGCTCACCGCCGGCTTGCCACTTGATGTTGCAACCGATGCTCGGCTTCTGGTCTTCGGAGACCGGTTGACCGGCCAGTACGGCGTCGACAGCCGACCGCAGGTCCGCACCGGTAATCGGCATGCCGGATTCGGGTCGGCTCGAGTCGAACTGGCCGCGATATACCAATCGCTGTTGGCCGTCGAAGAGGAAGAAATCAGGGGTGCAGGCTGCACGGTAAGCCTTAGCCACCTCCTGCTTTTCGTCATAAAGGTACGGAAAAGTATAGCCTCGTTGCTTGACCTCGATCGCCATTTGTGCGGGTGAATCGGCTGGATAAGAACTGACATCGTTCGAGTTGATGCCGACCACCGCCACGCCTTTCTCCTGGTACTCGCGGCGCGAAAGTTGCCAATGCGTCGGCCAGGTGTTTCACGAACGGACAATGGTTGCACATGAAAATCACGAGCAGGGCCGGAACGCCCTCGAAATCGCTGAGTGATACCGTGTGGCCGTCAACGTTAAGCAGTGAAAAGTCTGGCGCTTTCGTTCCCAACGGCATCATCGTGCTGGCAGTCTTGACCATGGTCTGTACTCCTGCGTGCCCTTTTTCGTGGATCCCTTCATTCCGCCGGCCAGGCCGACTTCAACTCCCACACATCCAGCGACTCGACCTGGACCGTGCCACCCTTGGCCACTAGTGCGAGCTTGTTGTTGTCCGACGGCGGCAGGAAGCAACTGGACATGCTCATCTTGCCGTCGTTGCCGATCACCTCGATCGAGGAGCGGTCCACCAGGATTTGCAGCTTGACCTTCCCATCCACCGGATCCAGATTCGCTGTTTTGCCCAGGAAGACGACCAGCTTCTTCTTGACGTCGTAAACGACCGGCGTGCCGCGAATCGTGAAGCTCACCTCGGCCGCGTCGCCCGGTTCGAACTCCGCACGGATGTCGAACAGGTCGCCGGAAACGTCCTTCAGCGGGTTGTCGTCCGCCTGCAAGGTCAGATTATTCCACGTGTGCTGCTGGCCGTGGATATTCTCGATCTCCTTAACCGGCTGGCGGCACATGCGGATGCCCTCGGGGAAGGTCCGCAGCGTCAGCACGCTGGGGAAAGACATCTGTTGGTTGAACGGCATGCGCGGGTACTTGCCGCCCGCCATCCAGGCGATCTGAATCCGCCGGCCGTCTTCCTGGGGAATGTCGCTGTAGCTCTGGGCGGCATAGTAGTTGTTGCCGTGCTCGAAGCGGAACGGCCCGGCCTGCTTGGTGAACGTGGTGCCATCGAAGTGGCCGATCAAGTAATTGCCGTTCCCGCCCCAGAAGACCCACTTCGTGTTTGTGGAATCGCCGTCCACGGCCAGTTCGAAGATGTCGGGGCACTCGCTCCCTTCCGAGGGGGCCACGTCGCTGAGTTTCGTCCACTCCTTGAGGTTCGGCGAGGAGAACAGGGCGTACTTGTCGCCGTCCAGGAACAGGGCCATGACCCACTTCTTCGTCGGCTCGTGCCAGAAGACCTTCGGATCGCGGTTGTCGCCGATGATGTGCTCGAGCACCGGGTTCTTCTCGTACTTCGTCCACGTCCGGCCGCGGTCGTTGCTATAGGCGATCGACTGGGTGAACGGGCTTGCCGGCCGAGTGTAGATGCACACGATCACCTTCTCGTCGCCCGTCTGGAAACCCGCCGTGTTGTTCCAATCGACCACGGCCGAGCCGGAGAAGATCGTGCCCAGCTCGTCCGGATCGATCGCATTATCAAGCTGTTTCCAGTGGACCAGGTCTGGGCTCACGGCGTGGCCCCAGGTCATATTGCCCCAGTTGATACCGGTCGGGTTGTGCTGGAAGAACAGATGGTACTCGCCCTTATAGAACACCAAGCCGTTCGGGTCATTGATCCAGTTCTTGAGGGGCGTGAAGTGGAATTGCGGCCGGTAACGCTCGTGGTAGATTGGCTCGGGCTTGAAAGGCTCGACTTTGCGCATGTCGCTCTGCACGATCTGGTCCGTGTTGACGTGCCCCCAGCCGCCGGTGGCCTTATCGACGATCTCGATCACCGCCTCCTGGCCCGCCAGGTCGCCGACATCCCACGTCTCCCAATCGAGTTGCTCGCTGCCGCCGGGTTGATCGTTTGGGCCGCTGGTGGTGCGCACCACGTTGCCGCCCACCAGCAGGTTGATGCACGTCTCGCCCGGATGCATGCCGCCGCCAATCAGGAAGTTGATGTACTGCCGCTGGATCTTGAGCGGCGGGCTGGTCAGCGTGCCGGTCGATGCGTCGCCCTTGTAGAAGCTGTTGACCAGTCCTTGGCCTTCAAAGCCATCGACCGGCATTTGGCCGGGCAGCGTCCCTTTGGCTGGGCCGGGGCCGAAGGCTTCGCCGGTTGCCTTCCAGTCGCCGTAGGTTTCGCCTTCGAAGTCGGCGATGACGATGTCCTCCGCCCCCCGGGCGGCGAGCGTCAGCGAAGTCAACAGTGCGAACGATAGTAACGCGGTCTTCATGTCCAATCTCCTCTTCAAATCCTTAACGATCTCCGGTAGCAGCGTCTGGGTATCTTGCGGCGAACGTAGCGGGTAGATCGGCGCGACCAGCCCGCGGATGCGGTTGTCCTCGTTCGTCAGGTTCTATTTGATCGCCGTATACAGCAGTGGCCGGTCGACTCCGCACAGCGACTTCGCCAGGATGCTCATCGGCTGGGTTTTGGCGGAGCCGGCTGCTCCTCAAGTCTTGTGTCAGTCGCCATTTCCTGACTCAGCGATTTTGGGTCGCCTGAATCCACTTGCACAGCCCGGTTTAACGTTACCCTCCCGGCGCTATCCACAGCAACAGCCCTTCACGCTTTTTTTGCCGGAGGTTCCCTTTCCACCTTGTGCACATTCTCGCCGAATTCGCATCGACGTTGCCTCCGCAGTACTAACGGCCCTCTAGAAGCACTAACTTCCGGTTCCAGTCCCACTCCAGAAACGGCGAATGCTACGCCTTGTTGCTGGGTGAACCAGAACGGCAACAGACACGCTGCCTCTGATCGGTTCTGCGCCGCGTCGGTTGGGGCCAGAATTCCTGGGAGGATGATGCTCTCGTGTGGCGTCGTGCCTGGCGATGCGTCAGAGGTGTGCTGCGGATGCTTTTTCGGGATCGGGCAACTCAATCCCGTCAGCAGGGGTCCGTGTTACCAGTACCAGTCGGTCCCCTTCCCAGCCTCGCAGGACAGGTTCCGCACGCCTGGCACGTCACGAACGATGGTGGGGATCAGCTCCAACGCTCGCGAAGAGTTGACGTTCCCCGTAATCGTGATGTCGCCGCCGCGCGCGGCAATCTGAATTCCCACGCTGCGCGTGTGCGGGTTCTTGGCCAAGGCCGCCCAGACGCGCGAACCCAGGTGCAGGTCCTGGAACTGCTGGCGGCTCTCGTCCGAGGCCCGAAACTCGTCCATCTCCGACATCTGCACGATGAGGGCCACCGCGCCAGCCACACTGATCCTGTTAAGATTCAAGGTCACATCGTACTGCGTTGCGTCGGTACAATCCACGCCGTAGAGCAACTTGGCCCAGCGGCTCCTCGCATCGTCGACTCGTCGAATGTGGGACAGGGCCTGCTCCCGTGACATTTCCGCCTGCGTCATCGCGGCCTGGAGCCGATACTCCAGATCGGCAGTCACACGCACGCTCAGCACGTGATCCAGTCCGGACAACAGCAGGTGGCCTACGTTCCCATGGTAGATCAGGTTTCCGTCGCAAACCTGATCCAGGAGCACCGCCGTGAGGCACTTGACGTAAGCGAGTCGTTTTCCGAGCACCTCCTCCCAGAAGCGGGGGGATCCATCCAGCGACTTGTGCAGTTCCGCTTCCACAATGCCGTAGTCACTGGCGGCCAGCCTTAACACATCCTCCCGACCCAGGCAGGGATACGCCAGCCGCTGAGACAACTCGCGGGCCACCGCACTTCCTCCTGCAAACGAGCCGCGACTGATCGTGATGATCGCCATGAATTCCACCTCCTGAATTGCCGCGCAAATCGCGGGATTTCGACGTCCCAGATGTCCAGCAGACACCGGTCCGACGGATGGGTCAAAATGGATCGCGTTCACGATGTTATCGGTGCGCTGCGGGAGGATGTCAAGAACCAACACCCCCGAAAACGCGGGAAAGGGACGCCCTGGACCGCCCGCGGAGCGTCCAACGCCGGTGTAACGGCGAACGCTCGTGGACGAAATGCGCCGCAAGACAGAGACAGAGAGGAAGTAGGAGAAGCTGAAGTGAGGTCGCTATCGGCGACCCTGCGCAGGCCCGGGGCGACGAACGATAATCCGCACCGGTCGAGTCCCAGACATGCCGTCACCACGCTACATAACGAGACCGAAACACATCCGCGGTTGGCTTCGAGCGTTGGCCCAGCGCAAGATGCGAGGCGCGGTGTGATGCGGCCTCGGCAGGCCACCGGCGTAGTGGTGGCCTTCACGCTCGGCCGACGGAAGGATGACGAAAGTGGCGGTAGCTGACCAGTTGTCGCCCGACCGGGACAAGCCCGGTCGAAGCGGAGGACCGGTGCGCGACGAATGGCTTTGCGACCAGGACAAGCCCGGTCGAAGCGGAGGACCGGTGCGCGACGAATGGCTTTGCGACCGGGACAAGCCCGGTCGAAGCGGAGGACCGGTGCGCGATGAATGGCTTTGCGACCAGGACAAGCCCGGTCGAAGCGGAGGACCGGTGCGCGACGAATGGCTTTGCGACCAGGACAAGCCCGGTCGAAGCGGAGGACCGGTGCGCGACGAATGGCTTTGCGACCAGGACAAGCCCGGTCGAAGCGGAGGACCGGTGCGCGACGAATGGCTTTGCGACCAGGACAAGCCCGGTCGAAGCGGAGGACCGGTGCGCGACGAATGGCTTTGCGACCGGGACAAGCCCGGTCGAAGCGGTTGATTAGCACGCGACGAATGGCCCTGCTGGCAGGTTAGGCGGACAAAACGGGAGCCGTGCAATTGTGCCGGCAATTGACGGAGAATGAAGAAAGCTGTCCCACGCAGATTGGCTTCGGCACGTCGGCGAGTGCACGGTTACACATGCGGCAGCACAAACGCTTAGCTAGTTCACGCAATCTACCGAGGGAAATGTACCACTCCCCCTTCTCGCTCTTGCGGTCCAGCCCGGTCTGGCACAATGGTGCGTGACATGCCCATGGAGTACGCACCATGCACGTGCGCTGCCCGCACTGCCACAATGCAATCGAGATCGTCAAGGATTCGTCGTTTCGGGATGTTGCGTGTCCGTCGTGCGGTAGTCACTTCAACCTCGTGAGCTTAACTCCGACTGAGAGTGGGCCGATCAAGGTCGCGCGAACGGGCGCACTTCAAGTGCGAGGATTCTTCATTTCGGGATGTTGCGTGTCCATCGTGTGGTAGTCACCTAAACCTCGCGAGCTTGACTTCCACGGAGAGCGGGCCGACCTGGAAATGTCGCCGGCTTCATCCCCCAGGTGTTTTCGCCCGGCTTGGCGTCCGTGTTGACTAGCTTCCACCTTCGCAGCGGTTGCCAAGATGCCTGATTCAGACACTGGATTTCCAAGTCCCAATAGTAGGCGCAGCAAACCGGGGTTGATGAAGAACGCCTCGGTCGCGATGCGTACCGGATTCCCGGGGACGATAGCAGCGAGCGCCCGAGTCAGGCATGACCACATCCACCGCGTACCTCTTGGCGTCCCACGACACAGTCATGGTCCAAATGCGGTACTTGTCCGCCGGCAACGCGCCGTGCACGCACCAGTTGGACAAGTCGGTTGCGATCGCGCCGCGCCAATCTACACTGCAAGGGCCTTTCCCGTCAGGTTCGTTTGCGAGACCTGTTCGCGCTTCCATAGCAGCTGCGTCAAGTGATATGCTAATATGAGCTTCCAAGAGGCAACGCCTGCGATTCTCCTGTTGCGAGCAACTTCCTATGTGTGAGATTTCCATCTTGGATGGCGGAATAATAGGAGACGGACCATGCCCAAGATCGCATTGATCGGCGCCGGGAGCATCGTGTTCAGCACTACGCTGATCAACGACATGCTGGCCACGCCCAGCCTGAGCGAATCAGAGTTCATGCTGATGGACCCGAACCAAGCCAAGCTCCAGCGGGTTGAGAACTACATCCGCCGACTCATCGACCGGCATGGGCTGAAGGCCACCGTGAGCTCGACCACCGACCGCCGCGAGGCGCTGAAGCAGGCGGACTATGTGATCACCACGTTCCAGGTCGGCGGGATGGATGCTTTCCAGGTCGACTACGAGATCCCGAAGAAGTATGGGGTCGACGTGTGCGTTGGCCAATGTGTCGGTCCCGGCGGGGTGTTCCGCGCTCTACGTTCGATCCCCGTGATGGTCGAACTGGTGAGAGACATGGAGGAGCTATGCCCGCTGGCTTACCTCCTGAACTATGTCAACCCGATGGCGATGCTGGGCCTGGCCATCGGCCTATCCAGCCGGATTCGTTTCGTGGGGCTGTGCCACGGCGTGCAGACCACCCTCGACCTGATTTCCCGCTACGCGGGGGTGAAGAAATTCGAGATCGACTTCCTGGCCGCAGGCATCAACCACATGGCCTGGTTCCTTAAAATCGAGAAGGACGGCGAGGATCTCTACCCGCAACTGCTCCGCAACCTGGAGAAGCCCGAGTACTACGTCAACGAGAAGGTGCGCGGCGAGGTGGCCCGGCATTTCGGCTACTTCTGCACTGAGAGCAGTGGCCACCTGTCCGACTACTTGCCCTGGTTCCGCAAGAACGAGGCGGTGTTGAAGCAGTACTGCGACCAGCCCGGACTTGGTGGAGAGTCGGGATTTTCCTATGCCTTCGGCCGCATGATGGAGGACAAGTACGGTCAGACTGACTATCTGCAGTACGAGAGCGGCGAGCTGGCTCCGCGGAGCGTCGAGTATTGTTCCTACATCCTGGAAGCCCTGGAAACCGGCACACCCTTCCGCTTCAACGGCAACGTGATGAACGATGGCTTCATCGCCAATCTTCCCCGGGACTGCTGTGTGGAGGTACCGGTGTACGCGGACCGGCTGGGCGTGCACCCGGTACAGGTCGGGCGCCTGCCGAGCCCGCTGGCGGCCATGAACCAGAGCAACGTCACCGTGCAGCAGCTGGGCGTGGAAGCGGCGCTCACCGGCGACCCGGAGCTGGTGGTCGCGGCCATCGCCATGGACCCTCTCACCTCCTCGGTCCTGTCGCTGAAGGACATTCGGGACATGACAATCGAGATGTTCGAAGGCGAGCGGCAGTACCTGTCACATTTCGGCGGGAAACGGCCGCGGGCCCTGACAGCGGTCAGCGTCCCCGCGAACACCGTGGGCGTGGACGTGCCACTGGACCCGGCCCTGGCCGTGGTGCATCGCTTCGGCAAGTTGATGCAGAACAAATAGGCGACGCGGAGGCCGGAGCTGTGTTTGCAGGCCGGGAGGGCCTGTGGCTACAATGCCTATGACTAAACAATCCAGGAGAGGTGTATGTCCCGGAATCAATGGAATCGGCGGCGATTTTTGAAAACGGCGGCAGCGGCCTCGGTTGCGGTCCCGCTCATCATTCCTCGGCACGTTCTCGCTCAGGACGGTAATCCCGGGGCCAATGATCGAATCAAGATCGGAATCATCGGACTGGGGCTCCGAATCCGGCAGCTTTTGAATTGGCCGAAGGAGATGTATCTCCAGGCCGTTTGCGACTGCAACGCGCCCCAGATTCCCTCGTTCCTCAAGTGGTACAAAGAAGCCGCTCCTGAAGCGGAACATGCCGCTCAATATGCCAACTACCGCCAGATGCTTGAGGAAGAGAAACTGGATGGCGTCTTCGTCACCACGCCGACCCACGTTCGTGCTCGACCTGCATTGATCGCGCTGGCCGCGGGGGTCGACGTTTACGCGGAAAAGCCGTTTGCCTTGACGGTTCAAGAGGGACAAGTGCTGGTCAAGGCTGTCCGAAAGTACAAGCGAGTGTTCCAGGTCGGTACGCAAGCGCGTTCCCTGGCGATCAATTGTTGGGCCGTCGAGCAGATTCACAATGGGTCTATCGGTACGATTTCCAGAGTGGAAGTTCCCAACTTCCTTTCTCCGCGAGACTACAAAACCCCGGACACACTCAAGCCTTGTCCCGCCGGACTCGATTGGGATCTTTGGACCGATCAGGCTCCGCTTTACCCGTGCGATCCCGATCTGCTGGGGAGTACCGAAGCATGGGGACTTTACCGCGATTTCGACGGGGGAGGAAGCACCTGGGGAATGACCGGATTCGGAGCCCACGCTTTCGATCAGATTCAATGGGCCCTCAACAAAGACAATGAACTGCCGGTGGAAATCTGTACGGCGGAAACGAACAATCCGAAGAATCGGAGCCCCTTTTACATGAAGTACGCCGATGGTGTTACGATCGTCATGCGTTCGGAAGTTGAAGGGGGACCCGCATTTGGCGGCGTCTTCTTCGGCAGCCAAGGAAAGGCCGAAATCAATCGAAATCAGTTCCGCACGAACCCGGCTGAAATTGCCGCGGCCATGCCGAAGGATCTAAGTCCTTCCGAGTCGGGACACGTCAAGAACTGGCTCGACTGCGTGCGGAGTCGCAAGGACCCGATTGCGACAGTTGAAATCGCCCATTACCACACGATCCTTTGTCATTTCGGAGTCATTGCCCGGGAAATCAAACGGAAACTGCAGTTCGACGTCGCGTCGGAGCAGTTTGTCCATGATGAGGAAGCGAACAACCATCCGTCGATGATCCGTCCCCGACGAGAAGGATTCGAACTGCCGAACGTTGAGGTGTGAGGGAAAGATAATTTCGGTGTCGCTCCGCTGGGACAAGCCCAGCGGAAGCGGAAAGCGGAAAGAAATCATCCGAACATCAAATACAGAAGTTATTCTTCTCACGATCCTTAGGTTAGAAACGGGATAATTGTATCTCCCAGCTCCTTGTATCTTTCGCCTCGTAGTTCTTCCCTTGTTACGGCCTCCACTGAACCATGTTTCCACTCCCTCCATTTCGGTCGTTTCGATTGTGTCACGGTGGTTCTGCTGTTGGGTGTTGCTTGCGGAACGCTGTCCGCCGCGGAACCAGCAGCCTCTTCCGCCAATAAGCGAGTGAAGGTCCTCTTGGTCACAGGGATCGAGTATCACAATTGGCGGGAAACCGCTCCGCAAATTGCCAAACAGCTTACTTCTTGTCCAGACATTGAAGTCAAACTGGAGACCAATTTCAACGTTCTCTGTTCGGATGATATTTTCGCTTATGACGTCCTGTTCTTTAATTTCTGGAACTCCAAAGACGACAGCCCCTCGCTGGATGATGATTTGGCGTTGAGCAACATTGAGAAATTCCTCGACAGCGGAAAAGGGATCGTCGTCTACCATTTGGCAATTGGTGTTTTCGAGACGCACAAAGACCGTGTCGAAAAAATCATTGGTCGAGTCTATGATCGATCCCTCCCCGGACATGATCCTTTCCGCGAATTTGAAGTCAAGGTTATTAAGCCAGATCATCCGATCATGAAATCCGTTCCCGACTTCACGATTCCGGATGAACTTTATACCTGTTTCGCGTTGGAAGGACGACCGATCGAGGTGCTGGCGGAAGCAATGTCGATCAATGTCAACAAATCGTTTCCTATGGCTTATCTTCACGAGTACGGTCAGGGGCACGTCTTTACGACGGTCCTGGGGCACGATCTGCGAGCACTGAAGAGCCAGGAATTCGTCACGATACTCCGCAACGCCGTTTTGTGGCTCGGACACAAGGAGGTACCCGCGGCACCGGCGAAGGTCGTCTCGCCCTCAAAACCGATCATCGAAGCGAGATATTATCCCGTGGTCCAAGAGGAGTTGGACGCCCGAGTTCGTCAGATCGAACAAGGACTCCAGCCAGAAGAGAAACTTCTCGTCTACGCCGATTGCGGACGAGAGTGGGACAAGACCGCTCCTTCAGGCGAAACCATCTCCGTCGAAGGAGATGCCTATCTGTTTCCCGGTTCGCGCGACGTGTTCGAATCGGAACCTGCTTTGGGCTATCTCGTATCGGGAAACCCGGCTCGTCTTCAAATCGGAGGTCTTCGCCCCGGGAAGAAGTACAAACTGTATATCAGTTGGTGGGACTTCGACAACGGCAGAAGAATTCAATCAATCCGACTGCAGTCGAAAGATGGAAGCCGATCCTTTCCCGTGCTGGAACCGACGGCGTTACCTGCGTATTATGAGAAGAACGAACTCGGGAAGACGTATTCCTTTGAGATCCCTGGAGAGTTGGTCAAGGCGGGGAGCTTCGATTGCCTCATCGAACTGGTGCGAGGACCCAATGCGGTGATTTCAGAAGCTTGGCTGGTCGTAGATCCAGCTTAGATGCCGATCAGGTGTTATGGGACAACCAGCCGAGCGCGTTGTGCCGAGACGGTGAAGCGGGCAATCGTGCCGCTGCTGAATTCCAGGAAATCGTCTTCAATACCGTCCGAGAAGATCACTCCTCGCGACGGCATCTGTGAACCGATTACCAGTTCCTCGTCTTTTTCCACGACACCGACAACCAGGTCGGCACCTGAGTGCCGGCTGCGGAACGGTTCGCGGACCGCCCATACCAGGCGTCGATCCTCCCAGTCCAATTGCGGGTGATGCACGCCGGCCGAACCGAATGTGCGACTGATCCCGTCGCTCATATTGAACAGCGACGACAACCACCCGGTCGATCCGGCTCCCGTCGATACCAGCACGCCGCTGGACGACTGTGGCTCGCTGCGCCCCCTACCTCGAGGGTATAGCGCGCCGAGACGTGGCTGCTGGCTCCGACGAAGAAGTCGTTGAAAGCCAACATGCGCTGGCCGTCGTTCGTGTTTACCTCGGCCAAGGTCACGTCGCGCGTTTCGGCTTGATTGTCGATCGCGCGACGAACGGCCCGGCGGACGCCACGGACCTTGAAAGGGAGCAACACGCCGTCGTTTCGCGCGGGATCGGGATTGACGCCGATGACCGGCAGCTCGCCGACATACTTTGCGGTGTTGGCGACCAAGCCATCCTGGCCAATGACGACGACGGCCAAGCAACGTCCGAAATCGAAGTTGGGGAGGAAGTCGCGATCGACTCGCTTGACGGGAAAACCGAGGTCGATTTCACGCAGCAGCTGCGCGAGCGACTGCTGATAGACACGATCCTCGTTTTCGTACTCGTCGTCGTCGGCCAGCGCCTCGGCAGCACTTGCCAGCTCCGCCTCGTCGTCGTCGGAGACCTTGGGACGGCTCTTCGTTCGCCGCTTACGCCGGAATTCCATCTCGTGAGCGGCGGCCAGCTGCAAGCGGAACGCCGCCTGCCGCGCCGTCGCCCAGCGAGCCTTGAGTCCGGCGAGTCGCGTTTCTCGCGTCACGACGGCGATAACGGGGAGCCCCAGTCCCATGACGATCCTATCCCTATGTCGGTGACGTCGAGATCAAGTCCGTTTGCCACGAGTCTGCGCCGGAGCGTTGCCATCTCCGGCACTCTTGCCCTCAGTCTCGTCTGCGCCCCCGCCGAGCAGCGTACTGAGCAGGTCTGGAGAAATATTCAGGTTGCCCACCTTGCCCGCATTGTCAGCCAAATCGCGAAAGGCCATCGCGATCAACTGACGTGAATCAAGACCACCCGATTGGGCAGCCATCAACGTATGCCAATCGACATCCTTGATGGGTTCCAGCATGGCCCGCAGCGCGTCGGCACGCGACTGCGATTCCTTGCGGTCGTTCTCGACGCGGCGGTCCACCAGTTCGGATCGCTCTTGTTCCAGAGCGATATCGGCTGCCAGTTTTGTTTCCCGAACTTGCCGCTGTTTGTGCTCAATCGCAATCTCCGTATTCAGCTCGTTTTCCTTGATTTGACGTTCCAATTCCACGGCCGTGTTGCGCCGAGCGTAGATCGCTTCGTCCGCCTTCTGCAGCAGTTTCTCGCGGGCATCGGCCTGCAGGGCCTTGGCCATTTCCGGCGTCGCCTTGATCGACAGGATCGACAAAGCGAGGATTTCGACACCCAGCATGGCAACCGCTTCCGACGCTTTCATCCCAGTCAAGAGTTGCTCGACCAGCTGATCGCTGCTGATCAGCAGTTCGCGCAGTTCGTGCTTTTGCGTGAACGCGCGGGCCAGGATCTGTGAGGAGTGAATGAGTCGGTCGCCAAGTTTGGATGGATCGTCGCTACAATACCGTCCTGCCCGGTCGACGCTGAAGTCGAGCAACGTTGCGATTTTCACCGGCTGCTGGATGCGGTACGTCAGTTCCCCCTGGATCGTGACATCCTGGAAGTCGGCCGTGACCTCGTTAAAGACAAAGGGCATATCCGTGCTGGCCAGCGGAACCTGCACGATCTCGGACGTCGGAGCGAAGTAAAAGAACGACAGGCCAGCGCCTTGTCGTACTACCTTGCCGCGCCGATACTGCATGACGTGTGTCGTGGGAGTGACCTTGATGTATCTGATTCCGAACATGGCATCACGACCTTCCCGGTGGGTGGAAACCGGTTCGACGGCTTGAGCACATAGACTCGTGAGAAAGGACACTTCTCCCAAAGTCTAGGTTCATCCGTTGCCCGTGAGAACGATTTTGACAGTGTAAATCGGTCGACAAGTCGATACAATCGCTACAATTACTTTGGCGGTCGTCCCTGACAGATTCAATCCGCTAAAGTGTTTCGAAAAAAGCCGACCGGAAAGAAGCAGGCACGCAACTCGTCCAGGTCGGATCAGTACGGGTCCGCTGCGCAACGCAAGCTTCAACTTGCCCGCCACCGCGATCACTTGGACTTGTCGGAGGACTTGGCCTTCGCTCGTGCCTTAGCCTGCTTACTCGTTTTGCGCACCTCAGGCGGTTGGGGAATCGGTTGGTTAGAGGTGGGCATGGGGGCGTGGATTTGTTGACGCCAGGCGGTAAGCTTATCGCGTAGCTCGGCCGCTTTTTCCGGCATCTGAGCGGCCAGGTTCTTCGATTCACCGATGTCGTCGCGCAAGTTGTACAGTTCCAGATGGTGGTCCTCATAGAACTCCATCAGTTTCCAGTCGCCGACATGCACGAGCCCGACCGGTGTAGTCCGCCACTTTCCTGGCCCGTTACCCAGATAGCCGGGGAAGTGTTGGTAGATGGCTGAGCGGTGAAGTGAAGCAGAACCGTCTCGCAGCAGCGGTACCAGGCTCTCGCCGTCCAGTGGATATCCGGCGGGCGGCTTCGCACCGGCCATATCCAGAAGAGTTGGATAAACGTCCACGTGGATGGTCGGCACGTCGCACGTAGACCCCGGCTGGACTACTTCCGGCCAGCGCACGATCAGTGGCACGCGTGTCCCACCTTCATAGAGGCTTCCTTTACCACTGCGCAGCGGTGCGTTGTCGGTGGTATCGCCGGCCTTGCGGCCGATCCCCTCTCGCTCGTAGCCTCCTACTCCTCCGTTATCGCTGGAGAAAATCACCACCGTGTTGTCGGCCAGTTCGAGTTCTTTGAGTGCGTCAAGTATGCGGCCCACACTCTCATCGACACTGGCAATCATGGCGGCGTAGGTTGGATTGCGATGGCCGCCGACGGGTGGCTTCGTTTTGAATCTCTCGATCAACTCGACCTTCGCGTCCAAAGGTGAATGCACGGCGAAATGCGGTACGTACAGGAAGAACGATTCGTCCTGGTGTCGTTGGATGAAATCCACGGCTTTGTCGGTGAGAAAGTCTGCCAGATATTGACCCCGTGGGTATTCGGTCTTCGGATCGGTGTCGAAGTCGAAGTGCTTTCCCATCGAGACGATGGCTTCATCGAAACCGCGTCGGCCCGGGTGGTAATCCCCCTGCTGACCAATGTGCCACTTGCCAAACATGCCCGTCACGTAACCAGCTTTCTTGAGCGACTGGGCGATCGTGATTCTGTCGAGCGGCAGGTTGGTGACGTTGTCCACGGGCCTGAGAGATCGCGTTTGCCATGGGAAACGGTTGATGCCGCCGACCGTGTAGACTCCCGTCCGAGCTCCATATTGGCCACTCATCAAGGCCGCTCGCGTCGGAGTGCAGTTCTGGCAATTGTGATAGCTCGAGAAACGCATACCTTGCGCTGCCAGAGCATCGATGTTGGGGGTCTCGTAATATCGCGACCCCTGCACGCCCAGATCGGTCCAGCCGAGGTCATCAGCCAGAATGAAAACGATATTCGGCCGATCTTCGGCCCGGACACCGGCCGCAATCAGCAGGACAATCAGCACCGCTCCGATCCGCTTCATCGAAGATCCTCCCAAAACGAAATCGAGACGCGAGTCACGGGGCCCATTGTACAGCGTCCCCATGTATAGGACGACTCAGGAAAAGGAGGAACCATACGAATTTCCAGGCGATACGGCCGGTGGATGAGGGTGTGACCCGCAAGCAAAGCCATCAATCCAGCGCAAAGACGAACGGTGAGAGAGCGGTTGGGAGCGAAGTGTGCCCCTGAAAGGGGCACGCTATGCCAGCCCAGGGGCAAGTGCAGTCGCGGAGCGACAAACGCAGCCCTGGGTCACGCGACGACCATGCCGGGCGGCCGAGCGACCAGGTTTCCAGCCAAGCGGCGGTATGCCGAGGCCGAATCAACCCGTCGTGGGAATCGAGTTGTCGGAAGACGCGTGCGGCACACGGCGGCGACTTTCGCTCTCGACCAACTGCCGGTGTGGTGTGTCGTCGGCTCGACCGACGGGGTTTTTCGTGCGTAACCCGGGGTGCGCCCGCTCGCGCGACGACCCGGGCTTTGGAGTGCCACCACTTCGTGGTGCAGGAACATCGACCGACCGGGGTTCTCCCTACGTAACCCGAACCTTTTCCTCCTTCTGCCTCCGGGGTATGATTTCCAGGATGTGTGGGAGAAGGGCAACAGAGCCGCGTGTGACACGCTGCACAATCAGAAGTCAGGCGACAGTCCGCCGCCACAGCGGCGGAAGCTGCCAACTCAGACAGCTGCAGCATACTTCCCGGGAGGTCCGATGAAGACGAATGCTCTGCTAAGCTTACTGGGAGTTCTGTTTCTAGTCGCGATTGCGTTGTTGTTTGTTTGGCTGTGGTCGCAAACCGGTTCGTTTGATTTACAGGGCCGGCGCGACGGCCTCACGGCGCGACTGATGCAACGAAAAACAGTTGCCGCAATGGATATCCGTGACGCGGTGGCGGCCGAGGATTACAGCCGCGTGGCACGAGGTGTGGCGGAGCTTCGGCGGATCAGCAAGGCATCGGCGTCGTTTTTGAAAGACGCACGGTACGCCGCGCAAAGCGACGATTTTCGCACCGCTCTGGATCGGTTGGATTCCTTGGTGACCGATCGCCAGGCAGATGGGCTACGTGACGCTTATACGGAACTCACCGACAGCTGTGTAACCTGTCATCAGCAAGCCATTCAGTCTCCGATCGACCCGACATTGCTTCAACCGGCCAGTCAGCCGTCTCCGGGGCAAGTCGATGCCAACGCGTCGGCCCGCTGATCAATCCTGCATGGCCGACGGATCGAGAGACAAGGCGGCCTGGTAATCGGCCGAGGCATCAAAGAAGTCCGCTTGGGCCGTGATCAACAAGAGCTGGGCATCGGTTGCCGACTGCTCGTAGATATTCAGGGCGATTAGGTCGATGTCACCCGCGTCAAATTGTTGCCGCCCCAAGTCCAGGGTTTCGCGGGCCAAGCGGAGGTTTGTCTGGGCCCTGTCAATGCGGCCGGCAGCGGCATCGAGAGCCGAAACGGCATCTTGGACGCGTGCTGTGACCTTATCGGTCACGAACTGGCGTTTCGCCGCGATTTGCGCCAGCTTAGCCTCGTGCCACTTCGATTTTGCCGTTCGCCTCGCGACGCTGGAGAGGCAATTCGCCATACAGTCCGACCTCGAGTTGGAACGGAGTCTTGTCCCCTTTCGGACTCGCCGCCGCACCCACGTCTTTGGCGGCGCGAAGTCCGGCATCCAGCTTGGGAAGCAACATGTTCTCGGCCTGTGCGAGTTCGACTCGCACCTGCTCCGCAATCAGTCCCAGTTCCACGAGTTCGGGACGCGCGGCGACAGCGCGGGCAATATCAGCATCGAGCTGCTGAGGATCGGGGGGCGTGTGCGGGGGAAAGCGTTGGGCAGTTGTGACTCGTTGGGAATGATCGGCTGACCATTTCGGCCGCGCAGGAACAATGACAGCTTAATGGCCGCCGCTTGTAGTTTTCGTTGCGACTCGATCACCTTGGTCTCGCGCGATGCAATGAGCTGGTCGTTGTTGATGCGCGCGATCCGTCCCAGGTCCCCCGCACTGACGCGCTGCTCGATCTGATTGACACGTGCCTGTGCCAGCTTCAGCAACTCGCGCTGAGATTCAAGTGTCTGGCCGGCTGCCACCCATGACCAGTAAGCTTGTGACGATAGTCGCACGAATTCCAGCAACTGGGCTCGGATCGCGGGCTCGACAGCTTGCCGACCCAATTCGGCTTTGAACAGCGCTTCACGCCGTTTGTCAATCGAACGGTTCCCCAGCAGCGGGAGGCCGAATCCGGCCGCGAACTCGCCCCCTTCATTTGTCTCGCGCTCGCCGTACCAGGGCTCAAAATTGCCGTCACCAATCTTGTAGCCGCCGTACAGATAACCGCCGGAGAAGATCGGTTGGGAAAGCCCGATACCGTTGCGGTACGTCTGATAATAGCCTTCCGGTGCCGCGATACCAAACGCCTTGACGTCTAGATCGAACTCCCCCCAGGCGCTCAGCTGCTTACCGTCGGCGATCCGACGCTCCAGCAGAGCACTCACCAATAATGGATACGACTCTTGGACGGAGACGATGACGGTCTGCAGCTGAAGCGGTGATGCGGTATCCAGCAGTTCGGGCGGAGCGGCAGGCATCGTACCGAGTTCCGACGGCAGAGGCAGTTCGCTCTCCTGTTGCGTGTAGGAAACAGGTTCGACGGCCCGGGCAGGAGCCGCGTCTTGCGGGATGATTCGCCGCTGATCACTCGAACCGCACTCCTGAAAGGTCGGCGCCGGTGATGCACCGAGTCCCTCCGCCTCGGGTGCGCGCGGTGCGGCACCCGACCGCTAGTGGGCAGAGAGTCACCAGGATCACAAGGCTAAGCCATCCGTGGCATCTCATTTCGGAAGCGGTACCTTTACCTTGTCACCCTTGGACTCGCCTCCCGGCTCGTCCGGCGAAATGACTGGTGGAAACCCATTGAGCTGTCGCCAGATTTCGTAACCCAGTCGTACCTGGCTGAGCATCACCCAACCGTTGGCACGCACGCCTTGGCGAAGAAACCGCTGTGACGGCCACTCTTCTTCGCTCGATTGCTTCACCTGCACACGGAACTTACCCTTCCCGTCATCCGCGGGATCAACTGCCGCGACTTCGCCACCAAATGTTCCGACCGCCACGGAAGGCCAACCGGCAAACTGCACGGCCGGCCAGCCTTCAAACTGCAAACGCACGTGGTCACCTCGTCGGATCAACGGCATGTCGTTGCCGGTAACCCACAGCTCGACGACACGCTCTGATGTGTCGGGGACGATCGTGAACAGTGCATCACCCTCTTTCAGCATCTGTCCGCGTTCGAACACCGGCATGCGAAAAATGGTGCCGTCGCGCGGCGCGGAAATCGTCATCCGATCCAATTCCGAGAGTTTGATCTCCAGATCTCGCTTCTCTTTCTGAATCGTCGCGGCCTGTCCGAGCGCGTCCTGCTGCATGGCTCGTGCATAATCGACTTTCGTCTTCGCTTCTCGCTCTTTTTGAATACGTTCTTCTTGCTTGGCCTGCCACTCTTGCTTGGCCGCCGTGATCTTCATCCTCAACGACTCAAGGTCCGATTTGGCGACATCCAAGTCCTTCTTGAACTTCTCGATCTCTACCTCCGCCTTGATCCCCTTCTGCAACAGTCCCTGTTGACGATCGTGGTTGAGCTGGGCTTGAAGCACTTTTGCTTCGTAACCCGGTACAAGTTGTAGTTCCGCATCCCATTTCGCTTTCGCGGCCGCGACCAGCTCGACTGCCCCGTCGACCGCAGCAACCTGGGCCGCTTGAAAATCGATCACATTTTGTGCGTAGACTTCGGACTTGATCTGGGCGGTCGCTAACTTGGCATCCAGATCCTGAACCTGACTCTTCAACTGATCCCGAAGGTTCGCCGCGTTGGGTTGAATCTCGAGGATGAAATCGCCCTTCTTGACGCGCATCCCTTCCCTGAGCCCGTCCGCCACCCGATCCACCACTCCCTTCACCGGCGACGTGACCGTCTGCTGACGTTCTTGCGGCACATAGGCGACGACCTTTCCCGTCCCTTTCGCTGATTGCTGCCAGGGGACAAACAGCATGGCGAAAATGGCCATTATCAGCAGTATCAGCAGGGTGTTGGCCAGCCGCCACGCCGAGGTCGAGGACTGAACCAAGCCTGATTGCCGATAAGTTCGTTTTGGCTGGAGTGGTTATGCCGACAGCCATCTGTCTTCTCCCTATCTTCGGGTATTGGCGTTGCAATGCGTTAAATCTTTTCCAAGCCGCAGAGCCCGCTTTTTCGTCAAGTCCCAGGTGGCCACAGCCAAAGGTGGCTGCGGCGCAACGCCGCCGCACTCCACTGCGTGTGCCGCGGTCACGAGCATGCGCCCGTCCCGCGAGCATCTGACAGGCCTCAATGCTCAGCAGTCCACCGCGACTGGTGTTTATCGCGATCACACGATCGCAAGCCTGCATCACGCAACGGCGCCCCGTGGTAACCAACAGGGTCCAAGGAGCCTTGTCGCTCGTCAGGTTGGTGAGCACGTTGGTAACGGTATCGTCCGCGAGCGAGTCCAAGGTGCCATCGATCAGCAGCAGGCGGGGACGCCCCACCATTGCGCGTGCCAGCATCAGCCGCGCCGCCTGACTCGATGAGAGCGGCGAACCACTGGTTTGCAGTATCGTGTTCAGGCCCTCCGGCAGCTTCAGCAGTTCGTCGAGCAATCCGACCGCAGCAAGCGATTCGCGCACATCGAACGCACTGATGTGCGGGCGATTCATGATGTACGTTCTCGTCAATGCTGCCGTGGAAGATCTCCACCGCCCCGGCGGCCGAAACGTGTTCACGCAATGAATCAGGACGCAGCTCCCGCAAATCGATGCCGTCCAACTCCACATGCCCTGAAGACGGCTGGCGAATGCCACACAACAGATCCACCAGCGTGCTCTTCCCGCAACCTGCTCCACCTACGACGGCAACCGACTCGCCGGGAGACAGTTCAAAATTGAGATCCTCCAAGACCGGATGGTGACCAAATTCGTAAGTGACGTCGCGAAGTTTGACGGTGGCGGGCACGTCTTCGCGCAGATGGAACAATTTGTCGTGCGATTCCGTCGGCAAGTCGAACAAATGGCCCAGCTTGTCAACCGATGCGAGCAGGTCGTAATAGCTCTCCGTGTACTTGCCCAGCTTGGCGAACGATCCCACGATAATCATCACGATTAATTCCGCCGCCACGAGTTGGCCCAGCGTCAACTCACCGAGGATCACGAGCCAACCCCCCAAACCCAACAGGGCGGTGGCTGCCAGTGCCTGCAGGCCCAGGGCAAAGAGTATCTGTCGCATCACAATGCGAAAGTGGGTGCGACGGGCGTCGAGCCAGTTCACCGCGAGCTGATCGGCTCGGTCGAGGGCAAATTGGGTTCCGGCATTTAATTTGAAGGCCGTGGGATGCCGCGCTAGCTCTTCCAACCAGGCTCCCACGGCGTATTTGGCCCTCGATTCGTCAATGGCCGTCGAAACTGCACCCCGCCCCAGCACGAAAATAATGAAGGCGATCATGACGAGCAGAACAACGTCGAATCCAATCAGAAACGGATGATAGAACGCGAGTACCGCCATGCCGATCACCGTCTGCAGAAGGATGGCGATGCCATCCAACAACAACACCGAGAGCGACTTCTGTACGGTAACGACATCAAAGAAACGGTTGGTCAGCTCGGGGCCGTATTGGCTGTCGAACGCTTGTTGCCTGACGCGCGGCAGCCGGTAGGCAAGGTCTTCCACCACCCGCACGAACAGACGCCGCTGGAGAACTTCTACGATGAATGTGATCAGGGCTCGCATGGCCGGCGGCAAAAGCGAGAAACGTGAAGAGCAGGATGGCCAGCACCACAACCGGCTGCAAATAGCGTCCGAATGCGACCGTATTGACCAACGCCTCGACGGCCACGGGAGACGCGAGGGCCAGCAATCCGACCAAACTGGAAAAGATCAAGATCACCCACAGGTCCCGCTTCTCGGGACGCATGAGACCGATCAAACGCGTCAAGGGAGGGATGTGGCCATGGGACTCGTGATGGTCGGCTCCGTGATGTTCGGCACTCTGCCGCGGAGGCTCGCACGCCAGAGCTGGCTGTGCGATCACCCAGCGACAGCTCGCCTTCCTGTTGGCCAGGCTGAGGAGCCTCAGCAGACGTCGCACGCTGATCCAGGAATCTCCGCTGGCCTGTTCGGTCGAGACGACGCGTACTCGACGACCACGAACTTCGGCCACGAGCACCCATTGCAGCTCGTCCTCCGCGCCGCTGATGCATGTCGCGAGGGGCGTTCCTTGACGCACGAACGTCAAGTACCTCCGCGAGATTCGACTCGATGCAGCGGATTCTCAGATCCAAGCTCTCACCCACCTCGACCAGACGGCGCGACCAGGTTTGCCAATCATTGCCCGGTATGGCTCGTTCGGCCTCCCCCAGCGCGCGGGCGGCGAGGATCCGATCGAAGGAGATCTGCGCCGAGGCTGAAAACACCTCGAGCACACGCAGAGCGTCTTCGGAAGGAACGATTCGTCTTGTCTTGCCGCCTTCACCAGTCATGCAGAAACGTCCGTTTTGCTGTGATCGTCGCCCCAAGTTCGCGCGGTGCAGCACCGAAGCCGCCGCGGAGCTATAACAGTATAGAATGGTAGACGTGGCATGACCAAAAGGCGAAATAGATTATGCACAGTCAAGCGATAGAAAAATCGAATCATGCCGGGAGTTTCACCACACCGCTCGACACAGCCGCAAGTCCATCCGCCACAAGGACTTGTCGAGCTTCCATGACACGGTTTAGGGCCGCGCCAGGCGTTGCGGCCAGCGCTTCAACCGCTTGTTCGCATCCCGGATGCCAGGCCGTTAATGGTCAAGCGGGTCAAATGTCGCAGCTCTTCGGACTGCTCCTCGCTCTCTGCCATGCCGCCACGCAGTCGGCGCAGCAGTTCAACCTGTATCAGATTGAGGGGATCGAGATAGCGGTTGCGCACACGAATCGACTCCTTCAGCCAAGGCGTGCCATCAAGTAGTTCCTGGTGACCGGTAATGGTGCCGATTGCCTCGCGCGAGCGGCGAAACTCGTCGGCAATCGTCGAGCCGAATCGGGCGAGCGTCGTAGGATTCTCGGCCAATTCGGCGTACTGCTCAGCGATGCTGAGATCCGTTTTGGCCAGCGCAAGTTCTGCATTGTCGACCGTGGCCTGAAAGAACGGCCAATCGCGATACATCAGTTGGAGTAGCCGGCCCGCTTCGTCATCTCTCATCATCTCGGTTGCGGCCGTGCCAAATCCGTACCAGGCGGGAATGAGGCAGCGGCACTGTGTCCAGGAGAAAACCCAGGGAATGGCTCGCAAGTCCTGCAGGCTCCCCCCCCTTGTCGCCGCGCCGGCCGAGAGCCGATCGGCAGCTGTTCTACCTCGGAGATCGGCGTCGCTCGACGAAAGAACTCCACGAAATCAGGTTGTCCCACGAGCTCGCGATATTTTCGAAATGAAGTGGCAGCCAGTTCCTCCATTGTGTCGACCCACTCCGCCGGAGGTACTGTGGGCTGACTGCCGGAAACCAACAGCGCAGACCAGACAACTTGTTCCAAATGCCGGTGGGCAATAAATGGGTCGTCGTAGCGGTCGGCCAGTACCTCTCCTTGTTCCGTCAACCGCAGCGATCCATGGAACGTACGAGCGGGCAACGAGAGAATGCTTCTGGCCGTCGGCCCGCCACCGCGTCCCAACGCGCCGCCGCGGCCGTGAAAGAAGGTGACGTCGACTCCGTGTTCTAAAGCGACAGCGTGGATTTGACGCTGGGCCTGATAGAGCGACCAGCAGGCAGCCAGATAGCCGCCATCCTTCGTGCTGTCGGAGTAGCCGAGCATGACCAGTTGGCGATCTCGCTGTCGCCGCACGTATTGGCGGTAGGCCGGAAGGGCCAGCATGTTAGCGAAAATGGCCGGTCCATGCTGTAAATCTTCAATCGTTTCGAACAAAGGAACGATGGGCAAAAGGCTCTCTGGATCTGCCTCGCCGACAGCTGGATCAGGCGCCGTACGACGCCACAGCCACAAGACCGTCAGCACGTCGCTCGGTGCATGCGTCATGCTGATGACGTGCCCGCCCAACGCCATTGGCCCAAATGACTTCATCGTGCGGTGCAGCAGTCGGAAGAGCTCCAGCGTGTCTCGAGTCACATCCGAGTGACCGTCAGTTGGCAGCTCGATTTGTTCGTCCAGAGTATTGATCAGCAGAAGTTGTCGCTCGGCTTCGTTCAGGCTTTCCGGATCCGCAGCCAGCCCGGTTTGCCGGAGCAACTCATCCAAGACGTGGCGATACTGTCGTGCATCCTGGCGAACGTCCAGTCGAGCCAGGTGAAAGCCGAACGTGTGAATCCGATCCACCCAGGTTCTAACGTCATCGACCAGCAGCTCTCCGCTGGGTGACTGAGCGACGGCGTCGAGCAGAACGGAGACATCCATCGCCAGTTCACATGGCGAGGAGTAGGCGCCCGCGACGCGGGCCCCGCCAAGTGTGATGTGCTGCGTCTGACACAACCGCCAGCGGATGATACCGAGCCAGCGACGACATACTTCGTTGGGTGGGATCTCGCACACTTCCCGATCAAGTTGTGGCCATCGTTGGCACGCGGCGGCAATACCTGTGTTCAACGTATCGCCCAGCCGCATTTGGCGCTGCGACAAGCTCAGTGAATCGAACAGCTCCGTACAGGCGGACAGATGCATTTCCATAGCCGCTTGCCGTAACCAGATGAGTGTCTGCTCGGTGGTCTCCGCGGTCACGCCCGGATGACCGTCACGATCACCGCCAATCCAGGATCCAAATGTAACGCTGGGCCACACCTGCAACGTCTTCTCGCCATATGCCTCGTCGAGGGCCTGACGCAACTCACGAAGAATCCGCGGGACCACGTCCCACAATACCGGTTTGATCGAGAGACCTCGCTGCACCTCTTGGATGACCGAGGGGCGCCAAGGGCGAATCACGTCGGTCTGCCACAACTTGGCCAGCTCGGCCTGGATCTGCCGCAGCGTCAGCTGCCGCTCCGCCGGCTGCTGATCACTCCCGATACTGCGCATCAATTCCCGAAGCTTGCGCAGCTTGCCGCGGACCGATCGCCGCTTGGCCTCGGTCGGATGAGCCGTGAAGACCAGCTCGATGCGCAGCTGATCGAGCAACTGCTGCATCTCGCCCGCCGGCTTGCCGTCCTGACGCAAACGCTCGATCGCCGCTCGAATGGATTCCCCGCGGGCGTCGGGATACGCAATTCGTTCGCGCTCACGCAACACCCGCACACGCTCGCGATCCTCCGCCAGATTCGTGAGATCGAGGAAGATGCTGAACGCTCGGATGACCACCCGCAGCTGGTCATTGTCCAGCGTCGAAATGAATCGGACCATTTCTGCCCCCGAGTCCGGCTGGCCGTTGCGACGTTCCCAGGCGAGTCGGCGCAGGTCTTCCACCATCTGCAAGGAATCACTCCCCGCAATGTCACGTATCGTATCACCAAGCATTTCGCCGAGCATGGACATTTCGTCGCGTAACGGGTGCTCGTGTTTCGCCGTACTTTGCATCGGTAGGCTCCAGTGGGGGCTCGCCCTCGGTGGCGCAAGTCGCGGGAGCGGACATCCCGCGTGTCTTTTCTGCCGGCAGGCGGGGGTGCCCCTTCCACACAATCCAGTTACTCGTTTTGCTGAGTGCCCTTGCCAGGTGAGTCAGATTGACGGGCTATACCGACCGTTGCATTTCCAGCGTAGGATCTCGTGGGGGACGATGTCCGGCGATCGTCCACCAATCTACGGAGACACGACAGAATCGGAGGCGGGAGGCCTGGACCGGTCAAAACGTTGGGTTCGCTCAATCGCTCGCGCGACAGCACGGCCGAGACGATCTGCCGCCCGCGCGATGCACGATCCGAGGTCGGCATCTTGATCCGTAATCGTCACATCGCCGGCCCGGCGGAGCTTGGTGGTGATGCGACATAATTTGTCGATTCCACCCCGTGGCCCATTGGCGTCGGCCACGACGACCGTCGTCCGCTGAATCCTGGCGTCAAAACGCGAAAGAGCGAACGCCAGTCGTCTTTCGAGAAGTTCCCGCAACTCAACAGTGAGGACGCTGCTGCGATCGACAATCGTAGGGGACATGATCAGCTCCTGTGGCTATCCGTTTAGGACACACACCGTGACTGTTCTACTGTAGGCCCGCTGGATAGAATAAGGCAAATAGAAATTATGCGGCGCATCTATTGAAAAAACAAAATGGAGGTGAGAGACGGTGGATTGGCTGAACTACCATCACCTGCTCTACTTCTGGATGGTGGCCAAAGAAGGGAGTATTTCCCGCGCCTCGCAGCAACTGCACCTGTCTCAGCCGACGCTGAGCAGCCAGGTCCAGAAGCTTGAAAAGGCGATGGGGACCAAGCTGTTTGAGCGAACTGGCCGATCGATGGTCCTGACCGATACGGGCCAAATGGTGTATCGGTACGCTGACGAAATCTTCACGCTCGGCCGTGAATTGGTGGACAGTTTGAAAGGCTCGCCCGCCAAGGGGTCCGTGCGATTAACCGTGGGCGTGCCCGACGTGTTGCCCAAGCTGATCGTCTATCAGTTGCTCAAGCCGGCCTTGGCGCTCCCCGAAAAGGTGCAACTCGTCTGCTATGAAGGCAAGCTGCAGGAACTGCTGGCCGATCTCGCATTGCATCGACTGGATATCGTATTGGCCGAATCACCGATCGCTCCGGGTGTCCATATTCGGGCCTTTAATCATCTACTGGGTGAGAGCGCCGTGTCGATCTTTGCCACGGCAGAATTGGCGAAGAGGTACCAGCGACATTTCCCGAATTCCCTCCATGGCGCCCCGATGCTGCTGCCGACCCAAAATACCTCCTTGCGTCGAAGTCTGGAGCAGTGGTTTGACGCAAATGACATTCGTCCACTCGTGGTTCATGAATTCGAGGACAGTGCTGTTTTGAAGGTCTTCGGACAGCATGGCGAAGGGCTGTTCGCTGCTCCGGCGGCCATCGAAGACGAGATCTGTCGGCAATATCGTGTTCGATCCGTTGGACGCATCGATGAGGTCAAAGGACAATTCTATGCCATATCGGTCGAGCGGCGACTGAAGCACCCCGCAGTCGTCGAAATCTCCAAAGCAGCCCGCGCGACGCTGTTTGGTGCTGCATCGCCTCAAAAATAGGCGTCACAACTGGCTTCCGCTGGTTTTATCCCGGCGGGGCCACAACTGATTAGCTACCTCTTGGTCAGCTACTGTAGCTCACCAGTTGTCGTCCTACCGGAGCAGGACTGGTAGAAACGGATTTGGCGGGGCAAGCGGAGGCGGCCAGGATCCAAAGTGCATTGGTGGACATGAGTCGACTCTTTGTACGTAATAGAACTTCGGGAAGTCCCAAATGCCTCAACAGATTTCACCCTGGTGTCACATTTCCAATCGTGGCGTTCTTCAATGGTGGGAATTGCACCATCCCTCGTATTCCTCGGTTCGCTGAAGTAGTTCAAAATCGACGATCGCAAATGCTGTTCTGCCACCACGTCGCAACAGCGTCTTGCCCGCTCGATGGCGCAGTATGATGTGGTTCGGCTTGGTATCCAGCACGCGGAATCCCTTGGCGGAAAGATCATTGACGACGCTGGTCACCAACGAGGTCAATTCGTCTGGAGAGATCACGCCCCGGCGTTGAAGCTGCTGGGCATCATCACCGTGAACCCAGTGAAACAGGCAGACGTATTGCCGCTGGATGGACAACTCCACGGCCGCAAAACCGCTTTTTCGGCTCGCTTGATCCTTGGCGAGCTCGTGGCGGTGGGGGCGAAACCGGTCTTCCGATCTGCCCAGCTGCCACGGCTCGTAAGTTCTGGCAGGCGAATAGATCGCAAGAGGGCGTTTCGTCAGGATACGCAGTTGACTTGGCCCAAATGTACTCCCCCGCAGCTCTTCCAGCAGCCCGAATTCTTGAAAGGGATCGTTAAACGCCGCGGTCTCGACAACCTCATCGGAAGGATTGCCGGGACACGATGATGCCATTTGAAGCGAGACTTCCTGGGCCATCCGGGAAAACTTGACGACAAGGTCCACGGATCGTCCTTGGGGTTTTGGATGAGACACCCGGTACACCGCGCCGCTGCCCTCTGATAACCGCTGGCCCCGGCGGCTGTACTGCCCACCAAAGTACCAATTGGCCGGATCGAGATACTGCAATAGATGCCAGCCGTGGCACGTCACCCACAGTCGCCCTCCCGTGGTGTCTTCCAGCTGCACGTACGGTACGCCGTACACTTCTCTCCGCAGACCAATTGGCATCTCGCCGAAGGGAGTGCCCACAAGATCAGGGAGATGTTCGATCGCCCAGGAAGCTGTAACGGGCGATGGCTCCTTGCTGCAGACGCCGTCGTCATCGCTCTGTTTCCTCAATGGTAAATGCACTCTACGACGCGTGGAGTCCAGCACAAGCTTTAATCGCTTGTTTGGCCCCAGCTTATTCATCTGTCCTCAGGATTGGCTTCCAGCCTGGTGGTCCGGGAAGGACAGTGAAGATGCCTATCCCATGGTTCCTGTTCAC
Source organism: uncultured Planctomycetota bacterium (assembly GCA_963700515.1). Taxonomy (GTDB): domain Bacteria; phylum Planctomycetota; class Planctomycetia; order Pirellulales; family Pirellulaceae; genus JAJRVM01. Next base: position 11,683 of record CAVOXY010000061.1, on the reverse strand, counting down.
GAAGAATCGGGCCGACACGACCTGACTCCCAACAACGATATGAACTGGACGGGCTGTTTTGACAAATAGATTCCGCGCGTGCAACGGATAGAAAAACTCAATATGCCGGTTCGGCGTACGGCAGCTGATTGGGGCGTCTGGCAGGTAGCCGGCCAGTTGTCGCCACATCGGTGCGACCGGCGGAGCGAGCGGCGCCCGGAGTGGCCACGGTCGACATTTCCCCTAGCGCCCAACGAGCAGGCGGGCATCATTGGCCGGGACAATGAATTGTCTCGCGGTTTTTCCCGTGGTGATATCGAGCAAGTCGGTGACGACAGAAACGGAAATTTCCTCGTCGGTCGGATTCACAATGACGAGCCCGCCGGCAAACGGCCGTGAAAACGTTCCGCGTCCGTATCGGTCCGGTTCACAAGCCTGCAGTGGAGTTCCCAGGTCGACGTCGTATTCACGCAGCCACCAGAGCTGACCGTGCAAGCAATCGCCCCGATCGAAACCAAAATAACCGCCGTCCAATAACAGCGAAGTGGCGAGCCCCAACCGCGCTCGGCGCCGGTCGTTATTGGTCAGACGCCGCAGCCAGTTTGCCTGAAATTGCGTTCGGCGGTCGGCTCGTACATCGACAGCCATCAGATGGAATGGCTCACGATCCGTGACTTTGGCCATGGTGCGGCGATAACCGTCCCACAGGTTTTGCCACTGGACGCCGCCAAACTGATCGCCCAGAGCGTTCTCGTGCATGCAGCCATTGGCGAATTGAAAGTACGGGCAATCATCCGACCAAGGCCCGCCACCGTTGCCCGTGAGGATCGCACTAGGATACTGCTCGCGCAGGTTGCGCAACAGGAAGAGCATTCCTTCCTGCCAGGCCTGTGTATCGCGCTGATCATGCACTCCATCGCCGTTCACGTCCTGTTGGTCCGGCTCATTCTCCCACAGGCAGTCCATCATCAGGCCGTCGTACGCTCCACTTACCAGGCACACTCGGCGGACATACTCCAGCACATGCTTCGGCCAGGCGTAGTCCTGCGTATAAACATTCATCAAGTTTCCACCCCAGTGCGGCACGAGCATACTGCCATCGGCTCGCCTCGCATGCCAATCATTTTCACCGGCCTTGGGCACTCCCGGGGCCAGTCCGTTGTTGGGACCTTGCAGCGGGACCCAGGCCAGAAGTTTGATCCGCGGATTGAGCTGGCGAATCTTGGCCAACGACAGTTTCTCACTCTCTACAAGATCATGATTGAGGATTAACAGGTTCCACTGTGCCAACCGCTCCTCCTTGGCTTCCACTCGTCCCTCGCGGAAGTCCATGTGAAAATAGTTCATCAGTCGTGGATTGGTACGCGTGACGATGCCGGTGGGTGGTAGTGACCACCCCGAGCGCGGCTCTGCGACTGGTGCACTCGCGGCATTCGTGGCCGGATCCGGTTTGGGCTGTGAAGGCAATTGATGCGTCGCCGGTTGCCACGGCGGCAGCGCAGCCGCCCATGTTTCATACTCCTGCTGACAGTCTTCGGGACTGACGAACTTCTTCCACACCAGTCGCCCTCGAAAGCCATATTGCTTACCAGTCTCCACTCGGTGGATCACGTATTGAAAGTCCCAGGCGGGCCGCTTCACCTGGTCGCCGACCTTGAACTTGAAGAGGCTCAGCCGCATCTCATCTTCTTCGCTGCATGTGCGATCGAACATCAGGATCAGTGTCATGCCGTTAGCCGCGAGTCCGTAATAGAAAGGTTTGGTGAACCGGGGATACTCGTAGCTCCACAGATTGAGTTTAAAATTGTGATCCGTGTCGTAGGCGAATCCGGGTGACTTCAGGCTGCGATACGTACCACCGCCGACATAGTCGGGATGTCCGGGCGGTGCATCGGCCGCGATCCACTTCTCCTCGCCGCCCGCTTCACTCACACCGCGAAAGTGCAATGCGACGTCTTCCACGTCGTTCATGTAGTCGGCCCAGAATAGTACCGCCGCGCGGCGATCGCCGAACCGCCGAGCGTCGTGTGGCCGGCAGGTGAATTCAAAGTCGATGTAGTGCGGCGCAGCAACCGTGTACTTCGTGCTACTCTCCATCGCCCAGGGATCTTCGTCATGTTTTCGCACGAGCAAGACCGAATTGGGATCGGCCAGGCGATACATACGATAGGGACCGTTGCGTGGCGCAAACCAATTTGCGGGATCGCTGTGGCCCGCAATGATATGCTCGAAATTCAGGCCCGCCGATCCTCCCTGATCATGCGGGTCGAAGGCTTCGAATTCGGGTGCGTCTTTTCGGTTGAGCAGGCGATCGACGCCGCTCAGGATCTTCGGTGATTGAGCGTTGTCGAGGAATTCGACAGCGAGGTCGCCACACTCCACGGCGACTTTCGTGACAGGACCGCTCAACGGTCCTTCATCCGCCTGGCACATGGAAGGCATGCCGTGCTGCCACACGGCTGCTAACAACAACAGGGGCAGCACAATCGACACCGTGTTAGCCCCGAGCCTGCGCCAGGCATCCAGGTGGGCGGCGTACTTTGAGCGTGACTCAGATCGCCGACATGACAGCGAACGAGTCCCAACGAGCCAAGTGATCCAAGACATGAAGTCCTCCCCCGGGGAATCGAAACAATATCCCGCGAAGTCTTTCTGCGGACACGCCATCGTTTAACCCGCAGCCGGAGGCGAGGAGGCAGCTCGTACCGATCCCTGCCATTCTCCGCCGCGTCCTCGCCTCCGGCTGCGGAGTTGCGCGATCGAGGAAGCTGACGGTTGGGGCGATTCAACTCCACACCGTTTGGCGACCACATGGCAATCTCCCGCGACCCCAGCGGGGTCGGACGGTCATGCGGTATCCCAAACACGGCCGCGCAGCTCGATCGATCACGTCGGCGGATGTACGTGACACCGCGTGTGACGACGGGGCTGAGTCGGCACCTGGGGCCAGCCCATCAGAAATCCTCTCGCTTCTCCGTCGCGTCCCCAGGCAGGTGCCGCTCCGGTGTCCACCCTGGGCTGGGTTGTGCCACCACTTCGTGGTGAACCCTGGTGCGTGGCGATTGACCGCGTCGTTGCCGGTGACCTTTCGATAATTACCGTTCCCTTCAGTCGCAGGTATTGATGCCGCCGGGAACACCAGGGTTGTCGTGAATCATGATCTGTATCGCGGATGATCGTACCGGAGCCATGCTACCCAGCGTATAGATCCCGCCAGCCGTCTTGCAGCAGTGCTCATCACGTGATGGTGATGTGGTTCTGGACTGCGAGTCGATTGTGCCCGATCGGCGTGCGGAGTGTTGCGGACCAGACATTGCCGGTGACTTCGATGAAACCGCTCCCTTCATCCAGGTAGATGCCGCCGGGAACACCAGGGTTGTCGTGAATATGATTGCCGCGGATGACCGTACCGGCCATGTTGCCCAGCGTGTAGATCCCGCCGCCGTCCTGCAGCAGGCTCATCACGTGGTGGATGTGGTTCGACTCCAGTCGATTGTTGCCCGAGGGCGTGGGAGTGTCGTATTTGAACGGCATGTAGTAGCCCTCATCTCCTCCGCCGGCATCTTCTTCTCCCCAACCCCAGCCGATCGAAATGCCCGAATAGGGAAGCCGGCAGATCTCGTTGTGTGCGATGACCGTGCCGTCGGTGTAGCCGAAAACACGCCGACGCCACCGCGATATTCGATGCAGCAATCGTGAATGTAGTTGTTCACGATCGAGTTGTCTTTGACGATCTTCCGCGGATCGTCGGGATGGTGGTCATCCTTGAGCACGTCTCCCACTTGGACGGCAGAACCTGATATGTCGAAGAAGTGGCAGCCGGAAACGCTGTTGTTCCGCGAACCAAATCCACATCAATTCCGGCTCCACCAAGCCGTGTAAACGTGCATCGTTCGAAGCAGACTTCACGGCACGCATGACAGACGACGTTGGCCGGACTCTTGATCTGCTCGATTGTGCACGACCGTCAGGCCACCATCACGTCGCATTCGGCTTGGCCGCATCCAATACGAAATTCGCCTGTACGTCGACGAGACCGATCTTGCCTGGTAATAGCCAACCGGCTTCGGCAAAAGTGAGTCCCACGAACCGGATGCTTGCGACCGGGTGCTCCAGTGTCCCCCGCAACTCGACCAATTTTTCCACAGCCGGAGCGACAACGTGCACTTTCGTCATGTCCTGGCCGGAGTGTCCGCAGTTCGATCAGTTTTTCCACAACTGGAGCGACGACTTGCACTTTCGTCATATCCTGGCCGGGAAGAGGCCTGTAATAGACCGTCTTTCCCGGGCGGTCCAGATACCACTCACCGGGCTCGTCGAGCAATTCCCTGGCGTTTTCGATGTAGGCGGGCAGCGCAACTTGCACGCCTTCCTTCTCCCGCGCTTGAGTAAAGTGTGGCTGGAGCATGGTAACAACAGCGTGGTCGCCTTGGCGTTGGATACTCTGCACCTTACAGCGCGTGTGACACCACACGACCTGGTAACAGAACTCGATGTCGTCCTGATTCCGCCAATCGGCCATCTCCGCTGCCGTCGTTGTGTAGCCATCCTGGCCATGCAACTCCGCACCGGGTAGTTCCCCACCTCGAGCGCGGAGCCCGCTTTCCGTCGACATAGAGCTGCCGAAAATCGTCCAGGTCCGTGGACGCCTTCCAGCATCCGTCGACATCGGCCCGCCAGGGCCCGATGGTCCGACCACCGCTGATCACCGGCGTCTCACCCTCGGCACCGCGATAAACGATCGTGTGCCCGCCGGTGGCCGCGTCGCGTTGATCGAACACGATCGGCTCGGAGATCGAATACGTGCCGCCACCCAGAATCACAACGACGTCCCCCGTCATGTTGCCGTTGATCTGCCGCACCGCGTCTCTGGCCCGCTGCAGGGTGGCAAACGGTTGTTGCCGTGTGCCTGTGTTGGAGTCCTCACCTTTTGGTGACACGTAAAACGTCTTCATCACCTCGGCACTAGCAGTACTGCATAGCGCGAACACCACGCACAATGCACTGTGCAGGATGAGGATGGCCGCCAATGGTTGGAATCGTTTCAAGAGACGTCTCCTGGTATGTGCGATGGCATTTCATTGTAATCAACAAGTTTCCCAGCTTTGTTCAATCCAGCGTCCAGGGTTTGCGGTACTCGTAGTGTAGCAGCTGATTTGCGTCTGGGTTGTTCGTGATCTGCTCGAGCTGGGGGTCCCAGTGGATGGTCGACTCAGTGGCCAAGGAGATATTGGCCAGGAGTGCCATCGACGTGGAGCGGTGGCCGATTTCCACGTCCGCTCGCGGCTTTTCCCGCGACTTCATGCAATCGAGAAAATTCCGCACATGGTCGCGCACGTGCTGTGCATATCCTTCGCCGAACTCCTTGTTCATCGGCTCCATTCTCGCCTCGCGATCGTCCTGGTATCGGCCACCGCGTTCGGGCAGTACCTCATAGCTGGCATCGCTCGCATACAACGCTCCTTCCGTGCCGCGGAACTCGGCAAATGCCTGACGCGGCAGTGCCCGATTGCCGCTCGTTTCGTACTGTGCGAAGACGATCATCCGGCCTGAGGCGAACTGGAACATTCCCTCCATCACGTCGGGCACGGTGCGATCGTCGTCGATCACGAAGCGGCCACCCAGTGCCGAGACGAGCGTGGGGCCGAGCTCGTCGCCGGTCAACCAGCGCATGATGTCGATGAAGTGCACACCGTTGTCGGCAAAGCGAGTGGCGTAGAGATCCCACCAGCGGAACTTGAACGGCGTGATCGTGGCCTGGAACGGTCGCGAAGGTCGCGGACCGAGCCACATCTCCCAATCGAGATCCTGCGGGTGGATCGCTCGGCTCGGCCTTGCCGATCCCCAGCGGAAACATGTTCGTGGTGTCGTAGGCGCGAGCCACCGTGATCTTGCCCAGCTTGTTGGAGGCAATCAGCTTCGCAGCGTCGGCGTACGACAGGCCCGAGCGGCGGTGTGTGCCGACCTGGACCACGCGACCCGTCTCGCGAGCCACCTCGACCATTCTCCGCCCCTCGTGGATCGTCTTCGACAACGGCTTTTCGCAATACACATCTTTCCCGGCCCGGCAGGCCATGATCGTCATGCAGCGCATGCCAGTGGTCGGGCGTGGCAATCAGCACCGCGTCGATATCCTGCCGATCGAGGATCTGGCGGAAATCTTGCTGAGTGGACGCCTTGCCGCCCAACAGCTTGGCATTGGCCTCGTCCATGGTCGACTTGGACACGTCGCAGACGGCAGCGATCTCACAGTCTTGTTGCTGGAGGAAGAACTCCATGACCTGGCGGCCCCGATTCCCAGTGCCAATCACTCCCAGACGCACGCGATCGTTTGCTCCCAGTACCCGCGTCGCCGGAAACGCGGTGAGGCCCAACGCAGCAGCCATGCCTGCCTTGGTGAAACTTCGTCGTGAAAATTGCCGTTTCATGGAAAGGCTCCTTTGTTATCAAGAAAACGGGGCACTTGAGCGGTTTTCGTAGGTCAGACTTCCAACCAGGCGGTGTCACAATCATCAAAGGAACTTGGTACGTCTCCGTTCCCGGACTGGGGCTCCCGTACCCAGCGGCGAGTCATGGCGGCGAGTCATAGCGGTTTGTCACTCCACACACTAAGCCGGAATATCACCTATTCTTCCCATCGCGGCCGCCGGCCACAACCCAAGAGGCAAAGGAGAGGGGAGAAAATTTGTTCCGTATTTGGTGCTACGGATTTCGGATTTGGAACATCGCGGGTACCGTGCGCGCAGGGAATTAGCACCTGCCGACAGGAAATGTTTTCGTCAGGGAGGGACTTGCCAAAAGGACGATGCTGGCTACAGTCCCGCAACGACCATTTTTGACGAGGTTTTACACGGAGACGAAATGATGTTGAAAAAATGTGGGATTGCGTTGATGCTGATGTTGGTGGCTGCCGTTTCCCTGCAAGCTGAAGAGAAGGAGAAGGACATTGTCGACACGGCAGTTGGGGCTAAGAGCTTCAAGACACTGGTGGCGGCCGTGAAGGCGGCTGGCCTCGTGGAAACTCTGAAGGGAAAGGGTCCGTTCACCGTGTTTGCTCCGACCGACGAGGCGTTTGCCAAGCTGCCCGAGGGCACGGTGAAGGATCTTCTCAAGCCGGAGAACAAGGACAAGCTGGTCAAAATCCTGACCTACCATGTCGTTGCCGGCAAGGTGATGGCCGCGGATGTGGTGAAGTTGAGTGAAGCCAAGACGGTTGAAGGGTCGAAGGTAACGATCAAGGTCATGGATGGAAAAGTCAAAGTCGACGGGGCGAATGTCGTGAAGACCGACATCTCCTGCTCGAACGGTGTGATTCACGTGATCGACGCAGTGATCATTCCCAAGTAAGGTGGTCGATCTCTTGCTCACGACCTCACGCAGCAATCGCTGCGTGAGGTCGTGTTTCTTGCGTCCGCTCGTGTTTCCACCTCAATTGTTCAGTGAATTGTGAAAGGACGGTCCTTCGGTCATGAGTGGATCAGCTCGCCAAGAGATCGAGGTCTTCTACGACGGTGGGTGTCCGTTGTGCCGGCGGGAAATCAACCTGCTTCGGCGATGGGACCGTGGTGGAAAAATCTGTTTTACGGATATTGATTCCCCCGACTTTCGGGCGATAGAATTCGGTCCGAGCCACGACGAACTGATGGCCCAATTGCACGCTCGACTGCCAGACGGCAGCTGGCTTCGGGGAGTTGAGGTGTTTCGCCGCCTGTATGCCGCCGTTGGACTTGGCCCGCTGGTATTCCTGAGTCGCTTGCCACTGATCTCGCAACTGCTGGATGGGTGCTATCGGATATTCGCCAGGAACCGCTTGCGAATTACCGGACGATGCAGCAGGCAGACGTGCGGGAGTGCATCGTCATCGCCGACAGGACCTCGGATGTAGACTGCGGATATGCCACGTATCCTCAACGACCACGATGGGATGGCGACTGCATGCCCCTGTGACGAAGTTCTTCGCCACGCGATTAGGTTAGGCAGGCTGGAGTTCACGGTCGAATAATGACCGGTGCCGTTTTCACACGCGGGCGGACAGGTAGTTGGTCGATACCGACAAACTCCGGGTCGTCCATCGTGCGCAGCTCTTCCTCGCCCAGGTACGGACAATTGGCATCGACCCAGGCAATCAGCCGCTGAAGACTCTTCGGGTCGACCTGGACGTCATAATGCTTGCCACTCATGGCCAGCTCAATGAGCCTGCTACGATACGAGAGATATCGCATCGGACGCAACGTTCTGTGAATGGTGGAAGGTCTGTCGGTGGCCGGATCGTTCGCGTACATATCTTCCGGTCGCAAATCATAAACCGGGATTGCGCCGGCGATGCCATAGCCAGGTTGCCCCTGAGTGGGAACGGGAACGGGCCAAGCCGCCGGACCGATCAGCGTCAGGTAAGGCTCCTTGAAGACGTGTGCCTGAAATAGGCCCGGGCCGGGGCGCAGTGTCAAGTTGGGTGGGTACGAGTCTTTCCCAACGCCGTCATGACAGCTGGCGCAATACTGATCCAACACGGGCTGGACAAACCGCTCGTAACCGATACTTTCAGTGCCCCAAGTTGGCGGGCTCAGCTTCGTCGGCGCTCGCCGCAATGCCAAGCCGAAACTGGGTGGCGGTGCGGTGCTGTGCATCTTGTGGCAGCCGACGCACCGCGCCGTTCGCCGGGCAGAACGCCACTAAACGAACGCATCGTATGAAGTGCCCGGTAGTGCTCATCGAGTAGTTGAAAATAGAGCGACTGACCTGCCGGGGCCTCGAAGTACACCGACCCGTCCGCTTCCACCGGCACCGTGGACACGATCCGCTTAACGGCCTCCGTCTGGACAGCCGAAACTGCCGGGCCCGAGTATTGAAAAATCTTTTCCCAAGTGGAATAGGTCTTCGCATCTTGCTGGAAGACCCGCAGATATTTGACCATCCCCCGCGAAAGTTCTGGTACACCCTCGTAAACGTCGGCGTTGTAGAACATGCCCTCTTGCACTCGCCTGGCGATCATGTCCCGTGCCGGGCCAGAGTACTTCGTCCGGTTGTCGAGGCGGGACGGGGCGGGGCCGCACGGGCATCGCATACCAGGCGTTGTACATACCTTCGTAGATCAACTCGCGGTTCCCGTGCACATCCATCAAGTAGATGCGGAATTTGTCATCCGTCCCCCGCGCGGAAACGAGAAAATCCTCTTCCGAAAGAGGATATCCACCCAGATATCCGGTAAAACTACCCGAGGCGTGATAGTGTGGCGACTCGCTTCGGTCGAGTGGAGAATTGCCAACTTCCGCCCAGGGAAAATCCCAGGTGACGCGCGTCAGCCCGGCCGGAAACTCCGATCCTTGACGCGGGTCGATGATTCCGATCGCTCCGTGGAACCAGTCGTGATGCCCGACGGCGGTGAACATCACGCGTCCACTGAGCGGCATGGGCCGAGGTTCGGCCAGATGGTCCGGCCAGACGCTTTGGTTTCCCCACAGCACCGCGGTCCCGGTACCATTCTGGTTGGTGGTCCACAGGCTTTGCACTCGGTTCTGGTCCTTGTCCGAATACTCCCACCGCGAGTAGGCGACACGGCCGTCGTTCAACAGCGACGGCACAAAATCGGGCTCGCTGTTCGTGCTGATCAGGTATACGTTGCCGCCGTCCGCGTCACAGCGGGCAAGTACGTAGGAATAGATGTATGGCCCGCAGCGGACATATGTGTTCCCGCGCGTGGTGGTGAACATGATATGGCCATCGGGCAGGTAGATCGGATCGATGTCATCGTACGGGCTATCGGTGAGTTGTCGCAAACCGCTGCCGTCGATATTCATCTCGTAGAGATGAAAGCTCGTTTCATCACAGGCCTTGTAGCAATACAACACACGCTGGCCGTCGAAGGACAATTCTGGCCGCCAGAAACTCCCCGGTTTGTCGGGAGCCAGTTGGCGGACGCGACCATCCGGATGCAGTCCCTCGAGTAGCAGCAGCCGTCCACCTGGAACGGCTCGATGCCCCATGCGGTGCACGGCTTCATGCGTCCATTCGGGCCCCTGCGGGTAGGGTTGATCGATCAGCAGCAATTGCGAGAAGTCCAAGCTGGGGTTCTTGAACATGATCTGCCGCTTGACGCGCCGGACGGCAAAGTAAAGTGTTTCACAAGTAGCGGCATCCACCGGTGCCGTCGCCGCCGTCTCCAACTGTTGCTCTAACCGGCTGAGCTGAGCGAGCTCATCGTCTACAGCGGGAGGTTGAGGCGTATTGGCAAGTCGGTCGGCCAGTTGCCGCGCCCAATCGATCTCCGCCAGGCTGCGCTGCAACGTGGGTGTCCCCATTGCCTGGAAACGCCAATCCTGCTGCAAGAGCTCCGTCGCCTCTGCCGCGGAAAGCGTCCGCGCCGCGGGTGTGTGGGGATTGTCGACGATGACGGGAAGATAACCGTTGTCGATGACCATCATTTGCTCATCGTTCGCCGCAATCGACACGCCATATTTCTCAGCCAGGTAGTTTCGCGTCTGCAGCCGTTGCTGAGTGCTGAGCGGCCTATCGTAAATCAGGATCTCAGCAATATCACCCTGCAAGAACTCGCATGCTGGGGAGTTCTGCGGACTGGCACCGATCAGTAGATTCGAGCGGTTCGCTTGAATACTTTTGGAAACGATCTGAACCTTGTCGATCTGGCCGTTCAAGAGGCCGTACAGCCGGGTGGCGCTGCAGACGACTTCCACAATCGCAAGGTCACCGATGTTTCGGTCGTAGCGGACATAGCCGTTGTCTTGTGCCGCGGTGCCTCCCAGCCCCAGATGTGGCCACGGCGTCAACGTCCCCTGCTGCACGGCGACGCCGTAACCGGTCCAGCGCGAGGTAAAGTCGTTTTTGCCACACAGCCACATGTTGGTGTTGGAAGGCTCGGCTCGCGCGACCACAAACGCCGTCATCTGCTCGAGGTCCAAGGATCCCCCGTTCCCGACGGACAAATACTGACCATTGGCAGCGGCGAAGTGTATGAACCTCGGTCCCGCATTCACTTTAGCCGCCGTGCAGGTCGGCTGGCGATCAGGATCGTCTTGCGTGGCGTGATGACCATCTCCACTCTTGTCGGACCATCGCCCGATCGGCTGGCCATCTGACGGCTTGTCCTCCCGCTTACCGTCGCCATCAACGTCCTGTGCATCGAGCCAGAGAATCAATCCGGGACCAGTCACCGGCTCGCCGCCTCGCAAACCACTCGCTGCCGAGACGATGCCCAGCGTTACGGCCACCACGGTGATGGCGTGAAAAGCTACCGGAGTCAGTGAGTTTTGCGTCTTCATTACGTTGGACAAGGAGACTGTTTGGCAGTCCATGCTGGCCCACCCAATTCAGATCGGGAATGGGCTCAACCCACATCTCAATTATCCTGTATCTTGCCGCGGGGGCAATCTCATGCGCAGTGGAATCGATCCATCGCGCCCACCCGGGCGCAATCGGCACGACAAATTGAGACAACGGGTAACCCCTTCTCACCGCCAGACGACGGAAACCGACCTAAGTACGTTGAGAAAAGGCGTTGTGAGAGGGGTGTTCGTCTCGTCGGCAACCGTGAGCATGACAGTGTCTCCTGGGAACCGGGTCCTCGGTCAGCCGCGTCACAGCGCAATTTTCGGCCGGACACCGACCTCCGGCATAGGCTCCAGTTCCCTCCACCCAACTTTGACCACACGGCCTGATGTAATACAATGATCTTCAGTGCCAGTATGTC
>CAVOXY010000060.1:0-31662 GCA_963700515.1 uncultured Planctomycetota bacterium | reverse complement strand
GCTTTGCAGTCACTCGCCGCATTTGTCGACGCCGATTCTTGGCGGTGACCGTCCGGCCGTCCTGGGATAATGCTACGTTCAATAGTGACGGATCGATAACCAAATCCCTTGCAGTCTTGTAGGTAGCGGGTAAGATGCAGGGGTCATCCGAGTGGTGACGAATTTGCGGTTGATTTCAAGGCATCGCGGGGGGCAAGGATGTGAGTCCGTGGCTTTCGGGCAGGAAGCGGCTGTGACCAGCAAAGGTGCGAGGATTACAGGTTATGCCGATTTTGGAACAGGAAACATGTGTCTACCCCGACCACTTGCTGGTTGAACCTCCCTATTTGGCAGACGAGCGGAACGGGTGTGGACGGATCGATCGAGGATGATCCGACCGATCGCCGCTGGTGGGCCGTGTACACCAAATCGCGGCAAGAGAAGTCTTTGGCGCGGCACCTGATTGGCCACCAAGTCCCCTTCTATCTGCCACTGATACCCAAGGACAATATCATTCGCGGCCGCCGTGTTCGCTCGCATATACCTCTTTTCGGGGGGTATTTGTTTCTGTTTGGGACGGAGGCAGAGCGCGTTACGACCCTCACGACCAACCGCATTTCGCGGATCCTGCCGGTTGTGGATCAGGAGCAGCTGCGTCGCGACCTGGCCAACGTACAGACTCTGATCGAGCGTGGTGTGGCTCTGAGCGTCGAGCAGCGTCTGGCTGTCGGCACCCCGGTACGCATCAAGAACGGGTCGCTCAGAGGCCTGGAAGGCATGGTGGTCAAGCGGCATGGCAAGACCCGCCTGCTGGTCGCGGTCACTTACCTGCAGCAGGGCGTTTCGGTCGAAATTGACGATTGTGCGCTGGAACCGCTGTGAGGCTTGAGGCTTGAGAAAATGCGGCTCCCTTTCTCAGCTCATTGCAGCGTCTTCTTTGCTGCTATCTATATGTACACCATCCGCCTGGGTCTGGTTCCCGGCGTCCGGTTCCCACTGCGCTTCCGGCACGAATGCGGAATGCGGAATACGGAGTGCGGAGTCACCAATGACCAATGACCAATGACCAATGACCAATGACCAATGACCAATGACCAATGACCAATGACCAGCCCCACCAGCTTTGCCCCCCTGCTGCGAAAATTTCCCTCGGTTGGGTAGTGACAGGACCCGTCTGCTCTGTGATAGCATATATCACCATAGTGGGTGGTTGACGTTTACCATGGTAGAAGCCTGGTTGAACCAGGCGGGAGAAGCGCATGAGCATCAAGCTGTTGATTGCCGACGATCACGAGGTGGTTCGGTACGGCCTTCGGAGCCTGATGGCCGACACGGACATCGAGATTGTGGCTGAGGCGACCACGGGCGAGCAGGCGATTCAGATGGCGATGGAGCGCAGACCCGGACGTCGTGCTGTTGGACATCCGCATGCCCGGTGGCGATGGGCTCAATGCACTCGGACGGCTCAAGCTGGAACGCCCCGAGATGGCGATCCTGATGCTCTCGACGTACGACAATCCGACGTACGTGGCGCGAGCCGTGGCGCTGGGGGCCGCCGGCTACGTCCTGAAGGGGGCTGATCGCGACAAGCTGCTCGACGCCATCCGCAAGGCGGCTGCCGGCGAAAGTGCCTGGACGCGTGACGAGCTGCGGCGCGTCACCGGCGCCTCTGGCGACCCCGCGGCTGAACGCCGACGTCGAAGTGCCGCTCACCCAACGCGAGAGCGAAGTGCTGCGCCAACTGGCACTCGGACTGACCAACAAAGAAATCGCTCAGGCATTGCACATCAGCTACGAGACGGTCAAGGAACACGTCCAGCACATCCTGCGCAAGGTCGGTGTTTCCGATCGCACGCAAGCCGCCGTCTGGGCCGTCCGTAAGGGATTGGTGTAGCTCACAGGGATCGCCGCCCCCCCCACCCGGGTTCCGTTTTTCTCTACTCATACTCTTACTCCCAATCCGCTTCGCCATCATCGAGCAAGCTGGAGGCTGAGTACGGGCATGAGAAGCCAGTAATGCGGAATCGTTCTCGCGAACGGGCGACTACACCTATTTCTTGCTCTCCGTCCGCGGCAGTTGCGCCGAGTCAACCGGAGAGTAAGAGTAAGACAAGTCAGTCATGCGGAACCGTGCTCGTCAAATAACAAATAACAAATAACAAAGTAACAAGTAACAAGTAACAAGAACCAATGCCCAAACCAACCGATATCCAAATCAAGGACGCGACCTGCGCGACGACCGATATCGACTATCGCGTGCCGATCAAGTTTGGCGGTCGCGTGGTGGTCGACGTGACCGTATTGGATGTGACGGTGGAGGTGGAGTCGCGCAGCGGCCGGCGAGCGGTGGGGACCGGATCGATGCCGCTGGGCAACGCCTGGGCGTGGCCCAGTCGAGTCGTGTCAACGGACAAGACACTGTCAGCGATGGTACAGTTGGGCCAGCGGCTGGTCGCATTTGCCAGCGATTGTTCGGAGTGTGGGCATCCGATTGAAATCACTCACGCGATGGCTCCCCACTACGCCATGCTCGCACAGCGGACGATCGACGATTTGGGGCTTGAGGAGCCGATGCCTCGACTGGCTCAGTTGGTGTCTGCCAGTCCGCTGGAAGCGGCGATCCACGACGCGTTCGGCAAGCTGCTGGGCCGAAATAGCTACAATGTGCTCGGGCCCGAGTTCGTCAACGCGACTTGAGCCATTACTTGACAGCCGAGTTCGCCGGCGAGTATTTGGACCGCTACACGCTGCGGGACCCGAAGCCGCGCATGCCGCTCTATCATCTGGTCGGTGCGCTCGATCCGCTTTCCGACGCAGATATCTCGCAACGCGTTAACGACGGACTGCCCGAAACGCTGGGCGAGTGGATCCCGGCCGATGGCCTGACGCACCTGAAGATCAAGCTAACGGGCGACGACCTGGCGTGGGACGTGGCTCGCGTGGTGGCCGTCGAGCGTATTGCAGCGGAAGCACAGGCTCGCCGCGGTTGTGCGGAGTGGCACTACTCGCTCGACTTCAACGAAAAATGCGCCAACGTCGAGTACGTGCTCGATTTTCTCGCTCAGGTCCGGCAACAATCGCCCTCGGCGCTCCACCGCACTCAGTACATCGAGCAGCCGACGCATCGCGATTTGCAGGCCAATCCGGAGAACCGGATGCACGAGGCGGCCAAGATCAAGCCGGTGGTGATCGATGAATCGCTGGTCGATTTCGACAGCCTGCAGCTGGCCGCGAATTGGGTTATTCGGGCGTGGCGCTGAAGGCGTGCAAAGGGCAGACCGAGGCCTTGTTGATGGGCGCCGCGGCGCAGAAATACGGGCTGTTCCTGTGCGTCCAGGATCTGACCTGTATCGGTGCTTCGCTGCTGCACTCCGCCACCCTCTCGGCTCGGATCCCCACCGTGGCGGCCATCGAAGGAAACGGTCGCCAGTACTGTCCGGCCGGCAATGCCGGCTGGGACGAGCGCTACCACGGCATGTTCCACCTGACCGACGGCACCGTCGAAACCGGCCTGCTGTGCGGCAGCGGGCTGTATTGAGCAGCGGGCCGTGTCCGAATCCTGCTCGTTACGCCGGCGGGATGCTGCAACACGACAAGCAGGCGACTTCACACTGCCCTTTTGCGGCTTGGTATTCCGCATTGCGCATTCCGCATTCCGCACTCCGCATTCGTTCCCAGCACAGGCCTCCACCAGGCGACTTCACGCTCGGAGCACCCGGATGGTCGGCCGTGGATCGAACGATTAGGGAATGCGGAATGCGGAATGCGGAATGCGGAATGTTGTTTGCAGATAGAGGCGCCTGGGCGATTTAGACAGGACCGATAATGATGTGCGCGGGCGGATGCTGCAACATGACAAGCAGACTTCACGCTACCCTCTGCAGTACGGTATTCCGCATTGCGCATTCCGCATTCCGCACTCCGCATTCGTTCCCAGCACAGGGCCTCCACCTGGCGACTTCACGCTCGGAGTACCCGGATGGTCGGCCGTGGATCGAACGATTAGGGAATGCGGAATGCGGAGTGCGGAATGCGGAATGTTGTTTGCAGATAGAGGCGACTGGGCGATTTAGACAGGACCGTTCATTATGTGCGCGGGTGATGCTGCAACACGACAAGCAGACTTCACACTGCCCTTTTGCGGCTTGGTATTCCGCATTGCGCATTCCGCATTCCGCACTCCGCATTCGTTCCCAGCACAGGCCTCCACCAGGCGACTTCACGCTCGGAGCACCCGGATGGTCGGCCGTGGATCGAACGATTAGGGATTGCGGAATGCGGAATGCGGAATGCGGAATGTTGTTTGCAGATAGAGGCGCCTGGGCGATTTAGACAGGACCGATAATGATCGCGCGGGCGGATGCTGCAACATGACAAGCAGACTTCACGCTACCCTCTGCAGTACGGTATTCCGCATTGCGCATTCCGCATTCCGCACTCCGCATTCGTTCCCAGCACAGGGCCTCCACCTGGCGACTTCACGCTCGGAGTACCCGGATGGTTGGCCGTGGATCGAACGATTAGGGAATGCGGAATGCGGAGTGCGGAATGCGGAATGTTGTTTGCAGATAGAGGCGACTGGGCGATTTAGACAGGACCGATAATTATGTGCGCGGGTGATGCTGCAACACAACAAGCAGGCGACTTCACACTGCCCTTTTGCGGCTTGGTATTCCGCATTGCGCATTCCGCATTCCGCACTCCGCATTCGTTCCCAGCACAGGGCCTCGACCTCGCGGCTCCACGCTCGGAGTACCCGGATGGTCGGTCGTGGATTGAACGATTAGGGAATGCGGAATGCGGAATGCGGAGTGCGGAATGTTGTTTGCAGATAGAGGCGCCTGGGCGATTTAGACAGGACCGATAATTATGTGCGCGGGCGGATGCTGCAACATGACAAGCAGACTTCACGCTACCCTCTGCAGTACGGTATTCCGCATTGCGCATTCCGCATTCCGCACTCCGCATTCGTTCCCAGAACAGGGCCTCCACCTGGCGGCTCCACGCTCGGAGCAACCGGATGGTCGGCCGTGGATCGAACGATTAGGGATTGCGGAATGCGGAATGTTGTTTGCAGATAGAGGCGCCGGGCGATTTAGACAGGACCGATAGTGATCCGCGGGCGGATGCTGCAACATGACAAGCAGACTTCACGCTACCCTCTGCAGTACGGTATTCCGCATTGCGCATTCCGCATTCGTTCCCAGCACAGGGCCTCCACCTGGCGACTTCACGCTCGGAGCACCCGGATGGTCGGCCGTGGATCGAACGATTAGGGATTGCGGAATGCGGAATGCGGAATGCGGAATGTTGTTGCAGATAGAGGCGCCTGGGCGATTTAGACAGGACCGATAATGATCGCGCGGCGGATGCTGCAACATGACAAGCAGACTTCACGCTACCCTCTGTAGTACGGTATTCCGCATTGCGCATTCCGCATCCGCACTCCGCATTCGTTCCCAGCACAGGGCCTCGACCTGGCGGCTCCACGCTCGGAGCACCCGGATGGTCGGCCGTGGATCGAACGATTAGGGAATGCGGATGCGGAATGCGGAATGTTGTTTGCAGAGCGCCTGGCGATTTAGACAGGACCGTATATCGCGGGCGGATGCTGCAACTGACAAGCAGGCACTTCACTGCCCTTTTGCAGCTTGGTATTCCGCATTCCGCATTCGTTCCCAGCACAGGCCTCCACCTGGCGACTTCACGCTCGGAGCACCCGGATGGTCGGCCGTGGATCGAACGATTAGGGATTGCGGAAGCGGGTGCGGAATGCGGAATGTTGTTTGCAGATAGAAGCGCCTGGGCGATTTAGACAGGACCGATAGATTGCGCGGGCGGATGCTGCAACATGACAAGCAGCGACTTCACGCTACCCTCTTACGGCATTCCGCATTGCGCATTCCGCACTCCGCATTCGTTCCCAGCACAGTGCCTCCACCTGGCGGCTCCACGCTCGGAGTACCCGGATGGTCGGCCGTGGATCGAACGATTAGGGAATGCGGAATGCGGAGTGCGGAATGCGGAATGTTGTTTGCAGATAGAGGCGCCTGGGCGATTTAGACAGGACCGATAATTATGTGCGCGGGCGGATGCTCCAACATGACAAGCAGGCGACTTCACGCTGCCCTTGTGCAGCTCGGTATTCCGCATTGCGCATTCCGCATCCGCACTCCGCATTCGTTCCCAGCACAGGGCCTCCACCTGGCGGCTTCACGCTCGGAGTACCCGGATGGTCGGCCGTGGATCGAACGATTAGGGAATGCGGAATGCGGAATGCGGAATGCGGAATGTTGTTTGCAGATAGAGGCGCTTGGGCGATTTAGACAGGACCGATAGTTGATGTGCGCGGGCGGATGCTGCAACATGACAAGCAGGGACTTCACGCTACCCTCTGCAGTACGGTATTCCGCATTGCGCATTCCGCATTCCGCACTCCGCATTCGTTCCCAGCACAGTGCCTCCACCTGGCGGCTTCACGCTCGGAGTACCCGGATGGTCGGCCGTGGATCGAACGATCAGGAGTAAGAGTATGAGTAAGACCACTTCACTCGGCTAATCTGGCCTGCGCCAGAGGCCCAGGGCTGGGTTGCGGATGAAGAAGAGCCGCTGGCCGTCGACCGTGTTCCAGCCGTCGCGCAGCTGAGCGACATTGTAGCGCGATTGCATCTCCGCCAGGTCGGCGTATTCGTACCCCACCGCCTCAATCTCCTCGCGACTCAAGCCGCCCGGGCAATAGATGATGCGAAACCGCCCCTCGCTCGATCCGTGAATCAGGTGCGCAGCCGCCGAGAGATTCGCCCGCAATTGATCGCTTCCTCGCACGAACTGCATGATCTCGGGCGTCGTGCGATACCCGAACCGGCGTATGAGCCGATCGATTTCCGGATCTTCTCCAAACGTCCTCACCGCCGGTGCCAAGACGATCAACTCGCCGCCGTCCGCGATCGCCATCCGCGTGCGATAGATCGCCTTGTTTCCCAGCCACGTGCTGTGGAACTCCTCGGGATCCAGATAGACCACGACCCTGTCGGGCGCTTCATCCAGCACCGTCACGTTCACCTCGGCGCTCAGCCTGCTGGCCAGCTCGAAGCATTCGTGGTCGTCGCCGATGAATAGTCCTCGGACGACGGAGTGCCCCTCCGCATCGGGCCCGATGACCGTCAATACGAACAGCAACGGCAGATGACGGCAGAAATGATCCTGAGCGTAGTTCAAGATGCGTCGCAGCGGAGTGTCACCGCGACCCATGATGCGCTCCATGCCGTAGGCGGCACCAATGAAATGACTCTCGTTGATCCCCTGCGAGCCGCCCGTTCCGACAAATATGTTCTTGTTGTAATTGGCCATCCCGACTACTTCGTGCGGCACTACCTGCCCGATCGATAGGATCAGGTCGTGCCCCCCTGCCCACACCAGCTTGTTGAGCTGAGCCGGCCAGGGCTCCTGCCAAATGCCCTCCGTTACCTCACTCACCAGCGGCGCTGGGACCTGGCCGATCGTGACCACGTCCTGCCGCCATCGGTGCTCGCGAATCAGCGAGTGTGGCAAGCCCGGGAACATCCTGTTGAGCTGCTCGGTGGGCATCGGCACATGAGTGCCCAACGCCGGCATCACGTCGCAGAGCCGGTCGCCGTAATAGTCGTACGCCATGCAGGTGAGCGGCCCGGCATGACTGTGCCACCGCGTGAAATCAGGTGGCAACGCCAGTACGCGACGACGCGGCTCCAATCGCCGCAAGACGCCGTGCAGAGCGTCACGTAGCTGCTGGTCCGTTAATTGGCTGGTGGCACTTCCTTGAGCGAGATGAGTTGTCATTGGTCATTGGTCATTGGTCATTGGTCATTGGTCATTGGTCGGGCAGCTGTTTTGCTCTTCGGGGTAATCATCATCTTAACGCGGCTGGGTGGCTACCGGGGCCGCGGTTATCTCGATATGCCGGGAGTAGGAGTAAGCGATGAGATATTTTTGGAGGGGAATCTGTTTGAATTGCCACTTTGTTCTGGGTACCATACCCCATGTAGGTAGTGGTGTTTCTGGCAAGGTGGCGAACGGTTCGCCAGTATTCGCGTCGGGAGAGCGGGAAGATGAACTTACACTTGGTTGATCGTGGTCGAGTGTGGCTTGCGTTGTTCGTGCTAACACTGTTTGGCTTGCCCGATAAGGCCGACGGCGGGTTGTTGAGTCGTCTGCGCGCTCGACGCTGTCGGCCGATCGTTTGTGAGCCCTCTCCCTGCCAGCCGTGCGAAGCTCAGCCGGTCGCTCGAGCCGCCGCGGCCCTGACGTGCGACGGCAAGCTTTGCCCCGCATCGGTGGTCGCACAATTCAACATTCCGGGGACTTCAGTCTGCCTCTACAAGACCTACTTGTGTCAGAAGTGCGGCGATGGGTGGGTGTACTATGATGGCAATTGCAGCCTTTCCGTGCCCACCAATTGCACGGATTGTGTAGGCTGCGTTCGCGCGCCGATTATCGTGATACCTCCGCCGCCACCGAAGAGTGCTGAAGGCCAAAAGGAAGCAGATCCACCGGTAGAGCAATATGCGCGCGGCGTGGGACAAGAAATGGTTGACGGTGGAGTACCGCCGGATTCTCCCTTGCAGGAAAGTGATGACTACGAGGCGGAGACGGTGGTGGAAGATGGCGTGAAGCAGCGAGGCAAGGTGTTCGAGATGCCATTGCTCGACGATCAGCAGAAGCCGACTGGCGAAACAGTTGTGGTGCACCTCGACTGGCTCAAGCCGAAGAACAATGGCGGATCGCCACACCGTAAACCGGTTGGAACGGGGTACCAGACGTTGAAAGAGAAGCCGAAAGATTTGAAGTATGTCCACAAGCGCTACGCGGCAAATGTATACGCCGTGTGGGAAGAGCAAGGCAACAACAATTACCGGTTCTACGTCGTGTTCCTGCCGAAAGAGGAAGCGAAGTAGTTGGCTGGGCGAAGGTCCTGACCTACGGGTGGGCGGTGCGAGCGCAGCGGAAGCCGAGTCGCGGGAGAGCGAGTGGCGGGTAGTAGATCATGCGTGGTGGTGGCTTGGTGAAATCGATTCCCGGCTCGTTCATGTCGCCGGCCAGGCTGTAACCGCCGCGGACCACGCGACTGTTGACCCCGGTGCCACTTCCAGCCCACCAGCTGTCGGTCCATTCCAGCACGTTGGAACGCATGCCGATCAGCGGCTTGCTGACCCGATTCCACTCGAGTCGGTCGAAAGCCGGCGAGGTGACGGGGCCCGGCACGGCGGCGTCTGCCACTTCCCAGCCGGTTGGATTGTCGGTTTGCGTGCCCCCGAGTGTGACAAGATACTGGAATTCGGCGTCACATAGTAATCGCTTGCCCATCGCTTCGGCAATCATGACCGCCTCGTGCCACGTGACGTTGTGCAGTGGCATGTCATCGGGTACCTCGGATTCCGTCATGGCCAAGGGCAAGCTCACTCCCAGGCTCTTGATTTGCCCTGCCGTCACTTCGGTCACGTCAACATAGAATTCGGCCACGTCGACGGTCGTGTCCTGAGCCAGATCCGTGGTGGGCATGACGAACGTGCCGGGATCGACATGAGCCATGTTAGCTGTCACGTCTGGCGTGGCGAACAGCTGTATCATCGGCAAGGTGATCGTCTCATCGTCCTCGCGCCAAGCCAGGTGTGCATAGACGCCCGGCAGTTTCTCGTGGGAGGCCGGCACATGCCGGTATACCTCGTGCATTAAAGAATCATCCTGGTAAGCGATCACCAGGTAATCGCCGGGTTCGCATTTCACCTGAATGGGGCTCGTACCCGCTTGTACCGCTTGATTACGCTGCGGCACTCCCGTGAGCCGGTCGAGCGGAATCATGACGATCCTGCGCACCGGGTGGCTGAGTGGTGAGTCCCACCGACCGGGCCGTGCGCGAGTCAGCGGGACGACGCTGCATGACCGCCAGAGGCAAGAGTGCCACGATCAACAGCGAGAGAAGCACGGTGGCGGCCACCGTCGGGCGACGTCTGCTCCAGCGAACCAAGCGAATGGGCGGGGAAATACGCCGAGCTTGCACCGGCTTGCCGGCCAAGAACCGGTCCAAATCGTCTGCCAACTCGCCGGCCGTCAGATACCGCTCCTCCGGCTTCTTGGCCATCGCCTTCAGGCAGACTGTCTCCAGGTCCTTCGGCACTGTCCTGTTCACGCTGCGCGGTGGCCGAGGATCGTCGTGCAGGACCTGATGCAACAAGAGACGTTTGCCACCCTTAAACGGACGTGCGGTGGTCAATAACTCGTAGAAGATCACTCCCACCGAATAGACGTCGCTGCGATGGTCCGCGCTGTGCCCGTCCCGTACTTGCTCGGGCGCCATGTACGCCGGAGTTCCCAGCACCTGGCCCGTGGCGGCGATGGTCACGTCAGCCCCTTCACGCTTGGCCAACCCAAAATCGGTGATGTGCGGGTCACCCGCCGCATCCATCACAATGTTGCCCGGCTTCATGTCGCGATGCACGACCCCTCGGTCGTGAGCGTGCTGTAATGCCCGAGCGATCTTGATCACTATCTGAGCTGCTTGTCGCGGATCGGGCTGGTAATGCTTCGCCCAGTCACTCAGCGGCAAACCGTCCACAAACTCGCTGACAATGTAGACCGTCTCCTCGTGGCGGCCCACTTCAAACACCGTCACAATGTTGGGGTGGTTCAGCTGCGCGGCGGAACGCGCTTCGCGCACAAAAAAACCAGCCTCTTCACCCGATAAATGCTGGTTGTGCGGCAGCTTGATCGCCACGATCCGCTCCAACTCCGTGTCCCGCGCTCGCCAGACCCGCCCAAATTGCCCGGCTGCCAATCGGTTCGAGTAGCTGGAAGCATTGCAGCGCGGGAATCCGCGCCTTGAACACCGCCGTCACCGTGTCCGCGTCGCTGCCCGAAAGATTCAGCTGACTACCACACGATGGACACGAGATCTTGTCGAAGTCGAGATCGTTGACTAGTTCAATCGGCTGCGAACAGTTGGGACAGCGAACACGCATGGCGGGGTCTCGGGGGAGTGGTCATTGGTCATTGGTCATTAGTCATTGGTCATTGGTCATTGGTCATTGGTCATTGGTCATTGGTCATTGGTCATTGGTCATTGGTCATTGGTCATTGGTTACTTGTCACTTGTTACTTGTGGATTTCGGGGGCTTGGTAGGGCCGCACCGGGATAGTCCATTCTACCCTTTATGGACCAGGATCAATCCCCTAGCGCGAGTGTATCGGTGGGGGCGGCTGTTTATCTCGGAGGGACGCCGAAAAACAGGGATCCAAGAGAGCCCGGCGAGAGTGGCAAAGGGCTCAGCAGAACTCTCGAGGACGGAGAGATAGGAGGAGCCGAAAGATGCGGCGCGACAAATACCAAAAAACGTATCTGTTTAGGCGTTGGCAGTAAGGACAGCAACGAAACCGAGGAAGATTTCTAAGCTGACGGTACCGGATGCACGATGCATGGCTTCCAAGTCAATAATTAAGAACTAATGGTGAATGGTGAATAATTGACGGTTCGTGATTCCCCCGCCCTTTTTCGGTTCTGCACCGCGGCGGAACGCCCCAATGACTGGCTCTCTCATCCACCTTCCCCTCATTAATTATTCACCATTCACCATTCACCATTCGCTATTCCGGTCTGTCTACCCCCTGGCACGCCTTACCTGGTGAAAACAATGGCACCGTGCACTGCACACGGCTAAAGTGTTACCAAATAACAAATAACAAATAACAAATGACCAATGACCAATGACCAATGACCAATGACCAATAACCAATGACCAATGACCAATGACCAGAATTCTCCTAGAACAGCTCTTCCTGGCGGGCGACGGCGGCGAGGCTATCCCAATCGATGGCTGCTTCCATGGCCTCGTCCATGTATTGAGATCGAGCCTGGTTGACGAGTGCTTCGCAGTCGATTTCGCCGGCCAGTTGGACATGATAGAGCGAAGCGCTGTCGCGAATGATATCTTTGCAGTCCACGGCCAAGGTAATGAATCCGTCCAGGTCCATGCCGAACTCGGTTTCCAGGAGCGTACGGGCCTCGGTCACCTGCGGGCAATCGGGGGTCCACAGCGCGTCGGCCATCAGGTTGGCGATGTGGGTGGTGAGCGACAGGGTGTCGTCCGGTTCGGGCTGTTTGTGGTGTGCGGCGACCGCCTGCGTCAGGCACTCGGGAAGATTCCAGCGTTCCAACAGTCGCGCGCCAAGCTGCCCGTGATGAAAGCCGTACATTTCACGTTCTGATTCGATCAGCATTGGGCCATGTCCCACCCGCTGGTACAGCTTGACGTAGCTGGTTGTTTCCAGCTGAGCCAGCAGCAGCAGGCCGACATCGGATAGCAGCCCGGCGCTGTACGCCTCGTCGCTGGCCAACTCCTTTTTGCGGATGGCTAATCGCGCGGCGACGGAGGCCATGGTCAGTGAGCGGCGCCAGAAGTCATCATACAATTGGCCCGGCGTGTCTTTCACCAACTGCTCAAGCAGCCCGAAACTGAGGACCGCCAGACGCAGTGAGCGGCTGCCGAGAAACGTCACGGCCTGTTGCAGGCTGGCGACATTGCGAGCCAGGCCGAAGTACGACGAATTGACCAGTCGCAGGACGGACGTCGCGAGCGCCGGATCCGCCTCCAGGCACTGCACCAAATCGTACGTTTCAAAATTCTCATCCTGCAGCAGGGAGAGAACCTGGCAAGCCACGTGGGGCGCTGTATGCAGGCGATCCAAACGGTCGATCAAGTGGTCCATGGCCGCCGTGTGTATGTCGTGAGTCATCGTTACCTCAGAGACGGCACTCGGTCGCGGTAGGCATTGAATGAAACAAGTCTCCGAGAAATCATAGCTTATCAGAGCGACCGATGACCGCGGATTATGGGTGCCGAATGTGCGGGTGGGACTGGATATTTGCTATTTGTTACTTGTTACTTGTTATTTGTTATTTGTTATTTGTACGAGTAAGCGTAAGAAAAGGGCGGTGGACAAGGAGTCTCCAAAGATGGACAATCATGATTGCCGTGCTCGAGTGAGCGGAATCACTTCAGGGGAGCAACGTCATGCGATTAATAGGACGACGTTACGACCAAGGGCAACCGGTATCGATCGAAATCGCCGACGGCCGCATTGCCAGTGTGGATGCCTGGCGGTGCGCGGAAAAAGGGACGTTGCCCTGGCTCGCCCCGGCCCTGGTCGACATGCAGGTTAACGGCTACGGAGGTCGCGAGTTCACGCAGTGGGGCGTGACTGGTGACGCGGTCGAACAGATTAGCCTGGCGATGGATCCGCTGGGAGTTACCTGCTTCCTGCCAACCGTCATCACGCAATGCCACGATCTGCTGCTCCATGCACTGGGTACCATCGCCGAAGCGATGGAGTCTCGGCCGGCGGTCGCGCGGAGGGTGGTTGGTATCCATTTGGAAGGTCCCTACATCTCGGCTCAAGATGGTCCGCGCGGTGCGCACCCGGTAGAGTACTGTCGCCCGCCCGATTGGAGCGAGTTTGAGCGTCTGCAAGAAGTCGCGCGCGGCCACATCAAGCTCATTACGCTGTCGCCCGAATATGCTTCGGCCCCCGAATTCACTCGACGCGCCGTCGAATGTGGCCTGCTCGTTTCGATCGGACACACCAACGCCGACTCGCAACAGATCCGCGCGGTGGTCGCGGCCGGCGCCTGCATGAGTACTCATCTGGGCAACGGCGCACACGCCATGATTCATCGCCATCCCAACTATATCTGGGATCAGTTAGCGGAAGATTGCCTGACGGCCAGCCTGATCGTCGACGGTCATCACCTCCCCCCCGCGGTTGTGAAGTCACTGGTTCGTGGCAAAACTCCGCAACGCGTCGTACTGATCAGTGATATGACCGGACTGGCCGGTGCCGGGGGCACTCCGCCAGGCCACTACGAGCAGACCGGCTTGGGAAATGTCGATGTGCTCGAAGACGGGCGCGCTGTTGTCGCCGGACAGCGTGAGTACCTGGCCGGCGCCACGATGCCGTTGATCACGGGTGTGGTCAACGTCATGCAATTCGCCGGCGTCGACCTCGCCGCCGCTATCGATATGGCGAGCGATCGGCCCGCCAACCTCCTGCAACTCAATTTCGGCCGCCTGGATGTCGGCGATCGGGCTGACTTGATCCAGTTCCTGCAAACCGGGGCCGAGCCGATCCGGATCCTCGCCACGTTCAACGCCGGGGAGTGCGTCTTCGGCGAGGGCGTGACGGAGTGAAGAAAGAGTTGGTCCGTTCCACTCATACTCATAATCTTACTCATAATCTTACTCTTCTTCCGCGGTTGGTTCAGCCCGGCGTCCCATCGATTGCCTTGATGCAGCGTCCTGGAAGGGGCTGGAGAGTAAGATTAAGATTAAGATTAAGAGTAAGATTAGGAGTAAGAGTCAGAGTCAGGGCAAGAGTAAGAACTGGAGCGAGGCCCGTCGCAAGAAAATTCGGAAAAAATGCCCGCTCCGTTGATGGTTTTCGCCGACGATTTGCGATTCACTCTGATAGTAGCCGATGTGTTTTCTTCTTACTCATAATCTTACTCATAATCTTACTCTTCTTCCGCGGTTGGTTCAGCCCGGCGTCCCATCGATTGCCTTGCTGCAGCGTCCTGGAAGGGGCTGGAGAGTAAGATTAAGATTAAGATTAAGAGTAAGATTATGAGTCAGAGTCAGGGCAAGAGTCAGAACTGGAGCGAGGCACGTCGCAAGAAACATCGGAAAACATGCCCGCTCCGTTGATGGTTTTCGCCGACGATTTGCGATTCACTCTGATAGTAGCCGATGTGTTTTCTTCTTACTCATAATCTTACTCATAATCTTACTCTTCTTCCGCGGTTGGTTCAGCCCGGCGTCCCATCGATTGCCTTGCTGCAGCGTCCTGGAAGGGGCTGGAGAGTAAGATTAAGATTAAGAGTAAGATTATGAGTCAGAGTCAGGGCAAGAGTCAGAACTGGAGCGAGGCACGTCGCAAGAAACATCGGAAAACATGCCCGCTCCGTTGATGGTTTTGCCGACGATTTGCGATTCACTCTGATAGTAGCCGATGTGTTTTCTTCTTACTCATAATCTTACTCATAATCTTACTCTTCTTCCGCGGTTGGTTCAGCCCGGCGTCCCATCGATTGCCTTGCTGCAGCGTCCTGGAAGGGGCTGGAGAGTAAGATTAAGAGTAAGAGTAAGAGTAAGAGTAAGATTATGAGTCAGAGTTAGGGCAAGAGTCAGAACTGGAGCGAGGCACGTCGCGAGAAACATCGGAAAACATGCCCGCTCCGTTGATGGTTTTCGCCGACGATTTGCGATTCACTCTGATAGTAGCCGATGTGTTTTCTTCTGACCTATCTTACTCATAATCTTACTCTTCTTCCGCGGTTGGTTCAGCCCGGCGTCCCATCGATTGCCTTGCTGCAGCGTCCTGGAAGGGGCTGGAGATTAAGATTAAGATTAAGAGTAAGATTATGAGTCAGAGTCAGGGCAAGAGTCAGAACTGGAGCGAGGCACGTCGCAAGAAAAATCGGAAAAAATGCCCGCTCCGTTGATGGTTTTCGCCGACGATTTGCGATTCACTCTGATAGTAGCCGCTGTGTTTTCTTCTTACTCATAATCTTACTCATAATCTTACTCTTCTTCCGCGGTTGGTTCTTCCCGGCGTCCTATCGGCTGCCTTGATGCAGCGTTCTGGAAGGGGCTGGAGATTAAGATTAAGATTAAGATTAAGATTAAGATTAAGAACTGGACAGGGCGGTAGAGAGAGGGGGGGGTGTGTGTGTCACCTGTGCCACAATTCGACCATGAGAAGCTGAACGTCTATCAGTCTGCCATAACATTCGTGGCTTGGTCATGCGAAGTACTGGATGAGATTCCGAAGAACACTGCGATCCACGGACAGTTTGATCGAGCAGCGACTTCGATTCCGCTCAACATCGCTGAAGGTAACGGCAAGTACACACCGGCAGACCGATGTCGCTATTTCGATAACGCTCGTGGATCGGCACTCGAATGTGCGGCTTGTCTGGATGTCCTTGTCGCCAAAACGATGATCGGGAAATCAACGGCTGACGACGGGAAGGGAATACTGCTTGAGACGGTCTCTATGCTCGTTGGGCTGATTCGATCGACCTCACCAACCCGCGATGCGTAGATTAGTAATTCCCGTCGTTTGCGAAGTCCCGAGGAGAAGGAGACAGGGGCGTGTACCACAAATAACCAATAACCAATAACCAATAACCCTTACCCTCAAGCCTGAAAGAAGGCCGGCCAATCGATGCGGGGGTCACCGAACGCCATGGTGGATGGGTTACGAAGTCGTTCTTTGCGATAGGCGAGCCGGGTGCCTGCCATGTCCGTCAGTTGGCCTCCGGCCGCTTCGAGGATGGCTTGAGCGGCGGCCGTGTCCCATTGCATGGTCGGGACCACGCGGGGATAGAAATCAGCTAAGCCCTCGGCAACCAGGCAGAACTTCAGCGAACTGCCCATGCTCGTCACCTCCGCCCCCGACAGACGCCGCAAGAAGGCTTCCACGACCGGGCCAGCATGGTCGCGACTGGCCACGACCGTCAATCGCTCCAGATCGGCTGCCCGAGTACGAATGGCCTGACGTTCGCCGCCTGAGGGCTGGGTCCAGGCACCCGTCAACTCGGCGCATGTCACTCCCAGGTAATTGGTCCCCGACACAGGAACGTGAATGACGCCCAGCACAGGGTACCCGTCATGGATCAGTCCCACGTTGACGGTGAACTGACCGGTCTGCTTGATGAACTCCTTCGTGCCGTCGAGCGGATCGACCAGCCACAACCATTCGTCGGACGCCAGGCTGACGGCTTCGCCATCGGCCGATTCCTCCGACACGACCGGTATCTCGGGTGTCAGTTTGGCTAATTCCGACAGGATCAATCGGTGGGACGCTTTGTCGGCCAACGTCAGCGGCGAATCGTCCGCCTTCCGCTGGATCGGCGTATCGAGCCCATAGTATTGGAGCGCTTGCTCACCTGCGGCGATAGCGATGTGGCGGACAGGATCTAGAAGCGAAGGCAAGGCAATTGTCATTTGTTATTTGTTACTTGTTACTTGTTATTTGTTATTTGTGCTCTGGCTCTTAACGTGAGCGAATCGTCCGACCTTGCTTTTCGCGGTGCGCAATGTGCGTGATCGCGTCACCCATGGACGGGTGACGGCGGTGGCGGGTGAATGGGGTTAAAGGTTTGGTGTGTAGGATGCGCGCGCACATGTTGTGGCGCCGACTGCTCGATTGGGAACGAATCGGTAATGCGCAGTGCGCAATGAGAAACCGCGTGAAACGTGCAATTCCGATCATTCCGCATTCCCTAATCGTTCTGGTCGTCCAACTCAGCCAAACCAGACTCGGGACGCGCCCTTTGGTTGCGGCCACCGGCCGCGTGCAGATTAGCACGGCCGGGAGTGTCGAGCTATGGCGGCTACTTCCAAAACTGGAACCAGCTTTTCTTCTTGGAGCAGTTGAATTTGACGAGTCGATCGACAAGCTCTTCATAGGCTTCATCGGCCGCTGGATCAACAGGAATTCGCTCCTGTGTCCGTTTCCTTTTGCCCCCCTTCCCGGCTCCCAGTTTGCCGCCGCTTTCCCCGAGCAAGACGGGATCCACATCCTCGAATTGCTGTCCCATGACCCCGTGTCCGAGTTGTCCTTCCGCGGTGATATGTTCCTCGAGCGGTTCGTCGTCCGGGGACGGTTCCCAGTCCGCTTCGCGGGCCGCGTATTCTTCGTCCGACGGTACCGCCGCCTCCCTTTCGGGCTCGTGTTGACGCACTTTGCGAGCCAACTCCTCGGTCTGATGCAGGGCGAATTCGTCCAGGCGAGCGCGTTCGGCATCCAGCGTCCGTCGCTCGTCACTCAACGAATGTTGCTCGGCCTTAAGCTTCTGGAGCTGAGCTTCCAATTGATGGGATTGCTGCTGGATCTGCACGCGTGTTTCTTCCAACTCGCGTTCAGCTGCCGACTGCCACGCTTCGAATTGCTCACGCCGCTGCTCGAGCGAGTCGCACATCTGCTCGATCTCGGACCGCTTGGCGTCGTGCTTCCGCTCGAGTTCCTGTTTTTCTCCCGACCAGGCCTCCAAACGGGCTTCAAATTCTCGTTTGTCCCGCTCCATCTCCACAAACTCATTAGCTAATTGTTGTTCTTTGGTTTGCATCTCTTGCTCGAATCCGGACAATGCCTCCTGCTGCTGGGCCAGTTCCGCCTGCAACGCCACCACCTCTTGCCGCGACTGCTCCACTGCCTGCCGCTGCTGATCGAGTTGAGCGGCAGACTCGTTTTGCTGCAAGGTGAATTCGCTTTGCAGTTGGGTCAGCTGTTCGTGCTGTGCAGTGATTTCTTGCTGCCGCGTAGCGACTTCTTGCTGCTGCGCAGTGAGTTTCTTGCTGCTGCGCAGTGAGTTCTCTGCTGCTGCTGCAGTGACCTGTTGCTGTTGCTGTTTGAGCTGCTGACGCAGCAGGTCCACTTCAGCCTTACGCTGGGCCAGTTGCTGCTCGGGCATCATGCCGCTCCTGCGTGGCTTGCTCCTGCTGGATCTGCCACGCATTCCGCTCGGCAATCAGGGCCTCTTGGGACTGGTCGAGTGCCGTGCGGGCCGACCGCAGATCCGATTGCTGGGACTCGAGTTCGGCACGCAACGCAGCGAGTTGCTCCTGTTGTTGAGCGATCGTTTGTTGCGTGTCATCGAGTTGCTGTTTTCGCAGGTCCAGCTCTTGGCATTGCCGTTCCCGCTCCTGCTGCCAGAGCAGTTGTTCTTGTTCCGCCGCACCACGTTCGCGTGTGAACTGCAATCGCAGTTCATTCAATGTTTGGCGTTCCTGCTCGAGCGAGCTATCGCGACTTTGTTCCAGGTCGAGCAGCGACTGGCGAAGTTCCTGCACCGCGGCCTGATCTTCCTTCAACTTTTGCTCGCGGCTGTCCAATTGCGTGAGGCGAGCTTGCAGTTTCTTCGTCGAACGTTTCTTGCTCCGACAACAACTGCTGACGCTGTTGCTCGACCCCCGCCCTGTCGCGCTGCAGCTGGGCCTGAGCTGCCTCGAGCTGCGACTGCCGCTGCTCCAACTCCCCGGCCGTTTCCTGCTGCTGGTCGGAGAGGGACTGACGCAGCGATTGGAGTTCGTGTTGTTCAGCGGCCAGGGCCTCTTGCGCCGCGCTGAGTTCCGCCGCTCGGCGCTGGAGGTCGGCAGTCAGCTGATCCTTTTCTTGCTGCCACGCGCTGCGCAACTGTTCAAACGATTTCTGCTCCTGCTCGAAACTCCCGCCGGAGTTTCGCTGCGGCAGACTTCTGCTCCTTGAGCTGACCTTTGTCCTGCTGCTGCTGCTCAGCCAAGGACTGGCGGACGGTCGTGAGTGCCTTTTGCTCGGCCGTGATGGTTTCCCGCGCGGTGTCGAGTTCGGCCGTGCGTTGGGCGAGTTCGCTGCTAAGTGCTTCCTTCTCCACCTGCCATTGCTGAAGCTGTTCTTCCCGGGACTGGCGGGCGGCGGCGAGCTGCTCCTTTTCGACCGCGATCGCCTTGCGCTCGGCCTCCAGATTCAGTCGCCACTTGCAGCTGGGTGCCGGAGAGAGAGGCACGGAGCGTTTCCAGTTCGCCGCGATCGTGGGCTAACTCCTTCCGCTGCGTCTGGAGTTGCGCCGTCAGTTCAGCCAGTTCGGCGCGTTGCTGCTCGATCTGGGCCAGCATGGTCGTCCGATCCTGCTGCGTACGACTCTGCTCGGAAATCACTTCTTGCCGCAGCTGCTCCAACGATTGTCGCTGTTCGTCCAACTCCTGGCGGGCGGCGTTGAGCGATTCGGTTTCCCGGGCCAGCTCCGCCCGCTCGCGAACCAGTGTGCTCGATGCCTGCTTCGTGCTGCTCCAGCTCCACCTCACGTCGCTCGATTTGCGCTCGTGCCACCAGCAACTCGCGTCGCATCTTGTCCAACTCGGCATGGCTTTCCGCCAGCTTGGTCAGGTCCTGATCCAGCTCCTCACTGCGGGAACTCAACTGCTCACGCCACGACTGGATCTCGGTGAAGTGCTGATCGATTTCCCGATGCTGTTGACGCAGGTCCTGCTCCTCTTGCTCACGCTCGGCCTCCCACTGAGTCCGTTGCTCTTCCAGCTGGCGTTGCATTTCCGTAATTGCCTCGGTTTGATCCGTCGTTAACAGGGCCGAAACCGGCTGTTCTTCGATCCTGATCTTCATCTTCCTGGAACTGGACACCCAGCGCGCTGTCGTCGTCTTGTAGCGACGAGCCGGACGCCGACAACGAGCCGCGCGAATCCGCGACAGAAGTGACTGCTAGATCGGGCGAACGGAGTTGGAAATGACTGTTCAACGTGTGCCGCTTCATCCTCGGGGGCCCGCCATGGTTCGTCCGACGTGCGGGCGAAACCAAGTCGGACGTCACCCAGCTTGATCGTTTTTCCTAAACGCAACCGCTCGGCATCCCGCCGGCGTCCTCGCTTCTCCGTCCCGTTGCTGCTCAGTAAATCGATAAACCAAAGTCGCCCGTCCTGCCAATACAGCACACAATGCGCCGATGATATGAGTTCGCTCTTCAGCCGCAGGGCACTCGGCTGCTCCCGCCCGACGACCGTTAAGCTGCGATAAGCTCGATACGTTGCCCGCCGCTGTTCGTTCACGAGGACGTAAATCACCGGGATCGGTAGTGGGGCACTCCCCTTCTCGTCCAATCGCGGCAATCCGTCGACCTGTTGGCCCGTGCCATCGGTGAACGTGGCGCAAACCTGATAGTCGCCCAGCGCCACAGAGCGGTCGTCAGCCAGCCATTGGCCGACCTGGTCTGAGCCGTTTTCTGGCTTGGTCAACGGAGCACAGAAAATACCACGCTCGGTGGCGTGCAGGTAGAGGCCGAGTTTGGGGACGGTCGGACCCTCCAGAATGACTTCTGAACGCCGATGACTGCCAATTCGTGCATACGGCTTGCCGACATCGATGGTTCGTCCGCCGTCGGGACCCTCCACTCGGATGGTTATCTGCCGATCACACCAAAACTGAGTACCCATAGCCATCCAAATCGATACCTGCGATAGATTTACGAAGGGGGGAGAAGCCTTTCATTGTAGTGTAGCACCCGCTTGGGTTCCAAGAATTCGGAAGTTAGTAGGTGTGGGGGGGTGCGATGTGGCAGGTGGCCCAGCAATGCGAGGGGATCATAAAAGAAAGCCAAGAGTCCCGGGGGCGGGAATCTTGGCTTGTAAATTGGAGGCGCCGGTCGGATTCGAACCGACGATGGCGGATTTGCAATCGGGACGGATAATTTTCTCAGCGTCCGCTCACCCTCGGAATACCTGTTTTTCCCGGGGGTTATTGTGGGTCGTTGTATCGGGATTCTCCGATAGGAGGCGCGTCTTGGGTACCAGTTTGGGTACCAGTGCCGTTTTCGGGTCCAGGGCAGCGTACAGAACCTCGGCCGTTGCCTCCGCATTTCGGCCGACGTAATACTTCATCGTGGTTTCAATCGCCTCATGCCTCATCAGCTCCATCAGGATTTGCGGCATAACCCGACCGGCCCACCGTAACCCGAACGACCGGCGCAGGTCGTGCGCCGTGGCGGTCTTCCGCCCCGTATCCACCACCACATTGGCGGCTCGGCCGATGCCGCGATCGTCCGCTCCACCTGTTGCTTACGTAGCCGGCCGTCCCGTTCCAGCATCGGCCGGGGATCGAAGACAAACCCGCGCCGCTGGCTCTTGGGGGTCTTCAGCAGGAACTCCGCGAATTCGGGAGCGATCGGTAGCAACCGATCCTTGTGTCCCTTCTCCCGCTCGGCCGGGATGCGCAGCATGGGGCGCTGATAGGACAACTCGACCAGCAAGCGGGACTCATCGTCCCAGGACAACTCCAGCGCCTCGGGATCCGCAGTCCGCTCCACCACAGCCCGTTGAGTAGATGTTGCCAGCCCGGGAACCCGTTGCCAGTCCGTGGGCGGTTTCTCTTTCCGCTTGCCGAGGTTTGGCTGGCGAATCACGTCCGGCACCTTGTCCAGCATCCGCTCGAATTCTTCGGTGGTGATCGGCCGGCCCCGCATGACCTTGCGAGTCTTGGCGCGTTGGATCTTCGGCATCTTGGGGACCGAGTACAGATAGCCACGCTCCACGGCCCACGACATGGCCGCTCTGATGTGCGCCAGGTGGCTCTTGATTGTGGACTCGCTACGGCCGGCCTCGCGTAGCTTCGAAGCGTAGGCGTCCAGAGTCTCGCGCGACAACTGGCCGAGGGTCTTGGGGCCGATCAGTGATTCCAGCACGTTGAAAACGCCACAGATCCGTTTTTGCGTGTTGGGGGCCAGCCCCTCGCGACGAGTGTTCGTACTGGTGCCGGAAGTCCGACCACGAAATGCGTCCGTTGGTGACGATACGACCCTCGCGGAGATCCTTCTCCCACTGCGCCGCAGCTCGCTCGGCATCTCGACGGGTCGCCTTCTCGGTGCACCTGCGGACCTTCTTATCCGGTCACCGGGTCGCGGTACTGCATGTACCAGAAGGGTCTATCCGCGCGTCGGAAAATTGTTACGCTGATTTCAGCCATGACGTGGCCCTCCGTTAACAGGGTTGCGTTGTGGTCAGAGCCGTTTCGGTGTTGCTAACACCGGGGCGGCTCGCCTCATTTTGCCACCCAAGTGCTTAGCAGTGCAAGCAGTCCTTACTCCTCGGCGTGCCCGTGGCCCCGGAACACCTGCATTGACCCCCACATGTCCGGTATCTCCAGCTCGGTCGGCGGGCACTCCTGTCGCCATCGCCAGGGCTCCCAGCCTAGACGAATGTCGGCGGCTCGGCGGAGGATCTGAGCAGGCGACGGACAGAATTCACAGAGCGGAATCAAGGTCTTGTCGATATAGCGGACCCGCCGCGTCGCACCAGCCCCACAACCTGCACAAGAACCGCGTCGGATATACGGTGCGAGCATCTGCCACCCCCTTTGCCGGGATTGTACCCAGCAGGGGGTGAAGATGTCGTGGGACGCACGTCCGGCAAACAGCCGACCGGCCGGCCCCGCTCTGGGCAGCAACACGGAGCCGACCGGCGGCGTGCAAAGCCCACGACCCGCCCGCCAGGTTTGGTGAAATGGCCACGGGCGGGCCGCAGGAACCGGCAAAGGCTACTCCCTGGCTTGTTCCAGAGCGGCTTGAGCCGCAGCCAACTCCGCAGCCCAAAACTCATCAGCCGGCCATATCGCCGCGTTGTCCCGCCGCAACCCGCAACCGCGACTGAGCCAGTTCGATGGCGACGTTGCTTGACCCGTTGGGCGGTCACCGTAGCGGAAGAGCGGCAGCAGCGGATTTCGGCCAGGTGCTTCGGCCGTTGAGCCGCTCGCATACCGGCATGGTTCTTACGCTGCTCGATGGCAAGGGCTTGGCTCTTCAGTTCACGTAACCGATTCTCCAAGGCGAGGTTCAGACTGGCCAGTTCGTTGAGCAGCTCCAGCCTACGCTTACCAGACCGGTCGTCCGTGCCGAGGGTGGGCAACTCCGCCTGGATCGGGCCGCAGGCGGAAACCTGCTGATCGGCCGCAGAATCCATGTCAGCTTGGATGGCGGACAGTGCGGCCGTGAGCGAAAGGTATTCGACCGTCGCAGCCTCGCACGCAGCAAGACCTTCCTCGGCGGCACGACGACTATCAAGTGATGGCATATCGGGAGCCACAAGGTTAGCTTGCCGGATGGCCGACAACCGATCCGCACGCTGTTGTTTCGTTTCTCGGGTCGCAAGGTATGTCATGATTACTCCTCTGTGCATTGTTCCCACAGCCACGCGAACATCGGCGGCAGTGGGGCCTGTAAGATTTCCTCAAACGTCGCGGTGGCCATCGCCACCAACTCATCGGCCAGCATGTGGGCGAACAACTCCAGCCGCGGCAGCCCGAAACATTCGCCCGCCTGAAAATGATCGGCGTGGATCCCAGAGCGATGCCGCAGGTGGCAGACGATCCGGTGGAAGTCCGCCGGCCCCGTGCCACCGCTGCCAAGGTGGCGCGTTGCCCTCGAACGAGCATGTACTCATCGAGCCGGGAAGCCAACGACATGCAAGCGGCCACCTGATCGCTTGTGGGATCCGCTGTTTCGATGGCGGTGCAATAGGGCAGTAAGTGGCCCGCCTCATGGAGAGCAAGACCGAGGGCCTGCTCGCGCCTTCATGTGGAAAGCGGGCCGACCTAGCAGGATGATCGAACCGGCCCCCTGCCACTGACCTGATGCCTGCAGTCGAGCCACCAACGGCGGAGCCAACTTGTCGGCGGTGGACAGTACCCCTCACGCCGTCGCAGTTCTCCAACGGGAAGTCACCCTGCGGCATGACGTAGAGAGGCGACTGCCGCAGCTCGGGTGCCACGCTGAGATCAGGTGGTGGGCTTCGGCCGGCAGGTCACTCATCGGTCGGCACACCGAACGAATTCACCCAACGGACAACCGTAGGAATCATACTTGCCGTTCTCGACGAAACGGAAAGTCACCTTGGCGGGGTTCCGCCAGCGTCACCGTCGAATCGACGACTGCCAGGCAGAAGTGCGCCGGCTTGATCCAAGGCACTGGCCTGCACGGTAGCCTGCTCGGCGGCGGCGGCTTCGACCATCGAAAGCAGTTCGGCTTGGTCGTCATCGTCCAGAGAGCGGTAGACCGCCATCAGCTCATGGTTGGCAACCACCTCCGACCACAACGCACACTCCCCGTTGATTTCCAGTACCCAGATTCGTCATCTTCGTTTCTGAACAGTTCCATAGCGGGTCTCCTATGCTGGGAATTCTAAAGGTTCCCCGGGAACTTTTTCCAACGGCTGGAAGAACGATCGGCAGTTCGTCCGGGGTCAATCGAAATCCAGAACTTCCGGGAGCACGATCGACAGACGCTCACCTCCTGCTCACACTGCCATCGCCACCGGCCTCGCTGCGCCACGATCATCGGCGGGTCGATTGACGAGCAGTGCGGGCGGCGAGCCGCGCGGGAGAACGATCGTGGGAGCTTCCTGCCAGGTCGTCATGCCACACCTCCGAGAATCGCGTGGAGCGGCGACAGTGCCGACCGGACCGACTTCGGCGGCTTCCCCGGCCACAGTCCGCAGGACAACCGGATCGGAATCACGTTCGTGGCCGAGGGCTTGGCAACCGCCAGGGCGTCAGCGGCCGCAAGCAAGCTGTCGTTGTAGGTGTCGGCCAGGGAGGCGTCGTGCTCGGGCAGACCCACCGGCACATCGGGCAATGACTTGTCAGTTGAGCGATAGGCCACTCTGCCGTCGCTGTCCAAACCGCCCGTCACGAGTACCCCGGCACAGTGCTGGCACAAGCACCTCCTCCAACCGCAGCAACCGCTCCCGCACGCCCGGTGAATCGTACCCGCCCGTAAACCACACTTCGGGCACCATGTTGTCGTCCGCGTGACCGGGCACCTTCTCGGACGCGAGAGCGCCCCAGACCGACCAGCATTTCGGCGTAGCCGTACAGCCCACAAGCCGACCGCAACCGCCAGTCACCCTCGCTGGTCAGCTTCCAGCACGACCGCTGTCCCCGCAGCCCCGCGAAGATCACCTGCCCGGTCTGCTCCAGCTTTTTCATTTCCCGGGTGCGACGTTTCCGCTCCGCCTCACCACCGCTGGGGCGAGAGTCGAACGGGAGTCCCCATCCCCCGGTAAACCTGCCGCCGCTCCAAGATCGCCCGGGCGGGAATATCCCACCGTCGAATCGGCCTCCAGAGGGCGTCAGTTTGGGCCAATAACTTGACTAGCATGAAATCCGTGCTCGTTTTTGGTTATCTTGTCCATTTGTCCCAGTGTCTCACTAAAAATGTGTCTGGTTTGCGAGAGGGGGGGGGGAACAGGTCACGCTGTTAGGCTCTGGAGGGACCCGCCGAAACCGGGGGTAGCTCACTCGCCACCGTGCAGCCCGTCCGCTTGGCCAGCTCGCCCGCTCGCCATAGCATCAGCGCGTGGTTGCGATTCACCAGGTGGCTCCCACAGTGCACGCACACGAGCATAGGTAAGCTCGCTCCGAAGTAGCGGCCGCACCCGCTGCAGTAGTGTCGGCAGTCGTTGCTGTGGTCAGTGGTCATGGTTTATCCGCTCCGTTAGTGTCCAAGATTGTCACAATCGGGCACCGTCCACGATGCCGTTTCACACTCACCAAATTTGCACGCTCCAATCGCTCTAAGCCTCGATGTGCCACTTCACGCAGTAACCCAAACTGTTTCCAGTCTGTCCATGTGGGTTTGACCGTCGTTGAGATTTGTTGCAGCCGGCCAGATACCAAAGCACGAGACCCACGCGCAGTGCCGAGTGTGTCTGACCCATTGCCGCGACCAACCACGAACCCGGTATCGGACCTTTGAGAAACCACTCACCAGGTCTATGCCGTGGTGGTCTCTTGGAAGGCTTACACTTTGGTTCGGTCCTCTGGTCGCATTCGGAATTGGTCTAGTCGGGGGGTCCATAGTTATTTAAGAAGGAGATATAAGAAGGAGATATAAGATTGGACAGGTGCGACCACTGTGGTCGCAGGTACATGTACCAAACTGAACGATTCACATGCACCAAACTGGTCGCACGTTAGAACGGGTGGTCTTGCCATCCCTCGGCCTCACTTTCCGATTCAAGATCCTTCAGAATTTCAATCACCGTATTCCACATTCGTTTGCCCCTCGGGTCGGAGTATCGTTCCGGGTGCCGGATGATCTTCGCATCGGACCGCAACTCAAACCCACCGAGTACCACCCGGCTCGCTTCCGCCATCGCGGCTTGGGTGTCCATCACCACCTGCTCGATATCGTTGGCGCCGGCCTCCACCAGAACGGCATCGTGCACCGGGGCGCAGACTTGAATGCCACGCTCGACCGCCAGGCAGCAAGCCAGCCGCAGCATGTCGGCGCCGTTGGCTTGCATCGGGAAATTTGCCAGGGATCTCGGATTGGCGCCGGGGCCGATGTGAATCGTCCAACCGAATACCGTCCGCAACGTGCCGAGTAACATGGCGTGATTTACTGCGGCCTCGGACCAACGCCAGAACTTCGGGTATGTTTGCCGATGCAATCGCAGCAGCTCACGCGCTACGCAAGGCGGTTGCTCGATGCGACGGGCTAGACTCTCCTCCTGCATCCCATAGGCCACACCCAACGCGCAGGTCTTGAATAACTCACGCTCGGCCGGATGGCTGGCCTTGGTCGCATCGGGTGGGACGGCGCCGGCTTGGATGGCAAACCGCAAGTATGGGTCGCCCGATGCGTAGGCCTGCATCATTGCCCCGTCATGGGACAGAGCGGCCGCAATACCGAATTCCTGTTGTGACCAATCAACATAGGCCACCGCGCGACCCGGCGCCGGCTGGATCAAACTTCGGAGCCAACAGGACGGCCCGAAAATAAACCTGGCATTCGACGGCGCGTTGCGACTACTGCGGGCGCGAAACGGGGACAGCAAACAACGA
The DNA here is from genome assembly GCA_963700515.1 of uncultured Planctomycetota bacterium. GTDB lineage: Bacteria > Planctomycetota > Planctomycetia > Pirellulales > Pirellulaceae > JAJRVM01. The sequence goes on along the minus strand of CAVOXY010000060.1, from coordinate 4,272 downwards.
TTGCGGCCATCGGAGCCAACCGCCAGGTCTTCGAATAGTCGCATTTCACCGAGGGTATGCCGCAGCTCCCGCAGGGGAGCCACGCGCGGGATGCGTCTTGGCCATCTGACGAAATGTACTCGTCATCTAATGCCAACGCGCCGGACGGGAGTCTAGGCCACGGGATATCGGCAGCAATCAACCAACTGGCAAACCGCTCCGCCGAGAAACTCATCGGGCGCATCGTCCGGCAGGTCGGCCGGCGCGTCGCTCACCTGGTAAGCGGTCTCGCTCAGAATCTCCGGGTCAGTTTGCTTTGGTAGCTTCTCGGTCGGCTCCCGCAATCGATCCCAAAGCAGCGCGGCGTGGTCGGTGTCGTCATACCCGTCTTCGGTCGAATAGCCGGACCCGATCCCCAATGCCGGATACTCTCCGGCCAGCTCCCGCGCGAGAACATCGAGCGCCGGCCAGGTCGAATGATCTCGCCCCGCATTCTCCCATCGGGCGACGGCACCGACCGTCAATCCGGTCTTTCGTCGTGCCGCCTGCTCCGCCTCTCGGATCTCTCGGACAAACTCCACACGCGATGCGTGAACGTGTCGGGCGGCTTGTCCCACGTAGTACGGGTGACAACCCACCTCTGCCGCAATCGCCAAGATCTCTTTTCCGAATAGTGTCTTGCCGTTGGTGCGGTATCGTCCACCCGCAACGAATACGCCATAGTCCGAATCGATAGCTCGCGTCAATCGTCCCTTGAGACGCCCCCAGTTCGCCCGTAGCGCGTCCAACGTCTCAACGTCTATTGGTGTGCCGTTGTGTTCCATCGCAGCTACGGCGGCCATGTAGCGGCCCCGGAGCAGCGCCCGGGGCAGATCGATCTCCGGCAGCATGACCGGCAGCAATCGAATCAGAGCGAATCAACGTCACTCTGGCAATAGTCCAACAGCGCCTCTCGCTCGGCCGGCGTGAACGGTCCGCCTCTGATCGCCAGATCTCGCATGTCGGACTTCTCGGCCGCCGCAATCGCTCCGAGACCGTAGTAGGCCAACGCGCCGAGTAGGCCATTGCCGCACGGGACGGGTAGGCCATTGGTCGCATTCCGAAACTCGGTGAACAGATCCAGCACCCTGCGCCGGCATCGGCCAGCCCAATTGCAGGAAGCAACCGAATTCGGCCGAAGCGTAGTAGGCCACAAACAGACAATCGGCATCGATCGGAAACGGTGGCTCCCGCAGCTCGGCCAACTGGTCTTGCCAGAGGCGTATCAACTGGCCGGTGCGGTACTCGCGAGCCACCATGCAGATAACGTCCGGCAACTCGCCCGGTGGGGCGTGAAACTCAAAGTCGCACGCCCACACCTGGCGGTAGTGTCGCAACGGGTCGGCCGTCATGCCTCACCCCGCAGTTGTCGCAAGACGGGGTGGTCATCGGATCGAATGAATCGATCCTTGAACGACAACCGCAGAATCTCGTGAAACGACAAGGTCCGGCCACTCCGGGTCGGCCAGCTCCCCGGACGCCTCAAACGTGTCATACAAACCGCCGGCCATGTTGGCGGCCATGCGGACCCATTTCCGCTCAGCCAACTGCGCAGCCGCAAGTGCGGATTCGCTCCACGGATTGCTGCGGCCATCGGCCCCGGCAGCTTGACCGGCCAGAGAAACACGTCGCTTGTCGATTGATCGCCAGGAACAGGCAAATCGGGATGATCTCATCGCCCATATCCGACCACAATCCGCGATCAACGAGATAGGTCTCCCGCTGTACCTTGTCCTCGAATGCGGCCGTTTCCAGCCGCCACTCCTCACCGGGTCGGACCCGAACAAATTCTTGCCGGTTTGGTTTCCGGCATCGAACCACCGTCAGGACCTTCTTCACGCCGATGGTCGATGCGAAGTCTTGGCCGAGCCGCAGACTCTCCGGGTCGAACGGGTCCGGCGCCGGGTCGTCTTTCGGTGGCGGGATAGCCGGCCCGTCAAACAAATCATCGGGGCCGTTTTGGTCGTCGTTTGGTATACTTCGTTTGGTCACTCTCGAAATCCTTATCGGGAAATGAAACGGCCGGCCGAGTCAGGGTCGGCCGTTTCGGTTTGGGTACCGTTGCGTGGTCACGGCAAACATGCCGCATGGTGCCTCACACAGGGCGGAAAACCACCGCTTCGGCATCACAATCAACCATTTCGCATTCCATGTCGGAAACTCCGTTCACGGAGCCAAAGTGCCACGTACGTGCACCTCCACGGCGCCAGAATCGATCCCAGGGACCTTGGCACCTTTCACGAATACCGGCCGTTTGCCGAGTCGGTACGGCCAGAGGGGGCAATCGAGAATGACACACTCCGTTGCATCCGTCGGACTACCGCCGGAACAATCAACGCACTTGGCCCGGATGGCCTTGAAGCGGTCTCAGCTCCGCTGCACGTTTGGTGACGGTCTTGTTGCCGTACATGTACCGGACTTCGTGATCGGCGGGCACGATCCGCTGGGCGGCGAACTTGGCCAAGCAATCCTGGCAGGCACCTTGGCCGACTGCTTGGTATTGCTGGCAATGGGGGCAAGTGGCCATTAGTCACACTCCCCCTTCACCGGAGCCAAACCAACGGCGCCGGCGGATGGCGGCTTTCGTGGACCGCATGGTCCGTTGCCAGCCGATGTATTGCGGATCTCTTTCCGATCGATCCCTAGTTCTTCGGCCAGCGCTTCAATCAGTTCCAAACCGAGAACCGCATTCACACCGTCTATCGAATCGCCGTTTTCGTCGAAGATACGTACAGCTAGGTCGCGGGAGTCATACGGCCGACTGATCCGGTCAACCAACTCGGTCGGTAGTCCCAAGCGTACAAGGGACCCGGGGCTATACAGACAGCGAGCATCGTCTACCACCTCCAGCACCTTTGCGAGCACATCAGCCAGTACCGTAGGCCTCATCGGCCACAATTTCCGCCGCAATAGCTCGGCCTTGCAGCAAACGCAGTCACAGCCGGAAACGGGCGGGCGATCTCCATCGGCGCAATCGCTCTCGGCCACGTAGTCGATGATCTCCTTTAGCGTTGGGTGGTCACATCCATCTAACCGATCCAGAAATGTCTTACTCATCCTTCGAACCCTCCTGCTCTGAGATACTCAAACCATGCTTCGCCAGAAATAAACTTCCTGCCGCCGCTGCGGAACGTCCGCAGCCCCCGCCGCTCCGCCGTGCAGGCCTGTTCTTCCGATACCCGTTGGGCGGCAGAATTGGCTGATCGTGTAGCAGCCATCCTTATCCACCGGCACCGCGTGCGCCGTGTCACGCTCGATTGCCATTGCTTCACCTCATTTGCTTAGGTGTGTCCCTGCTTTGCCCCAGCACGTTGCTTCGGGCGACACCAACGAGTCTTGCGCGTAGTTGAAGCTACGGCAGACTACGTCCAACTACGCTCAAGAAATGAAAAACCCCCAGCAGGTTGCCGGGGTGCGTAGTTGCGTAGTCGGTGGACACTTAGAAGCTACGGTTTATCCAGGAGGTGTCGCCCATCGTTCACGTAGGCTTTGATAGTGCCGCGTCTGTACTGGTGGCCATAGGTTTCGAAAAGCTTGTTGTAGCAGGTGGTCTCATCGTGTTTATCCAGGAGCTTCTCAAACTCAAGGAACAGCCGCTTCTTGCCCGGCGTTCCCCGTGGGCAATATGGATGAGGGTTCTACCGGGGCATCAGTAACCGGACCACGGAAAGCAACAGCATCCCACGGGGATCCACCGCCGCTTCATGCGCGGATGCGGCGGTAATGTCGTCGCCCAGTTGGACAGGGAAATCAGGTGTCGCTCGCCGCAGCGCCAGCCGCGAATCCTCATGCGCGTGTAACTGGCATCGCCCCCACGCGGTACGTAGCTCCTCCAGCACTTCGTCAGCAAGCGGGGGCCGCTCCAGCTGTCGGTCAGCGTGGACACACCCGCCAGGTCGAGAGGCGCCGCACACCCTCTACAACGGCACGCAGCTCCTCCTGTAGCGGCTCATCGGCCTCTGCCAATGCGAGAGCCATCTCGCGCTGCATAGTGGCTCGGACAAGATCCAGCTCGGCGTCAGAATAAACAGCCATCAGAATCTCCGATCTGTCGGCTGCCCCGCGTCCCCAGGCACCGATAGGAGAAGATGCCAAGGGGCGGGGCGGTGCGAGCTACCCGTTGCCGACTGTCACCAAAACTGTTACCAAAATGTGCCCCGTAACAGCGGGCGGAAACCAACGTCACCTCAAATATGCGGGAATTATCGCAATTATGATGCTCATAGGTCAAACCGAAACACTCGCTCGCCATTG